>DJHM01000061.1:218848-259394 GCA_002433075.1 Latescibacteria bacterium UBA6620
GGGTGCAGGGTGCAGAAGAGGCTATGTTCCGTCTTGTAAGATGTCACGGACGATTTCGCCGTAGCCTTCGGTGTAGTCCATCTCGACGTACCAGGCGCCGAGATACTCAAGCGGCGTGAAGTCCGACAGATCGTAAGTGGGGGACGGGTTGAACTGGACAACGCCGTCGCCCGATCGACATACGTGGACCGTCACGTCCGTCGTCACTCCCGACACGTCCACGACCTGCATCACATCCGCTCCCTGTCCATCTGCGCGCGGAATCACTTTCAGTCGATACGCGGGCTGCAACGACGGCACCTCCTCGGGCGAGGCTTCACGATGCATCGTCGAGCGAACGCTCAGAACCGATGTCCCCGCGACGTGCGTGTCCGTCACCATCACCCGTTCTTCCATCCGCACGTCCATTTCCGCGAACACCTTCGGTGTACCATAGATCTCGCGTCCGGCCGGGATGCTGGAACGAGAATTCAAGAATACGACGGGCGCGAAGAACACCTCCTGCCCTTCGTAGTGGCACTTCACGACGAGCACGCTTTCGTCGAAAACCCCATAGTTCGCCGACCACGGGACCGTCAGACCGATCGCAACGCAGTAACCGTCTTCCGATGGCTCGAAACAGGCGGGCAGCACGTGGTCTACGGCGGATGTGTCGGCCCTGAAATGCACGTACTGAAAGCGAGCGTTCCGGTATCTCGCCGGCGGCATCGGGTAGTAGGGCGAGAACGCCGGCATGTTTGCAATCTGATCGAGGGGGATTGTCATTCTGTTCCTCGGGAGAGGTGATTGGAACTACAAGGTCATTGTCACCCTTGTACAGGATGCCTTTGACATGTCAGGGGAATTGAACCCCGGCCAAATAGCATAGTGTGTTGCTTCTAGTGGGCTATAACACAATCGCACTCTGGAACAACAGGGAGCAGGGTCACTTCGAGCACCTCGACTACGCTCGGCACAGGCTCCGTCGAGAAGTCCCTGTCTGCCCATCGCAATGGGCGTGTTGTCGACTTCGCTCGAACTGACGCCGCGAAGGACGGTGACACTGAAGGACAGGATGACTTTCCTCACAGGCCACTATATGTCCCAGTGACTGCCGTGGCGGCTCAAGAATGATCAAGCCCCCAGATCGGGAAGTAGTACGGAAACAACCGATCAAGGATTTCCTTCGCTTGTGGCGGAAGAACCAGCGGTTCGAGCGAATCGTGGCCGCCGAAGATCAGCTGTGCGACTTGGCGCTGTGTCAGAGATATCACGTTGTTTCCCTTCCGGGATGAAAGATCGACAGAGCCATCCGCGAAGGCGATCGTCACACACTCGCCCAATTCCTCACACTCGATCGACACCTCTCCGTCAACGTTACTTCCTTTTTCTCCAAGGTGGTTCTGAATCCGTTCGAGCAACAGTGTCAGGCGGTTGACGCGCATCATCTGATGTCCGGCACCTTTCGAGTGCTCGACAGGTCGCGAGCTGCCCGGACTCTTCGTTTCCAGGAGCGACGCGATCGCCGAAGGCGACAGATTCACCCACGCCTGAATCGTCTCGCTGGCGTGCTCGCGAAGGATGTGTCCGACAAGGGCCTCCAGCGCCGCAGGATCTCCCCCGCCTTCAATCAGTCCGGGTTTGTTTGTCGCTTCGCCGTAGACGAGATAGGCGCGCTCGTCCGAAGCGTTCGTTAGAAACGTCGTGATCTTCGGAAGGATAAGAAGCGCCTTATAGTCCTCAGCCGATCGCCGAATGTGATAGGGCTCCGCGTCGTGGACGCCGGCCACGAGATCGATATGCGTGCTGTTCGACGGGTCGAAACATTGGACCTCGAATGAACCGACATCGAAACGTTCCTTATCTGCCGGATCGAGCCAATAGGTCAGACCCTGTGAACCGACGGCTTCCCATCCTGCTTGCTGGTAAAACGGAAAGGTGGCTTCCAATGTCCAAAGGACCGAAACCGGCCACCCCTCCTCCTCCATAATACGCACGCAGTCCCAAAGACAACGTGTAGCGTAGCCGCGCTTTCGGTAGTCGGGGTGTGTGATCGTCGGGCTGATGATTCCGATCGTAAACGCATCTTCCTTCGCAACAACCTCTCGCGGGGCAATGGGAACGTGTGCGATGACTTTTCCATCGACCTTCAGGATCCGCATCAGGTCGAGCTTCGCCTCGTTGAACACGAGCGGATAGTCCGTCCGGATGTCCTGATCAATACCCGCCCGAAAGGTGTCGTTGATCAACGCCATGACCTCGTCGAACTCAGACGCATGACACCCGCGCGGCCCCTCGATTCGTTCGGTTCCCACTTCAGATCTCCTCATTCGTCCGGGAACGTATTTTCCATTCGACACCGACCGGCGTGATCCTCCCGGCTCGCTCGCTCAGCACGGCCGCGTCCCGCACGAAACCGGACAACGACTGGAACAGGTCGACGCGAAACACGATCATCCTCACCCCCTGGTGACGGAGCAGATCGGTCCCGTGCTCTGTTTCCGAATACGCCGAGGCTCTGGTCAGGATGGGCCCGAGAAACTCCGTCGCCGTCATCACCGCTTGCCCCTTGTAGCCACCGAAATGGCTCAGATACCCGTCGTCGATGGCGCCGGGATCCCTTGTGGGGTCTCCGTTCCGGTCGACCACACACCCTTCCGGCAGGCATCACCCGAGTCCGCATACCGACCCAGCTTCCCACCCGACAGGCCCGTCGTGGCGAAGTCGAACGCCATCGACGTCCCGTTTTCTCCGGGGCACGCCACAGCGATCGGGTTCGTGTGCAGGAGCGGTTCCCGGCCTCCGAACGGAACCGCGGCCGGATCCTCTCGGCCGTGCCCTCAGACCGACACGATCGCCACCATTCCCCGGTTGGCCGCCATCTCCGCGTAGTGACCTAACCCACCGATGAAGCTGTTCCTTGAAGGTATCATCCGGATCGTAGACGGCAGTTCGTTCCATGCCGAAATGTCTGTAGTTGTAGAGCAGCATCCGTCGAACCTTCGTCCCCGTATTGTCCATCGCCCTGTGCCAGATACGACCGTTCCACAGGATGGCGTCACCCGCCTTCCCCGTCAGCTGAACGTGATCGGGCATCTACTCGAGCGGATCGTATTTGGGGACGTCATCGGTCTCGGCCTTGTGTGAGCCGGCTTCACGTGCAGTGCATTATCGTGCATCATCATGTCAGGGCCCATCAACCTTTCAGTGATGCCGATTGTTTGCGGGTGTTCCATCAGATCCAAGAAGATATCACCGTGGATTACGATGGGAGCCACAACGTGGGCCGTCTCGCACATCCGGTACGGTCGATACTCGACGTTCTCCGCCAGCGCCCGCTGCCAGTCATCCCGTGTCGCCTCTTCAACACGCTGGAACTCCGCCTGTGCGCGAGGAAGCTCATCTTCAGGAATCGCCCCTTTGACGATGAGGTAGCCCTGATCGTCAAAGAAGTAGAGGCGCTCTTCGGTCAATTCGTCGTTTTCCTGCACGGATCGCTCCGATCAACGGGTAAGGCCTGGAATCCTTCGCAGTATCTGCCCGGGAAGGCGCCGTCATCATTCCTCGACGCGTGGCCATCCATATGGCATTTTGCTCCCGGGCTATATACGGAATGTTGTTGGCAAGAGCGAGTCGTCTAACCGGTCCCACATTCAATAAGGCTGAATATGGCACACCCTACCGACAAATCCCGCCCCCATCCTCGTATCGACGATCGGGATTGGACCCAGCTCACCCTCGGCCAGCGAATCCAGCACCTCGAAGTCGAAGGTTATGTCATTCTCCCCGAGCGAATGGATCCCGCTCATATTGCCCGGCTCAAAGAGCAAGTCGCCCCGATGGAGACGATTCCCGCCGATTACAGCGACAACCAACGCGTCGCCGCCCGTATCCAGTTCGCTGGTGGGTCGGTTTCCGATCTGATCGCCTATCCCCCCACGATCGAGTTTCTGAAAGTCCTCTTCGGCGACGAGATCGTCATGATGTCCTACGACTATGCTCGCTCCGAGCCCGGGCATCCCGGCATCAGCCTGCACTGTGACGGTCAGCCCTGGGGATCCCACATTTTCGCCGCCGAATACACCTGCCCGAAGCTCATTCGTGTGCTTTACTACCTAGACGACCTGACGCCTGAAGTGTCACCGTTCAAAGTCATCCCCCGCTCTCATCTCAGCTATCACAACGAAGCCAATCCCTACCTGCGATACGAAACACATCCCGAAGAAGTCATGGTCACCTGCAGAGCTGGTTCGATCCTGCTGATCGACAACTGTGTGTTCCACGGGAACTTCGCGAATACGGGGACGTATGCCCGAGACGCGCTTCAGCTCTCCTATCGACCCTCGTGGGCAGGGCCGATGGACGACGTCGAACCGTGGGACCCGGAGGAGGTCGCGAAGCTTCCCCCCGTGGTCCAGGCGTTTATGGGTGCCCGCAGCGGCCGGATCTGGATTCCCGAAGGAGGGAACAAACCGGCCGGCATGCGTAGCGAAGCGCCAGGCATGGATCCCAGCCGTTGGGATCGCGAATAGCCCGGAGCCAGACAAGACCCATCTCTATGGATTCCACCGATTCAGTTGAAACGATCGTCGCCAGGATCGAGGAGGAGGTTCCAAGCGTACTCGCGGCCACGAATACGCCAGGAGCTTCAATTGCCCTGATTCACGATCGTGCTTGCGTGTGGACCGGTGGGTTTGGCGTCACGAACTCTGACAGATGCGCAGCAACCACGCCATGTTTGCACGGAAGGGTCGGAAGATGTACGGCGACCACTGGCGGTCCATCGACGATCCACGCCATCAGCACTGGCTCAGATGCCTGGATTCGCTCGGCGCACTGGAGACGCCCGAAGAGGGAAAGCGTGAGGTTAGCTGAGGTGAGGTCCGGCGAAGGGGTCGGCCCTCGGGTCTGCGAAACCCAGCTCCTTAGCAGTAATATCACGAATGGGGCCGGGCATCAACTAGCAGCTGATACGAAAATAAAGTTCTTCACGGATAGACTGGATGGATCAGACGCCAGTCGCTCTACAGTTTAGGAGTCAGTCGCCCACACGGTCGCGGCCCAGGTAGAGGCGGCAGCGAGCGACGGTCTTGTTTCAACTCCAGGGGGGGTTAGGGTTGGGTCGGGAGGCACTTGGGGATTGTCACCGGTGCCGTCACCGAGCAGAATCGTACTGCCGGCCTGGGCCACAGCCCCCGCGGCGGCTAAGCGGGACTTTTCTGGTTCTCTTTTGGTCACAAAAGAGAACACACACACATGAGTTTCGAAAAAGGAAGGCGTCGACCATCCACTCTTGTAGGTGAAGAAATCCATGATTTCCCATCTCCCCAACCTCCCAAACCTCCGCAACCTGGAGAGCCGCTGCATCTCACCCGAGAATCCAACGGGCGCCAAAGGAAAAGGTGCAATGGAGGGGGATGGATGGAAGGGCTCGCCATTCGTACGACCGTTCCCGAAGGACACGACGGTCACCGTGGCGGACATCAATGGACCCGGGATGATCCGTCATATCTGGTTCGCTCTGGGCACAGAAAAGGGCGCAGCCGAAGACTACGAAGCCTGTCGGAACGTCATCCTCCGTTGCTACTGGGACGACCAGGAGCATCCGTCCGTTGAATGCCCCGTGGGAGATTTCTTCGGGATTGCCCACGGCCGCCGTCGGGTGTTCACCTCCGCGCTGATGACGAACACGAACGGTGCTGCCATGAACAGCTATCTGCCGATGCCGTTCGGAGCCGCACGAATCACCATCGAAAATGACACCGGCTATCAGACGGACCTCGCTTACTTCATCAACTATACGCTTGGAGACGACGTCTCTGAGTCCGGGCGCCTTCACGCGCTCTTCAAGAGGGAGAATCCGGTCACCGCCGGAGCCGACTATGCGATCCTTCCCCGAATTGAGGGTCGAGGTATCTACGTCGGCACGATTTTGGGCGTCCGGGCGCTGAACCACGGCGACCACATCGACATGTGGTGGGGCGAGGGTGAGGTTAAAATGTATGTCGACGGAGACGACCGATATCCGACGATCGTCGGGTCCGGCACGGAAGACTACTTCTGCAGCGCCTCCGGCTTCGAGCTGCACGCCACGCCCTACTCCGGTGCACCCTACTGCCACGGCTCACTCTTCAGCTGCTATCGCTGGCACATAGCCGATCCGGTTTATTTTCAGTCGGACCTTCGTGTGGAAGTTCAACACATGGGCAACGACATGCGTCTCATCGACGATCCCAGAAAGCGGTACATCGAACGGATCGACGACTACGCCTCCGTCGCTTTCTGGTATCAGGACCTGCCGTCCCAAACGCTGCCCGAATTTCCGGACAGACGCGATCGCTCCGCCGACCTGGGACTCCAGTCTGGTGAGGCGGCCTTGGAAGGCCTTGGTTAGATGTCATTGTCAGGAAACCCTACGAAGTGACTGCGCGAGAAATCCAGGACCGCGTTGAAGAAGTACGCGAGCCAGGATACACCATCCTGGAAGGAAGCATTCCGAAGGACATTGTGGAGGCGGTGAACCAAGCGTTCTCGCCGATCTGGGATGCGCATCAGGACGCCATCCGAACGGACCCGAACCGAGGACCCATGCGGCATTACATTCCTCTTCCCTACGACGTGCCGTTCTACGATTCTGCCATCCACGTCAACCCGGATCTGATCGCCATCGTCAAGACGATCCTCGGTGAGGATGCCCAACTCACCCGCTACGCGACGGACACACCTGCCAGGGGGAGCGTCCATCAGGATTGGCACGGCGACGTCGACGTCCTTTTTCCTGAGGAGCCGGAGTACGTCCCACCACCGGCCGTCATCACGGTCAATTCTCCCCTCGTCGACGTCAACGAAGAGAATGGGCCCCTGGAGGTCGCGGACGGAACCCACCGTCTTCCGATTCAAACCGCAAAAGAGCAGATTGAGCGGGGGGAAATTTCGGGCAAGCCCCTTTGCATGAAAGTGGGGGACATCCTGATCCGAGACCCACGCTGTGTCCATCGCGGCGCACCCAACAATACGGACACACCCCGTCCTGTCGCCGCCGTAGTCTTCCAACGGAAGTGGTACCGAATACATCCGCATCATCGACGCTTTCCTCTTCATCTTTATGGCAGACTCTCGGAAGAGGAACAGCAGCTGTTGCAGGGAATCGTCGAGCCGCGGAGCGCCGAACGAAAGTAGCCTGGGGCGCCAGCACGCGGGAGCCTGCGAAGGCGGGCGAAGCCCCAGGAAATCTTACACGTAGCAGTGTGCGGAGGACACAATGAACAAACCCAGACTCATCTGCTACCAGGACGCCCATCACTACCACGCCAAGCGGCTCGATCCCCCCTTGAGTCTCCACAAGCTTCGCTGGCCGGTCGACGAGCTGCTCGGCACCGGGGTCGACATGCTGGCTTTCGGCTTGGGCTATGGCGACGTCTACTTTCACGACAGCAAGGTGGGTCGCGTCGTCGACCAGAAGAAGGAGGTCTGGACCAACCTGCCCGACTGGCGAATCATGCGCATGGCCAAGGATGCGCGTGAGATGGGCACCGATCAGCTGAAGGAGGTCGTTAACTGGGGTCGGGAGATGGGGCTGTCGGTCATTCCCAGCCTGAAAATCCAGAGCTGCGACAAGCCCGACTCCGACCGCGCCGGAATCCTCAAGTGGGACCGCCACGAGGAAGTCTGCCTTGGCGAGATCGACGAGTGGCATCCCCGCTACGAGTTCTGTTACGACTACGCGCATCCCGCCGTACGGGAGGCCAAACTCGCCGTCATCGGGGAAGTGCTCGAAGACTATCAGGCCGACGGGATCGAGCTGGATTTCATGTTCGTCCCGCGCTTCTTCAAGAAGGACGAACAGGAAGCCAACGCCCCGATCATGGACGGATTCGTCTCCGAGGTGCGGAAAATTGCGGACGAAGTCGGCAAAGCTCAGAGCCGCGAGGTTACGGTGGCTGTACGCGTATTCGACCAGGAACGCTACAACCTGAGGCACGGTCTCGACGTAAGGGCCTGGCTGAAGCAGAAGAGTGTGGACATCGTCGTCGGCCAGATCACAGAGTTTCTGTTCGACACCGGTGTCGTCGACGTCCAATGGCTCGGCGATGCTGCGAACGAAGCTGACGCAGCCGCCTACGTGCGCCCTTCCCGCCGGGACCGCGTCTACGACGAACGGACGGCCAGACCCAGCATTGAAATGTATCGCGCCCTCACCCAGACGATCCGCGATCAGGGATGCGCCGGTCTCTACCTGGGCAACCTCCCCTGGCCGTTCGGTCAGCGGGAGTATCAGATCCTTCGCGAGGTCGCGTATCCTGAAGCGCACACCCGGAGCGACAAGATTTACCTTCTCCAACCGCGCGAACCGGGACTCGTGTTCGAAGAACTGCTCGACTATGCGAGCGGCTATCCCGTGCTACCGCGTCAACCGGAAGACGAAGTCACCGACGGTCCCCCACGTCAGCTTCCCGTTCCTTTGGAAGAGGGAAAGACCGCGAGCATCGGCATCGTCGTCTCCGACGATCTGGACAGCGCTCGACAGGACGGCGAGATGCGCAAACCGGAGCTCACCATTCGCTTCAATTCGTTCTGCATCGACGACAAGATCGAGATTCGATTCAACGACCGGGCCCTGTCCCTCGACGCTGCCGAGTTAACGGATGAGAGAGCGCTCGCGATGGCGGACAAACCAGGAAAAGTGACGCCTATAGAGGCTCCTATGGGGATGTCCGCCCACTGGTTCCGATTCATGCTCGACATCGACCTGCTTCAGCGAGGCACGAACACGCTCGAGGTCGAAGTGAAACGATTTGGAGAGTTGGCCGATTTCGAACGATCAATCAACGGCGTGGAAGTTCGGACACGATACAAGGACTTCGAGCGTCCACGGGGGCTCGAAGTGTCAAGGATCGATCCGTAGCTGCTTCTTCTCCGGCACGTGGCGTCCTCGTGCAGAGCACGAGGACAAGCGAGTCGCAGTAGGTGAACGGGCCCGGTCCTATGGCACCCTGATACCGGGCCCTGTTCAATAATTGCGCTGTGCTTGCCCCTGTACCTGTCCCGAGCAAGGGACCCGCGTTTCTCGTCAGGTGTGTGATGAAAGGAACCTTGGGCCTCAAGAATCCTTGCTGCTTAGTCAGATCTTATTCAAGATTTCGAGTCGCTATAGACACCGTCACACTGAGCGCAGTCGAAGTATCAGTCTACGGCGACTTGGCCGCCCTTCGACGGAGCCTGTGCCGAGCGAAGCCGAGGTGCTCAGGGTGACCAAGTCGTTGTACCTATAGGCTTGCGCCGGTACTGGATTCAGTATCGTGGATACCAAGTTCCTTAGAAGCAGAGTCGAACCTCCACCGGAAAATCATGCGAATCCTTGCCACAGGCCTTGTCCACGACGGCCAGACCGCCCCGCCCCACCAGCGATCGTGCGCCTTCACCACGGTCTGTCTCCTCGAGGACGGAACGATCCTCGTCTCGGGAAGATGGGGCAGCGCACGGGATTCCGCCGACGGCCACGCGTGTGTCTTCGCCACTCCCGATCGGGGCGAAATGTGGGAAAAGCGCTACGACAGTCACGGCCTGAACGATTGGAATGGCACAACGGGTGAGGACAAAGGCTTGACCGGCGTCGAGCTGGAACCGGGACACCTGCACGCCACATCTCTGTGGGTCGACCGTTCCGACCCTTCGCTCCCGTTCATCAACCCCGACACGCAGGGTCTCCTTCCGATGCGGATCATGCATCGCTCGTCGACGGACGGGGGACGCTCGTGGGGGCCGCCTCGACGGATGGACACGACTCCCCATCTCGCAGCCTCACCGTGTTCTTCCGCCCTCCTTCAGCTGCCCGACGACGTTCTCGCACAACCCTACGAACAGTGGAAGGAGTACGACGACGCGTCTCCCGGCCGACCTGCCGCTCGTCTACGATTCTCCATCGACGGCGGGAAGTCCTGGCCCGAATTCGCCACAGTCGCCCAACACCCCGACAACATCCTCGCCTACTGGGACCAGCGACTGGCGATCCATCCGAACTCGGGCCGGCTGATCGCCACGTTCTGGACCCACAACTTTGAGACCGGAGAGGATCTGGACATCCACATTGCCTGGGGATCCCCCGACGGCCGAACGTGGACCGTCCCCCAACCCACCGGACTCCCCGGCCAACACTGCCAGCCGCTGTCCCTCGGGGGCGACCGTCTCCTCGGGGCCTACACCCACCGGAAGGATCCTCCCGGCATCGTCCTGTCCGTGAGTGAGGACTTCGGGGAAACCTGGGATCGCTCCAGCGATCTGGTCGTCTACGACAGCACGCTCGGTACCGAATCGGGCGCGGCAGGCTCTCGATCGCAGGCCGATTACTGGAATGACATGGAGCGCTGGCGGTTCGGGCACCCCCGAGCGATCTTGCTGGACAACAGCGAAGTGTTCGTCGTCTATTACGCCGGTGACGACGACGTCAAGAGTGCGCGCTGGGCGAGAGTCGCCTTGTAACGCTACCAGGTCGAAGTAAAAAATCCATGACAGCACGCGAACGATACTACTGGGACCTCGTGGGCCATCTCGTGGTCCTAAACGTGCTAACCGCCAGCGAAGTCGCCGAGGCGAACGAAGCCCTGGACTACCTTGACGACCGTCTGCAGAACGGAACGGACGAAGCGTCGGATCTCCTCCGCAAGCACGCGCAGCCTCGATGGCTCGATGGGAAGCTTGTCTGGGCCGACCATACCATCCCCTTCCTCCTGATGCTTCCTCAGCCTCATTGCGAGCCTTTCAGGAAGATGCTCGCGCAGCCCCAGATCGTGCGCCGGCTTCGTGAGATGTGCGGTGAGGGATTCCGGCTGGACGGGGGTCCGTTCTTCATCGGAGGCACCTCCGGAACGGAGGTGCATAAGCTGCACGGCGCTGGAGAACCGCATAAACCTTATGTGGCGTACGCCAAACAGAACGGTGCCTCATTCACCGGCGCAGTCACGGTGTCCTACGCCTTTTCCGATGCGGGCGCCAGGGAAGGCGGCTTTGCGTGCGTCCCGGGAAGCCATAAGTCGCGCTATCCGATTCCGCCGGGTCTCCGCACGATGGACGACGCCATGGGCTGCGTCGAAAATCCGTCCGTGAAGGCCGGGGACGCGATTTTATTCATGAACGGCGCACAGACGCACGGCGCGGTTCCCTGGAAAGGTGCAAACGCTCGTCGCTCCATTCTCTTCATGTATGCCGCTCGATCCGCCGCCCGCCACGGCGCCTCGCGGCTGTGCATTGACCCCGCCACCTACTGGGACAAGGACACAGTCTCCGGAATGACGGCCGAACAAGAGGCCGTCATGTATGGTCCGTCCTCCTCACCTCAGACCGACGGCCCCTACCTCGACCTGGATGAGGACGGTGTCGTGCAAGTCGATCGCGACTTTCTCCCCTCGTTGAGAACTGCGTCGGACACTTTCCTTCAGGGATAGGGATGTCAATGACACCTCGGGAGCGGTACTACTGGGATCTCACTGGACACCTTGTCTTACGGGGTGTTCTCACGCCAGATGAGGTGGACGCTGGCAACGCGGCTCTCGACCACGCCGCGGAGCGGATCGAGAACGGGACCGATGCCTACTCCGAGTCGCTCCGGAAAGACTCGAATCCCAAGTGGCTCAACGGGACGTGGGTCCGCACGCGTCCCGACACGCCGTTTCTGTTAATGCTGAAATCCCCTCACTGCGACCTGTGGCGACGGTTGCTCGCACATCCAGAGATCGTACCGCGCATGAATGCGATGTGTGGTCCCGGATTCCGGCTGGACAGCGGACCAGTCTACATCGGCGGCGTCGTGGGCACCCATATACACAAACTGCACGGGGCCGGTGAGCCACATAAACCCTATGTGGGCTATCACGCCACGAGCGGCGCCGGATTTGCAGGCGCAGTCACCGTGGCCTACCTTCTTACCGACGCAGGACCTGATGACGGTGGGTTCGCGTGCGCCCCGGGAAGCCACAAGGCGCGCTACCCCATCCCGCCCGGTGTCCGTACGACCGAAGAGGACTTGGGGTGTGTAGAGAAACCATCGTTGAAGGCCGGAGATGCCCTCTTCTTCATGGATGGCGCCCTGACTCACGGCGCACGGCCCTGGCTCGCTGCGCATCCACGGCGCACCGTGCTTTACAAGTACGCGTGCCGAACGGCAGCAAGAAGGGGCACGGCCCTCACGAATCTCGAGCCCCGAATGCAGTGGGATGACGATGTCATTCAAGGCATGCCTGCCGAACAGCGCGCCGTCATGTATGGTCCCTCCTCCTCGCCCCAGACAGACAGCCCCTATCTGCAGGTCAGCGACGAGGGTGTCGTCAGCGTCGACCACGCTTACCTGCCTTCGCTGAAGACGCACTCTGACACGTTCGTCGCGGGGTAAGTCAGTGTTCAAAGCTCCCACCTACGCCCTGATCGGGGCCGTGGCGGGCAAGCAGGGTTCCCCTCGATATACTGTCTTTGGCAGAAACCCTTCGGTACGGCGCAATTGCGCCTGCTCAGGACAGAGCTCCCACCTACGCTCCTATCGGGGCTATCTCTCGCCTTCGCTCGAGACAGGCTCCGGGCAGGCAGGACAGGCAGAGTTCAGGAAACCAGGACCTTGAGCCTCCCAGACGCACAGCCTCAGACCGACACCTCCATCGAAGAACGATCCCGCGTCACCATCGTCGCCCTCTCCTTCGGCGTGCTCGTGGTGACGTGTGCGGCGGCTTCTTACCTGGAGCTCAAGACCAGCTCGGCCCACCTGGCCATGTCGAACCTGCCCCTGGTGGTGCTAATCCCCTTCGTTATCGCCCTGATGCTCAACGTCCTGCTCAAACGCTTTCTTCCGCGACTGTCACTTTCGAGCAGGGAACTCCGGCTCCTTCTGTCGGTTCTCTGGGTCGGGGGATCGTTCGCGGGATACAATTGGGCGACGCAGTGGGTGGGCACGATGGTGGCACCTCGCTACTACGCATCGCCCGAAAACCGTTGGGTAGAGATCCTCTTCGATCACCTGCCATGGTGGATGTACCCGACCAACCTGCCCGGTGTCGAGGAACAATTCTATCTGGGTGCGTCCGATCCGGGCCTGCTGTGGCCGGCGTGGATCACGCCGTTGTTCTGGGCGTCAGCGGCCGGCCTCGGGATGATGAGCATCGGAGTCGGGGTGACTGCCATCTTCCAACGTCAGTGGACGGATCACGAACGCCTGACCTACCCCCTGGCGGAAGTGCCGCTCGCCCTGACCGCCGGCTTCGACCGGGCACGCGGGTGGGCGCCTTTCTTGAATTCGCGCGTCTTCTGGATCGGCTTTGCCATCGCGTCCTTCCCCCTCCTCTGGAACATCATCGAGTACTTCATCCCGGCCTTCCCCCGCATACCCGTGTGGGACGCGTACTGGAGGCCGTCCGGCCCTCGGGCGATCATGATCCGATACCTGCGCGGGTTCTCCTACCGGCTTCTGCCCACGGTGATGGGATTCACCTTCCTGTGCGACCTCAACATCCTGTTCAGCATCTGGTCGCTGTATCTCGTCGGCATGGCCTTCCAGTACGGCATGTCACGCGTTGGATTTTCGGTTGGCCTGGCCGGTCAGGAGGCGAACCCCACCAAGATCGTCGGTCTCTTCAGTCACGGTGTGATGATCGGACTCGTCGTCTGGTCGATCTGGACCGCCCGTGGACACCTCCGCCGCATCTGGCATCAGGCTCGAAAGGGCGAATCAGGTAGCACGGTCTTCCTCTCGCCCCGCGCCGCACTCCTCACCACTGCAGCTGGCGTCACGTTCATGGTCTTCTGGCTCTACGCCGCCGGCGTCGTCCTATGGCTGGCCTTCCTGTGGGTCGTGTTGTTCTGGGCCAGCATCCTGCTCGTCATGAAATTTCTCGCAGCCAGCGGATTCGCCTACCTCTTCCCCAAATTCGGAACCACCGCCACAAGCCCGAACCCGATGGGGGTCTCCGAGATTCCCACGATGTGGACGGGCACGACGGGCATGTCCGAGACATCCCTCGTGGGAACGGGGGTCGTTGGCTGGCGGCTGCTCTCCGGATGGCGACTTCCGCCCGCGCTCCCGCACGTCGAGCGACTGATCGGACCCAAACGTGCGGTGACACGGCTGATTACCCTTGCGACACTGACCGGCATTCTGGTGGGCGCCTGCTACACGATTCACCTGTGCTACGAGGAAGGGGCGGCGGCGTTTAACGCCTGGTCACTGCTCGGTGCGCCGCGGGGGCTCTACAATGGCATCGCAACCAACGTGACAGAACCACGTACCGTTCCCGACCCGGAGAAAATTTTCGTGTGGCTGTTTGGTGTGGGAGCTGCGGGTGCGATCACCCTGGCTCAGTCGCGCATCTCCTGGTGGCCGTGGCACCCAATCGGACTGCTGACGACGTTCGACAGTCCGGTTCGGGTCAACGCAATGAGCATCTTCATCGTGTGGCTCGCGAAGGTCATCGTCCTTCGCCTGGGAGGCATCGGACTGTATCGCAAGGCGAAACCATGCGCCTACGGACTGATCGTGGGGTTCGTATTCGCGGTTGCCGTTGCGTGCACCGTAGACCTGATCTGGTTTCCCGATGGCGGGCATTACGTGCACGGGTACTAACTGGTTCACGTCTTCGTGAGGCACACCAGCACCCGGCTTTCCTTCTTTAGGAAGATCCAACAGCGGCGCAGGGCAACGCCAAGCTGGCAATCACCCTCAGATACCGAACGACAGGGGATTCGATCCTGCTTTCTCCAGGGCGGGTTCGGTGGTACGATGAGGGCCACTGTTTGATCAGGGTCTCGACGCAAGGGCGACTGAATGGCGGAGTTTACAGACAGGGCGGTCATCGTGACGGGCGCCTGCGGGGGCATCGGCGAATCCATTGCACGGAAATTCGCGGACACCGGCGCCCTGCTCGGCCTGTGCGATCTCAACAAGTCGGCCCTCGACACGCTCGCATCGGAATTGTCCCGGTCGGGAACGAAGACCTATAACGAACCCATCGATATCACAGACGAGCAGGTAGTCAGCTCGTTCTGTGAGGCCACAGCGCGTGCGTTCGGCCGAATCACTCATCTCATCAACACCGTCGGCGTGGTCGACAACAACGGCGACGTCGTTGATTTGCCCCTAGACGTCTGGCAACGAACGCTCGCCGTAAACCTGACCTCGGCCTTTCTGATGTCAAAATATGCGGTCCCCCACATGACAACGGCCGAGGGCGGATCGATCGTGAACATCGCATCCGTATCCGGATTCGCCAATCAGGCAAGCGCCATGGCTTACTCGGTCTCGAAGGCGGGCATGATCTCGCTCACGAAGAGTCAGGCCATCGACCTCGCCCCACGTAACATCCGTGCGAACGCCATCTGTCCCGGCTCTGTCGACACCCCGCTCGTCGACCGAGCTGCAGAACTCACCGCCGCAGAAACGGGCCGCACACCGGAGGAAACGCGGGAGGATTGGGAATCTCAGTATCCGTCCGGTCGCTTCTCTCGCCCGGACGAAGTCGCCGAACTCGCCCTGTTTCTGTGTTCGGACAAAGCCTCGAACATCACCGGCGCAAGCATGGTCGTCGACGGCGGACTGACGGCCCTGTTACCCGAACGGTAAGACGATACACGGTGGGAGCCGTCTCCAGACGGCGAACTCTTTAGAGCATCCATGCTGGAATTCGACGGAAAACAAGTCTGCGAAACATTCGACGAGGTCGTCGACCGTGCAATCCTTTCCGTTATCGACATCGAAAACTCCCCGATGTGGAGCGAGGGAAACGACCGGGTCATCCTTGACAACGTGAAGACTCTCACCGGAGTCGCGCACTCGATCGGTGTTCCCGTGTTCTACTTCTACAATCACCGCGGCCCCGGATTCCGCAACATCTCCGCCGCCTACATTCGGGTCCTCATAAACCTCGGTCACGATCCCGAGCAGTTCGCCACGAAGTTTGCCCCCGACAGCGACCGCATGCGTGTTCATCCCGAACTCGAACCGGGGCCCGACGACATCGTCATCGGCAAAGACCGGGGAAACGCGTTCGAGGGCACGGACCTGGAGCTCATGCTCCGTACGATGCAGCGCGAGACGATCGTCCTTGTCGGCTGTTCGACCGACTGGTGTGTCGAAGCCACGGCCTGGGCAGGCACGAACAAAGACTACTACGTCGTCGTCGTTGAAGACTGTGTCCCCTCTCCTCGATCGGACGGTCACGAGGCCGCATTGAGACAGTTCAGAGCCCTCGGACTCGATGTGGTGACTTCTGATGTGTTGAAGAACACGTGGGAGGGATCGTGAGTCAGATCGCCAGCATGCAGCCGATGCGAACAGCGGACTGTGAGCCCTCGCTCACCGACACGCAGGTCCTCGAGTTCTGCCGGAAAGGCTTTCTGTTTTTCGAAGCGGTCGTGCCCGACGACGTGAATCGTCGTGTCTTCGACTTCATCCCCGAGCACGGTCAGAACGCGCTGCGTCAGCAGGACTGGTTTGTCGACAACGTTTTATTGAACACGCCTGTCGCCGGGGCCGTCCGGTCCCTTCTCGGAGCAAACTTTGCGCTTCCGGTCGGGATCTCCAATCACCTGATGGAATGTCCCGCTCCAAAACAGAACTGGCATCGGGATGGCGGATCTCGCTACGGCCCAGAGGTCAACAACCTCCAGGTCTTCTATTACCCTCAAGACACGCCCACGGAGATGGGGCCCACGGAGGTCTATCCCGGGTCGCACCATCTCTTCGCCCTCCAGAGCTGGATGGGTCACTACGACCAGATCCGTGGCGCCATTTCCACGGCAGCCCCAGCCGGATCGATCTTCATCACCGCTTACTCGATCTGGCACCGCCGCGGCGCCTCGACGGCGACTGGCACCCGAAATCTGCTCAAGTACAGCTACTGGCGAACGGCTCAACCGAAGCGGGATTGGATCCTCGATCCCGACTTCGATCTGTCGACCCACGAATACATCCCGAACGGACTTCCCGGCCAGCAGTTCCGCGACTGGTACGATGCCGCCGCCATGTTCTTCTGGCTCTGCGGCGACGACCGCCCCCTCCTGGGCATTCTCGGGGGCGAAGGCTGGCCGATGGGCTACCCACCCCCACGGAAAGGGGCCAACACCTTCCCACCCGAAGGCTTCCAACGGCTCTAGACGCTTCAAATTGAGCATCGAATCGCGGCGGTCAGTTCGAGCGGAGTCGGCCTGCCAAAGCTCGCTTGCGAGCGGCGGCAGGAGAACCCGCCCTTTACAGAATGCGACAATTGGATTCCGAATCCTCAGCCTAACACCAACCATTCCCATGCAAGATCTTCTCTACCTCCAGACCAACAGCACCGCGCTCGACGCGGGCGTCCTCGGCATCCGACTCGTCGTAGACGGCCAGATCGTCAACCTCCCCGAGGATCCTGCGGAGTGGCCCTACCAGTCGGTCCTTGAAGCCATCCGCGACGGCTGGCAAGTCGTCCAGTTCCCCAACCTGGCCTTGTTGATGGACGAATCCAAAACCTACGGTCTGGGATGCGAATTCATTCTCGAGCGCCTGAAGACAACGGAAGGAGAGGGGCCGTGACAACGCTCGACAGCATCGATCTCGACCTTCGGATCGCCGAATTCAAGATCAACGGCTACGTCGTCTTGGAAGACATGCTTCACGAAGAAACCATTGACCGGGTTCGCGAGGCCTTTCTCCCTCTCCTCCAGCACGTCAAGGAACGAGAGACCGAAGAGTCGGGGCACGAAGTAGGCGACGTTCGTACGGGAAAGGGCAGGCTGCAGGTCACGAATCGCTACACCCTGACGATCCCGTGGGTGGAACCCTTCGCCGACCCCGAAATCTTCGAGCACCCCGTCATCCTCGAGTTCCTCGAACGCTACTGGGGCACTGACGACTTCGTCATCGTCTGCTACCACTCTAACAACCCCTATCCTGGCAGTGAATTCCAACGATGGCATCGAGACACATCCATCGGAAAAGACATTCCGCACACGGGACTGGAAAGAACCCCCATCGTCGGCGTGAAATTTCCCCTCGTGGAGACGTCCGAGGAGAACGGCAGCATCGAGGTTCTACCAAGTACACAGTATCTGGCGGATCCAGGCCTCGAACCGAAATATGACGAGATCATCAGAGCGGGTCGTTTCCCCTCTTCACATCGTCTAAACATGAAAAAGGGCACGATGTGGGTTCAGGACGTGAGAACGCTTCATCGGGGCACGCCGAACCGATCCGATGCACCTCGTCCCGAACTCGTCGTGTGCTATTGCAGACCCTTCTGGAACATCACTCACGTGATGGAGATGACGAACGAATTCTATGAGGGGCTATCGGAGCGAGGTCAGAAGTTACTCGTGCGGAGGGAAATCGTGGATGGTGAATAAGAACGAAACCTGCGTCCCCGTGCAAAGCACAGGGACGAGTGATGCGCTTAGTACCTGCGCCGGGTCCGGTATTTGGAGTGTCGCCAGAACCGGGCCCCTCCCATCACAATGGCGAGCGCTCTCGTCCTCATGCTGAGCACGAGGACAGATAGCCAAGTGTTCGATCAACAAAGGAGTCGAGGTGGCATATCGCGGAGCAGTCATCGGTTGTGGACGCATCGGCAGTACGATCGACGACGAACACGTCGACAGACCACAGTTTCGGTATCCCTGGGCGCACGCCCCGGCCATGATCGAGGCAAAAGGCATCGACCTCGTTTCCGCATCGGACCTGAGCAAAGATCAGTTGGCCGATTTCAAGAATCGCTGGGGCGTCGACGCGCTCTACACCGATTATCGTGAGATGATCGAGAAGGAGCGACCCGACATCGTCAGCGTCACCACCCGAGCCGAAGAAAGGGCCGACGTAGTGATCGGCGTCGCCGAGACAGGCGTCAAGGCGATCTACGCGACCAAACCCATGTGCCGCAGCCTCGCGCAGGCCGACGCGATGATCGAGGCCTGTCGCAAGAACAACGTCATTCTTGGCATCGCGTGTCACAAGAACTGGAGTCCCTGGTTCCACGCCTGCCTCGACGCGATCCACCGCGGGACGATCGGCGAATTCTCCTCGATGGTAGCCAACTACGCGTGGAGCATGTCCCGCGGGCACAGCCACACCCTCGCCCTCTTCCGGCTGTTCGCGGACGCACCCGCGAAGTGGGTCTTCGGCCACATGAACAGCGACGAGGCCGCCCGCGGAAACGATGACCTGCACGGTACGGGCATGATTCTCTACGAAAGCGGCATCCGCGGGTATCTCAACACGGGCGGCTGGCTCAACATCGACTTCGTCGGAAGTGACGGGTGGATCAGCGCCCGGAATGAACACGCAGACTTCGAAATGTGGTCGCGACACCCGGAGACCCGTGAGCCGATCCGCCGTCAGTTCCCGAACCCCAAGCGCCCTCGAAGTTCACAGCAAGCTGCGATGGAAGGTCTCGCCAGGAACCTCGACGAAGGAACGCAGCCACTGTGCCCGGGCGAGTTCGGACGCGAAGCCCTCGAAATCGCCATCGGCATGCGGGAATCACATCGTCGGGGTGGAGAGAAAATCTCGCTACCGATCGAAGACCGAAGTCTGACTATCATCGCATAGTGGCCTTGGGTGTCCTGAAGGGGCACCGTCCTGCAGCCCAGGGTTCCAAGAACCCTGGGTTACACGGTAGTACAATCATCCATCGAATAGAAACCCAGTGAAAGTCAATCCCGAACAACTCATCGAGAACGGCTACATCATTCTGAAGGACGTCGTTCCACCCAGCGAACTTCAACGTCTGCGAGATACGTTCGAAACGCTGTTGGATCGCCAGAAGGAAGTCTGGCGTGCGGAACGAAAGCCTGACGATCCGCCCGGCGGTGTCTACGAGTCATCCTCACAACCGCGGGTATTCTTCAACGAGGTCGTCGACGACGGAACCGCCGCCGCCGCGGGGTTCTGCCTCCACGAGAACACGCTCGGTGTCAGCCGCCAGTTGATGAACGGCCCTGAAGCAGGCGTCGCTCTGATGGCCCTCATGTGCAGCCCGGTGGAGGACCACGGTCCGCAACATTGGCATCGCGACATGAACCCCGAGCTGCTGGCCCCTCTGGGTGGCTTGCAGACCGAGTTGCTGGAAGGCGGAATCAGCCACACGCAGTGGAACATCCCGCTCTACGACGACAGCGTGTTCTGGATCGTGCCGGGCAGCCACCGCCGCCCCAACACGCCGGAAGAGCAAGGCCGACTCGTGACCGACGACAGGACCCCCCTCCCTGGAAGCATCCCCGTCGAGCTGAACGCAGGAGACGGCGTAGTCTACAGCAACCTGCTCCTCCACTGGGGCAGCAACTACAGCACGAAGCTGCGACGAACGATTCATCTCGGCTACCGCTCGTTCGAGGGGCCCACCCTCTCTTACGTGGGACACAACTATTGGCGCGACGACGTCACCCGCCTGCCGGGTGACGTCGGGCGCGGCTTCCAGAAGTTCGTGTGCCTGGACAACCACAGATGGGACCAGATCGAGGTGATTTTCCGAGCCATTCTGGACCGGGACGCAGATCGATTTCAAGACGCATTGGCCACGCTCCATCCGGCCGGATCATCGAGAATGGTTTCGATGGTGTTGATGTGCCGATTGGCCGACAAGGTCCAGAAACTCAACCGTCCCGACATTCGGGATCTTCCATTCGAGGCGCGAGTCGAGGCGGCGCGGGAGCATCGATTGAGCTTTCAGCCCTACGAGGCGTTCGCAGAGCGTTTCACGTACACAGAGACCGACACGATCTGGTCTCATTTCGACAGGCTGGCGACCGTCCTCGCCGCAGACGCCGATCGGTTTATGGATAGGGATGTATCCGGTTCAAGATTCGCCTACACCGACATGCCAGATTTCGAAGTGGAAGACTTCATCCAAGACTGGAACTGAGAAAGGACAACATGGCCAAAATCAGGGAATTCAAAGGCTACGACGCGAACGACCTGCCAGAAGGATTGCCTCCCAAACCGGAGGTCGCGCCCGATCCCGTGATCGTCGATGCATCGAACGGCCTGCCCGTCGTCTATCCGGGCTGTCACGGGATCGGAGTTCGCGTCGTGCATCCCTCGAACGAAAAGGCCCCCGCAAAAAACATGGGCCTCGTTCTCTTTTACGTTCCGCCCCACGTCGTTCTCGAACCGGGCTCACACGCAACAGAAGAGACCTACGTGATCCTTGAGGGCGAAGGCGAGATGACGTTCGAGCGGATGACGCGCCAGGTCAAGAAAGGTGACTTCATCTACCTACCTGCGTGGTGCGTACACGGGATCGAGAACACCGGGAACGAAACGCTGGTCGTTCTCATCTGCACCTCACCTCCGAATCCGTAGAACTGAGCTCATGGAGTCGGACAGTCCATCCACGTAATTTTCGGGAACAGATAACGGCGGTCAGTTCGAGCGGAGTCGAGAACCCGCCCTAGAGGGGAGCCTTTAAACGATTCGCGACTCTCTCGATACATAGCTGCACATCTTTCGAAGTGACGTTGCAAAAAGTGCGCACACGCCAAGAGACCCGCTCAACGACTATGGCATCTTCACCACCATTCCCCACAGAAGCGATCTACAGCTGCAGCGTCGATCTCGACGTGATGATGCCCATGCGGGATAGTGTCCATCTGGCTACGGACCTCTATTGGCCTGTAGACGATGCCGGACGGCGCCTCCAGAAGAATCTTGGGACGGTTCTCGTGCGCACCTCCTACAACAAGACGAACGTCGAGTGGGACGGCGTGCCGGAATATTACGTAGCTCGAGGTTTCGTCTTCATCATCCAGGACTTGCGGTCGCGTTACAAGTCAGAAGGCGACGGTCGCTACCACCACACGTGCAATCCGTGGGAGGGCGACGACGGCTACGACACCGTCGAATGGATTGCGGCACAACCCTGGTCGAATGGAAGAGTCGGCATGATGGGCAGCTCACATCGCGCCATCGTCCAGACCCAGGCGGCCTTGTATCGTCCCCCCCACCTCACGACGATCTGCCCCGAGCAGGGCCCGACGAACATCTACCTCCACGAAGCGCGGGAGGGTGGGGCCATGGCCCTCCACATGTACACGGCCATCTGCAACCACGCGCTCGATGCCCACGAGATTCGCGACGACGAACAGCGCGTCGCCCAGGTCGCTCAGGCGTTGGCCGACGCAACCGACTGGCTCCAGAAACTTCCCCCCAAACCGGACGACAATCCACTGATCGGCGTGCCCCACCTTCAGGAGACCCTGTTCGATTACTTCTATCGCGGCGAATACGACGACTGGTGGTCACAGGACTGCAACGACCAGACGCCCTACTGGGACAACCACGCCGACATCCCCTGCCTCATCACCGGCGGCTGGTTCGACCCGTTCATCGACGGAACAACCGAATACTTCGAGTCGATGGTTGCTTGCAACGAAACACCGACCCGGATGATCGTCGGGCCCTGGGGGCACGGCACGATGCGTGTCAACACCACGTCGCTCGGAGACGTCGACTTCGGGCCGGAAGCGGAGCAGGGCTACCCTGCACACAACGAGCTCCGGGTACGATGGTTCGATCGTTGGTTGAGGGATGCGTCAAACTGTGTAGAGGAAGATCCACCTGTCGAGATCTTCGTGATGGGCGGCGGCTCTGGCAGAAGGACGGCGCAGGGACTGCTCGACCACGGGGGCAAGTGGCGAGCCGAGGAAGCCTGGCCCATCGAACGGACATTCCAGGAGACGCACTACCTGACCGTCCAGGGTGGCTTGGCTGGCGAGCCCCCGATTTCCAGCGATCGCATCAGCTATGACTACGACCCCGCCCACCCGGTTCCTTCCGCAGGCGGCAACCTGGCTCATCTGTTCGCCCTCGACCTGACCGACGAGATCACTCTCGATCCCGTGGCGCCGTTCGGACAACGCGCGTCCACCTACCGTCAGCATCGAGAGATCGTCCCGTGGGGCCCAATGGACCAGAGGGAGCAAGCGTGGATGTTGGGAGACCGCTCGCCGGGCGCCCGTCTCGCCGATCGTCCGGACGTCCTGACCTTCGAGACGCATCCCTTGCAGGAGGACACCGAGGTCACGGGGCAGCCTGTCGTGAATCTCTGGGTCTCCTCCTCTGCTCCCGACACGGACATCACGGCCAAGCTCGTCGACGTTTATCCCCCCAACGAGGATTACCCGGAAGGCTACGAAATGAACGTCACGGACACGGTTCTACGGATGCGATACCGAAACAGTTGGACCGATCCCGAGATGATGGAATCCGGCAAGATTTATTCCATATCCATTGCCCTGCCGGCAACGAGCAATTCGTTCCAGGCGGGACATCGAATCAGATTGGATGTCTCGAGCAGCAACTTTCCGCGTCTCGAGCCGAACCCGAATACCGGAGAGCCCGTCGGCCGTCACACGCGCGTCGAGGTCGCAACGAACACGCTGCACGTCGGTGCCGATACGCCCTCGAATCTCGTGTTGCCAGTCATTCCGCCCAATCGGTAGCCTCCACGGTCACACGGCGTCCGGAGTGCAGAAATGATCTACGAAATACGCACCTACAACCTCAAAACTCGCCAGCTTCAGGAATACTGGAAGCGATTCCAGGAGAAATTTCCGGGTCGTGAAGCATTCTCGGAACTGAGCGGTCACTTCTACTCCGAGATTGGACCACTCAACCAGATGGTCGCGATCTGGCCGTATGAAGACGTGGATCAACGCGCCGACATCCGGCAGCGCGCCGAAGCGGGCCCGAACCCGGCGTGGCCGCCCGACTCGGGTTCGCTCATCGTCGACATGGTCTCGCAGATCTACCTGCCAGCACCCTTCATGCGGCCCCTCAGTTCGGGCAAGTACGGCCCCTTCTACGAGATGCGGCTCTACACCTATCCGGCCGAGGCCATTCCCGCCGTCCTCGATGCGTGGGAGGGCCGGATCCAGGCGCGAGAAGAGCTCTCCCCGCTGGTCGGTTGCTGGTATGCGGAGTACGGCGGGCCCAACAACTTCATCCATCTCTGGGCGTATGAATCGTTCGAGAAACGGCTGAGGATCCGGCAGGAGGCCCGCGATCGTGACATCTGGCCGCCGCCCGGTCCCGTGGCGCCCGTTCGGCAGGAAAGCAAACTCCTTTTGCCAGCTCCCTTCTCGCCCCTGCAGTAACGCTTTTCGAGAGTCCACCATGGCGCGATCCGACACAACCACCGGCCAGAAGATCCCCATCCTCGTTTACCACCACGTCTACGCCGAAGGCAGCGCAGAGCTTGGGGCGATCGAGGCTGACAATGGGGCTGGCGTCATCAGCGAGGCCGCTTTCCGTCAACAGATGGCGTATCTCGTCGATCGGGAATGGAACGTCGTGTCGACTTCACGCGTTCTCGACTGGATCATCGACGGCACGTCCTTGCCGCCCCGCGCGGTCGTCATCCATTTCGACAACGGATGGCTCGATACCGTCATGGTCGCCCTCCCGATTCTCCAACATCTCGATTTCTGCGCAACCTGCTTCCCCATCACTGACGGCCTCGAAGCCGCCTCGGAACGACGTTCCATCGAGGTCCGTACCCTTACCGAGGGTGTGATCGAGAAACCGTTCATGACCTGGGATCACGCCGCCGAACTGCTCCAGGCCGGATGGGAAATCGGGGCACACACGGCAACCCATTGCCGGATCGCGGAACGGCACGACGAGGCCGGAGACGAAAGCGTGATTCAGGAAGCCGAGACCTCGAACGCCCTCTTCGAGAAGCACCTTGGATTCGTACCTCGCCATTTCGCGTATCCAAGCGGTTCACGGAACGATTCGACGGATACAATTCTTTCGCGATATTACCGTTCGTTGCGTCTTTGGCACTTCGACTGGCCTATTCGTTGGTCCTTCACCAGCGCCGATACATCGCAGCTCGCCATTGAATGCCAGAACATCGACGTACGCGTGCCCTTCGACGACTTCGAGCGCATTTTCACCGAAGCGTCGTTGACTTAGTTTGCTCGATCTAGGACACGATTATGGACCTGAAGAAACAGATTGCGGAGTGGGTTGATAAACTACGAACTGGAACGCTCACCGAATCCGATTTGCAGGAGACCCTCGACCGGCTGAATCGATCGGGCGGCCCCCGTCAGAAACTACTCTACCTTCAAGCCCACAAATCTGGTGTGGATGCTGACGTCATCGGCATGTCGATCGTCGCGGACGGGGAGATCGATGAGGGTCCCGATGATCCCGACGAGTGGCCCTACAAGACCGTACTCGACGCCATCGATGACGGCTGGCGAATCATCAAGTTTCCCGATATGACCCTGATGATGCAGGACGAAGATACCTACGGCCTCGGTTGCGACTTCGTCCTCGAGAAGTGGGAATAAGCCACTCGTGGATGGCATTGCAGAATGTCACTAACACTCCCGCTCTCCCGTTCAAACAAAGGAAACGATAGTGCCCTTGCCTACCAACATAACCTATGACTGCGAGCCCACACTCGACGACGCGCAGGTCTACGAGTTCTGCCGCGAAGGGTATTTGGTCCTCGAGGACGTGGTCGACAATGATGTGAACGAGCGAACGGTCGAGTTTTGCGATCGGAATCCCAGCGGGCAGCCGCTTGAAATCCTGAACGAGGACTGGTTCGTCGACGGTGTCTTGAAAAACCCGTCGGCTGCGGGCGCCGTGCGTTCTCTTCTGGGCAAGGACTTCAAGATCCCGGACAACATCAGTAACCACCGAGTCGAGTGTCCCGACATCGCCCAAGGGTGGCACCGGGATGGTGGATCAATATACACGGACCGTCTCGACTATCTCCAGGTCTTCTACTATCCGCAGGAGACCACCGCCGAAATGGGGCCGACCGAAATCCTGCCCGGATCACACGTCAGGCGGTGCAAGTCCAACTTCATCAACCACGTTCGGAACGTGAAGGTGAGGGTCAAGACCGTGGCACCCGCCGGTTCGATTTTCCTGACCGTTTACTCGATCTGGCATCGTCGTGGCAAGAGTACGTGGACGGGTGTCCGCAATCTGATCAAGTACAACTACTGGCGTACGGCCGAGCCGAGTCGAGACTGGGTCATAGATCCCGATCACGTCTTTTCCTGGCCGGAAACACCGCCTGAGCCCGGGTTCGAGCAATTCCGACGAGAAATCCCGGCGGCCAGACTGTTCGCCTGGCTGTGCGGGGAAGAGTATGAGCACGTCGGCGGTCAGGGCTGGCCGTGCGGTTCCCCGCGAACACCCGAAACGGATCAGCCAGGTCTGCCATCCGGTCTGCGTCGATACAGCTGACAGAAACGAATCTCCGATTTACGATCAAGAATCTCCAAATGTAGAAAGGGTCTCCATTTGGAGATCGGCAGTCGCTAATTGGAAATCCGCTCTACCCTAGGAGAAATGGTTTGCCACCAACCGTAGATTGTCACCTCCACGTCTGGTCGGACGACACCGAATCATTCCCTCGGGACGACGTCCCGTACCCCGGGTCACCCGAACTACTGCTCCAATACATGGGCGAAGCCGGTGTCGATCACGCAGTCTTCGTGAAATCGCAGCACTACGGCTACGACAACAGCTATCTGGTTCACGTTCTCGAGAAATATCCCCATGTGTTTGCGGGAGTCGGCGTCATCGATCCCCGAGGACAGGAAGCAGCCGACGAGTTACAACGACTCGTCGAGGAGACGTCGATTCGTGGCATTCGGCTCCGTGGCACGATCGAACCCGACTGGTACTGTCAACTCGAGACCGATCCACTCTGGGCGAAGTCTGCTGAGCTGGGCACGCCCCTCTGCTTGCTCGGGACGCCCGATCAGATCGATCTCGTAAAATCGGCGGTAGAACGCCACCCCGATACGGTCGTCGTGATCGACCACTTCTCGATGATTCACTGTTCCGAAGGAACAGATCATCCGCACTTCCGGACCTTCCTCAGCCTCGCCGAACACCCGAACGTTCACATCAAGGTCAGTGGCCTCCACTACTGGGGAGATCACTATCCCTTCCCGAAGGGCCAGGACAACCTCCGCGCCGCCTACGATGTGTTCGGTCCAAACCGAATGTTGTGGGGGTCCGATTTCCCGCACATCCTATTCGGATACGGTTACGTCCGCTGCTGCAACTTCATCCGAAGAGACGTCGACTGGCTGACGGACGAGGACAAGAGTCAGATTCTGGGTGGGAATACCTATCGCATCTGGTGGGGGTGAAGCGGTGGACAGTGGACGGTCTGCGCCCGACCTGTCGCGCCGTAAACCAAAGTGCAGGGGAAGCATCGGGGGGACGGCCCATTAACGGAAGTCGCACTGCAGAATATCCATAGCAGGGTCACTTCGAGCGGAGTCGAGAAGTCCCTATTCGCCCATCGTAGCGAGCGTGTTCACACTCCTTGCTTTACTCGCCGACATCTACGGCACGACTCAGCGTGGCCGATCTGACGCCTCGAAGGCGCAAGTTCGTTCTCAGCCTTCCACTCCGCTCATCATCAATCCGCTGCTGACGGTCGCCGATCCATCCCCCCTGTATCCCAATCGAGGTCGGGTCGCATATCCACAACCGCCTCAGCCAGCTGGCCACGATAGACACCGTCGAGGGTTGCATCCAGCGCGATCGGCTGCCGCCTGTAAGCGACACTCTGATCCTCGGGCACACTCAACAGAAAATCGACGATCTCTTTCTTGCCCGGTTCAGCCGTCACCGTTCCCCTGTCCGGTTGTGCCTCCCACCCCTCCGGCAGAACTAATTCGTACTCCAGCGTAGACTGCTCTGATGTGATGTTCTCGAACCAAACCTGCATCCGCACTTTCTCACCCGGCGCTGCAGGCGGTTGATACGGATACAGAAAGACGTGGTCCGGGTAGAGCGCTTCTTCCAGGTTTTCAGGAGCAGCCAGTCCACGCCAGTGGGTCTGCTCGGTCAGGCACCAGTCGTGGTAGACCTCCCACTCTTCCGGTCCGATCTCCCACGGTCCATTGTGACCGGGGCACACCAGCTCAGGCTGATGTTCTAGGTACAGCTTGCCCGTGATCTCGTGTGAATTGGCGTGCACGTGATTGCGCCAGATGTTGTTCGATTTATATCCCCCTCCTTCCACCGCACCCACTTCGTCTCCGGAAAACGCGACGCGCGTGCCGTCGATCTCTCCGAACATCCCCATGTGATAGTCTGCGTGACCTGGCGTGTGAAACACCTGGAACTCGAACTCCTCCCACTGAAAGGTCTCGCCCTGCCCGAGCCCACGGTCCACCTTCATCGGTGTGGGAAACGTACAGCCCAGCTTGTAGCCGTGCGGGTGTTCGAGAATGTCGACCATATTTTCGAAGCACCAGATCTTCGTATCGTGATGCTGCTGCAGATAGGGCAGCCCGTTCACGTGGTCGTCGTGATAGTGGCTCGGCAAGGCCAGATCGATCTGCTTCATCCCGAAACTGTCTCGCAGAATATCCAGATTGTGTTCGAGAGGTCGCAGCCGATTACCGGCTTCGAAAAAGACTTCGAACGAATACAGGAACGTCCTGCTCGGGGATCCGTAGTCGATGAAAAGGGCCTTGCCGCTGTCGCTGATCACGATCCACGTATTCGAACACCCTGGAATCTGGACGAGATGCGGGAGGATCGAACGCGGAGCCACATCCAGGGAAGGCGTGTTGATGTTGAACCGATGTTCGAGATACGAGCGGAATTTGGACTCGAGACTCTGAAGCGCATCGGCTGTCTCGCCAAACGGACGGCCGTGAGAAGGGCAGAGCAGGTCGGTATGGTGATTCCGCATCTTGCTGAGCGAGTAAACCATGTAATCGCAGCCATCGCCCTGGGCATAGGCGTACTGGAGATCGTACAGGGTCTGAACCTTGCCCGGAGCAGCGATCAGGTCTCCGCTGAACCCCACCTTCTGTCCATCGATCTCCGCGATCAGAGCGGTGTGACCGAGCGAGTGACCGGGTGTCGGCTGAACGAAGAACCGATGGCCCTCCCACTCGAATGTCTCGTAATCCTCGAGCACGCGCGACGTGCGGACGCTCTGAGTCAGCGTGAAAAACGTCTGCCGTACGTTGTAGATGTCGTAGATCTGCCGCGACCCCCAGAACACCTCCACCTCATCGAAGTAAGGCCTTTCCTGGGCGGGCACCGCGATCGGGATGTTTCTCTCATTGGCGATCGCGTCCCCCTGACACTGGTCGCGATGGTGGTGCGTGTGCAGAATCCAGTCGACCTGAGAGATGCCGAGATGGGCGAGCTCGTCAAGCACCTTGCCACTCCCAAAGTCGATCAGCACCGCTCTGTCACCCGCCTTGACGATGTACACATTGCACGTGTCTTCGAACAGATACAGGTTCTCGGATATCTTCTCCAAAACTTCCCCCTGACTACGTGATAAACCTTTCGTGCATTTCCTAGTCTTCACTTATCCTGAGTCTGACAGAAACCTCGCCGAATAGGGCCACGTGACTTCGGATTCCGATCCGAGGTCCCGCTTCCCAAGGAGCTTTTAAATGAAAGTCACGAGCGTAGACCTCACCCCCGTCGCAACGTACCGAGAGACAGGCGATCTTTCACGTCACGTCCTCGTACAATTCAACACCGATGAAGGACTCGTCGGGCTGGGAGAGATGTCCGACGTCCACGACTGGGGGGTCATGTACGACCTCGTGGACATCAAGGGTGCCTACGAGTCTATCCTCAAAGATGCAGATCCTCTCGACTGGCATCCTATTGTCCGGGCTGCCGGAACGCGTCTAAGAATGGGTGGCGCGATCCGAGCGGGTTTCGAAATCGCCCTGTTCGACCTCATCGGCAAGATCCAGGGAAGGTCGGTCGCCGGCGTGTTCGGTGGAGCACTGACCGACAAGATGCGCGTCTGTTATCCCATCTTCCGCAACTACTCACGCGAAGACGCCGAAGCGAACATCAAGCGTGTCGATCGACGGATGGGCGAAGGTCAGGACCTGTTCCGGCTCTACCACGGAGGCAACATCGAAGCCGACGAAATCTTTCTCGACGGCGTTAAATCGAATCACGGCGACAAGTTCGAGCTCAAGTCCCTCGACTTCAGCGGCGTCCACAAGTGGAAACACGTCGTCAAGGCCATCGACACTCTCAGCCAATACTACGCGCCCATCCTATGTGAATCTGTGTCCGACCGCAAGGACCTCGAAGGGCAGCACGAGGTGCGCCGACGCATCGACTTCCCGATCAGCGAACACGTCTCCTCGCTCAACCAGGCCTATCAGTTCGCCCACCATCGTTACGTCGACATCTACAACATCAGCATCTGTGGAGCCGGCGGTCTGACGAACGCGATTCATATGGCTCAGGTCGCCGATTCGGCTGGTTTGTCCGTCCTCGTCGGCACGACCCAGGAGTTGTCCATCGGCGTCGCCGCGCAGGCCACGTTCGGCTGCATCACAGGGAACCTCGACTTCCCCGGTGATTGCACCGGTGGCCAGCTGTATGAGAAAGACGTGGTGAAAAACCCGATCCGTTACGAGAACGGCTATGTGCTCTTGCCGGATGGACCGGGGCTCGGAATGGAACTGGACGAGGCAAAGATTGCGGAAGTGTCGGAGCCTCTAACCTCTCTACGATAGAGACTCAGGCGCATATTCGGATTCAAACGCCCCCGTGCAGAAGCCATCGGTTCGCACGGGGGCGTCTCAACAGTGACCGTCGCCAGGCTCTGCACTTTTCATTCTGCACTTTGCATTTTCACCACCCCTTCCAACTCCCATCCTCGTGCCGATACTGGCGGTAGGGATAGGGCGTGTAAGGTAGGCCGGCAATATCCGCCTCCTTGACCTCCACCCCCAGCCCGGGGGCGTCGGATACATTGACGTGCCCCTCTCCGATCGTCCAGTCGTGTTCGACGAAGTCAGTGAACTGGTCGAATCGGTCGGCGCTCGACTCCTGAATCAGGAAGTTCGGCATCGCGGCATCCGCCTGAACGGAAGCGGCAAAGCAAAGCGGACCCCCCGCGTTGTGGGGAGCCATCAGCATCTGCGATCGATCGGCCAGCTTCGCGATGTCGATGAGCGTCGTGATCCCGAAGCAATGCGTCACATCGGGTTGGAGGAACGCACACGCCCGCCGATCGACAAGCGGCTTGAAGTCGGCGACGGTAAACAGCTTCTCCCCTGTTGCCACGGGAATCGGACTTTTGCTCGAAACCTCCTCCAGCGCTTCGATCGACCCGACTTTCACAGGCTCCTCGAGGAACAGAGGGGCATAGGGCGCTGCCTTTCGTGCGAACTCGATGCTGAGCTCCGGCTGCGGACTGCCGTGTGCGTCCAGAAGAAGATCGAAGTCCCGACCAACGGCATCGCGCGCCGAAGCCAGACACGCCACGCAGTGATCGACCGCGACCGAGTCCATCGGCCATCTCCGCGACTCGAGCGGATTCCCCTTGATGCCCGCATACCCTCTTTCCTGAAGGCCCCTGGACGCTGCAGCCGCAGCTTCCGGAGAGGAAAACAGATCGCCCCCCGAGTAAACGCGTACTCGATCTCGACGCTTCCCACCCAGAATCGTGTGAACGGGAACCCCCCACGCTTTTCCCGCGATGTCGTAGAGCGCGGCATTGATGGCCGCGATCGCAGTACCGAAAACCGGGCCTCCCTTCCACGGCAGGCGATCGGTAATGTCTTCGGTCAGGGCGGCCACGGGAAGGGGATCCCGGTCGATCAGCAGGCAGGACCATTCCTGCAGCGTGGCTTCCACTGAAGGCGTCAGCCACTCTCCGCTCCCTTCCCCCCACCCCGTAATCCCGGCATCCGTCTCGATCTTCAGAAACAACCAGGCTTTCTCGGCGCTGCTCGGACGTTCCCCGGAAAGCGGCTGACTGGGGGGCACGTTGAACTTGTAGGTCTGGATTCGAGTGATTTTCATATGTCTTCCGGTGAGTAGCGAGCGGTCGGATCGGTCTGTTCGCTCCGAATGAGGATGCGATCAGAGGCTTCGTCAAGCACGGACATACACGATGGACTTCAAAGGAGTGAGAGCGATGAACACGCGAGATCTGAAACCACGCGGCCCGTGGCGAGTGCTCCACACCAGTGATATGGGTACCTACTTCCGGACAGGCACCTGGCTATTCGGCGATCCGGCTACGCCGGAGGACATTCGAGCCTGGGTCGCTCAACTCGCCCAAAGCGGCGTCGACGCCTACGTGCAGGAAGTCTACTTCGACGGGTTCAGTATGTTCTACCGAACCGACCGGTGCGACTACGGGGAGACCGAAAATCTCAGCCGTTTCGATCAAATGATGGAAGACGGCGTGAATCCCCTCGACATCTACGTCGACGAGGCCCGTAAACAAGGGATGCCTTTGCTCGCCGGGTTCAGGATGAACGACCGTCACGGCAACAACGAGGCGTTCTTCAAGGCGCATCCGGACTGGATGATCGAGGAACTCGGTCACGGCGTGAATTTCGCCCTCCAGCAGGTTCAGGACTGGTTCTTCGCCATCGTCGAGGAGGTCCCCGATCGGTTCGATGTCGACGGGATCGAACTCAACTTCACACGCCACGGCTTCTGCTTTCCACCGGCGACCTCGGCCGAGAGCCACCTGATCATGACCGATCTGATGCGTCGTCTCCGTGCGATGCTCGACCGGACAGGAGAAACCAAAGGCCGAAAGCTCCTGTTCGGGGTCCGCGTCCCCCCTTCGTTATCCGGCTGTATCGACCTTGGTTTTGACATCCCCACCTGGATCGACGAGGGAATCATCGACTTTGTCGCGCCCACATCCTACCATCGAACCGACTACAATGCCCAATACGACGAATTCGTCGAACTTGCGCGGAGAACAGACTGTCTCGTCTACCCCGCACTCGAGGGCGATGTGCCCGGACGGGTCGACGTCGTATCGATGGATCAATGTCGCGCAGCCGTCCACAACTTCAACGGAGCCGGAGCGGACGGATTTTCAACCCACAACTACGACGCCTACACGTGGGGACAAAGACGCTCCAGACTCTTGCCCGGAGTCGCGGAAAATTACCCTGCTGCGCTCGACCGCTTCAAGGTCCTGAAGGATGCGTCAACCGTCGCGGCTGGCAATCGGCACTACTTGTTCCACCCTCTGTTTCCGGAAGAGCACTTTCCAAACGGTTACCGAGGCGCGCCGATCCCCCACATCAAAGCCGTCCTTCCACGAAACACGCCCGATGCGTCTGCTAATTATCGGTTTCGGGTCTGCGAGGATCTGCCCGACAAGGTCGATCTACCCGTCGGCCACGTCGGGCGCTACTCTGGAACCTTCAACTCCTTCGGAAAGATCCCAGGCGCCTGGCTCATCTTCCGGGCGATCGGAATGGTTCCCGGGGACCGCATCAAGGTCAGCCTGAATGGGATCGAGGTCCCTGACGAGCACATCCGTCACATCTGGTTCCAGGAGGGACGCCCGCATTGGGAAGGCCGAACCCTCCCACCTTTCACCGAGTGCCGCCTCACGCTCACGTCCCCCCCTGGCGTTTACGGAGACAACATCCTCGGCCTGGAACTGTTCGAGAGTGCGACCGACGCGAAGGGAGACATCGTCGTAGACGAACTCGAGGTCATCGTTCACGTGGATGACTGATCGGTCTATCAATCAAGTCGTCATCGGGCATCTCTCTCTGAGATCTGATATCGCTTTTTCGGATATCGGATATCGCCTTTCCGCTCGTTGGGCCTTGATTCACAGCCACAATCGACCACATTTAGTCCGTCCGTTCCCATTCACCAGGAGTGACTGAATGCAAGTCGATGCACCTACCCAGCTGAACACCCTCCGCTTCGATAATCGCTTCGTCGGCGGACTCCCCGCTGATCCCGAAGGCGAAAACTACCGGCGCCAGGTGCCGAAGGCCTGCTTCTCTCGCGTCGACCCGACGCAGGTTCCAGCGCCCAGGTTGGTAGCCCATTCTCACGAGATGGCTGCGGAACTCGGCATCTCTGAGACAGAGGTCGCCTCGGATGACTTCGTTCAGGTTTTCGCCGGTAATCGTTTGATCGAGGGGATGGACCCCTTCGCGATGTGTTACGGGGGGCATCAGTTCGGCAACTGGGCGGGTCAGCTGGGTGACGGCCGCGCGATTAACCTCGGTGAGATTGTCAATGCGGAAGGCCGACGATGGATGCTCCAGCTTAAGGGAGCGGGTCCGACACCCTATTCACGAACGGCCGACGGACTCGCCGTCCTGCGGTCATCCGTGCGTGAGTTCCTCTGCAGCGAAGCGATGCACCACCTCGGCGTACCCACCACCCGTGCGCTCTCCCTCGTAATGACCGGGAACGCTGTCGTTCGAGATATGTTCTACGATGGTCACCCGAAGGAGGAGCCGGGCGCCATCGTCTGTCGCGTGTCACCCTCATTCACCCGCTTCGGCAATTTCCAGATCCACGCCTCCCGCGGCGAGCTCGATGTGTTGCGAAAGCTCGTCGATCACACGATCCGAACCGACTTCCCCGAGCTGGGAAATCCAACCCCGGACACGATCGTGGAAATGTATGGCGAAGTCGTTCGACGCACGGCCGTGATGATCGTCGACTGGATGCGCGTCGGTTTCGTCCACGGCGTGATGAACACCGACAACATGTCGATCCTCGGACTCACGATCGACTACGGCCCCTACGGCTGGCTCGAAGACTACAACCCCGACTGGACCCCCAACACGACCGATGCCGGTGGACGTCGCTATCGATACGGGCACCAGCCGCAGATCGCGCAATGGAACCTGATGATGCTCGGCAACGCCTTCGCTCCCTTGTTGGAGGACGTCGCGCCGTTACAGCAGGCGCTGGATGGGTTCTCGAAAAGCTGTGAGGAAGGATGGAACACGGCGCTCGCCCGAAAGTTGGGGTTCGAATCGTTCCGCCGGGCAACGGACGAAGAGCTGAAGACCGACCTGCTCGCCCTGCTCCCTCAGGTCGAAACGGATATGACGATCTTCTTCCGGAAGCTGGCGAACATCGAGAAGGCTACGGCGAATGACGCAGACGACGCCGATCTCCTCGCCCCGATGATCGACGCCTATTACCAGCCTGAGAACCTGACCGACGAATACCGAACCCGATTCCACCAATGGATGCGACGTTACCTCGCCAGGCTGGGCGAAGACGAGACACCCGACAAGGTCCGCCGCGAGCGAATGAACGCCGTCAATCCCAGGTACGTCCTCAGGAACTGGGTCGCCCAACTCGCCATCGACAAGGCCGAAGAAGGCGACTTCGCCCTCGTCAACGAACTTCTCGAACTCCTCCGACACCCCTACGACGAACAACCCGGGAAAGAGGAGTACGCGCAGAAGCGTCCCGAGTGGGCCCGGCATCGTGCGGGATGTTCGATGCTCTCCTGCAGCTCGTAAGTATTCGGTCCTCGTGCAGAGCACGAGGACGAGCAACGATCTATCTATAGGTCGGGCCCGGTGCTAGGCAGGCGGTCAAGTCCGGGCCCCAACCACAACAACCGCCTCTCGCCCCTGTGCTCCGCACGGGGGCGCTTTGACGCCTGTGACGACGAAAAACACCTGCCTTCCCGCCCGTCACGTACTGAAACACGCCAACAACCCCCCATCCACCGGTACGCTCACCCCCGTAATACATCCCGCCGCAGGCGAACAAAGAAAAACCGCCGCCCGACCGATATCCTCGGGCGTCCCCGGCCGCCTCAGCGGAATCGCGTCATGGAGGTTTTCCCGAATGCTTCCAACCTCGGGAGCGTCCGTCCCAAACACGTGATCGGTGTCCATAAACCCGGGCAGGATGGCGTTGCAACGAATCCCGTGTTCGCCGAGATCGACTGCCATACTCTGGGTTAACCGCAACACGCCCGCCTTTGCACACCCATACGCCGTGTCTGTTTTCCACGCACGCTGTCCGTGGACGGATGACGTGCTCACAATCGCGCCGCCCTCGCCCTGCTCGACCATCGCCCGCGCAGCTCGCTGACTGCACAGATAGAACCCCTTCAGCCCGATATCGAGATTGGCGTCCCAGTTCTCCTCGGTGAGCTCCAGGAACGATTGACCAGTTCCCCCGTACGGATTGTTCGCCAGACAATCGATCCTTCCAAATCGGTCGAGGAACGCCGCGAACATCGAGTCCACCTGCCCGCTGTCGGAGATGTCCGCAGCAAAGAACTCCGTGTCTCGACCCATCTCACGAATCAGACGCATCGTCTCTTCGCCATCCTCGTCCAGTTCCAGATCGTTGATACCCACGTCGCAACCGGCTTCCGCGAACGCCAGGGCGATCCCCCGCCCAATGCGACGCTTTCCACCCGTGACAAACGCTTTCTTTCCTTCCAGTGAAGCTGAATCCGCCATTTCAGGCCTCCTCTTCAATTTCCTCAGCTTGCCCCATCGTGCCCGACGATAACTATGGACGCACCCCCACGCACATATATTATTAAGTTTTCCAGGCCCGTGGTCTTTGCCTCACAGTGAGGATTCCGATGAACCCATTTCTCGATTCAACAGACGCGTTAGATGATTCAGCCGAACTCCGAGCGCGCGCGGAACGCGATGGATATCTCTATCTGCGGGGTCTTCTCCCCGTCGAAACGATCGAACATCTGCGGCTTCAGATCCTGGCCATCGCCAATGACGCCGGCTGGGTAAGTTCCGAACACCCTCTCGAACAGGCGGTCGCCGACCTCTTGAGTTTCTGCGTAGAACCGAACCCGGACTATATGGACGTCTACGCTCGAATGTATGCCTTGCCGGATTTCCACGCCATCCAGCATCACCCGAGCCTGATCTCCGTGATGGAAGCCATTCTTGGGGATAAGGTCCTGCCGCACCCTCGCATCATCGGTCGCACGATCTTTCCTCAGCGGGAAGCCTACACCACGCCCGCGCACCAGGACTTCATTCCCATCCAGGGCACCGCCGACACCTACACCGCGTGGTTCCCGTTGACGGACCTTCCCGACGAGATGGGCGGTCTGCAGATCGCGTCCGGCTCGCACCAGAAAGGCGTCTACGATTTCGAACCCTCCCTGGGAGCCGGCGGCATCGCCATCACGGACCCCCTGGAAGAGTCCTGGGTCACGAATCCGTTTGCTCGAGGTGACGTGCTGGTTTTCCACAGCCTCGCCGTCCACAAAGGGGTGCCCAACTCTTCCGATCGCCTCAGGATGTCGATGGACGCCCGCTACTCACGCATCGCCGAACCGATCGCACCCGGCAGCCTCCTCCCCCACAGCCAACCCAACACGTGGGACAATATCTACAGTGACTGGGGCGACAACGATCTGAAGTACTACTGGCAGGAGATAGACCTCGAGGTCAAGGAGTACGACACCAGCTACCACGAAAAACGGGATGCGCTTGCCTTTGAGATGGCCGAACGAGGTGACGAAACCGCCCGATCCGCCCTCCAGCGCGTGGTCGCCCGCGACACCGACCCCACCAAGATCGAACGCGCGGAGAAGCTGCTCGCCCGACTCGACGCGAAATGATGCGCTGACTTCCTGTAAGGAAACCTCCTCATGCCCACCATCCCCCACACCACGCTCCGCCCATTCGGCTACGCGCTCTTCGAACACGCCGGCCTGCCAACCGACCAGGCGAAGATTGCGATGGACCATCTTGTCGACGCGAACCTGACCGGCCACGATTCGCACGGCGTCATCCGCACCCCTGGCTACGTCCGCGGGGTCAAATCCGGGGGTACGAAGCCCGCGGGTGACCACATCGTCGTTCGCGAAACCCCGACCTCGATGACCATCGACGCCAACAAGAGCTTCGGCATCGTCCTCTGCAACCAGGCAATGCAATGGGCGGTCGACCGTGCGAAGAAATACACCTTCGGCGCTGTCGCCGTACACCAGTCGAGCCACATCGGTCGACTCGGAGACTATCCCCCGATGGCGGTTGAACAGGGCTGCATCGGTCTCCTGATGCTCAACGGCGGCGGACGATGGGCCGCTCCCTTCGGGGGAACAGGTCGTCGCCTCCCACCGAACCCGATCGCCTTCAGCGCGCCGACCCCCGAAGGCCCGCCTTTGATGCTCGATATGACGACGAGTATGGTCGCCGGTGGAAAGATTCATCTCGCCCTGGCGCGCGGGGAACAGGTACCCGAGGGCTGGCTCGTCGACGAAGGCGGAAACACCACGACGGATCCCAAACTCTGGCAGGAGAAGAAGGCCGCCGTCTTCCCGATCGGCCATCCCTTCACCGGTCATAAAGGCTACGGGCTCGGAATGATGATCGACGCCATCGCGGGAGGCCTGTCGTGGGCGGGATGCAGCGCCGAGCAGCCGACCCGCGGGGGCAGCGGCTACATCGCGATCGCCATCCGGATCGACGCCTTCATCGACCTCGACGAATACAAGAAGGAAATTGGGATCCTCATCGACTGGGTGAAGTCCTCACCATTGATGCCCGGATTCGACAAGATCTACTATCCAGGTGAGATCGAAGCCGAAACCCGCAAGACGCGCGAAGCCGAGGGGATCTACATCGAAGATTCGACATGGAACAACATCCTGGAAGTCGCCGACGAACTCGGCGTGACCCATCCCAAGATCTGAGGAGACTGAATGCTACAACAACTTCACAGCATCGTGATGGCGGTCGACGATTTCGAAGTCAGTCGCGCCTTCTACACCGATGCGCTCGCGCTGGAGCAGGTCGGTTCTGATGAAAACAGTATCCGAGTGAAAATCGGCCCAACGACATTGGAACTTCGCGCAGACGAGCCCGATGCCGGAAGCGTCGACCAGCCGTCGGTCGACCACTTCGCCTTCAATGTCGACAACATCGACGAGACCTACTCGGCCCTAAAGGATCGAGTCCCCTTCAAGGCCCCGCCTCACACGACCGAAGTCGGGCATCGAAATATGCAGCGCGCCCTGCTGGCCTTCGATGATCCCAACGGCTTCGGGATCCAGATCGCCGAAACCGTCGACACGAGCGACCATCTCGAAGGCCGCCGCCAAGCGAAAGAAGAGATGGCATCCCCGGGCAACGGTGGGCTCCTGCGTGGTTTCGACCACATCTCCACCTATTGCACGGACTTCGCAACCGTCAGGGCGTTCTACACCGAACAACTGGGGCTGGAGGAATTTTTCTATAGCAACACGCGCGAGGAAGGCGAGGTGGTCGCCGCCGGATTCGAGCAGGCGGCCTTCGCCATCGGGGGGACCGACATCGAACTGGCATCCGACGAGAACTGGAACGATGTACGCACGGGTCGTATTCGACGCCTCGAGTTCACGGCCGACAACGCCGAAGAGAGTTTTGGACAAGCACAGTCAAATGGCGCCACGGCGATCGAATCGCACGCGATGACGCTCCTTCACCCTGACGGATTACCGGTAGGAATCACACAATAGCCAGTGAGGACAATCCTGTGCTGAGCGAAGAGCAGCTCTTCCACTTCAAGACGTTCGGTTTCCTCGTGATGCGCGAGGTCTTCACATCCCACGAACTCCACACACTGAACACCGAATTCGAAGCCAGGTTGGAATCCGCCTACACGCATATGCCCTTCGACGGAACGAAGCGGCACTGGGCTCCGATGCTCGGGGTGGACACCCCGTTCTATTCCGGGCTCCTCGAAGATCCGCGATTCAGCGAGCCGGCCGAGCAGTTCTACGGGGAGGACGTCTTCGGTATCATTTGCGATGCCAATCGCTATGTAGGAGATACTCGATGGCATCCCGACACGATAAGCCACCACCAGTATGGCGTAAAATTCGCCTTCTACCTCGAGCCCGTCGGGGCGGAGACCGGCGCGCTTCGCGTCCTGCCCGGGTCGCACCACCAGCCGTATCACGATGAACTGCGCCAGGCCAGGGAGGAAGAGCGCCTCGAGCTCGCCCAAATGCCCGCTTATGTATGTGAGTCAGAACCCGGTGACGTCGTTGCCTTCGACCTCCGGCTCTGGCACGCCAGCCTCGGTGGGGCGGACGATCGACGGATGTGCACGCTCGTCTATTACAACTATCCGAAGAACCCCGACGAGGAAACCGTGACCCGTGAGCAGGCCCTCTCGAATGCCTCGACCTTCGAGCGATTCGGCCTGCCTCCGCAGCCCAAGTATCCGGCGACCTGGATCGCGAATTCGACCAACCACCCGAAACGAGCGAAGTGGATCGAAACGATGAAGGAGCTCGAGTTCATTCGGTGATCGATCGATGCAGCTGAATCGTCAGACAAACGACGTCCGAAAACGCAGGATCGATCTCTGATATTGAAAAAAGAAATGCTATTCGCAGAATAGAGGAACCGACGCGCTGGCAAGGACATACCGCGATTCACTTCAGGTCCTGGACGTGCGACGACAGCTCCCAGATTTGATCTGCGATCGCTAAACCCGTACCTTCTTACCGGCCGCGAAAAACGGCCTGACAGAAGATTCAAGGAACTGCCCGTAAAGCGGGCGATCCAGCTTCAGGGGGAAATCACGCTTCCCTGGGCGAGATCGCCCGCTTTTGTCTTCCCGCGCGTAGGTGCCTGTGAATCTGTGTGGCTATGGGGTCATCGTGCTGAAGAATTATCTGATCGCCAGCATCCAGAACCTGCTCAGACACCGATGATGACCTGACCCCCTGGATTGTTCCCAGTTTCAGAGTTAGAATCTGGGACAGACAGAGGGGTTTTCTATGTCGAGGGAGCGGTATTCAGCAGAGCAGATCATCGGTCAGCTGCGGCAAGC
>DJHM01000018.1 GCA_002433075.1 Latescibacteria bacterium UBA6620
CCGCGCGTGTTTGGCAATCGAGGTAGCTCGCAAACAGACATCCTGGGACGTGCTCAGGACGCTGGCCAGACTGATGCTCAGACACGGCATACCGCGTATACATCCGGTCGGATAACGGCCCTGAGTTCGTGGACAGAGCCGTCCGTAATCTGCGAGTGGATACATAACTGGGGGCAGGTCACATCGGGTCGCGAGTCGTTCGCAGAAGATGAGGTCGCGACACTGTGTGAATTCGCTGACTCCGGCGCCCTCGGTTACGCGCGCTATCTCGACATCCGTGAGATTCAAGAACATACCGAGCGGAAGATCGCGTTCCTCGCGTCGATGTTCCACGAGTTGCGCACCCCGATGAACGCGATCAAAGGCTTCACCGATCTCGTGCTGCGACGCGATCAGGCGATGGAAGATCGGAGTCGGGAGAACCTGCAGAATGTGACGAAGGCCTCCGATCATCTACTGGGGATGATCAACGACCTGCTCGATCTGTCGAAAATCGAAGCGGGGCGGATGGAGGTAACCCCTGAACGTTTTGACGTGAAGGAATTGATCGAATCCAATGCCATCAAGTTCACGGAAGACGGTGAGGTTGTCGTGCGTGCGAATCGTGCGCCCCCCGATACATTCCGGTCTCCGACCCGGACACTCGGTGACACGGTGACAGCACGCGAAGACTCCGCCGACCGCCTGCTGCCGACAGTCTTCTGATTTCCACCTCCGACACCGGAAAAGGCATCCCTGCTGACGAACTTCCCACGATCTTCGACGAGTACCGCCAGCCCGAAGGTTCCGACAGCCAAGTGCAGAAGGGAACCGGGCTGGGTCTCTCGATTACTCGAAAGTTCGCAGAGCTTCTGGGCGGCTCGATCGCTGTGGAAAGTGAAGAGAACAAGGGCTCGACCTTCACGATTACCATCCCGATGGAATTCAAAGAGTGACCATCAAAGATCCATCGCCGAATAACGAGGGCTCCCCTCGAAAGTGTCGACGGGTGAACACTCACGATTCCCCTTGGGAGATTCCTCGGGGTGATTCGTTGACCGTTCTCTCTCCCGCTATCCTGCCTGTCCTGAGTAGCGACCCCGGCTCGCGTATTGAAGGGCTCTCCCCGTCACCCGCTCAGATTCAGTGACCGACCCTTCATTGGACTCAGAGTCCCTCTCCCGGTCCGCCGGTATCTACCGAGGTTGGTACATCGCAGCGGTATCGGCCCTTTCGATCGGGGCCGTACTCGGGACGGCGCAATTCGCATTCAGCCTGTTCATCCTCCCGCTCGAGGAAGAATTCGGATGGTCGCGCACTCAGGTCAACGGGGTGCTGACCTTCGGCGTGGTCTCTGGGATTCTGGCGCCCTTCGTCGGGAATCTGATGGATCGCATCGGGGCCCGGTGGACGATGGCCGGATCGATCGGCCTGCTTGCGATCGCGTTCATCCTGCGCTCGACAACGACAACACTCTGGCAGTTCTACCTGTTCAGCGCGCTGACCTTCGCAAGTACCCCGGGCTCGACGATGATGCCGGCTGGCAGACTGGTCAATGTCTGGTTCCCGCGTATTCGCGGCCGGATGATGGGGTTCGTCACGGCGGGCAACAACTTCGGGAGTATGATCGCGATTCCGATCGTTGCGGGGCTGATCACGATGGTCGGCTGGCGTTGGACCCACGTTGCGCTGGCGCTGGGGCTTTTCGTGTTCGTCGCATTGTCTGTGGTCGTGATTCGGGACACGGAGGAGGAGGTCAGGCGAGAGCGGAACAAGCGGTGGGCGCCGAGCGGGAGCGATTCGGATCCGCCGATGAGGAGCGACGAAGGCCTCACCGTGCAGGAAGCCACACGGACGTCCGCATTCTGGTGCCTGGTGGTCGGGATGACGTTTCAGCAGTTTGTGAGAACGGGCATCGTCAGTCAGATGGTGCCTCATCTCCAGCAGGTCGGGTTCAGCCTGGCCTCGGCGAGCGGCGCGATGATGCTGCTGGCGTTCTTCGCGATGACGAGTAAGATCATTTTCGGCCGTCTGAGTGAGACGATCACCGCACGGTGGGCCTATGTCACCATTCTGATCTTCCAGGCTGTCGGACTTGGGGTAATGATCAGTTCAATTGCACCTGCTATGGTCTGGGTTGGTATCGGTGTGTTCGGGCTGGGGATGGGAGGCGTCGGTGCCCTGACGCCGTTGGTGATTACGGATCTGTTCGGTTTGAAGCAGTTCGGCAGTATAATGGGTCTGGTCCAGATGCCCGTGACCATCCCGGTCATCCTGGGACCGATTATGGCCGGGATGATCTACGATTCGGCAGGCCGCTATGACCTGATGTTCGGCATCACCATCGGCCTGCTCGTCGTTTCGATCGGGGCGTTTATCCTGGCCCGGACACCGGCCCAGCGGAACTAGATGCAATGTTTCTCAACCCTTCGTAGGGTCACGGCATTGCCGTGACCGTAAGAGGACCCTTCAATGAAGAAACGGATTCTGGGACGCACGGGATTGGAAGTGAGCGAATTGGGCCTTGGGGGCGCGTTTGCGACACGCGGAGACGGTGGCTATGCGGGCGCTAAACAGATCGTAATAGAGGCCCTGGACCTTGGGCTGAATCTGGTCGACACCTCGGCGGACTATGGGGATAGCGAAGCAGGACTGGGCGAGGCGATGGACGGACTGGAGAAGCCTTTTATCCTGTGCACAAAACTGGGGCCACGTGCCGGGTCCAGTGACTTCGACGCGCAGGACAAGGCGCACCTGCGATGGGTTGTGGAGGAGAGCCTGCGGCTGCTGCACCGGGAGACGATCGACATCCTGATGATCCACGAGCCCGATCGTCCCGGCCAGCTCGACTGGTGGACGGACCTCAAGACGTTCGATGGGCCGGTCGTTGAGCTGTTGAAGGAACTGAAAGACGAAGGGATTATCCGATTCACGGGACTGGGCGGGACGACGGCCTATGAGATTGTGCCCATTATCGCGACCGGGTTCTACGATGTCGTACTGACGGCGTTCAACTACAGTATGTTCTGGCGCGAAGCCCAGATTGAGTTGATCCCCGAAGCGAAACGACAGAATATGGGAATTTTCCTGGCCTCACCGACGCAGCAGGGATGGCTGGCGTCCAGGTTCGATGACAGGATCGCTGACGGCCGATGGCTGAACAAGCCGCGACGGGAGCAGCTGAAGCGACTCTACGCATTGGTCGATGAGGTGGGGATTCCGATTGCCGAGATGTCGCTCCGATGGGCGCTGATGCAACCGGACATCTCGACGGTCCTGACCGGCCCACGGGATCTCGATCAGTTGAGACAGAACGTGAGGGCTGCGGAGGATGGACCGTTGCCTGCGGACATGATGGACAGAATCGACGAGATTGCGGCGATGGTGCCGTTCCGGCCGTATGAGGAGCCGTTCGGCTGTCCGTTCCTGCAAGAAGACTTCATCGAGAGGAAGCGACCGGGCCGGGCAGGGCGGTAGCGACGGTTCGTCACGCTTCCTTGAGCGCTCTTCCGGTGACGTAGGCCCCGATCGCGACGAGTACCGCCAATCCGCCGTTCAAGCCCAGCGCCCACTGAACGCCGTAGGCGTCGCTGATCGCACCCAGTGTCAGCTGCCCGATCCAACCGAAGCCAACAGCGAACACCCAGCCTCCGACGGCACGCCCCCGCATCTCGTCCGGCACGTTCTCTTGTAACAGTCCCCACTGGAGCGCATCGAAGATCGCCGCAGCCAGGCCGACACAGGTGATGACGGCGAAGGACAGCCAGACCTCGCTCGACGCCCCCAGCGAAAGCACGCCCAATCCATAGATTCCGGCGACAACGATCAACATCCGCCCTTTGTGCGCGTATTCGGTGAGCGCGACCAGGGCAAGCGCACCTAACAGAGATCCGAATCCGCCCATCGCGGTGAGCGCCCCCAGACCGGATTCGTCGAGGTCGAGCCTGTTCTTTGCCACGACGGGCAGGACGGAACGAAACGAGAAACACAGGATCTCGATCAACAGCGCCAGGACAAGAAGGGAACGAACGGTTGTCAGGCGGATCAGAGTCTGAAGCCCTTCGACTGTGTCCTGGAAAACTGAATTTCGGACGGACTCGGAATCTGAGACCTTGGCCGCGACCTGGATTCTCGAAAACCCGATTGTGGCGATGCCGAACAGCGCGGCTGCAGCCGAGAAGACGATCACGGGGCCGTGGCTCTCGAGGAGGATTCCACCGGACAATGCCCCGACGACGCCGACCCCTCGTATTCCGACGGAATAGATCGCGATCCCGTTCATCCCCTCTCCAGGGCCGACCGTATCGGGGATCAAGGTCTGGGTAGCGGGTGTTTTGAGGGTGTTGGCACAGCCGGTGAGACCGACCAGAAGAACGACGGGCCAGACGGATTCGATCCTGTCTACGGCCACGAAGGCGAGGCCGACAGCGACCCCGCACTCGACACCGGCCGTCAGGGCGAGAAGGAACTTTCGTTGCAGACGGTCGGCCAGTGCCCCCCCGAACGGGGCGACAAGGATGCCTGGCGCTGACTGCACCGTATAGGACACCGTCGTCAGCAAAGCAGAGCCGGTCTGGTCGAGGACGAACCATCCGACGGCAAGCCGGTTCATCCAGGTCGCAAAGTTGGAGACGATCGAGGTGACCCACAGCTGCCGGAACGGTCGATGCCGGGCTGCGCGAAGGAGCCCGGTGGCAGGTGGCGATTGGGGGGTGTCTTGGGTGGATTCTGGCAAGGGACTCTGACGGCCTGTCTGGCGGATCGCGTTTTCCTGGCCGTCAGCGCGTCTCGATCGTGACCAGGCGGGAGCCTTCCAAAGCGCTGTCAGTTTCTGTCTGTTTTCTGTGTGTGTCAACCGGGCAGGGCGGTCGCTTACTCCGGATGCGATTGCTCGGTCGGGCCCGAGCGTTGTATCTTGGTCCAAACCAAGAAAGGAGTCGTGAATGGCAGAGGAAAGCGAACAAAGAAAGTCTACCCGGCTTCGGCTGGCGTTGCCGGTCGAGGCCTAGGTCGGTGGCGAAGGGGGCTTCAAACACGTTCAGATCGTGGACATCAGCCCGACCTGCATTCAGCTGTGGTGCGATCAGATCGAAGATCTGGAAGCGCATACTGGGAACGAAGAGGTGGTGGAGTTTGAGGTTCGTTTCAAGGCGAGGCAAGTCTGGAGCCAGCCGATGGAGGACAATCGCAGCTATCTGACCGGCTGGGAGATCGAAAAGGAAGGCTGATGTCTCGCGAGAAACCAAACATCCTGTTCCTGTTCACCGACGACCAGCGGTTCGACACGATTCGGGCGCTCGGGAACGAGGATCTCATCACACCCAATCTGGACCGGCTTGTCGAAGAAGGGACAACCTTCACACAGGCGAGCATAATGGGTGGCACGTCCGGTGCCGTGTGTATGCCGAGCCGGGCGATGTTGATGACCGGGCGTACGCTTTTCCACCTGGAGGGGGAAGGGCAGTCGATTCCGGAGACGCACGCGATGTTGCCCGAGATGCTTCAGGGGGAAGGCTACAAGACATTCGGTACGGGAAAGTGGCACAACGGCCGATCGGCGTTTGCACGAGGTTTCGACTATGGAGACCGGATCTTCTTCGGAGGAATGAGCGATCACTTCAAGGTTCCGCTCAATCCGTTCGACGATACGGGAAACTATCCGGAGGACCGGATCTATCACGAAGTAAAAAGTCACTCCAGCGATCTGTTCTCGGGCGCGGTCATTGATTTCATTCGGTCGTACGATGAGCCGAATCCATTCTTCGCGTATGTGTCCTTCACGGCTCCGCACGATCCGAGAGACACGCATCCCGAGTTTCACGCGATGTACGACCCGGAGAAAGTCGAGCTTCCCCCCAACTGCTACGACGTACATCCATTCGACAACGGAGAGCTGGAAATTCGGGATGAGATGTTGGCGCCGTTTCCCCGCACCTCCGAAGTGGTTCGAGAGCATCTTGCTGCCTACTACGCGATGATCTCCCACATCGATCGGCAGGTCGGGGAAATCCTGCGTGCGCTCGAGGAGACGGGGCAGATCGACCGAACGCTGATCGTGTTCGCGGGAGACAACGGGCTGGCCGTCGGTCAGCATGGGCTGATGGGAAAACAGAACCTCTACGAGCACAGTGTGCGCGTCCCTCTGGTTTTCAAGGGGCCCGGAATCCCGCGTAACGAACGTCGATCCGCATACTGCTATCTGATTGATATCTTTCCGACGTTGCTCGAACTGATCGACGCGGCGATTCCCGAATCGGTGGAAGGTCTGAGTCTGGTTGGATCGATGAGAGATGGATCGGAAAGCGTGCGCGAGGGATTGCTCTACGCTTACAAAGGACTACACCGCAGCGCGAAGCAGGGCGAACACAAGCTGATTGAATATTCAGTAGACGGAGTGAGGACCACGCAGTTGTTCAACCTGGCGTCCGATCCCTGGGAGATGAAGAATCTTGCGGAAGCACCCGGGCACGAAGACCGGATCTCCCGGTTGCGGGGGGAAATGGAGCGCTGGCGGACTGAGTTGGACGACTCTACGGATTTCTGGTCGTGAACCGCGGATCAGATGGGGGCGGGCTGTAACACGTCGTCCACAACGGATAGCAGGTCTTCCTGTGTGAAAGGCTTCATCAGGGTACGGGATGCGCCCACGAATTCAGCGGCTGGAAGGCGGTTGAAGCTGCCGTGAAGGCCCGTCATCGCGATGGTTCTGGCCACGGGGTCTCTATCCTTGAGATCGCGGATGGTTTAAACGCCGTCCTTTTCAGGCAGGATCAAGTCGGTGATGACGAGGTCGGGACGATTCTGCTCGAAGGTGGCGAGGCCTTGTTCGGCGTCTTCGACGACGTCGACAGTGTGTTCGGCTCTGGCGAGGATGTCGCGGACGATCTGACCGATTTCCTGATCGTCTTCGATCACAAGGATTTGCGGCACGGGGACCCCCTTGTGGGAGGAGAGGGAGAGGGGTCGGGTAATTTTAAATTTTACAATAAGTTGAGAAATAAATAGAACGACACCACGGCGGCGTTAGGATGGGCCCGACCCCGATCGAAGGCAACCAAATAAAACTGCGCTCAGATTTTGGCTCTGTCAACCCGGGGGCGGATGAGCAGCTATTCCTCGATTGAGAAGCGGACGACCACGCTGGCGAAGATCTGAAGGGATCCGGCTTCGATGGGCGTGTCGGCTCTGGCAGACATCGCGAGCGCGCGTTCCATTCGAGGGCCGGGGGATCCACCCCGCGACAGGATTTCGACGATCGGTCCCAGTTTCTGTCCCGAAGCGCGGGCAATGACCCCGGCGTTGAGCTGGGCGGCGTTGACAGCTGCAGCGAGTGCTTCATGGCGCGCCACCTGGGGCTCGGACAGTTCGAAACCAATGCCCCCGATTCGATTGGCGCCGGCTTCGACCGCGACGTCGATCAGCGCACCGATTTCGGTGAGTCTTCGCTCGACGACCTCGACCGTATTGTCGGCGTTGAATCCGATGGTCTCAAGTGTGGGTCTGCCGCGGTCGTCGGTTCGGTATCGCGGGGACAGCCTGTAGTGACGCGTGCGCAGGTCATCCGCCCTGATCCCATGGTCTTTGAGCGCCTTCATCAGGCGGGTGGTCTGGGCTGCGTTGGCGGCGGCAGTTTCTTTCGCGGTCCTGGCCTGCGTTTCGACTCCGAAGCTGATGCGAGCCTGATCCGGTTCCCGTGACAGGGTGCCGGTGCCGAGGACTTCGATCGTGCGAGGTCGGACTTCGTCGGCGTGGGCGGGCGTCAGGATAAGCAGGGCGAGCGTCCAGAAAACTCTCATCATAACGAACTCCAAGTTGGGTTTAGAATGGCCGTCGCAAAACATCTTGAGATTCTGAATCGGGGCGTCAAGGAGTGGAACGCCTGGAGAGCGCAAAACGTTCGCATTCGACCGGTCCTGACCGGGGCACGACTGGACGGCCAGGACTACTCCGCCGCCAACTTTCTCAAGACAAACCTGAGCGGGGCCAATCTTTCCGGGAGTACATTCCGTGGAGCAGACCTTCGGTACACGGATTTCAGCGGCTGCGATCTCCGGAACGCCGACTTCTCCGGCGCGAACCTGATGCTGGCCGATCTTACGGGAGCCGATCTGTCCGGCGCTGTCGGGTTGAGCCTGGCTGCGATCGACGATGCAAGGACGGATGAGTCGACGGTCCTGCCCTGAATCTTCGCTCAACTGTCGGAGGCGTTGACCCGCTCCTGGAGTTTTTCGTAGTAGAGGTCGTCGTCGATCGGAATCGACACCCAGTCGTCCGTCCACGCGGAGAGCAGCATTGCGTTGGAGATCTCCTGGCTGTTGATCCCCTCCGTACCCGGTGCCAGAAGGGGGGACCCGGAATGGAAGGATGAGATCCAGTCACGCGTCACCCCACGGTGGCTCTCGCCACCTCCGCTCGCCGGAATCTCGCACTTCCACACCTCCAGGCGTTTGGCGTCTCCGGGATTTTTGCAGAACGCGCTCACCGACTGCCGGGTCCGCCAGAAGGTAATCCTGTCTCCCTCCATCACGATCTTGCCCCGATCTCCCACGACTTCCAGACGGTTCGTTCCAGGGGACTAACCCGTGGTGGTTACAAACAGTCCTGTGGCCCCATTATCGTACTCCACGTAGGCTGTGACTGAGTCATCGACTTCGATGTCGTGGAACCTACTGAACTCCACGAACGCGCGAGGGCATCCCGCAGATCCACTGCCAGAGGTCGAGGTTGTGAGGGCACTGGTTCAGGAGTAGCCCGCCGCCTTCGCCCGACCAGGTCGCTCGCCACGCTCCCGAGTCGTAGTAGGCCTGCATTCGGAACCAGGTTGTGATGATGTAATTCGTCCGCTGGACTTCTCCGATTTCGCCTGATTGAACCAGATCGCGCATTTTCTGATGATGGCCCCGGGTGCGTTGGTTGAACATAATTCCGAGGACGCAGTCGCTTTTTTCGGAAACCGGTTTCATCTCGGCTACCTGCTTCGTGTAGACACCAGCTGGTTTCTCCACGAGGGCGTGAAGCCCCTTGTTGAGGGCCTCGATGGCGAGAGGTGGGTGATCTTAGTGTGGGGTGGCGATCAGAACGGCATCGACCGCTACTGAATCGATGAGCTCGCTCGGATGTTCGAACAGCCGGACGTTCTGTCCCAGATTCTCCTTTGCCCAATCGAGCCGCCCGGGATCGACATCGCAGACGGCGGTCAGTTGAGCGTGGGCGATGACCCGGTCGATGATCTACCTGGCGTGACCCGATCCCCGGTTTCCGATGCCGATCACGCCGATTCTTACGTTGTCCATTCTTCTCCTCCAATGAGATGGAGACAGAGGATATGGTCCAGCGGGAAAGGGGCAAGGCACAGATGGAAACGAAAGAAGCCGCTGGCGCCTTTGGGAAGGCGTCCGCGGCTTCTTTCGTTCTCGGAGCAGCGCCTCGCAGGCGAGGCACAGGGGAGGAGAATCTGCTTACAGGGTGGTACTGATTTCGTAGCTCGGTTTACGCGTCATTCTACCGCCCAGCGTGTGCGTCCGGAATCTGTTGCGGAGCCGTTCGAACAGGCTCTCTGAGGCGCTGGGCTCAGTCGTCCCCCAGGCTTCGCATTCGGTTCCTTTCAACGGGTTGGTCGGTGAAAGGGCGCTGCCACAGGCGGGACAGGTCAGGTGTGCTGCCAGAATTCGGATCCCCATCTTCGACTCTCTCGATTGGTTTGAACGGGGAGCGTGGGAGGTGCTCTTGAGTTCGAGGGTTACTTGGTCACGGGGTGTGCCAATCGAGAGTCGATGTAGTGTAAATAAACGTATATCTTACAATACCATATATGGGAATGGACAGTTGAGGAAAGAGCCCCGTTCACGACTATGTCTGGGAAATATCCTCCACCTTCTATTCTGTGTGTCTGATTTCGGCCCCGTGGTAGGATCTCGTGGCCCGTCGCGGGCATTCAGCCCGCAAACCCGATCGTTGCTTTTGGTTATCCAGCCCTCCGGGCTGGGCTAAAGAATCACGGGCCTTCAGCCCGTTAGCCGACATCTCACTATCGTCATCCAGACGTTTCCTTATTCCACCTTGTTTTTCTCGATGTAGTCCCAGTTGATGTTCATCCCCAGACCCGGCACCTGGGGAACGTTCACGTATCCCTGATCGTCCATCGGGTCGACGAGTTCGTGGAGCCACGGAGCGGGTTCGTCGTGGTCGATGAAAGGATGCTGCAGTCCCCGCTCATAAAATTCGCCGTTCTTCATCGCGCAGAGAGCGTGCAGGTTTCCAGGCCCGCCACCGTGGATCTCACATCGCATTCCAAACGACTCACACAGATGGATGGTCTTCATCAAAGGCGTGATTCCGCCGACATCGCCGACCCCGGCACGGCTGATGTCGCAGGCGTCGTTCTTGATCCACTCCGCACGCACGTACATTTTGCCTTCACACGTTTCGGGGCCGCAGATGGCGAGCGATGTCTGTGACGTGAGCCAGATGTAGGACGACATACTGTGCTCGTCCATCGGTTCTTCCATCCAGTAGTAATCCAGTTCCTCCAGCCCCTTCGCCAGCCTGAGAGCGCCCTCACGATCGTAATAGTGGTAGGGATCGAGCATCAGGGGCACGTCGGGTCCGCACACGTCGCGGACAGCGGCACAGGCTTCCAGATCGCGTTTCACGCTGGGTGCCCCTTCGTAGGGGGGTTGCCACGTGTGGAGCTTGTAGGACGGATAGCCACGCTTCATCGCCCACTCTGCGAAGTTGGCGTAATCCTCGGGTGTGGCGAGTCCGCCTTCCAGGTCGTCTCCGCACATCGTGCTGCAGTAGGCGGGAACTTTGTCCCTGAAACCACCAAGCAGTTTGTAGACCGGCTGGCCCAGGGCTCGGCCGGCCAGGTCCCATAACGCGCAGTCTACCGTCGAAAGTACTCGGTCCGACATCGTACCCAGATTGAGCCGTTGACGCTGGTTCAGGTCATCCCAGATCCATTCCCTGTTGAAGGGATCGAGTCCCACGAGCGCGGGATTGATCACGCTCTCGATAACGGATGGATTCGCACCGAACCAATACCCGCTGACGTCTTCATCCGTATCGATCTGAAGCAGTGTCTTGACGGCTTCGTGCTCGGGCCCAGGGTGTCCGTGGCCGTCGGTGTCGCGAACGGTCTTCGACATATACTTAAATCGAATCGTCTTCACGTCGGTGATCTTCATCTTTCGTCCTTTCAGTCGGTCACAGATCCGCGGGAGAGTCAGGAGCGAGTCGCCGATCCAGGTGCGAGGTGTTCAGTTGTAAGGGGAGCGGTATGTCGTATCCCCGCCTTTTTGTCGCTGCCTGGCATAGTCCGCCTCCAGATCGCGTCGGACCCAGTATTGTGGGGCGTTGACGGTCGTGGAATGGGCGGCCTGGCATCGAAGGTGGTGTTCGAGTAGCCGGTCCTTCAGATCCGACTCGATCCCGGCGACCGCTTCCAGGCCTGCGAGATTCTCGATTTCGTTCGGGTCCGCGACCAGATCGTAAAGTTCGGCCGACCCGTCGTTGTAATGAGCGTACTTGTGTGTTCGGGTGCGGACCATCGTGCGGCCACCGATTTCGCAGAAGACGTGATCGCGGATCGATGCGCTCGGGTTGTCGAAAATCGGTTGGATATCCTCTCCTTGCAGGCCCTTCGGTCGTTCCGTTTCGCAGGCGTCGTAGAAGAGTGGAACGAGGTCCAGTGTCGAGATCAGTGAGTCGGCCCGGTTGCCGGAGGGGACATCTGGACCCCTGATAATGAGCGGGACGCGCGACATACAATCGTAGAAGAAAGCTTTGAACGGCAGGCCGTGGTCGCCCAGCGCGTCCCCGTGATCGCTCGTGAAAATGATGAGGGTCTCGTCGAGCACTCCTTTCGACTCCAGAGCCGCCAGGATCTTTCCGATGCCTTCATCGATCAGGGTGATGTTTGCGTAGTAGTGGCGTCGCCACTGACGATAGTGTTCGGTCGTGGCTTTAGACAGGTCCAACCGGAACATTGAATTATCCAGGTTGCCCGCTCCTCGCGATCGTTGTGCGGGAGGTTTAGTCGCGAGTTCATCGGGGGACCCGATAGGATCCGGAATCGGCGCATCCCGGTAGAGATCGGCCATATCTTCGGGCGGGTCGTAGGGGTCGTGGGGCCCGGGGAAGCTGACCCACGTCGCGAAGGGCTCGTCCCAGTTCTGTTCGATCCATCGAGCCGCGCTGTCACCTACGAATCCGTCGACGTGGAATTTACGATCCCGCGGGGTGACGGATGCGCCCATCGACTCGTAGTACCCGGGCAAAGTCGTGGGGTGGGGTCGGCCCAGTCCGTGGGCGGCTAGGAACTGGACGTGATGGTCGGGCAGGTAAATGTGTCGTTTGTCTTCAGCCATTATCCGCTCGTGGAAGCCCTGGTTCGAGTCCCACGGGTTGAAATGCATCTTGCCGATGGCGGCGGTGCGCCGGCTCTGACCGATCAGGGCGGGCCAGGTCGGGATGGAATCGGGTAGCCAGTGGCCGTTCCCGAGCACGCCGGTCGTGGCCGGGTACTGACCGCTCATCATCGCTGCACGACAGGGTACGCAGACGGGAGACGGTACAATGCAGTGATCGAACACGAGCCCTTCGCTCGCCAGCCGGTCGAGGTTGGGCGTCTGCATAAATTCGAGACCGTAGCAAGGCAGACTGTCCCATCGCTGCTGGTCGGTTGTGATGAAGAGAAGGTTGCGTGCCAAGTGCGTGCTCCTTTCCTGTTCAAGGGCGGCGAATGGTAAACCCGCCGGTGCACGGCGTCAAGGCTGCGGGAGAAAATCGCTTTGAACGTTGCGTCTACAGAGTGGCCCGCCTATCATACCGTCCGTGGACAATTTACCGACCCTTCCCGACCTCCCGGGCCCCCTTCGAAAAGAGACCGATCCTGCCGACGATCTCGTTTTTCCCGAGCGCCTGGTTCGACTGAACGACGGGACGGTGGTCGTCCATCTTTCAGCGAGTCGGGACGACACGTGCGTCCATCGGCTGGGTCCGACCGAACAGTGCCTGAGACCGATCGCCGGGCTGGGAGACGTGGACGCGATCTGGCCGGCCGGCGAGTGCTTCCTCGCTCGGGTGGGCGACGAGATCAGGCTCTTCTCGACGGAGGGCAAGGCTAACGACCTGCTGGTGCTTCCGGACGGGACGTCGTCCGTTGCGGCGTCTTGGACCGACCGCGGCGCGTGTGTTTCGGCGATCGTCGATGACGGCCCCGAGCAGGATCCGGAAGCGCCCGTCCTGAGCCCTGCTCCCAGGCAGTCGGTTTCGCTTCAGGTTTACGATCCTGTGAAGGGGTCGGAGGAGGCTGCTAGACTGCCTTCGGGTTGCCGTGGTCTCTCGCAGTCACAAGACGGAAAACGTATCGCCTGGCTCGAGCCCACGAACGTCATTCCTGAGGAGGCCCAGCGAGGGCAGTTTCGAGGTCTGGACGTAGAAGAGGGTCGGGTCATCGCGTTGACAACCGATGTGAGCCAGGCTCGTCGCGTGTCGGTTGCACCGGATGGGTCCGGGGTGGTAATGAATGCGAATGTCTCGTCCGAACGGCCGATCACGACCCACCTGGATCTCTGGTGGCAGCCCTGGCCCCAGGGCGATCGCCGCAATCTGACCGGGGGGGGTCTCCAGATCGAGAACTGGGGCTGGATCGATGCCACACGACTGTGGGTGACGACGCTGGATGGACTCCATCGCGCAACAGAGATCTTCCCCCTTGATGGAAAGAAGGAGACGTGGGCGGGATCGCCCGCTACGATTGCTGTGGCGAATGAGGATACGTATGCCTTTGGTGATATGGCCCAGTACCCGACGATTGTGGTGGGCAAGAATCAGGTCGGGGTTCCCCAGTCACAGATCTACGACGAACTGACGGTACGCACCGTGGCGTGGTCGGCCTCAGACGGATTGGGGATCGAGGGCGTGGTTTACGAGCGGATGGACACTCCCGAGGGCGCCCCGGTTCTGGTGCGTGCTCACGGAGGTCCAGCTGGTGGGGTCGAGGCGACGCGAGGGGAAGCGGTCCGGCACCGACATCTGCTTCGTGCGGGCTATCGCGTCTTTGAGCCCGCATTCAGAGGATCGACGGGCTTCGGCGATGATTTTCTGGCAGCCAACATCGGTTGTCAGGGTGAGAAGGATCTGGATGATCTTCTCACGGGGATGGATCGCCTGGTGGAGATGGGCCTGACGGACGCCGATCGCTTCGGCATCTTCGGGGGATCCTACGGGGGGTATCTGACCCTACGTGGGGTGGCGGTGACCGACCGCTTTCGTGTGGGCGTGGCCCTCTACGGCTTCATCGAAAATCGAAGAATGACTCTTGAAACGGGCGACTTCACCTACGAGGACGAATACATCGCGCCGGTCACGTGGCCGATGGAACGTGACTCCGTGGGGAGCGACGTCTTTTCCCACCTGCACGAAATCGATACCCCGACGCTGTTGCTGCACGGCGATCAAGACCCTATCTGCACGGTTTCGCAAAGTCAGATCGTCTACGGTGCACTCAGACACCGGGGCGTGGACACGGGTCTTGTCGTTTACCCCGGAGAAGGCCACGGGTTCAGGAAACCGGCCAATTGTCAGGACTGTGCCCAACGGACGCTGGGATGGTTTTTGAAGTATCTGACGCCTTGAAGAGAAGCGAGTTTAGAGAGCAGGGTGATGAGTGCATAGTTCAGAGAGAGCACTTTGCTCGGAGTGTGGAATGAAGAGCGAACTTGAGGAAGAACAGATTGCGTTCTATCGGGAGAATGGATTCGTCGCTATCGAGGGATTTCTGGACGACGATGAGCTGGCGGAATGGAGACGCGTGACGGAAGAGGCGGTCGAACGGCGTCTGGCCTCGAACACGCTGAACAACCAGAAAAAATACAACGACTATTATGCGCGCGTCTTCACGCAGTGTCTGCGACTGGCAGACGCGCACGATCGGATGCGGGAACTGATCTACGATCGCCGAATCGGAAGGATGGGGGCGGAACTGGCTGGCGTCGAGGGGCTTCGTGTCTGGCACGATCAGGCGCTGTTCAAGCCGCCGTTCGGGAACCCGACCGCGTGGCATCTTGACAACCCGTACTGGTCATTCAGCTCCCGGGACAGCCTGTCCATCTGGATTGCGCTCGACGACGCTACGCTGGAGAACGGCTGTATGTGGTACATCCCCGGTTCACATAAGATGGCGACCTACGAGAACGTGGGCATCGATCAGAACCTGGGTGGACTGTTCGAAGTTTACCCAGCCTGGAAGGAGATCGATCCGGTCGCCGTTCCTGCCCGGGCGGGCGATGCCGTCTGGCACAACGGACTGACGGCCCACGGCGCCGGAGCGAATATGACCCGTCACCCTCGTCGGGCAATGACCTGCGCGTGTATGTCTGACGGCGCGACGTTCAACGGGAAGCAGAATATCCTTCCCGAAGAGTACTTCGAGACGTTGACGGAGGGCGATCTGTTGGACGATGAAACCCAGAACCCTCTCATCTGGCATCAATCCTGGGAGAAGGCGTGATCAGTACCGCGATGCTGGTGCTGGCGTACAGCCTCTCGGTCTTTGTGGTCGCCCGGCTGATGCCCACGGTGCACGTCCGCGGATTCAACACGGCCGTCGGTGTGGCCATCGTGTACGGCCTGCTCAAATACTTCTTCCGATGGATCCTCATTGCGGTCTCTTTCCCAATCGTCTTCGTCACCCTGGGTCTGTTCCTGATCGTGATCAATGCCTTCTTCCTCTGGATTACCGATAAACTGATCAACGGGTTCGAGATCGAGAGTTTCAGAAGTACGATCGTGGCCTCCGTTTTGATCTCTATCCTTGACGTTCTCTTCAAGTGGGTCCTGCCGGGCATCTGACCTCGGAGCGAAATGTGTCTGAACGACCGAACATCATTGTCATTATGTCAGACCAGATGAAGGCGACTGCGAGCCACCTCTACGGGAACTCGTTCTGCGAAACGCCTTCCCTCGAACGAATGGCAAGGGAAGGCGTCCTCTTCGAACACGCGATCACGCCGCATCCGCTCTGTGCCCCTGCGCGAGTGGCATTCTGGACTTCGCAGTATCCGCATCAGACTGGTGGGCGACGGAACCAGACGCTGATGCCCGAGGGGGCGATCCACGCCTTCTGGTTGTGGAAGAACGAGGGCTACCATATCGGCCTGATCGGGAAGAATCATTGCTTCGATCGGGAAGAGGATCTGGCGCTGTTCGACACGTGGTGCGACATCGGCCACGCTGGAAGGTCCAACGGCGACGCGACGCGTGGGATGGACTGGTTCCGGTCGCCGGAGACGATCGATGCCTGTCACGCCGGCTGGCGAAACCTGCCGGGGGGGAACCCCCGATTCACCTACGGTGTAACGGATTTCCCTCTCGAGGATTACACGACAGGACTGATCGCAGGCCAGACATCTCGATTCATCGAGAAGCACAGGGACGATCCTTTCGCCCTATGGGTGTCCTTTCCCGATCCACACGAACCCTGGGTGTGTCCGCGCCGCTATGCCGAGATGTTTCCCCGTGACAGGATCGAGTTGCCGCCCTGGCGAGAGGATGAGTTCACGGACGGGACGGCCCCGGAACGTAACCGGGTACTCCACGAGATGCTGGGTGTGAGGGACGACCCGATGGAAGAGGTGCTGGACGTTGTCGGAGTCTACCACGGGATGACGCGCTTCGTGGACGACGGTGTCGGGCAGATTCTGGACGCGCTCGAGGCAAACGGCCTGCGTGAGAATACGATCGTCGTCTTCTGTGCGGACCACGGGGACTTTATGGGCGAGCACGCGATGCAGTGTAAGGGGGGTGTCTTCTACGACTGTCTGACCCGGGTTCCCCTGATCGTGTCGTGGCCATCGAGAGTTCCCACGGCTCTACGTGATGACAGTATGGTCTCGCTTCTGGACATCGTCCCGACCCTGTTCGAGCTGCAAGGGATGGACCGGCCACGCTCGATGCAGGGGGACCCCCTGCCTACCGTGACGAACACCGCGGGTAGGGATGCTGCGTTCTCGGAATACGGCGCCGGGGGCCCGCGCTTCGCGATGTCGGATCTGGAGGCGATGGGCCGACCGTGGGGTCGCAAGACGTTGATCGATTCCCTTCAGTGGCGGGAGGCGGAAGGCCGTCGAAAAATGGTCCGCACGCGTGACTGGAAGTACGTGCACGATCCGATGGAAGGGACGGGAGAGGACGAACTCTACGATCTGAACGACGATCCCTGGGAACTGAAGAACGTCGTCCGCGATCCGGATCACGCCGAGGTGCTGCCTGAGATGAGACTTCTTCTGGCGGACTGGAGCATCGATTCGGAAGAGGGCACACCAGTCCCGCTCCCCGAACCCGTTCTGCGAGATCGGACCCGATGAATGGTGAACAACCGAACGTTCTGGTGCTGATGTGCGATCAGATGAAGGCGACGGCCAGCAACCTGTGGGGGTCGTCGTTCTGCGAGACCCCCTCGCTGGAGCGGTTGTCGAACACAGGGGTTCGATTCGAGCACGCGGTCACACCGCATCCCCTCTGCGTTCCAGCCAGGATCTCGTTCTGGACCTCGCAGTGGCCGCATACGCACGGAGGGCGACGCAACCAGACGCTGATGCCGTCTGACGCTCCACACGTTTTCAAATTGTGGAAAGAGGCCGGATACCACACGGGGCTGATCGGCAAGAATCACTGCTTCGAAACGACGGCAGACATCGAGCGATTCGATACCTACTGTGAGATCACCCACGGAGGGATTCCGAAACACGCGCCGGAGAATCGCGGAATGCCGTGGTTCCGGACCCGCGACCAGATTGACGCAGGTCACGCGACACGACGATCGATGCCGGACGTAAGCCCGCATTTTTCGTACGCTATCAGCGACCATCCGCTCGAAGACTATTCGACGGGTCTTCTCGCAGGGCAGACCGTTCGCTTCCTGGAGGCCCACAAGGACGAACCGTTTGCCCTCTGGGTGTCGATTCCGGATCCACACGGGCCGTACGAAGTGCCGGAAAAATACGCGGAAATGTTCGGGTCGGACGTCGTCGAGTTGCCCCCTCGGCGGGAGGAGGAATTCTCCGACGGAACAGCACCTGAACGGAATCGTGTGATCGACGAGATGATCGGGCTGTCCGGCGACCCCGAGGAGGAAATCCGGGCGGTCGTCGGCGTGTATCACGCGATGGTCCGCTTTCTGGATGATGCGGTCGGACAGATTCTGGACGCGCTCGAAGCGAACGGTCTCCGGGAAAACACGATCGTCGTGTTCTGCAGCGACCACGGCGACTACTCGGGCGAGCACCACGCGATGGGGAAGGGCGGTGCCTTCTACGATTGCCTGACTCGGGTGCCGCTCATCGTCTCTTGGCCCGGTCAGATTCCCGAGGGCGCGGCGGATGCGAGTATGGCGAATCTCGTCGACGTGGCACCGACGCTGCTTTCGCTTCAGGGCGTGGACATCCCCGGATCGATGCAGGGGCAGCCGCTTCCGACGGTCACAGACACCCAACCGAGAGAGGCGACGTTCTCGGAGTACGGGGCCGGAGGGCCGCCCTTTACAATGTTCGATCTGGAACAGATGGAGAAGCCCTACGGTCGACGGGCGATTGCGGATTCCCTGCAGTGGCGTGAAGCGGAAGGCCGGCGGAAGATGGTGCGAACGGCCGAGTGGAAGTACGTCCACGATTCGATGATGGGTTCGTCGGAGGATGAGCTGTACGACCTGTTGAACGATCCCTGGGAGCACCACAACGTCGTGAACGATTTGGCCAACAGGGGTATCTTGGCAGAAATGCGTTTAAGGCTGGCTGACTGGTCGATCGAAACCGAAGATCCAAAGCCGGTGCCTATGCCCTGACGGAAACCGACCACGGGTCGCTTCTCGAGGACAGAACAACCATTTGGAGCAGGATATGGAATACACTCAACTCGGTTCCGCGGGCGTGAAAGTATCGCGTTTATGTCTGGGCACCGCGTTCCGGGGACAGAAGGATGACGCGGTGTGCGAGACCGTGATTCGGAAGGGGATCGACCACGGTGTGAACTTCTTCGATTGTGCCAATTTCTACGGACTCGGACGTTCGGAGCGTTTTCTTGGACGAGCCATCAAGGGACATCGCGACGATCTTGTAATCACCTCGAAAGTCTGGAGTCGTATCGGTGAGGGTCCGAACGACGCGGGTCTTTCACGATTCGCGATCATTCGTGAATGTGAGCGCAGCCTGGTTCGTCTGGACACGGACCGCATCGACGTTTATCTGGTACACAACGTCGATCACGAGACTCCGGCGGACGAGATTCTGGCGGCGATGGATCATCTCGTTCAACAGGGGAAGGTCATCTATACGGGAAGTTGCAACCACCGGCCGTGGCAGTTGATGGAACACCTGGGTGTGCAGCGGGCTCGTGGATTGTCGCCGTTCATCGCGACGCAGTCGCCTTACAATCTCCTCCAACGGTACGATGTAGAAGGAGATATGTTCGACCTCTGTCGAGAACACGGAATCGGGGTGATGGCCTACAGCCCCTTGGCGGTGGGGCTCTTGACGGGAAGGTTCAGGAAGGGTGAGGAACGACCGTCCGGTACACCGTGGGATCGGACCGAAGACCGTTACGTGGCGACGATGAGTGCCCAGTCGGACGCGGTGATTCAGAAGCTGATCGACATTGGAAGCGAGGTGGGACGGACGCCCGCACAGGTGGCAACCGCGTGGATCCTCGATCATCCCGAGATCACGAGCCCGATTCTCGGTCCCGACACGATCGAGCACTTCGACGAAGCCTGCGGCGCCCTGGGCTGGGACCTGGCGCCCGAACATCGGACGGCGCTCGACGAGGTGTCAGAAGTGCCTCAACGAACACTCTACGCCTGACCGGAACGATGATTGCGGAGAGCCGACGTCCCCCACCTCTACATCGATCCTTGCTATCCCAGGCAGGGCGGTCGGGAATTGACCGTTCCTCCGGTCTTTGCGTGGAAGCCGGATGGCGTCGCCCCGCCGTACTTTCTCGAAGTCGCGCGTGATGCGTCGTTCACTGATGTCGCTTTGCGCGCGGAAGGGCTCGTGGACCCGGTCTACCTGCCCGCAAAGGCTCTGGAACCCGACGGCTATCACTGGCGATGGGGGAGCCGCGAAGATGTGGCGTTGAGCTTTGGGTTCGAGATTCTGCCCGATGCGATCGAACTCGAAGTGCCATCGGCCTCTGCCTGGCTCGAGGCGATCCCGAAGGGGCATCCACGGCTCTACGTCGCCGAGGGAGAGGTCGACGCTTTTCGTAAGCGATGCAAGCAGGATGCCCCCGAAGGTCTTGACGATCTGCTCAAGAGCGCCAACCAGCTTCTGGGAGAGTCGCACAGGATGTCCGAACCGGAGTTTCTTCCGGACAGAAGTCTTGCCTTCGAAGCGTTCTGGAAGATCTGGTATCCCATGATGTGGGGGTCGCGACGATTCGTGAAGGGGGCGGAGACACTGGGCCTCGCTTACCTGGCTGCCGGGAATACAGCCTTCGTCCGCGCGGCCTGTGAACGTCTGGTGTCGGGGTGGGACCCGGAGGGTTCCAGCTACCTTGGGCACAATGATGAAGCCCATATGTCCATCATCTGGCACGCCCCACACGCGTCCGACTGGGTGTGGGATCTGTTTCTGCAGATGAACGTGCTACCGTGATCGACCAGTATCGACGCAGAGGGGAAATCACATTCGAGCATATGCACGATCGCGGGCTCTAAGGGATCGAGCGCTTCGACTCACACGCAGGTCGCGAGATCGTTTTCCTGGCGAACATGGCCATCGTGTTCCACGATCACATCCCTGAAGCGAAGGACTGGTTGGACTGGCTTCGCTGGTCCTTTGTGGAATATGGCCCAGCTGGGGTGCGGACGATGGGTCCTGGGCGCAGGGAATGTCCTACTCCACACCCTACATCACGATTATGTCGATGTTCGCCTCGGCGTTGAAGCGAGCGACCGGCGTCGATCTTTATTGACGACCCTTTTGGAAAAATCACGCCTGTTGGCGGTACTGCTGCTTCCCTCCCTATGCAGAATGGTTCGGGTTTGGTGACCATTCCGAAAAATGGCAGGACACCTGGAACAATGCCGCAAACCTCGTGGACGTGATCGCACGTGAGACGAAGTCGCCTGAGCTGGGGCCCTTAATCGACGCGTTCAGGTCGGAGGCTGTAGGGCTCGAGAAGCTGGAAGAACGTCAGATGCCGGGTGTTCTGTCACAGCTGTTCACGGTTTCAGCGCTGGGGTCGTCGTCGGCTCCTGTGGTCTTGAGAGAGATCGCGCGTTGAACGTGTTCCCGGATGCCGGCTACGCTCCGGTTCGGACGAGCCCCGATGACCGAAACCGGGACATCGCGTTCGTGTTTCGAGCATCCCCGTATGGGTCTGTCAGTCACTCCCACGCGAATCACAACGACTTTTTTCTTCACGTCGGCGGAAGGTGTTCGCGATGCCGAGCGGCTACTACGACCCGTCGAGGTCGAAGCATCACGCTAACTGGGTATGGCATACCAAATCTCACAACTGCGCGACTCTGTCGGATGCTTCGCAGTTGATGCAGTCCCACGACTCGGTCGGCGCTGTTGTGAACGCGTTCGAGGACGATCGCCTTGTGTACTTCTCCGGTCGCGCCGACGGCAGCTACCCGGGTCGGGCTGTGCGGTATCGGCGGCACGTGACCATCGACAAGATGACAAACGGTTTTCTGATGATCGATGAGCACGTGGCGCCTCCGCGAGTCTACTCGGCGTTGCAGTGGAACATTCACTCGTGGAACGAGATCGAGAAATGTGATGAGGACCGCACGTTCCGCATCGAACGCGAGGGGTGTGGGCTAACGGGCACGTTCCTGTGCCACGAGGACAGCTTCTTCGTAATGAGAGAAGGCTGGGACCCTCCACCGACTCCTACGAAAAGCACCCTGCAGTGGTACCCGCAGTATCACCTTCGGTTTTCGCCGACCGTAATCGGGTCCGAGCGCTATCTGGGCATCTTGCTCCAACCCCGGCGCCTATGCGACCCGATGATGGACGTCGATCGCTGGCGCGAGGAGGACGGTCGTGAGGCCGCAGCCCTGGGTACGTCGACCTACACGATCGACCTCCCGGGGGATCCTGCCGGGTCGATCGCTCGCCTGTCCGTGGACGACCAGTCCTACGTCATCGATGACGACGGAATCCATAAGGCCGAAAGCGATCGCAGATGATGGATCTGGACAGACTGACCGCGTGCACGTTCCTGCTCCGGGAGAAACCCCTGGACGAGACTTTCTCCGTGATCAAAGAGGCGGGTTTCGACCAGGTGGATCTCCTGGCTCGAATGCCGCACTTCTCAGTGACCGACCCTGAATACAGTCTCGATGAACTGGAAGCCCAGTGCGACCGACACGGGATACGCATCGCGAATCTGGGCGCGTACTGTGGCCGCGGTTTCTCCGCTGAAGAAGAGGATGTGCGAGACGCGGCGATGGAAGAGATGAAGCTGACGCTCGATGCGGCGAAGCGCTTTGGCGCGAGAACGGTGAGGGTGGCTCCTGGAAATGGGAAACGATCGGAGATCGGCGCTCTGGTACCCTTGTTCAGGGAGTCGGCCGAAACCGCGGAGGAAATCGGGGTCTTTTGGGGGATCGAGAACCACGGCAGCGAAATTTCGGGGAATCCGGAGGCTTGCCTCGAGATCTGTCAGAAGGTGGGATCGCGGCATTTCGGAATTCTCTACGAGCCCTGCAACCTGATGGCCACAGGGACGGACTACAAGGAGGCCCTCGACATCCTTCAAGATTACGTGGTCCACGTCCACGTGAAGGATGGGGCCTACGGCGAAGATGGGAAATGGGCCAGGACGATGCTGGGCGAGGGCGAAATCGACTACCTGTGGGTCTACGACCAAGTCGAAGAGGCTGGCTGCTCGGGAGAGTATGCGCTCGAGTACGAAGTCCCTCAGATTGAAGCCGTCGAAACCGGCTACAAGAAATGGCGGGACTACTGGCTGGGATTGCCCCGGTGACGGGTATCCTGAACGCCGTCACGGCATCGATCGACGGGCTGGTACGGATCGCGGACGAATTCGGAGGCCTGTTTCCCTCGATCATCGATCGTCGACGGGCAACGATGCTCGAGACGCTGCCGGACGCGATCGCGGGTCAACGAGATGGAGATCGATCGCATCTCGGGAGCAACCTGATCCACGATGAGGCGCTGCTGCTGACGATGTTCGCCCTTGCCGATTCCGAAGGGCGACCCGACTACGCGGTTGCGGCGGACCGGTATCTGAAACGATTCGCAATGCATTGTGCGAACACGCCGACCGGCATCCTGCCCTGGGGAGAGCACGCGTTCTGGCATCTCGTCGAAGATCGGGTCGGGAACAGCAACGAAATCCGGGGGAGTGAATCCCCGTCGACTCACGACCATCTGCGCCAGGCCCCTCTGTGGCTGCTCGAGAAGCTGTATGGCTTCCGCCCCGAAAGCCTCATCCGGTTCGGAGAGGGTCTGGACGGTCACTGGACCGAGGGTGAACCGGAGGAATACATCCGCCACGCCTACATTGAGGAAGATCGGCCCTATCCTCGCAGCGACCGGTCGTGTGACTTCCCGCGTCACGGGGGATTCTACATTTTCGACTGGGCATTCCTTCTTGCGAAGACCGGGCGCCAGGATTTCGCTGATCGGATCCGGAAGATGCTCGACTACTGGTGGGGGTGGCGTCATAATGATGGCCTACTTCTTACAGAGAGTCGTTCTCCGAAGGAGGCAGTAAACTTTCACGGTGTGAATGCTCCCGGCCAGACTCTGTCGCTGGGTGTCAGCTTGCTCGAGAGCGCGCCTCTGGTAATGAAAGAGGCTCCGGATCTGGCTGCGACGATGGAAGAACGGGCGGCGATTTACGTGGACGGCTTCTTCTCTGCGCCCCATGATTACGAGCGTCATCAATACGTGCTGTCCTGCAAACGAAACAACGGCGAGGTCGTGGGCGCCTCTCCGATCTGGGGGAGCGTCTACGGTGTCTGGCCGGCGTCCTACATCGCGCTGACCTGTCTCTGTGGCTACGGTTTGACATCGGACGATCGCCTGATGGATTATGCACGATCGGTCGGGGAGGGGTATCTTCAAGAGTCGTTTCCCGACGACGTGGCTGTGCCGGCGATGGATGCAGGGCTGGGTCTGGGACTTCTGGCCGATCTCTACGAGCGGACGAGGGACAAAGCGTGGCTGGACGGGGCCGAGAAAATGGCCCACACTCTGACAGACGTATACTTCGAGCCTGATGTCGCGTTGCCTCGAGGCGCAGCGGGAATCGACTGGTATGAGTCGCAGATGGGCCCGAGCTTTCTGCTGCACGGGCTCGCCAAGACCGTATTGCTGTCCCGTGACGGAGCACCCTCCGCGCTAGCCACGGACTATACCGCACGGTAACGGCTCCAGGTGTGACGCGGGGCCGGGGCGTTCTCTGGTCTAGTAAGAACTCGAAGACACGACGGAGATGAACGATGAGAGATCTGGTGACAGATGCTGATTGGGCAGAGCAGGAGCTTGAGGGCTACCTGCGCTTGGGCCGCGTGGTTGACGACGAGGAGCTGGAGGAGCTCAGCTCGAGGATGGACGAGATTATGCTGGGGGAGGCTGATGTCGACTACGATCGAATGATGTTCCAGCTGGACCGGGATCCGGAAAAGGATGGCAAGCCCGGACCGCAGTCGAAGGGCCATAAAGGGGCAACACTGGCCTACCGGAAGATTCAGGATCTGGAGTTCGACCCGCCGTTTCTTCGGTATATGCAGCAACCGCTCTACCGGGACATCTGCGAAAGGACGTACGGGGACCGCCCGGTGGCCTGCAACAGAGCGATGTTTATGAACAAGCCCGCGGGCCTGGGCACGCCGCTCCAGTGGCATCAGGACCGTTGGACAGATCTCGATCGGGACCCCCAGATCACGGTCTGGCTGGCACTTAACGATTCGACGATCGCCAACGGCTGTGTGCACATCGTCCCTCGGTCCCACCACAAGCTTCTGAACCCGGAGTCCGGAGCCGGTTTTCTCACTCCCGAACAGATCGACGAACTGCTGGCGGAACACACGCCTGTCCCGCTGGAGCTGGAAGCGGGGGAAGCGGTGCTGTTGCACAACTGGCTTCTGCACAGCTCACAGGATAACGGGACAGACATACCGAGACGGGCGTTCAGCGTGTGCTATATGGACGCGGACACTGTCTCGGAAAAAGGAAATTCCTACTCACTTCTCTTCGGGGAAGGGGCGCTCGACCCGGATCGGCTTACGGCGGCCTGATCGAGCAGACGGGATTACGAGGAGGCGCGGACGAGGAGGTTCGCGCCTTTTTTGTTGCCGCTCTGTCGGGTCAGCTCGAGGGGGGTCTTGTCTTCACCGTTCAGGAGTTCCGGGCCGCCGCCGCCGTTGAGCAGTGCCGTGATGGCCAGGTTACTGTGGTAGAAGCCGGCCCAGTGGAGGGGGGTGTTCGCTGGTTCTTGTTTTCAACCCCGTTGGCCCCGATGTAGTGAAGCAGCGTAGCCCGATGTTCCCGGGACGACCTGGCGTACACGAGATCAGGATCCTCAACGATCATCTGTCGGAGCGTGTCGGCTTCCCCGTCGATCACGGCCTGAACGGCATTTTAGAAACGGTCGGACATCGTGCCCTCCTCAGTAGGCGACTGCGTACCCGTCCCGGCGCGGGTCGACACCGCCCGAGAGCACTCCGGTGGAGGGGTCCCGCTGGATCATCTGCGCGTTGCCGGGTCCACCCCAGTCCCCGACACGACGTAACTCGTGACCTCGCGCCTCGAGTCCGGCGTACACGTCGTCATCGAACCGGTCTTCGACCTGCAGAACGTCTTCGCACGTGTGGGGCACGGTGGACTCCATCGGGTTCTGTTGCGACCGCCAGCGCGGAGCCTCGACAGCTTCCTGGGGCGTCATACCGAAATGAATGGCGTGTGTCAGGAGCTGCAGGTTTGTCTGCACCTGCGTATCGGCGCCGGGGGTACCGCACACAATCGCAGGCTGGCCGTTTCGGGTGGCGATGACGGGGTTCATCGTATGACGGACACGGTGGCCCGGTACGAGGCAGTTGGGATGTCCCTCGTCTAGGTGCCAGTAGGTCATCCGGTTGTTCAACAGGATGCCGGTGTCGCCTGCGATCAGGCTGGACCCGAATCCCGACTGAATGCTCTGTAGCACGCAGGCCACGTTTCCGGCTCCATCGGCAACGGTGAAGCAGGTGGTGTCTTCGTGGGCTTCGGGAAGGCCCGCCGCAACATCCTGATTCGCCCTTTCGAGGTCGATCCCCGCCGCTCTCTCTCTGGCATAGTCCTTGGATAGCAGGCCCTGAATCGGGATGTCGAGATGGTCGGGATCAGCGACGTAGGCTTCCCGGTCGGCGAAGGCGAGTTTCTTGGCCTCCACCATCAGGTGGATACTTTCCGCTGTGCAGCAGCCCATCGAGGCCAGGTCGATGCACTCGACCAGGTTCAACTCCTGCAAAAGGATGTGACCGCTCGAATTGGGGGGCATCTCATAGACGCGATAGCCGTGGTAGTCGGTGTGGATCGGATCGTCCCAACGGGCGTGGAAGCCGCCCAGATCCTCCTCCGAAAGAAGGCCGTCGTACGACCGACTGAACTCGGCAATCCTTCGCGCGATATCACCCTCGTAGAACGCTGAACGACCTTCCTCCGCGATCTGTCTGAATGTAGTGCCGAGGTCTTTCTGGAAGAGGAGTTCCCCGGCTCGCAATGGTCTACCGTCGGGTTCGAAGATGGCGGCCGTATGGGGGTCATTCGAGAAACGCTCGTGTTCGGAGGCGAGCGCGACGGACAGCTTGTGGCTTATGGGGAAGCCCTGCTCGCACAGCTCGATCGCCGGACCGAGTACGTCGAGGAGCGGCAGCTTGCCAAAGCGCTCGTGGGCGAGCAACCAACCATCGACGATGCCGGGGATGGAGACACTCAAGATCCCTTTCATTGGGATCCCACCACGCTCGATGTAGTATTCACGTGTCGCACCGCCCGGCGCGGGACCCGTCGCGTTGATGCCGTGGACGCGCCCGGATTCGACGTCGTAGAACATCAGGAAGCCGTCACCCCCTACGCCCGAAGACGGCAGCTCGACGACGCCGATGGCGGCTGCCGTAGCAACGGTCGCGTCGATCAGGTTGCCGCCTGAAAGGAGGATTCGGATTCCGGCCTGTGAAGCCAGCGGATGTCCCGAGGTGACGACTCCGTTGCTGCCCATTACGGACTGCCGGTAGGCGGGGTATGAAATGGTGTGCGGTGGTGGGTTTCTCATTGTAAGCCTCTATTGGAGGGATTCTCCGACGTTGACGCGTTCCCGAGCCGCCCATCGCCGGGGCGAGAGCGGCTGTCCATCCCGTATCAATCGTTCGATCAGGAGGTGGGATCTGTCGATTGTGGCAACGACGATGTTTTCTTCGCGGATATCCACGATGGTTCCCGGAAGGGCAGAGGCATCGTGGGGCACCGGGCGATCCTCGTCCGCGAGTTGCGCTCGATCGATTTCTATTTTCTGTTCCCGGTGATAGGCGAAGGACCTGCCTGCCCGGATCCTGTTCACAAGATCGCGCCCGGACATCGTTGAGAAATCCAGCCGACGGTGGATCTCCCGCTCTCCTCGAAAGATCGTTGCAAGGGCTTCGTCCTGAGGCGTCCCCTTCGCGTTCGGGTTGTCGAAGAAACGGGCTACGGCTTCAACGAGTGCCGGAGTTTCTTCGATAATTTTCGAGTACAGATCGGCATAGTAGAGACCCTGGAGGCTGAAGGTCTGCTGCGCGATGATGTCTCCGCTGTCTATCTGTGTGGTCATATAATGCGCGGTCACACCCCCGGTGTCGGCACCTGTGGCTAGGCTCCAGTAGTGGGGGTGGGCACCACGAAACAGCGGGAGTGCGGAAGGGTGAAAATTGACCGCTCCCCGGGGTGCGATCTTCAGGATCTCCTTGCGGAGGATCTGCGGGTAGGCGGCGGAGAGCAGAACCTGCGGCTGGATTTCGCCAACACGCTGCACGGTCTCGGGGGTGTTGGCGTCGTGACACTCGATCAGGGTTGTCTGACGAAGGCGTTGGCGGTGCCGATAGGCCCTCAGGGCTACGATCGGTTGTCTCGCGAGATTTCGGACGACGCTTCGGACGGAACGTCTCTGTGCGGTCTGAGTCTCTCCACCGGAGAGTCGATCACTGAAGATCTTCCATCTTCTGTCGTCCGCGATCAGGACCGCCCGCAGGTCGAAGTGCTCTGCGATCGCCTCTAGGTGAGCCATCCCGTAGGCTGACTGATCGCCGCACAGGAAAACGCACGATGTCTTTTCCATAATCACCCCTGAGTGGGCGGAACATAGCGGATGGTCCGATCAAGTCAAGGTCATTCTCCGGTTCAGGCTGGCTTTGGATGGGGACGAACGGCCAACCTATATTGTGGTCCAGGAGGCAGGAAAATGAGGGTTGTTGTGACGGGAAGCAGCGGACAGATCGGGAGGTATATCGTCAAGGATCTGGTTGCTGCGAAACACGATGTGCTTGCCGTCGACATCAGGCCGGTCCCGAGCGAAGGTGCCCGGACGATGACCGTCGATCTGACGGACGCGGGACAGGTTTACGGCGCGCTCGGCCGATTTCAGGCGAATGCCGTTATCCATATGGGCGCCTGGGCGAACCCTGGAGTGGTGGCGGACACGAAGACATACGGGGACAATGTTCAGGGCACTTTCAACCTGTTTCAGGCGTGCGCCGACCTGGGCATCCAGCGTGTGGTTTCCGCTTCCAGTGCTCAGGTCTACGGATTCCATGAGCACGCACCGATCTACGTCCGGGTCGACGAGTCCCATCCGCTGAAACCGATCAACTGCTATGCGTTGTCCAAAGTGGCGGGAGAGCAGGCGGGCGAGTATTTCTCACGGTGTTTCGGAATGACCGTGCTGTCGTTTCGCTTTCAGGGAGTCCGGGTACCGGCCGACCTGGATGATCAGATCGAGCGGATATCGGAGGACCCGCACGGGGGTCGAAGGCAATTCTGGACTCGCACGGACGCGAGGGACGCGGCGATGGCCTGCCGCCTCGCGGTCGAGGCCGAGCGTGTCGATCCGGGGCCCTACAACATCACAGGCCCCCGTGTCGTGCTGGGAACACCCGTCCCCGAGTTGCTGAACGCACACTACGAGGAGAAGGTGGAAATCAGAGAAACTCAGGACGACTGGAAGTCTCCGCTCAGCTGCGAGCGTGCGAGAAAAGCCTTCGGGTATGAACCAAGATATCCGTGGACCGTCGACGATCGGTTTCCGGAGTGACGATGACTGCTGCGTTCTCGCCTAAGGTAGTCCTCGAATCACACGGCCGGGGCGAGGCGGGGAAATCCTATGGGTTTTCAGGTTTCGTGCGATCGATCGAGGTTACCGAGCTGGACGCGGTCCGCCCCGCGCTGGATGAAATCGAAGCCGCTTCCGCGGAAGGTCTGCACGCAGCGGGATTCATCAGCTACGAGGCCGCCCCAGCCTTCGACGATGCGATGGTGGTTCAACCGCCTGGGGATGGACCGCCGCTGCTGTGGTTCGGGTTGTTTCGAGAACGTCGCCTGATCGAACCGGACGTGGGCAACGGCGGTCCCGGTGGAGAGACGTGGGAACCCTCGATCACGCGAGACGCCTTCAACGCCAGCCTGGGCCGCATTCGAGAATACATCCAGGCCGGGGATACGTATCAGGTCAACTTTACACACCGTCTCCGGGCCGAGGTCGGGGACCCCGGAGCGATATACCGCCGTCTGGCTGGCGCACAGAGGGCAGATTTCTGCGCCTATATCGACACCGGTCGCTTTAAGATCGTCTCTGCTTCGCCCGAGCTTTTTTTCCAGATACGCGACGGTCGGATCGTCACTCGGCCGATGAAGGGAACACGTCCGAGAGGGCCCTCGGCCCAGGAAGACAATCAGATGGCCGCAGATCTGGCCAGGTCTGAGAAGGATCGGGCGGAGAACCTTATGATCGTGGATCTGCTGCGGAACGATCTGGGACGGGTCTGCGAAGCGGGGACGATCGAGGTGGGAGATCTGTGGGCCGTGGAGCGTTACGAAACGGTCCTTCAGATGACTTCCCGAGTCGAAGGAAAACTTCGAACCGGAGTTGGAGTTTCGGAAGTCGTGAGCGCCCTCTTCCCGTGTGGTTCGGTGACGGGGGCGCCGAAGGTCAGAACGATGGAGATTATTCGCGAACTCGAATGCTCGCCTAGAGGAATCTACACGGGTACTCTCGGTTACGTGTCTCCGGGCGGGGAGTCGACGTTCAGCGTGGGAATCCGGACCGTCTGCGTGGATTCGGCGTCGGGTATCGCGGAGTATGGGGTTGGTGGCGGGATCACTTATGATTCTTCACCTGCCCGAGAATACGCAGAATGCGTGACGAAATCGAAAGTCCTCTCTACCCATCGCCCGAATTTCGGGCTCTTCGAGACAGTGCGGTTCGATCCCGGCGCCGGGGTGTTCCTGCTGGATCTGCACATCAATCGAATGGCTCGGTCGGCAGACTATTTCGGGTTTCCTTTCGATCCTGAACGATTCACGGATCTGCTTTCCCGAGAGACAGAGCATTCCCCAGAGACGTTGAGGCTGCGGGTGGTTCTCGCTCGCGACGGACAGATGACCTGCGAACGCCAGGAGGTGCCGTCCTCTGGCCCACGGACGGCGGTGGTGTCCGAACTTCCAATCGACTCCAGGGATCCGTTCCTCTATCACAAGACGACTCACCGAGTGGTCTACGAATCCCAGTTCGCACGCTACCGGTATGTGGCCGACACCGTCATTCTGGTCAACGAACGAGGCGAGCTCACGGAGTGCCTCACCGCCAACGTGGTCCTCAAGTTCGGTGAGAGGTATCTTACTCCGCCGGTCTCTTGCGGGCTGCTGGCCGGCACGTTTCGCGAAGACCTGGTGACCAGAGGTGAGATCGAAGAGGAGATTCTCACGCCTAAGGACGTCGGTCGTGCCGACGCCGTAATGATGATCAACTCGATTCGCGAGAAGGTGCTTCTGGGGATGGTTTCACCTTCTCCGTCGCAGGAGAAAGAGAAGGACCTCACCGAAGCACGTATCTGAACGCAACTGACCAGGAGCCACGATGTACAGAATCGGAAAACGGGAACTCAGACGCATCGAAGGACTGTTTCGTTCGAAACAGATCTTTCGTTACGGACAGGCGACCGAATGCGAAACGTTCGAGACGGCCTGGGGTCGGAGGCTGGGAGTTGAACACGTTCGGATGACGACCAGCGGCACGTCCGCTCTCTACGCGGCCCTCGTGGGAATGGGGGTCGGACCCGGTGACGAAGTCATTGTGCCTGCCTGCACATATATGGCCACCGCTCTAGCCGTGTTGTCCACAGGGGCCATCCCTACCGTGGCCGACGTCGATGAATCGATCACGCTTTCAACACAGGACGTCGAGCGAAGGCTGACCCCCTTCACGAAGGCCATCATCCCGGTGCATATGTGGGGTCTAGCGTGCGATATGGACGGTTTGATGAAGCTGGCGAACGAACACGGCGTGCTTGTCCTGGAGGATGCCTGTCAGTCGGTGGGTGGAGGATACAAGGGCCGGATGCTGGGATCGATCGGTCACGCCGGAGCGTTCAGCTTCAACTACTACAAGAATATGACGAGCGGGGAGGGCGGCGCGTTTGTCACGGATTCGGAAGAGATTATGAATCGCGGGTCGGTCGCGGTCGATTGCTGCTCTTACTACTGGAACCCGGAGGAGCATCGAGAGGCCCTGCAGTTCGCGGGTCTCAACTATCGGGCGACGGAAGTGTCAGGAGCGATCCTGAATGGCCAGCTCGAGAGAATTGACGATATGCTGGGCACGATGCGAAGACACAAGGGCGAGTTGCTGGCAGCCGGAAGAGAAGCGGGGCTTACGCCCATCGACTACAACAGTTTCGACGATGACTGTGGCACGCATCTGGGCTTCGGATTCGCGACGGAGGAGGAAGCGCGAGGGTTCTCCGATCGGTTGAAGGAACAGACGGTGAAGACAGGAATCTTCTCGTCGTCGGAGGCCTCCATACGGTCGTTTCTCCCGATCGACACGGGGCGACACGTCTACACCCGATGGGACCCGATTATGCGCAAGCAGGGTGCGCACCATCCCGACCTGAACCCGTATAACCTAGAAGCAAACAAGAAACTAGAGGTTGAGTACAGCGTTGATATGTGTAAGTCCTCGCTCGACATTCTGAGCAGAAGTGTGCTTGTGCCGATGCACTGCGACCGATCCGATCGCACCGTCGACCAGATGGGAAAGGCGATTCAGGCTGCGGCCTGAGTCTATTGGTGTGTGTACCAGGCCGGGCTAGGAGGAAGCTGATGAAGCCCGAGAGATTGATTCTGTTGCTGGTCCCGGCAGTCGCTGTACCGGCCTGGTCGATGGGTAGCAAGAAGGCGGACAAGACGGACCGCGAGCGACGTCTCGAGGCGGACCGACTCTACAATCAAGGTCTCTCGCATCGTGACAAGGCTGGGCGATACGAGCACGAGGCACGGGAGGCGGAAGAGAAAGATCGGCGCGTTTACCTGAAGTCAGCCGAACGCGATTACAGACGGGCCATCAAGGCGTTGGAGAAGGCTGCGCAGGAAGATCCGGATCACCATCCGGCGTGGGGCAGTCTGGGGTACGCTTACTGAAAGACCGGGAACTACAAGAAATCTCTCAAGGCTTACGATCGTTCGATCGCATTGAACGATGACTATGTGGAGGCGCTCGAGTATCGTGCGGAAGCGTATCTCGCTCTGGGACGTTTGAAAGAAGCCAGGGCGGATTATGCATGGGGCGTCGCGAAAGATGACCGCGCGGCTCGGACTTTTCTACAGGCTGCGGCGACCTGGATTTCGGATGCCCGCGCCGATGGGCGGAAGCGCGTGAAATGGGCCGATGCGGCGGCCTTCGCTGCGTGGGTGCAAGAAGAACAGGAGCGACTGGGTCCCGGCGAAGCAAGGCCGTGGTAAGATCGAACGTAGGCAGCGGAAGAGACTGGGGGACGTGTGAAAGCGGCGTGGGACTGGCACCTTCCGGTCGAGACGGAGCGACAAAGACCGGGTGGAATTCGCGGTGAAACTGGGGCTCGACACGCTCGTTCTCCACGAGCCATCTCGGACCCTGCGCGATGCAGCCGCCGATCTTGGAATCCGGGTGGTGGCCATCCGGCACCCTGGGTGCCCAAAGACCTTGCCCGAACCAAACCCCATCTGGTCCAGCAACTGGCGCCTCGGGAAGAGGCCCAGCGGAAAGGGACCTTAGAGGGACCCCCGGACTACGATTTGCTTGCCCATTGCTGGGTGCCGTCCATCATCACCCGGCCGATGACCTGCTTCGAGCAACCTGAGTCGGTCGATCTCATTCTTAAAGGTGTGCGGGATGCCGTCGAATCCTCCGACGGGGTGGCGCTGGATGGTCTCGGGTTCCGGAACCACTATGCCTGTTGGTGCGAACGGTGTGATGCGAGACGCGCGAAGGTGGCAGAAGAGGAGGGGCTGGACGTCTACGATGCCCTGGCGCGTGCGTCCGAAGACCTGCTCGTGGAAATCTCAGAGAAGGTGTACGAGGCCGCGAAATCGGTCAATCACGACGCGATCGTGATGAATCACCGGTGGCCGCCGTTCAAACCGAATCCGTACTACGGGTGGAGACTTCGGATGGATTACTGCTCCCAGACGGTCTCGTGGTTCTACAAACCGCACTGGAGTCTGGAACGGGTTCAGTCCGAGATCGAAGAGATGCTGCGGCTGGAGGATCGAGAGCGGAATCAGTTCATCCCCTTTATCGGCTGCTACGCAGACGCTCACAACGTTCGGTCGGGAGACCGGATCGCCACGGAACTCGACCTCGCGCAATCCCAGTGCGGCGATCATCTCGTGTTCTGCAACCTCGAAGCGCCTAAACGCCACCGCTCAATCGCTGAAGCTCTCGTCACACACCTCCGGTAAGTCCCCAACCACAATTCCGCTCGTCAGAAGCCCTCGCGCGGTCGCGTCACGGGAGGGTGATAGTCGTGCGTGTAGGTTCTCTTCCACCATACCCCCTCGATCTCTTTCTCGGCTGGCGTCGAAAATCGATAGTCATATATCCGCGCACGAATCAGCCTGGGTGGCCGATCGGGGAACGGGTCGACTGACAGCAGGGCTCTGACGGTCGGCGATCCCTCGAACAGTCGTCGAATGAAACCGTAGAACCAGGGACTGTTTCGAATCGGACCCAGCGCCGCAAACCACATCTGCCAATCGAGACGAGGCTGGTGGGGGGCTACAAACGGCGGCCGTCGCCGGGGGTCTCCGGGCTTGTTGAAGAATTCGTAGGGCTGCCAATAGACGCCATCATCACTGCCCTCGATGACGATCTCGGGGCGTGTCGTCGTCATCACCGCGAAAAGACCGTAGGTGTTCAGCACACGGAAGGGGGCGATGAAGCTGTAGGCCTGCGACCACAGTGCAGGAGGTTCGACCGGGATCCTGAATCCACTTCGTGGCAGGAGATAAGCGCAGAAGACGAGATTCAAGATTAATCCAGGAACGTACAGATGCCGGAGGAGGTTGGGCGAGGCTCGGGTCAGCCTCGCGCCGAATCGCTCCCGGATCCTTGCGGGCCAGGAGAGGTCGTCGATCAGCCACAGACAGAGCCCGGCCGTGAGCAGATTGAAGAAGGTGTAATTCCCCGTCACGAAGATGACGGCCTGGAATCCGAGGGTGAGAGCCGCGGCCAGGGTTCGGGGCCGTCGAGGAAGGAAGAACAGAAAAGGCACCACGAGTTCGATGACGAACATTCCCACGGTTGCGGCTGTGAGGATTTCGGTGGGAAGTCGATGCACATACCAGGCGATGGCGTTGGGGAGGGGCTGCGTCTCAAAGTGCCGGATAAGGGCGGTCAGTTCCCACCACGTTTCGTCTTTGCTGGCGAGTTTCACGACGCCTGAAAAGAACATCAGGCGGAACAGAAGCCACCGGTAGAGCCAGGCCACGATGCGGGGGGGTGTGATCGCGCTGCTGAAGGACCAGAGAGGTCGTTCAGCAGCGAGGATGGACCGTCCAGCGAACGGGAGGGTTTGAACGATCGCAAGGAACCCTGCCTCCAGCAGGAGGGCGTCCCACTGGAAAGCAGTGAAGACTCGGCCGCCAGTGACGAGGGTCAGATAGGTTGTGAACGCGACCAGCCACGCCGGCCAGAAAGCGGGAGTAAGGAGGCCGGAGACCGATGCGAGCGTCCCGGCTGCACATACGAGGGTGACGACGACATCGCTGGAGGAGAACCAGAAAAGGGTCGGGAACTGCCAGAGGCGGGACGGACCGAAGTGCCGGGCGGCCTGATCGAGCGTCGAGGCGATGGGCAGGATGCCGTTCGACCCGATCAGACCGTCGATCTGGACCCAGAGGGAGACGAATGCGATCAGGAACACGACGGCCAGGGATCGGAGGAACAGATCCCCGGCGATTCTGAACCGAGGTCGACGCATATCGTCGCCCCAGAGCTGGCGTGCGAAGAACGAGGTGGCGTGGCGTTGACGGGCTACAAACCTGTAGACGCCTTCGGAAACCGTCCCGAACCCGGGAAGGTTGTCGTAGGCGTAGAGGGCGATTCTGCCGCGGTGCCCGGTGCGAGCGGTCAATCGAAGGGCCGCGGCCGCCCCGCGGTGCGTTTCGCCCGAGGGTTCGATCCAGTGAACGGCTTCAGCGAAGTCTGAGCTCGGGATCTCTGGATAGTGTCGGGCGACGGCCTGGTAGGGCTGGACGTCGACTTCGGGAGCTCTCTCCGCGAGGCGTGCCACCCAGCGCTCGCAGAAGGTGCAGTCGCCATCGTAAACGAGGGTTTCCCGCGCGGGTGGGTTGAGAATCCGGTTCACGGCAGTTGCACGTCACAGAATCGGATGCGGGGAACGAAGGAATCGGGTCAGGAGCCCGATCAGTCCACCGAACACCCCTCCCCACACGACGAGCCAGCCCAGGTGTTCTCGAATCATTTCCTGAACGATCTCTTTGACCATCATCGGGCTCAATTCTTCCAGCCGACAGGTGACGATTCGCTCGACCTTCTGGATGATTTCCTCCGTCACGTTTTCTTCGCCCATTCCCTGTTCGACTGCCTGCAGGAAGCCCGGCGATCCAAGGATCGTGTGGACCTCCTTCCTCATCTGGACCTCGAACGGCTCCTTGAGCGGCTGGAGTGCCGAAACGCCGCCGATAAATCCCAACATCGCACCAAACTGTGAATTAACGACCGCTTCCAGGAACCCCTCGAAAATCCGGTCGTAGTCGATCACCTCGACGATCGGCTCGGGGTTGAACGATCGGGCTATATCTTCGGTCTGGGCTTCGAAGAAGGCCTCCACGTTGTGAGCGTTGAAGAACTGGTCCATAATCAACGTGTGGATCGCGGCCTTGAATTCCTCGAAGCGTTCGGGAATCACCCCGGAGCCGTAGAGGCCGGGGATTTTCTCGAAGAGCATATGTACGGCCAGCCAGTTCGTGATCGCGCCGGAGGTCGCAAAGAGCCCGACGGTAAAGATGGTTTCCCCGTAGATGGGGCCGTAGTATCCGATCGCAATACAGCTGACGGCCAGCAGGTTCGTGGCCAGACTCTTGTTCATTACGCCTCCGTTGTGTACGTGGGTCGTTCGTCCGGCAAGTATAGTAAAACCGGGAGCCCAAGCCGATGGCGGATTTAGCCGTTGGAAACTGCCGGGTAGGGGATTGTTTCAGATGTACAACAGAACGGCCGGCCTCGACACGTAGTCGGAGCCGGCCCGTTCAGACTTTCGAAGGGAAACTTTACGCCAGCGTCACTTCCTTCACCGCCTCGATCAGGTCTTTCGCGCGGAAAGGCTTGAGAAGGATCTTCTGTACCTTGTGGGGGGCGAGTTCCTGGACCATCTCTCGCGTGATGTATGCGGTAGAGATGATGATCGGCGTTTCGACGCCGGACATTCTGAGCGTTTCGATGACTTCGAAACCGTCGAGTCCTGTCATCCACAAGTCGAGCACGATCAGATCGTAGTCCTCGAACATCGTGGCTTCGACAACGGCGTGGCCGTCGGCGCAGTCCGTGACGGCGAATCCAGCCTTCTTGATGGTGTCCGCAACCACATTCCGCGTGTCGTCACTGCCGTCTCCTACGAGTACGCGGTCGGGCCCACGCCGTGGATTCACGACGGGAGGCTGCCAGGCGCGTTCCGACCGATCCACGCGAGCGACGACCGGGGTCTGCGGTCGGGGCTCGGGTTCCGATTCGGTTTCCGTAGGAAGGTCGAGTTCTTCGGTGGGAGGGAGTTCGTCCAGCAGTTCGAGAGGGCCTTCGAGCAATTCTTCGGTTTCCGCCGGATTCTGGGTGAGTTCTTCGATTGTGGCGCGTGTCCTCGGATCGAGCAGGTCGGAGACGGCCCTTAGCAGCTGGCCGTATTCGAAAGGAGATGGGAGAAGACAGTCGACGAGTTCCGTCGAGTCCTCTGCCCATTCACCTTCGGGCGCGGTACCGATGATGGGGGTCGAAACCCTGTATTTCCTGAGAAGTTCGACAAGACGTCCGCCGTCGTAGTGTCCTTCGATGTGACGGTCGACGATGATCAGGTTGTATCGGGTCGCGATGGCCTTGCTGAGCGCCCGCTGAGGGTCGGACGTGAGGGTAACGGCATAACCGACATCTTGAAGCATTTCCTGAATCACGTCGAGTATCAGCTCGTTCTTGTGAACCACCAGTATTTTGCCCATCTGCACTCCCGTTTGGCGCCCATCGGCGCGGACTCTGATTGATTGGTGCAGCCTCACCCGACATTGTGTCCGGCGAGTTAGATGTAGCCGAGGTTCTAGGCGTCTTCGCGGAAGCTGTTCAGCACGCGATGCAGCCGCGCTCGGTCACTTTCTATATCGGTCCGTTCGGGCTTTTCCTGACCCTGTTTTCGCTTCCAGGTCAGCTTTTGCATCCAGTCTGACAGGCGCTGGCGAATGTTGCCGGTCAGTCGGCGCAGCCTGCCCCGGAATCCGGATTCCGAACCTTCGGGAAGCGGAAGGGCGGGATTGGTTTCGGGCTGTGACGGTTCGGCTCCGATCGTGACGTCGATGACAGGGCGGGAAACGGTTCCTGCATCGCGCGAGGACCTGACATCGGTCGCCGCGTCGTGGCGGCTGACGGCTTCCTGCGCCCATTTGGGCAGGGGAGGGGGTGGGGCCGAGAGAGGCGCCGCGGTTGCGGTGCTCAAGGTCGGGCCATAGACCAGACCCGGGGTGGTGGGGACTGCATCAGCCTGCTCGGCTTGTTTCTGCTTCGCACGTCTGAGGCTGACTGCGAAGACGTAGATAATGGCGCCGCATACGTCGAGGATGATGATCAGTTCGAGTGCTGTCGTGAGAAATCCGTCCAACATCGCTTGACTCCTTGCCGCTGGGTCCGATTGGTCAAAAGGGTGGCGGCGATCAGTGTTGGGGTCAACGCTGCACGCGGCGCAGGATCATCCTAACCCGTGCCGCGAGTACGTCGAGGTCGACTGGCTTGTTCAGATAGTCGTCCGCTCCGTATTCGATGCCCCGAACCGTGTCTGATGGCCCGGTCAAGAACGCGGTGATCATAATGATCGGAATCGTCGACGTCATCGGGTCGCCCTTGAGGCGCTGGCAGACCTGGTAGCCGTCGAGACCGGGAAGCTTGAGGTCCAGAAGGACGAGATCGGGCTTTTCCGTGCGCGCCGTGTCGAGCGCCACGTTGCCGTCCCCGGCCTCCATCACCTGGTAGCCGGAGCCTTCGAAGAACTCCCGCCAGGTTTCCCGGGTTGCTTCTTCATCTTCGACGATCAGGATTCGCTCGGGACCGTCAGATCGGCTCTCATCCTGCCGTTCAAGTTCCAGAGCGATCTGTGACAGGGAAAGCCCGCGCTGTACCTGCATTTCTTTCACGAGTTGCTTCTTCCTCATCACGTCTTCGCGATCGAAGAGATCCTTGTTCCCGACCTTATCCGCGACTCTGAGAATGCCGTAGTTCTTGTATTTGCGGATAGACTCGATCGATTTCTCGAACAGTCGGGACACTTCGTCGATTCCGATTAGCTGACCACCCTCGTTCATCTTACCCTCCGTTGTGTCGGTGCCGGTCGGGGTGGGACCGAGTGAACCGGACCGACGCTTCAGCGGCGATGGGAGCCCTTCCTTGGACGGATTATCGCCTGTTGGCGCTAGCGTCTACAATGAATGTAGAGTTATATCAAATAATATCAAGTAGTTTTTTCCGGTCTTGGGTAGGGTGTTGGGATATAGTATCGGTTTTACAGGGGGTTAGGTTGAGAAAAAAATGCTCCGGGGATGGGAAAATATAATACTTGATATTACTTGGTAAATTATGGCCTCGGGGCCATAATTGAATAATAGCGCAGAGCATAGATCCTCGCATCAATGGCATCACAAAACGTGGATTCAGGCATCTAACGGAGGGTCTGTAGTCATATTGACTTGCCTGGCCCATCGGCTGATCTTTTTCGCGATCCTCCAACGGGAAAGCTTTGAACGTGCCCAGAAGGCCTGAATCGTCCCTCCAATGAATATTCGAGAATCCATACTGCCCAGAATTTCGGTCAACCGACCGGTGATGGTGACGATGGTGCTCCTTGCCCTGCCCGTCCTGGGCTGGGTTGCCTACACCGGGATTCCGATCAAGCTGATGCCGTCCGGGCTGGCCCCGAATTTCCTCTACGTCAACATCAGATATCCGAATTCCTCCCCACAGGAATCAGAGTCACAGATTACGAGGCCGCTTGAAGAAACCCTGAGGGCGGTCAAGGGCGTCACGCGTCTGAGGACGTGGAGCGACGAGCGGGGGTCGAGGGCTCGTATATCGTTTCGAGAGGGGACCGACATCGCCCTGGCCTACAACCAGGTGACAGATCGGCTCGACCGCCTCAAGCCGTCCTTGCCCGAAGAATCGCGCGACCAGGCCCGGGTCTATAAGTGGGATATGGATAGCTGGGACATCCTGTGGGGCGGGGTTACGATCGATCCGTCGATCGAAGACCCGTACCAGTACTGCCAGCGGGTCATCGCTCGCCGTTTGGAGCGCATTGACGGAGTCGGCGCCGTCGATCTTTACGGTGTGAGCGAGAAAGAAGTGATGGTCGAGATCGACCAGGAGCGCCTCCTGGCCCGGGGTCTGTCCTTGGGCGGGGTGGTGACCGCGCTGCAGAGCGACAACTTCGCTCTGGCTGGAGGGTTCGTGCGGGAAGGAGCCAAGAAGTTCTACGTCCGCTCTATCGCGCGCTATCGCTCCCTCCAGGAGATCGAGTCGATCAAGATCCCGGGGCGTCCCGGCCAGCCCGAAGTCGCGCTCCGGGACATTGCCAGGGTCTCCTACGACGTGCCGGACCGGAGGAGCTACCAGAGAGTGAACGGTGTTCCGGGCATCTCGTTCGGTGTCAAGCAGGAGTCGGGGGCGAATATCGTAGAGACGACAGCCAGTGTTCGCGAGGCCCTTGCCGAGCTCGAGGCCGCACAAGCGGGGCTTTCGTTCAACGTTTTCTTCGACCAGGGCACCTTTATTCTGGATGCGGTGAACAATCTCCAGGCGACGGGGGTTTGGGGTGGTCTGTTTGCGGCTCTGATTCTGCTCTATTACCTCCGGACGGTGAGGATGACGTCGATCATCACGCTGTCGATCCCGCTATGTCTGATGATCACGCTGACCGGCATCCACTTCATCGGTTGGTCGCTCAACGTGGTGACGATGATGGGGCTGATGGTTGGAGTGGGAATGGTAGTCGACAACGCCATCGTGATTCTGGAGAACATCTACCGGCTTCGGGCGAAACGGTTGTCTCCGAGCGAGGGGGCCATCAAAGGAGCGAGTGAGGTCGGTCTTGCGATCACGATGGCGACGTTGACGACGGTCGTGGTTTTCCTCCCTCTGATGCTGATGGGCGGGAAGAATCAGGCGATGAATTTTTACCTGACCCGGATGGGAGTTCCGGTCGTGTTCGCCCTTCTGGCGTCGCTATTCGTAGCCCTGATCTTTATTCCACTGGCGTCGGTTCGGTTCGGCGGCGGCGATGCAAGGCCGGATCCGTACTTCGTGCGCCGGGCCCGAGGATTCTACGAGCGGATGCTGTCTTGGACGATGGGTCACCGCAGAGACGCGGTACTGATCGCCATCGCTCTTTATATGACCATCTCGATTCCGGCAGGAGGGATGAAGCGTGCGGATCGGGGAGGTCGCGCCCTGAACGACTTCCGAATCCGTATGCAAATGCCCCCTCACTTCAGGTTCGATGAAACGGTGAGTGTCATCGACGGCGTCGAAGGCTTCCTGGACTCCCACCGGGCCCGCTTCGACATCCAGACCGTTCGGACCTACTATCGGGAGAAATATGCGAGTGTTCAGGTGTTCCTGGTCTCCCGCGCGAACGAGCCGTGGTATTGGGTCGCGCTCAAGAACGCCTGCTCAGGGTTGGGCTACCCCCTGACGGCCGAGATGGATCGCAAGGAGGTCGTAAAGACCGTCGGGGAGGAGATACCGAAATACGTGGGCGTTGACTACCGCATCGATGGCCGCAACGACGGCAGCGGCGACCGGAACGTGCGTGTGGTCCTCCAGGGCGACGACACTGAGGTTCTTCTCGGAATGGTGCCCGAAGTTCGGCGCCGGCTGTGGACGATCCCCTCGGTGTTGAGCGTGCAGACCGAAGACGAGGGCGAGCAGGGGCTGGAGGAAGAGGTTCGAGTTCGCGTGGATCGGTACCGCTCGAATCGAGTAGGCGTGTCGGCCCAGGAAGTAGCTCGCACGATCGGTTTCGCGCTGCAGGGCGTGAGCCTGCCCCGTTTTCAAGCTGACGAACGGGAGGTTCAGGTTCGCCTGTATCTCGAACGTGAGGATCGCCAGACACTCCAGCAACTGAAGAACTTCGCTTTTCGGTCGCGAGAGGGCGACGACATTCCTCTGGCTGAGCTGGCTACGATCGAAGTCGGGGGAAGCACGGGGAGGATTTATCGAGAAAACGGGCAGACACGTGTTAGCATCAGGGCCTATGCGACGAAGGACGACATCAAGGGACTCTACGCCGAGATCGATCAGGCGATGACGGGGTTTGGAATGCCCAGAGGCTACACGTGGAACAAGGGTGAGCGCTATCGGGAACTACAAGAAACGGACGATACGCTGTCCTTCGGGGTAACGATGGCGATTACTTTCGTCTTCCTTCTGATGGGAGTACTGTTCGAGTCGTTCATCCTGCCCTTCTGCGTGCTGTTTTCGATCCCGTTCGCGTTTCTGGGGGTCTATTGGTTTCTTTACCTGACCGGAACGCCTATGAATATGATGGCGATGGTTGGAATGATCATCCTTATCGGCGTGGTCGTGAATAACGCGATCGTGCTGGTGGATATGATCAACCGGCTCCGTCGTGACGGCCTCCCGCGACTTGAAGCGATTTCAGAGGCCGGCCGAAACCGCTTCAGGCCGATCCTCATGACCACGTTCACAACGATCTTTGGGTTGCTGCCGATGGCAGTCGGAAACAGCAATCTGATGGGAACGCCCTACGCACCTTTGGGTCGCACGATGATGGGTGGACTGCTGTCGTCGACGGCCTTAACTCTCCTGGTGGTGCCGTTGCTCTACACGTTTCTGGATGATGCGCGCATCTATGTCAAACGACTGGCCCGTGGGGCTTTCGGGCCCGGGATGGCGGTCGAGGAAGTTGTGGTAGATGACTGAGGGGACGTAACCTTCCGGGGGGTCGTCCCGTCTTACTTTTGAGTGGATATTCGAATCTATAAAGACCGGGAGCAAGCCAGAAAGCTCGGGTTCACACCCACCGGAATCGGTCAGAGTCTGGGGTACCTGGTACGGGGCGCCAACCTGAATCGACTCCAGATAGACGAACGAGAAATCGATGTGCGTCTCCGACTTGTCGATCAGGATCGCCAGACGCTCAACCAGCTCAAGAGCTACAGCTTCCAAACCCCTGCGGGGGAGGAAGTTCCTCTCGCCTCGTTAGCAGACTTCAAGATTGCGCAAGGAAGTGGCACGATACGTCGGGAAAACGGGAGGATGTGATTGCGTCTGCGCGTCAAAGGAGTATATCGACCAAGTCTACACCCAGATCGGCACCGCTGCGTGAGAAGGAAGATCAAATGGGCTTCGCCATCTTGATGGCGACGACGTTCGTTTTTCTGCTGATGGGAGTCCTGTTCGAATCGATCATCCTGCCGTTTTCCGTCATTCTATCGATCCCACTCGCCTTCTTCGGAGTCTATTGGACGCTGTTCCTGACAGAGACGCCAATGGGCGATATGGCGAATATGGGGACCGTCGTCCTGATCGGCGTGGTCGTCAATAACGCGATCGTGTTGGTCGATATGATCAACCGCCTCAGGGAAGGCGGGATGGATCGGATGGAGGCGATTCTGGAGGCCGGTCACAACCGCTACCGGCCGATCCTGATGACGACGTTCACGACCGTCTTCGGTCTGATCCCGATGGCGGTCAGCGTTGCCAATATGATGGGCTCGCCGATCGCGCCACTGGGACGGACGATGATGGGTGGACTGATTTCGTCGACGTTTCTGACGCTTCTGGTTGTTCTGATCTTCTACACCTTATTGGATGATTTTCGGCTGGCTCTTCGGAGGCTGGCCAGAGCCGCTCTGCCTTTGTCGCAACCGGAGCGCGGCCCGCTGGTGGAGGGCGCAGACGACGAATAGGGGCAGTGTGTCGGAGCACCCCGGAGGCGCTTGAAGCTGAGCGCCTCCTTTTAATGGAGTCAGAGATCGGGATGTCCTCCGATTCTACAGAGGATCGTTAGTACCGTCTCGACCATCCCCGGGCACGCCGGACGGCCTCGTCACGCAGGCCCGTCATTGTTTTTTCAACTCCCTTTTTCAAAAGCCGCTTCTCGATCCATCCGGGGCCCGTCATTTTGGGCCGCACCTTCATCTCGAGCCGCAGATTAACCGCCTCCTCCTCGGCGGATTCCAATTCCCACAAGGCGTGGTAGGTGATGAAATCTCCTTCCACCAGCGCACTCACGATCCGGGTCTGGGGGAATTCTTTCATCAGTAAGACGACCCGTGATTCACGTTTGATGAGTAGCACTTTGACGAAAGAGATTTGCTCCACCAGCCGCGATCCATCGTCGTTCACTTCCAGGCTGTGGCTTCGTGTGAGTGGCTCGATGAAAGTGGCCAGTTGGTCGTAGTCCGTCAGTGCGCTCCACAGGGCGCCGCGGTCGGCTGGCACTCTCAAGGTCCCGCTGAGGCGGTACTCTGCTCCCACCGTCCGGATGGCGACGTCCGGGTTTTCCCGGGCGCCGGAAGGGGACGCAAGGAGGATGGTCAGGAGGAGGCCCGGCAGCAGTCGTCTCAGGACGAGGCCGACGGCGAGCAGGTCAACAGACCAGACGATGAACCGAAGGCCCTGCCGGGGGCGATCGATCCCTTCCAGGTTTGAAACAGGGCGCCAGTCCTGATTGAGGGTCAGCCACCTGAGCAGACGATCGCAGTCCTCAGGAATCTCCAGGAACAGTTTCTTTACGGAACAGGCTTTTTCATCCATTGATAGATCCTTTGCGCTCGTGCGAAACAGCGGATAATATGCTCCCGGACCTTGAGCGGAGCAATGTCCTCCGGAAAGAAGCTGCTGATGAGCGAAACATCGACGCACAGGGACGGCAAATCAGGGGTTCGTGTGGTGGTGCCGGCCGACGACTTTACGGGCGCCTGCGATACGGGTCTGGCCTTCGCCAAGGCGGGTCTGAAGACGGTCGTCCACCTGGGTGGAGAGATCGACCTGAAAGGTGTCGATGTCCTCGTGGTCGATACAGAAACGCGCAATGCCTCCCGTATCATCGCCGAGCAACGAGTGGTCGATGCGATGGCCCGGTTTCGTGACGTTGCCCCGAGGGTGATCTACAAGAAGGTCGACTCGGCGCTACGTGGCCATCTGGGGAGTGAGATCCGTGCGGTGATGCGTGTCTTCGACCGGAATCTCTGCGTGATGGCTCCAGCCTTCCCCGAGGCGGGACGTGTGACGGTCGGAGGCTATCACCTCGTTCACGGTGTGCCCGTAGGACGAACTGAGGTCGGTCACGATGCGGGAGCTCCCGTTCGCGGGTCCTACCTCCCGCACCTGCTCGAATCCGAAGCGCCCTGCACGATTCAGTCCCTGCCCCTCGAGGAAGTGGCTCGTGGCGTTAACCACGTGGCCTCGATGATGGACGCGCTGCGAGGGGTCGCTCCCACCGTAATCGTGGCCGACGCCGCGTCCGAATCGGATCTTGCAATCCTGGCCGAGGCCTGTGCGCTGCTGGACCCCGCACCCATCCTCTGTGGTTCGGCGGGTCTGGCGTCGCACATTCCACAGGCGTTCGCGGTCGCTCGCGAAACCGAGGCCGTGAATCCGTGGGTCCCGGGTCCGACCCTGATGGTGCTCGGGACGAACGAGTCGACGACCCGTGAGCAGGTATCGGTGCTGAAGGCAGACGGCCATACCCACGAATGGGAGGTCCACGTGGACTCCGCCCCGTTCGCCTGGGCCCGACCTCACGCACCTCGGGTTGTGAACGAAGTGACCGCACAGCTCGAAGCGGGAGGGGATGCGTTGATATCGCTGGTGGGCCTCCATCCCGGTCTGCACAGCGAGGACGCTTCCGACGGCATTGCCCTGCTTGCCGAAGTCGCGAAACGGGTGATGGCCGCTTCGAGACCGGCGACCCTGGTTGTTTCGGGAGGATGGACGGCGATCTCGGTGGCAAGAGCCCTCGGGGCGACCGCGGCCGAGATCCTGACGGAAGTGGCGATTGCGGTTCCGGTGTGCAGATTGATCGGGGGGGCCTACGATGGACTCACGATGGTAACGAAAGGGGGCGCACTCGGCGACCGAAATGCGCTCCTGAAAGTTGTGGAGAAGGAGATCCCGATGGAGGACAGAGAGAGTTTGCCCCTGCTTGCGATCACGATGGGCGATCCTTGTGGGGTCGGTCCCGAAATCATCGCGAAAGCACTGGCGGGGAACGGAGTCTATGGAAAGTGTCGTCCCGTCGTGGTCGGTGACGTGGAGGTCCTGCGTCGAGCGATGGAATGGGTCGGGGTCGAACTCGACCTGGTGACGATCGAACGTCCCGGCGATGCTCGCTTCGAGAAGGGTAGGGTGGAGGTGCTCAGCCCGGTCGATCTCGACCGAGACCAGATCGCGACAGGCGAAGTTTCGGCTGAGGCGGGGCGGGCGGCAGCCGAATGGGTGATCGAGGCCGTCGCCCTTGCCGTGGCAGACGATATCGATGGGATCGTGACCGCCCCTCTCAATAAAGAAGCAATGAACCTGGCGGGGTATCGGTATCCCGGACACACCGAACTGCTGGCGGACAAGTCGGGGGCCGACCGGGTTCGGCTGATGCTGGCGTCCGACCGTTTGAATGTCGCTCACGTGACGTGTCACGTGGGGCTGGATCAGGTGTCTTCTCTGCTCCGAATCGAAGACGTGCTCGACACGATTACTCTCCTGCGGGAAGCGCTTGAGGGGATGGGTAAAGCGGATCCCAGCATCGCTGTGACAGGGCTTAACCCGCACGCGGGGGAGAACGGTTTGTTCGGGTCGGAAGATTCGGAGGTGATCCGTCCGGCGGTGGACCAGGCCATCGAGGCGGGGTGGCGGGTCGAGGGCCCGTTGCCGGCCGACACAACATTCTTCAAGGCGTACGACGGGGTCTACGATGGGGTCGTGGCGATGTATCACGACCAGGGGCACGCGCCGGTGAAGTTGGTGGCTTTCGATACCGGGGTGAACGTGACTCTTGGCCTACCCATCGTAAGGACTTCAGTCGACCACGGAACCGCCTTCGATATCGCTGGTAAGGGCGTAGCTAAGGAGGGGAACCTGCTGTGTGCGATTGACGTGGGCGCGCGTCTTGCCAGACGCAGACGCGGGTGAGGCTGCGTGGGGGCGCCGGCCATCACCGAGGATCACGTTTTCGTGACGACTACAAGGTCTCCATCCGGAGATCTAGCGCTTGCGGCCATCTCGCTGGCGGAGGAGATTCGGTGTCCTTTCGTCACGCGGGGTCGAAGGCCGCTGAAAGGGCTGATCGGTGACCCCGAGCGGGTCGATCACCCGATCGTCGTGGCGGAGCACGAAATTCGGTTCGAGTTCGGCGGGGAGGTCCACCGATTCCATCCGAATATGGCGAGACCCCGAATTCGATCGCTCGTGAAGGGAGACAAGGACCGGATGGTGGCGGCGGCCGGTCTACGGTCGGGGGACAGCTTCCTGGACTGCACGTGTGGGCTGGGCTCGGATGCGATGGTGGTGGCCCACGTGGTGGGACGGGAGGGGAGGGTCTCCGCAATCGAGCAGTCCAAGGTTCTGGCTTCTATCGTGCGCTACGGGATGAGGACCTACGCCCATCCCGCGGTCGATGTGGTCCACGCGATGAGACGCGTGGCCGTTGTATGTACGGATTCAGCCCATCTTCTGCAGACCCTCGACGACTGGTCGTGGGACGTGGTTTATTTCGATCCAATGTTCGAGTCCACCCTTTCGCACTCACAGGGCCTGAGCCTCGTACGGCTCCTGGCCTATAGCGGCGTGCCGACGAAAGAGACCCTTGGAGAGGCGGCCAGAGTCGCGCGTCGGGCGGTCGTCGTGAAGGACCGAGTCTCGGGGTCCCTGATCGAGGAGCTGGGTTTGAGCGTCATTTCGGACTCGGGGCGCGTGCGCTATGGGAGGTTGAATGTCTGAACCTGCGGGCAGCGGGCGTCCGAACGTTCTGATGGTGATGACCGACAACCAGGGCGCCTGGACGCTGGGCTGCTACGGGAATGAGGAAATAAGGACCCCGCATATCGATCGGCTGTCGGCCGGCGGAATGCGCTTCTCGAACGCCTACTGTGTGAACTCAGTATGCTCCCCGAGTCGGGCGACGTGGATGACCGGGCTGATTCCGTCTCAGCACGGTGTGCACTGCTACCTTGGTGGCGAAAAGCCTGATGCCCAGATGGGAGCCGACGCCTACTGCACGATCGAAGAATTTGAAACGCTTCCAGCAGCCCTGCACCGAAAAGGGTATGCCTGTGGGCTTTCGGGAAAGTGGCACCTGGGAGACAGTCTGAACTCGCAGCTCGGTTTCGACTACTGGTTCACGAAACCCAGAGGTCACACTTCTGAATTCTACGATTCGGAGATGATCTGGGAAGGGGATGTCTACACGGAGTCGTCCTACGTGACGGACGCCATCACCTCACACGCCGTCGACTTTCTCGAGAACCATCGGTCGGACCCGTTTTTCCTGCTTGTTGCCTACAACGGGCCTTATGGGCTTGGGCAGTCGATGACTGAACTCCACGTCAATCGACATACGGATTTCTACGCCGACCGAGCACTGACCTGTTTTCCCCGGGAGGAAGTCCACCCCTGGCTCTACAAAAACCGGCAGATTATCAACAACGAAACGAGCATCCGGGGTTACGCGGCGGCGGTCAGTGGCGTGGACGACGGCGTGGGGACCGTCCTGGATACGCTCGACAAGCTGGGGCTTGCAGATGATACACTGGTCATCTTCACTTCGGATCAGGGTCTCTGCGGTGGGCATCACGGGATGTGGGGAATGGGGGATCATTCGAGACCGTTGCACACGTTCGAAGAAGCCATCCACATCCCTCTGCTCTTCCGGTATCCGGGGGCGATTCCCGAAGGCAGCGTGTTCGATGGTCGGACTTGCAACTACGACTTCCTGGCCTCGGTCAACGACTATCTGGGGCTCGACCTGGAACTCCGTAAGAGTCCGGGGCGATCCTACGCGGAAGGGTTGATGGGCAGGGAATCGACGTGGGACGGCACGATCTTTCACGAGTTCGAAAACACGAGAATGATCCGGACACCTCGATGGAAGTACACGAGGCGCCATCCCGAAGGCCCCGACGAACTCTATGATATGAAGCGCGACCCTCAAGAGCGCGAGAATCGGGTTGAAGTGGAGGCCGGGGAAATCGAGGGACTTCGAAGCAGGATGGACGCGTTCTTCGACCGCTACGCGGATCCCGAGTATGACCTGTGGCAAGGAGGGCGCTCGAAAGCGGGACGGCTGACATAGGATGAAAACCGGATTTCCGATTGATGATCAAGAAATTCCGAATGGAGATGGAGAGTCATCTCCCCACTCGGAAATCGTCGATAGGTTGGTGCGCCTTCACGTTTTTGGGGGATTGAGCTCATTCGAGCCGCTCGATGTCCAGCACTCGCCGACCTACTGGCTCACTTCCGGGCCATTCCGCGGGTATACACTTTGCCCTGGATGATCTTGTGTGCGGCTTGGCCCCCGAGCGGCAACGGGCGTGCGAACTGCTGCCCGCAGGAAGGGCACTTTAAATCTCCCTCCGTACGATCTTCAGCGATCCTGTCGACAATGCACTTCACGAGGCCCCCGCGTCCCCCTTTCCGGTACTTGTAGAGCAGGATGCGACATCGGGCGCAGTGAATCGAAATTGTTCGGCGATCGACTTTCTCTTTGGCCACAGGTTTCCTGACAGTGAGGCGTTGGTCGGGTTCTTCAAGGTCGTAGTCGGGATCAGACCTGGCAAGTCTGCACGGCCGGGGGCTTGACCCTGACCTGCCACTTGGTATTTTGAAGACTCAACGACACGAACACGGAGGCTGGTTATGAGCAGTTCATCATCTAACGGCGACATCATCCGGCGGATGGAAGATGCGGCCGAAGACTTTCTTGCCGCGCTAGCGGACGACCAGAAATCGGTCGCCTCTCTCGATTTTGCGGACGAAGACGAGCGGCGAAACTGGCACTACACGCCCGTCGAGCGGAAGGGACTGATGCTCAAGGATATGGACGGGTGGCAGGTCGAGCTGGCTAACCGTCTACTGGGCACGGGGCTGAGCGGGTCCGGAATGCATCGCGCACGGACGATCATCGATCTGGAGCCCATCCTGGGTGAGATGGAGGGGCCAGGTGGAAAATGGAAGCGTGACCCTGAGCGTTACTATGTGAGTGTTTTCGGCACGCCTGGAAACGGTGAATGGGGATGGCGCTTCGAGGGCCACCACGTATCCGTCAATTATACGATCGTGAACGGAGAACTGATCGGGCCCACGCCCGTGTTCCTGGGAGCGAATCCAGCGAAGGTGCTCCACGGGAGCACGGAGGGCGTCCGGGCGCTCAAGGAGGAGGAGGATGTAGCCCGCGATCTGCTCGCGTCCCTCGATGGGACTCAGAAAGAAGTGGCGATCGTGAGTGACGAGGCCCCGGCGGATATGCTGACCAAGAATGTCCCGATGGTGACCTCTGAACTCGATTCGGAGCCGGATGGCCTGCGAGCCAGCGAGATGACCGATCTTCAGCAGACCACGCTCCACGAACTCATCGAAGTCTATGTCGGGCGCTTGCCTGATGCCCTTGCGACAGATGAAAAAGCGCGAGTAGCCGAGGTCGATGCCGAGGAAATCCGCTTTGCCTGGGCGGGTCCGGAAGCGCGCGGCCAGGGGCACTACTACCGGGTTCTGGCACCGACTTTCCTTGCCGAATATGACTGCACCCAGAACGACGCCAACCATATTCACGCTGTCTGGCGAGACCTCCAGAACGACTTCGGCCAGGATATTCTGCGGCGCCATCTTGCCGCCTCCCACTGACCGTGCGGCTTTACCGACTCGACCGAGTGCAGCGCCTGCCTGTATCCCTGGATGAGGCCTGGCAGTATTTCTCCAATCCGCTGAATCTGGGGGAGATTACGCCCCCCTCCCTCGGTCTTCGGGTCGTCGAAGGCGGAGATGAGCCGATGCACCCTGGTATGCTCATCTCTTACCGTGTGCATCCCATCCTCAAGCTCCGGCTGAGTTGGGTCACGGAGATTACGCACGTCCGGGAACCGTTCTATTTCGTCGATGAGCAGCGGTTCGGTCCCTACCGGTTCTGGCACCATCAACATCGCTTCAGTGAGGTGTCGGGGGGCGTCGAGGTCAGTGACATCGTTCACTACGCGCTGCCGTTCGGTCCGATCGGGCGGATCGCTCACCACGCTGTGGTGGCAAGAAATCTAGGCCGTATTTTCGACTACCGACGGAAGGTACTGGAAGACCGGTTCGGCCCGCCGTCCACACACACCGAATCTCAGGCATACGATGCGTCTTTTACTCGCTGACGATGAACCGACCATCCACCGGCTCTACGCACAAATGCTCGAGGGCAACGGGTTCGAGGTCGAGGTGGCTACCGATGGGCAGGAAGCGCTGGACGCGGCTCTGACAGGCACGCACGATCTTGCCATTCTTGACCTGAAGATGCCCGAACCGGATGGGTTCGAAGTGCTTAGAGATCTGCGGGAGGCGGGAAGTCGAGTCCCGGTCGTGGTTATGACCGGCCACTATCCCGAGTAGCTGGTTTCTTCGCGGATCGAGGAGTTTGGTGTCGCCGAGGTGTTGATGAAGCCGGTGATGATCACCGACCTGTTGAACGCGGTTCGCCGGGTGGTGGGTGGAGATCAGCCGGGGTGATCGAATCTGTAACCCACTCCACGTAACGTCGTGATCCGTGTCCCAACCGTACCGAGCTTGGACCTGAGCCGACGAATGTGAACGTCCACGGTTCGCATCCCACCGTAGTAGTCGTATCCCCAGATATTGTCCAGAAGTTCCGCTCGGGTAAAAACCCTTCCCCGGTGAGTGACCAGATGTTTGAGGAGTTCGTACTCTTTCAGGGTCAGGTTGATCGGGTTTCCGTCTACGCGTACTTCATAGCGCGTCGTGTTGATCACGAGGTTGTCAACCTTTACTGTCGTCGCGTCATCAGGGCGATCCTCGTTCCATAGGGCGAGCCTCAGTCGTGCCTCAACCTCTCGCAGGGAATACGGACGGACGATGAAATCCGTCACCCCGGCTGAAAAATCGAGCTCCAGGGCTACGCGCTCATCGGTGAAAATGAGCAGGGAGCGGCTCCTCTGGCCGAACTCCGCCCGCACATCCTGAACGATCTGCGACAACGTAGCCCAATCCCCCTCGAAATCGATGATGGCCGTCTGGATGTCCTCAATTTCGGGTCTGGGGGCGGACAGGAGCCCGGAATCATCCAGGAGGATGTGGGTGACCGCGTAGCCGATGAACTCCAGATCGGATTTGAGCCTGACTCCTCGCGCTTCGTCCGCAACGAGCAGCAGATGAGATCCGGGTCTTGTGGGGATTTCGCTCAAGAGAGGCTTGCAGGTGGGTGCGAATCGGATGGGCGACGGGCCGTGACCCGGCTCCCAGTCTGGTTAAAGCCGCTAAACATCTTAGGAATATAGAGGTTAGGTCGGGTGTGTCAAGTTGCCGTGCGCGACCGGGTAGGTAGGTAGAAGGGGCTGATACCGATGGACGGTGCCAGCCCCTTTACTTTCGACGCTAGGAATATAGTGATATTGCCCTGCTAAGTCAAGTATATAAGATGTTGATTTTATTAACCTTAAAAAGAAAAACGGGTTGACGGTCTCGGTCTGTTGCGATAGATTCTGGTGTCCAGCTTCCCACTACTCTTTCGGAGGAAGGGCGTTGAACACCGAAGCCAGGTCTTGCAAGGTGTGTGGGGTGGAGATTCCGCGTGCCCGGATGGAGGCGATGCCCCGGGCGGTTACTTGTGTGCCCTGTCAGGAAGAGATCGAGAACCGGGTAGAGTCGAGTGTGGAGCCCGATGCGTTCGGCGCAGGTGAACGGGAACCGGGACCGGAAGTGTCTGTGGATGGGGGGGTGGTGAAACTGGGAGGTTGGTCCGGTGGGCTGATGGAGGTCGCCGAGACCACGTCTCGAGTACGCGTTCTCGTGGTGTCCGGACAGCACGAGAACGCCCGCTCTTTGGTCCAGGCAATGCCGGACGAAGCCCAGGCTGCTCTTGTCGCGCTCGACGAGGATCCTGAGCAGATGCTGTCGCTCACCGCGATGGGTGAAGACGGTCGGCCGAGTTACAGGAGGGAAGTCGTCAGTCTCCTGCCGACAGAAACCATCGCGGGTATGGTCGCCGTACGTCCGGACGAAAGGGTCTACAACACGTCCCTCATTCGGGCGATGACGCCCCAGACCTTTCGTCGGACGGTGGAAGAAACGCTGATGCCCGTGGACGACCAGAGAGTGCGGGGGCGCGTCTCGTGGCAGTGGCTCGAAGCGGTCGCCGCCCTGAACGATCCCAACCACGCTGCAGCTCTCCTGAGAGGGGCGGACCCGGAGCTCCTGGAAGACGCGCTCGTCGATCGGCTCAGGGGCGGGGATCTGAATAAAGTGATGGGCGGCATCCCCGTGTTTCGTTTCTTCTCGGACGATGGTGCGGGCACGATTCGGCCCAACCATTTCGTCGGGGGAGGAAGGGTTGGGAGCGTTCTGGATGCTCTTTACGACGCGGCGCCCGATCTTATGCGTCTGGTGATGCGTCACGCGTGGGAACGGTCTGCGGGGGGTGAGGATGTCGTTTCCGTAGCGAAGAAAGAGGATGAGGTCGAGGAAGAAGGGGACGGGGAGAAGGATGAGGCCGGGGAAGATGGCGACATTTCGCTCTTGAGGCGGATGGAATGACAGGACTCGCGTCCGTCGACCTTGCCCGCCTGCGGATTGACGAGGAGAGCTTTATCGGGCAGATGATTGCTCTGGGGATGGAATTCCAGAAGCTGCCTGCGCATACAGCCGAGGGACTCCAGGCCTACCTGCGGATCCAGGCAATGTCCTACGGCACTCGAAACCGATCAGGCATCGCGGTCGGCCGCGAGGCCATCGAACACGGGGTCTATCAGGCGATTGTTTGTTTGGATCTGGGTCTGCTCGAAACGTCTGATGGGGACCTGAATGCGGCCGTCGACCTGATCCAGGCGGGAGAGTTCGAGGAGTTCAGAAAGCAGGGCTGGGAGATCGCCCATTACCGTCTTGGCCGGATGCAGACCGACTGCACTCAGTTGGCACAGCGTACCGTGGCATCGTTTCTCCAGGACTTTACGAAGGACAGCCGGATCTGGGCGGGTGTCGAGCCGGGAACCTGGATGTCGGAGGATGATGCAGGCAAGCCACTTAGAATCGATCCAATTGCCGACTGGCGAAGGTTCCTTGGGATGGCTGCTCGCGTTCATCTGTTCCGGGCCCTCCCCGAGGATGTGTTCAAACCTTTTCGGAGCGCGGCGGGTGGCCGGGGGAGCTCCGAAGAGGTGCTTCGGAACATTGTCGTTGCTTTGGCCTGCCAGAGCCCGTCGCTCGCACTGACCCGCGAGACGCTGGATACGTTTCGTGAGGGTATGCAAGGCGGCCGTGTGACGCCCGAGACGCGGAAGATCATCCTGAGTCAGATCGATCGGTTGATCGAGGCATCTGAGCCGGACGACGATGTGACCTCGCTTATTCCCGGACTCGTTACGGAGTCAATCGACGAGCTCGAAAGTGCGGGACCTTTATCGGACAAATTGTTCGTAATGGCGTCGGGTCAAAAAGGTAAGAAACGGCGTGGAGGCAAGCGATGACGATCCAGGAGCAACTGCCGTGGCATCAAGTGGACGACGAGACGCTGAGTTACTTCAAGGCGATCGGCGTCGACTATCTAACGATCAACCCGACGCCGGATACGCTGTCAGATGGAAAGGATCGGCTGCAGGACTGGTTGCGGTATCGTGATCTCGCGGAGTCGAACGGTCTGATTCTGCAGAACGTGGCGACCACAGGGTGGGACGCACTGACGCTCGCGACGGAAGATCGCGATCAGAAGATCGATGCCTGGTGCACGCTGCTGCGGAATCTGGGGGAAGCGGGAATCCCCACGCTGGGGTATAACTTCAAGCCGATCGGGAATTTCAGGACGAAATCGGACATCGGCCGGGGTGGAGTTCGATATAGCACGTTCGACTATGACGAGTGGGCGAAGAAGGACCATACCGTCCCGGAAAAGCAGATCGATGAGCCGTCTTTATGGGCCAATATGGTCTATTTTCTGGAACGCGTGATTCCGGTCGCCGAGGAGAGCGGCGTTCAGATGGCCCTCCATCCGGACGATCCACCAATCCCGGAGCCGATGGGTGGCGCAGCGAGGATCGTCTCCACGCTCGACCAATATCATCGCATCTTCGACGCCGTCGAGAGCGCAAGCAACGCGATGCTGTTCTGCCAGGGATGTGTGAGCGAGATGGGAGTCGACGTCTTCGAGGCCATCGAGGACATCGGCGGAAGGGGCAAGATCAGCTACGTACACTTTCGAGACATCCAGGGCACCCCCCGCCGATTTCGGGAAGTTTTCATCGACGAGGGCCAGACGGATATGCGCAAGGCGATGGAAACTTATAAGGCTGTTGGATTCAACGGGCCATTTATGATGGATCACACACCCGCCTTCCCGCAGAAGAAGGCCGCCTGGGTCGGGCGCGCGTACGCCGTCGGGTATATGCGGGCGATGATTCAGAGCGTCTATGAATAAGTTGCTCAGGAGCTGAGTGGAAGACCGGCCCCAATAAAGGCAAAACGAAATAGGCCCGGAACGATAAACGCTCCGGGCCTGTGCTATTCTACGTTCTCTGTCGGCTATTCGAGCAGAGGATGGAACTTTTCCTCTGGACGTTCTGTCAGCCGGTAATTCTCGATCTGGCGTGCACACGTGTTCCAACGAAGGATTGCGTCGTCGTTTCCCTCGGGCTGAAGATTCTCTGCGCGATCGTAGTATTCCATCGCTTCGTGGAACCACTCGTACGCGTCGTGATTGCTTCCGGGGGTCTGGCTGTCTAGCGCGGCCTTCCCCAGACGCTCAGCGATAATCCCTGCATAGTAGCTGCGATCGTACTCGGATTCCAACTGAGCCGCGATCTCGCGCGCCCGCTTGGCCAAGCCGCTCGAGTTCAGCCCAAACTGGTCCGTAATCACGAGGATGAGAAGTCGGTTCGCTTCCTGGTTCTTCTCATCGATCTGGAGGATGTCCAGACAGATGCTTTCGGCAAGCCGCGGCTGGGTCAGAAGCCGGTAGCGTTCGACTTTGGCCAAGGCCGCAGGAATCGCGTTCTGGCGGAGTTTTTTCAGCTCGGGCATGACCCGGTCCCCAAGGGGTGTGTCAATTTTTTTCGGAATCACCACAGAATGTAGCCCGTAACGATGCTGCCCGCCAGCGCTCCTCCATAACAGATGACGGCGATCAGTTGGAACAGGTGCTTGAGCTGCAGTCCGTCGTAGAGGGTGAATCGAAACCGATGCGCCCCGTGAAAAAGGGACAGAGATACGAGGAAGAACGCGACGATACGTGCCAAGGGATGGAGGAGGACCATCTTGACCGACTCGTAGGCAGGGCCTTCCACCCAGCCGAGCGGGGTTGCAATTCCGAAAAGGAACAGGAATGCGGGGATCAACATCGCCGAAAGGGCACCACCGGCGCCGAACAGTGTCCAGAAAAACGGATCGTTGCTTTTTTTTGCTGACACGGTGTGCTCCCTACCCTGAGACGTAGGCCAGATAGATGACACCAGAAATGACGATCCAAGCAGCGTAGTTTCCGCCTGCGATCATCAGGTCAGGGATGCGCCACTTGCCCAGACGCATCACGATCGCCCGTGGGGCCAGGTTGAACCAGGTGAACGTGTGGTAGAGCACAGCCCCCAGCGCGATGACATTGATGGTGACCCAAAAAGGCTCCCGAAGGGTCGTGGTCAGGGAAGTGTAAGCCGCTTCGCTCGTGAGGAGCGCACGATAGATCACGACAAGCAGAATGACCGAGTAGGCGACCGCAAGACTCGTCAGTTCACGAAATATGAACCGGATGTCCGCGAAGCGTTTAACCCACCAGAAGATCGGTTTCTGTACTCGATACCACTTCGGATGGTGGAGCGTGTGATGAGCGTTTCGGTTCATAGGAGCCAGGATCTCCTCTCACTTCTGCCAGGGGAGCAGGATAGATTTCCACCAGCTGGTGGCTCCGGCAAGCTTGTATCGCTGAATCGCGCCGGCCGGGTCAACGTCTTTTGGGCACACTTCGGAGCACTCGCCTACAAGGGTGCAGGACCAGATCCCCTCGTCGTGTGACAGGATCTCCATTCTGTCGTCGTTGCCCTCGTCCCGACTGTCGAGGTTGTAACGCTGGGCGAGTGCGATCGCGGCCGGGCCCGTGAATTCGGGTTCAAGTCCGTAGACAGGACAGGCGGAGTAGCAGAGCATGCAGTTGATGCACATGCTATATCGCTTGAAATCTGCCAGCTGTTCGGGGGTCTGTTTGTATTCCCCCTCCTCGACGGGCTTCTCTTCTTCGCGAACGACCCACGGCTTAACGGTCGTTAGTTTGCCCATAAAGTCTTCCATGTCCGTCACGAGATCCCGGACTACGGGGAAATGCTGTAACGGCTCGATCCGAATCGGCCCCGGCGCGTACGATTCGAGGAAAGCCGCGCACGTCAACACGGGTTCGCCGTTGATCATCATTCCGCAGCTCCCGCACACACCCATCCGGCACGACCAGCGAAACGACAGGCTTCCATCCAGTTCGTTCTTGATGTAGTTCAGACCATCCAGGATTACCCAGTCCGATCGAAGAGGGACTTCGTAGGACTGAAAGACCGGTTCGGATTCTTCTTCGGGTCTGTAGCGGGAGACTTCTATGGTGATCGTTGATGCCATGATTTCTCCGGTTGGGCGTGTGTTTCTATTTCTTCTCGCCGTAAACTCGTTCTCCGGGGGGCCACTTGGTGATCTTCACCGGAAGGTAGTCGACCCGGGATGATCCGTCATCCTCACGGTAGGCCAGGCTGTGCGACAGGAACTGGTCGTCGTCGCGTTCGGGGAAGTCCGTGCGCTGATGTGAACCCCGAGACTCTTCGCGCTGGAGAGCTGACTGAATGATCGTTTCCGCGACGTCGAGCATATAGCCCAGCTCGAGAATGGACGTCAGTTCCGTATTGAAGGTCATGCTCCGATCTTCGACCTTCACTCTTGAATAGCGCTCCTGGAGTTCCCTGATCTTCTGGGACGATTGCTCGAGTGTATCCCGCGAACGATAGATTCCAGCCCCGGATTCCATCGTTTCGTGCATCTCGCTCCGGATGTCGGCTACTTTTTCCGTGCCGTCTGAATTCAGCAAGGTGTTCAGGCGGTTTTCCTCGTCCAAAACCTGGGATTCGATGCCATTCGTGAACCCCTGGTGCGCCTTCGCGAACTCCGCTGCCGATCGCCCTGCCCTTGCTCCGAACACCAGCAGTTCCGTCAGGGAATTGGATCCCAAGCGATTTGCGCCATTGATACTGACGCAGGCGACCTCGCCCGCCGCGAACAGACCGCCGAGGGGGGTGGCTGAGTCGATGTCTGTGTGAACCCCCCCCATGACGTAGTGGATGACCGGTCGGACAGGAATCATCTCCTTAACAGGATCAATATTCTCGTACTTCAAACACAGTTCCCGCACGAAAGGAATCCGCGAATCGATGATTTTCTCGCCCAAATGACGGACGTCGAGGTGGACGTAGTGACCGTATTCACCCTCGAGAGTTCGACCTTTCTCCTGCTCCTTCACGAAGGCCTGGGACAGCCGGTCGCGAGGCCCGAGCTCCATTGAACGAAGGACCGGCTTGGGATGCGGCGTACCCAGGTCGTAATCCTGGAGGTATCGATAGCCGTCCTTGTTGACGAGGATACCGCCCTCCGCTCGAGAGGCTTCCGTGATCAGGATGCCCGTGAACGGCAGGCCGGTCGGGTGGTACTGGATGAACTCCATGTCCTTGAGCGGGACACCGGCTCGGTAGGCGAGGGCCATTCCGTCGCCGTTCTTGATGTTGGCGTTGGTCGTGAAGGGAAAGATTTTTCCACAGCCGCCTGTACTGAGGATCACAGACCTTCCCAGGATGGGCTGGATGCGGCCGGTGGCCAGTTCGACGGCAACCACGCCCTGACAGCGTCCGTCTTCAACGAGCAGGCGCGTGACGAACCATTCGTCGAATCTCTCGATCGGGTCGTACTTGAGGCTCGTCTGAAAAAGGGTGTGGAGCATGTGGAATCCGGTCTTGTCAGCCGCATACCACGTGCGTTGGATTTTCATTCCACCGAAGGGACGCACGGCAACCGTTCCGTCTTCCTCGCGGTTCCACGGACAGCCCCAGTGCTCGAGCTGGAGCATCTCTTTGGGGGCCTCGTTGACGAACGCTTCGACGGCATCCTGGTCGCACATCCAATCGGCGCCGGAGATCGTATCGTAGATATGGTCTTCGAGGCTGTCGTTCGGTTTGATGACCGCGGCTGCGCCGCCCTCGGCGGATACCGTGTGGCTTCGCATTGGATAAACCTTGGAAACCACCGCGATGGTCAACGTCGGGTCACTCTCGAACACAGCAATGGCGGCTCGGAGACCTGCCCCGCCGCCGCCAACGATGACGACATCATATACAGGTGCTTCTGTTGGTTGGGCGGGGAGTTGGAGGGCGAAAGGTAGCGCGAGGGTGTCTTCATCTACGGAGAGAGCCTGGTGACTGGACAGAGCGGGGTTCGTGGATTTCTGTCGATCCTTAAGACACCGATCGGGGCGTCACGCTTTCCCGTTCCCGCGCATTTTCCGGTCGGCGTCTTGAAGATTCTCGATGCTGCCCTCCAGGATCCCCGCGATTTCCTCTAGTCGGTCGCCTGCGTTGCGCATTTCGAGAAGTTGTTGCTGACGTTCTAGGGGAAGCCCCAGACTCGCAGCGATGGTGTAGGAGAGGGCGCGCTCGTCCGTTTCATCGGCGTTGGGACGAATCCAGCCGAGCGTGATTTTCAGTGCGTTCGAATACAATTCACGGGCACGGTCGACGAGTGTGGCGTCAGGTAAGTCTTCCTCGTCGGGCAAGGTCTCAACGATGCCAGTGATGTAGGGGGCATCGTGATGTTCGTCGAGCAAGTTGAAACGTTCCGTGCCCTGAACCACGATGTTCAGGCGCCCGTCCGGGAACCTGTCGACGACGTCCGCAATTCTGGCTGAGCAGCCGATGCTTCGATGATCGTCATCCTGACCCCACACGATACCAAACTCCTTATCCTCCTCGATACACAGGTTCGTCATTGTCCGGTACCGCTCCTCGAAAATGTGCAGAGGAACGTGGCACGAGGGCAGGAGGACGAGATCGAGCGGGAAGAGTGGGATTTCGTCTGGCACGTGGTTGCCGTTCAGGGAGAACCGGGCTGAAAGCGAAGGTCGCCGAAACGATCTGCGTCCTCAGGAGCCCCGTAGGTGACCGACCAGGAAAGCCGATCTGTCTGCGAGACGACAGACAGGTTGAATCGAAGCACCGGAAAACTTGCGATCGGAAGTAATGTTTCGAGGCTCCAGTGGCCATCCGCCACGAGAGATCCGATCGGAAGTGGCCGCTCCCGGTTACTTCGACCCAGGGCGTTGACCCGGTAGGTTTCCTGGTCCTGTCCGTTCGGCGTAGTGAGGACAATCTCGACCCGACGATCGGCATCGGTGGGGGCTGGCCCAAGGGTTGTGTGTGGAGGCGTTGAGAAGTCTGTCTGAATCGCCACGTAGAGACTGTCGGCGTAGCGTCCGACACGTCCGATCAAAGAACGCGGTCCCGGTCTTGCGTCTTCGTCGTGGGCGAGGTCTCCGATGACGTTGGCTAATGAATCCGGAAGACCGTCCATTGTCGGCCTCTTCTGCAGATCAGGCACCTCGATCATCGGACGGTTCTGGTAGGGAACGTCCAGATGGTCCAGGGCCTCAAACGCCGCACGACGGACAGGGCCGAAGGGGGCACGCTCGTAGATTTCCAGTAACGGCGCGATGGAGCGATAGTCACCGATCGTGCCGAGTGCGTCGATTGCGGCTACGTTGTCGCCTCTTGCGGAGTCGATGAGGGCGGAAATGACGCGGTAGTTGCGCGTGCCCAGTGCGGCAATTCTGTCGGCTGCTGCTGCGGCGACCGCCTGGTGCGGATGCCGGAGAAGCGCGATGATGCTGGCCACGTGGTCGGGCCGGTGTCGGACCGGACGGTAGGCACGAATCAGATACGACAGGACGAAGGGATCGTCTTCTTCGTCGGGGTTGAGTCGCCAGTCCGTTTCACGGTAGCCTTCGGTGTAGTTCGCGATTGATCGCGCCGCGTAGGCTCGAACAGACGGTGCCTTGTCGGACAGCAACGTGCTGAGCACATCGGTGTGACCACGAGAGAGCAGTGCATAGGCGGCGCCCAACCTTACGCTCTCGCTGTCCCACGTTGTCAGATCGATCAACGTCTCGTCGTGAACAAGGTCGCTTCTGTTCTGAAGCAACCAGACAGTGGGATATCTTGTTTCCTCAGCGGCGAGGAATTCGGATAGAATGCGTGACTGTCGTGGCGGCGCAAGGCGTGATGAAGCTTCGACCGTGGCCCCGATCTCCAGATAGGAAGCATCTTCCGATTCGTCAGAACCCACGAATGGAACTTCTCCGCTCCGCTGGGATCGGTCTGGAACGAGGAAGACGGGATTGCCCAATGTCCGGTATCCCGACGCGTTCTCGAGGACCGGTCGGATGTAGGTCCGATGGTGAAGCGGGAGGAAAAAACGCTCGCTCCACACGGTCTCGTCCGGTTGGGTGACCCAGACGACCTCCCCATCGGCGATGAGGCTTACGCGCGTGATGGGGTCTCTGGCGTGGGCTTGCATCCGGACGTAGGCTTCGCCCTCGAAAAATGCGGTCTGGCCGAACGAACTGCCCTGGACTTCAAAATCGATGCGGATATCGTCGTTTTGAGAAACGAAGGAAGATCCACGCCGAAGACCGTTCACGACGTCTTCATTCGTGTTGGAGCGCGCCTTGACGTAGGTCCGATGTCTGTGTCCGGGGGCCTCATCCGTATTGGAGCCTGCAATGAACACCCGACTCCCTGCTCTGAGCAGCCTGTCCCAGCCGGCCCCGACTTCGACCTCAGGGGACCACGTACCATTTCGGGATGCGGTCAGGAGGAATGACGAGGCGGAGGTGTCGGCTGTATCGAGTTGCACGACGCCCTGCTGCGTCTCAGCGACAGCAAGGAGGCGGTCCAACTGGTTCGGTACCGGGCTGCGGGGATCCAAGCCGTAGATGATGCCGCTTCGGTTATCGGATGACCAGCCACTGGCCACGATGGGTGTGACCCGAGGTACGTTCAGATCGGCTTCCTGGAGGATCTCGTCCAGACCGACGAAGGATCCTGTGCCTGGCGGCGACGAGAGTATGACCCAATCCAGGTCGGACTCTGCGGCCTGAAGCACGCGCTCCTGGATGGATGCCGAACTGGTGGCAGGGTCGAACAATGCAACGTCGCCGGCTTGCCAGGCCCAATCCGCTCGCGACTCGATCGTGAGCGTCGTGACAAGGGCCAGAAGGGAAAAAGGTAATAGGCGCATCGACTCAGCGGGAAGTCGTTTGTAGGGCGTGGTGGAGGAACCGCTGGAAACGTGCGGCATCACGGGTCATTCCCGGGAACCGAACCACCTCGGAGCCTGTATCTGTCAGGACTACATAAAAGGGGAGAGCAACCGTACCGAACCGGTCTTGTTGAAAGGCCCGGTTTCGGTCGTAACGGTCCCCCTGGCCGTCCGTGTAGAGTTGGACACGCACGTACTGTTCCAGTGAGGCTCTGATATCGGGCCGGGTGAAAATGTTGGCTTCCATCCATCGGCAGTTCGTGCAGGCGTAGCCGGTGAAATCGATGAAAATGGGCTTCTCCTCTTCTTTGGCGATTCGGTAGGCATCCTCCAGGTCATCCAACCACACCAGCTCTTCAGCGCCGGCAGTGGAGTGTCCCCCGCCTTGCGAGTAGGGGGGGAAGAAGGCGTCCAATTCTCCAAGGGGCGCGCCAAAGAGCCCTGTCGTGAGCAGGAAGCTGAAGGCCAGGCACCCGACGGCGCTCATCAGACGGAAGGGACCTACGGACTCGACCGGTGTGTCGTGAGGGAGGCGGACCTTGCCGAGCAGGTAGACACCACACAATACGAAGAGGGCGATCCAGATCGACAGGAAAATTTCGCGTGACAGGATGCCCCAGTTCCAGACGAGGTCGACGTTGCTCGCAAATTTGAGGGCGGCCGCAAGCTCCAGAAAGCCCATCACGACTTTTACCGAGTTCAGCCAGCCGCCACTTTTGGGCAGGGCGTTCAGGCTCTGAGGAAAAAGTGACAGGAAGAAGAAGGGGAGCGCAAAGGCAGCGGAAAAGGCCAGCATTCCAGCGATCGCCCAGATCCACGTGCCCTGCGTTGTGAGAACGAGAAGAGTTCCCACGAATGGGGCCGTACACGTAAACGAAGTAACCGAAAACGTGAGGCCCATCAGCAGGATACCAGCGTGACCACCGGCCTGGGAACGATTCAGTCGATTGACGAGAACGGTGGGAAGCTGGATTTTGAACAGCCCGAAGAGACTGAGCGCGAAGACGACGAACAGGACCGCGATGGCAATATTCACCCACGGGTTAGCCGCGAAAAGAGCAGCCCCCGAGGCCCCCAGGGTGGAGGCCAGAACGATGCCGAGGGCAGTGAATGTCAGGATGATGCCGAGGCAGTAGAGGACCGACCGACCGATTGGGCCGGCTGCTTCTTGGCTTCCGCTCTCGCCCTGCTTCGTAAAGAACGAAACGGTGATCGGGACCATCGGAAACACGCACGGCGTCAGAAGGGCGAGGAACCCCATGGTGACCGAAAGATAGAGGAACGCACCAAACCCTGTGGAAATCGCTCGGTCGACGTCGACCGTACTGCCTGTTCCATCGAAAAAGATCGTCGAGACAGGATCCACGTTGGCGTAGGTCTCTCGCGCCGGGCCAGATTGGATTGAGAGAGGAATAGAGAAGGTGTGGGTTTCAGGGGGGAGACACGCATTCTCGTTGCAAAGCATGTAGGTGATGGAACCCGTCAGTTCGTGGGGCTCAATCGTGGCCGAAGGTTCCACCAGGACACGGGCGTTGAACGTTACGGCTTTACCGTAGTATTCGACGGGAATGTTGAAGTTAGGATCGTGCGTGACGATGGGAGGGGGCTGAAGGATGTTGCCGACACGGCTGAAAGGATGACGCCCACCGACGATGATCTCAGTCGGGATTGCCCCCCCGGGGGGCGTTGTGGGCGCGTAGATGTGCCAGTCACTGTCAAGGGTGACGCCGATTGCGACTTCGAAGATTTCGCCTGGTCGAATGTCCTCTCTGGAGGCGGAGACTTCGAAGTGTGCAGGATTCTGTGCCTTGATGTCTGTGCAGAGTCCGAGGAATAGAGTCGTAGTGAAAAGAAGAGAGAGGAGGGGGGATGGCATCGATGGGTCTCCAGATGATTCAGGAACCCGGCACGGAAAGACGTGTTAGGTAGACGCCCGACTTGGAGATTCGTTTCAGAGCTCTTCGACCTCCATTTCGGGCTCATCGGTGGGCTTATTCTCTGAGAGAACTTCGAGAAGCTTCTGGGTCGCCAGGCTGAAGCTCCGCCCTTTTCGGTAGAGAATCCCAACCGGCCGGCTGAAGAGGTCTCCATCGAACTCGACTGTCTTGAGCGTCCCCCAGGATTTTTCGTAATCGGCGGACTCGCTTGGGATGATTGAAACCCCGATGTCCACTTCTACCGCGTGTTTGATTGTGGCGATGTGGTCGAGTTCCATGACAACGTTGGGCTTGACGCCGTGTTTGCGGAGGTATCGATCGATCGCCCGTCGGCTCGGTGTTTCCGGTGTAAACAGAATCAGGGGTCTTCCGTCGAGCTCTCTCGGCGAGAGCTGCTTCATTTGGGCCAGTTCATTGTCCGGATTGCAAGCCACGATCATTCTGTCTTCGGTGAACGGAAGCACTTCGACGTTTCGCTGGGCGCGAGGGTAAGCCACGATGCCCAGGTCGATTTCGCTGCTGGCGACATCGTCATAGATCTTTTGCGGTTGATCGTACTGAAGACGCAAATTTACACGAGGATAGGACTTGATGTAGGCCTTCAGGTGAGGGGCGAGTTCCAGCATTCCCACGCTGTAAATGGCAGCCAGCCGTACGGTGCCTGAAACGATCCCTCCCAGGGCCTGAATGCGATGCTGCATTTCTTCGAACCGCCGGACAATTTCACGGGCATAGCGGTAGAATATTTCACCCTCTGCGGTCAGGGTAAGACGGCGCTTTTCCCGCTCCAGGAGCTGTTTCCCCTGGCGCTTTTCGATGCTTTTGAGCTGCTGGCTGACGGCGGATTGGGTTACGCAATTGAGAACGGCAGTCTTAGAGAAACTTTGCGTCTCGACCAGGTCGCAGAACACCTTGAGGCTTTCGACGAGCACGTCGTTTTTCTCCGTGTTTTACTGTATGGGAAGTTGGCTCCCGCTCGAGAATGACGCTGGAGGAATATAGAGAATGACGCTGGAGGAATATAAGTGAGCTGAAATATCGAGCCATAAATCTATAAGTAACCCGAAACGGAGTCAATAGCAAAACTGGAGTTTGGTTTAATGTTCCTCGGAAACGTCCACAAGATCGATTTTCTGTAAAATTATCTTAAATAACTGTTATATAATATCTTATGGTAATTATGCCGGGGCGAAAGAATTAGGTAGGCGAATATCCGGTTTGGTCCGCGGACAACGGGCTTGTTCCTCTGTATGTGAGGGCCTATATTTTTGCCCGGTACGGACGAACACACAGGAAACTGGCCTGAGGAAATAGCATGAACTGGTTCGAGAGGCTTAAATCCGGCATCCAGACCGTGGTGCGTAGGGGGATGCCAGAAAACCTCTATGTGAAGTGCGCGCGATGCCATCAGATGGCCCTGCGCAAGCATCTTGAGTCGAACGCAGGCATCTGTCCGAATTGTGGACATCACTTCCGTGTGCACTACAAACAGTTCCTTGATCTGATTCTCGATACGGACACGTTCGAGGAGGTGGCATCCAACGTACGGTCGACCGACGCTCTGGGCTTTGAGGATCGCATCAAGTACGGTGACCGGATCAAGGAATACGGAAAGCGTACGGGGATGCAGGCCGCTGTCTGCGTGGGCGTCGGCAGGATCGACGGGAGGGCGGTCGGAGTGGGGATTCATGAATTCGGGTTCATCGGGGGATCGCTTGGGGCGGCGGAAGGTGAGCGGATCTCTCGTCTGATCGACCGATGCATTACCGACCGACTCCCGCTGATCCTGATCTGTCGATCGGGGGGCGCCAGGATGCAGGAAAGTGCCTTGGCCCTCATGCAACTCGCCAAGATTAACGCCAAGCTGACCCAACTCGCCGATGCGAGACTTCCTTTCATCTCCGTGCTGACGGATCCCACGACAGCGGGTGTGTCGGCGAGCTACGCCCTCTTGGGAGACGTTAACATAGCGGAGCCCAATGCACTGATCGGCTTTACAGGGGAAAGGATCACCGGGAGTTCGGTGGGTGAGGAAGAGCTCGAAGCGCTGCGTCAGGCGCAACGTGCCGAGAAGGTCCTCGAACACGGGTTCGTGGACCTGGTGGTTCCGCGCACCGAGATGAAGCAGAAGCTTTCTCACCTGCTGTCTCTGCTGGGCGAGACGGCAGGGGTGTAATTCGACGGAGAGTGTTGTGAAGATCCTCTTACTGCAGGGCCCGAACATCAACATGCTCGGCAAGCGGAAAGAAGCGCACTACGGGTCGACGACGATGGACGAAATCCACGAGCGACTCTCTGAACGGGCCAACGCGCTGGGATGCGAAGTGTCGTTCTTCCAGTCGAACCACGAGGGGGCCCTGGTCGACCAGGTTCAGGCCTCACGTGACGATGTCGACGCAATCATCATCAATCCGGCCGGCTTGACCGGTAACGGGTATTCGTTGAGAGACGCATTGGAGGACAGCGGACTGCCGTTCGCAGAAGTGCACCTGTCGAACATTCATGCCCGGGAGCCGTTTCGACACCATTCGGTATTCACTGCGATCGCGGTTGGGCAGATTGCTGGCTTTCGATGGAGGGGCTACATCGCCGCTCTCGAAATGCTGGAGGCCCAGCATCGCGAAGCATCAGAGTGACAAACAGGGTCGCGCGTCAATGAAACGAACCCTCGGAGCGTCAGCTCCGGGGGTTTTTACTTGTAGAGGTCAAATCTGGCGATGAAGGCCTCGGTGGGCGAGGGGACAAGGCCTCGAATCGACGCTCCTCGGCCAAGACGTGCGCGAACTTCGGAAGATGAGATGGACGCCAGGTTTGACGGGAGGGGGAGCAGTTGAATGGCCTCCCGGTAGGATCTCCGGGCCGGGTCGTCCAGGTATGCTTCTGTCTGGGCGAGATCCCCCGTGTCCCGGTTGGCCACGAGGAAGCCGGCTTTTGAAAACAGGACTTCGAGTTCTGCGTCCATCGTTTCGTAGTACTTCTCATCGAATAATCGTAGCAGGGTGTCGTGGCCGATGGCGAAAACGAGACGCGCCTGGGGAAAGAGCGGGCCGAGGGCGTCGGCCTTGTCCACAAACCGTGCGTAGCCACACGTGGCAACGGCCGTCTGCGGGCGAGTAGCTGCGAGTTCGTCCAGCATCGCCAGCCTCACTGCGAGGTCGGAGATTCCGGCATCCTTGTCAACGTTGGCTGAGGCGAGAACGAGCGCAGCGTGCTCGGTTCCGACGGCGTCGCAACCCTTCTGCACCAGCGACCAGTGGGCGGTTGTCGGGGGATTGAACGAGGCATCGAGGACGAGCAGCACGTCGGGTGGGTCCGAGTCGAGCTCTCGCACCAGACAGACTTCCTTCGTGCCCGCAGGAGACAAGTCTGTGAGGGCCTCGACATAGCGGCTTAACCCGGGAATCTCGGGATCCATAGAAGGATGGTAAGGGCCGCCCGGAAGAGAGGCAACCTGCTGTGAGGTCGGCCTTGACCCGGTACCGCACCACCGGTACCGTTGCCACGGTGAATATAATCTGAGAAGCTCAAGGAGGAACGACATGCACGTTGGAATGCGAATGCCGCCCATGCGCAGGGAACTGGGCGTCGAAGGGACGATCAGGTGGGCCGCGGATAATGATTTCGGATCGGTCGATCTTCCGGATGCGTCTCCGACTCACAAATCGGTGTGCGATGAAGTCGGGATCGGGATCGGGACCGTGGACTGGGGGGTGGGAGGCGATCTATTATCGATCGATGCGAGCAAACGCCGGAAAGCGGTCGTGGCCACCAAGAAGCGGATACGCGAGACCGCTCGCATCGGGGGATCCGTGGTTTTCGTTTGTCTGACGCCGGACGACCGTCTACAGCCTCGATCCGAGACTTTCAAGGTGTTCAAGAAAGTCTATCCCGGATTAGTCAAGGAAGCTGAGAAGGTAGACGTCCACATTGCGATCGAACCGTATCCAGGGCCCGCACCTGCCTATCCCAACCTGGGATGTACCCCTGAAACTCTGCGCGCGGTGTTCGAAGCCATCCCCTCCCCGCATCTGGGGATTTGTTACGACCCATCGCACTATGTGCGGATCGGTGTCGACTACCAGCGTCTGCTTATGGAGTTCGGGGACCGCGTCAGACACGTTCACGCCAAGGATACCGAGATTCTCGAGGACGGTCTTTATGACTATGGCTGTCTGGGCCAGACGTTCGGGGAAAAACGATACGGACACGGCGAGGGTTGGTGGCGCTATTGTGTTCCGGGGTGGGGGGATGTGAACTGGCGTTGGGTCCTAGCGAGGCTTGAAGAACTGGGCTACGATGGGCCCCTGGCAATCGAGCTCGAAGACGATCGATACGGGGGGAGTACGGCGCTCAACCAGGAGGGTCTGCTGGAAGCCAAGGCGAACTTGGAGGAGATTCTGAGATAGGGCATCGGCTCGGTAGAACAAAAGGGGCGCGAGAGAGACCTCTCACGCCCCTTGCCATATGGTTCTGTGGCTATCCTTTGAGGGCTTCAACAACCGTTTCACCGATATCTGCCGGACTCTTGGTTACGTGGATACCAGCGGCCTGCAAAGCGGCCATCTTCTCTTCGGCCGTCCCCTGCCCTCCGGAAATGATCGCTCCCGCGTGGCCCATCCGTCGCCCGGGGGGAGCGGTCTGGCCCGCGATGAAACTAACTACAGGCTTATCGAATTCGGCCCGAATATAGTCTGCGGCTTCCTCTTCTGCCGTGCCTCCGATTTCACCGATCATAACGACGGCCTCGGTCTTGGGATCGTCCTTGAAGAGTTTCAGGCAGTCGATAAAGTTCGTGCCGTTGACAGGGTCTCCCCCGATTCCGACGCAGGTCGATTGGCCGAGATCGAGCTGTGTCAGCTGGTGTACGGCTTCGTAGGTGAGGGTTCCACTCCGGGAAATAACGCCGATGGCCCCCTCCTTGTGGATCGAACCGGGCATGATTCCGATTTTGCACTGTCCCGGGGAAATGACGCCCGGACAGTTTGGCCCGACCAGCCGGGTCGACCGGGTGGACAGATACTGCTTGGCATTGACCATCTGCAGAACGGGAATGTATTCGCTGATGCAGACGACGAGCTCGATCCCTGCGTCTGCGGCTTCCATGATGGCATCGGCGGCGAATGCCCCGGGGACGAAAATAACCGAGACGGTCGCCTCCGTAGCGTCTTTAGCCTCTGCGACAGTGTCGAACACAGGAACTCCGACGGCTTCTTGACCGCCCTTGCCGGGGGTTACGCCGCCCACGACCTGTGTACCGTATTCGATCATCTGTGTGGCGTGGAAAGTGCCCTCGCCACCCGTGATGCCCTGAACGAGGACCTTTGTGTCCGAATCGATCAGAATACTCATGCGTTCCTCCGTACGCGGCCCTAGACGGGCCCGGTAAGCTCCTCGCAAGTGCCATCCACCTTACCCACGATCACGTGATGGGCAAGCCCGCAGAACAGACCACAGTCCACGACACCGGAAATGGCGTTGATCCGGCTTTCGAGGGCTATGGGGGCGTCGATGCGCTCGAATGGGCAGTCAACGATGTAGTTGCCGTTATCGGTTACGAATGCTTCGCCCTCAATTCGGCGCAGCACGGGTTCACAGCCCAGCTTTGCCAGGTGCAGGCGTGTGACCTGCCATCCGAACGGCGTCACTTCGACGGGCAGCGGGAACGCACCGAGGGCGTCACACATTTTGCTTTCATCGGCCACGATGATCTCTCGCGTGGAGGCCGACGCCACGATTTTTTCGCGCAGGAGGGCTCCACCGCCCCCCTTAGTCAGGTTGAAGGCGGGGTCGACTTCGTCTGCCCCGTCGATGGTCAGGTCGATCCGGTCGACCGCATTAAAGTCGGTCAACGGAATGCCGAATTCCTCGGCAAGATCGTGTGACTGTTTGGATGTGGGGACCCCCGCGATCTGTAAACCTTCTTCGATTCTTTTCCCGAGTTTGCGGATCGCGAAGTAGGCAGTCGAACCTGTGCCTAGACCGACGACCATATCTGGCTGAACATAGTCGGCTGCCCGCTCTGCAGCGATCTGTTTGGACGTTTCCTCTGACATGCGTGATCCCATCCTTTGGCAGCGGAGAAGATAGGTATAACAGATGACGTCTGCCACGACTATCAGGAAACCAATGTTCGCTTGTCGGGATCCCCACAGACCGCTATCATCTCGAATCGGCAGAAACGAAAGGAGAGAGATGTGGCTTACAACACACTTGAAGATTTCTTCGGCGATATCGTTGGCAAGGCGCGAAACGGCCTTGGGATCGCGGAGGGCGATATCACCTCGAAGACGGGGTTGTCCTCAGGGGACCTGCGGCGGATTGGAAACTACGAATTGATTCCGGACGAGGAAACAATTCGAGCGTTGGCGGAGATTCTGGAGTTGGACGGCGCGAAGCTGTTGAAGATCTCTCGCGGCTGGGTGCCTGCGGGTGGAAACGACGGTCTCAATACCTCTGTGTCTTCCGTAGACCGTGTCATTCTGAGCGCTGGCATGGAGGTGAACGCCTACGTCCTGAAGTGCGAATCCACAGGGAAGGGCGCTCTGGTGGACGCGGGGGGGCAGCCCGACCGAATCCAGGGCCTCATCGACCGGGTCGAGGCCCCAATCACCCGCATTTTCTTGACCCACGGCCACGGAGACCACGTAGGGGCTCTGTCAGAAATGAAGCGGAGGACCGGCGCTATCGTTCATTGCAGCCGGACAGATGCGGGAATGCTCGGTGGCGGCGGTAAGGAAGTCGACGTGTTCGTCGAGGAAGGTTGGAATGGGGCGGTTGGGGAGGTGCCAATAACTGCCTTCGCCCTGCCTGGGCACACGCCCGGCGGCATCGGATATCTGGCAGACTCGGCATTCTTCTCCGGTGATGCCTTATTCGCCGGGTCTCTCGGAGGGGTCAGGAGCGGTGAAGAAGCGTATCGGGGTCAGATCGAGGCGGTGAGGTCGAAAGTGCTGGGACTATCAGAGTCGACCCGTATTTTTCCCGGCCACGGTCCGATAACGACAGTCGGTCAGGAGCAGCAGAACAACCCTTATTTCGTCGACTAGGGGTTACGAAGACCGTCAGGATAGGCGATCAGGGAGACCCCCTCCTCCGAAAGCCCCACCACTTCACCCCGTTCGGAGTCGGGAAACTCGAACACCGCAGGGTCGAACGAGGGTGACGATGAGATCTCCACCCACCGACGGATGGCGTGTACAACGTCATCGACGGCCTGCTTCCTGGCTTCCAGCCTCGATAGGGCCTGCCTCAGATGGTCGATTTTGGCACTGAGTTCATCGGCTTCCCGTGCGGCGGCTTGAAGCGCCTCATCGAATAGGCGTGGGTTCTGCTCCGTGCGAACTTCCTCGTTTTTTGGGGGTCCTTGCTTCTCCACGTAAATTCAGGCTGGGGCGTGAGGGCGAGTCAAGTGGCGATCCCCGTCTCGGTATATGTGCAACTTTGATAAGGCCCGCGAATTAAAGGAATGAGTCCGACCGTACTCACGCGGACGTCAGGATGTACGGTGCGTGGCCATCAGAGGCTACATTTACCAATTCCCTGTTTTTTGTTAGCTTATGGCAACGGTGCTCGGGGATTCGCCCGTGGCGCGCCGCTTGCTTCTTAACCTGTTATTGACTGCTCATTCTGCCGGGTGAGGCTGTGTTCGCGCTCTGAGCGAACGCCTACACCAATTATGAGGTGAAGCATGCGAAGCTGGCGAAACGCATTGATCGTCGTAGGGCTGCTGGCGTACGCCCACTCTACGGCTGCTCAGGAATACTTCGGGAAGAACAAAGTCAGTTTGGGGGACTACGACTGGCATTTCATCGAAACAGAGCACTTCACGATCTACTTCGACAAAGGGTCCATGCCCGTGGCCGAGTTTGCCGCCAAGGAGGCGGAGCGGTCACTCGTAGAGATCGAAGAAGGTCTCAATTACGAGATGAAGGGCCGTTACCCTCTCGTCCTGTACAATTCGCACAACGGCTTCGCCGTGAGCAACATCTCTGGCCAGGAACTGACCGAGTTTACGGGTGGGTTTACGGAATTCGCCCAGGGACGAGTGGTCATTCCGTATACAGGTTCGTATGCCGATTTCCGTCACGTCATCCATCACGAACTGGTCCACTCGGTCACGATCGAGCTTTGGACGGGCGGGGGATGGCTTGGCGCCATGCTCAACCAGCAGGCAACGATTCCGCCGTTGTGGGTCGTCGAGGGAATCGCTGAGTATCTCTCACGGCAAGGATGGGATATCGTTGCCGACAATCAGATGCGTGACGCGACGATCACAGGCTATGTGCCACCTATCGACTTCATTCCGGAAGGTGGTCTGTTCGCCTACAAGGGCGGGCAGTCGATCTTCTACATGATCGAGCAAGAGTATGGGCGTGACAAAGTCGCCCAGGTGATTCGCGACGTCCGAACTGCGAAGACGATTGATAAAGCCCTGAAATCGTCGCTTGGGTTTGGGGTCGACGAACTCAACGAGAAATGGCAGATCTGGCTCAAACGTCAGCACTGGAACGAGATCAACAAGCACGATTCACCCGAGGAGATTGGCAAGGCCCTGACCGATCGCGAAGAGGAGGGGGGCTTCTTCAATCTGGCCCCCAAGTTCAGCCCCCAGGGTGACAAGATTGCCTACCTGGCCGACCGCAAAGGCACGTTCGACATTTACCTCAGGTCGGCCATCGATGGCAAGGATCTGGGAAGGTTGGTTGAAGGCGAGCGGTCGAGCGATTTTGAATGGATGTTCGTCCTCCGTCCGGGGCTCACGTGGTCGCCTGACGGTCGCTACATCGCGTTTGCGGCCAAGTCGAAGAATAAAAACACGCTCTACACTTTCGACGTGAAGCGGAAGAAAGTGGAAAAGCGATTCAGCTTTGATCTGGATGGCCTGTTTGAGCCGGCCTGGTCGCCCGACGGCAGACACATAGCATTCGCGGGTCTCAAGGATGGATGGTCAGACATTTACATCGTAAACCTGGACGACGAATCGCTGCGTCGTATCACCCACGATCCCTACGACGAGAAGAACCTGGCCTGGGCGCCCGATGGCTCCTGGCTCGCTTTGAGCGGCGACCGACCAGATGAAGACCTTTGGTTCGACGGGCGGAAAGATTTCCCGTTCGGCCAGTACGACATCTTCATCATCAAGCCCGACGGTTCCGAGATTCGGCGGGTGATCGGGCACGACGCGCAGGACACGCACCCTTCCTGGGGGAAGGACAGTTCCCGCATCTCGTTCATTTCCAACCGAACGGGTGTGGGAAACATCTATGTATCCGAACTCGAGGGCGATAATCTCGAGGTACTCACGAACCTCCTGGCAAGCGCGCTCGACTACGACTGGTCGCCGGATGGCAAGAAGATGGTGTTCACCGTGTTTCACAACGGGGGATACGACATCTATACCATCAAAGATCCGCTGAGTAAGGCGAAGGATCCCTCGACACTGCCCCTGACTCGCATCGCCCAGCGTAAGGAAGGCATCGAGGACCTGTCGTTCGTGGAACGGCAGCGAGCTGAGGCCAAGGCTGAATTGGCTGATGACGAGACGGATTCCAGCGAAGGTTTCGAGAACGAATTTCTTGCGGATCGTTCTGCGGAGGTGTCCGGCGATTCTACGGCGGGCGACACGGAACAACGCCTCGAGCAGTGGGTTTCGGATCAGGTCGCTCTCGCTGCAGAAGAAGCGGAAGATGCCGGTGTGGAGGGTTGGATCGCCGATGAACCCGTTGTCGACGAGGCACTGGAAGAAGCAGCGCCTGACTCGGTCGTTGCGGACGAGGGCGAGGGATCTGTCGCTGGTCTCGACAACTGGGAAAGGGAGTTCCAGGTCAGCAAATACAAGGTCCAGTTCAAACCTGAAATCTTCGCCGCCAATGCAGGGTTTGACACCTTTTACGGGGTGAGCGGGCTCGCCCAGCTCTCGCTGAGTGACGTGCTGGGAGATCACAGGCTGACGCTGATTACGAGTCTGAATTTTTCGATCGAGGACAGCGACTTTTTCCTGACTTACGCGTACCTCAAGCGGCCCACGAACTATTTCACCCAGGTCTTCCACACGCGCCTGTTCTTCTTGAGTGGGAACCAGCTCTTCGCGGACCGCTACTATGGTGCCCATCTGGCGCTTGATCGTCCGTTCAGCCGGTTCAGCAGGATCGAATCGAGCATTCGCTTTATTACGATTCAACGCGATCTCTTCGACGGCTCGTTTACGGATCCCTTCAGGAACGGCTTCTTCGGCGGGACTCCGGGCGGATCGTCCGGAATCAACCTGCGGACGGATCGAGCGGCGATTCCTCAGTTGGCGCTTGTCGACGACACCACCCGACGGGACCTGTTCGGCCCGATCTCGGGTCGCCGTGCGAGGTTGGAGTTCGAGGGAAGTCCGAAGGGGTTGGAGTACTTCACGATGCAGGGTGATTACCGCAAATACGTGCGGGTCCTCGACAACTACACCTTCGCGTTCAGGGCCTCCGGTGGGACGAGCTGGGGCAGGAATCGTACACGGTTCTTCGTCGGCGGAGTGAACAATCCGGTGAACCCGGTGTTCTCGACCGTGGCGAATGTTCCGACCGACGAGGTTTTCTTCTCCAGCTTCATGTGGCCGCTTAGGGGAACCGAGCTCTTTCAGACCGCGGGCGATTCCTACCTGCTGACGAACTTTGCCTTCCGTTTTCCGCTCTTCTACCAGCTGGCCATGGGGTGGCCGCTTCCCTTGCTCTTCCAGAACATTCAGGGCGAGCTATTCATGGATGTGGGGGGGGCGTTTAACCGAGACAGCTTCAATCCGTGGGATGCGGAACAGGGCGGGTTCGAGCTTCGGGACCTGAAGGGCGGTTACGGTTTCGGTGCTCGCGTGAACCTTGGGATCTTCCTGTTCCGTTACGATCTCGCCTGGCCCACGAACTTCGCCGAGACGTTCCATCCGATCCAGTATTTCTCGATCGACGTGACTGGGCTCTTCTAAGCACATCCGGTCGGAACCAGACCGTGAGTCGCCTTTCCTCTTTGAGGGGGAAGGCGACTTCCCTATTGTAGCAACGATGGACACGCTCAAGTTGGAAGTCGCGCCCTGCGACACGTGCGGGGAAGAGATACCGGCGGCGGAAATGAGATGTCCCCGGTGCGGGACGGTTCGGCCCAGAGCACGATCTGAGGGTTCGAAGCCCTGCTATTCCTGCCGCATCGTGGCGGTAGTGGGTGCGTGTCTTCTATTATTCTGGGTGGTTATTTTTCTTTCGCAGGAAATCTGAGGAGAACACATCGTGAGCGAAGGCAACGAAGCGATGGCGGCCTACACCGAGGCGATCGGACATATGGCCGCGGGACGGTTGGATGAAGCGGTCGACGCTTTCCGCCGTAGCGTGGATGTGGATGCGACATTCGCTATGGGCTACCTCGGACTCGGACAGGCCTACGACAGACAGGGCATGGTCGATGATGCGATCTTGGCGGTTCGGAAGGCACTCGAGCTCACGCCTGAAGACCCTCTGGCTCACACCAGTCTTTCTCGTTTGCTCCAGCAGAAAGGACTGATCGAAGAAGCCGAAGCTGAGATGGCTATTTCAGCGCGATTGAGCGCCGAGGGCGACAGTTCGTAGCCGAGAGAACGATTGGTGAGTGTGGGACAGTCGAGGGTCGCTTTTGCGCGATCCTCAGATTTTTTATGCGCTGGTGGTGTCGCGATGGCGACGCTGCCAAAGCAGGCTTATCAGGATCGGCCCACCGGTCAGAAGGAAGACCAGGAATACACCGGCGTGAAGGGCGGTTGCAAAGGCGAGGGATTCCTCGGGGGGAACACCGTAGAGTCGTGTGAGGGCCTGGCTGCAGAATACGTGATATGTGCCGGCACCGCCCGGTGTGGGCAGAACGATGCCGAGGGTGGCGATCGCCATCACGACGACGGCATCGCCGAGGCCCAGTCCGTAGCGTTCGCCAAAACCAAAGCTAGAGAACGGAAAATACACAGACAGGGCGTAGCAGGCGTTCAGGACGATAGTGTGAATGGCCACCCGGGCGTAACCAATAGGACCTCGAACAGAAGTAAGCCCCACGGCGAAGGAGGCTACGAGGTCTGAAAGGCGTTCGCCCCCCCGGATCGAGAACCGACTGAAGAACCGATTGACACCGCCAGCGGCGCGTTGACCGGCTCCCGCGAGCATCAGGATTCCACCGACGGCCAATACGGTGATGACGCTGCCGGTCAAGAGGACGGCTTCGAGCCATGGATATACGAGGCGGATGCGCCCGGGGATGATCTGCAGGACGATGGCGAAGAGAATCAGTAGCGTCAGCAGATCGAGAATTCGCTCGACGAGGACGGTCGCGAGCAGCCCGGTCGTCGCGCCCGGCTCGCGAAGGGCAAGGACCCTCGCTACCTCTCCGGATCGAGGGACGAAACTGTTCGCGGCGTACCCCGCCAGGATGGCCCCGAAGATGCGTCCGAACGCGGGTGTCGCAACCTGACGCATCAGGAGCCCCCACCTCCAGGCTCGAGGGAAGGTTCCGAGGAAAACGATTCCAACGCCAAGAAGCAGCCCACTTGGGTCAGCGAGGGTAAGCGCGCCCAAAACGGCATGCAGGTCCACCGTCGCGAAGGCGATCCACAGAAAAAGAATCGTCAACCCCAGGCTGGCGATGGTCTTCACGAGGGTTCCGGTAGAGATCTTCATCCACGCCCGATCCGTGGAAGAGCCTGCCAAGTCATACCTCGTAACCCAGTCGCCTCAATGCGGCGTCGCTCTTTCGCCAGTTGGCGATCACTTTGACGTGGAGGTCCAGGTAGACAGGGTGCTGAAGGAAACGTTCGATGCGTTCTCGGGCGTTCTTGCCGATCGTCTTCAGGGTGGAGCCCTTCTTCCCAATGACGATGCCTTTCTGCGAGTCTCTTTCAACGATGATATTCGCGTGGATGTAGATCTTCGTTCCTTCCTCCCTGAAGTGCTCTACCTGGACCGCGATCGCGTAAGGCACTTCCTGTCGGAGTCTCAGGAAAGTTTCCTCCCGAATCTGCTCTTCGACAAAGAACCGCTCGGGTTCCTCCGTCAACGTATCTTCGGGATAAAACTTTGGCCCGACAGGGAGCAGTCGCTCGAGCAACCCCCGAAGCTCGAGTACATGCTTGCCCGTTTGTGCAGAGACGGGGAGGATGTGCTCCGTCGCCAGGGACGCCCTGACGTGCTGTAGCGACTGCTCGAGGTCCCGCTCTGAAACGAGGTCGATCTTGTTCAATGCTACGACGAGGGGCAGCTGAATTTCTCCCAGGGCAGAGCGTATTTCCTCGGTAAACGTCCCGGCCAGGTCAGAGGCGTCCACCAGGGCGAGCACGACGTCCGCGCCTTCGAGAGCGTCGTCGATCTGCGATCGCATGAATTCGTGTAGACGGTATGCCGGGTCCAGAAGCCCCGGAGTGTCGACGAACATCATCTGCGCGCGTTCGTTGGTCAGGATTCCCAGGATCGTGCGTCGGGTAGTCTGAGGTTTGGGTGTGGCAATCGACAGTCGTTCGCCGACGAGGGAATTGAACAGTGTCGATTTGCCGGTGTTGGGAACGCCAACCACGACGATGTGGCCAGAACGGAAGAGGGTCGTATTTGCTTCCACGTGGATCTCCGGTGGTGATGGTAGACTAAAAGAAAACTGAAGCTGAAATCCTGAAGGTGTTGTCGAGGTTCGCATCCTCGAGGAACGCCAGGTCGACGCCGAACCTTCGAGCCACTCGCAGGCCGCCCCCCGCGGTGAACTGGCGGCCGTTCAATCCTAGTCTGAACGCAAGACCGTTCTTGTGAGCGTATTCGAGACCGAGCTTTTGTGCCTGACTCGATTCTTCCGACGCCACATCCTCGTTCAGATGGACACTCACTGAGGATGTGAACGTTCCTGAGAGGACGGCCTTTCTGTAGGCGAGCCCCGCGAGCAGGGAGGGTGAAATCTTGTCTCGGCTTCCTGTGTCGAAGGAGATGCTGGTTCGAGTGAGATCCCGGATGACGATGGCTGCGGTCAGATCAGGACTGGCATCGAACCGGAGCCCGGCATCGAACCCGAAGCCGGACCCGCTGCCGACGACGAGGTTGCGCCATACGATCTTGATGGTCGAACCCACGCTCCACCGCGGACGAATCGTCTTCCCGAACCCCAGATAAAGCACGTGGTCGCTCGTTCCTGCGGTCGAAGCCACTTCGGGACGGTTGTCGGGTCCGAGGGGTCTGCCCTCGTCTTCGAGTCGAGTGATTCGGACACCATCCACCGAGACTCGGGTGATGCCCACACCCAGGCCCCCGGCGCGTGTTGGCAACGCGAAGGTCAGGAGGTCGTTGTTGACGATGCCCCCGAACTGTTCTGTGTGTTGTGCCTGGACCTCTCCGCGTTCCAATCGAGCCAGACCGGCCGCATTCCAATAGACGGCGGTCGCATCCTCACTCAATGCCACATAGGCGCCTCCGAGCGCAAGAGATCGGGCGCCTGCTCCCACAAGTAGTGGGTCACCGGCAAACCTAACCCGGTTCTGGGCAAAGGCTGAGACCGAGACCGAAGAGAGCCACAGACCTACAGCGACAACGAGGGCCCGTTTCACCTCATCTCCGAGGCGGGGATGAGAATCGCCGGTGTTCCGGGCTCGAGTGCCGATGTTAGAGACCGGATATCCTGTCCCGAAAGGACTGCGTGGTTGAGCTGGGGCCTGGAGGGAAGTCCTCCCTGGATAAGGAACGGGGGCTGGAAATACAGGCGAGAGGTTGACCTAGGACCCTCCGTGAGCCGCCCTTTAAAGTCGAGAGGCAGCGACCTCCCACCTATACGCCCCCGGTTGGGACCGGGCTCAGGTGTTGAAGGCGCGAGGTGCTGTTTAAATGTCATCAAGGTGACGGGCGCGCCGTCATAGAGCGAATCCAGAAGTTTCCAACGCTTGAGGCGACGAGCCCCGGCTTTCAAGTCTATGAAGTGTTCGGAAAGGTCGACGATCAAGTAGTAGCGGTCGGGGTCCTGGGCAAGATCGACTTCGAGGGCCAGCGCCTGGGCACGGATCGAGGGATGAGACGGTGCTTGGGCACGAAGGGTTCCGATCATCGTGGCAAGCAACCCGAGGGTGAGGGCCAGCCACATCAGAAAACGTAGACGGGGGTTCCGACGCGGACGATTTCGAATGCTGCGGCAAGATCTTCGTCTCCTAGTCGAACGCATCCGTGGGTGATGTGACGACCCAGGAGAAGAGGGTAGAGCGTACCGTGAATGGCGTACCTGTCCTCGAGCTCAAGTGCGTAGGCGCCGAGGGTATTTGGATCGAGACGTTCGAACGACCAGGGTAGAACGGGAGCCTCTTCGTTTTTTTCCACGAACGCCCAGACCGGCTTCTTCCACACGGGGTTGCGCGTTTTCTTCTGCACCCTGAACACGCGACGTGGGGTCAGGAAATTCCACTCATCGTCCCCTTTGCCCAGGAGCACCTTACCACTTCCCGTCGCACACGTGGCCGTGCGGATGATCTTGCCTTCCCGCCAGATGGCCAACTCATTTTTCGATGTGTCGATCACGATGTAGGGAGCGTTGCCCCGAATTTGTGCGAGAGTGCGTTCGAGTTGGGCGACTCGAAGGCGGAGAGCGCTATGTTCGTCGGCTGTTGTGGAGAAACCAGGCGAGAGCAACAGGGAGCCTAAGATGAGCAGAGTCGTTCGGTAGGTCGTCAAGGGTGAGGCCCAGATAAGGGAAAACCGAGAGAAGCTGTCTTCTCCCGGTTTTCGCAATCTTCGATCGTGCGCGGCGCTTTACAGTTCGTACCAAGGCTTGTTGTTTGCCTGCCACTCGCCAATCTTCTGCATGGCGACCTGCACTGCACTCTGTACGGATGAGAGTTTGTTATCTGCAGCGGTAGCCTGCTCCAGAGCGGCTTTTGCGTTGCCGCTGTTCAGGCTGTTGCGCGCATCACTCAGAGAAGCCTCGGCCTGGCTGAGGTCACCTCTCAGCTGATCGAGATCGTCGTCCGCGCCCTTCCCACGTGGAGCACTATCCAGAGCCGTGCGAGCATCGCCCAGTCCGGTAGAAACACGGTTCGCGATGTTCTGTGCGTCGGTCATCATCTGTTGCTTGTTCGTTCCTGCCAGGGAACGGGCTTGCTCGGCCTGCTCTTTGGCCTGTACGGCGGCGGTCTTGGCAGCTTCATAGTTGCTCTGCTCGACCTTAGCACGGGCATCTGCGAGAGTGTTCTTGGCCCGTGTGTAGGCGTCTGGCGCGTAAACATCAGCCTGCGCCTGGCGGGCTGCATCAAGGGCGGCTTGGGCAGCGTCCAACTCGGCTTGCGGAGGAGACCCACACCCAGTGGCGATGAACACCATACACAAAACCACGCCGAACTTAAGGACAGCTCGCATCCTTTCCCTCCTATGTGGGACCCCCGAGGCGCCAGTTGGGACCTCGGAATTCATCTAACTCGTTGGATATTAGCTTAGTTACGAATTGACGAGAAAAGATACACCCTCTTTATTCGCCCGTCAAGATCAAAGTGGTTGAGCACGTTCAGGGCCTGAGCTGGCCTTCACGTACCGTGATGAAGCCCGTTCCGTGGTCGAATTCGGAGACCTGGCCAGTATAGCGGATGGCTTGGCCCACCTTGAGTTCTTCCACAGCAGAACGGTGTGATTCGCCGAACCTCACCAGGACGTCCGATGCGGCGAAACTCAGCGGATGGCGGAGAATGACGTAAAGTTCTTCGTCCGTGCCCTTGTTGACGTAAGAAACCACGCCCTTCCACCGGACCTTCGTGGATCTGAAATGCCGGAATTCATCTGTTTTCTCCTCGGTGTTCAGAGGACTCGAAGGACCGAAGAGAGCATTGAAAGCACGATAAGTGACCTGGTCCCTGCTCGAGGTGATCTGTTGGCTCTTGCGATGACGATCCCAGATGTAAGCATAGACCAGAATGCAGGCGATGATCATCAGGGCAAGAAAGCCCTTCAGCTTGGTGGCTTGCAGCGCCTTTGAGGGAGGTCCGTAGGCGATCGCTCGAAGGCGGCGCACCTCATCCATCCTGCGCCGCTCCGCCTCGGTCAGCTCATACTCGACGGCGGGCTGCGATACGGTAGTCGAAGATGCCGTCTCCGGTAGGTCGGTCTTCGCTTCAAAACGTCGGCCGCACACCACGCAGTGTCCAAGGTCGTCGACCTGGAGCACCGTCTCATCCGGGAGTTCGTCTCTGCAGATCGGACAGGATTTCACCGGGGTTCCATCGGCTCTCGTGTTGCCCCTCAGGGTCTATGTGGCCTATATTAGCGGTCGAACGGATCACGCCGCATTCTTTCACGTCGCATTCTCTAATGGATAGGGTATGCCCGTCGACTTGGGAAATCAATTTGGAGTGGCGCTGCTTTCGGTCCTGGGGGCTCTATTGCTGCGTCGTTTCAAGTTGGGCGGGAGAGTTCACGCGATTGTCCCTCTCCTGATTTCGATATCGATATTCTGGCTGTTTATGCAAGTGAGCCTTGAAGACGCCCTCGTGCAGGGGCTTGTAGCTGGGCTTCTGGCAAGCGGGATGTTTTACGTAATCCTCGGCCTGACTTCTCCAGGAGACTGAGCGACCTGTAGGGGCCTATACAAAAAAAGGCGGCGCCAATACGGTTTGGCGCCGCCTTTTCATTATGTGGTTGGTTCAGGGACCCTTCTTCAGAAGGACATTCAGAGGGCGCTTCGGGCTGTGCAGGTAACGCGCCTCGTCCGGCGTGAGCATTTTCTTGAAGACTGCAATTTCGTCGATTTTGCCGACATAGCCGTAGTGGTTGAACCGGAACGGCAGGTCGGTCGTGTCCCAGGTAATGTCCAGCTGCAGGCCAGACTTTCGTCCGGCCTCCTTGCCGTCCACGAAGAGGGCCCATTCCGCGTTGGGCTGGCCGCTGTTGAAGTTTTTCCATCCGATCGCGACGTGATGCCACTCATCTGCCTTCCATCCAACACCAGATGCTTCGATCACGTGCTGGGCGACAACTTCGTCGGGCAATTCTGCGTCTTTGTCTGCTTTGTTCGGATAGCAACCATATCTGAGCGATCGCTCTGGGGCCTTCGTGAAGTCGACGAAGATGACACCGTCGTCCCACGGGTAGCCACCTCCCTCCTTCTTGCCCGCGTGAAACGGCTCCGGATAGTCTTTGGTGAGGGACCCGGGGTCTACATCCAGCCAGAATGCTACGCCGCCCTCCCAGGTAGACTCGCTGTAGGGAAAATTCGTTTTTACCACATAGCTCAGTGCACCTGAGCCCTCCTCGAACTCAAGGTACCCATCCGACGCATCCGGCATCGCTGCGACTCCGTCGTTCAAATGATGGCGCGTTTTTGCGCCATCGAGTCCGGCACGGGTATCGCCCTCGCTCCAGAGAGCGTCCATTCCTTTTTCGAAGTTCGAAAAAAAGATGACGTGTTCGCGGAGACTGTCCTCGATCGCTTTGTCGGGGCCTCCGCACGCGATAGCTATGCACATAACGGCCGCGAAAGCCGCGCGCCTGGTCGTGTCCATCTTTGGTTGCTCCTGAGAAGAATCCGTTAAGAAGGGGCGTGGAATATTAGGAATCGGGCTGCGTCCCGCAACCTCTTTGTCCTAAAACGTGTGAAATCGGAGGTCCGCGTCGAGACGCCTGCCGGTCAACCTCGCACCTTCAGTCGATTCGCGGGTGAGTCTCCAGGTCAGCCGGAGTGTGATATTCTTCGTAGGGTCGAGTCGCAAAGCCAGATCCCACTCTGTGCGGTTTATACGGGTACCAGCGAGAAAAGTCTTCGTGAATGGGTCTTCGGGGCGCTGACCGAGTTGGAGATCGCCTCCCACGTTGACCAGCTGGCCTCCGTCCGAAAGAAAGTTCTCCCCGGATCTGAGCCGGGCGAAGGTGGTCGACACCCTGAGCAAACCCGTTGGACGCCAGGCGGCGGACCAGAGGATCTGGTCTGCGTTCGGGCCGAGAGAGTGCCCGAGAGGTGCGTCAAAATGTTCGTATGCATTTACGTGGAAGAGATGAGAGTAGACGAACGGATCGATGTGGGTGTATTCCACCCAGGCATCCAGATTCGGGATCCCGAGGGGATCTGCCAGGTGCAGGCCTGCCTGCCTGGCCGTCTTTGTGGCGAAATCGGTCGGGGCGAATTTCTTCAGGTCGTCGAAGAACAAAGATGCATAAATCTTTGTCCTGAAAGTGATTAGGGTGGATATATCGATTCCCACTGCAAGGTTGTCGGTGTCATCGAGGTAGCTCTGGGCTCCGACGAACACACTTGCCGGGGTAATGTAGGCAAGCTCGAAGCCACGGTCCCCATAGACAACCGACTCCTGGAGCCCTAACAGGAAACGTCCGATCTGCACCTCGAGGCGATGGGCGGACATCCTTTTCTCCGGCTTGAATCGCCTGCTGTGACCGTTGCTGATCGTCGTTCGTGCGGTGTCGATTGCTCCAGGACGGGAGGCGATGGCTCCGAAAAAGTGGGAGAATCTCACCGCTCGGTGGACGATGTCGACACGCCCGTAATAATAGGAGGGGGTCGAAGACCGTAGGAAAAGGTTGGTGTGTGGCGACGGACCCCATCCGAAGCTGTCTTTGCCAAGATCAAAAGTCAGCCAGCCGTTTGACCAAAGGAACTGAAAACGTGTCTCCCTGAAGTCGACGGTATTGCCCTTGAACTGCACCTCCTGGATCGGCTCGGAGAGAATATCGACTCGGTCATTCCGGGATCGTGTGCTCCATTCTCGGGCTTCGAAATGCTGTGCTCTGAACCCGAACCGCCTGCCTCCCTTGCCCCGAGCCACAAACCCGATACGCGTGGTCGACACGGTCTCTTCCGGGTCTAAGCTCCCGTTCCGCTGGGTGACGGACTGCCTGCCCGCTGGATTAAGGACGAGCGAGACCTCGCTGTCTCGATAGCTGAAGACATCGCCGCGGAATACAGAAGACCAATCCTTGGACGGTGTGGGGCTACCACCGATTTCGGTGGTGAACTCGGCCAGGTGTCGCTTGAGCTCGGTCTTGTCCGATTGAGACAGATCCTGTTGACGCAGGATTTCGAGATGTCTTGCCACGACCCCTCTGGAGAAGGGACGAATCGAAGGGAGTCGTGTGGCGAGGTAGCCTCGGGTTTCGGATCGCTCCAGGAATTCGTAGACGGGATGATCCGGCGGCACACTGGGCGCTGGATCTCCTAGGGTGAGGTTGGGAAGGACAAGAGCGCCACAAACGGCCAATCCGACGATGAGTGTTCGGGGCGCAGGGAGGTGTTTGGTAAGCATCCGGGTCACGAGCAGGGAATATGTCGGCCCCCTTCTGTCGCGTCAAGACGGTCCCCGGCTGAAGGCCTTGAAAAACCCACAATTACCCTGTGTTTTCCAAGGCAAATTCCCTTGACACCCTCTTTCTCATGACGTTTCTTTGCTGCGATATTTCGACCCCCTCACCGATTCGGCCTCACTCGGCCGGCCCCCGATCGAATTACCGCGGAGCGAAAGTCACATGTTGAAGAAACTCGGGACTGCTTTTCTCTGGCTCATCGCGATCTTCATGCTCTCGTCCGTAACGATCTTCAACCCGGGTCAGGTTACGGATTTTTTCGTCAAGCTCTTCAACATCCAGCCGTCGATTCCTGAGATCCAGCCGGTCGTGGTTACCGAGCGCGACCAGGAAATCAAGCAGATCTCCGAAGCCATTACCGAAGCCGACGTCCGGAACACGATGTCATCTCTTACGACTCACGCGTCTCGAGTGCCCGGATACTCTGGACATCGTGCGGCATTCGATTTCGTTCAGAGCGAGTTCAAGAGGCTGGGCATTGTCGCCGAGGTCGAACAGCACGACGTCACGGTCCCGATCGATAGAGGGGCGTCCATCACGGTGGATGGGGGCGGGGAGATCATCGAGGTCTTTGGGTTGTGGCCTAATCACGTCCAGACCCCGACTGTGCCCGCCGGGGGAATCCAGGGACCTGTCGTTTATGGGGGGAAGGGATCTTTCAAAGAGCTGAGCGGCAAGCCGATGCAGGGCAGCATCGTCTTACTCGATTTCGATTGCGGGCAGGATTACTTCAACCCACGAATGCTGGGAGCTGCGGCTGTCGTTTTCTTCGACAATGGGAGGGTGACTCGTCAGGAGGCGTCGGACAAGTTTCTTCTGGTACCCGCCGATCTGCCGAGGTTCTGGGTTGAATCGGAAGGGGCTCAGAGACTCCTATCGCTGACAGAGACACAGACATCGGTCACTCTTCAGTCGAAAATGACCTGGGAAGAAGTTCCGTCCTGGAACCTGATCGCCACGGTCCCCGGACTCGACGAGTACATTACAGACCGCCAGGAGCGGAAGTGGAAGGACCAGATCGTCGTCCTTAGCGCCTTCTACGACGCGATCTCGGTCGTTCCTGCCCGCGCCCCTGGAGCTGAGAATGCTACCGGCATGGCCGCCCTGCTTCACCTCGCAGAAGTTCTGAAGAACAATCCTCCGAAATACACCGTCAAGTTTCTGGCCACAGGTTCGCACTTCCAGAGCTTGAGAGGCATACTCGACTTCCTCTATCGGCATTCTCGGGAGAGCGAGTTCTTCCGGGAGATCATGCCCGACGAGGAGAAGATTGATTTCAGATTGTTCGTTGGGCTGGATCTGTCCAGTGAATCAGATCAGATCGCGAGTTTCTCGCACGGCACCTTCAACAACAACACGTGGCTGACGGACAACTACCTCAATAACCTCCTTGCTCCTTACGCCGATAAGTTTGACGCCTACCTGGCCCGGGTATTCCCAGGCGAAGTTCGCCACATCGACGCGATCGCCCCACCCAAGCGTACGTGGAAGAATTTCATGCCGGTCAGGCTAGGGTTTGACAGTGAGATGGTCACGTTGGTCGGAAAAGAGGGTATCACGATCGCCGCGCCCTCCACGAGTCGACGTCTGGTCGACACACCGCTGGATAATCTCGAAAATCTGAACATTGCGAACCTGACGCGGCAGACTCAGACTCTCGCCGGTGCGTTCCTGAAAGCGGTCGAGGATCCCGACTTCTTCAGGGTGTCCAAGCTGAAGCTCCAGGATCGTGGCCACGCCCTCAAGGGGCGCATTGTCAAATACGACCGCAACATCGACTTCGCTCTGCCCAGAGTGCCCATATCGGGCGCCCTCGTGACCTACCAGCAGATCGGGCCGACGAACAGCGCAGCCGGGGTTCGCACCCTGGTCGTCGACAAAGCCACGACGGGCCCGACCTATGAGGCACGGTTTGGAAGCGGACCGGAATTCGGGCCTGCCGATCAGGTGGCCAAGACGGGGTGGTTCGAATTTCCCATCATGGTCAATCGGTTCAGCAATGCGGTTCTGGCCTACGATTTCGACGAGGACGGTCGAATTGCATACGCCCCCGATTTCGGGACGGAGGGTGACAGCGGAGGAGCCTCCAACTCAAAGTCGAAGTTCCCCACCCTACAAAAGTACGGGTGGTGGGAAAATGAGATGATGGAAGTCTTGTTCGAGAGTCGGTCGCTGAGTGTGTTCGAAATCATCGACTCGAGCTACCTTACGGCTCTGGACAAAATGGTGATTCTCAACGAAGACGACGTGGCGCCGCTTGAGTATAGCTTCTCCTATGTGCAAGCCCAGAGCACCCTCGAAGGGGATGTCACGCGGGCGGGCGTCGCTTTTGCCCGTTACCGACCCGAAAATGGGGAGTCAGACCCCCTTAAGGTTCTGATGAGCACAGGGTTGTTCGGAGTCAAGTATCTCCTCCTGAACGCACCCATGGATCTGCTCGAGAACCCCATCGACAAATGGGACGTCGATGAAGCGTTAAAGAAGCGGGCGCGTGGTGCTGGCCATACGAGTGGCGTGATTTTCAGGCCTTCGTTCGAAGCGGCCAAGGACATGTGGGTCGTCGACGATGTGCGGATGAAACAGCTCGCGCAATATGGAATCGAGAACCAGCGACTCAATATGTTCCATACCCGTGCGCGCGAAGCTTTGTTGAAGGCCCAGACGCATCTTGCCGAGTACGATTATGAAGGATTCATGGAAGCAGCCCGTCGTGCGTGGGGTCTGGAGGCACGAGGCTATCCGGAAGTGATGTCGACCGCCAACGACACGGTGCGTGGCATTATCTTCTACTTCATTCTGCTTCTCCCGTTCTCGTTCTTCTGCGAGCGACTGATCTTCGGCTTCCCCGACATCAGCCGTCGGCTCTTCGGCTTTGCCGGCTTCTTTTTCCTCTTCTTCCTGATTCTGAGGTTTGTCCATCCCGCCTTCAAACTGAGCAACTCTCCTTATATCATCTTTCTTGCCTTCGTCATTATGGCACTTGGTGGTGTCGCGATGGTGATCGTCGTGTCCAAGTTCGGCCAGGAAGTGCGGAAGATGAAAGCAGCAGCAGCGGGCATGTATGAAGCCGATGTGGGACGTCTTAGTGCGACGGCGGCCGCGATTACCCTGGGTATTTCCAACCTTCGCAAGCGTCCCCTGAGAACGGGCCTGACTGCGGTGACGCTGACGCTCTTGACCTTCACAACGCTGTCGTTCACCTCGGTCCAGACTTCCTTGCAGTTCTATAAACTGCCCCGAGACAACACGCCGTCTTACCAGGGCGTGCTGGTTCGTGACCGTGCCTGGCGTGGTATGCAGGAATCCGTGCTCGACTACCTGCGTAGTGAGTTTGACGGCCGCGCCACGGTCGTACCCCGGGCGTGGTACATGTCGCAGGTACGGGGCGAGCGGGCTTACGTAAACTTCGAGCGCGTAACGGAAGCCTCGGCGCCACCCAGGAGCCGGGCTACCTATATTGATTTCGATGTGGGTCTGACGACGGGTAAAGACAGTTTCGTCAATGCCATCATGGGAATGACACCCGATGAGCCGAAAGTTACGGACGTTGACCAGCACCTGGTCTCCGGACGGTGGTTTGACCCGGGTGAGGAATTCGTTTGTATTCTGCCAAACGACCTTGCGGAACTTGTGAGCATATACCCCGAAGACGTCGGCACCGCGAGGATCAAGGTCATGGGCCAGGTCTTCACGGTGATCGGCATCATTGATTCCGAGGGTCTGAACAAGTTCAAGGATCTCGATGACGAAAAACTGACCCCCGTCGATACGGTCAAGGAAAAGGATGACCTGGCCGACGCTCAGGGTCAGGATCCACGGGTCGTGGCTGCGGCTCCGATCGAAACCTTCACACACCTCGAATCGACGAACACCTTCATCGTACCCTACCAGTACGTGAGAGACGTCGGGGGCACCCTGAATTCTGTTGCTATCTCGGATTTCTTGGATGAAGCAGGGGCAGCCAAGCAGAATTTCATTCCGGACGTCGAGTCTTTCATGGCGCGGGTTTCTCTCACGATGTTTGTCGGTTACGAAGAGGGCGTGACGGTATACAGTTCGATCGGATCCACGACCCTGTCCGGTCTGGGGAGCCTGTTCGTGCCGATTCTGATCGCCTCCCTGATTGTTCTGAACACGATGATGGGGGCGGTCTACGAGCGGTTCAGGGAGATAGGCATATACTCGGCAGTCGGACTGGCGCCAAACCACATTTCTGCACTCTTCCTGGCAGAGGCCGGAGTGTTCGCCACACTGGGGGCCGTCTTCGGGTATTTGATTGGACAAGTGCTGGTCCTTGTGCTCTTCGAACGAGGTCTGCTTGGTGGGCTAGAACTGAACTACTCTTCGCTCTCCGCCATTTCGGCCACCCTGATCGTCATGGCGACGGTGTTCCTATCGACCCTCTATCCGGCAAAGAAAGCGGCTGACATGGCTGTTCCGGATGTGACGAGAAAGTGGGAATTTCCGGAGCCGGATGGAGATCGCTGGGTGTTCGATTTCCCATTCACGGTCGGCGGGAGCGAGGTGTTGGGGATGTATACCTACCTCACGCGCGTATTCGAATCCTACGGAGAGGGGTCTGTGGGAGATTTCGTGGCCGACAACATCAAGTTCACATCACAGGACGTGAATGGTGAGCCTCAATACGAAATTCATCTCACAGCTTGGTTGGCTCCCTACGATCTGGGAATCAGTCAGAACGTGGAGCTCAAGGCGATTCCCGAAGGCGAACACAACATTTATCGTATCGAAGTTGTTATCAACCGGCTCAGTGGTGATGTGGCATCCTGGAAGAGAATCAACCGTGGATTCTTGAACGCACTCAGGAAACGTTTCCTGGTTTGGAGAACGATCCCGGTCGATCTCAAGCACAACTACGCAGAAGAAGGCAAGCAGATCCTGTCAGGAGAAACGGCAGAGGCAACCGCATAGGGTCGCAAGCGATTCGGAGGTACAGCAGTGGCATCTGATCCAGAAGAGGAAGCCAGAGAACAAGAGCGGCAGTACGAGCACATCATGCCGCCCGATGCGCCGTACGAAGACGGCTTCAACATGAAGACTATCTGGGCGGTCTTCTTCGTCGGTCTCGTGATGCTTCCCGGCGCGATCTACCTGGGGCTTGTGACCGGTGGAAACATGGCGGGAGCGTCGGAGTGGGTGACGATCATTCTCTTTCTCGAGATCGCAAAACGGTCGTTCGTCCGTCTGAGGACCCAGGAACTGATCGTGATTTACTGGGTCGCCGGTTTCCTTCTGAGCGTGGGTGTCAAGCTTGGGGGAGGGCCGCACACCTACGGAGGACCGTTTGGAGGTCTGATCTGGGATCAGTATCTGATCCAGTCTCCGGCTGCAGAGGGGCTCGACAAGTACATGCCTGACTGGTTCGTGCCCCCTCTGAGTTCGGGGGTCTACGCCGCACGCACGTTTGTCGACACCGTCTGGATCAAGCCAGTTGCCATTCTGTTCCTCGTGACGATCCTGTCTCAGGTAGCGCGACTTTCTCTTGGATATGTGACGTTTCGAGTCACGAGCGATATCGAAAAGCTGCCGTTTCCAATGGCGCCCGTTCAGGCACGTGGAGCGACGGCGCTGGCCGAGACGTCGTCGAAACAGGAAGGTTGGCGCTGGCGTGTGTTCTCGACGGGAACCTGCATCGGGATGGTGTGGGGGCTCCTCTACATCGTTGTTCCGACTCTCTCCGGCGTTTTTCTGACCGAGAAGATCGAGATCCTGCCGATACCGTTCATTGACTTTACGGGTGAGATCAAGAGTATTCTCCCCGCTGCCGTGTTCGGAATCGGTACTGACCTGATTCACATCTTCATCGGTTTTGTGCTCCCGTACTATGTCGTGTTCGGCTCGGCCGTCGGGTCCATCGTGGGTAACCTGGTCATCAACCCGGTGCTCTACAATGTGGGTGTTCTGCAGCGCTGGTCTCCGGGTATGACGGCCATTCCCGCCCGCGTGTCGAACGAATTCGACTTCTGGCTGAGCTTCAGTATCGGGTTGTCCCTCGTGATTGCTTTCACAGGGTTCCTGACCGCGGGGCGCGCGATGTACAAGCACCGCAAGGAGAGTAAAGAAGCCGGGAAAGAAGGGAATCTGACCGAGGAACTGCCTGAGGGACGAGGGGACGTTTCGATGGTTTCGGCACTCACGGCGTGGGTGGTGGCAACGATCGGTTTCGTGATTCTGTGTCAGATTCTGGTTCCTGAGTTTCACTGGGGTTGGCTGGCGTTCTTCGGGTTCATCTATACGCCTATCTCCTCTTACATCGGGGCCCGGATGATTGGATTGACGGGTTCGCCCTACGGCGCCTCCATCCCTTATCTGCGGCAGGCGGCCATCATCTTCTCCGGCTACGAGGGGATTTCGGCCTGGTTCGCTCCGCTTCCCATTCACGATCACGGCACGGCGGTGAGGACTTACAAGCAGTTGGAGCTCACAAAGACGAAGTTCGTGAGTTACGTGAAGCTGACGGCGGTAACTACGGTTGTCGTCTTCGCCTGCAGCTTCTTGTTCTGGGAGTTCATCTGGCGACTCGAACCCATCCCCTCCAGTACTTACCCATACGTGCAGCTCTTGTGGCCGTTCGATGCCACCATGCAGACACTGTGGCTCAAGTCCACTCTCCCTGGAGACTCGAGCGGTGGGGCCGTTGGTGTCGGGCTGCTGAAGGAAATCATCAAATGGGAACTGGTCGTCTCGGGGTTCCTGGCGGGTGGTGCGTTCTATGCGGTCCTTGTGGCACTCAAGGCCCCGACGCTGATCTTCTTCGGATTCGTCGGCTCCCTCTCTCAGTTCCCTCACCTGATCTTGCTCCAGTTCATCGGTGCACTGCTCGGACGACACTACTTCTCCAAGCGATTCGGGGAGGCCAAGTGGAAAGCCTACACGCCCATTCTGCTGGCCGGTTATTCCTGTGGAATGGGTCTGATCGGCATGACGTCCGTTTCGATCGCGTTGATTTCCAAGGCGGTTTCCTCGGTCGCATTCTAAGTTTGGCGTGAAACGGAAAAAGCTGCCCGGGCAGGTTCGTCGTGCCCGGGCAGCTTTCTTATATATGAGTTGTGGGGTTACTCAGTAAGGACTGGGTTGGGTGTGTTGCCACGCTTTTACGGTAACCGTTCGAGCTAGCTCTTCGACGCGTTCGGATACCTCTTCATTTACGATTCTGGTTCGATTCTCTTCGAAGTCGTCTGAGGTGGCATAAACGGAGCGAGGGACAATCCACGTTCTGAAGTAGAACATCAGACTGGCAGCAACGTCGAGGCTGCCCATGTAGCTGGATCTTCCACCTGCCGCCATCATGAGACCGACCACCTTATTTTCCATCGCCCGACCGAAGCGCTCGATGACGGCCTTCAGGCTGCTGTTCATCGTATGGTTGTAGATGGGGAATCCTATGAGGATGCCACCGGCTGTAACGAGGTCGTTACGGATGTCGTCAATGCCTTGGCTACCTTCCATGCCGTGGGGCAGGATGCGGTGATCCTTCAGGTCCACCAGGGTTGAAGGGCGATTCGTGGCTTTCAGAACCGAGTCGGCGTGACGACATAACAGTCGGCTGCGACTATTGTCCGAGAGGCTGCAGCTCAAAATACAGACAGATGGGCCCACCCGGATCTCCTTCCGCATTCTCTCAGGGCACCGTGGCGATCGCCAAGAGGGTAGGGGCGTGTGCCCAATGACGTCAAGATACAACAAGGGAGCTTTCTCTGAACGAACGGATTGAAGCGGTGACTCCTCCGTTTTGCTTTGCCGTTGTTGGGGACACCCATTTCGCAGACATTCCCGCTCAGCGAGAGTTTGCCTGGAAGGCGCCAGGTACGAGACCGCTCGATGCAGGCAAGTATGTTGAGAACGTCGATTACGCTCTGACTCCGATGATGGAGTCCCTGCGGTCGGCTGAGCCCGCGTTCGTACTTCTGACAGGCGATCTTGCCGAGGGCCAGGGGGCGAACGTGCGGCCGGAAGAACTGGCCGCAGCGGTTCGCTTCTTTTCTAGTCACGACTTGCCGCTTCTCTTCGCCCGGGGAAATCATGACCCGAGCCCAGCTTACGAGACCCACGTGCTGCCTCGAATCGAACGTGTGCTTGGAATGGAGGTTGATCGTTCCTACTACTCGTTCGAGATCGGGGGGTGTCGGTTTGTTGTTCTCGATTCCACTACGTGGGGTGATGGCGATGTGCAGAGGGGTTGGTTCGAGGGGATTCTTTCCGATTCGGTCGCGAGCGATCTGCGGTTGTTCGTCTTTGCCCATCATCCGGTCTGGCCCGTCTCCAGAGCTTTCTTCTCAAATCTGCAATTCTCGAGCGACCTGGCGCGCCTGTTGTCCATCTACGCGGTCGATGCCTACTTCTGTGGTCACACCCACAACCAGAGCATGATGCTGAAGACAACGTCTGGCTATCCGGTTCTTCAGTGCATGGGAGCCCCGATCGGGTTACCCGAAGAACTGCCGACTCCACTAAACCGAGTGCAGGCACGGCTGGTCGGTGAGGACGAAGTGCTGTGGTCGTGGTCAGGCTATCTCGAGAATACTGCACCTGGGTGGTTCATCGTTCAGGTCCAGGAGGATCGAGTTGAAGTCCGATGGCATCATCTCAACCGTGGTGTCGAGTCCGTGGTGTCGTTTCGACAGTCCGGCATGCCCCATCAGATCTGGGAGCTGACGCACCCGGAAGATGCGCGCCTGATCTATCGCGACATTCCTCACCTTCGTCGTGCGTATCTCCGGTTCTGCGCGTGGGATGCCATGCGCCCAGGAAAGCAGGTCAGGTTGAACGGAGAATTCGTGGGGGATCTGCCCCATGGTGCTCAGTTCGCACCGAGGCGGATGGATCTCCCCGAGGCTGCACTGGCTCGCCTCGATCTGGTTAATCGAATCGAAATCGATGCCCCAGGTGTCGAGGCAAGTACGATCGGGAACCTTCAAATTGAGGCTGTATTGCCGGGTGGAAGGGTGGTTCGTACGCGGCCTACTGGCGATATCTACACGTGGTCGGACCGCTGGGATGCCTGGCGTGTACCCCGGATGCGCAAGATCATGCTGGGCCGACCTATCCGAACAACTCTCAGCTTCCGATAGCGAGTGGGTGTGTCGCGAAACCGACTTTCCACTGAGACCAGTCCTTACCTTCTGCAACACGCGGATAACCCCGTTGATTGGTACCCGTGGGGCGATGAGGCCTTCGACACTGCACGTCAGCAGGACCTGCCGATCTTTCTGAGCGTTGGGTACTCTGCCTGTCACTGGTGCCACGTCATGGCTCACGAGTCGTTCGAGAACGAGTCCATCGCAGCGATCATGAACAGACACTTTGTAAACATCAAGGTCGATCGTGAAGAACGTCCCGATGTCGACGAAATTTATATGAACGCGGTACAGCTGATGACCCAGCAGGGCGGTTGGCCTATGTCGGTTTTCCTGATGCCCGATGGAAAGCCCTTTTACGGCGGGACGTACTTTCCGCCTGAAAGCCGTTACGGTCGATCCGGGTTTGGCCAGGTGCTCGAGAGCGTCGCAGCCGCGTACCACGACAAGCGCGAAAATGTGGAAAAGTCCGGTCAACGGATGATCGAGGGTTTGGAGCGGCTAAGTCGAATCTCAGCGCAAGGCGACGAGTTGGATGACGGACTTGTGCCCCGGGCGGCGATCAAACTCTCGCAGAATGTGGATACGCGGTTCGGGGGGTTTGGCACTCAGCCCAAATTCCCGAATGCCACGAACCTGACTGTCCTGCTCGATCACTTCGTCGCCACGGGGGATACAGATACTCTCAACTGTGTGACGCTGACCCTGGACAAGATGGCTACGGGAGGTATATACGATCAGTTGGGTGGTGGATTTCATCGCTACTCGGTCGACTCGCGATGGTTGGTTCCTCATTTCGAGAAGATGCTCTACGACAATGCTCTGCTTGCCACCCTATACTGTCGCGCCTTCGCAGTGACAGGCCGCTCGCTTTACGAACGGGTCGCGGTAGAGACTCTCGATTACGTCCTGCGTGAAATGACCTCGGCCAAGGGTGGGTTCTTCTCGACGCAGGACGCCGATAGCGAGGGCGAGGAGGGTAAATTCTTCGTTTGGTCGCCCGAGGAGATCGCGGCCGTGGTAGGCGATGAGGACGCACAGATTGTTTGTGCTTATTTCGATGTCACGGAAAATGGAAATTTCGAGGGCCGAAACATCCTGAACATTCCAGAGGACGCGGAGTCTGTGGCTCACAGTCTGGGGATGGAGACGAGCCGCCTGGAGCAGACGGTTGAGAGATGCCGGGTTGCTCTGAGAGAGGCACGCGAGCACCGGGTTGCACCGGGCAGGGACGACAAAATCCAGGTGAACTGGAACGGGCTGATGATCTCGGGTTTGACTTGGGGTGCGCGTGTGTTGGGTCATACTCGGTTCAGTGATGCAGCGTGCGAGGCCGCGACCTTCGTCCTCGGGAATATGCGCCAAGATGACGGTCGGCTGTGGCACAGTCACATGGCAGGTTGCGGCCGATTCAATGCCTATCACGATGATTACGCGTGTTTCGTGAACGGTCTGATCGATCTGTATCAGGCGACAGGGGACGACCACTGGATCGACGAGGCAGGGACCTTGACCGAGGTCATGGTAGATCAGTTTCTGGATGAAAAGGCGGGAGGGTTCTTCTACACAGGGAAGGATCACGAGTCTTTGATCGTGCGATCCAAGAATCCCTACGACAACGCCACTCCGTCCGGCAATGCGGTGGCTGCCGTTGCCCTTCTTCGGTTCGCAACCCTCAAGGGAGAGACCAGCCTGGGCACTCACGCCGAGGACACCGTACGACTTTACCTGCCATTTCTGAAAGAGATGCCCGCGGGCTTCGGTCAGATGTTGACGGCTGCGGACTTCATTGTGCGAGGGCCCACAGAGCTGGTTCTGGCGGGGAACGATGGAGATGCTGATTTGAAGACGCTGGAGAGCGCGGCCTGGAGGACCGGAATCCCAAACCTGATCGTGACTCACGCGGGACCGGACGGCGATGGCAGACATCCTACGGCGGCGGGGAGAGGGATGGTCGACGGAAAGGCTACTGCATATGTGTGTCGGAGCCGGGCTTGTTCGAGCCCGGTTCACGATGCGGAGGCGCTGTCTGCCCTGCTGCGTCAGTAGTAGGGGTCCGCGACGTCGGGTTTCCGTGGATCCTCGGTCGGTTCGAGAGCGAGGCTGTTTCGCTCCATAATGATCTGGGCCACTTCCACGCTCAGCCCGATCCGGACAGCCAGTGCCATTGCATCGCTGGGACGAGCATCGAGTTTTAGACGACGACCCGAGGAGGTGGTCATTGTCAGCGTCGCGAAGTAGGTGCCCCCGCTCGTTTCGTTGCCCAGGGGGCTAAGTGCATCGATGACGATACTCTCAACCTGGGATTCCGTTGCTGCGAGTATCGCTGACATGAGATCGTGCGTGAGTGGACGTGGGAAGGGGTCGCTGTTCAGCACGCTTGCGATCGATAAAGCCTGACCCGAGCTGATCCAGATGGGCAGAACCCTATCTTCTTTTGCATCGTGAAGATAGACAACGTAGGGAGCGTCTGAACTATTGGAAAGCTGCCGGACCTCCTTTACCCGTGTGGTGATCGTGTTGCGGGGAAGATCCTCATCGGGCCACGCGGAGGTTGGCCAGAGCAGGCAGCTGGCTGTGAAGACTGGGGCGCAAGTTTGACAGAGATAACGCAGAACGGTAGATTTATCCATTTCGGGCTGGCCTTTTTTAGGATCTATCGAGGCGATCGCTGAATGATCAGCAGCATGACAGGTTTCGGCAAGGGGGAAGCTCACGCCGATGGGCTCCGTTTCTCAGTCGAAATCAGGACCGTAAACGGTCGATACGGGGATGTATCCGTACACTTGCCCAGATTTTTGAACGAACTGGAAGCTCGCATCAAGGAGCTGGTGTTGGAATCGTTCGAAAGGGGTCGTATGGATGTGAGTGTGTCCGCCAAAGGCGACCTGAATGGGCAGGGCTTACCCCGCTTGAACGAGGAGGTCGTCGGGGCCTACCTGTCCGAACTTCGGCAACTCAAAGACCGTGAAGAAGTCCTGGGCGACGTCACGATCGCGGGCCTTGCCGGGCTACCGAACGTCTTTATGTTCGATACGGCTTCGATCGATGTTGAGGCGGCGTGGCTGGTGTTGAAACCTTCCTGCGTCGCCGCCGCAGAACAGTGCGTGGCAATGCGACGGGCCGAGGGCGCCAAGTTGGCGGAAGATTTCGGTGGGCGCCTGGCCAGGCTGCGTGACCTCGTGGCCGAAGTCGAAAAACTTGCCCCAGGACGTACAGAGAGCGCACGCAAGCGACTCGAAGAAAAACTGGAAGCGTTGCTCGAGCCCGGCCAGGTTGACGCCGGGCGACTGCTCACCGAGGTGGCGCTGATCGCCGAACGGGGTGACATCACGGAAGAATGCGTCCGATTTAGGAGTCATAACGACCAATTTGAGGCCGCTCTGGATCAATCCGAAGCCGTAGGGCGACGTCTGAGCTTTCTGCTTCAGGAAATGCTGCGAGAAGCCAACACGATTGGTTCAAAAGCCTCCGACGCTGAGATCGCCCACCTGGTCGTTGAAATCAAGGAAGAGATCGAAAAGCTCAAGGAGCAGGCCCTCAATGTTGAGTGAGCCAGCAACGATCGCAACGCATCGCAATCTGGTTCGGGAGCGTATCATGGACAGCCAGGGAGGGTTCGCGTTCGTCGTTTCGGGCCCTTCCGGTGTCGGCAAGACTTCGATCTGTGAGGCCGTGATCGAGGAGTGCCCAGATGTCGCTCCCTGCGTGACGACAACAACCCGCCCGATCCGGGAGGCTGAAGTAGATGGTGTTGACTACCACTTCGTGGATGAAGGCGCCTTCGAGGAGGGGGTCGAACGGGGCGCGTATATGGAGCACGCCACAGTCTATGGTTACCGCTATGGGGCAACGATCGATGCTGTGATAGAGGTGTTCGAACACGCTCGAATCTTGCTCGTCGATGTGGACGTCCAGGGCGCCAGAACGTGGCGACACCTGCTGGAGGATTGCTGTGTGAGCCTCTTCGTCCTGCCTCCGTCGATGGAGGAGTTGTCCAAGAGGTTGTCGAATCGCGGGTCCGAAGGGGAGGCCTCTCTGAAAATGCGAACTGAGCGCGCGCATCGCGAGATGGAACATGCTTCTGACTACGACTACGTGATCTTGAATCGGCGTCTTGAGGATGCCGTAAATGAAGTAAAATGTGTCCTGACCGCCGAGGGGTCGAGAACAGAGCGCAACACCTGGACTTTCCGTGCTTTAGGTTTACATGAATCCGACAGAGGAGAATGACGTGGCTAAGACGTTCTATTCAGAAGAGCTTGTCGACACAGGCATCAATCCTTATGAGGCGGTGATGCTGGCTTCTCGGGAGTCAAGACGCCTCAACCAGAGCCGTCTGAATTCCGATCTTCCCGATGGGGTCGAGAAGATCACGACGGTTTCACTTGCTCGAATCGCCGATGGAAAGATCGAAATCACGAGAGAGTCGAGTGAAGGAAGCGAGTCCGAAGATTCGGAAGAAAGTACTTCTTAGTGTAGGGGGCGGGATCGCCGCCTACAAAGCGGTGGAGGTGCTTCGAGGATTGCAGCGTGCGGACGTCGACGTGCGTGTCGCTATGACCCGCGCGGCCACCCGTTTCGTTCAGCCTCTGACTTTCGAAGCGCTGTCACACCAGCGAGTTCATACCGAACTCTTCCCCGAAGCCGGGGACCCGGACGTTCTGCACGTCGAACTCGCCGGCTGGCCCGATGCCGTGGTGGTAGCCCCCGCCACGGCAGATCTGTTGGGGAAGGCAGCGAACGGGTTGGCCGACGATCTGGTGAGTTGTATCCTCCTGGCGACAGATCGCCCCGTGCTGGCTGCACCGGCCATGGAAACGTCCATGTTCGAGCATCCTCCCGTACAAAGGAATCTGGATACCCTTCGCGGGTGTGGGTATACATTCATTGGTCCCGAGACGGGGGCCCTGGCTTCCGGCGCGAGTGGGATGGGAAGGATGGCGGAACCGGAGGCAGTCGTCGAAGCCGCGATGACCCTGTTATCAGGTGAAACGCTGGACCTGTGCGATCGGAAGATTGTCGTTACTGCAGGAAGGACCGAGGAGGACATCGACCCGGTTCGTTTCATTACGAACCGCTCGACAGGGAAGATGGGTTACGCGATCGCCGACCGGGCACGTGCGCGTGGTGCAGAGGTCACCCTCGTCAGCGGGCCGACTGAGTTGTCGCCGCCTACCGGTGTCGATGTGCTGCGAGTCCGCTCGGTGTCGGAAATGGACCGTGCGACACGTGAGGCCTTCGCATCCGCCGATGCGCTCATCATGACAGCTGCCGTTCTGGACTTCAGACCAGAGTCGGTTGCCTCGGGTAAAATCAAGAAGTCAGGTGAGGGGCTGCGCCTGGATCTCCAACCGACGGAGGATTTCCTGGTCGACCTCGGCGCCAGGAAGGGAGACCGGCTCGTCATCGGGTTCGCGATGGAAACGGATGATCCAGAAGCGAACGCGAAGGCCAAGCTCGAAGCCAAGCAACTGGACATGATCGTGCTCAACGATCTGAACAACGTGGGCGCGGGTTTCGGGGTCGACACCAACGTCGTGACTCTTATCGATCGAGATCGCAGCGAGGCGCTGCCCCTTATGTCCAAACACGATGTAGGGGATCGCATCCTGGACTGGATGGCGACTGTCTGGGGCGAGCGGTGAACACTAAAAACTCGAACGATGTAGAGGTCATTCGGGATTTTCTCTCATTCCAGGCCGAGATGGGAGTGTTAACCTTGCCCCTGGGCTCGGGGCCCGCGTTGGCCGACCCGAAGATTGAGTCCAAGGAAACGACGCAACACGACGCGCTGGTTGCGTTCGCCGAAGAGATCTCAGACTGTCAGGCTTGCGGTCTTTGCAACGGGCGCACGCACGTAGTGGTTGGCGCAGGAGCGCCCGATGCCGACGTGATGTTCGTGGGAGAAGCGCCCGGTCACGAGGAAGACCGACAGGGACTCCCTTTCGTAGGTGCATCCGGTCAGCTTCTTACAAAAATGATCAAGGCTATCGGCTTTCGTCGTGAGGACGTCTATGTCGCCAACGTGATCAAGTGTCGCCCACCCCAAAACAGGGACCCGCAAGGCGACGAAATCGCGGCCTGCGAGCCTCTATTGAAGCGACAGATCGAAATTGTCGGACCCCGCGTGATCTGTACGTTGGGCAGGTTCGCCGTACAGACCTTGTTGCGGACGACGACCAGCATGGGCCGACTTCGCGGTCAGGTTTACGACTACGAGGGCGTTAAGCTCGTACCAACCTATCATCCTGCCGCTCTCCTTCGGAACCCGCAGTGGAAGCGCCCTACGTGGGAAGACTTGAAACGGCTCAGACTGGAGTATGATGGTGTCAAACTATAGAGGGTTCGAATGTCGGTAGGCCAGCCGACCAGAGAGCAAAGCCCGGCACAGGATCGAGTGACTCCACAGGAAATCGAGGTCGAGAAGGCCGTTCTGGGGGCGATGCTACTCGATAATGAGTCGATCAGCCGCGTAGTGGAGACGCTGGGGGATGAGTCGGCCTTCTACAACATGGCACATCGGAAGATCTACGGATCGATCCTGACGCTCTATGAGCGTGGGGAGCCGGCTGACCAGGTAACGGTTTCGGAGGAGCTGTCCCGCAAAGGAGGGTTGGATGAGATCGGCGGAGCAGCAACGATCGCCTCGATCGCCGGAGAAATGGCCACCGCCGTCAATGCGGAATACCACGCGAAGATCGTACTCGAAGCAGCCTTGAGGCGTCGCCTGATTGATGCGTCTACACAGACGGTCGAGGAAAGCTATCGGAAAACTGAAGACATTCGGGATGTGATTGATCGCGCCGAGCAACGTGTGTTTCAGATCGCGGAGCGTGAACTTGGCAGCGGTGTGGTGTCGCTCGAATCGGTCATGGGTGAAACGTTTGCAGCGATCGAAAGGGCTCATCAAAACCCGGGTAACCTGACCGGTGTGACAACGGGCTACGCGGATCTGGACGAATACACGGCAGGGCTCCAACGTGCGGACCTGGTGATCCTTGCGGCGCGACCTTCCATGGGCAAGACCTCGATCACACTGTGCATGGCTAGGAACGCCGCCGTTCGGGGGGGTGTTCCTGTTCTGTTCTTCTCTCTCGAGATGTCCACTCAGCAGATCGCGCAGAAGCTACTTGTTGCCGAGGCAAGGGTAGACAACCACCGGCTGCGGACGGGGCGGCTAACCGACGAGGAATGGCAACGGCTTGCAGCCTGGACGGGCAAGTTGGTCGAGGCTCCAATCTACATCGACGATACACCCGGCATCTCGGTAATGGAGATGAGAGCCAAGGCGCGTCGGGCAAAGTCTGAACACCAGATCGGAATGATCGTTGTTGACTATCTCCAGCTGATGACGACCAGTGGACGCAGCGACAATCGGGAGCAGGAAATCGCACATATTTCTCGTTCGTTGAAGGCTCTGGCCAAGGAGCTGGATCTTCCTGTCTTGGCGTGCGCTCAGCTTTCCCGAGCTGTCGAACAACGTCCCGACAAGCGTCCGGGGTTATCGGACCTTCGAGAATCGGGCAGTATCGAGCAAGACGCCGACGTGGTTGCCTTTCTCTACAGGCCGGAGGTTTACGGCATTACAGACGAAGAAGGCAATACCCAAGAAGGTGTGGCGGAGTTGATTATCGGAAAGCAGAGGAATGGGCCGACGGGCAGCGTGTTCCTTACATTTCTCGCACAATATGGTCGCTTCGAAGAGCCGGAGATGTACCGCGATCCGATCTGAGTCGCTTTGACTTCGCGTGGGGGCTGGCCTACAATCAAACGCCCCTTCGTGTGAGGTATTTCCCTCGAAGTAGAAAGGCCTACAAATGCAAGGCAGATCCATGACGGTTCGGGTCTCCAAGATGCTGTCGCTCATGTTGCGCCATCGTCCTCAGGAATTCGATGTTCAGGTAGATGCCCACGGATTCGCCGACCTCGAAGAGGTCGTCCGCGCTCTTCAGGGGCGAGATGAACGAATCAGTGCCTCCGACGTTGAGAACGTTGTCAACGCAACGGAAAAGCAGCGGTTCGAAATCGTCGAAGGCAGGATTCGCGCACGATACGGTCATAGTTTTGCGATCGACCTGGGCCAGGATCCGTTCGAGCCGCCGGAATCCCTATATAAAGGTGCACCGAGCAAACATCTGGACCGAATTCTGGCGGACGGGTTGACTCCCGGCGATCGACAGTATGTGCATCTTTCGTACGACGCCGATATCGCCGGACAACTGGGTCGAGACACGGACACGGTGATTCGAGTTTACGCCCTCGAGGCCCACGCGAACGGGGTGGCTTTCTACGACTGTGGTCCGACGGTTCTGGCGCGTGAGGTCCCCGCTACCTACCTCGTGGTCGAGGGCGCGAGCACTCCGCGACCGGCTGCAGATTCTTCCCGACCTTCCACGGACGACTTATCATCGGCAGAAGAATCGACGGCCCTCCCCCAGTTCGGTCGTCGTCGTCGTTTCCTCAAGCGGTAGGCCACCGGCACGAATGGGGAGATTCCGTCGTTTGAGCCGCTCGAAAAAACCGGCCCTACCCGGCCAGATGCTGGCATCAGCTGACGAGTTAGCCAAACGTGTCAAAGCAGACCTCATCCTGATCCTGGCAGATGGGGCGATCAACCGGCGCGCCCTAGAATCTCTTAGCCGGGACGCACAGATCCTCGTTGTAACCTCCAGCCCCCGCTTCTTGCTGGATACCGAAGCTCTCGGCATCTGGCGGATCCACTACGACCTGAGACCGGACGATACATCCCATTTCGAGCGAGTACGCATGGGTATCGTCTTGGGCATGGAGGGAGGGTACATCAAGCGAGGTAGTCGGCTGGTGTGCCTGTTCGGGCTCTACGAACGGCGTGGCGTGGACTCCTTGATCGTTGTGGATACGAGCAAAGGGTTCGAAGGTTACCACCCGGACAGTATTGCAGAGCTTGCGGGTGACCTGCACATCGAGGTGGTGAAATCCTTACTGGACATCGCCGTGGACATCGGGCAAGAGGGCCGAGAAGGTGACCCGGTGGGCACTCTGTTCGTGATCGGGGATGCGGAGCGCGTGATGCGTCATTCGCGCCCCATGACGTTCGACCCGTTCCGTGGCTATTCCGAGCGTGAGAAGAACATCACGAATCCAGACATTCGGGAAGGCATCAAGGAAGTTGCCTTAATGGACGGCGCCTTCATCGTTCAGAACAACGGGGTTGTCCTGTCGGCGGGTCGTTACATCGCCTCTGACGTTAAAGGCGTCACCCTGCCAAAGGGGCTGGGGGCCCGTCACGTCGCGGCAGCGTCGATTACGAAGCAGCTGAATGCCATCGCGATTGCGGTGTCCGAAACGACGGGTACGGTTCGAGCCTTCCGCAACGGCCAGATTGTGATGCGGATCGATCCCCCCCGAAGACGTCTCCGTGCAAGGTAAGCCCTGAAACTGCCACGTCCTAGCCCATCGTTGGGTGCAGTCCCACGGCAGTAGGGGTAGGCCGACAGCTCCCTCTGCGAACTACGGCGGAAAAGGACAACACCCCGCTCCAGTATCGATAGCATCATCTTCCCGCAAAGCTCTCACCCATATTTTAATTCACGAGACCCAAATCAGTTGGGATGATATGGCGCTCTGCGTCGACGGGCTGATACGCGCTATCTGAAGCGGTAAAGCAACTCGTTCGCCCCCCCCTGGTGCTCTCGCTCATCTCAAACGCAGTTCGAGCACTCTTCATTCCGGTTGCCGAGGAACGTTAATGAATCTGACCGCTGATCAGATTACATTTGAGAAGCAGGGCGAGACCTTCACCCTTCGGGTGGCCGGGGAGGAGGAGGCTTACGATGTGCACCGAGTTGTCAGCGTGTTTCCCCAAAGCCAGCCGGGGGCTTATGTAAGTTTCCTCGATGGCTTGGGGCACGAGGTCGGCCTGCTTGAAAACATGGACGGCATGGATCGCACTTCAAGAACTCTGCTGGAAGACCTGCTGCGAGAGCAATACTTCGTACTCACGGTTCATCTCATTCAGACTGTGGAACGGATCGGAGCGGGAAGCAAGTGGGTGGTGGAGACAGAGAGGGGGCAGGCTGAATTCAGGATTGCTAGCAGAGATGCGTTGAATGGCGACACGCCTCCGTCGATCGTCGTTGCTTCTTCGGACGGTCGACGGTATCGGATTCCCGACTACTGGGCGTTGGACCGAGAGAGCAGAGAACTGATCAACGACATGTTGCCCGACAAGATTCTAAAGTACCGTCTTGCCAGGCCACGATCGGAAACCGCAGGGCGAAAGCGCTGACCATCCGACCCGTGATGAGATTCTCCATCGCGATCGTTCTGCTGATTGGGTTGGTTGTCGGCGGAACTTTTGGATATGCAACGATCGAAGGATGGTCCATCGCAGACAGCCTTTACATGAGGGTGATTACGGTAACCACGGTAGGCTATGGCGAGGTTAACACGCTTACTCCGGCGGGCCGTCATTTCACGATTCTGCTCTTGTTGTTCAGCATTGGAACGGCTGGCTATTCCGTAACCACGCTGCTTTCGTTCATTTTCGAAGGCCAGATTCTGCAGCTTGTGAGAGGACGACGCATGGAACGATCGATTGCCTCCCTGAGCGATCACTACAGCATCTGTGGATGCGGTGTTGTGGGGAAAGAGGTCGCCTTGGAATTCCGACACGTAGACAAACCTTTCGTCATCGTCGAACGGAGTCCAGAGGAATCCGAAATGGGGCGGGATGAATCAGTGCTGTTCGTCCAAGGAGACGCTGAAGAAGAAACCCTGCTCGAAGCCGGTATCGAGGGGCCAAAGGTCTGATCGCCTCGGTCATCCTCCGCCCGAGCGTGATGGATTCCTCGATGTTGTCGTCGAGGGCGGCGACATCACGATGCGCTTGGAGGAGGTTCACGTTGGTCCCGGCAGTCCCATGGTGGGGTGCGCGCTGCGTGAGTCGGGCATCGGCCATGAGACCGGGGCAATCACCATCGGCATTCAAAGCGCAGATGGTCGTCCACGTGTGGATCGTTCCGGAGGGGCGATGATCGCGTCCGTTGAGATCGAAGAAGGCGACGTTCTGATCGCCCTGGGTGACGAGGGTCACCTTGAGTCGCTCAGAGCCTTATGATCAACCGCTCGTTCGGAATCCTCGTTGCCGGCGCGTTGATCGAGGGGGGGCTACTCGGGCTTCTTGGGGCGGGCGATCTTCGGCAGAACGTCTATCTTTATTTTTTCTGCTTCGCAGTCTCATTTTTCTCTTATCTCTTCGCAGTTCGGATTCGAAGCTCGGCGTCGCTTCACACAATCCTCCTGTTCGGTGTTCTTTTTCGTCTAACCGTACTTCTGATTGAGCCCTCGCTATCCGATGACATCCATCGGTACGTGTGGGACGGGGCTGTACAGAAAGCGGGCATTGATCCCTATCGATTCCCTCCCGATGCAATACCAGCCGACGTGGCCGTCAGAATCGAGGGGGACCGGACGCGGGTCAACCACGCTCACCTGCCAACGATCTACCCTCCGGCAAGCCAGTTGTTCTTTCGTATCGCGGCGTATCCCCGGGCTTCCCTTTGGTCGGTCAAGGTGTGGATCATCGTGTTCGATCTTCTTGGCGCGTGGTTCATCGTCGGTCTGCTGCGCACGTATGGGCTCGATCAACGCGCAGTCCTGCTCTACCTGTGGAACCCCCTCTTGCTGACCGAAGGAGGAATGGAGGGGCACGTGGATGTTGTTGGGGCGACGGTCCTTGTGCTCTGTCTTCTTTACGGTCAGGTCAGTGGCCCCGGCAGAGCGGCTTTCGCGCTGGCCCTCTCCACGCTCGTAAAAATCGTGCCCGCAGCAGCCTTCCCGCTGCTGTGGCGCTGGTCGACATCGGGGGAGGACGCTGACCTTCAACGTCGTCTGAGGGCCATGCTGCACCCTCGAGGTTGGGTGGTCCCAGCCGTTTTCTGTGCGACGTGCGTGGTCTTCTACCTGCCGCATATCCTTTCGGGCGCGGGAGTACTGGGGTCCCTGGACACCTACCTGGTCGAGTGGGAGTTCAACGGGCTGGTTTTCGGAGCGGTGCTGAATGTGGCTGGTGACGGAACGATCGCCAGGATGATCCTCTTCGGTTTTTTCGCCCTCTTTGCATTCGGACTCGCCCTGTCGGGTGTCCCGGCGCCGTCCGGATTTCTGGCGCTGATCGTGGCCTACCTTCTGTTATCGCCGACCTTTTACCCCTGGTATGCGCTCTGGATCGTACCTTTCCTGCCTTTTTTTCCGCAGGCCTGGGCGATCGCACTGACTGGATCTGCTGCGATCTCACATCACGTGCTGATTGAATACGGCATGGTGGGAGTCTGGCGGGAATCCACTTGGGTTGCGTGGCTCGTCTGGGCAGGGCCGGCTCTCGTCGGCTTGGTGGAGTGGCGGCGTAACACAAAAAGAAAAGGGCGCCTCTGGTGAAAGAGGCGCCCTGATCATCGATCTACCCAGTCAGGTTGATACAGGCCCTTGGGCCTTCTCCTCTGTTCGCTCTGGACCCTGAGCTCTGTTTGTGGAGGGCGCCTGTCTGGCCGTTTTCTCTAGCTTTGATCAGATTTCCTAACCCGTGCACGAACTGGCGATGCTCTTCGGACGTTTCATTGACGTCGATGTAGAGCTCGTGTTTGAGCGCTCGTATACCCTTCTCGAAATACTCCCATACGCGATACAGAATCACCGAAGACAGGAAGATGCCCATGCCGCTGCTCGCCGCTGCCATCGCGGTCAGGGCCGGCTGGAGATAGCCAAAGACGCCGATCCATATCGACACGATCAACAGGACGGTGAGTCCAAACATCACGTTCCGCTTACGGTATTGGAGGTCGGCGTTCCAGTAGCGTTCGATCTGTTGGTTTCGAATCTTTTCCAATTGAAGCACACGCTGATAGGCTGCTTCTGTGAATGTTTCGTTCGGACCTGTGCTCCATTCAGATATCCGACGCCGGAGCCTGTAAAGTTGGTACTCGAATTCGACGTCTTCGATAAGATCGGGGACGAGGAAAGATCGCTTACCGAAACTCTTGTGTATGTCGGGGATGTACTTGCAATGGATCGCCGCACGACGGCTCGTCTTTTCTCCGGGTCGGAGGTGGGGGTCCTTGTTCAAAGCGATGAAAGGTTGCTTGATGTTGTAGTCGCCGTCGTGGGTGTTCGACATGGCGAACGAAATCGTGTATCCGAGCGTCTCGTCCATCGCCTCGAAGGAGATGTCGTCGGCTTCAGAAACCACCACGACGAAGGGTGAGAGGATCGCCGCTGCCAGACCGATGTCATCGAACGCGGAGGCACAATCCACAATGATGTAGTCGTAGCGGTTCATTTCCTTCAGGGCGCCAACGAGGAGGCTGAAGCGTTCGACTACGTAGCTGAGATTGTGGCTGCGGTACTCACGCAGGAACAGGCTGTTGTTGACGTTCGACTGCTGTTCCTTAGAGTAGTAGGACGGCAGGATATTGATCGCTTTACCTGACGGCGTTCGATCGAGGTTGAGGACGGCCTCTTCGAGGCCTTCGAGCCAGCTCTTGATCCTGAGGCCATCCAGACCGAGCAGAGCTTTGTAATAGGAAGTGCGGCCCTCGGCGATCACCTTCCGGCCGGGAAAGATCAGGTTGGTCAGACTCTTGGTAGCAAAATCAGAGTCCAGAAGAAGTACGTTGTAGCCGCTGTTTTGGAGAACTTTGCCGAGGTTTGTCCCGAGAACAGTTTTTCCCGCCCCCCTTTTTGGCGAAAGGAAAGCGATCAGCTTGCATTTGCTGTCCGTTGCCTGGGAGGCGACCTGGAAGGTCAGATCGAGACTCTCCCTGGGGAGCCTGATTTCGATCGTATGACGATCGCGATCTTTCAGATGAGATCCATTGTCGGATCGGTCGGAAGCGTTTGTGGGGACGTCGCTTTCCTCACCGTTGGCCTTGACGGATGGGCTCCTGGCAGGGGTTGATCAATGGGTTCTGGACAATCAACTATTAAATATAACTTGTTTATAATTAGAAATTTACGCTCTAAGTATACGGCTGTCAAGCGAAAACCTGCCAGTCGACACGGGTGATGCCTTCTTGAAAACTAAAATCGGACTCAACCACTTGTCATAGAAGAAGTTAAGTATAGTCCTTGACCGTAATCGACACCTGGCATAGATTAGGTTGCTTCGGACCAACTTCGCACCTTTCGGAGAGGATTCATGCCGACCTACGAATATGAATGCCAGAGTTGCGAGCATCGATTCGACGAGTTTCAGTCCATTACGGCTAAACCACTCAAGAAATGTCCTGAGTGTGGTCGTTTGAAGCTCCAGAGGCTGATCGGGGGGGGGGCGGGGCTCATTTTCAAGGGTTCGGGTTTTTATATTACCGATTACAGAAGTGACAGCTACAAGGCCGGAGCGAAGGCAGACTCGGGCAAAGGATCGGACAGCAAGGACGGGTCAAAATCTAAATCGAAGGAAAGTGGTAGCAGCAAGGGGTCGGGGAAGGCTGACTAAGTCGGTGTTCTCCCTGTCAACGCCCTGGAACTGACGATGGGCTGTTGCGTCTATTGAAAACAATGCGTCAGGAGGCGAACGATCGATCATGAAAGCTCTCATCTGCGGGTTTGCCGTATCCTGCCTATTGGTCGCTGGCTGTGCTCAGGAATCGGCAGATGAACTTTTCCTAAAAGGCGAGCGTGCGACACACGATGTCGAGGACTATCACGAAGCGGTCATTCATCTGAGCCGCTTCATTGAAATTTTCCCCGAGGATCAGCGGGCGGATGTGGCCCTGCAGGCCCTGGCACGGGTCTACCAGGCGCAGGGCAACGGAGATACCGCAATCGCCACGTATCAGAGCCTGCTCGACCGGTTTCCAAGGAGTCGCTACGTTGATCAGGCTCAGTTTATGATCGGTTATATCCACGACTTGGCCGGCAGGAAGGATGAGGCGATCAAGGCGTACCAGATGGTGATCGACAACTACCCGAATTCGGTGCTTGTCGATGATGCACAGATCTCCGTGGAAAACATTCACACGCCCCTCGAGGCGTGGATCGATTCGATCACATCCTGAAAGGCCCGCGGTAGGACCATGACTGTTTCGGCAGATGTTCAAGCCATCAACGAACGCGTTGCTTCAGAGAGCGTCTTCGTTGAGAGAGTTTCGCAAGAAGTAAGCAAGGTTATCGTTGGACAGCAGCAGATGGTCGAGCGTCTCATGATCGGCCTGTTGTGCAGCGGCCACATTCTGCTGGAGGGAGTTCCCGGACTCGCTAAGACGCTGACGATCAGTACTCTCGCAGCAACGGTCCGCGCGAGCTTCAAGCGAATCCAGTTCACCCCTGATCTTCTCCCCGCCGACCTCATCGGCACGCTCATCTATCAGCAGGCAAAGGGCTCCTTCGTCGTGCAAAAGGGGCCGATATTCTCGCAACTGATTCTTGCAGACGAAGTCAATCGTGCTCCCGCGAAAGTGCAAAGCGCGATGCTCGAAGCGATGCAGGAGCGGCAGGTGACGATTGGGTCGACAACCTACTCGATGGACGATCCGTTTCTTGTGCTCGCCACACAAAACCCCATAGAGCAGGAAGGGACCTACCCTCTGCCGGAGGCTCAGGTGGATCGCTTTATGCTCAAGGTCCGGGTCGGTTATCCGTCCAAGTCGGACGAACGAGTGATCGTGGACCGAATGGAGTCAGGGTCTCCGCCATCGGTAGATGCGGTCCTGCGTCCGGAGGACATCGTCCGCGCCCGAGCGGTGGTCGACAGCGTCTATGTGGACGACTCGATCAAGGACTACGTGGTGAACATCGTACACGCCACACGATTTCCGTCGGGCGAAGGCTTGGATGATCTGTCGCAACTGATCGAGACAGGGTGTTCGCCAAGGGCCTCAATCGCTCTGATTCGGGCCGCGAAGGCCCATGCGTTTTTGCGGAGACGGGGCTATGTCACGCCCGAAGACATCAAGGCCATCGGCATGGACGTGATGCGCCACCGTGTAATCCTGACTTACGAGGCTGAGGCCGAGGAGATGGTTCCGGAGGACGTGGTTCGACGCGTTCTCGACCACGTGGAGGTGCCTTGATCCCTGCTGAGATCCTTCGGAAGGTGCGTCGGATCGAACTGAGAACCCGTCATCTGGTCAACACGGTATTCTCGGGGGAGTACCACTCGGTGTTCAAAGGTCAGGGCATGGCCTTCTCGGAAGTGCGGGGTTACCAGCCCGGCGACGACGTACGTTCGATCGACTGGAACGTAACTGCGCGCGTGGGTGATCCCTACGTAAAAGTCTTCGACGAGGAGCGTGAGCTGTCGGTGATGCTCCTCGTCGACGCCAGCGGATCAGGCGATTTCGGCACGGTCGGCCAGATGAAGGGCGAGATCGCTGTCGAAATTTGTGCCCTCCTTGCCTTCTCGGCGATTCAGAACAACGATCGCGTCGGCTTGATGATCTTTACCGACGAGGTGGAGGTTTACATTCCACCGAAGAAGGGCAAAAAACACGTCCTGCGTGTGATTCGGGAGCTTCTGTACTTTCGTCCTTCCCACCGCCGTACCGATCTCACTCAACCCCTCGACACGCTCAACCGATTGCCGCTGAGGCGGAGTGTTGTCTTCCTTGTGTCGGACTTCAAGTCTGCCGGGTACGAAGCCGCCCTCCGGGTCGCGAGCCGCAAGCACGATCTGGTTGCGGTTTCAGTTCGGGATCCTCGGGAAGATGCACTTCCTCAGATGGGCATCGTCGAGCTGGAGGACGCCGAGACAGGTGAGGAGATCCTGGTCGACACTTCGGATCCTCGGACCCGTCACGCCTTCGCGGAACGTGCAATATCTGAACAGGAAGCCCGTACACAACTGTTTCGAGAAATCGGCCTCGACATGATTGAAGTTTCGACTGCGGCTTCCTACGTCGATCCGTTGATGCACTTCTTCAAAACTCGGGCGGCCAAAATCCGATCGTGACCCGCGGTCGCGATCGATGTGGTGTATCGTGAAGAACCTCCTTGCCATCGTGATGCTGGTTGCTACAAACCTTTCTCCACCGGCGGTCGCGGCGGACAAGTATCGATTTGTCTGCAGTGTCGATCGGGATTCCGTCACCGTTGGCGATCGATTCGTGATGAAGTTGGAGCTTCATCGCCCCGCCGGCGACGCCACCGAATTGATCCCCGATCTCCAGCTTCCGGAAGTCTTCCAAGTTATCGAATCGCCACCCGCCACCGTTGTCCGCGACGGAGAAGGGGAGGTGGTCGCCAACACGATCGAGTTGGCTTCTTTTCGCACCGGAACCTATACGATTCCAGCGCCCACTGTCCTCGTCGTCGGCACCGCATCGGATACCCTCGAACTTCGAGGAACACCCATCCGGATCCAGGTGGCGAGTGTACTTCCAGACAATGTTAAAGGCATCTCCGGCATTCGCCCGCCGGTTGAGGTCGAAGCCCTCACGCCGTCCTGGGTGCGGTGGGCGCTCGCGGTCATCGCTGCCCTTGTTTTGCTTCTGGTCGTGATGCTGCTACGGCGCAGGCCCCAAGCCGCGGAGCCAGTGTCGCCGACTGACTGGTTCGAGGAGATTCGCCGAGTCGGGCGGGCGGGTCTGCTGGATTCGGGTGACTTCCTGACCTACTACACGTCCCTATCCGAAACGCTCAGACGGTTCATCGAAGACCGAACTGGGGTTGAGGCCATGGAGAGGACGACTGATGAAGTAGGGAACGATCTCGTCGGGGCGGGGCTTCAGTCAGGAAGAGTCGCCGACATCAAGGGGTTCCTTTCGGAGGCGGACCTCGTCAAATTTGCTAAGTTCACGCCCGACTCCGATCGGGCGAAGGAGGACCTCCAGCGTGTTCTCGATACGATGGGCGCCCTCGATGGTGATCTGAAGCCCGTTATCGACCCAGAGGATGTGAAGGAGCCTCCCTCTTGATCAGGTTTGTGAACCCTGAGTGGCTCGTTCTCCTCGTTTTGTTGCCGGTTCTGGTGTATCGCTACATCCACAGAGAACGCCAGAAGCGTGGCAGCATCAGGTTCTCCGACCTTTCATCCCTCAGGGAAATCCAGCCATCGTTGGCAATCAGGATGAGGCACGTCCTGATCATTCTGAGATGTGTGGGTTTGGGGCTGCTTTCGGTGGCCCTGGCTCGACCGCAGACCGGCCGGGAAGGCCGAGAAATCCTGAGCCAGGGAATCGACATTGTTCTCGCACTGGATGCTTCCAGCAGTATGGAGGCCACGGACCTGGCCGAGAAATCCCGGCTGGAGGTATCGAAGCAAGTTGTCGCCGACTTTGCCGAAGGCCGAGTAAACGACAGGCTCGGGCTCGTTGTGTTCGCGGGCGAAGCCTACACCCAGTGCCCACTGACCCTCGACTATGGCGTCTTTTTGGGATTTCTGAACGAAGTCCGGATCGCGGAGGAGGACTGGGATGGAACGGCCATTGGAACGGCCATCGCAACAGCCGTCAACCGACTGAGAGATTCAGACGCGCGATCCAAAGTGATTGTGCTGCTTACGGACGGGCTCAACAATCGGGGTGAAATCGATCCGCTGACGGCCGCCCGAGCGGCCGAGGCGGTGGGGGTGCGCATCTACACGATCGGGGTGGGAAGCGAGGGGGAAATCTTAAGACGAATGGATGGGGGCTTGTTCGGTCCTCGAAATGTCCGTGTCCGAGTGGAGATCGATGAGGAGACGCTTAAGTCTGTCGCGAAGCTGACCGGGGGACGCTATTTCAGGGCCACCAGCGAGGAGAAACTCGAAGCGATCTATGAAGAGATTGGAGAAATGGAGAAGACGGAGATCAGAACCAGGGACTATGTCGACTACGATGAGCTGTTCGCTTCGCTTCTGGTTCCCGGTCTGTTTTTCGTATGTGTGGAAGTATTGCTCGCCAACACGCGACTAAGAAGGATTCCGTAATGCGGTTCGGGAATCCGGAGGCCTTTTGGTATCTGCTCTTGATACCCCTCTTCGTGTTACTGTATGCTTGGTCCTTCAACGCACGGGGAAAAGCCCTTGCCCGGTTTGGCGCCCCGGATCTGATGCGGAAGTTGACGTCGGCAACCAGCCGCCCGCGACAGGTGGTGAAGGCCATACTGATGCTGGCATTCTTCTTTTTCCTATGTCTCTCTCTGGTCGAGCCACGATTCGGCATCCGTACGGATAGGGTTCAGCGACGGGGCGTCGATGTTGTGGTGGCCCTCGACACCTCGCTGAGTATGCTGGCTCGAGATATTCAGCCCAGCCGGTTGATGCGTGCCCGATACGAGATCGAATCGTTCATCGACCGTCTGCAGGGGGACCGCGTCGGTCTCGTGGCTTTCGCGGGACGGAGCTTCGTACTCTGCCCCCTTACTCTGGATTACGGTGCGGCGAAGCTGTTTCTCAAGTCGGTTGACACGGATCTGATTCCTTCAAAGGGGACCGCGATCGGTTCCGCGATCAGAACCGCTACACGGGCTTTTGGGCAAGGGGAAGGAAAGCACAAGGCTCTCGTCCTGATCACCGATGGTGAAGATCATGGGGGCGACGCTCTTGAGGCGGCCCGGGAGGCTGCAGAAGCGGGGGTTCGAGTCTTCTGCGTCGGGATCGGCACCCGTGAAGGCGAACTGATCCCGATTCAACAGCAGAGACGCGTCGACTTCCTGAAAGACGAGCAGGGGAACGTCGTGAAGACACGCCTGGACGAATCGACTCTCCAGCAGATCTCCCGACTGACCGGGGGAGGATACGTGCGCTCTCAGGGAGGAGGGGTGGGCCTCGAGGAGGTGTCGTCGCAAATTTCGACCATGGAGAAGAAGGATCTGGGTACGAGGACCCTGTCCCGTTATCGTCATCGTTACCAGTGGCCTCTGGCGGTTGCTCTGATCTGTCTGATATCCGAGAGCTTCCTGTCTGATCGGCGACGTGGAGATGACGCGTGGCAGGGGAGGTTTGAGTCGTGAGTTTCCGAGCAACCTGCTTGCTGGCCTTGGCATGCGGATATGCGACTCTGGGCTTCGATTACTTGGATCCTGTGGCCCGCAAAGTTAAAGAAGGAACTGCGCTCTACAATCAAGGTAAGTTTGCGGAAGCGTTGGCTGCATATCGCGAGGCACAGGTCGATCGGCCCGAAGCCGACGAGCTACGCTTTAATGCAGGAGACGCACTCTACCAGGGTGGATCACTCGACGAGGCGATGGCCCTGTTTATTCAGGTTTCAGAATCCGCGGTCGATTCGCTTGCGGCGTCGGCATATCACAATTTGGGAAACGTCTACTTTAAGAAGCAGGAGTTTGTAGAAGCGGCTGAAGCATACCAAGCTGCCCTGAAGTTTGATCCCGGACAACTGGATACGAAGATCAACCTGGAAATCACAACCGCGATCGTAGAAAGACAACGTATGGTAGGCCAGATGGCCAAGGATCTCGTTAGGACCAACCGTTACAAAGAGGCGCTGTCACTGATCACGAACAGTACCCTCCAAACCATCGCAGATTCTTTACAGAAAGAGCATCTTGCCGATGTCGTGGAGGTGTTGGAATGAAGTGGCTCATCCTCACGGCAGTCTGGGTTTTTGCAGTTGATGCGCGGGCTCAGAATGCGGACGTCTTTTTTCATTCGGGAGCGCAGATTTACATCGCCGGAAACGTGGAGAAGGCTGTTGCGACCCTTCGAGAGGGGCTTCGGAGGTTCCCCGAGGATGAACGGATCGAGGAGTTGCTGCGGAAGATTGAAGAGAGGCAGCAGGGTCAGCAACAGAGCCAGCAGCAGGATCAGCAACAGAGCCAGCAGCAGGGAGAACAGCAGAACGAGAGCGAACAGGACCGTCAGAACGATGAAAACCCGGGAGAGTCGGAATCGGAACGCGAATCTGAAGATCAGGCAGAGCCACAACCAGAGGAGGGTCGGCTGACACCGGAGGAAGCACGTCGTCTCCTTGATGCCATGCGGGACCGTGAGGAAGAGGCGCAGGAGCGACATAAAGTGAAGGTTTCAGGGCCCGAATACAAGGGGAAGGTGTGGTGATCGCGTTCTTTTTCCTTGTGTTGGCGTGCCTGGGTTTCGCGGCCCCCCAGGATCAGCCGATTCGTGTTGTCGCCTCTGTCGACCGCCCCCGGGTAGCGCCTGGCGAACTTTTCTCGCTGACGATCGAGGTCGTGTCGGAAGCGTCGGTGCGATCGCCCGACCTTGATCTTGGTCTCCCGGACGGAGTCGAACTGATGAGGCAGTCCTCGTCGTCGTCGACATCGATTCAGGTGACCGGTGGATCGATGACACGGACGCATACCGTGACCTTCACGAACACCCTCAGAATCGGGGCGCCGGGTACCTATGTGCTGGGCCCTGCCCGGTTTAATCACGACGGGCGCACCTACGCGTCCAAGGCGCTTCGGATCGAAGTGGTGAAGGGACTGGCTCGTCCCAGGACATCCTCGAATCGGAATGCGGGTGCACAACCCGATGCACGTCAACTTCAGGAGATCGAGAAAAACCTGTTCATTCGAGCGACAGCCGACCACGAAAGCGTCTACGTCGGTGAACAGGTTGTTGTGAGCTACGATCTCTACTCGCGTTTTCAACTCAAGAATGTGAGGTATGGACAGCTACCTTCCTTCACCGGCTTCTGGGCGGAGACGGTGTTTGACGCCAGTCGGCTGGACCAACGGCGGGAGGTCGTCGACGGTCAAGTCTACAATCGATCGACACTCAAGAAGGTGGCCTTGTTCCCGACGTCGGCAGGTGTGCACGAACTCGAGCAACTCGAGGTGCAGTGGGACATCCC
>DJHM01000024.1:0-36739 GCA_002433075.1 Latescibacteria bacterium UBA6620
GCCTACCGCCTACCGCCTACCGCCGGTTTCCCTTCGTGTCTTCGCGACTTAGTGTGGCTTAGCCTTTCAGCGCTCCCTCGCTCAGCCCCCCGATGATGCGTTTCTGGAGGAAGAGAAAAACAGCAATGAGGGGCACTACGACGATGACGATGGCGGCGGACAGGGTGCCGAAGGCCCAGGATTGGGCCTCATCCTTGAGGTACGTGATGCCGACAGCGAGGGTCGTAGAACTCGGGAGAGAGTTGAGGGTGACGGCGTAGGTGAATTCCTTCCAGCAGGAGAGGAACGTCATAAGAATGACGACGATCATCGACGGACGGGCGATGGGAAGCATCACGCTCCACCAGATGCGAAATTCGCTGGCGCCGTCCATCTGGGCGGCTTCCCGGAGCTCGCTGGGGACGGCGATGAAAGCCGATCTCATAATCAGGATGCCGACGGGCAGGAACATAGCGGCGTAAGGGAGGATCAGACCAGGCAGGGTGTTGAGAAGTCCGAGGGCGACTTCGAGCTGATAGATCGGGGTGAGCATCACCATCCAGGGAAGCGCCATAATGACGAGGATGAAGGAGAGAAATGCGTTCTTCCCGCGAAACTCCAGTTTAGCCAGCGCGTATCCGCACATCGTGCAGACGAGGAGTACGACGAAGACCGTGGCGGTCGTGATTTTGGCTGTGTTCAGACAGTAGGTCGGGAAATCCTTGAGCTGGCTGAACACGTGACTGAAGTGCTCCAGCGTGGCGTCGCGGGGGAAAACGTGAAAGGACGCCGCGTCGTAAATCTCCTCGTTGGACTTAAGGCTGGTCACACCGACCCAGAACAAGGGGGCGAGATAGGCCAGACAGAAGACGACGAGGAGCGTCTTGACGAGGAAGCCTTCAATGCGGGTGGCGCTCACACGTCCTCCCTTCGCGAGGCGATCAGACGCGGGGCGCTGGCTGCGATGATGAGGGCGCCCAGCAGAAACGCCATCGCGCAGGCGTAGCCCATATTGAAATACTCGAACGCGTTGCTGAAGACCCACTGGTAGAGGCTCGTCGTGGAGACGCCAGGCCCCCCGTTTGTCATCACCTTGGGCAGTGCGAAGACCTTGAGCGATCCGATGAGCGAGAGGATGAACACGACCGTCGTGGTGTGCCTGACACCGGGCAGGGTGATGTGCCAGAACCGTGCGATCGGCCCCGCACCGTCGATGGAGGCGGCCTCGTAGAGACTTTTGGGGATGTTGCCGAGTCCGGCGACGAACAGGACGATGCTGACGCCGATGCCCCAGTAGCTGGTCAGGATGATGGCGGCCATCGACCATCCAGGCTGGCCCAGCCAGTTAATGAAGAATGGCTCGCCCAGGACCATCGTGACGACGTTGTTCAGCAGCCCGAATCGCTCGGACAGGATCCAGATGAAGATGACGGCCCCCATTGCTTCGGGGACGAGGACCGGGATGAACAGCAGGGTCTGACAGACCCGGCCGAAACGCCCCGCCGCCTGGACCAGGGATGCGATGAGAAGCGACAGGCCGACGGTGATGGGGACGTGGAACGCTGCGAACAGAAGGGTATTGAACAGAGCCCGCCGGAAAAGGGGATCCTGGATCGCGCGCGTGTAGTTCCCTATGCCGACGAACCGGGTGGTGTTCGACCAGATGAGGTTGTAGTCGGTCACACTCAGGTAGAGCGACCACACGAGCGGATAGGCCACGAAGCACGCTAGAAAGGCGGCTGTGGGGAAGACGAAGGCGTATGGGGAAAGGCGGGTGAGCATTAGGAAATTAGGGAATTATGAAATTGTGGACGGATGGCCTCGATTGTCATCCCCCCACTTGGCCAGAGGAAGAATGGACCCCGGCCCAAAGGCTTGCCGGGGTGACATTGTTGGTCAGAGCTGGGAATACGGGAATTTCATAATTCCTGAATTCCCTACTGGCTCCTAAAGTGTTCGCGGATGTCGGACAGGTTCAGCTGGGACAGCTCGGATTCGAGTCTTGCGAGCATCGGATCCATTTCCATCTGGCCTGAAAGGAAACTCTGAACGTTTCGGCGAACGGCGTCGACCATCGGGAGATCGTCCCGGAACATAGGGTCGCGATCGGATCGTTCGGCCAGCTTCAGCAGGATGTGCGCCTCGGGCTCGTCGAGGGTGTCGAAGACGTCGATGGCGCACGGAAGCTTCCCGTACTTTTCCCACGCGAACCGGGTGAAGTAGGGGGCCAGGAGTTCTTCTTCGGTGAACGCGATGGCGAGGTCGACCGCACGGCTCGTGCGGGGGAGGACGACGCTTCGGGTGCTTCCGGTAACGCCCTCGTTCATCCCGGGTACGGACATAATGGTCGTGCTGTTCGGTCCAAGCGTTTCCCACGCCTCGAGGTAGCGCGAGTGAGACGTGAGGATCATCGCAACGAGACCGGCCTTGAGGTCCGACCGCGGCTGGTTGACGTCGGACATTGCGGCAAGGGTGGTGATTCCTTCGGCCGCGCCTTGCGCGGTCAGGGACAATAACCGTCGGATCTCAGGCGACGCGACATCAGGGAGGCCGCTCTCCGGATTGACGATCCGGCCCTGTTCGCCCTTGATGGCGGCGTAGAGCATCGTACTGCAGTTGGTCCAGTTCATCGACAGGCCGACGGTCTTGATGTTGCCGTCGGCGTCTCTTCGGGTCATCCGTCGTGCGTAGTCGAACACATCGTCCCAGGTTCGGGCGGGGATCATATTTCCTGAATCGTCGAGGAGGCTGGCCTCTCTGGCGAAGTGCTTGTTGACGCTGAAGAGGTTGAGTTCGGCGGAAACGGGAATCCCGAACTGATGGCTGCCAAATCGATTGAGGTCGTAGAAGACGGGGATGTAGGCTTCGCGCTGGAAAAGTGGGCGATCCGCAGCAATTTCGTTCCAGGGGATAAGGAGATCGCGAGCACCCCACATCGCGACGGTGCTTTCGACGCTACCGAAGAAGAGGTCGAAGTCGCTGCGGTTGCTCATCATCGAGACGAGTAGCCGGGTCGGCGATCCGTCGGGGGACTTGATGAGTTCGACGCGCACACCGGGGTGATTCGCCTCGAATCGAGCGACGGCTTCGCGGAGCGGATACTTTTTGAACATCCAGGCTTCGGACATCACCCGAAGCACCTTGTCCGTCTGTAAGGTCTGCCTGGGGCCGCATCCATAGGAGACCAGGACGACGATGACGGAGAGGAGGATGCCGGTTCTGCACTTCACGATGATTCTCCGGTCACACGGTTGGCGATCAAAGATCTGAGCGTGGGTTGGCCATCTGCGCCGTGGAGCCGTCGACTCACGACGTAGACCGCGACAAGGGCCATCTGAACAACACAGAGATAAGCCTGATCTGCGGAAAAAGGCAATCCTACCGGTGGGACACGCGCCAGCCAGTCGAGCAGAGCGCCGCCGCCGATCCCCCCAATCATCCCCCCGAGGGCGCTGGCATACATAATTGCGTTGAAGCCTTCCACCTGGTGGTCCCCGGCGACCGCGTCCATCATTGCCCGGGTGCGAGCGAGATTCTGACCACCGTCCAGAATCCCCCATAGGATGTAGATCCCGAATCCCCACGTCATCAGCCAGACGTGGTCGGCGGGCATCCAGAGCCAGGCCAGGCCCAGCGCCGCCTTGACGCAGAGCGAGAGGGAAAGAGAAGACCGGCTCCCGTGTCGATCGACCAGGCGGCCCCACCAGCTGAGGATGCAGACCTGGCCCAGGGCAGAGGCGGAGTTCATCCAGACGAAGGCGCGCGCCGAGACCCCGCGATCGGTCAGGGCGACGACCCAGAAGGAGTAGGTCGCGGCGAAAAGAAGGTTGTAGACCAGCATAAAGACTGACAGCCACCAGACCGGCTTCAGGCGGTAGGCGTAGAGAAGGCGCCCGAATACGCCCTCCTCCCGTTGTCGGAGCGGTCCCTCGCTCACGCGGGAAGCCCAGAAGCCGCAGAGGAAGGACGCCGCAATGCCCAGGGCGAACGGGAGGGCGAACCGCGCGGCCGTCGGATTCGCGCCGAGGTACCATCCGACGGCGATGGGGACGAGCAGCGCCGCGCCGCGTTGGCGGATGCGAAGTCGGGCCATATAGGCTCCGAGCGGGTCGCCCGTGGTATTGTCCTGGATAAGGGGCCACCACACGGTGTTGCCGGCTTGGCGTAGAAACTCACGCAGGGCGAAAACCCCGATGGCGATGAGTACGGCGTGAGCCAGCGGTAGGTCCAGCTCGGGTAAAGCGATCAGGAGCAGGACGGGAATCGAGGCCGAGATTCGGCTGGCGGCCATCAGACGCGCCTTGCCGAGGGCGGCGACGATACGCAGACCGAAGAGGCGGGCGATTTTCTGGAAGTGCTCGGTCGTGGCCAGCAGGCCGATGTGGATCGAAGTCCCTTCCAGGGCGAGCAGGTAGAGCGACGCGACCGAAGCGATGAAGGCGTCGCTGGCGGCGCCGAGAACGGACATCCCGATGAGTCGGCGCTGACCCACGCGCCGCTGTTCGGTCGGGAGGATGGGTTCGCCGGATTCCTCCGGGCCCCCTGCGGGAGAGGTGTTCAGGAGTTGGCCCTTCTTACACAATCGGGCCAGATGGGGGCGATGCCGCCCGATTCGCGCCCACCGACGTCAAGGACAGGATGCTCGAGGGGGGCGCCGTGCTCGATGAGGACGTCGAAGTAGGGTTCGCGTGTGCTCCCGAGCTGGTCGAGCAGGAGCGCACGCATTCGTTTCCGGTTGGCATCATCCCGGTCGGCAAGGTTGTCGAGTTCGCAGGGATCTTCGGCGAGGTTGAACAGCAGTTCGTGGCCGGTTTCGTAGAACGCGTACTTCCAGTCCCGGGTCACGACTCCGCGCCAGTCGAGAAAGTCGAGACGCCACCTGGGGTTGCCGCTCATCTCGAGAAGCTGGGCGTCGGGGCCCGCGAACGACTCGCCACGCAGCGCGGGGGAGAAGTCCCGACCTTGAATGTGAGGGGGGATGTCCAGGTCGAGGAGACCCAGTGTGGTCGGCAAGAGATCGACCAGACCGAACAGGTCGGGGCGAGGGGGCCGAGCCGGGATGTGTCCGGCCCAGTGGAAGAGGGCCGGAATCCGGACCGATTCTTCCTGTGGATTTTCCTTCCGGTTGATCAGTCCGTGCGAGCCCATAAAATCGCCGTGGTCGGAGACGTAGACGGTCAGGGTGTCGTCGAAGGCGTCGAGCCGGTCGAGTGCGTCCATCAGCCGGCCGATGTTGTGATCGAGGTTCTCGACCATCGCATAGTAGGTGGCGAGTTTTTCTCGCATTTCGGGTGAGTCCACGAAGTTCTCGCGCACACGCAGTGCTTCCGGGTCGAAGCGCTCGTACTCGTCAGGCGCCTCGAGCGGGAAGTGAGGGGGCTCGACGGACAGGACGAGGAAGAGGGGGGTGTCTCCGTCATAGGACTCGATGTAGTCGATGGCGAGGTCGGTCAGGAAATCTGTCTGGTACCGGTCCATACGCCGCGGGTCGGACTCATCACGGTGGTAGTAGAAGCCGGCGAAGGGCGCGTTGTTGACTTCGAAGCCGTGCCAGTCCTGAAACCCGCCACGATGATACTCAGGAGTTCGGGTCGGCCAGGCCGTAAACGATTCCGGGTTGTCTCGAACCGAGGGAGGGTTCTGGTCGCGGACGACGCCACAGTGCCATTTTCCGAAATAGGCGGTATGGTAGCCTGCGTCACGGAGGAGGGTGGCTGTACTGGGTGCCGTCGCCTTGTAAACGTCGAAGAACGACTGCACTGGGCCACAGTGCGCGTGTCGACCGGAAAAGATGGTGCCGCGAGATGGCGTACAGATCGGGCAGTTCGAGTAGGCACGGGACAGGGAGACACCTTCTTCCGCGAGTCGATCCATCCGGGGCGTACGGACGTTGGGGTCGCCGGCGTGGCTCATCGCACCACCGTAGTGCTCGTCGGACAGGATGTAGATGACGTGGGGCAGACTCACACGATCTCCTTTGGCTTGCCCATAATGAATGCGGAGCCCGTCGCTCGATGTCGACAGGCTCCGCGATGCGGTCAGGCGGACGACGGAATACAGATGACAGGAGTCGCCGTATTCCCGTTGTCTGGGCGCACTACTTTCGCTTCGAAACTTTCCGACGTGCCGGTTTCTTGATCTTCTTCGCGGCGTCGGTGACGGCCTCGATGACCTTGGTGTAACCGGTACATCGACAGAGGTTCCCGGCGAGCCCCCGGCGGATCTGGTCGGGCGTGGGTTTTGGGTTCTCGTTCAGCAGCGCGACGGAGGAGACGATGATGCCGGCGGTGCAGAACCCACACTGCACCCCGCCTTTCTCGACGATGGCTTCCTGTACGGGATGCAGTTCTTCGCAGGTGGCGATCCCTTCGATTGTGGTGACGTCGCTTCCGTCGGCTTCGACACCGAGCACGAGACAGGATGTGACGGTCTTGCCGTCGAGAATGACGGTGCACGCCCCACAGTCGCCGGTGCTGCAGCCCTCCTTCGTTCCGGTCATATGCAACTGGTCGCGGAGTACGGAGAGCAATGTCTTACGGGGTTCGACGGAAACGCTATGGGCGACGCCATTGACTGTGAGTTCGATGTCGTGTGTCATCACGCGGCCCTCCTCGAGCGGGTGGGGGTCGCGGCCCGTGACGCGGCCTTGATCATCCGCTCGGTCAGGACGCGCACCATTTCGCGCCGGAAACCGGCCGTAGCGCGGACATCGGTGATCGGTCGTGCCTCGTCGGACGCGACAAGGGCGGCCTGGGCAATCTTTCCAGGCGTCAGCTTCTGGCCGACGAGGATCGATTCCGCCTTGGTGGCGCGAAGAGGAACGGGGGCGACGGCTCCCAGGCAGATTCCAGCGGCGGTGCAGATGCCCTTGGGGGAGAGGGTGACGGATGCGCCCACGCCTACGACAGCGATGTCCATCGCTTCCCGGGGGGTGTGACGCACGTAGGCGGAGCCCGTCCGTGGTTTCGGGGCCGGGACCTGAATGCCGAGGACGAACTCACCCCGTTTCAGATCGTTCTTTCCGGGCCCTTTCATAAAGTCTTCGACCGTCATCGTCCTTCGACCCTTCGGCCCGGCGATCTGGACCTTCGCATCGTGGACGATCAGGCCGGGTGCGGTGTCGGCGGAAGGGGCTGCGTTGCAGACGTTGCCAATGACGGTGGCACGGTTGCGAATCTGGATGGAGCCGACGAAGGTCGCGCCCTGAGCGATCGCACCGAAACGAGATTGGGCGACGCTGGACAGCTCGACCTGGCGCATCGATACGGCCGCCCCGATGTGAAGACCGGTCTTGCCGGCGTAGCTGAGGTCGTCGGACCGGGGCAGGCGTTTGACGTCGACGACGGCGGGGGGACGATTGACACGGTCCTTCATTCGGACGAGCAGGTCTGTACCGCCGGCGAGGACCATCGCTTTCGGGTGCTTGTGCAGGGCCTGGACGGCCTCTCTTACGGTTTTGGGTTGGAAATATTCGAACGCTTGCACGGTTCAGTCCTCCCTGGCCTGGTCGAGCGCGGCCACGACGCGTTCGGGGGTCATCGGAAGTTCGGTCACGCGGACGCCGACGGCGTCGTAGATGGCGTTGGCGACGGCGGCGGCTCCGGGAATGATCGGAGGTTCACCCACGCCTTTGGCCCCATACGGACCGTGCTCGCAGCCTTCCTCGACGAGAACGGTGCGGATGTCAGGCATATCGGGTGCGGTCGGGATGGCGTAGTCGAGGAGGTTTGCGTTCCGAACCCGACCCTCTTCGTCGTAGATCATTCCCTCCATCATTCCGTAGGCAATCGACTGGGTTGCGCCACCCTGGATCTGACCCTCGACCAGCATCGGGTTCAATGCACGGCCGACATCCTGGGCGGCGACCAGGTCGAGCAGGTGCACGCGTCCCGTTCCCGGGTCGACTTCGACCGTGGCGATGTTGACGGAATAGGAGGGATAGGTCGGGATCTTTCCAACGATCCACTGGCCGGTGACTGGACCATCGTTCGAGTCCATCGCTGACGAGGCCACGTCGGCGACCGTGACGGATCGGCTGGGAAGGCCGATGACGGACACCTTGCCCCCCTTGAGTTCTAGATCTGCGGGCGCGGCTTCCAGGATGTCGGCTGCTTCCTGGAGCAGACGCTCACGGGCTCCCTCCGCCGCCTTTCGCGCTGCGGTGCCAGCCGAATAGGCGGCCTTGCTGCCGGCGCTGAGGGACGTATAGGGCACCTTGTCGGTGTCGCCAAGCTGCACGGTCACCTTCCCGACGGGGACCGTCAGGACTTCGGCGACGATCTGGGCCATCACGGTGTGGAGACCGGTGATGTCGACTTGGCCGGTGAGCACCTGGACAGACCCATCCTCTGACAGGGCGATGAAGGCGTTCGTGGGGCCCGATCCGTTCTGCCAGTCACCGCACGCGATGCCCATTCCCTGATTCTTTTTGAGGCCAGTCTTCCCCCATCGGGCCTCTTTGGCGGCGGCCTTGATCGTATTGGCAAGCCAGTCGTGGGGGAGCGTGACACCCCCCGACGTGCGATCGCCTTTTCTCACGGCGTTCTTCAGTCGGATGTCGATCGGGTCGATACCTAGCTTATGGGCGAGGGCGTCGATGTTCGACTCCCGGGCCATCGCCGTCTGAGGGGCCCCCGGCGCTCGATAGGCGCCCGGGGTCGGCTTGTTCGTCCGAACGCCGAACCCTTCCAGGCGGATGTTGGGCACATTGTAGGGCCCGACAAGTCGGGCGAGATTGCCATTCCGGCCTCCGATGCCCCCGTCCCACAGAATCCGGCCCTCGACGGCGGTGATGGAGCCATCTTTCCGAGCGGCCGTCTTGAGCCTCACCCAGCATCCGGGCGCCGGGTGACCGTCCAGGAACTCTTCCTCCCGGTTGATGAGAATCTTGACGGGACGCCCCGTCCGGATGGACGCGAATACGGCGTGGGCTTCACAGAAGAGACGGTTCTTGGCACCGAATCCTCCACCCATCTCGAGAGGAACGACACGAAGCCGCCCCTCGCCGATCTTGAGTGCGTCGGCAACGGCGGAACGGATGTTGAAGGAGCCCTGACACGACGTCCAGAGGGTGACGCGCCCACCTGGCTGAGCCTGGGCGGTACAGCTGTTGGGCTCCATATAGGTCTGGTGCCAGTAGGGGGCGCGGTAGATGTTCTCGACGACGGCGTCGGCTTTGGCGAACGCGGCGTCGACGTCGCCCTGAACGATCTCGTCGCGCGCAGCTACGTTTCGGTAGCGCTTTCCATTCTCGTCGCGAACGTCCTCGTTCTTGGCTCCGCGGACCGCCACTGGGGCGTTTGGAGCGATGCCCTCGAAGGGGTCGGTGGCGGAACCCAGCACCTGGTAGTCGACCTCGATGAGTTCGACGGCGTCGAGGGCGATGTCTGGATTCTCGGCGACGACCACCGCGACCTTGTCGCCCTGGTAGCGGACCTCCTTGCGGGCGAGGATCGAGAGGCCGTCGGTCTCTTCTGCGGTGATGACGTCGACCACACCGGGGAGCTTTCGGGCCTTGCGGGTGTCGATGCTACGGATGAGGGCGTGTGCGTGGGGACTACGGAGGACACGGCCGTGCAACATTTCCTGCAACTGAATGTCATCGGCATAAAGAGTCCGGCCGGTGACGATGTCGGGCCCGTTCAGTCTTCCGACGCGTTTACCGACGGAATTCAGTGACGGGTTCGGCATAGAACACTCCGTTGATGGTTCCGTGTGATCGAGAAGCTCCTGACGAGTGTGACCTGGGGCACGCCTGTCGCCCGGGCTTCCCATTATATTTTAATGAGTGCGATTCTGCCAAAACTGATTGGACCGATGCCTCCAAACAGAGGGAAACCTCACAGGATGCGACGAATATTCACATTTCTTGTCGTGGTCAGCGGGTTCGTGCTGTTCCCGATCGACGCGCTGGGCCAGCCGGATCTCTCGATCCAGGGTCAGATTCTGTTCGTGACCGACCGTGACGGGAATGATGAAATCTATTCGATGAACCCGGATGGAACGGGTCAAACCAACCTGACGAACGATGCGTCTTCCGATTCACACGCGAAGTGGGGACCCCGGGGGCGAAACATCGTTTTCGTGAGCGACCGTGACGGGAACACAGAGATCTATCGGATGCAGGACGACGGATCGCCCCCGACGAAGCGGGTGACGAAATCGATGTAGCCCGGATGATCTCACAGATTTTCGAAGGGCTCTCCCCCTTCGAAAATCTGCGAGCCCCCCTTCCGTAGCCCCCCTTTACACTCCCAATCAGCCCAGAAATCGATCGAATCGAGCGCGGAGTTGAGGTTCGCGACGAGATCCGGTTCCAGCGCGTTGGGGATGATGATGTAGCCTCTGAGGTCGAAAAGATACTCCTGAAGGGCATCCAGCAAATCAAGAGACTCCTTGGATCAGTAAGCGAAGTGGATTTCGTGGCCCTGGCCGGGGAACCAGATGATGTCCACGATGATTCCGACGGCCGCACCGGTGATGAATCCGATCATCAAACCGAGGAAAAGCGGTGCGGTCGCTCGATATCGCTCGAGTCCGCCGATCCTGAGGATGAGGGTCTTGACGGCCCAGATCAGGAAGATGGTGAGGCCGGTGTTCTGAAGGGGGGCGGCGGCCGAGATGGTGAAACCGATCGGATGAATCGGGAAACCGGGAAACCGATATCGCAGCCAGAACAGGAAACCGGTGAACGCGGCGCCGATCCCGAGGAAGGAGACGCGGGACCAGTCCGTTCCGAAGGTGCCCTGCTGAATGCGGGCGGCCGTGAACTTGCATACGCCGAAGGCATTGAGACTTCCAGTACCCTTGAAGCTCACCGCACCGAAGTTGAAACCTCCGGTGGCATTGTAGCCTTCGTAGACGAGGTAGACGATCACGGTGAGAGCGCCGACGAAAGAGGCCAGAAGAACGGCAGGCGCCAGCGGCCGTCGACTCCGCAGGTTCATCGCGGCTCCGAGACGGGGGACGTGCGCCATCATCGTCATTCCGAAGGTCTTGGCATCGCACGACCAGGCGAACGACAACGCGAGCGCGGCCGCACTGAAGGGACCCATTCCGGCGATGCCGAAGAGATGCCACGTGAAGGCCTGGGCAGTAATCGGACCGCGGAGAAAGACGAGCCCGCTCTCCACGATGATCCGGGAGAGGCCTAGGTAGAGGACCAGGGTTCCGATTCCGAAGGCCAGAATCGGTCCGACACCCATCCCGGAGCGGTTTAGCCAGACGGCCATAAAGACGACGCTCGCGAGGAGCAGAACGACCGCCGCGCGGTAGGTGATCATCTCCTCTCGATCTCCGCCTTCGGCGCGTCCGAGGGCGTGTCGAACGACGTCCCGGATGTGGTCGCGGGCGATCCAGGCCCCCCAGACGACGAGCACGATCATTCCCCCAAAGCTCTGCCATCCGATGGCGGGATGGAACGAACACCAGATGTCGGAACTGCCCAAATCGTAACCAATTCGGTTGAACACGCCCGCCTGTGCGACGGCCAGGAAGTGGAAGAGCCAGATGCTGAACAACACCTCGGATCGTGTGAAGTATCCGAAAGTGAAGGTCAGGAGACTGAAAGCCGTGACAAACTGGGGGAAGCCCTGGGCGAGGGTGACTTTGTAGTGCCCCGCGGGGCCGTTCATAATCGGAATCATCGGCATCCCGGTGACGAACCAGGTGGCGATGTTCCAGGCTACGATGCTGAAGGTGATGAAGAAGCCGACGCGGAAGAGCTTGTTCTTCAGGAGCGCGGCGATTTTCCCCGATTCGCCTGTGGCTCCCGTGAGTTCGAACAGGGCCGTGGCGATGGGGAAGGCGAGCTTCTCGTGTTCCATCCACTGCTTCCGAACGAGGACACTGAGGCAGAGGTTGGAGGCAAGCAGGGCCCCGAGGAACAGACCCCACCAGAACACGGGCGTGATCCACGCGCTCCAGGGAATGGTCTGCCCCGGCCCCAGGCCTTCATAGAAGCCCTGGACAAGACTCCGGTCTGGGATGACCGCCCAGGAGGGGATGTACTGAAGGAGGAGCTCTTCCCATCGGTTCTCGGGCGTGGCGAAGTAGTGGGGGGCTGCGATCATTCCGACGAGATAGCCGGAGAGCCATTCGCCCTGCATACACCCAGCGACCATAGACATCCCGCAGATGGTCAGCAGTTCGGAAGGCGAGAGGGCGGTTCCGCGTCGCTCGAGGAAGGTGTTCCCGATCAGAATGACCAAGAACGGGATGAACATCGCGAGGGGGAGATGGGCGTGGTCCGCTCTGGACGAGTGGACGATGAGGCTCGTGTAGGTGGGCCACAGGTTCGCCCAGGCGGAAAGGAGCAAGCCGATGATGAAGGCGCGTCTGGTCACTCCAGTAATCTTCTACCAGGCCATATGCATCTGGTGACCCTGGCCGGGGAACCAGATGACGTCGACGATCAGACCGAGGGTGACCCCGCCGAGGTAGCCGATCAGGAAGCCGAGGAAGAGAGGGATGGTGGTCCGATACCGTTCCAGTCCGCCGATCTTGAGGATGAGGGCCTTCACGGCCCAGATCAGAAAGATCGTAAGCGCCGTGTTTCCGAGGGGTGGGGCCGCGGCGACCGTGAAGCCCACGGGGTGGATTGGGAATCCCGGGAACTGATACCGCAGCCAGAAGAGGAGGGCCGCGAAAGCGGCTCCAATGCCTAGGTAGGACACGCGTGTCCAGTCCGTTGAGAACGTGCCTTGCTGGATCCTGCCGGCCGTTATGTTGGAAATCCCAAACCCGTTCTGGCTGCCGGTGCTCGCGAAGCTGACGGTTCCAAAGTTGAAACCGCCTGTCGCGTGATACCCCTGGTAGATGACGTAGCTGCAGACGACGAATGCCCCGACGACACAGGCCACGATTGTGGAGGGGCCGAGGCCCCGCCGGGCAGTCCTGTTCATAGCTGCACCGAGCCTGGGGACGTGTGCGAACATCGTTGCGGCCAGGCCCCTGGCGTCGCAGAACCACGCGAACGTGAGGGAGAGGGCGGCGGCGCTGAATGGGCCCAGGCCCGCGATCCCGAACGTATGCCATACGAAGGCTTGGGCGGTGATGGGGCCTCTCATCGCGACGAGTCCGCTTTCGGCGATGATGCGTGAGAGCCCAACGTAGAGCACGGCCGTTCCGAAACCGAAGGCGAGGAGGGGGGCCCATCCCATTCCCGCCCGGTGCATCCAGAGGGCGCCGAATCCGAGCGCGACAAAGAGAAGCACGACGGCCGTACGGTAGGACATCAGCTCCTCGGAATCACCGCCGCTGGCTTTCCCGATGGTGTGTCGCCAGACGTCTCGAAAGTGCGCGCGCGCGGTCCAGAGCCCCCAGCCGACGAGGACGATCATTCCTCCGAACCCCTGCCATCCGACTGCGGGATGGAACGAGCACCAGGGATCGGAACTGCCGAAGTCGTACCCGAGTCGGTTGAAGATTCCCGCCTGCACGATGGCCAGAAAGTGGAAGAACCAGATGCTGAAGAGGACCTCGGACCGCGTGAAGTAGCCGAACGTGAACGTCATCAGGCTGAACGCGAAGATGACGTTCGGAATGTGTGGACTGAGGGTGAAGATGTATTTGCCGGGTCTGCCGCTCAGGATAGGGAACAGGGGAAGGCCCGTGATAAACCAGGTGGTGATGTTCCAGCAGAAGATGCAGAAGGTGATCGCGAACCCGATCCGGAACAGGCGATGCTTCAGGAGCACCGAAAGCTTGCCGGATTCACCCGAGGCGCCGGTCAGCTGGAGGAGCGCGGACGCGATAGGAAAAGCGAGTTTCTCGTAATCCATCCACTGCTTGCGGAACAGCACACTGACGCACAAGTTTACGATCAGCACGGACACGATGAGGAGCGACCACCAGAAGGCGGGTGTGACCCAGGCGGACCAGGGCACCGATTGTCCCGGGGGAAGTCCTTCGTAGAAGCCACGCACGAGGTCTCTGTCCGGGATGATGGCCCAGGAGGGGAGGTATTGAAGCAGCAGTTCCTCCCATCGGTTTTCTGGTGACGCAAAGTAGTGGGGGGCCGTGATCACCCCCAGCAGGTAGCCGGAAAGCCCCTCGCCCTGCATCCAGGACGCCACCATCGACATACAGCAAACCGTGAGAAGCTCAGAGGGGGACAAGCCTCTGCCGCGTGATTCGAGAACCACATTCACCAGCAACAGGATCACGAAGGGGATGAGCATCCCGACGGACAGGTGCATATGATCCGCACGCGAAGACTGGACGATGAGGCTGCTGTAGGCCGGCCACAGGTTCGCGAGCGTGGACAGGGCGATGCCGATGAGAAGGGCGCGTTTGGTCAAGGTCGAGACACCGATTCGATTCGGTTTAACGATTTTGCGCGAAAAATGACCGTTCAGACTAAGGAAGATCGGATGGGACCGCAAGTAGGCGAACGTTTTCGTGGGTGGGAGAGTTGAGCGAGCTGGATACGGGCATCGTTGTCGTCTATCTCCTTGCGGTGGGATCGATCGGTATCTACGTCGCCCGGCTGACGAGGACATCGACGGACTATTTTCTGGCGGGTCGATCGATCCCTGGATGGGTGGTCGGCTTCTCCCTGATCGGAACGATCGCTGGGAGCGGGACGATCATCGGTCACCCCGGCGAGGTCTTTCGTTCGAATATGTGGGGTCTGGCGACGCTGGTGATGTTGCTTCCCGTGATGGGATTCGTCGCGAGATACGTGATCGTTTTCTATCGCCGGACGGTCGGGATGAGCGTCTACGGGTATCTCGAGCAGCGATTCGGGTATTTCGCACGGCTCTACGGGACGCTGTCGTTCGCCCTGAATCGGATCCTGGACGTCAGCATCACGTTCTACTTTCTCGCGGTCGCGATCTCGAGCCTGTCGGGGTGGACGATCCCAGAAGTGATCTGTGTCGTCGGTAGTTTGACCGTGGTCTACACACTCGTTGGGGGCATCACAGCGGTGGTCTGGACGGATGTGGCGCAGAGCCTGCTTCTGATCGGGGCTGGTCTCCTGTGCCTGGGTGTGGCGCTGTTCGGGGCAGGCGTCGGTCCAGGGGCGGTCGTAGGACACGCTTTCGATACGGGGAAATTTTCGTGGGGAAGCTGGTCGTTCAGTCCGAGGTCAGACAACGTCTGGACGTTTCTGATGCTGAGCAAAGTCTGGGCATTGCAGCGGTACGCGACGGACCAGCATATGGTCCAGCGCTACCTGATCGCGCGTTCGGACCGGGAGGCGGTCCGCGGCGCGTGGATGGCCGCTTGCGTGAGCTTTCCGGTCTGGTTTCTGTTCGCGACGGTCGGCGCGTGCGTGTGGGCGTTCTATGACCTTCAGGGTGGAGCGCCGGCCGAAGTGCTCGCCGATCCGTCGGCACTGATGCCGGTATTCATCGGGACGGAGCTGTCGACGGGCGCGATCGGCCTGATCGTGGCTGCGGTGCTGGCGGCGGCGATGTCGAGTCTGGACTCGGATATGAACAGCATAGCGACCGCAGTCGTCGATGATTGTTACAACCGTCTGCGTCCCGAGGCGGACGATCGCGCGAGGCTTCGTGTCGGGAGATGGGTCGTCTGCGCTTCGGGTGCCCTGTCGGTTGGAGCGGCGCTTCAATGGGTGGGAGTCCAATCGGCCGTTGGGTTGATGACGGAACTGTTTTCGGTGGCGGCGGCGGGCGTGCTGGGCCTGTTCCTGGTCGGGATGCTGATGCCGTCCGTCGACCGAAGAGGCGCGGGTGTGGCCATCGGTGTGACGGTCGTGTTTACGGCGTGGTCCACAGCCACGGCCGTGACGATCCCGGCCCTGGGAAACCCGCTGCTCGATCTGGGGAGCTACAACTACGATTTGAATACGAAGCTGATCGGCGTGATCGGAACGCTGCTCTTTGTGGCGGTGGCCTGGACGGCCCGGGATCGATCAGCCGTTCCCTCGGTTCTGACGATCCGATCCCAGGAGAAAGCCGCCTGAACTGCCTGCGACGGCTCATCGCCTTCCATTCGGATAATTGAACAAGGAGAAAGGAATGACCGGCCACAGCCACATCGACATCGAACCCGGATTGAAGGTAGCGGCCCAGATGGGTCCGGAGCCGACGGATGAAGAGATGGCGTTCGTGCGGCAGATGGGCATTGAATATGCGGTGACCTGGATCGATCCGATCAAGGCGAGTCCAGAATACTATCGAGCCAGGCGCGAACACTTCGAGGCGGGGGGAATCCACCTCTACGGGCTGGGGAACCGTAGCGTGCACAACGTCGATGCGATCACGCTGAACCTTCCGAACCGGGACGAGAAAGTCGAGGAGTACAAGACACACATCCGAAACCTCGGACAGGCGGACATCCCCTACACGACGTACGCACATATGGCTAACGGGGTATGGAGCACGCCGAGAGAGGCGACGCGCGGCGGTGCGTCGGCGCGAGCGTTCGACAGCGATCGGCTGGACGAAGCGACGGGATGGGGATACGAGGGCTCGGGACGGACGCACGAGCGCGAGTACACGGAAGAGGAGATCTGGCACAATTTCGAAACGTTCATCGCCGAGGTCGCCCCGGTCGCGGAGGAAGCGGGCGTCCGAATCGGTATCCATCCCGACGATCCGCCGGGCATCCCCCTCGGCGGCGTGCCGCGACCGATCTTCAGCAGCTTCGATGGCTACGAGCGCGCGATGCAGATTGCGGACAGTCCGAACGTCGGGCTCTGTCTGTGCGTCGGGTGTTGGCTGGAAGGTGGCGAGGCGATGGGGAAAGGCGTTGTTGACACGATTCGTCACTTCGGCGGACAGGGGAAGATCTACAAAGTCCATTACCGAACGGTCGATCGCCCGTTGCCTCACTTTGTGGAAACATTCGTCGACGACGGCTACTTCGATATGTACGAGGCGATGCGGGCCCTGGCAGAGGTCGGCTACGACGGAACGCTGATTCCGGATCACATACCGCAGATGGGGGACGACAACCGGCTCGGTACAGCCTACACACTGGCTTATATGAAGGCGTTGCAGAAGCGAGCGGAAGACGAGGTTGGATAGAAACGATATCCGATTGCAGATGTAAGACGTCTGAGATGGAACAGCCTTCTTTCTGATTTCGGATATCTCTGATCTGATTTCGGATTTCAGATTCCCTTCGAGATCATCACATTGGACAGCAAGGTAGAAGCGATATCCGGTTGCAGATGTAAGGCATCTTTGAGATGAACGGCTTTCTTCCTGATTTCGGGTCTCCCTGATCGGATCTCTGATATCGTGTTTTCTTCGATCATCACCCTTGGAACGACACCTTGCCTGACTCCCTGGAAACTGCAAGCAATCTGTTACAACAGGCCATCGACCGAAGAGAGATCACGGCGGCGGGGCTGGTCGTGCTCCGGCACGGTGAACCGGCGATCGAGGCGGGATTCGGCCATCAGCACCCGACCGATCGGAGCCACCCGGTTACACCGGACTCGGTCTTCCTGCTGGCGTCGATCACGAAACCGGTCACGGTGTCGGCCCTCATGTTACTCGTGGAACGCGGCTGCGTGTCGTTGGGAGATCCGGTGAAACAGCATCTGCCGGAGTTCCAGGGGGAGGACCGCGCCCGAATGCGTGTGAGTCATCTTCTGACCCACACATCCGGAATGCCGGATATGCTGTCCAATAACGTCGAACTTCGGAAAGCCCACGCGCCACAGTCGGAGTTCGTGAAGCACGCCCTTCGGGCGCCGCTGGGATTCGAACCCGGGACGGGGTTCAGTTACCAGAGCAAAGGGATCTTGCTGGCCGCCGAGATTACCGAGCGGATCACCGGCAAGCGGCTGCGCGATTTCCTCGCAACCGATTTCCTCGGGCCCCTGGGGATGGAACGATCGTCGCTCGGGCCGGGTGGGCGAAGGATCGAGGAAACGGTCTACTGCGGCGTGGACTCGGAGGACGAACGGTTCACGAGCGACTGGGGCCCGAACAGCGACTACTGGCGGGGGTTCGGCTGTCCGTGGGGTGGGCTGCACGCATCGCCGCGAGACGTCGCGCGATTGATGCAGGGGGCTCTTACGGGTGCCGTGCTGGCACCGGCAACGTGTGCACGTATGCGACAGAATCAGAATGTCCATCTGAGTGCGCCCTGGGGCCTGGGTTGGGGCCTCCGCGATTCGAGGGCCTGGAACTATTTCGGTAACCTGTGTTCGGCCCAGACGTTCGGCCACACGGGCGCGACCGGCACCGTGGCCTGGGCGGATCCCGTGACGCAGACGGTGTGTGTGGTCCTGACGAATCAGATGGTGGGTGAGGGGTGGTTGTTGCGGCGCGTTTCGAACGCGGTGGCGGCCGCAGTGGGCAATGCAAAATGAAAAGTGCAAAAGGCGGCGTGCGCGATGCGATGCCCGAGCTGGAGCGAGATCTGACGTTCCATCCGGTTGTAAACGTAACCCCCAGTGTGTTGTCGTCGGGGCAGATTCGGGATTTCAACGAACGTGGGTTCGTCTTTCCGATCGAGGTTTTTTCGGCCGGCGAAATCGCATACCATCGCCGGGTTTTCGACGAGGTGGCGGATGAAGCGATGGCCAAGGGATGGGGCGCTTACTCGATTAACGGGTGGCACACGCACGTTGGGGCCATCTGGGACCTGGTGACCGAGCCGCGCATTCTCGATGCGGTCGAAGACCTGATCGGGCCCGACATCGTCTGCTGGGGTACGCACTACTTCGCGAAGATGCCGGGGGATGTGAAGCGCGTGTCCTGGCATCAGGATGCATCTTACTGGCCACTGACGCCGAGCAAGACCGTGACCGTGTGGCTGGCGATTGACGATGCCGATGAAGCGAACGGGGCAATGCAGCTGGTACCGCGGTCGCACATTCACGGGCAGATCGATTTCGAACAGAGCGCTCCCGAAGAGCAGAACGTGTTGAATCAGTCTGTCGCCGAACCACGGGCCTACGGGGACGACCCGGTGATGGTTTCGGTGAAGGCGGGCCAGATGTCGTTGCATACCGATCTGTTGCTCCACGGGTCCGAGCCCAACCGGTCTGAACGGCGCCGCTGCGGGCTGACGATGCGGTTCGTCCCGCCGGATGTGCGGGCGTATCGGGGGTGGAACCTGAAACGCGCCGTGGTGTGTCGTGGTCGAGATCGGAGCGGTCACTGGATCCACCATCCGAGACCGACGTTCGATCGCATTCCATCGCCGGATCCAGGATGACGTCGCTGAACGAATCCCACTGGAGGTTTGATTGGTTCGACTTGGATTAATCGGATGTGGAGGCATCAGCCAGAAAGCTCACTTGCCCGGCATCGAGGTTCTGGCGGAGGTCGTCGGTGTCAGCGCGATTGCAGACGTCGTGGAGGAGAACCTGCTGACAGTGGGTGCTTGTCTGGATGTGGGACGAGAAGACCGATACACGGACTACCGGGAAATGCTGGCCAGCGGAAAGGTGGATGCGGCCCTGATCGCGACTCCGCACAATTTACACGCGGAGCAGGCCGTCGAGACGGCGGAAGCCGGCCTGACGATCATCGCTGAGAAGCCAATGGGGCTCACGCTCAAAGAGGCGGATCGGATCGTTGAAGCTGTAGAGAGGAATCGTGTAGCGTATACCATCTGCCACAACTTCCTGTTCACACCAGGAACACGTCGGGCACTCGAACTCCTGGATGACAGTTTCGGTGCGCGTGTTTACGGCCGAACCAAATCGCTTTTCTCAAAATCGCGAGAGCAATCCGATCCCGAGACGGTCTGGCGTAGCCGGGCGTCGGCGGGGGGTGGATGTATCAGCGACACGGCCTACCACGAGATTTACGTGCTCGAGGCGATGATGGGATCTCCCATTCGGTACGTGGAGGGGCGCCTGCGGTCGGGCTTCCTTGAACTCGACGTGGACGACCTCGCTCTCCTGCTGTTCGAGCACGAAAACGGAGCCGTTTCGACGCTGTCGACATCGTGGGGTGCGGCTGCGGTCGGACCGAACGAGACTTCCAATCTGTGTGAGGTACACGGTCGCGAACGAGCCATCCGCGTCGACCGAAGAGGGCGGGGCCTCTACACGCGTGAGCGCGAAGCCGGGGACTGGGTCGAGGTCGACATCCCGGAGTTTGCGGATATGGATCCGCTCGAGCAGGCCCGATCGGGGCACGCAGGCTACTTCGCGGCAGTGTTCGAGGCGGTGGCGACCGGGCGTCCCCTGCCGACTTCGATCGAGGATGCCCGCCGGAACCTTGCCATTATCGAAGCCGCCCGAATGGCGAATGAGTCGCGCAGCACCGTCGATGTCACCACCTTGAGCTGAGTCTTCGGCAGCGAGCGCAGGCCTCTGCCTCCCGGCCTGCGCCAAGGCTCCGGCCCGGCAGGCTGCCAGTTTGTCCACGAAGGATGTGTAACCACCACAAAAGCACTGCCCGTTTTTTAGCAAAGCGTATCCGAAAAAGGAATAACCAATGCGCCCCTACATAGACTGTCACAACCATATCGGCCGAACGATCGACCGCGTGCCGCCTGTCGGGCAAACGACCTCAATGTGTCTTCAGCGGTTTTCGGAGACGAACATCGTTGCCGCAATCAGTGCCCCAACCGCAGTGGGTAGTCCTATTGTGCGGGGAATCGAGGACATTCGCCATCAGAACGAGGTGATCGGCCGGGCCATTAAGGACTTTCCGGATCGATTCCCGATCGGTCTGGCTCTGATCGAGTCGAGGTTCGGCAAACTGGGGATCGAAGAAGCGGAAAAAGCGATGCGGGACTACGGTCTGTGTGGGCTGATGGGCCATCCGCCGATCGGGCCGTGGTGCATCCCGTTTGTCGAAGCGGCCGCAGCCAGGGACGGACTCGTGAACCTGCATATGCACAACCCGTTGATGGTCGAAATCGCCGAGATGTTTCCGACGACGACGTTCATCTGTCACGCGAGTACGTTCGCGGAGGAAAAGCTGGCGAAGTTCGACAACATCTGGTTCGAGGTTGTTCAATATCCGGACGGACAGGGCACGGACTGGGATTTCAAACGTGCGGCCGACAAGCTGGGCAGAGAGAGGCTGATTTTCGGAGCCGATCTTCCTTACTACGACTACCGGGTGCTGCAACACACGATCGAAGAGGCGGACATCGACGACGATCTGAAAAACCGGATCGCGTTCGAGAACATCATCCCGCTGATCCAGAAGTATCGCCCGGGCTGGACGATGCCGGACGCTTTCGTCGAGCCCCATCGTGTCTACGATTCGGAGGAGCTCTGGGAGGTGAACCCGGAGAATCCTGTCCGGCTGGCCGCCTATGCGTGAGGATCGATGAACGTTCGGCGCAACATACCCCCACACGATCCGGACGATCGAGCACACGTGGATTCCGCTCGAGGATGGAACTCGCCTGGCTGCACGGATCTGGCTTCCCGATGATGCGGTCGACGATCCAGTGTCCGCCGTATTGGAGTATCTGCCCTATCGAAAGAACGACGGCACTGTTGTCCGGGACGCGTTGCGTCATCCGTGGTTCGCCGGCCACGGGTATGTATCGGTACGGGTGGATATGCGAGGATGCGGCGACTCGGACGGGTTTCTGGCGGACGAATATCTCCCGCTCGAGCAATCAGACGGGCTCGAAGTATTGTCGTGGATTGCCGCACAAGCCTGGTGCACCGGGAAGGTGGGGATGTCCGGAAAGTCCTGGGGTGGATTCAACTCCCTTCAGATTGTGGCCCACGATCCCCCGGAACTGGGGGGCATCATCACACTCTGCTCGACCGACGATCGATACTCCGACGACGTTCACTACCGGGGTGGATGCGTTCTGGCTGAGAAGATGCTCTACTGGAGTTCGACGATGCTGGCCTACGATGCCCGGCCTCCGGACCCGAAATATGTCGGGGAGAGATGGCGGGATCGGAGCAGGGTTTGATCCGAGTAGCGCGAATGAAATCTTCATTCCCTAGCGGACGGGTGAAATCCGAGCTGGCTCGAAGGAGGTCGTGGGTGAATCGAATCGGAAACCTGTTTGTGTGCCTCGCATTCGTTTCTTTGTAGCCCGGTCCCCGACGATGTCAGCGACCCGCAGAACCTGTGGCTGGGGCGACCCCACTGGCGTTCAGTCGTCAGAACCTTCCAGCGCTCGTCCTGGAGGATGGCATCTTCCTGGTCGGCGGGCTTGCCCGGCCCGCGAGCGAGGTGACCACGCTCAGAGACGTGAGCGTCTATCGTCCGCGGACGGATGTCTGGGAAGTGGGCACGTCGATGCCGAGCCCCCGCTCTTTCGAGGGCGGGGCGGTGGTAGGCCACCGCATCTACATCGTCGGTGGGTTCTCCAGGGGAGACTTCGCGAGTTCCCGGGTGTGGATCTTCGACGGATTGCAGGACGAGTGGTCCCGGGCCCCCCGGCTGCTGCGCTGAACGGGATCATCTATACGTTCGGGGGGAGTCGAGGAGACACGCCTGTCGATGTTGTCGAATTCTACAATCCCGCGACCAACCAGTGGAGGTCGGCGGGCCCGATGCCGCTACCGTTGAGTGCCCAGTCGGCGGTGTCTCTGGGAAATCGCATTTATCTGTTCGATGGGGTGGCATCGGAGGGTGGATTGCTTCGCCCCGACGTCTGGCGTTATCATCCGGGGTCCGACGAATGGAATGCGCTGCCCTCGCCGATGCTCACACCCAGGCAGGGTATGGCGGCAACTGTTTTCGACGGGCGAATCCATTTGATCGGGGGGGCGGAGGGTGGGTTCGACCCAAGCGATGCCAACGAAATCTTCGTGCCATAGGTGAGAACGGATGAATTTACCTGCAACTTCGGATGTGTTGAGTAATGAGGATCTGTCCTTCTGGGAAGCGAACGGCTATGTGATCGTTCCGAACGCCGTGCCCCAGGCCAATCTGGACGCGATGATCCAGACGATCTGGGATTTTCTCGAGGTCGACGGTGACGATCCCGAGCAGTGGTTTCACCACCCGCCACGTGGTCGGGATGGACTTCCGGAATCTCCGATCTCTCTGGCGGGGATGGTGGAAGTCTATCAGCGCCAGGCCCTGTGGGACAACAGACAATATCCACGTGTCTACGAGGCCTTTCGCCAGATCCTCGATGAAGAACATCTGTGGGTAAGTCTGGATCGAGCGAATATGAAACCCCCGGCAAACCCGGATTCACCGGAATGGGACCACCCAGGTATGATTCACTGGGACGTCGACACGTCGCAGGACCCGATTCCGTTCGGCGTTCAGGGCGTGCTTTACCTGACGGATACGAGCGTCGATCAGGGCGGCTTCCAATGCGTGCCGGGATTCCACCGGACGTTCGAAGACTGGGTGAAGACACAACCCGACGATCGCAATCCTCGGCAACCTGATCTGGATGGGCTGACCGTGGAGGCGATTGCGGGCAAGGCGGGCGATCTGCTGATCTGGCATCGTCTTCTCGCACACGGGAACGGTCGCAACACAGCGGATCGCCCTCGTCTGGCTCAGTACATCACGATGAGTCCGGCTAACTACGACGATGAGGCGATGCGCGAAGAACGCGTGACGGCCTGGCGCGAATGTCGCCCAGGGCCTCGATGGCCTGGCGATCCGAGAAGGCGGGAGGAAAGGCAGGGGGAGCGGGCGGAGCTTACGGAGCTGGGGCGGAAGCTTTTGGGAGTGGAGGTGTGGTGAGTAGGTTCGAGAAATGAAAACTGAAAAATGAAAAATGAAAAACGGATCGAAGTCCTTCGGATGAGGTCGTCTATGGATGAAAGAGAAAGATATTTCTGGGATCTAACGGGCTATCTCGTGGTTCGGGATGTGCTCACGAAGGACGAGGTGCAGGAGGCGAACGAGGCGATCGATGACTACTCGAAGCAACTGCTGCGAGAGGGGATGGACAACTCGGACAGGGGGAAGCGCAAGGTTTTTGGGGGAAAGGTCGTCAGGACGGACAATGCGTATCCCGAATTTCTCCGGATTCCAGAACCGTTATCCACGCCCTTTCGAAAGATGCTGGTCCATCCGGCCATCGTCACGCGGCTACGCGAGATGTGCGGCAAGGGGTTCAGGCTCGATCACGGGCCCGAACTGATCGCGCATACCCGGGGCGTCGAGGGGTTGCGGCTGCACGGGTCGGGGAATCGACATAAGCCCTATGTTGCCTATCACCATCAGGGCGGCGATTCTTTCTGTGGCGGAGTCACCGTTTCGTGGCAGTTTGCGATCGCTGGACAGGGTGACGGGGGATTCGCCTACGTGTCGGGGAGCCACAAATCGAAGTTTCATATGCCGGACGATCTGAAGTACTTCCGGGATCACAAGTTCGCTGTCCGGCAGGCGGAGGTCCGGGCGGGTGATGTACTTTTCTTTATGGATGGCGCCCAGACTCACGGTACGTTCCCCTGGAAGGCCGCCCATCAACGGCGCTCGGTGCTCTACAAGTATACGTCCCGTGCATCGTCGCGATCGGGCATCGCGGAAAACCTCGCGCCCCCTGAAACTTACTGGGACGAAACGGTCACGGAGGGGATGACGGACGCGCAGAAGGCTGTGATGTGGGGGCCGTATTCCAACTTTCACGAGGAGTTGCCCTACCTCGACGTGCAGGAGAATGGTGCCGTCGAGTCCGTCGAGTGTACGGACCCCAGGGACATTTGGAGCGACAATCGGGGATAAGCGAGATCTGGAGAAAAAAGAACGGCCGATGCGCGTCTATGCGCATCGGCCGTTCGTGTGACTTCGGGGATGTCCGTCAGGAACCGTCGATTTCCTCGTTTCTGTCGAGCTGATCTTCGAGATCGTCCTTCAACTCTTCCAGCTCAGCCTCGACCTTGGTTTTCTCGGCACTGAGATCCTGGAGTTGCGCTTCCGCACTCTGACGCTGAGCGTAGAGTGCTCCGTGATCGGCTTTCAGTTTGGCGTGGTTCGTTTCGAGCTCGGTAATTTCGAGGCTCAGCTTCTGCTGGTGACGGGCGGTCCACCATTTTGAGAGAAGAACCAGTGCCAGGAGATCGAGAGTGACGACTTCAAGGAACATATCAGGTCGCTACTTATCTCGATTGAATTGCTTCTTGTAACTCTTCATCTCCAGTTGTTCCTCCTCTTTTTCCGCTTGAGAAAGCTGGCGCTCGAAATTGGAGATGTCCATTTTGAGATTCGAAATCGTCACACGAGCCTCTTCACATTGCTCACGAGCGCTCCTGGACAATTTCGTCTCGTTCGAGATTGCCTCGTAGAGCTTGCCGTTCCGCTCCTTGAGCTGCTTGATCTTGGGCTGAGAACCTTCGATGAAGCGACTGTACTTCATCACGATTATAGGTAGATTAAGGAACAGCAAATGACAGCACCAAGCGCCCAAATCATCGGAGCTTCTCCCCGGGTCGTGCGTTTTGAGTGCGGTTGAGTCCTAACTCGCGGTACCTGCGCAAGTCACACTAATTTGGATGGAAAGTCAATCGTGGCGAACTGCAACATCCGAGTCAATGGAGCCTTTTGGAAGGAGCCCTGGAGTGATCAGATCTGGGAGACGAGTTCTGGTTTTCAGTGCCCACGCGGCCGATTTTTGTTCCAGAGCGGGTGGAGCGATCCTCCGTTTCGTGGACGCCGGGTGTGATGTTCAGATTTACGACCTGACCTACGGCGAAAAGTGCGAATCTCCCGCGGTTTGGAACGACCACGCCGAGATCAGCGTGGACGAGGTCAAAGCCATTCGCAGGGAGGAAATTCTGGTTGCTGCGGAGATTCTGGGCGCGCCGATCGACTGTCTGGACTACGATGACAGCCCGCTGCTGCTGGGCCCGGAACGGCGGGCGCAACTTCTGGAGATCATTCGTGGATTCAGACCCGATCTCGTGCTGACCCACTGGATCGACGACTACCTACATCCGGACCACGTGGAGACGGTCCAGGCCGTTCTATGGGCGAGCCGCTACTGCTTCCGGCCCGGGATTCAGACGGACCACCCTCCGTGCGCTGCTCCGGAAGTTGTCTGCTTCGAGCCGATTGCGGGCGCGGCGCCGGTGGTTGGCTACGTGCCCAATCTATATGTGGACGTAACTTCGGTGTTTGAGCGGAAGAAGTCGGCGCTCAGGGCGCTGGCCACACAGCCTGAACTGCCGGAGCGATACGAGATCATCGCAAGGTACAGAGGTCTTGAAGCGCAGATGTCTGCGTGGATGAAGCCTTGTGAGATGGCCGAAGCCTATTGTCGCTTGGGAACGGAGGCGGCTCCTTGAGGGGGATCGGAGGTCAATTCATCCTCTTGGAGACCTCGTCTTCGTCTTCCTGGTTGGCCACGACGCGGATGATCTTTTGCGCTTTGTCCTCATACATATTGGGGACCTTGACGAGAAAGCGCTCCAGCGTCCTCGAAGCAATTTCGTTCTGGTTGGCTTCTGGGTCTTCCTCCCGGACTGAAAAGAGGATGTTGTCGGCCATTCTCAGAAGGCTCTCCTTGGACAGATCGCCCGATCCATTGGAGATGGTCACGCTGGGGTCGGGGTCGAGGGACTCCTCGCTGCGGCCGAGCGCCAGGAGCAGGGTCCGCGCAGTCGTAAGAACGTCCTGAAGCTGGGCCTCAACGATTTCGACGTCTTTCTTGCTTCGTCGGACCTCACGAGCGCGATCGGAAACGTTCCTGCTGATGATGTACAGGATTTCGGCCAGTCGCTGGGCGCCCCGACGCGCCAGGAACTGATAGACGTTGAGCACTGCGAGTGCGAAGCAGACCAAACTGAGCAGTGCGGTTATCCTAAGTGACATTTTGACCTCCTTATCCTTCCAGATCGACGGGATAAAATCGCCGTATTTCGGGGAAGGCACACGGCAAGTTTGCAATCATCCTGCCGATCCGGAAAGCGATCTGGATCACCAAGATGGAAAGAAACGGCCGGATCGGTTTCCAGACTGGAGGGTGAGCTGTGGGTGACCCCGGCATCTTGGCGCGGTTTTTAGGCAGAAACACCGGAGGATCGGATGAAAGTACTAGTGATCGGTGGGACGCGGTATATGGGCAGGTTGGTCGTCGAGCGACTGCTCGACAGAGGGGACGAGGTGACGATCTTTTCACGCGGCCAGACCCAACCTCCGTGGTGGGACCGGGTCGAACACATATCTGGCGACCGGTCGGACCCGGTTTCGTTTCGGGACGGGCTCGGCCGCAGGATGTTCGATGCGGTGTTGGATACTCAGGCGTACCGGAAAGAAGATGTGGAATTGGCTTCGGCGACGTTCGAGGGTCACGTCGGCAGGTATGTGATGGTGAGTACGGGCTCGGTCTATCTGGACGGAAAACTCGACTTCTTCACACACTGCCCCTTCAGGGAATCGGACGTGGATTGGGCTGATCTGGACTATTCCTACCCTCCAGGGGAAGATCCCTACGGGGTGGGAAAACGGCACTGTGAAAAGTGGTTGTTGGAAAACAGCGCTGTTCCGTTTACGGTCGTTCGGATTCCCGCGGTGATGGGTTGGGACGACCCGACGAATCGTATGTGGTGGTGGGTACAGCGGGCGCTGGATGGGCAGGCTGTCGCCTGGCCACTCGAGAATCAAGGCCCCTTCCGGACGCTCTATTCGGACGATGCGGCGAGTAACTTCATAAGGGCGATGGACGCGCCCCGGGCGGCCAACCAGATCTATCACATCGCGATGGGAGAAGTCGTAACCCCCGCCCGTTGGGTGACTCTGCTCTGGAATGCGGCGAGGGCGGAGCCAGCGATCACGTTCGTGCCAAACGCTGTTCTGACACACTCGATCGAAGGGTATGCGCCACCCCTGAGTCGGGTCTTTCCATATATCCACGACCTGTCGAAGGCAGTGGCTGACTTCGGGTTCGAAACGACACCGATCTCGTCTTGGATCCAGGCCACGGTAGATTGGTATCGCGATTATCCGCCCGCCGAGGATTCTGTCGGGTACGACCGCCGGTCGGACGAAATCGACGTGGCCGCCCGATGGGCGAGCGCCCACGGGAACCTGGTTTCAACATTCTGAGGAGACGCATGCCCGATCACTACGACGTAGAGATGCAACTGAATGTGCGGCAGCCGATGCGCGACGGGGTCGAACTTTCGTCAGACATTTACCTTCCCCGGGGGGCAGGTGCGGTGCCGACCGTGCTGATGCGCACGCCTTACAGTAACAACGGCGATCCCCTGATCGAGAAGGCCAGGTCCCTGGCGAATGTCGGGTATGCGTGCGTGCTCCAGGATTGTCGCGGGAGATGGGACTCGGACGGGGAATTCTATCCCTTTCGCGAGGGGGAAGATGGCTTCGATACGCAGGAGTGGATTGGAAAACAGCCGTGGAGCAATGGGAAGATCGGAATGGCGGGCGGATCTTACCTGGGAGCTGTCCAATGGCGCAGCGCTCCGCATCGAAGCCCAAGTCTCACCTGTATCGTCCCTCGTGTGATCTGCACGGACTATTATTCGGGCCTGGTTTACCCGGGTGGGGCGTTGCAACTGAGTGTGCTGATGACGTGGGGGATGCGCACCAACGCACGAACGGGGCAGTCGATCGCGTTCCAAGAGTGGGGGGAGGCGTTCAGGGCACTTCCTCTGAGCGGAATGGACGAAGCGGCAGGTCGCGAATTGAATTTCTGGAAGGACTGGATCGCGCATCCAGCTTACGACAGCTACTGGGAGCTGTTCAACGACGAGGAAAACTTCGGTGAGATGGCGGTGCCGGCGTTCAGTATGGGTGGGTGGTACGACCTCTATGCCCCGCAGACGTTCTCGAATTTCAACGGGCTTCTCGCACAGGGAAAATCGCCGGAGACACGACAGAGCAAGCTGATCGTCGGACCCTGGCCTCACGGGTTGAGCCAGTCATCGCGCACGGGGGAGGTGGATTTCGGGGCCCACTCGATGGTTGACCTGGAAGCGATGGAGATGCGCTGGTTCGACTACTGGCTCAAGGGGATCGACAACGGGATCGTCGACGAGCCTCCGATCCGGCTTTTCATTATGGGAGTAAATCGCTGGCGGGATGAGAATGAATGGCCGCTGGCCCGTACGGACTGGCAGACGTGGTATCTCCACTCCGGTGGGGAGGCCAATACCCTGATCGGGGATGGCCGGCTCTCGACAGAATCCCCCGGCGATGAACCGCTGGACCGATTCGACTACGACCCTCTATACCCCGTGCCGACCAAGGGTGGTAACACGTGCTGCTCGCCAGAGATCGTACCGTGGGGTCCGTACGACCAGCGAGATGTGGAGATGCGAAGCGACGTGCTGTGTTACACGAGCGAACCTCTGGACCGGGATCTGGAGGTGACGGGTCCGATCCGCGTGATCCTGCACGCTTCGACGGATGGTCAGGACACGGACTGGACGGCCAAGCTGGTCGATGTCGGTCCGTCGGGTTATGCGATGAACCTGTGTGACGGGATCCTTCGAGCCCGCTGTCGAGAGGGCTTTTCCGAACCGTCCCTCGTCGAGCCAGGAGAGGTCTATGAATACGAGATCGATGTGGGTGTGACGGGGAACGTCTTCAGGAAGGGACATCGGATCCGGTTGGAAATTTCGTCTTCGAATTTTCCCCGGTTCGATCGCAATCTGAACACGGGCAAGGAGGCGGGGTCAGACACGGAGCCCCGGCGGGCGAGTCAGATGGTGCACCACTCGACGGCACGGCCTTCGCACATCGTGCTTCCGGTCATTCCGGCCTGACGGAGGATCAGTGCGCGAACTCCTGGACGCCCTTCCAGTTCTTCGGCAAGCCCTCGCGCTCGTAATGATCGATCCGTGCCAGGAAAACGTGAGCGGCCGAGTCGTTGGGATCGATTTCGACGACTTCGAGCAATCGGTCCTTTGCTTTCCTGAGCTTGCCGGCCTGGTAGAGGGCGAGGGCGTGAGTGAACATGAAACGGGTCTCTTCCTTCTTCTCGATGGTGTGGCTCTCCAAGCCATCGTAGATTTCGTAGAGCCGAATGCTGTTCTTTCTGCCGCGCACCCGGACTTCATCCAGCGACCGAAGGCGGTAACGGTCCCGGTCTCTGAGGCCGTCCACGGTGCTCTCGCTGGCCACGCAGGAGACGCCGTAGAGTTTGGTGAGACTCTCGATCCTGGAGGCCAGGTTGACGGCATCGGAAATGACCGTCCCCTCGAGACGCTTGTCCTCACCGATGATCCCGAGCATCAGCCTGCCGGTGTGGAGACTGATCCCGATTCGGACCGGATCGTAACCGCAGTTCCCCCGATGCTGGTTGTAGAGCGCGACTTCGATCTGGAGTGCAATGGCAGCCTGCACGGCATCGTCGGGCGACCGGGGGAACAGGGCCATGATTTCGTCGCCGATGTACTTGTCGATGAAGCCGTTATGCTGGCCGATGACGGGACTGACGCGGCTCAGGTAGGAGTTGAGGAAGCGGAAGTTCTCCTGGGGGTTCATGCTTTCCGACAGGGGCGTGAAGTCGCGTATGTCGGCGAACATGATCGTCATCTCGCGCTCTTCGTGGTCGGCGAGCTGGACCTGGGTGATACTCTCTTTGTTCAGGAAGCTCAAGAACTCGTGTGGAACGAAGCGGCCATAGGCATCGTTGACCTTTGAGAGCTCGGACGCTTGCTCGTCGAATCTGGTCTTCAGTTGCGCCTGGAGCTTGCGGATCGTCACGTGCGCTTTGACCCGAGCAGTGACCTCCTGTACGTGAAAGGGCTTGGTTACGTAGTCGACGCCACCTTCTTCGAAGGCCTGTAGCTTCTTGTCGAGGTCGCCCAGGGCGCTGATGAAAATCACCGGGACATCTCTGGTTAGCGGATTCTGTTTGAGGGCTCGACAGACTTGAAATCCGTCCACACCTGGCATATTGACGTCGAGCAATACCAGGTCAGGAACCTCGGATTCGGCCGACTCCAGTGCCTGTGATCCATTGTAGGCCTTACAGAGCTTATAGCCTGCACGCACCAGCATGGCGGCGAGCATGGCGACGCTTTGAGTGTTGTCGTCGACGATCAGGACACTGCCCTTCTCCCCCGGCTCCATTCGTCGCCCTTCCGTTTGGGTGAGTACGTCCAACAAAAGAAATTAAGCGGGAACTGGTGCAACTCGCAACACTTGTCCAACTGTCGATCGCGCGTCCAGGCGATTCACTTCACCCGATTGGGGGTCCGGCGTGGCAACACTGTTTGATGCGATCATCATCGGTACGGGACAGGCCGGCCCTGCGCTGGCCGATCGAATGAACGACGAGGGGTTGCGCACTGCGGTCATCGAGCGACACCTTTTCGGCGGCACCTGCGTCAACGTGGGGTGCATCCCAACAAAGACATTGGTGGCAAGTGCTCGGGCCGCACACGTCGCCAGACGCGGCGGCGATTTCGGGGTGACGATCGATGGAGTGATCCGTGTCGACATGGCCCGGGTCAAAGCACGCAAGGATGCCATCGTGGAACGGTCGACGTCTGGGGTGGAGGGCTGGATGAAGGGTCTGGACAACGTAACGACGTTCGAGGGCCACGGACGGTTTGATGGCCCCAACCGGGTTTCGGTCGATGGGGAAGTGCTGGAATCCGAAAAGATCTTCATCAGCGTGGGCGGCCGGGCGTTCGCACCTTCGATTCCGGGTCTCGACACCGTCGACTTCCTGACGAATTCGAGCATGATGGACGTCGACTTCCTTCCGAATCATCTGATCATCGTGGGAGGTAGCTACATCAGTCTGGAGTTCGCGCAGATGTATCGGCGTTTCGGCAGCGAAGTGACTGTGATCGAACGGGGAGATGCGCTGATCTCGAGGGAGGACGCGGACGTCTCGGCAGCGATTTTGGAAATCCTGGTGAACGAAGGGATCGATGTTCGGCTGAATGCGGGAGTGGATCGGGTTGAAAGACGTGGGGATGGGGTTCTTGTTCAGCTGAGTGTCGACGGAGCGTCGTCGGATGTGGAAGGCTCGCACCTGCTCGTGGCGACCGGTCGGCGTCCCAACACGGATGATCTCGGCCTGGACAAGGCGGGTGTCGAGATGGACGAGCGAGGCTTCATCCGGGTCGATGACGAGCTGAAGACCAACGTCTCCAGAATCTGGGCATTGGGCGACTGCAACGGTCGAGGTGCTTTTACGCATACGTCCTACAACGACTTCGAAATCGTTGCCGCGAATCTGTTCTACGAGGATCCTCGACGTATAAGCGACCGAATCACGTGCTACGGGTTGTTCATCGACCCTCCCCTGGGACCTGTCGAGACGACCGAACAGCAGGTCAGGGAATCGGGGCGCAACGTGCTCGTAGGAAAGCGATTGATGTCAGACGTTGGGCGAGCACGGGAAAGAAGCGAGACGGACGGATTCATGAAGGTCTTCGTAGATGCGGACTCCGAGGAAATCCAAGGTGCGGCCATTCTTGGCATCGAAGGCGATGAGGTGATACACAGCCTGCTCGATGTGATGTATGCGAAGGCGCCCTACAAAGTGATTCAGCGCGCGATGCATATTAATCCGACGGTGTCGGAACTGATTCCCACGATGCTGGGCGAACTGGAACCGTTCGAATGAGCTTCGATGAAGAAAAAGCTCTTCGCCGGAATGATGGGTTTCAACTGATCCACGGACTGCATTTCGGGAATGTGAGGGGAGACATCTATGGTGGCCTGTCCGCCGCCGTGGTTGCCCTGCCACTCGGGCTGGCCTTCGGTGTGGCATCGGGGGCAGGTCCCATTGCCGGCCTCTACGGGGCGATCCTCGTCGGTCTGTTTGCGGCGCTGTTCGGAGGCACGCCGTCCCAGATCTCCGGCCCGACGGGACCGATGACGGTGGTGATGGCCTTGATCTATGCCGAATACTTGGCAATAGATCCGGTGGGAGGCCCCGCCCTGGCGTTCACAATCGTGTTGATGGGCGGTCTCCTTCAGATTCTGTTCGGTGTTCTCCACATCGGTCGCTACATCAATTACGTTCCCCAGCCGGTTATCTCCGGATTCATGACGGGGATCGGGGTCATCATCATCGCGCTTCAACTCAATCCGCTTCTCGGACACGCGGCCGTGAGCGTTCCCCTGTCCGCCCTGCTGACCTTCCCGAGTGCACTGGCCGACCCCGCCTGGCCGACGGTGGGGCTGGGAGCGTTGACCCTTTCAATCGTTTATCTGACGCCATCGAGGGTGGGCAGGGTTGTTCCGGCTCCACTGATCGCCCTGTTCGTGGGAACGATTGGGCTGGCTCTCGTCTTTCCGAGCGATCGAGTCTCGATTCTGGGCGCCATTCCGACCGGCCTGCCCGTGTTTCAACCTCCCTCATTGCGTCTCGACCTGTTGCCCGGAATGCTCCAATCGGCTCTGATCCTCGCCCTGCTCGGTACGACTGATTCCCTGCTCACATCTCTGGTCGCTGACAACATCACACGGTCCCACCACGATTCCGACCGGGAACTGATCGGTCAGGGGATCGGAAACTCGGTGGCGGGGATTTTCGGAGCCTTGCCAGGCGCAGGAGCGACGATTCGAACGATGGTCAACGTCCGTGCGGGAGGGCTGACGCCGTTATCCGGAGCGCTGCACGCGCTGGTCCTGCTTTCGATCGCCCTTGGGCTGGGCGCGGCGGCCAGCCACATTCCCCACGTCGTCCTAGCGGGTATTCTCATCAAAGTCGGTACGGACATCATCGACTGGGACTACCTGAGACGAGTTCACCGATCTTCACCGACGGGTGTGGCCATCATGTTTACGGTGCTCTTCGTCACGGTCTTCGTCGACCTGATCGTGGCGGTGGGGGTGGGTATGATGATGGCGTGCCTGGTGTTCCTGAAACGCCAGACAGACCTCCAACTGTCGAACGTCAACGTGATCCGGGACGTGGACGAGGAGGCACGACTGACGGAGGAAGAGAGGCAGATCGTAGAGTCTTCACACGGGAGATTGTTGCTGTTCCATCTGGGAGGACCGCTCAGCTTCGGGGCGGCTAAAGAACTGGTTCGAACGCTGGCCTACGAGGAAGACTACCGCGTCTTGTTGCTCGATCTGACGGATGTGCCTGCGATCGACTATTCTGTGTCCCGAGCGATCGAGGATATGATCGTCGATACGCTGGACCAGGGCAGGACGGTCTTGGTGGCGATTCCGGACGGAGACGTTGCGAGGATGCTGGATCGTGAGAGGGTTCTCGACCATCTGCCCGAAGATGGTGTTCTCACAGACAGACTGACGGCCCTGAAACAAGTGGAGCGACTTCTGGTCGAGGAAGCGTGAGGGCGGACGTTTGGTTCGCAAACCAAACCTGTGTTACCCGAACCGCATCATACCCCCACTCGAGCGTCCGCGGCCCCTGCCACCCATCGAATTCCGGCCGTAGCGGGCCTGCAGTACCTTCCTAGGGACGAGGTGGGCCATCCGCTCGCGACTGTCTGTATTGAGGTCCCAGTAGTCGTCGATCGAATATCGCTTTCCGAGAGAGCAGCGGATGAGGATGCCGGGGGGGGTGGGAGCCGTCTAGCGCATCGAGGTTATCGACCGTGAAGTGGCCTCGCCGTCATCCGTCAGGACCTTGAACCGGTGGGAGATCCCCTGAGCATTAACGTCCCGGACCTCCAGAATCGTAGGGACGAAGTAGATGTCTTTCAACTCGGCTTGCAAAAGGGATCGGGAATCGGCGTCCAACCCGGATAGGTCCTCGACCATCCCCATTTCGTGTCCCGTTTCATCGAGGAAGGCCACATACCGGTCCGGATAGGTTCGTGGAAATGCGCTCGCAACACTAGCCACGCGCGAACGAACGCCGTCGATCAGGATGTAGATGCCCTGATTGTCACGCGCGACACGAATTTCTTCTGTAAACCCCAGGGTCCATTTGCGGCTAAGTCGAAGGTCTCACTCTCGATTGAGGGATGAACCGTTGGATTCCGAACGGCCACACCTGAATCACGAACAGAACTATTGATGAACCGAGGTGCATAAGAAAAAGGCGGCCTGCGTTAGCTGGCCGCCCTAAACATTTGAAAAAAAGAAATTTAAGTGGTGGGCGATACTGGACTTGAACCAGTGACCTCCTGCATGTCAAGCAGGCACTCTAACCACCTGAGCTAATCGCCCACGTCACTCCTGAAGCGCGAGGAATATACCAAGAAGAATCACAAGGGTCAAGGACAATGCAGTTGCGGAACATGTTGTAAAATTGTCAGTTAGGGTCGTCATGTTCCGCGTTACGTGCATTGTGTGACGGCGCTTACGGCGGCGATTCCGGGTTGAGTCGATACTTGGGTCAGAGCAAAGATCCCTCGGGAGGTACTGGGGAGATGGCTTGACGTCTGAACGACAGTGTAACCAAGCCCTGCACGACACGATCCAAGTAGGAGGCCCATTGGCCACGTCGGGTGTCGTTCAAAAGACGAGAGTCGTCTCCCTTTTTATTCTTAACCACCAAGACACGCAGACAACCAAGAAAAGCGAGACGGGACGCTGGCACGAGGGGCGATGCAGGGAACACAATAGCTGAGGCCACACGAAGGGCGAGAAACGAAAACAATCGGGGCAGAGGAATTGGGGAGATGAAAACGTCGGATATCCATACCTTGGTGACCAAGATTCCGTTGTTCAATAGGGTCTCACCAGGGCACATCAGAGAGCTGCTGGGGGATGTCGAGGTTCGAACGTTTGCCGAAGGGGAGACACTCTGTGAGGAAGGGAACGAGAGCCAGTTTCTGTTCGTGGTCCTGCGTGGGACACTGGTGATTCAACGGCAGGGGGTCGACCTGGCCCACGTTTCCGCGGTCGACATCATCGGGGAAATGGGCGTGATCTCCGATTCGCCTCGATGTGCGACGGACAAGGCAGAAGAAGAGGCGACAGTCGTGATCATTCCAAAGAATCGATTCATCTACGTGATTGGTTTCGATTCCGACCTTGCTGCGACCCTCTACAAGAACGTGTCGACGTCGGTGTTTGGGAAGCTGATCGCGATGAACGACCACCCGCTGGAACACCTCGGACCGGACAGCAAGGTGAAGCTACCGACCCACGTCTGATGGCAGCCTCGTGGCTCGAGACAGGGTATTGCGATTTTGGCGGGAAGGGACAGCCAGTTTGATTCTGTCCCGCCAACGTGCGTGGTCGGGTCGGGGTGTCGGTTGGTCTTGAGTTAACGGTCGCGAGACCACATCTTGGCGTGTCCTTCCCACGAACGATGAGGAGATTTAGATGGCTAGGCACACGGCAAGCGTGGACAAAAGGTTCCAAAGCCCAGGCCCCCAGCCGAACGGGTTGCAGGCTGCGGAGGATGGACTTTGGGTGATTGATCAGGTGAACCTCAAGGCCCACAAGCTGGACTATGAAACGGGTGAGACGCTCCACGAGATCGATACCGATACGGAGCACTCGAGCGGGATCACCGTCGGGGACGGCGGATTGTGGATCGCGTCGACCTATCAGCTGGAGATCGTCAAGGTCGACCCGGAAACCGGAGAGACGATGGCGCGGTATCCCGACCCGGGGAGAGGGATCACGGTCGGTCGCGAGTTGATCGGAGACACGAAGGAGTCCGGCGCTCACGGGTTGGAGTACCGTGATGGGAAGATCTATGTAGCGAGCCCGCCGACCCAGAGGGTTCACGTGATGGATGTGAAGACGTGGGAAGAGGTCGCGACCTTCCCGTCGGCCGGTCTTCGCGCCCACGGTGTTGGGTGGGGCGACAACGGCATGCTCTGGGTGTCCGACACGTCGGCAGGCGTCGTGATGCTGATGGATACCGAAAACGACGGCCGAATCTACGACGTGTTCCGCGTAGACGAGCCGGACGAAGTCCACGGGTTGACGGTTCGGGACAACGGTGAGTTCTGGTATTGTGACGCAGAGCCGAGGGACATCGGTGTCCTAGTGAGGTAACGCTGAAGCAGCAATGTGAGGTGGCTGGCGGTAAGATATGCGAACGGCTCGAGTACTTT
>DJHM01000024.1:37071-46048 GCA_002433075.1 Latescibacteria bacterium UBA6620
GTACTCGAGCCGTTTTGCTGTCCGCGATGTTTTTTGTGTCGGAGCCTTTCAGCTTAAGGCTGATTTCTGCGTTCACACCTTTTTCACGGTGCCGCCTCGGACGTCCTGGCCGATGCGTTCACCGGAGATCCAGGTCTTCTTGCCGTCGGACTCGAGATAGGGAAGGGGCACGCCCGCTGTGTGAACGCCGGGGCCGTAGAGGACGGCTTGTTGCTCGGGCGTGAGTTCGTTGACCCAATCTCCGTATCGCTGCTGAGGGGTGAAGAACCGGCCTACGTCCCTGCAGGCCGCACGCTCGACGTACTTGTAAAGGACGGAACGACGGTCGTGGTCCGCCGTCCAGGGAAGGGTGCCGTGCGTGGCGGCCTCGGCGAAGAAGACAACGTCACCGGCTTTCATGTCGGGCTGAACGACGAGGTCCATGTCGTCTTCCAGCGTGTCGAGCCCCGGGGGTCTGGGTTCGTTCGCCTTGTGGCTTCCGGGAAGGATACAGAATCCACCAGCGCCTGCAGGGGCATCGGTGAACTGCCAGGTCACCGTGACGGCCCGACAGAAGATCTGGCCGTTCTGCTGGTGATACCAGTCGCCGGGACTGAACGGCTCGCCCGCGCCGTGGAGCGTGGCCCCGTCGGTGCCTTTCTGTCCGCTGATGAGCCACGGTCCGTGGTCGAGACGGAAGCCCTTGCCACAGAAGGCGGTCAGACGGGCGACGACAACCGGATGGACGAGCAGCTTGCGGAACGGTTTACGATACTCGTCCGGCCATTCGAGGATCCCCCACAACTCGCTGCGCCCGGCTTTGCCACCGGACAGGGCTTTCGATCCTCTGGTCTGCGATCCTAGGGGGCGCTCGGCCAGCAGTTCTGCGTGATGATCGATGGCGTCGTTACACGCCTTGATTTCCTCGTCGGTCAGTACACCGCGAACGACGAGGTAGCCTCGCAGGTCGAAGTAATAGATTTCCTCTTCCGTGACGATGTGCTTTGGCGTAACCATCGCTCAGTCCTCTATCTTGACGACACCTTCGTCGTCGATGGTGAGGATGGGTAGTTCACTTCCGTAGTTCGAATAGGGTCCCCACATGACGGCCTTCTCCTCCGGCGCCATCGTGCCGACGATGTCGTCGCCCCAGTAGGTTTCGGGCGGCGCCAGTTCGTAGGCGGGACCGGTACGGGACGACTGGCGTCCGGCGAACTTGAACAGAATGGTCCGTCTTGCGTGATCGGCGTGCCAGGGGAGGGTGCCGTGCGTCTGGGCCCCGTCCATAAAGAAGAGGACGTCACCCGCTTTCATCGGCACCTGGGTGACGGCGCCGACGTGGTCCTCGAGGTCGCGGACACCCCGCGGCATCGGAAATTTCGACTTGTGACTGCCCCGCACGCATCCGAACCCGCCCTTGCCTGGGTTGGCATCCGTCAGGTTCCAGGTAACCGTGACGCCTCCGACGTGGAAGTTCCCATTCTGGTGCTTGTAGCCTACCCCTGGTTTATGGGGGTCGCCCGAGCCGTGTTGGGTGCCTCCCTGCGTGCCGTTCACCGCACCGATGAACTGAGGGCCATGATCGAGACGGAATCCCTGGCCGCACATCACGTTCAGCCGCGACACGACCTGTGGATGCGCCAGCATCTTTCGAAAAGGCTCGCAATGCGGTTTCTCGAACTGAAGGACGTTGATCCCACGTAGCCCCAGCCTTCCTGTGCCGCGGAGGGCAGGATTGTTGTTACGTCTTTCCCCCGGCTTGATCTGATCCTGATAGTAGTCTATCGCATCATTCGCGGCTTTGAGTTCTCGCTTGTTCAGCACGTTGCGAAGCACGAGAAATCCGGTCAGGTCCCAGTGGTAACGCTCTTTCGCATTCATCTCATGGCCTCTGCAGATCGGCTCTTGTGGCCTTCCCTGTTTGTGATTTCAACATAGCCGTCTTCGGTGACGTCGAGCATGGGAATCTCGTCGCCGAAGTTAGCATAGGGCCCCCACATCACAGCGCTCTGCTCCGGGGACATGCTTTCAGCTTCGCCGTCCCAGTAGGTCTCTGGAGGGGCTACCTGCCGTGCCGGACCTGTTCGCGACGAGCAGCGTCCGGCAAACTTGAAGAGAATCGTGCGCCGTTGGTGGTCGTGGTGCCAGGGCAAGGTTCCGTGTGTCTGCGCGCCGTCCATGAAAAAGAGGACATCGCCCGCCTTCATCGGGACCTGTGCAACGGCTCCGAGATGATCCGAGAGATTTCGAACGCCGAGAGGCATCCGGTACTTGGATTTATGACTTCCGCGGACACATCCGAATCCACCCATCCCGGGATCGGCGTCCATGAGGTTCCAGGTTACGGTGACACCGCCGACGAAGGATCGGCCGCCGTGATGGTGATATCTGACGCCGTCCTTACTCGGCTCTCCTGACCCGTGTTGGTGGCCTCCCTGGGTCCCTTTGACTGCACCTATGAACTGGGGGCCGTGGTCGAGGCGGAAGCCTCTGCCACACATGACTTTCAGGCGGGAGACAATCTGGGGATGGGCCAGCATGTTCCTGAACGGATCGCAGTAGGGTTTTTCGAACTGAAGGACGTTGGTGCTGCGGAGGCCTAGTCTACCTGTCCCTTTGAGCTCTGGATTCTCTGGACCCGGTCTGCCGGGCTGGATCTGGTCTGCGTAATGGTCGAGGGCGTCGTTGGCCGCTTTGAGCTCGTCCTTCGACAACACGTTGCGAGCGACCAGGAATCCAGTCAGGTCCCAGTGGTAGCGTTCTTTTCGATCCATGTCATCGTCTCCTTTGGCAGATCGCCGCCTTGCTTCGAGAGGGCGGCGGCCTGTCCGTTGGGTCTTTGACGATCGTTCCGGTTCTCGATTCTTACCTCGCCTTGTTCGGTCACGTCAAGAAAGGGGATCTCGCCGCGGTGGTTCGAATATGGGCCCCACATGACGGCACGCTGTTCCTCGCTCATGTCCTCCACGATGTGATCGTCCCAGTAGACCTCCGGGACGGCAACGGGTTTGCCGACGCCGCTTCGAGCACTCGTGCGAGACGCGTACTTGAGCAGGATGGAACGACGTCCGGTGTCGAGTTTCCACGGCCACGCTCCGTGAGCCTGTGCGCTGTCCATGAAGAAAAGGAGGTCGCCGGCCTCCACCGCCGGCTGGGTCTGAACGCCCATGTCCGCGTCGCCCGTTCGGACCCCATCGGGGGTACGGTATTTGGATTTGTGGCTCGCGGGAACGCAGGCGAAACCTCCGTAACCGGGTTTGCAGTCGGTGAGTTGCCACGCGACAGTGACGCCACCGACGTAGGGGGAGCCGTTCTGGTGGTTGTAGGAGACGTGCGGTCGATGTGGTTCGCCGTTGCCGTGCATCGTATGTCCCGCAGTGCCCTTGACGCTCACGATGAACATCGGGCCGTGGTCCAAACGGAATCCGGGTCCACACATCACCCGTAGACGCGAGACGAGGGCAGGGTGTGCGAGAAGCTTTCGAAAGGGGTCGCAGTCAGGTTTGGGAAACTCCAGGATTCCAGGGAGTACGGGACGTCCCGTTCCCTTGAGGGCTTTGGAGTTACGTGCAGTGTTTCCCCCGACTTTGATCTCGTTGCTGTGCCGATCGACGATTTCGTTCGCCTCGTCCATTTCGGACTGACTGAGGACGGCCTTTACAACGAGGTAACCGTTCAGATCCCAGAAATAGCGTTCGCGGGCATCCATGTTGATCTCCGTTCGAGCGGTCGGTAGTACTCTCCTAAAGGTCGTTCCACTGCGCCGCGTGTTCCTTTTTTGGCCGCCGTGGTCACTCGCCCAGCCCGACCGATCCTGAGGGGTCGACTTCGAGAGAGGGGGCGCCAACTCCGCTCCCGGGGCCCCACATTACCTCGAGGTGGGCGTCGCTCATGTCTTCTACGGTTTCGCCGTCCCAGTAGATGTCTGGGCGCGGGACCCGAACACCACCACCCCTGACCGCGGTTCGGCTGGCGAACTTGTAGAGGATGGACCGTCTGTCGTGTTCGTTCCGCCAGGGGAAAGTCCCGTGGGTTTGCGCGCCGTCCATGAAGAAAACCACGTCCCCGGGTTGGGCAGCTGGCTGGATGACGGCACCCATGTGATCGTCACAGCTGGTTACCCCGTCCGGAGGATCGAAGTCCGATTTATGGTTGCCGGGTACACACGCAACCCCACCCTGGTTCTTGATGACTTCGGCGAGCTGCCAGGAGACGGTTACGGCACAGAAGTAGGGTTCACCCTTATGGGTGATACGCAACGTTCGGTTTATGGGGAGCGCCCGAGCCGTGAAGCCGGTGACCCGACGTGCCCTTGACACCACCGATGAATTGGGGACCGTGATCCAGCCGGAATCCAGGGCCGCACGTGACGCGGAGGCGGTTTACGACGGCCGGATGGACGAGCATCCGGCGAAAGATGTCGCAGTACGGTCTCTCGAGATCGAGTAATTGCTTCCCGCCCATGCTGGGACGTCCGATTCCCTGCAGGGCAGTCGAGCCGCGCGACAGGCGATTGGGTTCGCCAGCGCGGATCCGATCACGATGAGCATCGATCGCGGCGTTGGCCGCGTGGAGTTCTGACCGCGTCAGGACTCCACGGAGGATCAGATGGCCGTTCAGGTCCCAGAAGTATCGTTCGCGTGCGTTCATTCGATCCTTCGCTGCCGTCGAGGACAGGGTCGATCGGATGTGTGATCCGTGAAGCACTATGGGTCTATGTCTATGCCACCCTCGAGGTCGACGGTCCCGGTCGCGCCGACAGTGAGGGACGGGACGGCGCCTCCGTGCCCACTGTAGGGCCCCCACATGACGGCCAGTTGCTCGTCGGTCATGTTGTCGACGACCTCTTCGTCCCAGTAGACGTCGGGAGGAGCCACGTCGGCGGTCGGCCCTGTTCGGGCAGACGTCCGGCTCGCGAACTTGTATAGGATGGAACGCCGCTCGTGATCGCTCCTCCAGGGGAACGTTCCGTGGGTCTGTGCACCGTCCATGAAAAACACGACGTCTCCCGGTCTTGCGGCGGGCTGAATGACGGTCCCCATGTGTTCATCGCAGCTCGTCACGCCATCGGGCGCGTCGAAATTGGACTTATGGCTGCCGGGAACGCAGGCAAAACCGCCCTGGTTTTCGATGACCTCTGCGAGTTGCCAGGAGACCGTTAGGCCCCCCACATACGGTTCGCCGGCCTGATGATTGTATCCGACGAAAGGCTTGTGGGGGGCGCCCGCGCCGTGAAGGCGGTGGCCCGAAGTTCCCTTGATACCGCCGATGAACTGCGGACCGTGGTCGAGCCTGAACCCTGCACCACACATCACCCTGAGTCTGCTGATGACCGCAGGATGGACGAGCAGTCTCCGGAAAATATCGCAATGGGGTTTCTCGATGTTCAGGAGCTGTGTGCCTCGGAGGCCTGGGCGACCAAGTCCTCGCAAGCTTTTCGACCCTCTCGAGAGACGATCGGGCTCCCCGGGATTGATTCGGTCCGAACACGCGTCGATGGCTGCGTTTGCAGCTTCGAGCTCAGATCGGGTGAGGACGCCTCGGAGGATCAGATGCCCGTTCAGATCCCAGTAGTACCGTTCCTTCGGTGTCATTCAGTCCCTTCGGTGAGGATAGGCAACGCATTTTGAACGTATGTCATGCGTCGTCAGTCGTCGTCAGCTTTCCAGCCCCTCGAGGATACCCCGCAGATAGCCGATGCTTCGTGCGGCGATGGTCTGTGCATCGGGCTTGAAGTCGAAAACCTCCACCGATACATAGCCCTCGTAGTGGCGATCCTTCAGCGCTCGTAGAATGGGCCCGAAATCGAGATCGCCGAATCCCGGCCCTCGGAGATTGGGGTCGTTGACGTGAACGTGCCGCATAGCCTTGCCGGCATCGGCAATGACGTCGACGTGAGATTTGTTCTCTGCTGAAGCCGCCTTGGTGTCCACCATGGTCTGAAAGTTGGGGTGCCCCACGGCATCCACGAAACGCAGTGCTTCACCGATCGATGTCAGGATGTTCGTTTCCTTTGTCGTCAGGGCCTCGATGCAGTAGGTCACATCGTTCTTTTCCAGTTCCCGGGTTACGCCGGCAAAAACCTCGACCGCGTTGTTCCAGCAGGTCTCACGTTCCCATCCGCGTTTGATGTTTCTCTGCGCGGGAGATCCGTGAATCATCACCTTGCCCCCAAGATCGCCGCAGAAGTCGATCAGGGCCTTGATGTAGTCCTGTGTCTTTTTGCGAACGGTGTCATCCGGGTCGGTGAGGTAGAGTCCCTTCGGACTCGCCAGGAGCCAGTGCAATCCGACGATCTCCACCCCTGCCTTGTCGGCCGCCTTTCGAATGTTCCGTCTGCGAGCGGCACTGATTCGGGTGACGCTCGACGCTAGAGTGAAGGGAGCGATTTCCACCCCTTCGCATCCAATCTCCGCTGCGTAATTGAAGACCTTTTCGATCTTCCATCCTTCGAAGAATTCGTTGCAGACTGCGAGCTTCATCTGGGTGTTTCTCCTTTCATTGTCCCTATCGGATTACGCAAACGGCGCAAGTCGGACACAGCCCAACCTCAACGTGTTGATGTCAGATCTCTTCGGCTCCCCGTGCTCGATCGACAGGTCGTGAGTTCGGACTTCGGCAAGAGATCGAAACGCAGTGCCCTTGTCGTTCATCGCCGCGTTTCCCCGGTTCGTACCGAAGAGGAGTAATTCGAGACCCAGTGGATCGTGGATCTTTTCACATCGGTCTCCGCGAATGTCGTAATCGCCCGTGACCCCACACACGGGGCACGGGTCGATGTAGGGATGGTATCGGTGCTTCTGAGCGACTTCATAATGAACGCTGGATGCGACCCGGTGGTAGGCCCGGTCTTCGAGGGATATCGTTCCCAGGCCATTGGCCATTAACGGTGACCAGTAGTGCCTGATGTGAAGATCGTGATAGTGGTTGAACTCCTCAGCCTCGAAACCGTCATAGGGTTGCAGGCCCTGCACCCTTGCCCTGCCGTCCGAACCCTCCGGGTTGCTTCGTTCGAAATCGTCGACCAGACCGGTGTTCGTGCGTAATCAGTCGATGAGGAAGGAGACTGCCTCTTCATATCGAACGGCCAGACCCTGGTCTATGAAGAACCATACGTTGGGATATCTCGGAGCCGCCACGGGGAACGTCTGCTTTGGCGGGAGTTTGAAACGCTCTTCGAGCGTCATCGATCTCGTTCTTTCTCGACCTTCATCCCTTTAAACCGCTTGACAGTGCATTTTCGATTCGATACCATAAGTTGCACATTTTGAGAGGCTTGGCAAGTCATACCACGGTCGAAAGGCTGAATCCGATGGCAGATGCGACTCCTACGAACACGACAGACCATATCATCGAAATCCGTGAAGTCTGGAAGACTTACCAAATGGGCGATGAGGAAGTTCACGCTTTGCGTGGCGTCAGTCTGGATGTGATTCGTGGTGAGTATCTTTCGATCATGGGACCGTCGGGAAGCGGGAAGACCACACTCTTCAACATGATCGGCGCGCTAGATAAGCCCACCAAGGGTCACGTCCTAGTGAACGGGGCGGACATGGGCTCGTTGAGTCAGGAACAGGTGGCTTACCTTCGCTGCCACAACGTGGGCTACATCTTTCAGTCGTTCAACCTGATCCCGGTCATGACTGCGCTCGAGAACGTTTCGTTGCCTATGGTCTTCTCCGGGATAGGAAGGAAAGAATACGAGGAGAAAGCGGCGGCCAAGCTCGACCTGGTGGGTCTTGCGGACCGTCTGCATCATAAACCGTTCGAGCTCTCAGGGGGACAGCAGCAACGTGTGGCCATCGCTCGGGCAATGGCCAACGACCCCGGCTTGATCCTGGCTGACGAGCCGACAGGTAACCTTGATCTGAAGACGGGTCAGGACATCATCGAATTGTGCGTCCGACTTCGGGAAGAGTCCGGCGTCACGATCGTCAGCAATACACACGACCATAAGATGTTGACCGCCTCTGACCGAGTGGTGGATCTGAGAGATGGTCAGGTTGAACGAATCAGGTTGCGTGATGAGATCGAGATCCAGGAGGGGACGATCGAAGGCATCGAAGGGGTGGAAGTGTAGAACCTCCCGGAGCAGCCTTGGCGTGAAATCATAAGGGCCGGTCAGACGAGAGTCTGACCGGCCCTTTCTTATTCGTTCCCCTGTCTACTTCTGAGGGTGGAGGAGGTCATAGTAACCATTCTGCTCAAGCCGGTGGATCATGTCGCGAATGATCGATCCATCCACTCGGAAGATTTCGGCGATCTGCTCGGGGGTGTTGCCCTGCCGGACGAGTTCGATCAGCCGATCCCTGTCGACGACTTTCTCTGGAACGGACATCGTTGATTCCTCGTGGGTTGCGTGGGACGTCAGCGATGTAGGGAAGTAAACGTCCTGGACGTTTCCCGTCAACCTTCACAAAGAAAACGGGCCACCGGCGAAGTTGCCGGTGGCCCGTTTTCGCGAAGACTGAAGCTCTTACGGATGGTCGATGAAGCGCACCGTAACGCTGACGCCTGGATCGCTCTTCGACGGGTCAATCATAATCACGTACTTGCCATCTGGTGCGGGAGCAGCCGACGTGAGATGAAGCGCGTGGAACGCGTTCTTGCCATCAGCTGTGGTCCAGACGGGTGTTCCACCTTCAACGCCAACACCGAAGAAGATCTTTCCGGGTGTCGCGGCTTCGACATCGAAGGCTGAAGCGTTACGTCCGGCTGGCAGCGTGATCGAGATGTTCTCCCACCCGGCTGAGTTGCAAACCGTCCGGAAAATCAGGTTACCCTGCTGGCCATTGTGCTCAACCGTGCCCTGTGGCAGAAGCTCGCTGTTGCGGAGGTCATCAGAGCAAGCCGGAGGAACATTGGGGAACATGCCCGGTTCGACCATGAGGGCGCCGTCGGGCGGCATTCCGTGATCGCCATCCGTCGGGTGATGTCCGGGTCCACCTGGGTGATGTCCAGGTCCACCTGGGTGATGGCCGGGTCCACCTGAGGAATG
>DJHM01000005.1:0-3150 GCA_002433075.1 Latescibacteria bacterium UBA6620
GGACAAAGAGAGGGGTCAGGTCAAGGACACACCTTCGGACGAAATCGAAGAGCAGCAGCAGGGCCCGGTATCGGCTCCTCTGTTCGGCGTTCTGGTTCTCATCTCCTTCCTAGTCGAGTCCGGGAACCACGAAGCGTCGGGCAAACTCCTCCGGGCGTTGGTCCTCACCGCATTCTCGGTGCGACTCTTCCCTATCCTGCGCTTGCCCACGATTCGACGGTTTTCTGCCTGGTCGTTGTGGATCGGTTTCTGGATGGTCCTTCTCGGCCAGTGGCTGGCCGGTCTGTTTCCGGACTACGAAATCGTCGCTCTGCACCTTACGTTCGTTGGTGGTTTCACGCTGATCACGCTCATCGTCTCCACCCGTGTCATCGCCGCCCACTGCGGCGCCCCGAATCGATCTGGAGCGCCAAAGCCTGGGCGCTCGAGGTCCTGGCGTTGTTCGTCTTTGCGGCTCTGATCAGCCGGGTATCTTCGGATTTCCTGGATTGGTACTACTTCGGAATGCTCCACATCGCCGCCGGATTCTGGATGGTAGCCGCCCTCGTCTGGGACGTTGCCTACATTCCCCGAATGTGGCGCCGGCCTGCCAGCGAATAACACGTCGCAGGTCCTCGGTTCATAGAATGGGTTGCCTGATCTTGCCTTGGTCTTTTCATTCACAACGATAGTGGAAGTCGTATGTGTACCGACATTGAGGAGTTCACGTGCCTGAAGTGTATCTGTCCCATCCACGACGGTCCGCCATCGGGTGTCTCGGCGGAGGTTTCGCCGACTGTCCGGCGCCCGACATCGCCGCAAGCGTCGTACAATCGGTAATTGCTGACAGTGGCGTCGGTGTAGAGAATCTCGATGAGGTCCTGATCGGCAACGTGATCGGAGCCGGCCTGGGCCAGAACGTCGCCCGTCAGGCAGCCGTGAAGGCCGGGATTCCCGTCTCCGTCCCCGCCACGACCTTCAATAAAGTCTGCGGATCAGGACTCCGGACCGTCATCTCGGCCGCCCGATCGATCCGGTGCGGAGATGCCAGTACGGTTCTCGCAGGAGGCACGGAGAATATGACCCGCGCTCCATATCTGGTCGAACCCGCGAAAGAGGGTCGCCGTGGTCCCGGGGAGGGAGAACCTGTCGACAGTATGATGCGCGACGGACTCCTCGATGCCTATGACGGGACGCATATGGGACGGTGTGGGGATCGGTGTGCGAGACGGATCGAGGCGTCACGCGAAGAGCAGGACGACTATGCGGTCCAGAGTTACGAACGCGCCCTCGAGGCCCAGGCTCAGGGTCGCTTTACGGCTGAGATCGTGCCAATCCGCGCCTCGAACGGGACGATCGATACGGATGAGGAACCCGATCGATTCGACAAGTCGAAACTGCGGAGTCTCGGTCCTGCCTTCGGTGAAGGTGGGACTGTAACGGCTGGAAACGCATCCAGCGTCAACGATGGAGCAGCGGCGGTTCTGGTCACCTCGCTCCGACCCGACGGCGACGGACCCAGGGCCAGACTCGTCGCCCAGGTGTCGGTCGCGCGAGAGCCCGAATGGTTTACCCTGGCACCGGTCGACGCCATCCGAAGCCTGATCGATCGCATAGACTGGTCGATCGAGGACATCGACCTCTTCGAGATCAACGAAGCCTTCTCGTGTGTGCCGATGGCCGCCATCCGTGAGCTCGGGCTCGACCGGGATCGAGTCAACGTTCACGGTGGTGCTGTAGCCCTCGGTCATCCGATCGGAGCCAGCGGCACACGCATCCTCGTCACCTTGCTCCACGCACTCGAATCGCGACAGCAACGCCGGGGGGTCGCCGCAATCTGCATTGGAGGCGGTGAATCCATCGCCGTCGGCGTCGAACGGCTATCCTGAGACTGCTCGCCCGATTTGGCGATGTCCAGAAAAACGAAGGGTCGTAGCATCATCTGATGCTACGACCTCTCTCTTTTGACCCCTTGAACGCCTCGGTCTCCTCATACACCGTCCGCGCGAACATAACCCAGCGGGAGTGGACACCAGCCCTCCAGCGCCCGAGCGGCATCGAGAATCTCCACCACCCGAGAAGGAGGCTCCGGGCCGAACAGGATTCGGTGCGCGTCCAATGCAGTCGAGACGAGGTCGGGTTCGTCATCCGTCGTCACGCACGAGACTGCATCGCCGGTCACCTCAATGGCCAGCCTCATTTCGGTCACATCGATCACGACCCGCCCCTCAGGCAAAGCTGAAAACCTTCGCTTCACCTGTAGCAACGCTGTCACAACCTTCGGCCAATCCACCACACGCCAGTTTCGTGCTGCATCCGTCGTACTCGACTCGCAGAACGTCCCCAGTTCGCGAATAAGTGGTACCTCATCCGGCTGACACGTCACGGCGACACGATCGCATCCCTTCTGGTCGAGCCAGGCCCGAATGATCCCGATACGCATCTCGTCCGACGTGCCGGCGATCTCGTTGATCTTCGTCCCCCCCCCCTCGACCAGGAGGTAGCCGACAACCGCGTCCGCTTCGTCCAACGCAACCCACGGCTGCTGATACCACGTAAGCAGATGCTTGACGAAGTCTTCGAGCGGCCGAACTCCGTGTACTGCCGCCTGCTCGTAAAGGTCCTTGCAGGCGACAACCCGGTCCGTATCGCTTTCGCCAAGCCGCTCGAATCGCAGCGACGGTGGGGGCTCAGCAAACGTATGACGAACATTGCTCTGTCCGATCGTAAAGACAGGGTTGACACCGCATTTCTCGTAGCCCCAGTAGGCATAACGTTGGCGTTGCCCCCCGAGGAAAGAGATGTCTGCGTCCTCCAGAATGTCTGCGACCGCCTGATCCATCAACAGCTTCATCAGACCCGATCGCCGGTGATCCGGGTGCACGCACACACCACCGATACCCGCAACTTTCAGGCGGACGTCCCCCACCGCGGTCACCCGCGGATAAACCCCGACGACCGCCACGATCCGACCCTCTCGACGAATCGCGTAGTTGCACCGCATCCACTCATCCGTGGGCCTGTAGATCGCCGGATGAAGCGTCGGGAACGCACGCGGTGGGTCGAACCCGAATGAGTGCTCCATCACCTCAATCGCTTCTTCGAAATCGTCCGCCCTCAACCGCTCAATCGTCTCAGCCATCGCTCTCACTGGTCACTGGTCACTGGTCA
>DJHM01000005.1:3498-36564 GCA_002433075.1 Latescibacteria bacterium UBA6620
CTGGTCACTGGTCACTGGTCACTGCCTGTACCGCTCCACCTTCCCATCATCCACTTCAACGCCCAACCCCGGCCCCTCCAGAACGGCGATCTGCCCACCCTCGATCGTCAACTTCTCCGTCAAAATGTCGTCGACGAGCCCGTGATAGCAGGTGTCGTTCGGCCCGGACCAGTTGGGTGTAGCGGCAGCCACGTGCGTGATCGCCGCGGTCTTCAGACCGAGATCGTGCGAGCAGTGCATCAGACACGGCACGTCCCAGGCTTCTGCGACGGCCGCGATCTTGCGTACACCAAGGAGGCTACCCGCCACCGGAGTATCGGGCATCAGGGCATCGCCTGCCTCTGCGATCAATATTCCTCGGACGGCGCTCGGCGAATCCGCACCTTCATTCACAAGGACCTTCGTGCCATCTTCGCGGATTCCTTTCAGCACCTCCGTGTGATCGGACGAACACGGATCCTCGAAATCGTTCACACCGACGTCCCTCATTCTGGCCATCGCTTCGGCGGCCCGGTCCGGTCCGTAACCGCCGTTGGCATCGGGACGCAAGATTGCATCGCCCTCTATTTCTTTCACGATGGCGGCCGCCGCCGCGATATCGTGCTCGAGATCGTCCCCCGCCTTCGTCTTGAGGAAAGTAAACCCCCACCGCTCAATCACTTCCCGGGCGGTCGCAGCGCACTCGGAGGGCGACTTGATGCCCTGGCAGGCCGTGAAATCGATTCGCTCTCTGAGCCTTCCACCCCAAAGAGCGTGTACAGGAAGCCCGGCCTGCTTCCCAATCATGTCCCACAGGGCCATTTCCACGCCGGACATCGGTCCCGGACGAATGCCGGCCTCGAACATCGCGGCTACCGCGCCCTCCACATCGAATACGTCTCTCCCGACGAGGACATCGGCAGGATCCGTTTCGAACTCGAATCGCCCTTCCCCCCAGCCCGTAAGCCCGTCGCTCTCGACTTTCACGATCAGCCCACTCCCACCCATCGTCCCCTCTCCAGCTCCCCGCCCCTTATAGGGCCCCACCGGAGCCTCGTAAGGAACAAACACCGACGTTGCCGTAACCTTCGTGATCTTCATTACCTCATCCTGTCAATTGGGTTTCCAATCCTCAACCTTCGATCATCGATTCTCGATCGAATGTTCTATCTTCAATGCTCTATGTCCAATGTCTAGAGTCCGGCACCTTCAGCCACGCACCATCCTTTTCGATCGACTCCTGGCTGATTAACCCGGGAAGGGTCATATCCATCGCTTCGTGGATCCCATTCGGACACCACGCTTCCCCACCGTCCAGGACCCGCAGGAAATTCCGAACCGCGTGATAGTCGCTCCCACCGTGACCCTCTTCCGAACGCCCGGTCGTCGCCCGCCAGAAGTCTGGCAGGAACGATTCCTCGACCTCCTCCAGATCTCGCCAGGTCTCTTCGTCCTCACACAGGCCCGACGCCCAGATGCGATGAGGCGCTGAAGGAGATCGTCCGGATTCGTAGACCCCCTTCGTACCCTGCAGCTGATACGCGCACGTAACGCTGGGCCGCACCGAAATCATATCGATCCGGATCTTCAGAAGCACGCCACGCTCGGTCTTGGCCAGCATCACACACGTGTCATCGTGATAGGGCTCGCCACGAGGATCAACAAAGTGGCTTCCCGAGCCTTCACAGCAGACACGCACAATCCGATCGTTCTCCAACCAGCTCAGGATGGGCCCCAATTGGTGGGTGGGGTAAGTAATCCCCCGAATCCCCGTCTGCCACTTTCGACGCCAGGGCGTTCGCTCGTTCAGGGCCTTCAATTCGTGCAGGTACTCGCCTTCCGCATACGTTACCGTACCGAAGTAACCGCCCTGGACAAGCGTCCGAATCAGGACATTGTGCTTCGTGTAAATGACGTTCTCACCCATCCAGTACGTCGCACTGGAGTCGTTGGCCGCAGCAACCAGCGACTGACACTGCTCGACCGTCACGGCTGCGGAAACTTCGCTGTAGACATGGATTCCTCGCTCGAGCGCCAGAATCGCCTGGGGCGCGTGGAGATGCATCGGTGTCGCCACGATCACCGCGTCCAGGGCCGCGTCGTCCAGCATCTCTTCGAAGTCGTCATAGCCCGCGACGTCACCCCAGTGATCGAGCGCGGCCGATCGCGCCTCCTCACTGACGTCGCACACGGCTGTGACGCGCGCACCCCCGTCTTCAATCCCCGCCCTGAACGTCCGCCCGCGACGCGCTCCTGCAACACCGATCTTCATTCGGGCCTGCCGCGCCGTAGCTTCAGCGAAGGCGGGTCGATGGTCACTCTAACGGCCTCTTGTAGTAGTCCTCCCATCGCTCCCCCGGCTCGAACCCCAGAATTCGCCTCGCCTTGTCGACACTGTATTTCCCGTGTGCCTCGTAGCTCAACATATTGAATTCCTGATAGTGATCGGGTACCGACTCGATCTCCAGCGCCAGCTTACACGCCCGCGCCAGATCTTCGTAGATGACGGTAAACGGTGGGAAATCCGACTTCGTCTCGGAACCCTCCGGTCGGGGTCGTAGACCGTTGAACACGAACGTCACCGTCTGGATGCCATATCGACGGGCGAAGGTGCGGCAGATCTCGTAGGACATCGTCTTTGTCAGCCCGTACAGACTCGTGCCCGGTGCGCGCGGGGGATCGACGACATCGAAAGCGTGGTCGAATGAGCCCCGAATGCACTGGGGCCCGGTGTGTACGATCTTCTTGATGCCCAGCTCGACCGCGGCTCGCATCACGTTCCAGGCCCCCGTCACGTTCACGGCGAAAGCCGGATCGCGGACCGAGCGAAGAACCGTGAAGTTCATCAGGGCGTCGCATCCACGTGCCGCCTCGAGAACCTGCTCGTAGTCCGTCACGTCGACGTGGGCGATCTCCCGACCGTCCGGATAAGGAGAGATGTCCGACAGATGCAAATCGTAGTCCTTCGCCAGTTGGGGAACAATATGCGGAGCGATGTTCCCCGAAGCCCCGTAGAGGCCGACGCGTCTCACGGAGCACCTCCGAACCCTCGTGGTTTGAGTTCGAGCATCGGTTGTAGCCCCGCGATGCGTCCGTCCCCAACAAGGAACCGCGGATTGGGGTGATGCCCCACGACGTGAAAGACGCCGAATCGTTGCTGCCAGTTGATCTGGTCGGACGTGTCGCGATCCAGCGCCACCGCGAATGCTCGGGCTGCGTCCCGGTAGTCGAGCCAATCCACTTCCGGATCACCTTCGACCGTATCCGCGTCGACCTGGCGTCCAAGCCGGACAACGGTCACGGTAATGGCGTGATCGCGGGCGAATTCACGCCCCCCGATCTCGCAAAGCAGAGGGAGCAACTGGTCCAGCTCGTCCGTTGGCTCGGGCCGCCAGTATTCGGTGATGTAAACGTCGTCCGGGTAGTCAGAAAAAAAGGTGAGCGTACTCCCCAGGACCACGCGTCTCACTCCCGCGTCAACCGCCGCTCGCAGGAGCATATATGTTCCGCGCGTAGCCAGGTCCATCTGCCTCCCCTCGTCCTCCCCCACGATCTCACTCAGATAGACGACCGCATCGCTTCCCCGAACCGCCTCCCAGACCGCAGAGTCGTTCGTCAGATCGAGCGGACCGAACGTGGTGAATTCGTCATCGGGGCGTTCCTGCCAAATCGCATCGATCAGTCGATCGTCCTGTCCAGTGATCAGAATTTTCACGGAATCTCCTATTGCGCCCCGAGTCGCGCCGACCTTTCAGGGCACCAGGGTCTTCGCTAGGCCAGAACGTCTCTCGCAACACGGAGGATGTTCCCGCCGATGATCTTCAGGATATCCTCATCGGAGTATCCACGCTGCACGAGACCGACCGTGAACAGCGGCCAATTCGTCCAAGCCAGGCTCTGCATCTGATAGTCATGCTTCCATTCCGCGGAACGAACGGGATCGTTCTCGGGCCAGAGCGCTTCCCATCGGGTCCGCAGTCCTCTCGATGCGGGGACCTTCGCGTTCTCTTCATCCGAGTAAATCGATTGGTAGGATCGGTCCGTCCCAATCGTCACGTGATCGACTCCGTATGTCTTCGCAACATAGTCGATATGATCGATCAGCGTGCTGATATCCCCCTTGCCACCCAGGAACGCAGCCACGTTCGTAATCCCCATCGTGCCACCTGTGGCGATGATGGCCTTGATCACATCGTCGTCCTTACACCGAATATGTGCATTTAGCGCGTGTGCGCACGAATGACTCACCACCATCGGGCGCTCGGAAAGCGCGGCTGCATCCAGACTAGTCTGCCGGCCCGTGTGCGCGACGTCGATGATCAAACCCACCTCATTCATTTCGGCGATGACCGCGCGTCCGAAGTCGCTCAGCCCCGCATCAGCCGGCTCCGCACAGCCATCCCCGATCGGGTTTCGTCGGTTGTAGGTGAGGTGCATCATCCGAATCCCAAGCTGGAAGAACGTTCGGATAAACCGCATCTCCTCCTGAACCGTACGTTGATCGCGCGAAAGCGGAATCCCGTTGCCCGTCATATACCGACAGTGCTTTCCCTCCTGCTTGGCCGCCACGATATCTGAAGGCCGAATTGCCCGGCGCATCAGATCGGGCATCAAATCGGTGACGAAGGTGTGTCTCGCCAGCCGCTCGATCAGCACCCGTGGATCGTTCCCTTCTTCACCTGCGTTCTGGAACGTGCACGTCACCCCCGAAGCTTCCCACGCTTCGGCGAATTCTACGCTCAGTTTCGGGACGGTCGCCCATCGCGTCATCCGCTGATCGCCGGTCAGGGTCGTCAGCTCCGTCTCCGTCGCCCCCTCCTCTACGGCCCTCGCCACCGCATCGCCGTCGATGGCCGCCGACAGCCCAAGGCCATAGGACTCAACCACCACTGCATCTCGATGCAGTTCGAGTCCGTGCTCGAGGTCTCTCTGACTGGGCTGAAGAATCCCGAGCCCAACTTCACGCGCCTTCTCGATAGACTCATTCATTCACATCATCCGCTAACCATCCGAAAGCGGTTGGGTAGCACCGACTTTCCTTCCCCCATTCAGAAATCGGTAATTGCTAATCGGAAATCCGCTTCTTCTTCACTCAGAGCCGGTGGCTCTGTCGACGAATACGCGGTTCTTCACCTTCCCGAAGCGAAGGAGGATCCACTGCCTACCGTCTACCGGTTACTCCACAAGCTTCCCGTAGTACTCCACGCGGCGATTCTCCTCGAAGTTGAACACGGTCTCGCGATAGGCCTTCGCCTGATCGAGGTCGCACTGGGCGACGATCAGCTCGTCTTCGAGCGACGCACACATCGCAACGATCTCCCCCGACGGAGCGATGATACAGGACTGGCCGATTTGACTCACGCCCTCTTCCACCCCCGCCTTGGCCACACCCACGACCCAGGCACAGTTCTGATACGCGCCCGCCTGCATTGTCAGCAGGTTATGAAAATTCGCCAGGTGATTGCTGCCCGGGTTGGCGGGATTGCTGTCGGGCGTGTTGTAACCCAGAAGAATCATCTCCGCGCCCTGCAAAGCGAGACTTCGGTAAGTTTCGGGCCATCTCCGGTCGTAGCAGATGCAGAGGCCAATCCTGCCCCCGAACGCATCCCAGACCCTGAAACCCAGATTCCCCACATCGAAATAGTACTTCTCCAGATTCTGGTACGCGTGACCTGGTTGGAACGCATCGTAGCCCGGAAGATGGATCTTCCGATACTTGCCCACGATCTCGGCACGTTTGTTTACGAGGATAGATGTGTTGAAGTGCCGTTTCTGCCCCTCCTCTTCGGCCAGTTCGGCATAGCCCAGACAGAATCCAACCCCCAGCTTCTTCGCCTCGTCGAACAGCAGCTGTGTTTCACGACCCGGCATTTCGTTTTCGAAATAGCTGTCGATCTCCGCCGGATCTTCCATATACCAATGCGGAAAGAAGGCCGTCAGGGCGACCTCCGTAAACACGACGAGATCGCACCCTCGAGCGTGCCCTTCCCGCAACAATCCGAGCAGCCGCAGGACGACGTCTCCACGACTCTCCGCTCGCGAGACCGGCCCGAACTGTGCGGCCCCAATGGTGACGATCCGACTCATTTCAACCGTCTCAGAGTGTCCAGCAGTACAAGGAAGCAGGAGGCTACGCCACAGGCACGCACCTCAATGTTCCGGCGATGCTCAGGATCCGGCCCCAATGTTCTATGTTCTATCTTCATTGTTCAATGCCCTACGCCTTCGGCGCACTCTCCGCCGAGAACACGTGTCGTGCGACATCGTGGTGTTCACCGGCCATCATTTCCTCCAGGTAAGTCACGGTCCGTGCGATCGCAGCCTCCACGAGTTTCTCACCCTTCTCCGCCGAAGCGTCGAGCGGCTGCTTATCCTCCTGGTCTCGCATCGCATCTTCACGAATGTTCCCAGGGAACATCGCGTAATGGGTCGAAGTCTCGTACTCTCCTGCGTGCCCGGGGACACGAGCCTCACACACGGCTTCTGCGTCCTCACGACTCAGGTTCCAATACGACTGGAACTGAACGTTGGACCCTGGATGGGAGGATCCGAAAAAGAGTTGCCACTGCCTGATCATTCCGTAGACCGGCATCTCGTTCCCCCCGTGGCCGTTCAGAATCAGTACGTTCTGGATTCCGTGGCGAACGAGGCTCTCGACCGCATCGAACAGCACTGCCAGCCAGGAGCCCGGCTTTGCCGTCACTGTCCCTGGATGAATCATATGGTGTTCCGAAATCCCCACGCACATCGGAACGGCAACGATAACAGAGGGGTAAAGCCTTCGGGCAACCTCTTCCGCGATCGCCGTGCACGTCGCGATATCGTGACCCATCGGCAGGTGTTCCAGGTGCTGTTCGATTGCTCCGGTAGGAACGATCGCCGTGCGGTATTCGCCTCGTTCCAGCGCCTCACGAAACTCGCGCCGGGTTAAATTTTCGATTCTCACCTCATTGTCAGCCATACGATCTCTCCTCGTCGTGCCTCACAGAGGCGGAATGGGGTAACGGTCGATCCACGACTTCAGGCGGCCTTCAAGATCCCTCTGCACGTCCGCCACCTCAGATTCCCCGTAGCGATTGTCCAACTCATCGGGATCTTCGTCCAACAGGTAGAGTTCGTACTCCTCATTCGGGTTATGGATCAGCTTTGAGGAGGCCGTGCGGACCATCGTCGCAGCGTCTTCCAACCGGGATGAGCCAGCGATACCCTGCGGCAGGTTATGCACGTTGACGACAGTGTTCCGCCCCACCGATGCGAACACGGCGTCTCTGTGCGGCTCTGATGTCTCGCCCCGTGCGACAGAAAGGATGGAGCGCCCTCGACTGTCCGGCACCTCAATCCCCACCGCCTCGCAGATCGTCGGGCCGAGGTCGAGGGCTTCGACCATCTCATCGCATACGCCACCCGCAGGGATCTCACTCCCCGGGGCTCGAATGACCAGCGGCACGTGCAGCAGACAATCGTAGAGCATTTCGGCTTTGGTCATCATCCGGTGTTCGCCCGTAAAGTCGCCGTGGTCGGACGTGTAAAAAATCCACGTGTTGTCCAGGACCCCACGCTCCTCCAGATGGTCGATCACGCGCTGAAACTGGCGATCCACGTGGCTGATCATTCCGTAATAGATGGCGATGACCCGTCGAATCTGGTCATCGCCACACAGATGCATCCCCTCCTCTTTCGAGAGCTGGCGCAGACGTGCGACCGCCTTGTCCCGCACCGGGTCTTGAGGCAAAGGAATGTCCGCTGGATCGTACATCGTGTCGTAGGGCGGCGCGACCATATACGGCGGGTGAGGGTCCTCGTGCGAGATGTGGAGATAGAAGGGACCATCAGTTCGATTGATGAAGTCGATAGCCTGATCCGTGATCACAGAAGCCGTCGAGGCCTCCGCCGGAATCGGACTGGTGCCACACCACCATCCGACCCACCCGAACTCGGTCTGTGGCGCGTATTCTTCGGAGTAATCCCTGATGGGTCTGACGGTTTCGACAATCGGCGATTCGTGCATATCCAGAATCCAGTCGAAACCACGGCTGAACCCTTTGTTTGCGTGAAGATGTCCGACGGCTCCGCAGGTATAACCATTGGCCTGCAGACTCTCCTGAAACATCTGGCAGTGTGAGGGCACCCCATTCGTTCGGGAGGAATTCCCCATCACCCCGTGCTCCTGCGGATAGGTACCGGTCAGAATCGAAGTTCGGGAAGGCTGGCACAGAGGGCTTTGTACGAAGCAATTTCGGAAGTTGACCCCTTCCGCAACCAGTCGATCCGCCGCCGGCGTGACGAGGTACGGGTTTCCCCCCATCCGACTGGCCGTGAATTTCTGCTGGTCACTCGTCAGAAGAAAAATGTTGGGACGATCGTCAGCCACCTTGCCTCTCCCGCCCACTGCTTGTGCATACCTTAACTCCGCCGCTCGAACAAGGAAAGGCCCGATCGCGTGTTCCGCAACCGGGCCTACGGGAGCGTTTGCACATCTCTTGTTCGCTACTGAATCCTGCGCCTCCTGGGTACTCTTGTGGCCACTTATGTGAATCGATCGACCTTCATCAATGAGAGATCGAATCCCGAGGACTCGCCCAGGACCACGTCTGCCGCAATGCGGCCCGTCGCAGGCGCCAGAGAAATCCCGATCATCGCGTGTCCGGCCGCAACCGTCAGGTTGGGATGGGAGAGGCTCCTTCCCAGAAATGGGAGTCCGTCTGGCGTGCACGGCCGAAGGCCGCGCCATACTTCGACCAGATCCAGCACCTCGGGATCGAGATCGGGCAGGTACCTGGGAAACGCATCGAGAATGGCCTGGACACGTCTCGGATTGATTGTAAGATCCAGTCCGGCCAGTTCGAGGGTACCCGCGAATCTGAGTGTGTCCGCCATCGGATTGACGCCAACCCTCGCCTCGGTCAACATTAACGGCAAGCCCGGGGCCTTTTCCGGTTTCTTCACCGTCACGCTGTATCCCTTGGCAGGCTGAATCGGTAGATGGAGATCGAGGTACTCTGTCAGAGAGGGCGACCACGCCCCTCCGGCAAGCACCACCTCACTCGCCAGAATGTCGCCTTTGGTCGTCCGTACCACGCTCAACCGAGCATCATCTGTAAACTCGAATCCGAGAACCTCGGTCTGTGTACGAATATCGACTCCGTCGTCGATTAAACGTGAAGCCAGTCCAGTGACGAATCGAGCGGGATCGAGATGACCATCCTGCGGGTAGCGCACACCGCCCACGACATCGAATCGGACATCCGGTTGAAGGGCCTGAATCTCGTCCGGCGTCAGGATCTCGATCTGTATGCCCACCTCGGAAAGATGTAGAGACTCCCTCACCAAGCTCTCGAAACCCGATTCCGTGCGACAGAGATAGACCGCGCCGTTGCACCGAAGACCGAAATCGAAGCTGCCAGCCAGATCCTCGAAGAGACGAAGGCTCTCCAAGCTGAGATCTCTGATCAAAGGCATTGCCGCCTGCACCTGGCGGGGGTTGGCCGCACGAAGAAACCGCCAGAGCCACGATATCAGCTCCCTGTCCAACCTGGGCTTGATGTAGAAGGGGCTCTCTGGACTGAACATCCATCGGAATCCCTGGGACACGGCTTTCGGTTCGGCCAACGGCACGCAGTGACTGGGGACGAGCATACCGGCGTTGCCGTAGGAACACCCCACGCACACCTCACCCCGTTCGACCACGACGATGCGCCTTGTGGATTTCGAGATGTAGTGGGCGGTGCAGACTCCGATCGCCCCCGCGCCGATGATGACAACATCCGCCTGGTCCATATGTATGCTCACTCCTCCAGCACGTAGTCGATCAATGCTCTCGTTTCCTCGAACTCGAAATCTGCAGTCCCGGCCACCTCACCCGACGGAGGAAGCCGGTAGGCGGTCGTCCATCCGACGTTCGAAGCCCCTGCGATGTCCTTCTCCAGATCGTTGCCCACGTAGAGGATCCGTTCATCCTCACACCGCATCAGGTTCATCGCGTGCCGAAAGATTCTCGCATCCGGCTTCGATATCCCGATGTCTCCCGAGTAGACACGTGCCGTGAAATATGCGAAAAGACCGACCCCGGAAAACGCGCGGTCCATACAGAATCCGGGCCACGCCGTGTTGGCGATGATTCCCAGCCGCACTCCCGACCGATGGAGCCGGTCGATCGTTTCCACGGTAGCCTCGAAGAGCCAGGACGCGTAGCGGGGTCCAGCGTAGGCATCTGCCAGGCAGGCGGCGACCTCGGACCCTAACTCGAGCGAATCGGCGTAGTTCGTCATCAGTCGATCGCAGGTGTAGGCATCGCCCAGTTTCTCCGCGCACGACGTCTCCAGGCGGGAAAGGTCGACCCGCACCTGGTCGACGTCGACGTTACTCCCAAAGGTGGAAAGTGCTGCCGTCACCCGATCGTAACGATCGCGGCGGACCTCTCCCGGTGAAGGATCGGATTCGCTTTCAGCCCCGTAAAGGGTCCCACCGGAGTCGAAGAAGACAACGTCGAATCGCATCGATCAACACTCCATCCTGATCCAGAGTGGCAGGTGATCGCTCAGCGACACTTTACCACCCGAGTCGTTCTTGAGATCCTCTGAGTCGAGAGTTCCGTATTCGCTGAGTCCATCGAGGTGAGAAGAATGGACGAAGATGCGGTCACCACGGCCCCCGCCCAGGCTCGACGGACGCGACGCCTGCCCCGTGTGAAGAGCAGCGTCCGCGTAGCCCGCTTCAGCGAGCAACCGATCGACTTCGCCGTCCGGCGGCTCGTTCAGGTCACCCATTACGATATCCGGGGTCGCCCGGGTCGCCCGCCCCATCTCCACGACGCGCTGCGCCGCCGCTCGCTGGGCGCCCAGTTGCCGACTGGAGGGAAGGTGCACGTTGCAGACTGTCAAAAATCCGCACCGGGCGATTTGCCACACGCGCTGTGTGCCATCGCCTTGTGTCGAGGTCTCCACGACCCGCCCCTTTCGCCACAGCATCGCACCTCCATACGGACGCAACGTGGACCCCTCCGTGTAGTGGCCGTCGTATCCCGCCCGCCTCGCCACCTCGTCGAACACGTCCTGACGCTGTACTTCCTGTAGACACAGGACATCGGGCCCGATGCGACGGTAGAGCGAGATCAGACTCTCCATAATCTCAATGCACGGGTCTCCAGGACGATCTGTTTCGAAAGGGACACCTTGAAACCAGAAGACGTTGTGACTGAGAAGGGTCACCGTCAAAGCGACCTGAAACCCTCGATCTGGCTCAGTACATCTGCCGGGATCCCGAAATCCAGCGCCTCACGATAGACGTCATCCCAGGCCTGTCGCCCGTAAAAATCAAGGTAGACCTGCGGGTCCAGACTCGAAAAACCCAGATCGCTCTGGGCCCGTTTCATACTCAAATTGGCGTAGGCTGTCGTATTGCTCAGCTGATAGACATTGAACCCGTCCGGCCCTCCAGCCGCGGCCAGACCGAAAAGATGAGCGGCGTCGGCCACGGTCGCGTGGCCGTTGATCAACAGGTGAAGCGGGTTGACGACCTTGTCGTTGTCGCTCCCCGGGGCCGTCATATCCTCCCACATCAGGTTCCCCGGACGGATCGCCGTCACGGACAGGCCATCCCGTGCGTAGTGCTCGCACACCTGCTCGGACAGCCACTTCAAGAAGAAGTAGTCACTCGTTTCCAGCCCGGGGAACAGCCCGAAGTCCTCGTCGATCGGAAAGAAGGATTCCCAGAAGGCCGCATCGAAAAACCCCGCGTGATACGTCGGGTGGTTGTCATACACGGGGATCGGATACGAGATTCCGCCGGAGGACGTGTAGACCACCCGCGACACGCTCGATTTCGCAGCGCCCTCCAGGATATTTCGTAAGCCGTCGATCGACACGCCAATCCTGCCCTGAATAAAATTGATCGCCGCATCGTGCCCCTCACTGGCCCTGGCGACCGCGTCACCGTCGAGTACGTCGCCCACGACCAGATCGCAGGGAAATGAGGCAGACGTGTCCTTCAGTTCGAACACGGTAAGATCGTGCTCCTCGGCCAGTTTCTCCGTGATTCGGACGCTGTAGCGTCCCAACCCGCCGAATACCAGAACCTTCATCCTATCCTCCCTTCGAACCTAGCGACCAAGGTATCTCCGCCGACCTGGTGCTCGCCGACATTTCTCCGGTCAAAAAGAACGCCCGGGCGAACATCGTCGCCCGGGCGTCGTAGACAGTAGAGGCAGGACGGCTAGTCGTCAGCCGCCTGAGCGGAGGCCCCTTTTCCCCAAAGTGTTTCCAGCACACGACCCGGACACATCGGCAGATCGCGCACCCGAACACCCACGGCCTGGTAGATTGCATTGGCGATCGCCGCCGGCGGAGGCACGATGGGGACTTCCCCGACGCCGCGAACCCCGTAGGGGTGACCGGGATTCGGCACTTCCACCAGCACGCATTCGATCATCGGCAGGTCCAGCGCCGTCGGCATCCGATAGTCCAGAAGGCTGGCGTTCGCCATCACACCGTCCTCCGTATAGTAGAATTCCTCGTTCAGCGCCCAACCCACTCCTTGTGCCACTCCACCCTGCATCTGCCCTTCGACATAACTCGGATGAATAGCTTTTCCCACGTCCTGAACGAGCGTGGCCCGCAGGATCTCCACCTTACCCGTGTCCGGATCGACCTCGACATCGACGATCATCAGCGCGAGTGCGTTACCCGGGCTCTTTCCGGTGACCGCGCCCGTACCCACGATCGCGCCGCCCGCCCGTTTGTGGGCCCCGGCGAATTCCTTGAAGTCCATCGATTTGGAGCTGTCTGACTTCGACTTCACGACCCCGTCCTCGTAGACGACGTCGTCCGGTGAGATTTCCCAGATCTTCGCAGCTCGCTCGATGATCTGAGCCTTCATATCGCGAGCGGCCTCGATGCCGGCGTAGCCCGTCGCGAACGTCACGCGGCTGCCGCCCGTTCCATCCGTCTGGCCGATCGAGTCCGTATCCGCCACCTGTGGCTTCACCTGTTCGGCGGAGATCCCGAGCGTCTCGGCGAACTGCATCGCGATCGAGGTCCTCGTACCTCCGATGTCGGCGGATCCTTCGATCAGCGTGACGGACCCGTCGGGGTTCAGATTGGCCACGACCGTCGATGTCCCCCCACCGTTGAACCAGAACCCTCCCGCCACACCACGACCCCGGTTCGGACCCTCGAGGGACGCATTGTAATGGGGGTGTTCCATCGCCGCTTTCACGACCTCTTCCTGGCCGATCCTCAGGAACACGGGGCCATCTGCTCGACGCGTCCCTTCTTTCGACGAATTCTTCAGTCTGAATTCGAGCGGATCCATCCCGATCTCTTCGCAGATCTCATCGATCACGGTCTCCGAGGCGAAGGCAGCATTGGTTGCTCCCGGCGCACGGTAGGCCGAACTCTGAGGCTTGTTCACGACCACGTCGTAGCCGTCGATCAGCGTATGTTCGATGTTGTAGGGGGAAAAGATGCATCCCGCTCCAGCGCCGACGGCCGACCCGGGGTACGCGCCCGCTTCGTAGACGAGCTCTGCTGCCGCAGCGAGCAACGTGCCGTCCTTCGTAGCGCCCATCTTCACCTTGATGTAGGACCCCGGTGTGGGGCCCGTCGCCTTGAGCACTTCCGTCCGCGACATCACCATCTTCACCGGCCGGTTGGTCATTCTGGACATCAGGGCCGCGGTCGGCTCCTGATAGACCCGGAACTTCCCTCCGAACCCGCCACCGATTTCCTGCGGAACAACCTTGATGTCCGCCACTGGAATCCCGAGCAGGTCGGCGAACTGGCCCCGCACTTCGAACGGCCCTTGCGAGCTCTGCCACGCGGTCAGCTTTCCGTCTTTGCTCCAACTCGCAGTGCAGTTATGGGGTTCGATGTAGCCCTGATGCACCGTCGCCGTTCGGAACTCGCGTTCGATCACCACGTCGGATTCGCTGAATCCCTTTTCGACGTCACCGTATTTGTGCTGGAAGTAGCTCGCGACGTTGCTGTGCTCATCCGTATCTTCACCCAACGACTTGGTGGTCAGATCGTCGTGAAGCAGAGGAGCTCCTTCTTCGCGGGCAGCGAACACATCCATCACCGGAGGCAGAACTTCGTAGTCGACTTCGATCAGGGTCAGCGCTTCTTCGGCGATGTTGGGTGATGTCGCGGCGACGGCGGCCACAGCGTGGCCCTCGTAGAGCACCTTGTCCTTGGCCAGCACGTTGGCACTCAAATGCTTGGGAAGGACAGTGCCCTCGCCAAGATCGGTCACCTTGTCTTCAAAGCTCTGTGAGAGATCCTTGTTCGTGATCACCGCACGCACGCCGTCGAGCGCCTCTGCCTTGCTCGTGTCGATCGACTTGATCCGGGCGTGCGCGTACGGGCTCCTGAGCGTCTTTCCGTGGAGCAGCCCAGGTAGGTTCACGTCGGCCCCATAGCGTGCCGCGCCGGTCACTTTGTCCATTCCGTCGTGTCGAATCGGCCGGGTTCCCACCACCTTGTAGTCTTCGATCCCCAAGTAGGGATCCTTCGAGTCAGCCATCCGCCTGTTCCTCATATAGGGTCAACAATCTGGTCAGTTTTTAGGGTACGGGATTCCGACGAACCCGTCAACGAGCTCTGTCCACCACGTCCACCCGCGACGCCTGGCCAGGGTGAGCTCGGTCCTTGAGGGGATTCGACCGCACGACAGGCACGTGAATCAGCGTCGGAACCTCAGATCCCATCGCGGTCAGGATGGCGGGCAGGATGCCTCCGGGTTCATCGATATACATCGCCTCAGCGCCGAAGGATCTTGCCATCGAGACATAGTCGATCGGACCGAGTTCGCTGGTGATCCCCCGTCCGAATTGCCCTTCGTGGCCGGTCAGCGTGATGCCCCAGGCTTCGTCGTCAGCCAACACAACGACGAAAGGCAACCCCTGACGGACCGCGGCTTCAAGTTCGGCAACTGTGAAGGTCAACGCGCCGTCGCCCGACAGCAGGATCACAGGGTGATCGGGGTCGTTCAACCGGGCGGCCATCGCACCGGCGATCCCATAGCCGACCACGCCGCTCGTCCCGCACGTCAACCAATGACCCGGATAGCTGTCGTTCAACACCTGGTGTGCCCACTGACCGATGTTGCCGCCATCGATCACCAGTGTCGTTTCCGGCGTCATCGCCTCCCCGATGGCTTCGACGACATCCAGCGCGTGACAGCCTTCGTCGGGTCGTTGTGCGCCGACGATTTGATCCCTGTAGGCCTGCTTTCGGCCCTGGGCTTCGATCAACCAGTCGGTCTTCGGAATCACGAACTCGCACGTCACCTCGAGATCTCTCAGAAACGCCGCAGGACTGGCGGTCACCGTGACGTGCGCCCCCGTCCCCTGGTCGAGCTCCGCTGGATCGGCGTCCACACGAACAATCGCCGCATTCTCGTCCACCGTCGGAGGCTGAAGGTAACCCACCCGGTAATCACTACGCGCTCCGAGAACCAGCACAAGATCGGCATCGGCCAGGATTTCGGGCCCTCCCGTCGCCGAACCGATCACCCCCATATAGGACGTGTGATCCGACGGGAAACTACCCCGATCCCAGATCGGTACCACCGTAGGGATCGCGAAGCGCTCGCAGAATGTCGCCAGCGCCCGTTCTCCCTTGGCGTAGTAGACCCCACTCCCGGCTACGATGACCGGACGTTCGGCGTCGGCCATCATCGAAGCGACGCGACTTAACTCCGTCGGCCCGGGCTGACTCTCGGGAACAGAAATGGGTCGATGTACGTGAATACCTCCGATAGGCGCTTCGCGTTGCTGGACGTCCAGCGGAAAGGTCAGGTGCACGGGGCCCGGTCGGCCCGAGATCGCGGCAGAAAAAGCCTCGTGCAGATATTGCCCGATCCGCTCGGGACGATCGATCAGCCGCGAATACTTACAGACAGGGTCCGCCAGCGCGACCTGGTCCAGATCCTGGAAGTGACCCAGGCCGATCGTTTCCCTGGGCCCGCTGCCCGTGATCAACAGCATCGGCGCCCCGTCGAAATACGCGTTGACGATACCCGTCATTGCGTTCACGTGAGCCACTCCACTGCTCACCGCACAAACGCCAACCCTTCGGGACAACCTTCCCGTCGTCTCTGCGATGTAACCTGCGGACTGCTCGTTCCGCACGTCGACCAGCTGGATCCCCGTGCGATCGAGCGCTTCATCGAGCGGGTCCAATCCGTGACCGCAGAGTGTCGCCACGTGGCGTACTCCCCGACGCCTCAGCTCTCTGGCCAGTAACTCAGCACCGTTCATAAAACCTCCAACCGCTCCCTTCTCACCTGATCGCCACTTCCTTTCCTCGCTCCGCACTCTCGTAGATGCCGTCCAGCATTTTCTGCACCATCAGTCCGTGCTCGGCCGGGGCCATCGTCGGCTTGCCGTGCAGCGAATGGTCTACAAAGTTGCGCATCTTCAGGCCAAAAATCGAGCCGAAATCCTTGTTCCTCGGAAGCCACCCTGGTTCGCTGTTGATCATATAACCGTTGTCATCCGTATAGAGCTGTACAGGATCCCAACTCGCTCCACCCTTCTCCCCCATCAGCTGGAAATTCCAGATGTTTTTCGCGATGTGGGCGGCGAAGCTCGACTCGATGTGAATCGTCGCTCCATTCTCGAAACGAATCTGGCCGACCGCCAGATCCTCCACAGTGTAGGATTTATGGTCCCAGTTCGGCCACTGACAGGCGACATTCGATTTCTTGTTCCCCAGATACGTATAGACGTTCCCGCTCGCGGCCACGGGACGGGGCGATCCCATCACATAATGGGTCACCTCCAGAACGTGCACGCCAATATCGATGAGCGGCCCTCCGCCCTGCAGATCCTTTCGCCCGAACACACCCCAGTTCGGGATTCCCCGCCGGCGCAAAGCCTGCACACGACCATACAGAACTTTCCCCATTCGACCGGAGTCGACCGCGTTCTTCACGAACTGGGCTTTCGGATCGAATCGCTGTTGAAACCCGATCACGAGTTTCTGATTCGCTTTCTTCGCTGCATCCAGCATCCGCTGGCCTTCCCGCGCACTCATCGCGAGAGGTTTCTCCACGAGTACATCTGCGCCAGCCCGAAGCGCCGCAATGCTCGTCTCCGCGTGTAAACCGTTGGGAGTACACACGCTTACCGCATCCGGCTTGATCTTCCGAAGCATCGCCTTGTAATCCGTAAAGGCGTCCGGAATCCCGTATTCGTCACCCAGCCGCTCCATCCCGGCCGTCGAAATGTCGGCCATCGCCACCATCTCGACATCGTCCATCTTCGAGTACTCTCTCATATGGGTGCCGGCGATCCCACCCGCACCGATGAATGCCACTCTCAGTTTTTTCTTTGCCATCCGTCACCGCTCCCTCGAGTCTCCCGAACGATTTTTTTGTCACCGCCTTACGAACGCCTCAACCCGGCCAGCGCCTTCCGGCACAGCATCAAGAATTCTTTCTCGGACTTCTCGGCAAAGGGCGCCGGCAGGAAGTAGGCCATATGCGAGGTATCCCCTTCGTAGCCACCCTCCCGGATGAGCCGTGCGGAGCTGATGTAGCCCGGACACGCATTGGTATATCCGGCCGTGGCCACCGGCCCGTCGACCAGAGCACGCGCGGCCAGCCCCAGGTCGGCACACACCTCTCCCTCCAGCCAGAACTGAGTGAATTCACCCAACCTCCACGCCTGAACGTCGTATTCGACCGACGTACGTCGATCAGGATAAGCCACGGACTGCCGGGCCCACCACGTCAGGTGCGAAGCCGTGTCGCCGCTCAACGCCAGGTCACGCGTGGCGGACCGGGACCTAGCTCGCTTCAGGCTGAGTGTCCCCGATGCGATTGTCGTCCGCAACTTCGGCGTAAGTGACACGAAAGTTCCCTGCTCAAGGCTCTTCACCACCTGTCGGCCCAGCCGAACACCTGCCCTTCGGCTACGCGCAGGGTCCCTAGAAAACGCATACTCTCCCGTTGCCCGGTCTCGATAGACCACGTTGGCGTCCGCCCCACAGCCCTTGGCAAACAGCACCCGCGAATCATCCACCCTCGACTCGATATACCGCCGCATCGCGCCAGGCCAATCCGGCGACCACTTGTGATACGTGCCGGTACTCGTCGGATGACAGGCGTGATTCACAAGGACGACCCGGAGCGGGGATCGGCGTCGCGTGATCCGAAGAATCGGCGTGTGGCGATCGTAGACTCCGTCCGGATTCGGACCGGATCGCACGCCGTCGGCAGTCACACGTCTTCGATTCATCCCGATCTGGGCGGATGTTTCTCCGAATTCCACCTCCGAAGGAGACAGTGACTTTACCGCCTCCCCAACCAGGTCGACCAGCTGCGTCTCGAGACGAGCAAGATACCAGACACTCAATCCGCCAACCGCGAAGTTTAGTCCGAAGTTCACGGCCGGACCGCAGTGTGTGTGCGAACACGGGAAGGCAACGGAGGGGGGGGCAATCCCGTACTTCAGTTCGATGCTGTGTCGAAACGCATCGACCAGGACACGTGAATATCCCAGGACATCGCTGGTCACGATCGCTACGCGATCTCCCATCCCGTCCTCGAGCACGACAGCCTGAGCCCTCAGCGGAGAAACCATGCCGGCCGCGTAACGCTCGCGTCCGAACCCCGACATCATCGCCTCGCCGATGGCGGGCGTGATGTCCGCTTCAGCGTAACCTGTTTTCCAACCCAACCTGTCCCTCGTTTCGTTTGGCGGGGCTTCAATGAAAGTCCCACATCCGAGCCACGCAAACAAAAAGCCCCGAGCAGCGGCCCGGGGCACGTTGTCATTGCATCTCACTCGGGGCCCGGAACACTCGGGCCCCGAACTCTCATTCGATCAGGTCACTCCCATCACACAGGGTTCCGAGATCGGTGGCCTTCGGACGATTTCATCACGGATGTCATCCTGCCTCCTTCGTGAGGTCCAGCCGATAGCGAACCAGAATTCGACCGGTAGCCGTCCCGTCATCGAACTCTTCCTGCTCCTCGAAGCCTGCACTTCGATACATCCGGCGCGCCGGCTCGAAGAACGGATGGGTTCCCGTAACAACCACCATCTGCTTGATCCCTTTTCCATCGATGCGTCTCAAGACCTCTCGCACCTAGGCCAGCCCGATCCCTTTCCCCCCGTGCCGGGGCAAGATTCAATTTCGTCCCACCGTCGATCAAAGTCAGGAAATCTTCGTCTTCGGGATCTTCGTCGAGTTCGTCGAAAACCTGATCGTCGTATTTCTGCCAGTCGCTCCTGTCGCAGGGTTCGGTGGTTCTGAAACTCAGGTTCACGGACGGCCTGTCGATCAGCGGGTTCTCATCGCAGCAAACGTCCCAAGATAGGAAATCGGGACACCCGGGCCAAGTTCACGGCTTCACATCGGACGTCGCTGAATTATGGACGTTCTGAACAGCGCTGTACCGTTGCCCTTACGTCAGGTCCGCAGGCCACCACTGAATCGCCACGGCTGTGACGTCGTCCAATTGCGATGCACTCCCCCTGAAGGTGCTGAGGTCCGCCATCAAAGCATTAAGAACGTCATCAGCCCCCGAGTTCCCCGACCGTTCGAACGAAACGACCTTGTCCCATCGCCCCTCGCGAAGGGTATGGAAACCTCCCAAGGTAGACGCCCACAGGTCCCCCTCCGAGGATTTCTCGATTCGTACCGGGAACCGTTGTGCGTCGAAGGGCGCTCTGTGGACCACCCATCCTGTGGCTGCGTATCGAGCTGCGCCCCCTCGGGTGCCGATCCAGGTTGTACCGTCGGTCGCACTCAAAATTGCGAGCACAGCCGTTGCTGGGAAGGGCCTCCTTTTCTGTAAATCGTTCGAAGCGTCTGTCTGTAACCTCAAAGTGGCCGCACCCATCGGTGTACCGATCCAGATCTTCGCGCCATTGCCAGCTTCGATGGTTTCGATCGCGTTCGAGGGCAGGCCATCCTCGACGCGATAGCTCGACCAGCAGCCCTCATACACCCAGAGCCCGTTGTCCTGTGTGCCAAACCAGACGCAACCGTCTTTATCCGCCTCGATGGAAATCACATCGAGACCGGAAGGGTTTGGGCCGCCCTGCTCGACCACGTACCATCGGGATCCCACCGACTCGGACTGTGGGCCGTGATTCGCGGGCCACGCAGACCAAGAATGGCGAGAGCACTCCCGTCCGGCAGAATCGCCGCAGCCTCGACGTCGTTCGAATTCAGGCCCTCATCTGTGCCCAGCCTCGAAAGTCGCCCATCCTCCCCCTCGAGGAAGAGCCCTCCACCACGCGTACCAATCGCGACGGTACCGTCCAGTTCGAACAGCACGCCGACCAGAGTGTTACGCCGATCGCCTTCGAGAATGACGGGTAGCCAGCGGCCGTCTTCGAAGTAGGCGAGCCAGCCTTGTCTGAACCCCCGGAACCCATCTCCAGATGCGGCCCAGAGCCGTCCCTTCCGATCGACCATCAGGAGGGTGACCAGGGCACCCGGAAGCCCGTTCCCTTCCGTGTAATGCGTCCAGTTTACGCCGTCGTACCGACTCACACCGTAGGCCGCGCCGAACCAGATCGAGCCGTCCTGCGCCTCGACGATGGATGTGACATAGTTGTGCAATAGCCCCTGCTCCCGTCGGAACATGGACCACGCGTGTACGGATTCCTGGCTTCGAATTTGATCCGGGATCAGAAGGAGGCAGAGAAAGAACAGGAAGGATATCGAAACTCCTGGGATCGAACCGGCAGGCTTTGCGCAAAGATACGGAAACGGTTCTGGGCGAGAAATCTATGTTTTGGAACACGGAAGCGAAAAGTGGCCTCGGGGCCATTTTTGGAGATCTCACCCGGTTCTCGCAATCCTCATCGCCTCACGATTTCTGAATTTTGCGCCCACACCGGGTAGTGGTCGTGAACCACGGTATCGGCTCTTGGCTTCCCAAGTGGCTGAGGCGGAACTTTAAACCCCCCCCGGGTACCGACGAGTTCGCACAACACATTGCGTAGTCCGACAGATCGCAGAAGTCGTGCCGAAGGCACATTCCAGGGCGACGTTCGCGCGTGCACAAGTCCGCCCTGTTCTATGATCCACCGATACGCTGCTTTCATCACAGCGCCTCCCAGCCCACGCAACCCGGTATCCGGAGCGACGTCCACATCGATCTCGAATACGGGGGCTCCGATGTCTCGTACCGTCGTCAGCGCGACGAGTCGACCGCCCTCCACGATCCCGAAATTCGCAGCCGAAGTGCGCCAGTCACAATGCCAAAACACCTCAGGGTCCGCGATCGCGTCGACACGATCTCTCGACAGCGCCTCCGCCTGCCCATCCCCGGATCGAACCGTGCGTTCGTCACCGAAATACCAGAAGGTCGGTCCCCAGACGCTGACTCCTTGTTCGAGGGTCACGCGAGAGAGCTCGTAAGCGCCCAGCACGGAGTAGAGTTCGTCGTTCGAGAGCCCATCGGCGACCTTACGCACGGGTTCAACCAGCCCGCCAGGCACTCGAACCATTGAGTCTTCGCCGATCCGGAAGGCGAGCATCGGTTCAGGGAAGGCCTCTTCGTCCCCCGCTTTCACTCCCGGCTCCAGAGCAGACCCCAGGCGGGCCACCAGCCATTCGTGCAGACCTGAATAATCTGATATGTTGGCCGTCAACTGCCCTCCCAGGCAAGGCTCTGCGACTAGTCCAGGGACCGGCGGCTACGTCGCAGCCGGAGGCCCCGGATTCCGAAAGGAGACGAATAAGCCTTCTCTTCTTCTCCCCTTCTCTACTTCTCCACTTTTCCCCTCAGCTTCTCAATCCCCATCTTCGCCGCCCATTCCGGTCCCCGATCCCAGTAACTCTGATTGAACAACTCCACGGAAAGCATCCCGTCGAAGCCGATCCGGTTTAGATTCGAGACAATTTCATCCCACGGGGCAAGTCCGTCACCGGGAAAAACCCGGTCCGCATCGCTGATTGTATCGCGACCGGGCGATGCCGGATAATCGTTCACGTGAACGAGCCCCAGACGTCCGGCGCCGATCTGGTCGAAGCCGCGATGATGACCGCTCCCCTTGTACATGTGGAAGACATCGGCCAGGATCTGAACATCGGGGCGTCCGCATTCCGCTGCAACCAGCAAGGCTTCGCCCGTTCTACCGAGCGTCTTCGCAATTCCCCAGTACTCGAGCAGCGGCGTGATCCCGTACTCCTTCGCGATATCGACCACGCTCGCGTAGCGCTCCGCCACTTCGAAGATGTCGACAGATCGATCGTGGATTCCGCGCGGCGGGGCGGCGAGGAAGGAACAACCCAATCGTCGTGCAAGCTCGAGACAACGCCTCAACTCACTCAAACCCGCCTCACGACGATCGTCTTCGGGTACAGCCCACTCGGGGAACGCGATCAGATTCACGATCCGAAGCCCACGGTCCTGAGCCTTTTCACGAATGTCGTCCAACGACCCGCCCGACTCGACAAACGCATCTATTTCGTCCGCCCAGGGTTCGATTCCCTCGTACCCCGCATCCGCTGCGACATCGATCGTATCGAGCGGCGAAGTTCCCTCCGACCGGATCGTGCTCGTGTTCAAACAGTACTTGAACGGCATTGTCTGCTGGTCCCTCCAGGTGGATGTACCTAGAACAAGGCGGACGAAAACGCACGCCGCCTGGACTGTGTAATCTCGTGCCCTTCTCCGAGCAGCTTGAACAGCGCGATGCACGCCCTTCGGGGACCGTCGTCGTCGATTTCTCTGGATCCAGTCTGGATCGTCTCGATCCATCGGTCCAGTGCAGTCGCGTAATCGGCTGACCCGAGCGCGACATTCCCTGCCACGTACAGATCCCAACCGTTGCTCGACTCAACGGGTTCGGTCAACGAGGCCAGTCTGCCGAGCGTCCGGATCGCATCCGCGTCCTCGAACGACGAATGACCCGGTTCGATCGATTCCACGAGGCCAAGGGCTCTCTCACTGTCTTCCTGGAAGATCAAACGCGCCAGCCGGATCGCGAAATCCATCTGGTCTGGTGCATCCTGAATGCAGGACTCGAGACTGGACCGCGCCTGATCCAGGTTTCCGGCCTCGATTAGGGCATCCACCCGGGCGATTGCGTCCTTGTCAGCTGACGGAAGATGCTCGTCGAGCCATTGCTTGACCTGAGGCTTCGGCAGAGCTCCGGTGAACTCCGCGATAACCCTCCCCTTGCTGAACAGCTTGCACGCAGGAATCCCTCGAACCTGATAGGCCTGCGCGGCTTCCTGGTCTTTGTCCACGTTGACCTTGACCAGGCGCCAGGCACCATCGGCTTCACCTGCGAGATCTTCGAGGACAGGACCCAGCGCCCGGCACGGACCGCACCATTCCGCCCAGAAATCCACAAGAATGGGACAGTCTTCGCTCGCCTTGATCACGTCCTTCTCGAATGACGTGTAAACGGCCTCCATCTAACCTCCTGCGTCTTTGGTCGAGAGGTGAATCGCCCAAAGGCGAATAAAATGACTCAGGACCCTGCCCTCGTCCAGTTTCCTCTGTGCCATCTACCTGTCGCAGTTATCACCGAGATCTGGAGGAAAACTCCAGCCTCGTTCATTCGACTGCCCCACCGCACCTGCTATGGAGCCTCTACTGGGCGTGTCTTGAAAAGAGACACGGCCAGAAGCCCAACGGCGATCGTCCCGAGCGGTCCCGATACCCCGAACGAGATGGCCAGAACCTGAGCTGGAACACCCCAACCGTTGAGAGAGCCTTCGAGCAGGAGCGGAGCGATTCTCAATAGCACACTGTGAGTGTCCAGACCACCACCGCCGGGCCAACCAACCCCGGGACACCCACCTGTCGGGCGTGGATGAAGCCTGGAATCATACGCGGCTCCATCCCGAACAGAAGTGTCGCCAGGAAACCGGCCAGGTAGATATGACGGTGAGCGTCGCCGTCCGCCTACAACGGAAAACCAAGCGCCAGCTGGATGCCGGCGAGAATGTCCAGGATGGCACCCACACCCAGCCAGCCGTAGGCCAGGTAAAGCGCCAGTTCGAACCAACCGAACTCCCCTCGATCGGGCAACCCGGGTCGTGTGGGGTGCTGACCCGTCGTGGCTTCGGCGAGGCGACCCACCGTTCAAGCCGGCCGTAGTCGCACGTCGAGTTTCCATATGAAATAAAGCAGAAGAAGACATCGACCGCGTTCCGGTTCCAGGCTATATCCACGACCGCCTGTCCAGCGCGGGCGGCCTCGACAGATACCACAGCATTGATCACGCCGTACCCCAGGGCTGCCGCGAGGAGGGGGCAAACGATATGCAGCGCGGCTCGCTGCTCGGACGCGCGCAAGATCACGTGGAGAGCCGTCCCGACGTAGAGGACGGTCGCGACCAGCGTCATCACCCCGGATGCGCCGATGACTGAAGGGCCGAAGCCCCGATCGACACCCAGACCTGCTACGCTCTGTCCAACCACGCCTACAAAGAGCAGACCAACGGTCAAGGGAACAACCGTCGGGCGCGGAAGCGGAACTCCAGTGAGCCTGGGCACGAAATACAGGCTGACACCCACGATGAACAATCCCAGCCACCCGATCAGCTGGGCGTGTCCGTGGGCTTGTAACACCGACAGCCACCACGCGTCCACGGACAGACCGAATCCGACGTGAATCGACAGAATCGAGACGAACCCGAACCCGGCGGTCAGGGCGATCAGTGTTGCCGTCGTAACCGCAGTGAAACCGAACTCCAGATATCCCCCTACCCGGGGGGATTGTGCGCCAGAGCTTGTCTGGTCGTCAGGCACGGGGCGAAGGTAGGTGATCCGAAGGCGCTGTCAACGGTCAATCCGACGCACGATCTCCTCAAGAAAAGAAAAAGACCGCCCCACAACGCGGACGGCCTCGCTTTGCCAAGATGCACTCGAACGCTACGTCTCCATCACGGTGCTCCGTCGACCTCGCCCTTTCAAAGCATGTTTGGAGATCCTCGGTGCGATGAACCCCAGAATCGTCTCCAGGCTTTCCCCGGACTTTTTCAGGAATCTCAGGCGCACCAGGTCCCTGTCGACGGTGGTCACTCTCGCCAGCCACCCATCGATGAATTCGGGGCCCTCCGCGCCTGGATGAATCCGAATGAGGTCGTTTTCCTCGAAAGCCATCGGGCTGTCGATCACGAGACCGCTACCGCTCAACTCGATCAACCGCACTGCGACCTGCTCGAGACCCTCGTATTCTTCGAAAAGTCCCTCGGACGGGATTTCCCTTCCGTAGGTCGAGGCCGGAAGATGGGTCACCGTGACCGCGATGTCGAGATCGCAACTGAAAATCTTCCGATCTTCGTTGTAAAGAAGCTCGTCCCCGTGGTCGAGCAGCAGGAACGGGTAGGGTCTTTCGTATTCCTTCAGGATCTGCGTTTTGAATCGACACTCGCCACCGTACGGAGACCAGAAGAAGGCCCACACAGGATGGCGTTGCTTGAACCGGACCACGTGGTCGCCTTCCCGAAAAGGTTCCGTGTAAATCGCGAGGTCATTCAGTTCCAGAATCTCGGCAGATAACAATCGGAATCCGGCTTTGCCCCGAACAAGGACGAACAGCTTCTGGCCCAACATCAGGTGCCGAGTGTTCTGCGGGCGTCGATCCTCGGCGATGTATCGGTATCCCACCTTCTCTCGAACGTGCGCCATCACCTCGACAGCATCTTCCAGGTCCAACCACGAAGCCTTTCTTGCGCTTCGAACAAAGGCCTTCGCGGCCGCATCGAATCCGTCCAGAGTACCGAGGACGTTGGCCGGATTTGCTTTCGACACAGCATTGGCCATCGCCTCGACCACCCGGTTCTCGGCGGGGTCCAGACCGTGTCCGTCCGCAAGCTTCTGCAACTGGTCGAAGCCCCGTAGATGTCGCGTCTCCTTTCGGATGCGACTCCGAATCTTGTTGGCCACGAACGGAATCAGGACGAGCAGGGCCAGGACAAGCACGATGATCAGCACCGTCTGGACGGTCAGATCATCCCTGTCTTGTAGTCTCTCGAGGACCGGTCCGAATCCGTCGGCCTTTAGAAGTCTCACCTTTGAACCCCGACGTAAGGGAACTACTGTCTACACGGTGGAGTTGGTACCCACTCACTTGCGAGAAATATAGGGTGATTTGTCGTTACGGACTACACTGGGAACGGGTCTACCCCTCCTGGGGAAGCGGACGTGAAACTGAAACGAAAAGAGGGGCAATCGCAAAACGCGAATGCCCCTCTCAACAACTGTGAAACAGGTGTTATTTGAGCAACATCACCTTCCGAACCGTCCGGAAGTCCAATGCCTGCATCCTCACGAAATACAGCCCACTCGCCACCTGGCGGCCGTACTCGTCGCGCCCATTCCACGAAATCTTGTGGAAACCGGCGCTCAATCGATCGTCGACGAGTCGGGCCACTTGCTGTCCAAGCACGTTGTAGATCGTCAGTCGCACTTGCGAAGCTTCCGGCAGGGCAAACGGAATGACTGTCTCCGGGTTGAACGGATTCGGGTAATTCTGCGTCAGCTCGAACGACTCGGGCAGCAAACGCATCTCGGCCGCCGCCTCGCCCAACTGTCGGACCCGTCCGACCGGATCGGAGATGAGGGCCTCTGCGATCTCCACCACACCCGTGACCGTCGGGTCGAGCACGTCGAACTCCAACTGGACAATGGATGTGTTTCCGCTCAGTCCTTCGGATAACACGTCCGCCAGGACGATCTCGCCCGACCGACGAGCCTGTAACGCGGGTCGACCGTCGTCGGAGAACAAGGATTTCCCCGCACCTGTCACCTCGATCAGTTCGAAAGCCGCTGGGTCGTAGTTCAACGTCAACCCATAGCCCTGAACGATCTCGGCATTCGACAGGTCCACCGAAACCATCATTGTTTCACCGTGACGGCCGCTTCGCGCCGTAAGGCTGACCCCGGTTTCCAGGTTCAGATTGGAACGTGCCAGCTTGGTCGCTGCCAGATTCGCAGGATCAGCCTTATTCAGAGGCTGACCGAAAGCTGCTGCGAACGCTATGAAATCCGGGAAATCGACCTCGCCATTTCGGTTCAGATCGAATACGATGTCGAAGTTCTCATCTGTACTCTTGACGCCGAAATTCTGGGCGAACTGAATGAAGTCCTGGAAACCGACCACCCCGTCACCGTCGAAATCTGGCGTAGGTTCACCGCTGGCATCGGCTCCAATCTGGATAATCCCCCCACCCAGACCAATCGTCAGCCTTTGTTGCTCGTCAGCAGAGACCGCAAACTGACCGCTGTTGAGCGTCACCCGTGTAGGGAGGACGGCCCCTTCGTTCACCGTGAACGTCAAGGTCCCGATGCTGCCTGCATCACCTGTCGTCTGGACTCCCGCCCCCACGAAGGCCACGTTACCTCGGAACTGTCCTGCACTCTCTTGCGGGATAAGCAGGGCGCCTTCGAAAAGGCCAACCGGCTCGAACGAACTGTATGTCAGAGCAGACACGTCGTAGAGCAGCGAGAACTGATAGCCGACCATCGCCAACGCCCCCTCCGTCGCCAACAGGTCGATCGTCACGATGCCGTCTTCGGGAATCGTCTCGAGTATCCGTTGCCCTTGATCTCCGTCGGCCGTCCCGAAATCTAGGGCCATCGGACCGACCGGCCCCTCACCTATCACGTGCAACGCGGTACCGATCACCTTCACCGTGTCCGGGCGCGCACCCTCCACCGATGCGAGGATCTTAACTTCGCCTTCCTCGAGGACCGTGAGCTCCGCTGAGGCGATCCCGTTCGTGCTGGATTCCGAATACGAGCGATCGCCGTTGAGAAGTGCAGCCCCTCCCAGGATCTCGAATCCGACGAGATGAACCCCGTCGGTCAAAGCCAACCCGTCGAGATCGAACAGCCTGACCGTTAGCGTCGCTTTCTCCACTCCGTCGGCTGTCACGGAATCGGCACTCGATACGACTGTGATCTGGCGTTCCAACCCCACCACGTTGACCGTTCCGCGCGTAAAGGACTGGACGTCTTCGACACCCCCCCCTCCACTGGAGAACTGGACTTTCGACACAACAACTTCTGTGGGTCCGCTGAAACGGTCGTTGACGATGAATTTCAACACACCCAACAACCCATCTCCCTGAGCCAACTGTTCCGCGGTTGGCCCGAGAATCACGGTCGAGAAACTGATCGAGTTCTCCTTCGGGCTGGGTATGCTCACGACCAGACCGCCGTTTTGCTGGAGCAGGTTCTTTTCGAGGTCGCTGTCTTCCCGAACCCCCTCGAACGTCACAGCCTCTGCGTCGTAGTCTACCTGGAACTCGAATCCACCCAGATCCATCACACCTTTGGCATAGATAGCGACCTGGAACGACTCCCCAGGCGGAACCGTCGTGTCAACCAGCCCGTCATCCCCACTGGCCGGGTCGAAGTCGACCGATACAGCGTCGTCTCCCACCAGGTCTGCCGCCGACGTTGCAAACGGCAGCGGGAGGATGAAATCATTGACCACCGATGCGTCTCCCGTCAGGACGTCGACCCCGTTCGGGTCTCCATCCCCGTCCGGATCGTATCCACCCGTGGTGGGTCCGACTGTCGTCTCGACAATGGCAAACAATCTGTAGGTCCCCGCACTCAGACCGGGGATCTCGAAGTTGCCCTGTTCGTCCACGAGTCCTTCGCCCGAGAACTCATCGTTCTCGTTGAACGCGAGGACTTCGCCGATAACGATCTCAATCGGATCGCTCTGTTTCGTCGCCGCTTCAGCAAGCAGAACACTACCCGAAATGGAACCGAAGGAATCGAGCTGGTCCCCAGTGGAGAATCTCAACGTCAGTGGTTCAGTCAGGATCTGATCGTTGGCGCCTACGGCACCGACCAGGTTGAGCCTATAGGATGTATCCTCTTCGAGTTCGACGGGAATGGTGACCGTCGTTCCATCGTCGTTCAGTGAAAGGCCTCCCAGTGGGCGCCCATCGGACCCCGGTTGCAGCAGTGCAAATACATTGATGAATCGACCGCTCTGCTGCACGGGTTCAGAGAAGGTGATGCTGATCTCTCCGCTCTCTGCCACGTTGACATCTCCATCAGCAGGTACAGTCGAAACCACCCTGAAGGAAGAACCTCGGGCCAGGATGACGAATTCCTGCTCATCGAAGAGCCCCAGGGCCTCGACCTCCACCTTGACGGTATGTACACCAGGCGCCAGATTTTCTGCAACCGCACCCGATCTGACCGTATTCGGGGGCAGGAAGTCGAGGAAGACGCGCATCTCCGAATCGACCTCATTCCCCTCTGCATCACGCAAAGTGAGACGTGCATCATCCTCCCCACCCCGGCCGTCGAAGTCACCGACCTCGACATCGATAAACACCTCGTCGAGTTCCCTGAAGGTTTTCGCGAAGAACACGATCGGCTGCTCGCCCGCGACCTCACCCTCCATAAAGATGATCTGACCCGGCAAGGATCCCAGGTCGAGAGGGTTCCCCGTATCGTCGAGCACCTCGATCCCGTCGCCCAACGTGAAGGGGGGCAGCTCGGTGAAGACCAGCAGACGCCCACCCTCCCCGTCGTCTTCAATGCTGACAAGGAACCGATCGAAAGGCTCTTCGTCCGGTCGAAGCGGTCGCGGAGAATCCGGATTCAGAAGCGAAAGCCTCACCACCCCCGGGCCAAACGGGTTGAATTCGACCACCACCACCGCCTCATCAGCGGACTCCAGAAGCCCCACGAAATCATTGGGAGAAACCTCACGACCGTCAAAGCCAGCGAAGAAGGTCTGGTTCGTGATCGGCTCGGGCGGGCGGGTTGCGAGGGTGATCGTACGCGCAGTTTCATCCACGCTCTCGACTCGGCCGTCGATCTCGAACTGCTGACCGCCGATGATCGTGACGAAAGATGCGATTCGTTCACCTTCAGGCTGTCCGGGGAAAACCGCCTCGGTACCTTCGACCGCAACCAGCACACCGGGCTGCAACTCGTGAATACCCGCCTCGCTCTCATTCGCGAAAGCGATGAACGTCTCACGTGTGACACGCACCGGAGAGGGCGGACTCGGCGAGATCACGTTGTCGAAATCGCGAAGCTGCCCGAACAGATCGTCTACACGGATCAGCAGGTTCTCGGTCCCCTGAATCGGGTCGACACCGAGAGGAAGGACTTCGATCGCTGTGGCCAGCTGGCGGTCCGGATCCGGTAAATCCTGAGTGAAGACACGCAGGAATCTGGGTTCGAACGTGAATGTCTGCTCGGACAGGAGGGCGTCCCTAAGTTCGCCCAACGTACCGACGGTAGAGCCGTTTGCCAGAGTAATCTGAGCATCTGTAGCCAGCACCAGTTCCACAGCCGGTTGGAAAACCAGCCTGCCGCCGAACTGATCGAAGAAGTCGATCCGTGCAGCCACTTCGAACGTCCGCTGACGCGCACCGCCTTGCAGGATCAGAACGAACGTCGCGTTCACCGTACCTGTGCTGTTCTCCTCCCCGAACACGGCCACCTGCATTCCCAATCCGATGTCCGCGAAGGCTCGCAACTCTTCCAGGGGAACCCCCGGAACAGGACTCGGCGGCGGCGGAGTGAAAGGATCGAACTGCTTCGCTTTCGTTACCTTCGCTGCCCCCCCGTTCCTGAGTGGAGCAGCCCGCTTGAAGTTCGGCCCAAACTCTCCGCCTCCGAAAGGCCCGAAAGCCGGATCGAACGGTGCATCAATGAACGGATTGAAGAAAACGATCCCCACGACCGTGTCGCTACTGATGGCGACGTTGACCGGCGTGTCATCGTCACCTTCGACCGAAATGATCTGACCGTTGGAATCGATGTCGACAACAACCCCGATCACGACCGGCTCTTCCTGCTCGGGGCCGCGGAAAATGAGAATCTTGTCGGCGTCCAGCTCACCGTTGTCACGGGCCGCGCCGAACACATCTATGTCGTCGTCTACGCGAAGATCGGAGAAGCTACCGGTCCGTATATCCGGTCCACCCGGGGGACCAAAGCCATCCGGGCCCTGCAATGCACGCCCCGCCACAGCCTTCCGTCGAGCGTCAGCACGCGCCTCGCGTTGGAAAAACGGATCGTCGAAGGTCTGGATCTCGAAAACGGTAGCGTCAGTGATGTGAACAACCACTCTCCCGAAACCAAAGTCTTCCATCACGAAAGCGTCACTGCCGATCTCGCTCACGATTCCAGAAGCGATAGGAAAGGCGCCAAAGCCTCCTTCCCCACCTTCAAACTCTCGCTGAATTTTTACCGCGATGGCACTGATCGTACCGTCGTCTTCTTCCGACCCGAACACGTCGACGAAATCACCCTCGCCCAGATCCTGGAAGGAAGCGAAGCCTTCGAACGGGTCGCCCCCCGCAAACGGATCACCGAACGGGTCGCCAAAGGGATTCCCAAAGGGATCCCCGAAAGGGTCTCCAAACTGAGGCTGTTGGGTCTGACCGAATGTCCCGAAACCATCACCCGGAGGGGGACCTCCGAACCGGATGAAGAATTCGGTCGCATCCGTCACAGTAACGGTTCGGACGGCACCTGTTTCCTCGTCCTGTACACTGAACGTACCCGCCCCGTGGTTGACTGAAGTCACGTTCCCAATGACCACAGGGTCGCCCAGATCCGGTGGACCCGGAGGGAAACCCGGCCCGCCACCCAGCGCGCCCTGGACCTCGAATAGATCCAGTTCGCCGTCTTCTCCGGCGATGTCCTCGAGGATGCCGCGCAGGTCTTCGGGCAAGGATCCCGACCACACGCTCGTCGGCGTGGTCTGCGGAGCGTTCGGTTCCGTCAGTGCCGCTTCGATTTCAAAAAGCAGGCTGATCAATTCCTCGGGCAAGAAACCGTCCCCTGGGAACGGCGGCTCGGGACCGAAATCGAAGATGCCGTCAAGGGCTCGGGAAACGTCCTCCAGAATGACGAGTCCGTCGCTCCCGCCCAAAATTTCGAGCAGTTCGAGTTCTCCCGGCTCAAATAGCAGCCCTCTGAATTCCTCAATCGAAAGCTGGAATCCCGGCGGCTCCCCTTCAAGTCGGATCCGCATCTCCTCTAGCACAGTCCTGAAGGCGTCACTGAGCCCGACCGGCCCGTCTCCACCGGGGAACGGGGGCTCACCACCTTCTGTTTCGATCTCGACGACGAACGCCTTGAAGCTTCCATCGGCGAGCCTTTCGCCTTGCACCTTGACGAAGGTGCCCACAACGATGTCTTCAAACGACCCTGAACCACCGTTTGCAGGAGGCGGGGGAAAACCCTGCCGGGCCACCGTCACCTTGGATGACGGTGAGAACCCATCGTCCCCGAACCCATCGCCCGGGGGAAAACCAACGTCACCCGGGGGGAATCCGTCACCACCACCAAAGTCCTGGACGAACTCGAACGCAGTCGCCTCGTCAGTCACGATCCGCTCAATCGCACCCGACCAATCATTCTTGACCTCGAAGGACCTGCCGTCGGGATTGACGCTGATCACCTCACCCGAAACGACATCGCCTCCCTCGCCACCTGGAAACGGGGGCATATCCACGCAGCCGTCGTCAGGATCATCCTCATTCAGGATACCATCACCATCGCAGTCCGGATCGAATCCGTCGCCAGGGGGAAAGCCGTCGCCAGGCATATCCACGCGGACATCGTCACGATCGAATCCGTCGCCAGGGGGAAAGCCATCGTCAGGCGACAAATCATCGCAACCCATCGGGGGACCCGATGAGATGGCTGCGAGCTCTGCTTTGGCCTCGGCGAGCATCATCTGGGAAAGAGTGCTTGCATCCACACCCGTCAGTTCATCCTCGAGGCCGAAGAAGAAACTCAGGATCTGGTGCACTTTCTGTGCGTCGTCCGGGGAGGCGTTACCCAGGAACGCGATCGTCTGCTCCAGGGAGCCGACGACCAATTCGGAGAACTGGATTGCCAGCGGATACATCGCCGCCGGATCCCCTCCGGCTGTGGCCCTATCCAGGAGTTGCCTCTCGGTTTCGATGGTTGCCAGGAAGGTCGACTGAAGAGCGGCCGGCAACTGTTGCGCCTGTTGAATCGCCTCCTCAAGATCGTCCGGATCGTCTGCGTCCGGGATCCAGTCAAAGTCGCAGTCCCCGGCGGGATCGAATCCGTCTCCAGGGGGAAAGCCATCGTCATGCGGAAAAACATCGCAACCATCGGTTGGATCGTCGCCGTTTGGGAT
>DJHM01000034.1:0-161 GCA_002433075.1 Latescibacteria bacterium UBA6620
CTTCAGCACCATCTTGTTGCTCATAAACTTGCCGTTGTATTCCTGGATGGTGCCTTCGTAGGGACGGTATCCGGGATGTTCCAGATACGCGCTGTTCGTCCACTCCCACACGTTGCCGATCATATGCTTCAGCGCCACCGCCTGCTCGGTCATCACCGGAT
>DJHM01000034.1:492-679 GCA_002433075.1 Latescibacteria bacterium UBA6620
GTAGGTAGCTCCATCGAGGAGAACGGCCTCCTCCGATTCGATCGTGTCCGTCGCGGAGACGGTGCGCGCCGCGTGCTCCCATTCCGTTTCCGTCGGCAACCGCAGATGGTCGCCTTCCACCTGGCTGCGCCAGCGCGCGTAGGCCGTCGCCTCGAAGTAGCTGATGTGGGAAACCGGCTCGTGTGGG
>DJHM01000034.1:1008-134995 GCA_002433075.1 Latescibacteria bacterium UBA6620
CGAGCGGCTGCCATCCCCGCAACGTGAAGCGTTGCCACCCGCCGTCCTCGGACTTCCGCCAGTAGAGGGGGGCCGTCGGCGTGATCTCACGATCCGCAAGCCTCAGGATCGGTCGCATCGTGCTGTCATCCCACGACTCGGCCAGCCAGTGTGAGAAGGTCTCGTATCCCCCGTCCTCGATGAATTCAAGATACTCGCCATTGGTCACCGGCCGATTCATCACCTCGAACGCGTGCACGTAGGCCTTATGCACCCCGTACTCGTTGTCGAAACCGAATCCCCCTTCGACATTCCCCACCTCGGTCAGAGCGTCTTCGAACCCGACCCATTCCAGCGGAACCGCCTTCGATTCAGGCGCCTTCGAATCGGGGAAACACGTGTCATCGTCCTGCCGCAACTCGAAACGATTCCGCAGCAGCTCGGCGTAGAACAGCTCCTGATGCTGTTGCTCGTGATGGATCCCCAGTTCAACGACGCTCTCGATATCCTCTCCGGATCCTTCCTCCAGCACACGTTCCATCACAGCATCGAGATCGCGTCGATACTTCAGAATTTCGGCCACGGAAATTTCGCCGATCAGGACCGTACCACGACAGCCCTGTCGGACGTGGGCGCCAGCGCCCTTGTAATAGGAATTGAAGTGATACCAGATCCTCTCGTCGCCCTCTCCGATGGAACCCCCGAAACGAGCGAGCACGATCACGTCGAAAAACCAGGTCGTGTGACCCAAGTTCCACGCCGGCGGGCTCACCTCGGGCGTGGACTGGTCGTAGTATTCCGCATCGCAACCGAGCCACTCCACCATCTGAAGACTGTGCTGTCGCACATCACGATATCTCGTCATCAACGTCAAACGTGCCTTCCCTTCGTCCTGTCGGTTACGGCCCCCACCTCGGCTCCTGATCAAACAAGATAAAGTATCGAAGACAGTTCGCACGGCAAGGGAGATCCCGTTGCCGCAGGCATAGGCGAGCTAGGAAAGCTACGGCCCGGCAGGCCACCCACCGTCTACAGCCCACCGCCGACCGCCTTTAGCCCTTGGCAGAACCGCAACACTGCCCCATCCTGTCGTCGAATTGACGTTTCGAAGCTTTGCATCAGACAACGGAGGAAAATATATGGGACGACTCGACGGGAAAGTGACCATCATCACCGGATCGACGCTGGGGCTCGGGAAAGCAGCCGCCCTGTTGTTCGCTCGCGAAGGCGCGAACGTCGTCACGTGCGACCGCGGCCGGACACCTGAAAATGCGGAGAAACTGCTCGAAGCGGCTGAAGGATTATCCGGCGAGGTCGTCTACCAGAGATGTGATGTGATGAATCCGGACGACATCGTCTCGCTCTGCGACTTCACCAAAGAGAAGTATGGGCGGGTCGACGTGATAGTCAACAACGCCATCATAGACAATCCCGCCGGGATGATTCAAGAGGTGCAGTTGAAGGATTGGGAGGAGACCATCTTCTGTCATATGACCGCCCCGCTTCTGTTTTGCAAGGAAGTCATCCCCCAGATGGTCGAGCAGGGCGGCGGGAACATCATCAACGTCTCTTCCCACACCGCCCTCGTCGGGGGAAGCTCGATTTCGTCGTATGGTCCCGCCAAAGCCGGAATGATCAATCTGACGAAGAGCCTGGCCATCACCTACGGGATGCAGGGCATCCGCGCAAACGTCCTGACGCCCGCCCGGATGCTGACCGAGAAGAAGTTCATTATGCTGGATCAAAACCCGGCCCAGTACCGCCGACAGGACGTCTTCTATCCACTCGGCTCGCCAAGCACGCCCGAACAGGTGGCCGACGTGATGCTTTTCCTGGCCAGCGATGAATCAGCCGCGGTAACGGGGCACAACTTGGTTGCCGATCGGGGTGTGACCGCGCAGGATCCGATGGTGTGCGGAGCGCGGAGTGAGCAATCGGTGAGAGAGACCCTTCAGGGTCAAGGCGTCACGACGTGGATCGAAGGGGAACCGTAGAAGAACAACTTGAAGCCGGGAGTCAGAATGACTGACGAAGACGATCTGCTGGGTGGTGAACGAGTAACGCTTCAATTTACGGTCGACGACTATTACGTCGAGGTCATTGAGAAGGCGACGGCGAAAGCTGGATTGAGTGTCGATCAATTCGTAGAGATGACCCTGATGTGGTGGATCGGAACATCAAACTATCCTCGACTCGAAAGAGCCGCTCAGAAGGCAGGTCAGGATCCGGGCATCTATATGGAAACGGCCATCGACCAGAGGGTAAGACGTGATCTTGGGGAGTAGAACGTCATCTTCTCCGAAACTCTGAGAATGAAAGACGGGCTACGACCGAATGTCGTAACCCGTTGTTTTGCTGGTGGGTGGTACCACGTCAGCAAGGCTACCACAGGCCCGTGGGACTTCCGCTAGCTCAGCCACCAGTGCAGGATGTTCGTCATATATCCTTCGTACGCGTGAGAAGCCTGGATCAGCAGGCGTTCCGGTTCACCGGGGCTGTGCACCTGTAAATTGTTCGAGTAGGCGCCGGCGCGCGCTTCCTGCATTCGCAGGTAGCGTCCCGAGTCCCAATGGATGCCGTCGTCCGACGTATACAATACGAAATGCCCACTCCCCTCTCCCTGGGCTCCGCTCCGTCCGTGAAGGACGTATCCGCCTTTGAAACGGGCCATCTGCGGATTTCGGATCTTCTTCTCTAAAAACGCGGTTTGCACGTCGCTCCAGGTGTGGCCGCCGTCGTGACTGATGACGTAGTCCAGGTGCTTTTCGTCGGTCTTGTTGTAGACGTAGGCGATCAGTCCGCCGTTTTTCAGAATCGACAGGGCGCCGTAGCCCCGACACTGGATGTCGAGCGGTAGCTTGCTACGCAGCGCGAAGCTGCGACCGTGATCGGTGCTTGCGTAGAGCCCGTAGAAGTGCTCGGGAAGGTTGCCGTACCATTGGATGGAGCTGTCGTTGCACAGCTCGAGAACCAGGATATCGCCGTCGTGAACCATCGCATCCCAGATGCGGCCGGGTTGATCGCCCACCGGTTCTGCAGGTCCCCACGTATGACCGCCATCCGTGCTGCGAAGACAGGTGGGAACGTCCAACGGCGCCCACGCCCACTTCTCTTCTTCCGTGTTCCCGCACTCCAGGTTGAACAAGACGACCGTCCCGTCGTCCGCTCGCACGGCATTTTCACACATCACGGATTTGCCGGCGTTGCTGCCGTAGACCGCCTTGGAGTAGTCAAGTACTTCGCCCGCGCTCCAGGTTTGTCCCCCGTCTTCGGAACGCCGGTATTCCATCCACCCGTCCCCCGTGTGTCCGTCGTTCCTGTTCGAGCAGTTGGGGTAGAACGCCAGGATTTTCCCCGGAGCGTATTCAACGAGCGCGTGCCCCAGGTGGCCACTGCGCCCGGATCGGGCGTGGTCTACAAACATGATGCCGTCGTTGGGTGGATCCGGCGGCTCGATCTCGAATGCGGTGCTGACCGTGGGGGTTTCGTCCATTTCTGCTCATCCTTTGGTTTTCCGCGTTCAGGTTTCCACTAATACTTTCACGAGTGAGACAACGTATCTAACATCTTCCTCGGTTACAAAGACCTCACGTTGAATGAAGACCGCTTCGCCTCCGAGTCCCATGAGATACTCTATCTCAGAATTCAATTCTATCTGATTGCCATTTGGATCCAGCAAAACCGTATCGTCTGCGAGTTCGACCGCGCTGCCCATATGGCCAGACTGAAAGAAAGACGGAGACAGTGCGAATTGCACCCACCATACCCCATTGGTCACAGATGGGTTTATCTGATGTCTCTCAAAAATTTCCTCGTCATCCCTTAGGGGTCTGGGCTGTTCCGGATTATGCAACTGTAGCCGCAAAATACCTGAGCCTGAGGAATTGAACTGAATTATTACCTGGCTGGCATCTTCTCCTCCAAGACCCTTCCTAAAGTCCCTCCAGGATATCTCTTCACCAAATAACCCAACGGCATGATCTGACAGGATGTCCGCCGGCGCCCTTGCCCTGAGGATCAACGTGACTCGTTCCGAACGTTCTGGATGAGGCAGGTCGTCAAGCGCAGGGTGGTAGGCGCTAGTTACAAACCCATAAATCTCAAACGGCTCTCCCTCAGGCTCAGGCTTATCGAAATCGACCGTGACTCCCCGCTCTTCCAGGTCAGGGATCTGCGTCTCAAGCGCATCCGCGCTAAGGGGATTGCCAGTCAGAAGGATTGTATCCCCTGATCCGAGTCCGACATTGTCAACCAGTGGGGAAACGTCAGTGATCTGATTGTTGCCGAGACGGAGGGTCGTGAGTGCGGTGAGGCCAGACAAGGGCGAAACGTCACCGATCTGATTATTGTCGAGAGTGAGGTCCTTGAGTGTGGCGAGGTTCTCGATTCCACTCAAACTACCAATGCGTTGGTCTGAAGCATTTAGTTCCGTCAGCTTTGAGACGTCCGTCCGCAGGGAGACTTCCCCAAGGTTGTCCCTGTCCAAGGCCCTGCGAACAGCTGCCTCAAGATTCCTATCCGCAAATAAGGACCCATCGACAATGACTCCCCGTGCTCATAGGGCATCGATCTCAGGGACCTTGGTTGTCAACCGTTTCAAAAAATGCCTCATAGACCACGGGATTGTCAGCCAGGGTGATTCTTGTCCCTGATCCAAGTAGGAATCGGAGGTGGGGACATAGAGGAAACGGGTCACGACAAATTGCCGTAACCCGTGGTTTTTTATTGGTGGGCGATACCGGATTCGAACCAGTGACTTCCTGCTTGTAAGGCAGGCGCTCTAACCAGCTGAGCTAATCGCCCGTTTTGTAGGACGGCGACCTCAGCCGTCGTCTGTCCCCTGATCGCTGTCTAGTTCTTCTTCGCCCTTCTTCTTCAGCAGCAGCGCCGCTGGAACCAGCCCGAGATACCCGATCACCAGAAGGATCGGTGCCAGCGTCAACGAAAGGAACCCATCGACCGGTGGCTGGGCCATACAGATGTAGCCCACGGCGATCACAACGATGCCAGCCATAAACACAATCAGATTCCGTCGGTCGTACGGAAGCGGCAGCACCTCGATCTCGGTTTTCTCCCGCGATCTGCGAGCGCTCCGTGCTCTTTCTCGTCGTCGATTCGCCATAGACTATCCGATGACCAACCCCTCCCTCACATCCAGGAGGCTACTCTGCACTGTCAGCGAATCCGCCTTCACCCAAAGATCTCTCTGCGATCTCCCTGGCTTGCCGAAGCTTTCCCGACGAGCCGTAGCTTTCAGCGAAGGCAGCTGCGCTCCCCGCGGTGAAAGATTCTGCTCTATCGTTCTTCCTGAATCCGTGCCGCGCGGCCTCGACGCTCACGCAGATACGTGATCCGAGAGCGGCGCACCTTCCCTCGTCGAGGACACTCGATCTTCGCGATGCGCGGTGAATTCAGCGGATAGATGCGCTCCACCCCGACGCCGCCGGCCGAGATCTTGCGAACCGTGAACGTTTCGCTCATCCCCGCCCCGCGTCGCTGCATCACGACCCCTTCGAAAATCTGGATGCGTTCCTTCTCACCCTCGATCACCCGCTGGTGCACGCGCACCGTATCGCCCGCGGAAAAATCGGGCACATCCTTAATCTGGCTGGCTCCTACTGCTTCGAGAATCGCATCCATCGTTCCTCTCCTGGTCTACACCTGACGGGGATGATTGTTCATTTATTGGGTTCATCGCGACAGGCCGCCGAGGGATCGTACACCTTCACATTGGTTCTACAAGCTACGGCGCCCTGCTTTTCTTCTCCATCCCAGGGCGGTGCCCTCGGATACATTATCCCGACCCTTCAGGCCGGTAAACCTGGCTCTTCGTTGGGAGTCTTCTTCCCCTTCTCTACTTCTCCCTCTTCTCTACTCCAAAAGATCCGGCCGTCGCTGCCGCGTTCTCTTCACCGCTTCATCCTGGCGCCAGGCCTCGATCTTCTCGTGATCCCCGTTCAGCAGGACATCCGGCACGCTCATCCCCTTGAATTCACGAGGCCGGGTATACCACGGGCAATCGAGCAACCCGTTCTGAAACGAATCATCCAGCGCCGATTCGGCATCCCCGATGACGCCCGGAATCAACCGGGTCACCGCGTCCATCAAGGCCAGGGCCGGAAACTCACCCCCGCTCAGCACGTAATCGCCGACCGAAATCTCGTCCGTCACGTACTTCGTGCGAATCCGTTCATCGATGCCGCGATAGTGTCCGCACAGTAGAATCAGACGGGACTTCAACGACAGGTGATTCGCCGTCGCCTGATCCAGCCGGTCGCCGTCCGCCGTCAGGTAAATCACCGGCGCCGTGTCCTGGCCCTTCACATCTTCGATCGCCCGAGCCATCGGCTCCGGCTTGAAAATCATCCCTGCGCCGCCCCCGCAGGGCGTGTCATCGACCGTCTTGTGTCGATCGTCCGTGTAGTCACGGAGATCGTGCGCGTGAAGCGCGACGTACCCGGCCTCGATCGCGCGTCCCGGAATGCTGTGCGACATCGCGTCACGAATCAGCTCAGGGAAGATGGTGATGACATCGAAGCGCATAACTGCAGATGACCACCCTGCCTAGGCCAAGGCTCCGGCACGGCAGGCGAAGACACCAAGAGAACCCCTAGACGATCACGACCGCCCGTCCTATCGCTCTCCCAGCAGTCCCTCAAGGTTTGAAACGATCACTTTCCTGGCGTCTCGATCGACCGTCAGGAGGTCTCTGGTCGCGGGAAGCAGAATCTCTTCTCCATCCCGGTCGACCACGTAAACATCGTTTCCGGGGATCGAGATGACATCCTTCACTGTTCCGACAACTTCACCGGTCGATGTCTTCACGGACATCCCGACCAGTTCGAACACGTAGAATGTGTCTTCCGGAAGTTCGAATGCCTCGTCGCGAGAAACGAGCACCAGCGCGCCACGATAGACGTCCACTGCCTGTGGCGTGTTCACGCCCGCGAACTTGACCGCCAGCTTGTTGCCATATACCCGCGCGGACTCGACGCGCGCCTCGACGTCGGGTCGTCCATCCTCGAACTCGAGCACCACCGATTCCAACTCGCCGAAACGCTCGACGAAATCGGTCAGCGGATGGCAATAAATCTCGCCCTTGATCCCGCGCGGCTTCCGCAACTTTCCGACAGCGACCATCGTCTCCGACATCGCGCCCGGTTGACCTTGAATCGCCGTCAGGATTCTGACGACTCGGCCTCCGCCCCATCGTCACCGCCCGCTACGGGTGCAGTACCCGTGCGTGCCTCGTGGATTCGTCGCAGAATGCCCTGCTGCCGGAACAGGCTCTTCGCCGTATCCGTAGGCTGAGCGCCCACACTCAACCAATGAGCCACACGCTCTTCCTTCAACTCGACGATTTGAGGGTCTTTCGTCGGGTTGTAGTAACCAAGATTCTCGATGAACCGGCTCTTCTGGGGATCGCGTTTGTCCATCACGACCACGCGATAAAACGGGTTGTGCCGACTACCGAGACGCATCAAACGAATCTTTACCAAACCAACTCCTCCGCTGGGGATTGAATCTCATTACGACAAAAGTAACAGTGGTCACGGCTTGCCGCGACCCTTCTCCTGTCTTGCTTTTCTTGGTGTCTTGGAGCCTTGGTGGTTCCGTGCCCTACCCGAACACCGGCATCGCCATCTTACCACCCTTACCCGGGCGGGCCATACGCTTCATCATCTTCTGCATCATCGTAAACTGTTTGATCAGCCGGTTGACCTCCTGTACCGTCGTCCCGCTGCCCTTGGCGATGCGACGACGGCGGCTGCCGTTCAGGATCTGGGGTTTCCCACGCTCTTCAAACGTCATCGACCGGATGATGGCCTCCACGCTCACGAACGCATCTTCTTCCAGCTGCATCCCTTTGAGCGCCTTGCCAGCCCCCGGAATCATATCGAGCAGCTGATCGAGCGGCCCCATCTGTCTGACCTGCTCCATCTGCTCCAGAAAATCATCGAACGTGAACGACGCCGTCCGCAGTTTCTTCTGCATCTGGCGCGCCTGCGTTTCGTCGACCGCGTCCTGGGCCTTCTCCACCAGCGTGACGATGTCACCCATCCCCAAGATGCGGGACGCCAGACGATCCGGATGGAAAACTTCCAGCCCGTCGGGCTTCTCACTAACACCGATATACTTGATCGGGACGCCCGTCACTTCACGGATCGAAAGCGCGGCGCCTCCTCGCGTATCGCTGTCCAGCCTCGTCAACACGACACCCGTGAACACCAGCTGCTCGTAGAACGCGCTCGCTGCCGTCACCGCGTCCTGTCCCGTCGCACCGTCGGCCACGAACAGGATTTCGCGCGGGCTTACCGCATCCTTGATCCGCGCGACCTCGTCCATTCGCTCGTCGTCGACGTGCAGCCGACCGGCCGTGTCGATGATCACCGTATCCAGACCCGTCGCCTTGGCCAGTTCGAGCCCGCCCCTGGCGATCTCCACCGGGTCGGTCCCATCGGGTGCCCGATACACACCCACATCAATCGATTCGCCCAGCACCTCCAGCTGATCGATGGCTGCAGGACGATAGACGTCCGCCGCCACCAGCAAGGGCGTCCGGCCTTTTTCCTTCAGCTGCAGCGCGAGTTTGCCCGCCGTCGTCGTCTTCCCCGCCCCCTGGAGCCCAATCATCATCACCACCAGCGGCGGTGATCCCGTCAGGTCGAGAGGCGCCTGCTCACCCCCGAGCAGCACGACCATCTCGTCGTGAACCACCTTCACGACCTGCTGTCCGGGCGTGATGCTCTTCAGCACATCCTGCCCAAGCGCGCGCTCCTTCACCCGCTTGATAAAGTCCCGCGCGACCTTGTAATTGACGTCAGCCTCGAGCAAGGCGCGGCGAACCTCACGCAGCGCCTCGTCGATGTTAGCTTCCGTCAGTTTCCCCTGACCGCGGAGCTTCTTGAATACACCTTCGAGCTTGTCGGAGATCTGATCGAACATCGCCTTACCTGTTGTAACAGCACATTTTGCGACAGACCGTAAAACATATACTAAGGGTTAATCCCACGCAAGACGAATCCGCCACCTCCAAACGGAAGCGGCGGATCGCGAAACTCTTCTCAATTCCCTAATTATCAATTACTTAATTCCATACTGGCGGCCCCATTCCGGCCGCCGCCGCGGCCCGTAAAGCCGCAACATTCTCCTTCACTTTTCCGTCCTTGAAGATCGACGATCCAGCCACCAAGACCCGCACTCCGGCTTGCACCACATCGGCCGCATTCTGCGGCCCGATCCCCCCGTCAATCTCAATCTCCGTCTCCAACCCTCGGCGATCGATCTCCTCCCGAAGGGCCGTCGCTTTGGGCAGGACCTCGGGCATGAAGGATTGCCCCCCGAACCCGGGTTCGACCGACATCACCAGCGCCAGATCGATCGCCTCGAGGTGGGGAATCAGCACGTCGGCAGACGTCGCCGGCTTGATCGAAACTCCTGACCTCATCCCTGCGTCCCGGATTTTCCCCAGAAGATTCACGAAATCGTCCTCGATCTCCGCGTGGATCGTAAAAATGTCCGATCCCGCATCTGCAAACGGCTGAATGTAGGCCCCGGGATCAGTCATCATCAGATGCACATCCAGCACCAGCTCCGTCCGCTTCCGGATCGCATCCACGATAAACGGCCCGAACGTCAGATTCGGAACGAAGTGTCCGTCCATCACATCCAGATGGATGTATTCGACCCCCGCCTCTTCAACCTTCCGAATCTCCGACTCCAGATCCCCGAAATCCGCCGAAAGAAACGACGGCGCAATCTTAATCATCTCACTCTCCAAAATTCACGCGAAGTCACGAAGAAGATCACCTGCGGGCGCAAGGCTCCGCCTACCGTCTACTGCCCACCGCCCTCCGAACCTTGTATCGAAACAGGCCTACAGCTTACTTACAACCAATTCAACCCGCGACCCCTGCCGAACCTCCATCGTATCCGCCGGGACCTGTCGGATCACAATGTTGGGCGCATAGGCCGTCGTGAACTCGTAGCGAATCTTCCCCACCCGTAATCCGAGCGCTTCAAGCTTCCTCCTCGCCTCGCGGATCGAAACACCCACCAGGCTCGCCATTTGGATAATCTCACCTGGCGGGCCGTCGCTCACGAAGAGGATGACCTCGGTACCCCCCGCAACCTGTGCACCTGCCGAAGGCTCGTGCCGAATGACCGAACCTTCGGGTACTTCGTGAGATGGTTCGTCGAAGATCTGTCCCACAGCCACGCCCGCCTGTTGCGCCAGCAGCCCTGCCTGTCGCAGAGTTTTCCTCGCCAGGTTAGGCACGGTAAAGCTTCGTCGCCCCTTGCTCGGGACCGCTATCACCGTGCGACCCTGTTTCACTCGGTCTTTGGCTGGCGGGTGTTGCTGGATGATATGCCCCTTCAGGATGTCCGTATCCCACCGGGGATCCCGAAGCTTCAACCGAAGCCCTTTCTTCGCCAGCAGCCTTCGAGCCTGATCGGGAGTCCGGTCCATCACGTCCGGTACCTCGATCTGCTGGCCCTTGCGCACGTACTTCGGCATCAGCCAACTGTCCAGCAGGATCAGCCCGACCGCGCCCGTGAACATCGCGCAGGCAATGAACAGGACGATTTCACGTCCAATGGTTCGAAGCATGAATTCCTACAAATGAGGGTGGAGAAAGGGGAAGGATTTCTAAGATAGAAGCGGGGTCTGACACTGTCAAGAAACCGGCATTTACTGCACCACAAGGGAGACGCGATGGGAGGTTCCAAGGATCGAGTGATACCGATGTGTCGATCCGAACACTATGGGCCATCACACCAAACCCCGCACTCATCCGATCCGGATACCCGCCCCACCCGATCCGTCCCACCAGCCGTCGATGCAGGATGGCCTCCACTCCGGTCGATGCGCCTGTTCGGACGCCCACTTCCTTCCACACATCGACCCCGATCCACACTCGGGGTGTCACCTGGAGCGCAATGCCCGCCGCACTCCCCTGGCTCAACGCATCCACACGTTGGCCGGTTGCGTTCCATCCCACCGCACCCTCCGCCCAACGGGTTCCTGCCACCCTCAGACCGATGTCGAAAATGGTGAAGCTCTGTGAGGAAAGATCTCTGCCTCCGACCCCCATCCACTTGGCGCCGATTCCCACGGCGGCTCGTCCTCTTCGCGGCCGAGTCGCAAGCGTGAACCCAAGCGTCGTCTCCCGGTACCCTTCATCTCCGAACCCCGTGACAGATATACCCCCATCCATTCTGCCCAGTCCGTAGGCCACCGCCCCACCACTCGTCTCCAACGCCGCAAGTTGAAACGGCCGTCCGTGTTCGACTCGTGCTTCCACACCCTTCGTCCACGCAACCCCGGCAAGGTTCCACCACAGCGCCTCGACGCCGATCGCCATCGCCGTGAAGGTGTCTCCCAGTCCTCCGGCGCGTGCACCGGGAGGTGCATACAGCCCGGACGACCCCGCTGGAGAACTCAGACCGATGAAAAGCAGCACCACCCAGTTGAACATTGCACCTGGCAGGGGGCATTGCGAACTTTGGCGTACCATACAGCCAGGTGTTCGCAAATCTCCTGCCAGCGCGGGGCGACACGAGAACCCCAGTGTTACTCAACGTGGACGCATTTACTGTCATCCAGACGGCGACATTCTCCCTGTCTGGTGTCAACGATTCAACGACGTGACCAACCGGGGCTATACCTACACCAACCGAATCGACGCAGACAGCGATGGCGAGACGTTGCTCCACTTTTACGTCAGCCGATACACTCACTCGACCGAGCAAGAGTGGCGTGATCGCATCGATCGCGGCGAAGTGCAATTGAACGATCACCGGGCGCAATCGGAGACGCGCCTCGTGAAAGGCGATACGCTCACCTACCGTCGGGAACCGTGGTCCGAACCGGACGCACCCCTCTCATTCGACACGCTATACGAGGACCCGCATCTCCTGGCGGTCGACAAACCCGGCGGTCTTCCCGTCCTCCCTGGCGGCCATCATCTCGCGCACACCCTCCTCGCCCTCGTCAGGCAGCGCTATCCCGGGGACGTCGAACCATCACCTCTCCACCGACTCGGGCGCGGCACATCGGGCATCGTCCTCTTCGCCCGATCTCCGGACGCCCTTCGCGTGATGACCGAAACGTTCGTGGAACGTCGCATCGTCAAGATCTACCGCGCGCTCGTAATCGGGACCGACCTTCCCGACACCTTCGTTATCGACCACCCGATCGGACCCGTCCCCTACGCGCCCCTCGGCACCCTCCACGCCGCCACCTCGGACGGGAAAGCTTCGCACAGCGAGGGCCGCCGCCTCTACGAGGATCGCAGCCGCAACACGACGCTCGTCGAAATCAGTATCACCACGGGCCGCCCTCACCAGATCAGAATCCACGCTGCCGCCTTCGGCCACCCCCTGGTCGGCGACCCCCTCTATACCGTCGGAGGCGTCCCACGTTCAGTCGACAAGAACACACGAGCGTCCCTTCCGGGCGATGTGGGCTATCACCTGCACGCGTATCGTGTCGCCTTCCCCCACCCCGTCGACAGCACGCCCGTTCAGATCGTCTCCCCACCCCCCTCCGATCTCCGTACCCCTGAGGAAAAGAAAAACGGCGAGTGAGGATTTCACTCGCCGTTCGACTTCTTTCACGCACGTCAAAGGGACGCAAACCATGGTTCCGGGTTCATCTCTCAGAACCCGAACGCCACGGAAATTCTCGGATCTCCTCTCGCCGTCGGCCCGATCGAGAGCTCACCCCAATCTACCACCTCCAGATGCGCGTCCACGAATGCATCAACTGCGCTGAAGAACAGGACCCCCGCAATCACGAACACGAATTCGTTCCGACTTCCCCTCTCACCGGGTAACACGAACTCGTCCTTCAGCCGATCTCGGCGTACCAGATAGGCCGCAACAGACCCGAGCTCGGCAAGCGCGATAACCGACCCTTTAATCTTCTTACCATTGTAAAACTGTCCCCACCCCGGGAGCACAAGACTCCGCCACGCAGCCCCGCTCGGGGATTTCGTAATGGGGGTCGCGTCCGTAGAGTCGGGTTCCGAAGCGCATACGGGTCGAGGGAGGCAAGCAACTACGAATAAGAGCACGACAATACGGAAATTCGTGCTGACGCAAGATCGAATGCCCCAGACCAGATCGGGTCGCGACTTCGTCTTCACGCCGCGACCAGACGGGCGGCCCCGAGCAGTCCTGCGTCGTCGCCCAACGCGGCCGGCACGATGCGAAGGTGCTCCCGCACGCCGATTGTGCCTCTGTCCATAAATGTCCTGCGCGTAGGCTCGAAAATACGATCGCCCGCGGCCGCCAACCCGCCTGCCAGCGCCACCATCTCCACGTTCGTCACGTTGACGAGTGTCACGATTCCGATCCCCAGAAACCGACCCGTCTCTTCGAACATCTCCTGTGCGAACGCATCGCCGGATTCCGCCGCATCGAAAATCGCCCGGGTCGTCAGCCCCTCCCTCGTAAGGGACGTCTTCGGACCTGGCGCCTCCATCCGCTCCGCGGTCCGACGCACCATCGCCGTGGCCGAGGCGTACATCTCGAGACACCCGTAGTTGTTACAGGGACACCTCGGTCCCTCGTGGTCCACCGTCACGTGACCCACCTCCGCCGCGTTGCCGTTGAACCCGTGCATCAATCGCCCGTCGCTCACCCATCCTCCTCCCACGCCAGTCCCCAACGTCACACACAGAAAGTGATCGACCTCGCGCCCTGCGCCCAGCCACTGTTCGCCGAAAGCCGCCATATTCGCGTCGTTGTCCACCCGAACCGAACGTGACAGGCTCTCTTCCAGCCGCTCCTTCAACCGAACGCCGTGCATACAGGGCATATTTTCGGGCGAGATGATCACACCCTCGTACGGATCCAACGGCCCCGGCGACCCGATCCCGATCCCCCCCACATCCGCCAGCGCGACCCCGCCTTGTTCCGCAGCCTCCCGAGCACAATCCGCGATCGTTCGCACAACCGCATCCGCCCCATCCGCCACAGGCGTAGGCTTCCGCCCGCGCCCCACGATCTCACCCTCCGCAGTCACCAAACCCGCCCGCGTATTCGTCCCCCCGAGATCGACCCCTATGGTGAGTTCCGATGGCAGACACTACTCCTTTCATTCTGTCGGGAGAGCCGGGGAAGAGAGAGCGGGGGACACAGACCTCGCCCGCTCAGTCTCTCGCCCACCACCCAGTACACTAATCGCCGCCGCAGGCTCCGGCCTTCGCTGAAGCTACGGCCCGGCAAGCCGCCCACTGCCTACCGTCCACCGCCCGCAGTCTTCAGCTTCTTGCCTTCGCCACCGCATCGACGAACGCCCGCGCCGTCTCTGTCAGTTTCGCCCAGTTCTTGTCCGCAACCGCCTGCTTGTCCACCATCGCACTCCCCGCGCCGACCGCACACGCGCCGTTCTTGATAAACTCCGGCGTCGTGTTGATGTCCACACCTCCCGTCGGCATCAACTCCACTTGCGGGAGCGGTCCCTTGATGTCCTTGAAATAGGACGGTCCCCCGACCGAAGCCGGAAACACCTTCACCACATCCGCGCCTGCCTGCCAGGCCGTCAGAATCTCGGTCGGTGTAAACCCTGCCGGCATCACGGCCTTCCCGTAGCGCTTCACCATCTCGATCACATCCACGTTCAGGATCGGACAGACGACATACTCCGCACCTGCCAGAATCGCCGCTCGGGCGGTCTCCGTATCCAGCACCGATCCGACGCCCACGATCGTGTCCGTCATCTTCGCCGAAGCTTCCTCGATCACCTTGAGTGCTCCGGGCACCGTCATCGTCACCTCGATCGCTACCACACCACCCTCGCGCAGTGCCGTGGATACGTCCATCAGTTCATTCGGCGAATCCGCCCGCAGGACCGCCACCACGCCACATTCCTTGATCTGCTCGACAACACCCATCTCTCGTCTCCCTAAAGACAATGCCCGGAGTCCACGACCTCCAGGCATTGTGTCATTCCATCCTCACCCTGTCAACTACACGGTTCCACGAGTTTCTCATACCGCCTGCGCCGACGTAGAGGGGTCGGGCACTGACTCTGTTCGCCTCTGCTCCCTCGTCTACCGTCCACCGTCCACTGAGGATTCGCCGCTCAGCGGCGAATCCTAGCCCCCCCACCTTTCATCGCACTCTCCGCTTCCTCACGTGTTGCCCAGTTCACATCTCCCGGGAAGGTGTGCGCGAGCGCCGAATACCCACCGGCGAAGTCGATCGCATCCTGCGGGCTCTTTCCCGACAGCAGACTGTCGATCAGTCCTGCCGAGAAATTATCTCCGCCTCCAACTCGGTCCACCATCTCCAGATCTTCATAAATCCGCGAGAGGTAGAAGTCGTTCCCGTCATAGAGCAGGGTGCGCCAGTCGTTCAGCAACCCTGTTTTCGCTACCCGGAGGGTCGTTCCCACGTACTCAACGTTGGGGTAGGCCTCAACCGCGCGCGTCGCCACACTCTTGTAGCTCTCCGGATCCAACGAATCATAGGATTCCGACGTCCCTTCCGCTTTCAGCCCCAGCGTCTTCTCGAAATCCTCCTCGTTGCCGATCAACACCTTCACGTGAGGAATAAACCGCGCGATCGTCTCCTGCGCCTGTTCCGAAGTCCACAGCTTGGACCGGAAGTTCAGATCGAAGCTCGTCGTTACTCCCGCGGAGCTGGCCGCCTTCAGGGCTTCGAGTGTCGTGGCCGCCGCACCTTCGGACAGCGCCGGCGTGATCCCACTGACGTGGAACCATTTGGAAACGTCGAATATCGACGCCCAGTCGATCATCCCCGGTTCGACCTTCGAGATCGCCGAGTGACCCCGGTCGTAGGTCACCGCGCTCGCACGCGGCCCTACGCCCACTTCCATATGGTAGAATCCGTTCCGCTCCAGCCCGACCCCGTCGAACGGCACCCATACGATATTCGACACGTCCACCCCGTGCTCGCGGCCCTTGTTCCGGATAATCCATCCCGTCCAGTTGTCGACCAGCCGGGAAACCCACGCCGTGCTCAGCCCCAGATGCGCGCACGCTACCGCCACGTTGTACTCCCCACCCCCGATCTGCACATCCAGGCGATCGGCGTTCTCCAGTCGCCGGTATTCCTGCGACGACAGCCGAATCATCGCCTCCCCGAACGTCACCACATCATACATAAGCCCTCCCGGTTTCTGATCGCGACTGGAAGTCGCTCCTACCTCTCAGTTCCTGCATCTGCGTAAACCAGCGGGGCATCTACCCTTGTCACTGGTCACTGCCTAGTCATCTCGTCCGCCGAGCAACCCCGACATGATCAGAAGTCGCAGCAGCGAAAGCACTGCCATCAGCGCTGACGCGACGTAGGTCCAGGCCGCCGCGTTCAACACCTTGCGAGCCGCCGGAATCTCCTCCGCGGTGAGGTAACCTCCCTCGCTCAGGATCGCGATCGCACGGCTACTGGCGTTGAACTCGACCGGCAGGGTGATCAGGCCGAACAGCACTGCGAACGAAAAGAACAGAATCCCGATTTCGACCAGAGGCTGCCAACCCGCGAACAGACCGATGAAGAACATCGGCATCCCCAGCGTCGACCCGAAGTTGGCCACGGGTACGAGATTCGACCTGAGCGAGAGGGGGAAGTAACTCTGCGAGTGCTGGAACGCGTGTCCCGCCTCGTGTGCTGCAACCCCGATCGCAGCCAGTGAATTGTTCCCGTAGACCGAATCCGAAAGGTTCAACTCACGGCTCCTCGGGTCGTAGTGGTCGGACAGGTCACCCTTCACGTGGCCCACCTCGACGTCCAGCCCGCCCCGGTTCAGGATGTCACGCGCGATCTGATCGGCCGAATAGCCCGACCGGGCGGCGTACTCGTCATACTTCCGGAACGTCCCCTTGACCTTGAGCTGGGCCCAACCCGCCAGGATCAGGCCCGGAATCAGAAGAATGATCGTCGGATCGAAAAACATGAACGGCATTGGAATCCTCCTCGTATTACAGATACCCACCGGTCCCGTGACCGGGTCGTCGTCTAAAGCCTAACCGAACGTGATGCCCGCGTCTACCCGATAGCCGCGCACGAAGGAAGGGCCGTCCATCCGCTTTTTCCCCTGCGGCTGCAATTCTTCCAGGCGAACCGACCCCTCGCCGGTCCCCACGACGATCCCGTCTCGATCGTCGGCGATTGAAACCGACCCTGGAGCGACGGAACCGGATGTCAGGCTGACCCTGTGGATTTTCAACGGCTGACCTCCCCACATCGTGAACGCACCCGGGAAAGGGTTGGTTCCACGGACCAAGTTTTGGATCTGCTCCGCGGACTGCGTCCAGTCAATCCGTCCCGTCTCCTTCGCCAATCGTGGGGCGGGTGTCGCGCCCTCGTCCGATTGAGGTTTTCCCTCCAGCCGACCTTCGGCCAATCCGTCGAGGGTCTTCAGAATCGTCCCCGCACCCTGGACCTTTAGACGTTCGTAGAGTTCTCCCGCCGTCTCTTCGTCACCGATGTCGACCCGTTCCTGGATCAGCACGTCCCCCGCATCCACCCGACCCGAAAGCAGGAACGTAGTGATCCCCGTTCCCCGTTCCCCGTTGATAATCGCCCAGTTGATCGGCGCAGCCCCGCGATACTTCGGCAACAGGGAAGGATGTAGGTTGATCGATCCAAGTCGCGGAAGCGCCAACAGGACCTTGGGGAGAATCGTAAACGCCACCACGACAAACAAATCCGCGCCCACCTCACGCAGGGACTCGACAAATTCGGGAGCCCGAAGCTTTGTCGGCTGGAGAACCGGAATCCCCAGACTCTCCGCAGCGATCTTGACCTCTGGTGCAGCTAGCCGCCGGCCTCTGCCCCGAGGCGCGTCCGACCGCGTGACCACAGTGGCCACCTCGTGACTTGATTTCGCGATCGCTTCCAACGTCGGGACCGCGAAATCGGGCGTTCCCATGAAAACGACCTTCACCGGATTCAGTCGCCCTTCTTGTCCGTCACGCGGGAAATGGCACCCCGCGAAACCTCGATCCGCACATCCTTGGCGACCTGAACGACCAGGATGCTGTCCTTCTCCTTGACCCCGACGATCGTTCCGTGGATGCCCCCGTTCGTCACCACCTTGTCACCTTTGTGGAGGGCATCGATCATCGACTGCTGTTCTTTCTGTTTCTTGTACTGCGGTCGGATCAGGAGGAAATACATCACCACAAACATCAACAGGAAGGGAAGCATGTTCATAAACACGTTTCCACCCTCGGCCTGCTGACCTTGCTGACCCGACATCGCGTACGCTTCAGTGATCCAGAACAATCAGTTCCTCCTATCCCTCGGCGGGAGTGACCGCGGACGAACCGTAGGGCCCCGCCCTGAAGTCCGTCAGCCACGCACCGAACGTTTGATCGATAATGGCCTGTCTCATGTTTCGCATCAATTCGAGAAAGTAGTTCAAACTGCACAGCGTCGCCAAACGGAGACCCGATACCTCCCCCGCGTGCAACAGATGTCGGAGATAAGCCCGTGAGTAACGTGCCATGGACGGACACGTCTCGTCGACCGGCGACAGATCGTCTTTGAACCGGGCGGACCGGATGTTCACACGGCCGTCACGCGTGAAGATCGTCCCGTTCCGGGCGTTTCGGGTCGGTACTACACAGTCGAACATGTCGATCCCCCGCGAGACCCCGTCGACCAGATCCTCGGGGGGACCGCTGCCCATCATGTAGCGAGGCTTGTCCCGGGGCAATCGTTCGACGACCGTCTCCACGGCTTGCCACGTCTCCGGCTTCCGTTCTCCGATGCACGTCCCCCCCACCGCGTAACCCGGGAAGTTCATCGCGACCGTCTCGTCAGCGAATCGCTCCCGAAGTGCGGGAAAGACGCTTCCCTGTACAATCCCGAACAGAGCCTGGGACTGCCCTGCCGCACTCCGTCGACCGAGCGCGTCATACGCCTCCAGACAATCCGCACCCCAGCGAAGCGTTCTCTCGCCCGACTGCCGTGCCTCCTCCTCGCTACAGGGGAAGGCCGTGCATTCGTCCCACATCATCATGATGTCCGAGCCCAGCAGGTGCTGTGTGCGAACCACGCTCTCCGACGTGAAGAGATGCTTCGATCCGTCGATGTGCGATTGGAAAACGACACCTTCGTCGGTCACCTTGTTCAACGCGGCCAGACTTCGGACCTGGAACCCCCCGCTGTCCGTCAGGATCGCCCGATCCCACCCCATGAACCCGTGGAGTCCACCCGCAGCCTCGATCAGCGACGTCCCCGGTCGAAGATAGAGATGGTAAGTGTTCCCCAGGAGGATCCGCGCATCCAGCGTCTCCAGATCTTCCTGACTGAGCGTCTTCACCGATCCCTGTGTCCCGACCGGCATAAAAACGGGGGTCTCCACCTCGCCGTGCGGCGTATGCAGAACCCCGGCTCGAGCGCCCGTCTCAGGATCCTCTGCGACCGCCTCGAAACGAAATCCTTCGACGTCGATCTGTGACCTCCGGAACTCCTTGACCTATAAACAGTTGTGCCCGGTCCAGACGGACCGGGCGAGAATATATACAGAAGGTGGGGCCTCAACCATTTCAGAATTCCATCGTAGGCCTCACCGCACCGCTTCAGCCGCCGTCACAAATTCGAATCCCTCCGCAGCCAAGTCCGGAATGACCCGAGCCAGCACGTCCCGAGTTTCCGATCGCGCATGGGCGATTCCCACCGCCGTCCCGGACTGGCGGGCCCGCATAGCCAACTGTCTCAGACGGTGTTCGATCGCATCTGCATCCGTCTCGAGATCCACGAATCCCACGTTGCGGGCGCTCGGAATCCCCATTGCGACCGACACGTCGTAGGCCACGGACGTCGAACTCGTCGCGCTGTCCACAAAGTAATAGCCTTGACGGTCGACCTCTTCAAGCACATACCCGATCACCCGACGATCCTGCGTCACCCGGGAACCCATGTGATTGTTCACGCCCTGCGCGTGAGGCACCGTCGTCAACGCGTGTCTCGTGATCTGACGGATCTGATCGTAGGGATGAGCCACGAAGATCGCGCCCTGTCCTGGATCTCGCTTCGGGTAGTCGTTCGGCTCCATCGGCAGATGGACCATCACCCCGTGTCCCGCACGGGCCGCCCGCTCTGCCGTCCAGATCGTTTCGCGTTCGTCCGGAAAGACCGAGAACGTCAGCGGATAGTCGATGTCGCAGAAGGCGTCGATCAGCGTTCGACTTTGATAACCGCAATCATCCACGATCAACGCAATACGTCCAGCCGTCCTGCTCACCGTGGGAGTGCGCCGCAACGTCACCAGCGTCGTACGATCCCCCTCCAGCCCCACGAGCATCGACAACCGGCCCCCGTGGAGATCTTCCCTCCCCTCCAGCACCTCGCCCCCCAGACGACGCGCGGTTCGGGTCAGCCACAGATTGCACAACGCCAGCGGCACGTCCTCGGGCACGAGGCTCGTCACCTCCCACCGCATCGTGCTGCCCCGTGCTGCCTGGAGTCGGTTCACCTCGATCACGTCGCGTGGGATGCCCAGACCCGCCAGGGTCTCCACGGATTGTCGCGCCATCGTATCCGCGAAGGCCACTACCTCGCCTGGTCCCGCGCGCCAGGTGTTCGACAGCGTCACGACCTCTGGCGGACCCGGATCGGGTGTGCGATGCGGTCGCGGCACTCGCCACAGCCAGACCATCAGCAGACCCGCAGCCAGAACGAGCCCCGCAGAAACCCGTAGAACGGGTGCACCTCGTCGTCTGCTCGCCATCCGGCGGGATCCGCGTCGCTTACGCCTGCCCTTGTAGATTGCTGAAGATCGTCCCTGGTTGGAACGACGACTTCGACCGGGCATCACAGTCTCCGAACGAAGGGGAAGGGAGAAGCAGGTTCTTCTTCAGGGATCCAGAAAGCGGATCGGTTGGGGAATGAAACAGAGGATGAAAATGACCAGCGTTAAAACAGCCAGCCCTTTTCGAGAGCCGTCGAGGGTCGAGTGGGGGTCGACCGGGGTGGGGTGACGACGTCCGAGAAGAAGAGCAAGAGCGGCCCAGACCAGCCATCCTGGCCAACGTGACGTGATCCAGGCGGTCAAGGGCGTGTCAGACTCGGTCCAGGCGTACCCGGGCGCAACAGCCCAGAACAGGATCAGCGCGACCACAGTCGCCCGGGAAACCAGGTGATGACGACGTCCAACGACAGAGTAGACGATGTGACCCCCGTCGAACTGACCGACGGGCAGAAGGTTCAGCACCGTCACGAACAGCCCCAGCCATCCTGCAAAACCGACCGGGTGCAACATCACATCGTGGCCTGGTGGCAGGGGCCCGACGATCCATTTCTGCAGCCAGGACGTCAACAGCGAGTCGCCGAAAACGATTGCGCCTTCACCCGCAAAGTCCGCCAAGGCGACGACTTGAGCGTGAGCGAGCCCGTAACACAGGGCGGCAACCGCCGCTACGAATCCCGCGACCGGCCCTGCTGCACCAATGTCGATCAGGGCTCGGCGATTCGGAATCCTGGAACGGATGCGGATGACCGCACCCAAGGTCCCAATGAGCGACATCGGAAACGGAATGAAATAGGGCAACGTCGCTCGCACGTGCCACGCCCGGGAAGCCACGAAGTGACCCATCTCGTGAATCCCCAGGACCCCGATCAACGCCAGCGAAAACGGTAATCCGTGCACCAGAATGTCCGGCCGAAGAATCGAGTGCCAGCTCAACGCCTCGATCGGAATCGCCCTGAATGCGGGACTCACCTGCGCCCCCGCCATCGTCGTCGCCAACAACGTCAGCAGGAAAAGACAGATGTGCAGCAGGGACGGAGTCGGCGGCGGATCGAGGTGACGACGCTCATAACTGACCCCGTCGATCGGACCGATCCGAGTCACTCGGACGACCGCTCCGACACTCTACCGGATCCCGACCGATACACGGTGGGAGTCGCCCAGATCCAGACTCGAAGGAACGAATGCGTAGTCGAATCGCCAGTTCCCGCGTCGAAGACCGAACCCGAAGACCAGATCGCGAGCCTCCAGCCCGGATACGTAGCCCGCTCGTAGAGCCAGGGTTCTGAGAGGTCGCATCTCACCCCCTATGTGGAAGCCGTTCTCCCCAAACCTCTGAATGCGGGCCTCCGCCGAGACCAGGAGTCGATCTCGCGACAAGCTCCCGCCCGCCCGGATCTCCCGGGGCAGGGACACTCGCTCCTGAGCCAGCGCCTCCATCCGCCCGAGGTGCTTGATCGCCGCCCCGAGGGTGAAGGATCCCGAAACTCGATACTGGACCCCGGCATCGATCGTGAACCCCGAAGCCCTTTCGGATGCCAGGTCCTGGTGCAGTACGCGGGCACTGAATCCTGTGCTCAGCCGATCGCCCAGACGTTGGGCATAGGTCAGTCCGACGTTCATTTCCAGCAGATGGAACGTCCCGATCGGTTGCGCGGACGGGCCCGTTCGAGCCTCGAAGTCACCCGCCGTGTGGACCCCCAGACTGAGACCGATACCCCGTGTGCCGTTGCCATAGGCCCATCCGGCGTATCCCTGCCGAACGTCGGCGAACGAACTGTGATGTGAGAGCACTAAATCCTTGCTCGTCATCCAGGCCGCCGCCGCGGGGTTCGCGTACAGGGCCGTCTGATCGCCCGAAACCGACGTGAACGCATCCGCCATCGCCGCCGAACGACCTCCTACCGCTTCGTTCAACAACGTGAATCCACTGCGTCGACCGTCAGTCTGGCCGGACACATTCGAATTCAGGAGGAAACAACCCACCACCAACAGAAACCGGGAGAGGGCTTTCATAGCCGTCTTCAAAACGTCGTAATCTCAATAAAATTAACGGGAAACTTCAAAACTGTAGCCCATCGCCCATCCGGAGTCAACCGCCTCGGAAAGGCGATTTTGCCATCGTGAAACTGGACCGCCGACCGGTTGTTTAATATATTGAATGAAATATTATATAATGAACTAAAGGCCGTGAGGTAGTCGTGGCACATACAATGAAGGCTCTACGGAAAACGGCAGACGGACCCGGTCTCCAGGTCGTCTCACTTCCCGTCCCCGAGCCGGGCCCCCACGAGGTACTCGTCAAAGTCGAAGCCGCCAGCATCTGCGGAACCGACCTTCACATCTACAAATGGGACGACTGGAGCCGACAAAGGATCCGACCACCCGTCACGCTCGGTCACGAATTCTCCGGCACCATCACGAAGATCGGTCCGCAGGTGGAACAAGCGCACGTCAGCGATTTCGTTTCCGCCGAAAGCCACGTCACGTGCGGCCACTGCTATCAGTGTCGAACCGGGCAGGCCCATATGTGTCCCTCCACCCAGATTCTGGGCGTCGACCGGGATGGCGCCTTCGCCGAGTATGTGATCGTCCCCGAGAATGTCATCTGGCAGAACGATCGAACAAAGATTCCTCCCGAGATTGCCACCCTCCAGGAACCCTTCGGCAACGCTGTGCTCGCCACCCTCACCCACGACCTCGCCGGGCAGAGCGTCACCGTCTCGGGTTGCGGACCCATCGGCCTGTTCAGTATCGCAATCGCCCGAGCCTCGGGAGCCAGCACCATCTTCGCCGTCGACCCCACTCCCTACCGACGAGAACTGGCGATGGCAATGGGAGCCACCATCGCATTCGACCCCGCAGACGGCGAGGTTTCCGACGCCATCTGTGACGCGAACGAAGGCTATCCCGTCGACATCGTCCTTGAAATGAGTGGTGCACCCGGGGCCATCACCAGCGCCTTCACTACCGTGCGTAACGGCGGCCGGATCACCCTGTTCGGGATTCCCTCTCGACCGGTGGAAGTCGACATCGGCGAGAACATGATTTTCAAGAACCTTACCGTCTTCGCCATCAGCGGACGGCGAATCTGGGACACGTGGTACAAGACTCGCTGGCTGCTGGAGGGCGATGTCGTCGATCTTCGTCCGCTCATCACACAGGAGGTCGACTTCGAGAATGTTCTCGACGCGTTCGATCGCCTTGCCGATGGCAGTGCGTGCAAGATCGTCCTTCGCCCGAACGCCCCATCCGACGAGACCGTCCCAATCCGTGAACAGGGCGTTCAAGAAACCAGGCCTCTCGTTTTTCACCACTGAGGTTACCCCAACCGGCTCAGGTAGACCTCTGTCTGCAGGGGACTCTGATTGTCTCCCCCGATACCCCCGGCGTTCGTCCCCCGTGTGTAAGCAAACCAGTGACCTCCGTCGCAAAACGTGTCCGAGCGCGTCCAATCCCATTGGACCAGAGCCGGCAGCCAGTTCGACATCATCGCATCCGTCGTCGTGAGTTGGGTGCACCCTGCGGACGACCCGTCCTCGTTCAGCACCACGTGAAAAATCTCGTGGCTCGGATCGTACCACGGCGTCTCGCCTCCGCCGGGTCGCGTCGCCACCAGCAAGTGAACCCGACCCTCCCTATCGCGTGAGATCGAGCTCGACCGTCCGCCCGCCATGTCCAGCCCATCCGTGATCTCCGCGAGCCTGATTCCCGTCCACGCATCTCCGTCCCGCCGGAAGACCACGCCACCAGCGTCGTCCACGACCGAACAGAAAAACCAGACCCGGTCCTGACCATCCACAAGGTGGTTCGCCACCCGCAAGTGGTGACGTCCCGGTCCTCCGTCCGGAGAGTGAACGATCGCCTGCATAGACTCGATCGTCACGGGCAGGACAGCTTCTGACCCATCCTCGTTGAGCCACGTCTCGCCGCCATCTTCCGACCGCAGGTAGACTGCCGCTCGCCCCTTGCAGTCCTCGGCTCGACCCGTCTCTGCATAGTGAAACTGATAGACCAGATGGAGATTGCCCGACGGCCCGACCGTCAGCGAGTGCATGAAGTGATTGTAGCCCTCTACCGGACTGATCGCGATCGTGACCGGATCCGACCAATCGCCCGATTTAGGTTTCTTTCTGTAGTGTAGTTGCCAGCGATCCGCCTGGTGGCGCAACGCAAGGTGCAATGTCCCCTGTCCGTCAACCACCAGACTCGGATAGGTGTCGGTAGGACCCAGAGCAATCGGTCTCGACCAGGAGGCCAGGTCCGCCGGATCATCTGACCATCGATACTGGAATGGCCCGTGATGGGCGCCGATCATCGCGTGGAGTCGGCCGTCCCCATCCAGCGCCAGCGCCGGACCGCAATGATTGTCGATCCCCGTTCCCAACGTCAGCACCCCACGAATCGCCCCGTTTCGAACGTCGCATACCCCCAGTTGAATCCTGGCCGTATCTCCTTTGGTACGGGGCGCATCGAGCCACCCAACGAAGAGATCGTCACCGCGCTCGATCAGCTTGCTGCTCATGTTGTAGCCGGTCCCACGATCGGAACCGCTCGACGACAGAAGAATCGGTTCGATACTCACTTCCTCACGGGCTCCGCGAGAAGCCAGCGTTCCTCAACACGCTTTACTCCGCCTGACCCGGATGGATCTGAATCTTCACTTCGGGAAAGTCAGGCGAAGGCCCTTCCAGAAGAGGCTCGGCCACGCCTCGATTGAGCACCGAATTCAGAAACGCGAATACGTAGGTCGAGCAGATCCGGTGTGCGCGACCCGGCCCGAGCGGTCCGATATCGAATCGAATCGGAATCAGAGGAGACCAGAACGGCAGGTCTGTAAAACTGAAGAGCCCCGAACCTTCAACGCCCACTAGGTAGCCGACCTCCGGCGCTCCAGCGAACGGTTCGCTCGTCGCGCCCCCCATCCTACTCTCGAACGCCATAAAGGGACGGGTCGGCAGTTCGTCTCCGAGCTCTCCTCCGATGCTCACCCCCGCACCGAAACTCACACTCTCTCTGCAAGCGAGGAAGGCAGCTCCCCCACCCGTACCGTGACCGACGTAGGCCACCCGTCCCAGATCGACGCGATCGGCCAGCCAACCGAGAGCGTTGTCGGGAGAAACGGCTTCGAGCCAGTCGAGAACGGCCTCCGCCGCATCCGCCTCGACCGAGACATCTACCTCCATCGCCTGCTCGACCGAAACGGAATCATCAACCCGCGTCGCCCGGACCGGGTCGATCCCCATGACCACATACCCCCGGCTCGCAAGATCCTGAAGCAGCGACGTATGCATTTCAGGAAACCCGACCGAGCCATCGTGGGAATGCACCACCACGGGATACGTCGGCAACACATCTGAGAGATCGGCTTCGACTTTACTCTGGGTTCGAACAAAACCAAACTGGGCAAGAGTCCCAGGAAGACCGAGTTGTGTCTCGAAGAACGAGGCTGCAGTCTGTTCCCGATCGACATAGGGTGAACTTCCCGCTTCGTCGGTCGGGTACCAGATCCGAATCGGGATCGGCTGTCCCTCTTCCGGCTGGACCAGGTAGGTGGACACCCCCACATGGAAGTCGCCTGAGGGAGGAGGCAGTGTGAACACGGGCAGGGTCGTCGACAAAACCAAAGAGACGGCGAGGCCCAGACAGCTCAGGACGCCCAGCACTCTGCGGGGGGATTCTGAAAGAGGCGTAGAACGAACGATCGGGATCGTGCTGGAAAGAAAGAGCAGGATCGTTACCCCGTAAGCTGGGCCCATCGACCACCGGGCACCTTCCGAACCTGTGTGGACGAGGAACAACAGAAACGACAGGAGAGGAATAGCGTCGAACCAGAAAGGGAATTTTCGGCTGGCCCACAGATAACGAATGGCAAACGGGAGACTCACGATCAGAAGAAGGATTTCCAGACTCCGCATTCGACCCTCAGTCCGCCGTGAGTGAAACTCCGTGTCGGCCGTAGTCAGCCGCCTGCTGGATGGTCAGAGCGACGTCCATTGCCCGAATCACACCCTCGGTCGTCAGGTCATCCTCCGCGGATTCTCCCCTGACATCATTCACGAACCCATCGAGATATCCCCTTTCGTCCGACTCCACCGATTGCAGAGGGACAATCTCCCCCTCACGCGTCACCGTCAGCGATCGGTTGCCTTCTGTCACTTCGACAACCCCTTCCTGACCGAACATCGTCATGCGCCAGTAGTAAGGCAACGTGTAGGCCCCCGTTGACGGCATGAGGTAAGACACGTCACCCAGTACGCCACAACCGTTGTTCATTTTCAACATCATCTGCGCACCGTCTTCAAAGTGAGGGACATCGAGACAGGACGCGTTCCAGCATCGGGCCGACAGACACGACACCCAGTCGAGTCCCGTCATCCACGGTATGGCGTCGGCCGCATGAACGAAAATGTCATTGATGGTACCCCCGTGCATACCCGGCTCGAAGTACCACTGAGGTCGCGTCGCCGCGTTCAGCGGATGCTGTCCTCCGAACTGAATCGCGTGCACTTCTCCGATCAGGCCTTCTTTCAGGTAAGTCCTGAGGCTTTGCATCTCAGGATTGTCACGCATCGTCAGCATACATCCCAGGCGCAGGTCGTTCGACCTGGAGAGCTGCTCGATTTCCCTCAACTCCTCCAGCGAGGTGCACAGTGGCTTGTCCGAAATCACGTGCTTCCCGGCCGCCAGAGCCTCCAGCGCCAGTCGTCCCCGCAAACCGAAGGGCGCACCGATCGCCACCACATCAACCTCGACGTCGTTCAGAGCGTCCTCGAGGTTCTTGTAGCTGACCTCGACCCCTCGATCCCCCGCCTTGACGGCCAACTCGGGATCTCCCTCGCACGCCCCCACGAACTCCAGATCCTGCCGTGTCTGGACGTGCTCCAGAAGACTGTAGATGTGAACGTGGCCAAAGCCTGCGAAACAAAATTTCAAAACCGCCTCCATCTGCAATGATGCGAGACGCCCACCCCAACGGCAAATCAGAAAACAACCTCCAGTTCGACCGGAAAGAAGAAGCGACCGTGACTGTAAGAAGTCACGGCCGCCTTTTTTGGCCTCACTGCGCGAAGAGATCTTTCCTACTTCCCGTGTCGCAATCCTTCCTGGTCCATCCACAGCCGCATTACACATGCCGACTCCCGGAGCAAGCCCACATAGGGCCGATCTGCGTCTTCCTGGTTACGTCGCACTCACGCCTTGTCGAAAGGCTGCATGTAGTACTTTCCTCTGGCCTGCGTGACGAGCTTTCTCTTGTTGTCGACCGCGATCGTCAGAATATGCTTCTCCGCATCGCCGTCGTCGACGCACACGCGTAGCGACCAGATCGATTTCTCACCGGTCACGCATTTGCGTGCGTAGGAGCCCACGCAGTGGTGCATCACCTTCCCTTCGTGTCTCAGGAGTCGGCTGGACCCCAGTTCCACGATCCGCCATCGCAGCCGCTCGCTCTCCGGTGCTCCGTCCGAAACCGACTCGAGGGGACTGACCTCCTCCAGATCGAGCGTGCCGATCCCCGAAGCCTCCCCTGTCTCACCCGCCACCTCCTCGAAATCCGACAGATCCTGGTGCCAGTCGTCCACGAGCGCCAGAAGTTTCCCTGCACTGCGCCCCTTGATCGAGAAGTTCGGATGAATCGGCGGGCCCTGGATCGTCGAGCCATCCGGCTGAGGAACACGTGTCGGAGAATACTTGTGCGCCTGGATGCAGTCGACGGCGGGCTCTACGTACGTGCGTTCGAGGAACGGATTGTTCACGAAAAAGTGGATGACCGTAATCCAGAACGCTTCGTTGGCGAAAGACTCCCCCAGCGGTGTATGGGCGATCGATCCCGCGAGTCTCCGCTCCGCGCCAAGTGCCTGTACCTGGGCCCGACGCATACTGGGCAACAGTCGTCTGCGGTGTCTTATCTGGCTGAGAATGTGTGCCATCCGCTTCGACACTTTGCACGGCAGATCGGGCGCCGTTCGCAGGTTACCTCCACCCCCGACGTGCTTGTACCAGTTCTGTTGACGCCTCGCCTCGTCATAGTCGCCACTGAACCAGACCGAGTCGAAACAGAGCGGCACGTCGTAGTTCGCGAAAAAGTGTCGCGCCAGCTCTCTGAACTGACCCATTTCGTTCTTGTTCTCCGGACGCCAGACATCAAGGGGTCGAATCCAGTCCCGATGATTGCGGGCCAGCTGCCCAAGTCTCGACACCATCGTATTGTGCTCCACTTCACCAATGTCGGGGAACACGAAACGCGTCGTAAGGAGCCGGCTGTACTTTTCAATATGCAGAATCAAGCGGTGGAAGGCTTCTGTCGCGGAAGGATCGTCGGCGAGCAAGGCGAACTGGGCGCGTACCCGGGTCAACCGGTCGGTCAGCGGCACATCCTCGAGTTCGCCTTCGTAGATCTGCGTAATCAGCCGGGCACGGTGCTCCGAATGGGACGGAACGATATCGACGTCATTCTCGCCCGATTCCGTGATACACGCGATTTCATCAGCCAGCTGCACATCGGGTTTTTCCAGACTCGAATCGAAGCCGTGGCGGTGACACCATAGGCGATATCAAACAGGCGATTCGAATCCCATCTGGTCCAGATGGTCCTGCATCTAGGGCGTCAGAGCCTGCCTGGAAAGGAAAGTTAAAGAGGAAGCCATCATAAAGTTGACCGTAGAGGCACTCTCCAGGTTTCGCGGAGCGCACAGATCCAGGGGGTCCTCGATACGCATCCCGTAAGCGCTCTCGACCCGCCTATGCCGGCTCCAGTTCCAGATTCTCTTTGACGCTCAACGAGTAGCGGCCGGCTGCCTTGATCGCCTCGACCATCCCCTTCGCCTCCGCCACACCTGTCCCCGCAATATCGAACGCCGTACCGTGGTCTACCGAGGTCCGCAAGAACTTCAGCCCCATCGTCAAACTGACGGTTCCGTGAAAGTCGACCGTCTTGGACGCGATGTGTCCCTGGTCGTGATATAGCGAGAGCACGCCGTCGTACTTGCCTTCAAGCGCTTGATGGAACACCGAGTCTGCCGGAACAGGCCCAACCACGTTCTGACCCGATTTTCTCGACTTTTCGACGGCTGGCGAGATCACCTCCATCTCCTCCCGCCCGAACAGCCCTTGCTCGCCTCCGTGCGGGTTTAGTGCCGCGACGGCCAGCAGCGGCTCCGCCACACCCAGCTGCCGGAGATACAGGTCGCACAGCGGAACCGCATCGAAGATCAACGACTCCGTGATCGCGTCCGCGATCTCACGAAACGAGATGTGCCGGGTCAGGAAGAAAATTTTCATCGCCCGGACGAGAAACAATGTCATCGGTTCCCGCAGAGCCGCACGATCCTTCAAGGCAGCCGTGTGGTCGATGAAAGGCACATCGCTCGCCTGAAGCGACTCTTTGTTGAGCGGCGCGGTCGCCAGCCCGTCCACGCTTCCAGCCAGAGCGACATCGATCGCCGCGGACAGATAGTCGAAACCTGCTTGGCCCCCGGACGCATTCACCTCACCCATCGCGATCGGTTGGGTAAGCGACCCCACTTCGACATAGTCGATCGCACCCATCTCGAATCGTCCGTTGGACGGCACATCGACCTCGTTGAGTTGAAGACCCGCACCAAGTTGTTCCAGCGCCTGCTGAAGGACCACGCCATCGGCGTAGACCACCGGCCGACACGCATCGTAGCTCGACCTGTCCGCGAGGGCCTTCACCACAATCTCCGGCCCGATCCCTGCCGGATCGCCGACCGTGATCCCGATCAGGGGCTTTTGCACCATCTCCATCACACCACCTCGAGAATTTCGTTGATCACTGAAGCGACTGCTGATACAGCGCAGTACTGTAGAATTCGTAGCTCGCCGCTTCATCAGGTACATCCACCAGGTGGACAGTGAACCGAGCGGGAACCCCGTTGTCGGTCAGGTAGTCCCGGAAGAAACCCGTGTACGCCTCCGCGTAATCCTTCCTCAACTGGTCCTGAGCTTCTGCGAACCCGATCGGATCGACAAGCGGATTGGGGCTCTTTGGCTGGCACCCGAATGCGTGGACCTCAATGAAGTCGATCTGCTTCAGAGACTCGCAGATACCCGCGTCCTGCAACCAGCGTTCCCAGGATTGAAACACCAGCGGAATCTCCCGCAACGGATCCATCTCCACCAGCTCTTCTCTATCCAGCACGCCCTTCGCGGAGTAGCCTCCCGTCAGGCCCGAAAAGTAGATCTTCAGATCTCCGTCAGGCTGCGCCTCGGTCACCAGCGCAGACAGCGTGGGATGATCTCCGCGATAGTAATACGTCAGTTTCCCCCGCTTCTTCACGTTGAATGGCATGATTTTTTCGCCTTGTCCTTCGATCTGGTATGGGTGAGGCCGTCGTCTGTCAACTCCAGACGAACACCTCATCATCGTCTTCGGAATACCCGACAAACACCGCCAGAACCACCCGAGCGTCGTCCCCCTCGAGCGCCGGCACCTCGTGAATCGCTCCCGTGTTGAAGAAATAGAGATCGCCAGGATTCATGTCCACCCGCACGGACTCGATATTCTGAGCGGCTGCGTATTCGTAGAACGTCTCGCCGCGAAGATGGGGGTGAATCGCAGGCGTCCAGGGGCAACGATGTAGAATCGACTGGGTCGCCGTGGCATCCGTCGTCGTGTTTCGCATAACCAGAACACCGGCGAACTGGTGGGTGAATCGTGTGACTGCGAAATCGAAACGCTTCTCGCGCAACGTCACGTGATCGATGTGAGGCGCGTACCGGTGACCTTCGTAATGAATCCGAAAGATCGCAGGACCGTATCGACGCCCGTCGGGCTCGTATGCCGTTACGACCTTCTTATCCGATGCCAACGCCGACAATCCATCGTAGAGAGTCTCGACCGGATCGACGAAACCGTCGAACAGCGTCTCGTACAGCTCGTGTGTCCCCGCGGCGTGAGCGAAGAACGCATCTTGATTGTTTCCCTTCTGGGCAAGGCTCGACCCGATGTCGATCCGCTTCCTCCCCGTTTCGGGGTCCCACGTCTTTGGATCGTCAATCAGTCCTTTCTGAATGAACCGGTCGATCAGACCGTCGCAATCCGAAACGGGATACGCTCCCCGAAACACACACGCCGGAATCTCCAGATCGGCCAACGCCTTCATCGGATCGCGCGCGATTCTGCGAATCGTTTCGATGTCCGGCTCAGCCGGACGCCACGTGTCCGCCATCCTTCCTCCCAAAGCTTGCTTGATTCGCTGAAAGTCCGGGCCCAAGGTATGCACAAAAATACCCGATGGCGACTGCCACCGGGTTGTATCCGCTGACGACGATCACCACAACTATTCCGGCAGCGCCGGCATCAGAGCCGGGCGCATATCTTCGATCACCATCTGTAGCCGGGATCGTCCATTCCACGAATTCTGTTCCAGCCCGAACGCCAGATCGACCACTTCTCCCTGATTCAGCTCATAGACCAGTTCGCCCTGTCGCCACCAGATCGCCTCGCAGGATTGCGACCCAGCCTGCACCTGCACCTTGAGATGCGCCCCCTGTCCGACCGCATCAATCCGCGACAGCTTGCAATGCGACAGGCTGAACCTCGGCACCTCGTTCTTTGGGCCGAACGGCTCGAACGTGGAAAGTGCTTCCACTGTCTGAAGCGACAAATCCGCGGGTTGCAGCTCGACGTCCACCTCGAGTTGGGGAAGGAGATCGCCTTCGTCCAGGTGAGAATGCGCGTCGGCCGAGATTCGATCTCGGAACGCTAAATAGTTGTCGGGTGGTAGCGAGAAGCCCGCCGCATCGGCGTGCCCCCCGTACTCGCTCAACAGGTCGGCACATCGGAAAATGCCCTCGACGATGTTATACCCACGCGCCGACCGGGCAGACCCAACATACGCGTCACCTCTCGCACCCGATGTCACGATGGCGGGGCGGTGAAATCGTTCCTTCAAACGTCCTGCGATCAGCCCGATCACCCCCAGATGCCATTGTTCGCCGTGCACCACGAGAATCCGGCCCTTGTCGAGCCCCTCGTCCTCGACCCGGCGTTCGGCCTCCGTCACCCCCTCGTTCTGGAGATCCTGGCGGCGGCTGTTCAGCTCGTTCAGTTCCTCGGCAAGACGGGCTGCTTCCACCGGCTGTTTGCATCGCAACAGATCGAGCGCAAGCTGGGCGGACGCGAGCCTGCCCGCGCTGTTAATTCGAGGCCCCAGAAAAAACGCGATCGTCGTTGCGTCGACCGGTTTCCCCTTCCCCCCCGCCACTGCCCTGAGCGCGCGCAGCCCTGCGTGCTTCGTCTGGTCCAACACCTGGATGCCTCGGCGCGTAAGTAGCCGGTTCTCCCCGATCATTGGCATCATATCCGCAACCGTCCCCAGGGCAAAGTACCCCAGCAACTCGTTCAGATATCGTCTCCGCTCGGCCCCGGTCAGGAATCGCTCGGACAGCGCCTGGACGACCTTGAACACGACACCCACCGCCGCCAGGCCCTTGAAGGGATAAGGACAATCGCGTCGGCTGGGATTCACGATTGCGGGGGCTTCCGGGAGCTTTTCCTGAGGCTGGTGATGATCGATCACCACCACGTCGACTCCGCTGCTCTGGGCCTCCGAAATCGCTTCGAAGGCCGAGATCCCGTTGTCTGTCGTCACGATCAGCCTAGCCCCCTGGTCGATCGCACGACGGACGCCGTCCACCTTCATTCCGTAGCCGTCCTTGTAGCGATCGGGCAGCACACTCTTCGCATCCGCGCCAACGTGATCCAGGAAGTCGAGCATCAACGCCGCACTCGTTACGCCGTCAACATCGTAGTCACCGAACACCACCACGGGTTCATTCGACCGAATCGCCTTCTCGATGCGATCGACAGCCCGCGGCATATCCGCCATCAGATGAGGGTCGTGAAGATGGTCCGGTGAGTTGGTCACGTCGGACTCGTCCAGGGACCGATTGGTGAGAAAAACATCCGTCAGCGAATCGTAGGGACCTTCGTGGCGAATGTTCCAGACAGGAAATCGCTGCAAAAAAACTCTCCAGCCAGAAAAAAACGTCGGGCGCACTAAAGAGTGCTCAAGTAAATCCCGATATAGAGGACAGGGAGTTATCCACCCCAATCACTCCCGACCTTCAGAACCAGGACCGCGACGTCTCGGGAGCCGACACACACACTCGATACAGCGATGGGAATGGGGAAGAAGGGAGAGGACTGTTGAATCAAAGAGGTGGAGAAGTCGAGCAACAGGCTTCCAACGCTTTATCCTTGGAATCGGAGGGGATAAGGCGCAGGTGTCAAGGCCCGTGGAGCAATGTGACACCGCTTTGGTCAGGCCCCTCTTCCGGAGAAGTTACTCACTTCAAAGGGAGAGGGGCAAACTATTTCCCGTTGACCGAGACGGCTTCGTCCACCTGTTGCACATATCGGCAGATTTCACAATAACTTTACGAGAAACCCGTCGTCTTTTTCCGATCCACGTGAGGTTGCCTTGTGATTCAACTGCTGCTCGCCACGGACGGACCCCGGGCAATGCGTCTGTCGGGGGCCCTCCTCGACCTTCCCGAAGTCACCACTCACGTCGTCAGCGACGGCAGGACGCTCCTAGACCGACTGAACGAAGCCCCGACGTTCTACCATCTGGTTGTTCTGAGCCACGACCTCGCAACCGTGCCGGGTCCGGATTGCATTACCGTCATCCGCCAACTCCACGACCGTCTCCCCATCCTCGTGCTGTCCGACTCGATCGAACCCGATCGTCTGTCCGAACTCGCCAACCTCGGCGTTCGAAGACGTCACATCCTGGCGAACCCCGTGGAGCCGGATAGGTTCCTGGAATGGATCGAGTTTATGATTGATGACCTGGGGCTGGGAGACTGACGCAATCTTTCACTGAATGTGAAAGGCGTGAACGTTTTTTTCAGGTCGTGGGGCCGGACAACGAGAGTCACAAGGCTGATTTCCCGCGACTTACCTCCTCCGGTTTTTGCGGTACGTTCTTTGCCTCACAACCTCCTGGACCGGATGGCTTGAAGCGTCGAGCGGACTGAGATACACTTTATGCAGCAAGGGGGACGGATATGGCAGAAGAAATAGGAACGAAGGACGCACTGGAGCAAGTGAACTCCAGATTGGGGACTCTCGAGCAGGACTTCCGTTCGCTGGACGCCAAGATGGACGCTCGATTCGACAGAATGGGTACCCAACTCGGTACAACAACCCGTTGGCTGGTTGGCCTCGTTTTCACCAGTTGGTTCACGATGATGGCCTCAATGGCCTCCATCTGGCTCAAGCTTGGGAATTGACCGACTTACAAGTCTCGCCTGACCACACCTGCTCTCCTCCTCCCGCACCAAATCCCTGGCGTAGATGGGCTCTTCCCTGTCTTACCGTACCTCCTGCACCCTACCCGCGAAGGCAGACCTCCCGCTCACCTCGCAAGGTCTTTTTACAAATCTTCTCGAGATCAATCGTCCCGCAGGACTGCCTTCTCCGCAGCAGCACGTCCCTTGTCGATCTGAACCTGATTCGGAAAGATATCCGGCCGGGTCATCTCGCCTCGTTCCCCCGCCCTCCAGACCGCCTCCGCCACGAACAGACGATCGATTTTTCGCATCTGCCCGATCGTGTCTTCGAGCTCCATTTCCTTCTCATCGAAAGACAGGACCGTCACATCCGCCTCCCGCCCAACGCCCAGCGTCCCGATTCGATCTCCCCAGGCGATCGCCTCTGCCGGCCCGATGGTCGATGCCCGGATGGCATCCTTCAAAGGCATCCCGAGAGCAATCATTTTCGACATCACCGTCGGCATATCGTAAGCCGGTCCGTCACAGGTCAGCGTATGCATATCCGTGCTGATTGCGTCTGGCCAGAGACCCGCCTCGATGCAGATCTCCGCCACCCTGTAGTTGAACCCCCCCATCCCGTGTCCCAGATCGAAGATCACACCCCGGCTCTTCGCCTCAAGGACCGCATCGTGGACCTGACGACTCGACGAATCGACCACCGTGCTGTCGAATCCGTGGTAGCAGTGCGTGTAGATGTCCCCCTTCCTGAGATGACCCGGGCACGCTTCGAGGGGGATCGTAGAAAAACTGTGGTGCGTCATCAGCGGCAGGCTCAACGTCTCCGCGGCTTCCTGTGAGTGACGGTAGGCGCCCGCCTCGTTCTTCCCGTTGTCCGCAATCGACGCCGACAACCTCACCTTCACCCCAATGACGATATCTTCGTTCTCTCGAGCGCACTCCACACACTTTTCACTGCTGATCAGTTTCATCGCTTCCAGTTCGCCTGGCTCGTCCCCGTCCGTCGAACGCCCCACCGCCAGACCGATGCGCGATATGTTCAGAAACGCGAGAAGACGCGTCTTCGAAGGCTCGACCGCGAACCGGCGATAACCCGGGAAGATGTCGAATCCCGCACTCCCCGTATCGACCGCCGTCGTCACCCCGCGACCGAGACAGAAGGAGTCGGCATCGATACCGAGTGGGGTGACGCGGTCATAGGTATGTGTGTGAAGATCGACCAGCCCGGGTGTCACCAGCTTCCCGCGCGCGTCGAACACCTGGGCGGCGCCTTCTACGGGGAGGTTCTCACCTACCGCCGCAATCTTCCCATTCGTAATCGCCACGTCGCACCGCGTATCCACATCGTTCGCGGGATCGATAACGTGTCCGCCCTGGATGACCCAATCGGTCTTGCTCATGCAAACCCTCGTTCCTGCGTCGGCTCTCCGGTCGCAACAGGGTCAGGTGGCCCCCGCGATCGTTAAACCCCGGCGTTTAGTGAATCAGGGAGGTGTCATATAGTGAAATCGATAGGCATCCCGGTACCCGAGGCGTTCATACAGACGCCGAGCACCCGTGTTCGACTCGGTGACACCCTGAACGTAAGCGGTCCGTGCACCCGCCTCGCGTCCGATCTTTGTCAGACCGTGGATCAGCTGCGCCCCCAACCCCTGACCGCGAAGCTCGGCCACGGTAAACAGTTCAGCGAGTTGGTAAAGGTCTTCGTACTGCACCGATCGTCCATAGGAACACTCCCGCCCGTCACGCACGAGAGCCGTGTACCAGACTGGAAGGCTCAGACCGGTCAGAGCTTCTCGTTTGGCCTGCAGCCCGTGGGCTTTTGGGTCGTCATTGATGCGGCGAACCAGGTCCAGCCACGCGTCTAGATCGATCTCGGTCAGATCGTCTCCCACCAGCCCATCCGCCGGTTCCGTCATCGGACAGGTCATCACGATCATCGGGCGGAGAGGCGTGTATCCGCGCGCAAGCAGGAACGATTCGATAACCTTTCCCTCATCCAGGGGAGTCAACCGAAAGTTACAGGGCAATCCCCGCTCCGCGTAGGCTCGCTCACACGACTCGATCCGGGACTCGAGACCATCCGGGGCTGCCGTCAGAGGCCATACCGCGTTCGTGTTCCGGCTCACGCCTGTGTTGAAACGGAACATCCACCCGTCCTCGAACACCGTCTCCTGGGCCGGCAGCATATGGGCGGTGGCTTCCTCTACGTGCCGGATGTCGATTTCGGACATAGATCCTCGATGACAGGCAGATTCCCTGAGACGACGGCCCTGCTCCAGATCCTGCTATTTTCCGTAGTAATCCCGGTACCAGTCCACGAACCGCTGGATGCCGTCCTCGATCGACGTTGAAGGGCGATATCCCACATCCCTCTCCAGATCCGCAATATCGGCCGCTGTCGCCTCCACATCACCTAGCCGGGCAGGCAGGAGATTGCGCCTGGCCTCCTTCCCGACGGCCTTTTCAATGACGTTCACAAACTGCTCCAAGTCGACCGTCTCGTCGCTTCCGATGTTATAGACGCGAAAAGGCGCGCTCGACCGGCTGGGGTCCGGATCGTTCGCGGACCAGGAGGGATCGGGCTCCGGAATCCGTTCCGAGACCCTCACGATGCCTTCGACCACATCATCCACATACGTAAAAGAACGTTTCGAGCGTCCGTTGTTATAAAGATCGATGGGTTGATCGTTCAGGATCGCTTCTGTAAACAGGAACGCTGCCATATCGGGTCGCCCCCACGGTCCATATACCGTGAAAAAGCGAAGTCCCGTCGTCGGTAGATTGAACAGATGACTGTAGGCGTGCGCCATCAATTCGTTCGATTTTTTCGTCGCCGCATACAGGCTCATCGGGTGGGCAGTGACCTGCGAAGCCTCGGAGGGAAGAGATTCGTTCAGACCATAGACGGATGACGAAGAAGCGTAGACAAAGTGACGCACCGAACGCACGCGACACGACTCGAGTACGTTGATGAACCCTACCACGTTGGCCTGGATATACTCACGAGGCACTTCGAGGCTGTAGGTGACTCCTGCCTGGGCAGCGAGGTGAACGACGGTCCGGAAAGTTCGTTCTTCGAACACCCGGTCGACGAATGCATCGTCTTCAACAAGGCCCTCGAAAAATTCGAAACCCTCGCGGTCAATCAATCGCTTCAGACGATCGCGTTTGAGCCCCACGCTATAGTAGTCGTTCAGGCTGTCGATCCCGACCACAGGATGTCCGGTGGTAAGGAGACGTTCACATAAATGGTAACCGATGAAGCCGGCGCATCCGGTCACTAGAATAGACATGAATTGGACCTGTTGGTAATCCTCAGGAAAAATTTCACCTTCTCGACAAGCGAAGCACAATCATCTCTTGCGCGAGTCGATCACGTGCCTTATTATCCTTCTCCAATTCGGGACACTTCTTCGGAAGAACAGGAGCCTCACTCCCCTAAGACAGGCATCTTGATTTGACATCCCCTACCGAACGACATACCCACCTCGCCCCCGGCGCCTGCCCATCGAGCGGTAAAGCGCATCACGTTTCACACCCTTCGCACACACGCTTCCAACAGAGAGTTCCTGAGCTCGATCCTTCGGGTCGACCGAGCGTTCCGATCTACGTCTATTCCTTTCGTCACACCGCGCACGACTGCAGCACGTTGGATCGGGGGAAAATGTGAGTACCGTAACCAAGGCCGACCTGGTTAAAATCGTCGTCGCAGAATTTGGTTACTCAAAGACCGAAGCTGGACAGTACGTCGATGCTTTTTTCGAGTCACTGACTGAATCGATCGTCAACGGACAACGAATCGAAGCACGCGGCTTCGGAGCGTTTACCGTTAAGCAAACCAACGCGAAGGCCGGAGCACGCAACCCCAAGACGGGCGAACGTGTGTTCGTCCCTGCCAGGAGAAAGGTAGCCTTCAAGCCCGGCCGCATCCTGCGCGAAGCTCTTGCCGGCTCGGGAGAGAAGGAAGAACAGCAGGACAGCGAAGTCGACAATCAGGTGCAGACACCGGGCGCCAATCATCGCGCCAACCACCTGAATGCGGAAGCCCCAAAGCCGGTCCAGTCCTACAGACAACGCGCCTGAAGCGCGCTACGTCGCTAAACTGAAGGCCCGGTCGGAAATTCGACCGGGCCTTCGTCATTTCAGGGATTCGGGCCGAAGGATTTCGCCCCGTGCCGCCGATTGATCGGCCGCATCGGCGGCAGCCAGCGAGTCGAACGCATCCTCGCCCGTCACCGCGATTGGGGTGTCGTTCACCAGCGAATCCACAAAGGCCAGCACGGCTCCCTGCAGTCCTGCACGAATGTCGTGGCTGTGTCCGCTGAGATCCTCCCAATCCTCTTCACCCACGCGGTAGAGCCGATCTCCTATGATCGTCCCTTCTGTTCCCACGATGCGTAAGTGGTCGTCGATGTGCTTGCCCCGAGGCTGCTGGGCTTCATAGGTCACCGTCACCTGGCCGATCACGTCCCCCTCGAATCGAAAAACGGCTGCCGTCGTCTTGTCCTTCGGGAAGTCCAGTCCGCCCAACCGGTTACCGAACGCGCTGACCGCCTCGATCGGCCGCCCCGTGTAGTAGCGAATCAGATCGACCTCGTGAATCCCTGTCCCGTTGAGCGCACTGCGCCCCGCTTCAGGCGATGCATACCACGGGGCGCGCTTGAACTGACCCCGCTTGTCCGCAATGGCATCCACACGAAGATGAATCAGATCCCCGATCTCGCCCTCCTCGATCAACGCCTTCACACGCTGGCACTGGGGCCGAAATCGTCGTTCGTGAGCCACCATCAGTTTCTTACCCGTCGCCGACGACGACGCGACAATCGCCCGGGCATCGTCCAGATTCGTAGCCAGGGGCTTTGTCTGAAGTACGTGGGAACCCGATTCCATACAGAGCGTCGAATGCGGGCGATGTAGATGGTCGGGCGTCACCACAAAAACCGCGTCGGGCCGCTCCTTTTCCAGCATCACTTCCAGCTGTTCGTAGATGGCACTCACCTCAGGATGCGCCTGACGTACCTCTTCCGATCGATCCGCATCTGCGTCGCACAGAATCAGACAGTCGACGTCGGGGTGACCAGCCAGGGTTCTGACGAAATGCCGGCCGAGCCCCAGCCCCACAACCGCAATCTTCAACGAAGACAAGTGACCTCCTGCCTTGACACCGGAGATCGACCCTTTATTTTTGAAACTCCACGCCATCTTCAGGCATCAAACCCCCGTGTAAAACTTGAATGTGCCTCCAAAGAACGGCAAGAAGGGACGAGGTGACCGATGTCAGAAAATTTCCAAAAAGTGAAAGCCTATCTCCAGGAGCTGGAGCTACCGACAGAGACGGAAGACGAAGCCGAGGAACTCGTCGTCGTCAACGACGATGAACGGGGGATCCACAACCTCATCGTCGACTGTGAAGACCCCATCCTCATCCTGGAACAGGCCATTCTGCCGATTCCGGCCAATCCCGGGGATCTCTACAAGCGACTCCTCGAGATCAATCGCACGTTGATCCACGGCGCGTTCGCCATCGATCTCGAAACCGGGACGGTCCTGTTTCGGGATACCCTCCGGCTCGACACGCTGGACCGATCTGAGCTCGAAAGTTCTGTCAACGCGCTGAGTCTCGCGATGGCCGAGAACGCCGAGGAACTCATCTCTTTCAGCCACCACTGAACCGACCAGAACAGGAGAATCCAATGAGCATCTTCCAGCGCGTCTTCAGAATGGGTAAAGCCGAAGTCAATTCGGCCATCGACAAGATCGAGGATCCCATCAAGATGACCGAGCAGGGAATCCGGGACCTCAAGAAGGACCTCAACACCGCAATGACCAGCTTGGCCGAGGTGAAGGGTCAGGCCATTCGGCTGAAGAAGCAGGCCGAAGACAATCAGAACGCGGCCGCCGACTACGAAAAGAAGGCGATGCTGCTCCTTCAGCGTGCTCAATCGGGCGACCTTGACGCCGCAGAGGCCGACCGACTCGCCACCGAAGCCCTCACCCGCAAGGACGACACGGCTACGAGGGCCGCCCAGCTTGCCAACGACGCGCAGCAACAGGAGACGATGGCCAACAATCTGCAGACACAGGTCGATCGCCTCAAGTCCACGATCGCCAGCCACGAGAACGACCTGATCACGCTCCGAGCGCGCGCCCGAACGGCCGCCGCCACCAAGAAAATCAACAAGCAGCTCGCCAAGGTCGACTCATCCGGCACCCTCGCGATGCTCGAACGAATGAAGGAACGTGTCGACCAGGACGAATCCCTCGCCCAGGCTTACGGCGACATTGCCGGCCAGGCCACCTCGACCGACGACGAAATCGATCAGGCGCTGGCCGGTGGCGGAAGTTCGAACGATGAGCGACTCGCCGCGCTCAAAACCAAGATGGGCATCTCGTGACCCTCGATTTCCTCGATTCAGGCGGCGAAAGGTCTTCGGCTTGAAGTGGAACCCGTTCAGTAAGAAGAAAGAACAGGAGCCGGAACTCGACCCCCTCTCCGATCTCTCGCTCGATCGCCTCAAGGTCGGCTATATCCTCGACTACGACCTTGAAAGCTGGCAGGTCACCGCTCACAATCGCTACGATTACGACGGGGATTGGACCGACGAGTGGGAAATCAAGTGTGCGGGCGAAACCCGATACCTGGAACGCGAGGAGGATGATGAGGTCTCCTGGGTTCTGTATCGAAAGATTCCGCTCGACACGATCGAGGAAAACGTCGCCACGCACATTCTCGATCACGAAGATCCACCCGACGCCGTCACCTGCGATGGTGTCCGCTACGAGGCCGAATCAAGCGATGCCGGTCATTTTCACCGGAATCAATCCGAAGACGGAAAGCCCTTCGTCAACTGGACGTATGTCGGCCAGACGGACACCCAGGTCCTTCTCATCGAGCAATGGGGGGAATCTGACTTCGAAGCCTCCCTCGGCGACGTCGTCCAACCCTACCAGTTCAGCAATATCCTGCCCGGCGCCTCCTGATCAGAACCCCCATTCCGCTTCGTGGTAGTACCGATCCACGACGGGATCGAACAACGTGTTGACGGCAAGGGCTTCCTGTCCTTCGAACATCCCTCGCCAGAATTTCAGCATTCCATTCCCGGATTCAGAATCCAGAAAAACCGTCTCTACGGCGTCGTAGTCTTCCCTCTCCGCTTGCCTGCGCAGTTCTGACGGCGACATCGACGTCGCCTTCCTCGCCACCACCCAGCCCCACGTACCCATCGTAGGCACCGCTACGTGGTAAGGCAGAGCCGAAAACCCCGCTGCTTCGACCGTCTTCATCACGCACAGGAAAACCTTACTGGCGTGAAGTGGACTCGAGCTCTGCGTCACGAGGGTCCCCTCTTGGGACAGTATGTGCGCACAGCTCGTGTAGAATTCCCTCGTATACAGTCTCGCCAGATTGGGACCTTTCGGATCTGGAAGATCGACGATGATCACATCGTAGAGCGCCGACGACGCGTCCAGAAACGTGACCGCATCTTCGTTCACGACACGAACCCTTGGATCCTCGAACGCGCCCTCGTTCGCCTCCACCAGTTCGGGATGCGTGGACCCCAGTTTCGTCATCGCCGGATCGAGATCGACGAGGGTCGCCTGCTCGACCTCCTCGTACTTCAGCACCTCGCGCAGCGCCAGCCCATCGCCCCCACCCAGGATCAGAACCTTCGCACGGTCCCCGGCCAGCCGCATCGCCGGGTGGACAAGCGGTTCGTGATAGCGTTCTTCGTCGTACGTGCTAAACTGGACGTTCCCATCCAGAAACAGCCAGTGGTCGTTCTTCCACCTTGTCATCACGATCTTCTGAAATCGAGTCTGTTCCGCATACACGACCCGATCTCGGTACTGGCTTTGTTCTCCGAACGTGATGATCGGCCGGATCAGGCACGCCAGCGCGACCAGCGCCAACCCGACGCTCCAGAAACCGATCTGGGCGGGGATCGGGCGTGCAACCAGTGACCGGTAGCGCCAGAACAGCAAACCGGCAACGGCGAAGTTGACGGCTCCCAGTGCGATCGGTGTGTAGGTCAGACCCAGATAGGGCAGGGCGAAGAACGCAAAGATCAGCCCCCCGGCCAGCGCACCGTAGTAGTCCTTCTCCATCACCCCCGCGATGTTCGTTTGCAGCCCCTCGTAGACCTCGTTCATTCGGGCGACCAGCGGAATCTCCATCCCGATCAGTCCACCGATTGCGAGTGCGTAGAGATAGATGAACGTCCCCGCGCCCCCCGTCGCCAGCCCCCCCAGGTAGGCCACAGCTGCCGACGTCGCGCATAACACGGAGAGGGCGAATTCGACCGCGATGAACCGATCCAGCAATCGATCCTCCACGTGCCGACTCAGACGACTCCCCACCCCCATCGCGAACAGCATCATCGACATCACCAGCGTCCACTGCAGCGTCGTATTCCCCAGCAGATAACTCGCCAGCGTTGATAGCGTAAACTCCGCCACGATCCCGCTCAGCCCCGTCGCGAAGATACACGCCTTGAGAAGCACACTCTGATTGGAACTACCGAGCTTCACACTTTCCCTTTTTCACTTTTCACTTTGCACTGCCTTCTGCCCACTGCCTTTCCTAAAGGCTCCAGACAATCAGGAACGAAGCCCCGACGTACGCGAAGGCTTCAATGAATCCCGCCCCCACATTCGGATGCTCCTGATTCGCGATCTCGTCGTGCAGCCTCGCGCCCGGCAGCAGAACCATATCTGTTACCGTCCTCACGATCGGCAGCAGAATCAGTCCGACCAGGAGCTCGAACCCGAATTCCTGAAAGGTCATCGACCACGAAATCAGGTCACCCGCCGCCGCGTGTCTCAGGATGTTCCCGAGCCCCACCAGCGCGCCTCCAAAGGCGATCCCCGCGGCCACGTTGTCTCTTTCGATTTCTGCGTGCACATCGTAGGCCGTCATCGTGTCGTAGACGATCCCTGCGATCGCCAGCGCCACCTGTCCCATCAGCCAGAACACGACGACGCTCAGGACCGTTCCCGTCGTATCCAGCACGGCCACACCAGACACGGCGCCGTATACGATCAGCCCTGTCGCCACGTAAGCGGAGAACACGACCGCCCCTGTGCCCACATTGTGATCCTCGATCAGCTCGTCCCTGACCTTGAATTTTCTCAGTACCAGGCGGTCGTTCAGAATCCTGGCCAGATTCAGCAACAGGATCGCCAAGGCTCCATAGACCCCGATATCCGCAAGATCCTCCTCCAGACCCTTCGACGGACCGCTCATCACGCCGCCGATGGCGATCACCAGTCCCAGGTAGTAGCCCACGAGCGCGACCGCCAGGGCTGGATTGTCGTGTTCCACGAGCTGTTCCCGAAGCGAGTAGGAAGGCGTCGTCAGGTCGTAGACGAGCTTTCCGATCCAGAACAGGGCGAACGAGCATACCAGGTAGACTCCCGTCAGAATCAAATCGTCCGTCGTCATTTTCCGAATCCCCTTCCACGGCTGCCGAAGCCAGTGCGACTGCGCCCGATACGACTGTTGACCCGTTGTCCGAAACCGCTCCGCTGTCTTGACAGCGAACGCTGTCGGCGCTGATAGAATGATGGTTTACTCTGTTTTGTGAGCGATCCGTTCGTTCCGAAATCCTTGTTCTTCCCGTAGTAGGGCCGGCGGTTCTGACGATGGCTGCGGTAGTCGTCATACTCGTCTCGATAGACGCGACGTCCCATTCCCCATCCCATCAGATTCTGCATCATCGCGTACTGGCCGTACCACATCCAGAACCCACCGCCGCCCCAGTGGCCGTAGGTCGGATTTCCCACATAGTTGAGACCGGCCGGATGCGGACTGTCCGTTACCTCTCCACCTGCCTTCGAGGCCAGCGCCATTCCCAGGAAGGGCTCGTACTTGCGATAGATCTCCTCCTGGACCTCCACCCAGTTGGTCTCGACCTGTTTCTCCCCCTGAACCACGCGATACCGGTGGTAGTATTTCGGAAACAGGCCTTCCTCGGCCTGCATATCCTCCAGCACGATCGTGTAATCGGGTGCAGAAGAAAGCGTGCGTTGCATTTCCACCATCGGGTCCCTCGTTCCGCCGCACCCCAGCAGCAGAACAAGGGTAATCCCTATTCGGTTTACCACGCGCATAGGTCCTCCGTCGACCGACGATCCTGAGAGTTCACGCGGACAGGCGTTACACACCGTGTACGCCCACTTCGATTCGTTTTTGAATAACATCTCCAAGTTCAATGGTAAGCAATACACCCAGCCCGACCAACCCCTCGCCCTGCCCTCCTTTGCGCGGCGAGAAGGGGGTGCGTATCATATGCGCGCTTTCCCCCGAACGATTTCCACTGGAGAAATTCGATGGCCCGTGACGCCACCCACCCAGCCGAAATCCTCAGCGGCGACGCTCGAATCGATGAGCTGCTGGCCCGCGACGACACCCCCACGATGAACGCCTTCGCGTTCCGTCTCGATGGTTTCGTCAACGACACGAATACCGAGTACCCCAATGCCTCGGTCTACAGGCCTCCCACGGTCTGCGAGGCGCGACTGGAGAGCCGGATCCACGATGTCATCCACCAATCCGGCAGCTATCACCTCGGAATCGTGGCGTATGTCACCGCCGGCGTCAGTGAACCGATCGATATCTGGATCGGCCACCGCAAGGTCGCTGTCGCCCGGCATCCGGATCCAGACAATCGCAGACATCTTTTCTTCGCACCCGAAAAGTTCGACTTCAAGGGTGGGGAGCGCGTTCGATTCGTCACCGGCGAAACCGTAGGGCCCTGCCGCATCGAAACCGTCGTTCTGCTTCCCAGACGCCCCAGAACGACAAAGCCCAGTCTCACGATGACGACGCCCGATGTCGACGTCCGCCACGGCGAGGATCGTCTCTCCGCCTACATCACCTGGAACACCAGTCGTCCAGCCTCAGGAACATTCCGGTGGGGAAAGGTTGGCGATCGTTTCAAAACGGTTCGCATCCGGAATCGATCCGCCCACGAGGCAAGCCTGTCGGACCTGATCGCCGGAGCGACGTATCGCTTCGAAATCGACCTCAAATCAGGTGGTCTTCAGACCACGCACGCCGGCAGCTTCAAACCTCGAAAGCCGGCCCGACGGCGGACTCATCAAGAGGGTCAATTCACCCTCCAGGACGTGCGTGGAACCCGTTTGCCCTGGCCGGTCAGTATGGGCCTTCCCTTTCCTCAGGGTGCTGTCACCGACCCGCGCGGCGTCCGGCTGCTCGATCGAAACAACGACACCATCCCGTCTCAGTCACGTACACTCGCGCTCTGGCCGGATGGCAGTGTGCGGTGGATGCTCACGGATTTTACGTCGGACGGGAAGTCCGGCATCGCGGTCGAGTACGGCCAGGGGCCGGGGTCGATCGAGTCGAGTGAGCTCTCCGTCGACCAGAAACGGAAAGAGATCGTGGTGACGACCGGCCCGATTCGGGTCCGCTTTCCCAGGGATCGGACCGTGCTGCCCGGCCTCGTCGAGCAGCACGATCGCAGGACCGACACTTACATCCCTCTCACACCCGCCGTCCCCGAACCCGCCGTCTCGCTAAAAGACCACCGGGGCAGAGTCTTTCGCAGCCTTGATCCCGATTCGGTGCGGATCGAGGAAGCCGGTCCCGAGCGCGTCTGCATTCGTCTTGACGTTCCCCATCGCTCGTCGAAGGGTGACGCGCTCTTCTCGTCGACGTTCAGAATCCACCTCTACCGGAACTGTTCGCGAATCAGGGTTGTCCACACCTTCCTCAACGATGCCGAAGACGATTTCACGCGGGTTCGCAGCCTAGCTCTTCGCGTAAACGCCCCCCTCGGGAAGGAGGGCACGGTCAGAACCGAAGGACAGCGACTGCGTCTCTCCGACGGCCCCGTCTCGATCGTGCAACGTCACGACAACGCCTTCAGCCTGTCACAGACCAGCGAGATCAAATCGGCCGACCGATCGAAGGGGGCGCTTTCTGCAACAAGCAAGGGCCTCTCTCTCAGCCTGGGGTGTAAGGACTTCTGGGAGAATTATCCAAAAGGATTGCGCGTCGACCCCGGCGGAGTGTGGATCGACATCTGCCCGCCTCTCGACGCGGAGGACGATCGACGGGGCGACGATCTCGAAGACCGGCTCTACTACTACCTTCTCGATGGTCGGTACACCTTGAAGCGCGGAGTTTCTCGCACCCACGAGTTCTGGCTCGACTTCGGCAAGGTTCCCCTCGCTTCCTTCGCCAGCGCCATCAACCGTCCGCCCCTGCATCGGTTTCCCCTCTCGATCCTCAACAACAGCGGCGCCTGGTCGCGGCTGCCGGCCAAAGATCCTTCGCCGTTCCCACCATACGAAACGTGGGTGAACGCGGCACGCACCGCCTACGGCAAGGATCGCATCGAGTCACGAGCGTATGGGATGCTCAACTTCGGGGACTGGTACGGGGAGCGGTCCTACAACTGGGGCAATATGGAGTACGATACGCCCTGGTGTTTCCTGCAGGAGTATCTTCGAGGAGGCCACGAAGACTTCTTCGTATGGGCCGACCAGGCGGCACGACACCTCGTCGACGTCGACACCTGCCACGCGGGCCCACCCGACCTGCTTCAGAATCAGTACACGCACAGCGTAGGGCACGTCGGGAACTATTACCCCGACGGCTACCGCGAAACGGCCATCTTCTCCGGCCGCACGAGCGTTTCCCACACCTGGGTCGAGGGCCTCTTTCTCCACCACCTTCTGACCGGAGACCCCCGTTCTCAGCATGCCGCCTCAAAAGCGTGTGACAACCTCGTCGGCGACCTCGTCAACAACTACGACTTTACCAACTGTCGGAATTCCGGCTGGCACCTCATTCACCTCTCCGCCGCGTACAGAGCAACCGGGCGGCGAGTCTTCCTCAACGCCGCCCGTATCATCGTCGATCGTGTCTTGGAGCGTCAGCGGAGTTCGGGAGGCTGGGACCGCCTCCTCGTGCCCGGACACTGCCACTGCGATCCGCCGCGTCACACAGGCAACGCGGGATTTATGGTCGGCATCCTGATGGTCGGACTGAAGAGATTTCACGACGTTACGCAGGACCAAAGGGTCGCCGCCACCGTCGCCGACGCCATCGTGAGAGCGGCCGGCTACTGCATCGAAAGGATGTGGGTGCCCGAGGCGGGCGCCTTCCACTATACCTGCTGCCCCGAATCCCGGGTCCTTGCGGGGGCTGACATCCGGATTCTCAAGGGTGTCTCTGCCGCCTACGAGTTCACCGGAGAAGATCGATTCAGAGATGTTCTGATTGCCGGCATCCAGACCGCGATTGCGGACCTGCCTCGCGCCCGACGCGGAATCGGCAAAGGCATCTGCTCGCCGATGCGAGGCGCGCCCCAGGTGATTGCGGGGCTGCCGGATTGATCGCCCGAAAACGAATCGACTCCACAACGAAAAGAACGGAATCCTACCTTGCCCGTTGAATCGAACGAACCCGAAGGTGGATGGCGCGGAATCTTCGCCGTCCTGCAGACTCCCCTGCGCGAAGACGGTTCGGCCGACGAACGGTCGATGCGCCGACAGGTCGACTTTTGCGCTTCGTGCGGCGGGCACGGTCTCGTCTTTCCCGTCCTCGGGGCCGAATTTCAGTATCTGGCAGACTGGGAGCGGCGAGATCTTCTGCGCGTCGTCGTCGATCAGAGCGCGGGGACGCTGCCCGTCGTGGCCGGCGTGGCGGGGCCGTCGCGGGCAGTTGCGGCCCCCCTTGCCGCAGACGCGGCCGACGCAGGAGCCGATGCGGTCATCGCGTTACCCCCCTACGTTTCGCCCGCCACACCAGACGAAATTTTCGACTACTACCATGCCATCTCCGATGCCTGCGGCCTCCCGATTTTCGTACAGCACGCAAAGCTCGCGCCGATGGCGCCTTCGTTCCTCGTCCGCCTCCTGACCGAAATCGAAAACGTCGCCTACATCAAGGAGGAACGCGATCCCAGTGCACACAACATCACGCAGGTCGCCCGCGACGTAGGCGATGCGTGTCGCGGAATCTTCGGAGGAGGCCACGGACGGTGGATGCTTTCAGAAATGGCACGTGGAGCTACAGGGTTTATGCCCGCCGCCCAGACGGTCGACATCTACGTCAGAATCTGGGACGCCTATCAGGGAGGCGACCACACGGAAGCTCGGCGTCTCTTCAACCGTCACCTTCCCCTCATCAACCTGATCGTCCTGCTCGGCCTCCCTGTCTGCAAGGAGGTCCTCGTGCGTCGGGGCGTGATCACCACGAATCAGATGCGGACCCCCGGTGCGGCCGATCTCGACGAGGGCGACCACGAAGAGCTAACCCAGATCCTCGCGGACATCGAAGACCTCTACACCGTCTGAAACCACCACCACCCACATCAAGGATATCGCAGTGCCCAACGTGCTACTCCTCGGCGGCAAAGGTCATATCGGCTCGGGTCTTCGTACCTACCTGCCCCGACTCGACGATAGTTACCACATCACCACCCTCGATCTTCCCGGTTCCGAAGACCGAGCCACCCAGCCGGATGCCCAACAGAATTTCGTCGAATTCGACATCACCACGGATACAGACCGGCTTCACGAACATCTGGCCGGCAAAGATCTCGTAGTTTATCTCGCTCGACGCAGTCCAATGGAAGAAATGAACGCGATGACGGACCTCGTATTCGAGGCCATCGTTGCACAGGATTCCGTCCCGATGGTGGTGGGCGCCAGCTCGGTCCACGCCTGTGACGGCGCCTACAGTGTGCACGAAGGCACCTGGGCGGAATGGGCGAACCGCAATTTTGCCACCTATGACAGGCCGCCCGATCGGATCCTTGCCAGTATCCCTGCCTGTCCCGACAGCGACTACGGGCGGGAAAAGGCCCACGTCGAGGAATGGTGCAGGCAAATGGGCGAACGAAGCCACGGCGCGGTCGCCGCTCGATGGGGCGGAATCAACAAAGACAATGTGATGCTTGAGGAGCACGGCTACTTCGCCCTCTGGTGTCACCAGGAGGACGCGGCCCGATTTGTCCACGCCTGTTACACCACCCACGTCAACGGCACGCTCCGCAGCGGCGCACACTATTTCGTCGTCTCCGACAACACCTACAACATCTTCGACATCGAGATTCCGCGGGAAGAAATTGGCTACGAACCGGTCCACAACGCAGAGGTGTTTTACAGTTAGTCGCGTAGCCAGGTGACCCTTCTCTCGCAGGCAGCCCATTGGGAGGAACAATGAGACTTATCGTCATCGGAACCGAATACACCGGGAAGACCGCACTCATCGACGGCATCCAGGCTTGGGCACAGGAGAAGCTGGGAATCCACCACCATCTGGACGATCACTTCTCCATCCCCGATCAACAGATGCTGAAGTCGGAGGAGCACCAGAAGATTATGACCGGTCTTCCGGGGGTCCTCAAGGAGCGGTTTCAGCGATTCCAGGTCGCCTACCACGTCCGGCTCATCAACAAGTATGAAGACATTCTCCTCGGGGGGTTTCACATCGAGGAAGTCGTCTACGGACCCCGCTACTACTATCCCGAAATCGGACGCGTCGCCGAGACCCCCCGGGCGTGGGAGGAAGGAATGCCCCGGGACAGCATAATGTGCCTCCTCACCGCCAGCCCGGATGTCATCAAGCAGCGGATGAAGGACGACCCGCACGAATACCCCGTCGTCCCCGAGTCCGACATCGAGGAATGTCAGGCCGAATTCGAGCGGGAGTACAGACAGTGCTGGTTTCGGCGGCGGCTCCAGATCGACACATCCGATCTCACCCCCGACCAGCTTCTGTCGAAATTCCTGGAGGACGTCATCCCCCATCTTACAGAGCGCGACCTAGCCATCCGGAACGCCCGTGGCGTGTAACGGCATTCGAGAACTCGTCCAATGGCTTCATTCGATCACGTCGCGCTGAGAGTCACCGATCTCGATCGGGCGATCGAGTTTTACACCGGGATCGTCGGACTCGAGCTCGTCAGCCGAAGCGAAACGGGAACATAGGCCGTGTTCAGGGTCGGAGACGGGCTGCTTGTCTTGTTCTGCCGCGAAAAGAACCAGCCGGTTCCAGAAGGGACGACCTTCGGCACCGATCACACCGCTTTCCACCTCGAAGGCGACCACTACGAGCAGGTGCTGGATCGACTCAAGAACGGCGACCTCATTCTCCGCGGACCGACGGTGAGGCGATGAGCAGGCTCGCGGAATCAAAGAAAGCCTGAAAATCCAGCATTTCCACCTCCTTCTCCCAAAAGTGGCCCCGGATGTCGCGTGCCGGGATACGAGGGACACGGTGGACACATTCCGGCCGAGGATGCCAATCAGGATCGGCGTGCGGAGATCATCCGGATCTTTCTCGCCCACGGCGCCGATCCCAACGCAACAGATGAAGTCAAAGAAACGCCGATCTACCGTGCGGCGAACCTGGGCTACCCGGATGTCGCGATCGTGTTGCTGAACCACAGCGCGGATCCGAACGTCGCCAACCGGAAGGGTCACACGCCGCTCCATCGCACGGCGATGCGGGGGAAGGCGGCCATCGTACCCATTCTCCTCGAACACGGCGCCGACGTCTCCGCTGAAGATCGAGAAGGTAAGACTCCGATCGACTACGCACGGAACAAGCAAATACGGGCCGATCTGGAGGCTGCAGGTTGAGAGAACCGTCCCTAACCATCGCGTGCCAATGAGCCAGGCTGCCCCTTCTCTCCGCCCCGAGATTGACCGACCCGAGCAGGAAAATCCTGTCCGCAGAACCGTCGTGGGTGCCGGGTTCGTAACACTCATCCTCGCCTGCGCGACCGCGACGTATCTCGAGTTTCAAACCAGTTCGGCCTTGATGGCAATGTCCAACCTGCCGCTCGCCGTTCTCCTGCCGTTCGTCTTTTGGCTCCTCACGAACGTCTGCCTCAAGCGCTTCGCACCCAGACTCTCGCTCACAACGATCGAGCTCCGAGCCCTCCTGAGCATCCTGTGGGTTGGTGGCGCCTTCATCGGCTACAACTGGGCGACACAGTGGGTCGGAACGATGGCTGCCCCTCGGTATTACGCTTCACCGGAGAACCGCTGGGAGGCCCTGATTTTCGACCATATGCCGTGGTGGATGTACCCATCGAGTTTCCCCGGCGTGGTCGATGGCGTCTACCTTGGGTTGCGCGATGAGGCCTCGATCCCGTGGGGCGCCTGGCTCGGCCCCGTCTTCTGGACAGCATCCGCGGCGTTGGCGATGACCGCGATCGGAATCGGTGTGACGGCCGTGTTTCAGAAGCAGTGGCATCAGCACGAGCGGCTCACCTACCCCCTGGCCCAGGTCACCACAGAGCTGACCGAAGGGTTCGACCGGCGTCGGGGGTGGCCTCCCTTCGTCAAGACATCCTTCTTCTGGTTCGGATCGATCGTCGCGGCTCTCCCCCTGCTATGGAACATCATCGCCTTCTGGTATCCCACTTTCCCGAGGATCTCGATCTTCGACCCCTACAGCAGTCCCATCACCGGGCCCCGAGGGCTGAGGATTTCGCGCTACCTCCGTCGCTTCCGCTACCGAATCCTTCCCACCGTCCTCGGTTTCGGGTTCCTCTGCGAACTCAACATTCTGTTCAGCATCTGGTCGCTCTACCTTGTGGGCCAGGTCGCGCTCTACGCGATGGCCCGTACGGGGTTCTCGGTCGGACTGAGCGGTCAGGAAGCGGATTCGGTTGAAATCTCCCTCCTGTTCCGTCACGGCGCGATGGTGGCGCTGGCAGTGTGGGCGGTGTGGATTTCGCGCGGTCACCTCGCGGAAGTGTTCCGCCAGATCCGGCGGCCCCCACCGAAGGAGAAGGCGAGTACCGTCATCCTTTCTCCTCGAGGTGCCGCCTTTGCCCTCATCGGCGGGTACGGGTATATGATCTTCTGGCTGAGTGCGGTCGGCTACGACATCGCCATCGCAACTTTCTGGCTGACGCTCTTCTGGGCGAGCATCTTCGTCGCGATGAAATACCTCGCGGCGAGCGGATTCGCCTACCTGATGCCCTACTGGGGCTGGGGCGTACCCAAGATGTGGGTCGGAACCGCCCGAATGTCCGAATCGACGCTCGTGGCTCGCGGGATCGTCAACTGGCGGCTAATGTCGGGCTGGCGGCTGCCCGTTGCACTACCCCACGTCGACCGTTTGCTCGCCGGAAAAGCCTGGACGGCGTTCCTCATTTTCTGTTCCGCCCTCATCGGTCTCGTTGCAGCATCCCTGTATACCGTGTGGATCTGCTACACGGAAGGCGGCGCGTCGTTTCAGACGTGGTCACTCGTCGGCGCACCCAACGAGATGTATAATCTCATCGCCACCGAGTTGTCCGAAAAACGCACCGTAACCGATCCCGGCAAGATCGTGGTCTGGTTGTTGGGGATCTGCGTTTCTGCACTCGCAGTTGGCCTGCAGTCCTGGATCTCCTGGTGGCCTGTTCACCCGATGGGCCTGATGATGATGTTCGATGGGTACACGCGTCACCATTCGTTCCAGATTTTTCTCGTCTGGCTCGCCAAGCTGGCTGTCTTGCGATTCGGCGGCATCGGTCTCTACCGCCGACTCAGGCCGATCGCGTACGGCCTCATCGTGGGTTATGTCTTCGCCGCCGGGTGTTCGTTTCTTGTCGACGCAATCTGGTTTCCGGACGAGGGCCATCTCGTCCATTCGTATTGAAGAAAGCCGCACGAAGGAGAATATCTATGTATGTCGGAACGCAGTATTTAGGAACCTCGAGGATGGAGATGGAATTCCTCGTCCGTCACGGTGTAACACACTTCGATGCCCGAGTCGAGGCGCATGACGTCGACACGCTCAAACGTCATCGTGAAGCAGCAGCGGAATACGGCGTGGATCTGGAGATGGTCCACATTCCGATTCAGGACAGCATCGGTCACGCAGCCCCCGATCGTGACGAGGCCATCGATCGGGTCTGTGAATGGATCGAGAATGCGGCGGAGGCGGGTCTTCGAGGGCTCAACTACAACTTCTGCGTCCTCAAAGCCGTCGATGCCGGGGGCTACGTTCAGCGCACCGAACGACGACCCGGACGTGGAGGAACGACCTACAGTTCATTCGAGTTATCCAAATATGACAACGAGAAACGCTACGCCGCGGGTGAGGTCAGTCGCGAAGAGGCGTTCGAGCGAGCCGCATACTTTCTGGAGCGCATCATCCCGGTTGCCGAATCGAACAACCTTCAGATGGCCTGTCACCTGAACGACCCGCCCGCTCCCACCCTCAACGGCGTCGAGAAGTGGAACTACCCCGTCTTCGACGGACTGAAGCGATTCAGCGAACTGGTCGACAGTCCGGTCCACGGCTTCAACTTCTGTTGTGGAGTTGCGGCGGAGGGACTCGACAATCCCGCCGAAGAGCTCCCCGTCATCGTCAAGTACTTCGCGGAACGGAACAAGCTGTTCAACATACACTTCCGCAACATCCGCGGCGGGCTTCACGACTTCACCGAGACGTGGCCCGACGAGGGCGATGTAAACATGTACCAGCTCGCGAAGATCCTGCACGAAGCGGGCTACGCGTATATGCTCATGCCCGATCACGCACCTCAGCATCCCGATGACGTCGCACCCGAGGGTGTTTCCAACAGAGTCAAGCAGGGGTTCGCGTTTCAGTACGGATACATCATTGCGTTGATTCAGGCCGTGGAGAATGAAACAAAGGGGTAGGCGTGGGCGCGAGCAGGAGAGCAGGTGTGTGAATGGCTCACTCAAAGTTTCGCCGCAACCCTTATGCGTAAGCCGGTCACATTTTGCTTTTGCCACGCCTGCTCTCCCCTTCACCTGCTCACGACCCATTCGAGGAGAGTGATTTGACCAGAAGATTGGATACACGAGTCGCCATCGTAACCGGTGCCAGCCAGGGGATCGGGCGAGCGATTGCCGTCGCGTTCGGAAAGGAAGGCGCGAAAGTGACAACGACGGCGCGGACGACCTCGGCGATCGAGGAGGTCTGCGACGAGATCGAGGCGAACGGATCGGAAAGTCTTGCCATCACCGCGGATGTAGGAGAGGAGAGCGCACTTCATCGGATTGTCGACGAAACCCTCGGCCGGTTCGGGCGCATCGACATCCTCGTCAACAACGCGGCCATCATCCATCCGAAAATCGACCTCGTCGACTTCGACCCACAGCTCTGGCGGCAAGTCATTGACGTCAATCTCGTGGGCGCAGCCCTGCTCACGAAGCTCGTACTTCCGACGATGATCGAGAATCGCTACGGGAAAATCATCAACATCGCCAGCATCGGGGGACGGAAGGGCGGTCAGGGTCGCACAGCGTATCGCGTCACAAAAGCCGGGCTGATCAGTTTGACCGAGAGTGTGGCGGCGGAGGTGAAGCAACACGGGATCGACGTCAACGCGATCTGTCCGGGCGGTGTCGACACGGAGGGTTATCGCGATGCCTTCGACACGCGAGGGCGTCCGGACAATCCACGATTGATGCTTCCCGAGGAAATCGCCGAAGTGGCCGTCTTCCTCGCCTCGGGCGCGAGTTCTGCTATCACAGGATCCGCCGTCGATGCGTTCGGCGGGACGAATCCGTTGTTCGGGTGAACCAGATGAACGGGACCACACGGAAAACGGGTGACATTTACTTCTCGCAGCCTTGGTAGGTGGGAATAGCCTTCACACTGCCACAAAGTAATGTCATCCCTGCAGGCCTCAGGCCGGGATCCATTCTGTCCGCTAGCGAGGCGAGTTCATACGGACAGGACCCAAGCCAGGAAGCGAGCCGGGGTGACATTGACTTTCGCACCAACCGCACACCAACACTGTCATCCCGGCAATCTTCAGGCCAGGATCCATTATTCTGCGATGGAAGGATAGAGGTCCTTCCATTCGGGGCTCATTCGCTCGATCAGCCTGTACTTGTAAAGCCGTTTCCACCGCTTGATTTGCTTCTCTCTTAGCAGTGCAGTGTGAACTTCCGGGAGGGTCTCGTAATAGACCAACAGGTTGAGATCGTATCTCTTAGTGAATCCGTCAATCTGGCCCTCGCGGTGTTCGAGCGCACGCTCGGGGAGATTGCTCGTGACACCTGTGTACAGCGTTTCCCTTGCGTGATTCGTGACGATGTAGACGAAGTAAATTCACAAGATCAGTCATGAGGGCGAGTGTAGTCGAAAGGCGTGTAGGGTACAAATCCCAGACGTAAATCGTCACTTTGTGTCGTGAAAAAGGTCCGAATGGACCCCGGCCAAAAGCGAACCGGCGTGACATTGGCTTTCTTGCGCGACACATGATTGTCATCCTGGAAAGGATCGATTCTACGCGGACAAGAACAGACAGGCTGACATTACTCTTTCTTTACTGCGTGCATGCGACTTCTCGGCGAGATTTATCACGATGACGGACTGGATCTAACCGGTCGAACCGTGACCAGACGGGCAGTTCGCGCCATCATTCTGCGCGACCGTGAAATGCTCATGATCCACTCTCCGGTGAACGGCGACTACAAGTTCCCCGGAGGAGGCGTTGAGCCTTCAGAAACAGACGAAGAAGCGCTGGCCCGCGAGGTCCTGGAAGAGTGTGGCACGGACGTGAACGAAGTCGGGAAGGCCTATGGCGAAATGGTTTCCTATCGGGCTGCGAGGGAAGAAGGCGCCGACATTTTCAAGATGACGTCCCGCTACTACCGTTGCACCATTCACGATCGGGCATTCGGGGAACAGCAACTGGATCGCTACGAAGAAGCGTTCGAATTCAGACCCGTCTGGGTTGACATTCGTGATGCTGTGCAAAAGAATGAGATCGTCCTGGCTTCTCCCGGGCCGCCGCGATGGACGAAACGGGAGACGTTCGTCCTCGATCACCTGATCACTCACTCCATTCACGACTGAGAAAGCGGAGACTGACGATGCGGTACGAACTACTCCTCAAAAACGGTCACGTCATCGATCCAAAGAACGGAGTCGATGAAATCCGCGATGTGGCCATCGTGGATGGAAAAATCGCGGATGTCACGGCTGGGATACCCGAGGATCAGGCGAAGCAGGTTATCGACGTCTCGAATCTTCTCGTCACACCTGGGCTCGTCGACATCCATACGCACATGTACGCCACGCCGGGTTACAAGAATGCCTGGGCCGGCGACAACAGCATTCTCCCGGACGGGTTCAGTTTCAGATCCGGCGTGACCACAATGGTCGACACAGGAAGCGCCGGTTGTCGTACGTTCGAGGATTTCCGAATGCGCGTCCTCGATCGTTTCCAGACCCGCACATTCGCATTCGTCAACATCGTGGGAATGGGAATGGTCACCAACGACGTCGAGCAGAACATCTCCGACATGGATGTGGACATCACCGCATCGGTCATGAAGGAGAACGCCGATGTCGTTGTCGGAGCAAAAACGGCTCACTATCGCGGCCCGGAGTGGATTTCTGTCGATCGAACACTCGCGGCGGGGAAGGCGGCCGGAATGCCGTCGATGATCGACTTCGGTCTCTTCCTCAAGGAACGGCCCTACTACGAACTGGTGACCGAACGCATGGCGCCCGGAGACATCACGACCCATATGTTTCTTGGCGACGTGCCCTGGGTTCGTCCGGACGGGAAGCTCTTCGACTACCTCTACAAGGCCCGTGAGCGCGGCATCATCTTCGACGTCGGACACGGGGGTGGCAGCTTCTACTGGCGCAACGCCGTTCCCGCCATCGCACAGGGCTTTTTCCCTGATTCTATCTCTACCGATCTTCACACCAAGTGCATGAACGACGCGATGCAGGACATGACCAATGTGATGTCCAAGCTCCTCGTCATCGGCATGCCTCTCAACGAAGTGATCCGCGCTTCCACCATCAACCCGGCCCACGAGATCGGCCATCCCGAGTTCGGTCATCTCTCGGTTGGCGCCGTTGCCGATGTCGCTTGCCTCAATCTTCTGGAAGGCGATTTCGCGTACCTGGATGTCCGAGATGGCAAATTCGAGGGGACCCAGCGGCTCCGTGCCGAATTGACGCTTCTCCATGGCCAGGTTGTGTGGGACTGGAACGCACGGACCGGGATCGATTACCGGGAGCTGGGTGATACCTACGGCGTAAGGAACCAGGAAGACGGCCTCATCCTGCCACCGGAACCGTAGTCTCCCCTCTCCAGGCCTCGACGTACGTTTCCTTCCGTTTGTTCCGTGGTCCAGCCTTTTTCGTGTGTTTCGTGTATTTCGTGGTAGTCTTTGTTTATAGGAGAAATGATGGATGGATTAGATTCAACAATGTTGACCTGTAAAGTCGTATGGGTAACCGCTTCCGCTCGTGGCCTGGGACGAGCGATCGCCGAACGTCTAGCCCGATGTGGCGCATCGATGGTCGTGCACAGCCGGTCCGAGAAGACGCCTGCGGAATTCGGAGAGGCCGACTCCACCCACGACGTGGCTGAAGAAATGGCAAAGATCGGCAACCCGATTACCACCGTCTTCGCGGACGTGTCCGATCCTGGCCAGGTGAAGGCTGCCGTCGAAAAAATCGAAAACGACCTGGGTCCGATCGACATTCTCGTCAACAATGCGGGTGGCGACATCGCTGCACAGGGCGGAAAACCCGACCCCAACGGCGCCTATAACATCTCGCCCGAAGACGTAAAGTCGATCGTCGATCGGAATCTGATCACGACGGTCGATTGCTGTCGGGAGGTCGTACCTCGCATGATCGAACGTGGATCCGGACGCATCGTCAACATCGGCTCCGTCGCCGGGTTCGCCGGACGCTCGGATGGTGTCCTCTACGCATCCGCCAAGGCCGCTCAGGCCAACTACACGCGTTGCCTGGCATCGCAGCTTCGCGAAAACAACATCACAGTCAACATGGTTGCTCCCGGCGGCTCGCTCAGTGCCCGCTTCCTCGCAACACGCCAGGCCAGCGAAGAATTGCTCGAAGCGATGAACAAGCCCACCCTCGAACGCTACGCCACACCCGACGAGATCGCCGCCGCAGTTCAGTTCTTCGCGTCCCCACTCGCCGACTTCGTCAGTGGCCAGATCCTGAGAGTCGACGGCGGCAGTCAGCTCATCGCCGCATAAGTCCGGTGGATCGGCTCCCTTCGATCGAGCAGGCCGAAGCCTATCTGTCCGAAGCAGGCCGGCTGAACCCCGGCAAGTGGGTCGATCATTCGGGATACGTGGCTCGGGCCGCTCAGGCCATTGGTCGAGAGCACCCCGACATCGATGCCGGAAAGGCATATGCGCTGGGGCTCATCCACGATGTCGGCCGTCGTGTCGGCATGCGCCACATCGTCGAAGGCTATAAGTTGCTCAACGAAGAGGGCTTCCCCGATGCCGCCCGGATCTGTCTGACGCACTCCTTCCCCGGAAAGGTCGTAGCGTTCGATTTCCCCAAATGGGACTGCTCTGAAGGAGAGTGCACGCTCGTCAGAAATTTCCTGTCAGAAACAGATTACAATGCTTACGATCGACTGCTGCAACTAGGTGATGCGCTCGGAACGGCCGCCGGCTATTGTCTTATGGAAAAGCGGATGATCGACGCCGCGATTCGCCACGCCGGCGAGTGGGATGCCTCGCAACAGTTCGCTAAATGGACGGCCACGTTCTCGATCAAGGAAGAGATGGAGAAAGCGATCGGGTGTTCGATCTATCAACTCTTGCCGGGAGTGGTTGAAACAACGTTCGAGTTTTCTCCTGGACGAATCGATTCGTGATAACACCACACCGATGTCGTTCCCCTTTGATTGGTTCCAACATCCGGTATCTTAAACCGCCGCTCGAGGAGCGGTGGCCCCGAGAGATGGTTTCGCCAGCGTGATAAAAAAAAGGAGATGAGAAGTGGCTGATTTCGAAGGCGTGTACCCGGCGTTGACGACCCCGATGAAACCGGACGGGAGCCTGAACGAATCGGTTCTGGCCCAAATCGTAGAATTCAACATTCAGGCGGGTGCCCACGGCTTCTGGGTCGCCGGTGGAACCGGTGAGTCGATCCTTCTGACAGAAGAGGAAAATGCAAAGATCGCCGAGATCACGATGCAACAGGCGGACGGACGGGCTAAGATCATCATGCACGTGGGCGCATCGACCACCGCTCACGCCGCCAGACAAGCGGAAGAGGCCGCCCGATTTGGCGTCGACGCCATCTGCTGTGTCCCCCCGTTCTTCTACGGACGCACCGACGTCGAAATCGCCGAACACTACCGCGTTGTCGCTGCGGCAGCCGATGTCCCACTGTTCGTCTACAATCTGCCGAGCGCGACCGGAGTCGAGATCACCCCCTCCCTGATGAAGACGATCCAGGACCGCGTCCCTCACCTGAAGGGTCTCAAGCACTCCGCTCTGCCCGCGTGGTATGTCCGAAATTTCGCCGATATGGGCCTCGATTGCTTCATTGGCAACTGCTGGCTGATGCTACCCGCCATGACCATCGGCGCCACCGGTCTGGTCGACGGCCCCCCGAACGCATTGCCCGAGCTATGGATCGCCATCTGGGAGGCCTATCAGGCGAGAGACCTCGACCGTGCCGAAGCCGCGCAGAAAACGGCTTCCCACGCATTCGATCGGCTGAACGAAACGGAGATCCCGTTCCTCACCCTGATCAAGGGTGTTCTGTCGGAGAGACTGGGTGTCGACTGCGGCGATCCTCGCCCCCCAGGACTGCCGATGAGTGAGGAGCAGCGGGCGAAGCTGAAGAAAGTGGTGGACGAACTCGAGCTCGCCAAAGTAGCCGCGTAGGGCCGAGAAGATATGGGAGAACGACCGGTGAGCAGGGGAGCAGGTGTGGTAACAGTAGGACCTGCCCGGTTTCTTGCAAGCGGGAAGACCTGCGAGATCCATGGCCCCACTCCCGCTCGCCTGCTCGAACGCTACTCCGGAACCGTAATGCACTTACCCTCCCAAAGAGCAACCCCCTGACCAATCCAGTCAAGCCATTCTGGCCCTACCTTCGGCCTTACAGGAAACGGATCGTTGTCGGTCTCGCCCTGCTGACCGTCTCTCAGGCATCGGCGACAGCGATCCCATTCGTTCTGAAGGTCGCCGTCGACGCGGTTAAGGTCACTGTCGACGGGGGCGCATTCGTTTCCGAGGCGATCTTCCAGGACGACGTGCAAGCCTACGCCCTACTGATCGTCGGTCTTGCGCTTCTTCAGATGTGTCTGGGTATGGGGATGCGCTGGCTGTTCACGAGCATCTCCCGCTTTGCTGAGTACGACATCCGACAGACGTACTTTGCCCAGCTGCTCAAGCTCTCCCTGCGATACTACCATCGGACACCCACGGGCGATCTCATGTCCCGTGCGACGAACGACCTGAACGCCGTTCGTATGTTCCTTGGCTTCGGCATTCGAATGGTGTTCGACGCGGTCCTCGCTGTGAGCATGGGCCTGGCCGTCATGTGCACCATCGACTGGAAGCTGTCCTTCGTCGCTCTCCTCCCCCTCCCCATCCTCGCCTTCGCAATGAATCGGGCAGCCTCGGGGATCTACGACGGTTTCCGCGCCGTCCAGGATCAGTTCTCGAACATCAGCGCGCGAGTGCAGGAGAACCTCGCTGGCATGCGTGTTGTGAAAGCATACGTCCAGCGGGAGCACGAAATTCGCGCATTCGACATCCTCAATGACGAGTATCTCGCCAGGAACAAGAAGCTGGTCCTCGTTCAGAGCCTCATTCGTCCCATCGCGATGATTGTCGGAGGGTGTTCCCTGCTCATCGTGCTGTGGCTCGGGGGCGAACGAGTGGTCGACGGCCGCCTCACCCTCGGTGAGTTCGTTGCCTTTAACGCCTACCTGACCAAACTCATTTTCCCGATGATCCTCCTGGGCTGGATGATCGAGCGCTATCAGCGCGGTCTGGCGTCCATGGTTCGCATCAACGCCATCATCGACGAGCAACCGGAAATCACCGACGCCGTCAAGACTCACTTACCGGAAGAGTCGAGAGGAGAGATCGTCTTCGACCGCGTTACTTTCCGCTACGACGACGAAGACGTCCTGAAAGATCTCTCACTGACGATCCCAGCAGGATCTACCCTTGCGGTTGTCGGTCGGGTCGGATCGGGAAAAACCACACTGGGGCGCTTGATCCCCCGTCTCATCGAGCCTCAGTCCGGAGAAATCCGGATCGACGGCATCCCTGTGAGCTACTGGCCCTTGCACGACCTCCGTGCGCAAATCGGGTTCGTGCCCCAGGATTCCTTCCTCTTCTCGGACACGCTCGAGAACAACATCGCCCTGGGCGTGAATGACACCGACCAGGTCGAATGGGCATCCGACATCTCACGTCTCAATCAGGACCTGGAAGATTTCCCACACGGCTACGAGACCGTCGGCGGGGAACGCGGTGTCACGCTCTCAGGTGGCCAGAAACAGCGAACCGCACTGGCAAGAGCCGTCATCCGCGAACCCATGATCCTCATTCTCGACGACGCGATGTCCAGCGTCGACACACACACGGAGGAAGAAATCCTCAGCGGTCTCCGTGAGGTCATGCAGAATCGCACTACCATCCTCATCTCCCACCGCATCTCCACCGTGCAGGCTGCGGACCAGATCATCGTCCTCGAAGACGGCGGGATCGCCGAGCAGGGCACGCATCAGGCCCTCGTTGAAGCGGGAGGAATCTACGCCGAGATGTACGTCAGGCAGCAGCTGAGGACCGAACTTGATGAAATCTGAAGATCGGCGTTGGGGGAGAGCAGGTGTGGTCACAACAAAGACGCCACCAATCCCCGTGACGATCTCGTCAGAAGCCTTACATATCCCTTGCCACTCCTGCTCCCCTGCTCTCCCGATCCACTGCTTTTTCTGACCCTATGTCAAACGACTACCTAGACATCCACGAGGAAGAGATCGGCGAGAAGCCTTTCGAGATGCGGCTGATGCTGCGTCTTCTTCGCTACCTCAAACCGTACGCGGCGTGGGTGGTGCTGGCGTTCGTCCTGATTCTCATCACATCGGTGATTCGTCAGGCAGGGCCGTTTCTCACCAAGATCGCAGTGGACGATCACATCCTCGTCGGCGACTACGCCGGACTGCACACACTCGTCCTCATTTACGTGGGTCTGCTTGTCCTTCAGTTCACGGGCAACTTCCTGCAGAGCTACGTCGCGCAGATGACCGGGCAATGGGCGATGGTCGACGTCCGCCACCACATCTTCTCACACCTGCAAAGACTACCGCTGAAGTACTTCGACCGAACTCCCATCGGCCGTCTCATGACCCGCAATACGAACGACGTAGACGCGCTGAACGAGCTGTTTACCGATGGGATCGTTGTCGTCTTCAGCGACATCTTCACCCTCATCGCCATTGTCGTTTTCATGGCGATGATGGATGTGGAGCTGGCCATCGTCACCTGCCTCGTTCTACCCTTCATGTTCGTTGCCACTTTCTGGTTCCAGAGCCGGATGCTGCGGGCATTCCGCCGCGCGCGCACCCGCCTGGCCCGACTGAATGCCTACCTGCAGGAAAACATCTCCGGCATGGAAGTTGTCCAGCTCTTCAATCGCGAAAAGCGGAATCACGATCGTTTCAGCGAAATCAACGGACGGTACCGCGAAGCCGGTCTCGAATCGACACTCTACTTTTCTATCTACTATCCTCTGATGGAGATGTTCAGTGCCGCGGCGATCGCTCTTGTCATTTGGTACGGAGGCGGTCAGGTCCTCGACGGGCGGATACAGTGGGGCGTCCTCGTCGCTATGCTTCAATACATCCCTCGATTCTTCCGACCGATCCTCGAAATTTCCGAACGCTACACCATCCTCCAGTCCGCGATGGCCTCCTCGGAGCGCATCTTCGAGCTCCTCGACACCGAGCCAGAGAGCGAAGGGGGCGACCACACTCAGCCTTCCTCAGCGGGTGAGATCGAGTTCGATCACGTCTGGTTCACCTACCAGGATCCAGCTGATGACGATCGCGATCCGGATTGGGTCCTCAAGGATGTCTCCTTCAAGATCTCGGCGGGCGAACGGGTGGCTGTCGTCGGCGCCACGGGCTCTGGCAAGACAACCATCATTAGCCTGCTCAACCGCTTCTACGAGATTCAGCGCGGGACGATTCGCCTGGACGGTGTCGACATCTGTGAATGGAAAATCGAGGATCTGCGCGCCAAGGTCGCGATCGTCCAGCAGGACGTGTTCCTGTTCTCGGGAGATATTGAGCGAAACATCCGGCTAGGAAACGAGGAGATCCCGCGAGACGCACTCGTCCAGGCCGCCACGGATGTGAACGCAAACCGTTTCATCGACCGCCTAGACGACGGCTTCGCCCATCCAGTCACGGAACGGGGATCAACGTTTTCCGCCGGACAGCGCCAGCTCATCGCGTTCGCCCGCGCCCTTGCCCGAAAGCCGGACATCCTCGTTCTGGACGAAGCCACCTCCAGCGTTGACACCGAAACCGAGCAATGGATTCAGGAAGCCGTCGAGCGAATGATGTCCGACCGCACCTCGATCGTCATCGCTCACCGGATCTCGACAATCCGAAACTCGGATCGGATCATCGTTCTGCACAAAGGAGAGATCAGGGAAGTGGGTTCACACGAGGAACTCATTGAAGCGGAGGGCATTTACCACAGACTGCATCGATTGCAGTACCTGGCGGGAAGCGGAGAGAAGGGATGAGGAGCAGGAGAGCAGGGGTGGCCACCGATTCGCGATCTCACTGTGCGACGGTCTTGCGGAAGAAGCAATCGTCACACCTGCCTGTAGCGCCGAAGCTTCCGCGTAGGCGTGCTCGGTCCAACGCCTGCTCGGCAACCTGAGGAGCGAACGTGGGCAAGGTAGCTATCTCGAAAAGCAAAATCGACAATCCCGAAGTAGCCGCCGTTTTTCGCGCGTACCCGAAGGCGATCAGAGAGAAGTTAATGTTCCTTCGACGTCTGATCCTCTAGACGGCCGCGGCGACGGAGGGGGTTGGAGAACTGGAGGAAACACTCAAATGGGGGGAGCCGAGCTATCTCACGACGGCAACCCGTAGCGGGAGCACCGTCAGAATCCACCAGCGTGGCACGGAAGAAGATGAATACGCCGTGCACTTCATCTGCACGACGAATCTGATCGAGACCTTCAGGGCGAAGTATCCTACGACGTTCGACTATGATGGAAACCGAAGCATTCTGTTCACGATTGACGATGAGATTCCGGCCCCGGAGCTGTGCGACTGCATCTCGATGGCCCTCACCTACCATCGCAGGAAGAAAGAGTGATGCTGAAGACTGACAGTTGCAAGATCGCCACACCTGCTCCCCTGCCACGCCGAAGCTGCGGTAGCAGCGTAGGTGGGATCCCCGCTCTGCCTTCCTATACTGCGTAAGCTACCGATCCGTCCTTCCGCAGCGGCGTCTGGGCCTGGTTCATCGGAGTGAACGGCGTTTTCTCGATCAGGGCATCGTCCAGCTCGACCCCGAGGCCCGGCGTGTCGGGGATCGGGATGTAGCCGCCGTCTCGCTCGTAGGTCGTCTTGAACACCACGTGTTGTTCTGATTCATCACGCAGCGTGTATTCCTGCGTGATGAAATTAGGTATCGTCGCGTCCAGATGGAGCGACGCGGCCGTGATGATCGGGCCCAGGAAGTTGTGCGTCACGACCGCACAGTGATAACTCTCCGCGATCGCCGCGATCTTCTTACAATGCGTCAGCCCGCCGGCCAGCGCCACATCAGGCCTAACGTATTGCGGTCCTCCCTGCTCGAGCAACTCTCGAAATTCCCAGATCGATACGAAACGTTCACCATTCCCGAAGGGTACCGTCGACTTGGCTGCGATGTGTGCCTGTGACGAAATGCTATCGATCTGGATCGGGTCCTCGATGAACAGCACGTGAAACGGCTTCAGGGCTTCAGCCAGGTCAATCGAAACCATCGGCGTCAGCTTCCGGTGGACTTCGATAATCAGATCGAGGTCCGGCCCTCCTGCCTCACGCGCAGCCGCTGTGATATCCACGGCATCCTGGATCATCCGTGCCTGGCCCTTGTCGTAATAGGCTCCGACCACAGGGTCGAATTTCATCGCAGTGAACCCCTCTTTCACCGCCGCCTTTGCTGCCTTGGCGTTCTCATCAGGCGACGGCCCCCCTCCCAGAAGGTGCAACCGGATTCGGTCACGCACGTTTCCACCCAGCAGCTCCCACGTCGGAACTTCAAAGTGCTTACCCTTGATGTCGTAAAGCGCAATGTCGATCGCCGCGACCGATCCCATGATTGCCGTCCCACGAAAGGGAGACATTCTGTAAAGATGGTTCCAGTGATGCTCGATCCGCAGCGGGTCCTGGCCGATCAGATATTTCTTGTAGACGTCCACAATGCTTTCCACCGCTGTCGGGTAGCCCCAGCAAGCCGTCTGGCCGATTCCCGTAAGGCCTGTGTCCGTCGTGATGCGCACGACGAATCCGCCGCCGATCAGCATCGATTCGATCTTGTCGATCTTCATTGAAGATTCTCCCGTTCAAGTGAGGTCGTCGCCGATCAATGTCGGGGCAGAAAAAGAACGACACAACAGGAAGCGTATTCGGGATCGGGGAACAAGCCAGCTTCCGAATGAGGGCGAGGCATATTTCCAATCAAGAATTCCGCGATTTCCGAATGGGGGAAGGGAGAAGCACATATCGATCGCTCACTTCTGGAGATCATCAGCATTACCTCCGAATTCACGGCAGACTCCGGAGCTTGACATCCGTGTCCATCTGTGTGCATCTGTGGTTCCCACTCGCTCGCAGTCGCTTCACATCCCGGAGCCACCATGCCCAACCTTCGCTTCGCAGCCCCCAAGGAACGTCGTGCCGCTCTGGTCACTGGAGGCGCGCGCGGAATCGGCCGCGCAGCCGCTCTTCGAATTGCCGCAGAGGGCCGCGACATCGCAATCACGGATGTCCTGGAAGAAGAAGCCGCCCAGACTGTCGCCGACATCGAGGCTCTCGGCCAGGATGCGATCTTCGTGGAAACGGACGTCACAGACGAAGCGGCCGTTCACGCCGCCGTTGAAACGGCGGTCGATCGATTTGGGCGGCTCGACATCCTCATCTGCTGCGCCGGAATCCTCGGCTGGGAGAAACCGTTCCTCGAGCAGACCGCCGAGCAGTTCGCCAAAGTCATGCAGATCAACGTGCACGGCGTCTATTACGCGCACCAGGCGGCAATACCCAAAATGCTGGAAAACGGCTGGGGACGTTGTGTGACCATCACGTCGGGCGCCCGTCGCGGATCTACGAATCAGGTGCCCTACGGCGTCTCAAAAGGAGCGGTTTATTCCTTCGTCGGCGCCCTGGGCAACGCCTGGCCCAAGGAGAACGTCTTCGTCAACGGCGTCGAACCCGGCCGCGCCCTGACGGATATGGTCGTCCCTCGGTTTAGCGAGGAATTCCTGAAGGATCCCGGCAACCCGATCGGTCGTTACTCCGACCCGGAGGAAGTCGCTGAAGTGATCGAGTTTCTCTGCTCTGAACGGAACACCTACACCACCGGCTCGGTGTGGAGCGTTAAAGGAGCGACCGGATGAAAGTGACGGCGACAGTTCCACTGGAGAAGGCTCCCGAATGGGCCGTCCTCGAACGAAATCTCATAAAGGTCATGGAAGAGGCGGTCCATCCCTTCCTGCAAAAGTACACGCATCCGGATGGCCGGATCATCTGGAAGGAAGGCATCCACGACAGCCGCGACGGCGCTGACGATTTTTACGAGAGCTTCTACAACTGGCCTCTTCTGTATCTACTGGGCGGCGAAGATCGGCTTCTGGAACTGGGCCAGCGCCAGTGGGACGCCACGACCCAACTGATGGAAGAGATCGGTCACATTCACAAAGAGTATGAAATCGGCTACGACCAGTTCCATCAGAGCGAGAGTTACATCTACTTCTACCTCCTGTGCATGGCCGATCCGGACCACCCAACGAATCTCGACCGCGCTCGACGGTTTGCCGGTTTCTACCTGAACGAAGACCCCGACGCTCAGAACTACGATCCCGAGCACAAGATCATTCGGTGTGCGCACAACGGCAGCAAAGGACCCCGGTGGCTGTACGAGGAACACGAGGAGGTCTCGTACGGCTACTCCCCTGGCATGGCCGTATACGGCATGCCCTTTCACGACCTCGAAGGCATCGAACGCATCGAGGACCTGAAGGATCCTGTGCTGGCACGGCGCATGGGTGACGCGATGAAGGAGCGAATGAGCAAGGGTGACGTCGCCACGAACATCCACGTCTGCTCCCTCATCACCAATGCCTACCTCCTCACCCACGATGCGAAGTACCGCGATTGGCTCCTCGAGTACATCGATGCGTGGATTGACCGTGCGGAGGCCAACGACGGCCTGCTTCCGGACAACGTCGGTCTCGACGGTGAAGTCGGCCAGTATATGAGCGGAAAGTGGTATGGCAGCATGTACGGCTGGGCCTGGCCGCACGGGTTTTACAACATCGGTATGGCCGCCATCCTCGCGGGGACGCAGTGCTATCTGCTGACCCGCGACACGAAGTATCTCGAACTCCCTCGGGCGCAGATCCGGAAAATCATGGAACAAGGCAAGATGGCCGATCTGCACGAGCTCGCAGAGCAGATGAGTCTGCGACATCACTGGATCGGGCAGTTTGAGGCACTCGACGACGACAGCGTGAGTTGGGTCGTTCCCTATCGCTTTACCGACACTGGCTGGTTCGACTACCAACCCATGGGCGTCGTCTATCCCGCATCGCTGTGGAACGTCACCGCCGACGATGAAGACTGGGACACGATCCAGAGCATTCGCGAAAAGGAAAGCTACGACTGGCGGAAGGTGGTCCCTTCCCACACCAAAGAAGACGGCGGTCACGAGCAACCCTGGATCGCCTTTCTTCAGGGCGAGAACCCCAACTATCCCGTCGAAATCCTGCAGGCCAGCCTCGCCCAGGTCTATCGTCGAATGGATATGATCCGATGCGACGAGACCGATCCACGTGACAACCACATCCACTGGTGGCAGGAGCACAATCCCGTCACGACCGAGGCGCTCATCCAACTGACCCTCGGTGCCCCCCAATTGCTATACAACGGCGGACTGCTCCACGCACCTCTCAGATACTTCGACGCGAACCACAAGCGACCGGGTCTACCGCCAGACATTGGCGCTCTCGTCACCCGTGTCGAACGCAATTGCCTAGGTCTTCATCTCGTAAATCTGAACGCCGTCGACCCACGAGCCGTCATCGTTCAAGCAGGAACGCTCGCGGAACACCGGTTCACCACGGTTCAATACGACCGACTGGCAAGTACGTATCCCGGGGAGCCCACCACCTATGCCGCCGACCCGGCTGAGACGGAGAACCGGACTGAGTCGGTCAACGATGCGTCGTTCCGAGTGGAGCTTCCGCCCGGAATGCAGATTCAGATGGACATCGGGATCGAGCGATGTATGAACGATCCGACGTACCGGTTTCCATGGTAGATGCTTTGGCGGAAGAGGTTTAGCAGCCAGATCTGTGACAAAGAAGTGCCCCTCAGCGTATGCTGGGGGCACTTTAGAAGAGCTTGGTGTTCGCTGGTTACCTTGGATTGACTGTGATCACAAAGGCCGCGAGTTCGTCTCCTGTCTCTCTGTCACGTACGGTTGTCGCGAGCGTGACAGCGCGGCCCGGCGGTAGGTCCTTGATGTGTGCGATGTGGCTGAAGGTGTCGCCGTTCACAGATCCACCGTCCTTGGGATGGCGGACGACGATCTGGAAAACAGATTGATTAGCTGCGGGACCATTCACCACGATAGACTTTGTGGAGAGTACGTCCCCGGTCAGCTGATCTCGAATCGTAAGAGTCACGACGATCGCCTGACCAATTGGACTTGGCAACTGCGCGTTGAACGTGAACCCTCGGGCCTTGACAGTAGCTCCGTCCTGCGGATGACGAATGACCATACCACCCGTTCGGATAGGCTTGCTCAACGGACCGGATGCAAGCAATCCTTCGGTCGTGGCCTCGCCGCATGCCGTCAGGACTAACATTAAACCAGCATGTTGCTTCTCATACACGCCCCCGAATACCGACCAAATAAGCGGTGTCCTTTTACCCGACACGCAAACATACGAATTCTATGAAGAATGAAGAAAGGGTCCGTTTTCGGAATTACAGGCCGATGTTGCTATTCGCGAACTGTGATTGGGTGTTTCTCTCTACGCCACTCCTGCCTGCCGCGCCGGCAGGCTCTCCTCGCCGGAGGCGGTCGCCTGCTCGCCAATGAGAGCCTCGTAGATTGTCTTCCACTCGCAAAGGACAACACATGATCATCGACGTTCACGGACACGTACTCCGATGGCCCATCATCAAGCGGGGTACAAACCCGCTAACCTTCATGGATCCAGACACGCAGATCCGGCGCATGGAGGAGAAAGGGGTAGACAAGATGGTGATCCTTCCCCTTTGCTCTGCGGAAGTCGCCGCAGAACATCAGAGCATGGGCGAAGTCTTCGAGATCGTCCGGATGCACCCAGATCGGTTCATCCCCTTCTGCGTCATCGAACCCAGGCGATCCGACCTCGGAACCGAGAAGGAGTTCCGTCACGTCCTCGAGCAGTACGTCGAACACGGGGCCAGAGGCCTTGGCGAAGTAACCGCACGTGTCTACTGGGACGACCAACGACTCTGGGGTCTCCTTGCCGCCGTCCAGCATCACGGTATTCCCGTCACCTTCCACACCTCACCCCCTGAAAAAACGAACACCTATGGCGTCATCGATACCGTCGGTCTCCCGCGTTTCGAGAAAACCCTCCAACAGTTTCCTGGCGTGAACTTCTTCGGCCACAGCGAATCTTTCTGGAGCGAGATCAGCGGCGACGTCACTGTGGAGACGAAGCCGACGTACCCTACAACCCCTGTGAAACCAGGTGGAACGCTCGTTCGTCTCTTTCGTGAATATCCGAACCTGTGTGGAGACTTGTCCGCTGGATCCGGCTACAACCTCCTCACCCGCGATCCGTCATTCACCTACGAGTTCATCGATGAATTTCAGGATCGCCTGATGATGGGGCTTGATCATACAGACGAGGAAATCGATTTCCAGCACATCGAGTGGCTGAAGGCACAGAACGCGGACGGCCACATTAGTGACGAGATACTCGACAAGCTTTTGTGGCGAAATGCAGATCGGTTGATCGGGCTGGGAATCGCGTAAAGGCACTCATCGCGGAGTTTCGCATCGCAGCTTCCAGCACGTTCAGTCAACATGGCACTTCCTGAGGTCATCTTATGATCCTCGTTACAGGCGCAGCGGGCCGACTCGGCCAACGTGTCGTGCAACGACTTGTCGATCGTGGGGACAACGTCGTTGGGACAGATGCGCGAGCGCTAGACGATACACCGTCGCGCTTCGTTCAAACCGATCTCTGCGACACCGTCCGTGTCACGGATCTTGTCGCCCAGGCAGACGCGGTAATCCACACGGGCGCCATTCCAGGTCCTCGGCAAAGCGAACCCTACGAGATTTATCGCAAAAACGGTCAGAGTACCTTCAATATCATCATGGCCGCTTCGGAGCGTGGTCTTCGCCGTGTCGTCTTCTCCTCCAGCGCATTCGCCGTCGGATGGGCGCCCGATGCCTCCTGGTTCGTCCCGAAGTATCTCCCACTCGACGAAGACCACCCGCTCATGCCGTTCGAACCGTATGGCATGTCCAAGCAGATCGGTGAGTGTTTCGGCGAGATGATTGCCCGCAGCAGTGAGACCTCCGTCGTCAGTCTCCGTTTCACGAATGTGCAGAACGCCGACGGACAGGCGGGATTCCCGCTCCCTGCAACCCAGCCGTGAAAACCCGAGAACGCTCGTGATGTGGGCCTACGCCGACCCCGACGTCGTCGTCCAGGCGCACATCCGCGCCCTCGATCTCGAAATGGAAGGTCACGACGCGTTCCTCCTCGCCCAACCGGACACGCGCTTCGCAGAACCGACTGTCGACCTGATCGAGGCCAACTTCGGCGACGAGGTCCAGATTCGTGGCAACCTTGACGGAAACGCCAGTGTGATCAGTACGAGGAAAGCGCGCGAAGTGTTGGGGGTGGAGCGGGAGGAGCTGAGCGGGAGCACGGAGAGCAGGAGATCGGGTGTGGCTCTGACCTTCGGCAGGTAGTCCGTCTAAAAGAACCTCGTGCAGTGATCTCCTCACAGCTATGCCCAGAGGGCCGACAGGCTAACGTGATCGACAAGAGGGGCCCTCCCAGCATCGCAGCAACAGTCATCTCGAACGTCAGAGAGCGAAGCCACCGACGACGTGAGAGATCCCTCCTCCGAGGCAGCAGACTGCGCTCATTTTTCCAGGCTCCAGCAGTAGACCCAGAATGAGAACGCCCCCGGACAATGTCCGGGGGCGCCTCGCGATATCCCTCGCAGCAATTGCTGAATTTCCTAATCTCCGAATCACGCTCTCTCGCTCGTACTTCCGCGCGTAGTCAACGGGCTTCTCTCCATCAGCCGTTTCCGCACCAACATCCGCACCTGCCTCCAACAGAAGATCCACTACCGCATCCATACCTGCAGCTGCCGCGTAGTGCAGTGGCGTTTGCGCCTGTGAGATGACACCCGGCCCAATGTCAGATCGCTCCCCGACATTGGTCCGTGCGTTCACATCGGCGCCACCCTCGATCAAGGCCGTGACCGTCCCGGGAAAGTCTCGATCAGAATCCAACGAATCATAAGAATGACCGCGAAGTCGCGGATCGCAAAGCGAAGCGCGATGGAGCGGCGTTTCGCCGGACTTGTTGTCTTGGGTCTCGCACCGAACGTTCACATCCGCACCCCGTTTGATGTAGTGGGCTACGGACATGGCAGCCCCAAAGTAGGCAGCGATCGACAAAACCGTTCCGTTGTAGAAGTTGCGCTCCAGATCGGTGCCGTGTTCGATCGCGAAATCTATAAACGCCGGAGAACTATCGGGGCTGAGCACAGCCTGAGTCTTCGTATCGAGCGTGGCACCCTGTGTCATCAATAATTCGACCAGGGGAATGTTGTTGTTTGCAAGAGCGACGGAATCGCATGATGGCCTGACGCGCTCGCTCCGGCTTCTCGTCCAGAAGTGCTTTCATCCACGGAAGGTTCTGCTCGACCACGGCCAGATCCCAATCACAATACTCCTTGAGCCTCGTCCAATCGTCGAAGTAATGATCCCGCGCAACCACAAGCTGGCATCGCGGAGGGGCACTGCGCCAAGTTGCGAGGAACTTTTCGAGTAGGTAGGGTGTAGGGTGGAAACCAGCTCGACCGCATCGGATTCACATGCCTCTTAGGCACGGCGAAGCTCCTTGGCACCGCGCCTGAGCTGATCGATGGACGGATTGGGAGATAACAACGAAGGCATGGCAGCCCCCTTCCATTGAAGGTTCCCGATATCCACTCGTGGTCGGGAGAAAGAGGCAACCCAGTATGGATACTGCGAGGGGCAGGTGGGCTCGGCCCTTGCCGCGGACAGGAGGTGCCCTGCAACGCACTGGTCATAGCCCATCCGTCCGGGTCATCAAGTGAAAAACTCAAGCGCGCACGCCTCCTCTTTCGTATTTTGCACTTTCCCCTTTTCACAGCGAGACGCAGATGGGCAAGACACGAATCGGTGTAATCGGTCTCGGCTCCTTTTGCCGAAACTATCACATCCCAAATCTCCTTCAACGATCGGACATCGACGTCACTGCTGTCTGTGACGTCTCACAGGATGCGCTGGAGGCTCGCCCTGAAGGATTGTCCGTCAGCCGCACGTTCTCGAATGTCCATGCTCTGCTCCACGCCAATCTGATCGACGGGCTCATCGTCAGCACCTCGAATGCCGCGCACTTCGACGTCTGTAAAGCGGCTCTCGAGCACGACGTGCCCGTGCTCGTCGACAAACCCATCACGGTCACCGTCGAGCACGCCGAAAAGCTTGTCACTTTAAGCAAGTCCAGCGATGTTCTTCTTCAGACCGCGTTCACACGCCATTTTATGTCCAGCACCGAATATGTCCGCCGAAAGATCTCGTCAGGAGAGCTCGAATTGCAGGCGCTCACTGCAATCCAGCGCCGGAGCCCCGACCGTCACGGGCCGACAGACGGGGGTATGCTCCATCGACGAACCGTCCACATTACGGACCTACTTCCGTGGCTCACAGGTAGGCCCGTCCTCTCGGTCAGCGCCGTCATCGACTACGAAGAGGGAGAACGCGAAGAAACCTTCATCGAAGCTCGCCTTGAACTCCAGGGTGGTCTTCGCGCCACCTTTCTCGGCATTAAACACAGCGAGGAATACCAGGACGAAGTCAATATCTACGGAGCCGACTCCAGCTATCGCCTCGAACGGGAGAGACTCTACACCCCCACACGGCGCGACGGCTGGAAATTGGCAACGGATCTTTCAGACTACGGTAATTCAACCGACCACTTCATCGATAAGATCCAAGGTCGAGAACCCAAACCAAACGATCCGTACGCGGATCGCCACAGTGACGACGGATTACGTGCGCTTCGCGTCGTCGCCGCGATGCACGAATCGGCCAGGACAGGTAAGTCCGTTGAGATCAGATGATGGTGTCACTGACGTGGGAGAACACGGTTAATCGGGCTTGGAGAACATGCCTGTACTCGGGGACCAGGGCGCCTGGGTGAGTAGGCACAGTCCGTCAACCCGAACCCTCTTGCCTTTCTCAGCGCTCTCCGCGCTCTCCTTGGCTTGCCGTAGCTTTAGCGAAGGCAGCTGCGGTGAAAGATTCTCTCTAGGAGAAACAAATGCCAAAAGACAGAATAGGTTTCGCTCAACTCAGTTTCTGGTTCTCTCACGCAAATGGCATCTGCACAGCCGCCACGAATCATCCCAACGTCGACCTCGTCACCGTCTGGGATGCCAATCCCGAGCGCGGCAAGGCTGGTGCCGAACAGTTCAACGTCGAATTTACCGCCGATCTCGACGAACTCCTGGCCCGCGAAGATATCGACGCCGTCGGCATCTGCTCTGAAACACAGTTGCACGCCGAGCACGTCATCACAGCCGCCGAAGCCGGCAAGCACGTCATGGTCGAAAAGCCGTTCACCCGGACGCCGGCCGAGGCAGACGAAGCGATCGCCGCCGCCGAGAAGGCCGGCGTCCACGTCATGCCCGTCTACAACCTGCGGCTTTCCCCAGCACACGAACGGATGAAACAGGCCGTCGATTCAGGCGAGCTCGGTCCCATCTTCCACGTCCGCCGGCGACACGGCCACGACAAGTATCGAGCCCAGGATTATGATGCGGGAAAGATCCAGAACGATCCGGAGGATCCCTGGTTAGATGCTGAGGCAGAAGGACGTGCCTCCCTCTACCACGCGGGATCCCATTCAGTATTCTGGATGCTGTGGATGTTCGGGATGCCCGAGTCGGTCGTGTCTCTCGGAGGTAGCCGAGTCCCCAGTCTCCCTGTCGAAGACAACAACGTCGCTGTCTACCGCTATTCCGACCAGATGCTCGTCACGCTCCACACCAGCGAAACGGAATCACGGGCGCCCCTCGCCACGGAAATATTCGGATACAATGGCGCCATCGTTCAGGTGCGCGGCGACAACCCGTCCTGCAAGATGGACTTCGGCGACACCGCTCCGCTCATGCTCTACAAAGAGGGTGAGGACACCTGGCAACCCCTCAACGAATATCATCGGAACTTCGTCCCACCCGATTCCCGACCGCCCGACATCTTCTTCGACGCGTTACTCGAAGGAAAAGAGATGCCAATATCGATGTATGACGGTCGCCGCTGCGTGCAGATTCTGGCCGCCACCGAACTCGCGGGAAAGGAGAAACGCCAGGTCGAGTTGTCGGAAATCACGGGATAGGCACAGTGTCGTTGCTTGGCAACGGATGGCTCGTCGAAGCGGTTGCTGCCATTGTGGGTATTGTGTGGTTGATCGCGCTCTGGCGATCCGTTAAGCGCGTCTTCCCCATCGAAGTGGGAGGCGAAGACCTCCTCCATTTCAACAGACGAACCCTCTTTCTACTCGTATCCCTTCTCGCGGCCGTCGCACCTGTATCGATCATCCTGGGTGTCGAAGTGCCCCTTCAACTCTTCTTGTGGGGCACGAGCCTCGTGGCCGACTACCTGCTGTTCATGTATTGGTTCCTGTCCGACTACACGTCGACGAGTTTCTACGCCGAGTTGCGAATATACCACTGGCGTCTGCAGAAATCTCGCCTCTATCCCGACGACGCTTTCACTCCCAACTGGCTCTTCCACAATCCCTGGCTGTCGATCTTCGGTCTCACGACCATCTCTGGGGGCACAACGCTCCTTGTTTATCATTTGGACTGGCGCTTCGTCAGCCTGCCGGCTTACGGCCTCCTCTACATGATTGTTTTTGAGCCTCTGCGGCGGCTTGCTGGATCTCATCATGATCTGGCACGATCGCATAGAGTTCACGAACGCGCTCAGTGCCAGACGCTCCAGCATCACGATTCCGTTTTCTGACATTGAATCCGTAGACACGAGCCAATCCTGGCTGCAGGCACGGTTCGGCGTGACAACCGTTCAGATCCACGGAAAACACCACGTGTTGAGCTTGCCTCTTCGCAAGCACGAGCGACTGACTCGGCAACTGAACCAGGACTTTTGACCGTCCGCACCCTCGTATGCCGGTCCTATGATCGACCAGTTACTGCTGCCTTAATGCTACGCCCCCACTTCTGCTCGGGCTGAACTCGCACCAGTCCTTTCAACAGGAAGAAGCCATGACCCGAATCCCCATCACCATGTGCCACGGTCTTTCTGAAGACCGTGGCCCGGCAGATTTCCCCCTTACTGCTGAGCACTTCGAAACCCTCGTCGCCATCGCCAGTGAAATGGGCTTCGCCTCCATCGACTACGACGACCTCGACGCCTGGCGAAACGACAACGGCCTTCTTCCCGATCGGCCGATCATGTTCGACTTCGATCATCCCGAGAAGTCTATGCGGCACGGCGTTCACCAGATCCTCCAACAGCACGGCCACTCAGGGAATCTTTTCATCAACACCAACTGGTTCGACCCTGAAAGCCCGCGTCACGATCACACGATGACGTGGGACGAGGTCCACGAACTCGTGGACCTCGGCTGGCACATCGGCGCCCACACCGTAACGCATCCCAATCTGTCCGAACTCACTGCGGACGACCCCGATGGCTCGAAGCTCGCGTGGGAACTCGAGACCTGCGATGCGACGCTCAACCGGGAATTGGGTATTGTTCCAAAGGACTTCGCCTTCACTGGAACGAGCTGGAGCAGTGAAGCAGAGCGCTAGGTTTCCGAGCGCTATCGCTTCGGCCGTCTCTGGTTCGTCGGCACGCATTACCAGGCCGACGGCGAAGAAGTCCGCCTCGCCGACCTCCTCGGGGTCAAAGGTGAAGATGAGCCAGGCGGAGGTCCCCCCATGTCCGCTCGTTACGTCACGAAGGAGTCACATCCCTATCGCCTGCCCTCGATCGAAATTCAGCGCGACCTCATCTATCGACCAGAGGCTTTCCGCGCCTACCTTGAGGGCGCCCTGTAGCCAGTCCTCAAGGCTTGGAAGAAATTCAATAGCCTGATTTCCTATTTCCCTATTTTCCTAATCTCGCTCCACACCACCCAAGCCCAGGAAGAACACCATGCCCGGTCTCCGATCCGAAGTCGATCCCACCGGCCTCCTCGAGTACTCCGTGGTCTTCACCGACCGCGCCCTGAACCATATGTCTCAGACTTTCCAGGGCGTGATGAACGACATCTCCTCGACACTCAAGAGGGTCTACGCAGCGGAAGCCGTTGTCGTCCTTCCCGGAGGTGGCACCTACGGGATGGAAGCGGTCGCACGTCAGTTTGCGTCCGGAAGAGACACGCTCGTCATTCGCAACGGCTGGTTCAGCTACCGTTGGACACAGATTCTCGAACAGGGCAACATCCCCACCTCGTCGATCGTCCTGAAGGCGCGTCCCATCGTCGATGGGCCCCAGTCGCCCTTCGCTCCGGCACCGATTGACCAGGTCGTCTCCACGATTGAATCGAACAAACCCGACGTCGTTTTCGCGCCTCACGTCGAAACGTCCTCCGGCCTGATCCTGCCCGACGACTACATCAAGGCTGTATCCGACGCCGTTCACACAGTCGGAGGTCTCTTCGTCCTCGACTGTATCGCTTCCGGCGCAATGTGGGTCGACATAAAAGCGTGCGGTGTCGACGTCCTCATCAGCGCCCCGCAAAAAGGGTGGAGCGCGTCGCCTTCGAGCGGCCTCGTCATGCTCGGTGCGCTCGCACGTGAGCGTATCGAATCGACGCAGAGCACAAGCTTCGCTTGCGATCTCGCGAAGTGGCTTGAGATCATGGAAGGCTACGAGGGCGGTGCCCACGCCTATCACGCGACGATGCCGACCGACGCACTCACAAAGTTCCGCGACGCTATCGTCGAAACGGAAGCGGGGGGATTCGCTCAGAGGCGCGCAAGCCAGCAGGAACTCGGCGACAAGGTGCGCGCTTTGCTCGCCGACAAGGGATTCGGAAGCGTCGCAGCCGAAGGCTTCACGGCGCCCGGCGTCGTCGTCAGCTACACGGACGATCCCGAAATCGCGAAGAAATTCGCGGGCGCCGGTCTCCAGATCGCAGCAGGCGTCCCACTCCAGTGCGACGAACCGGACGACTTCCTGACATTCCGGCTCGGACTGTTCGGTCTCGACAAGCTCGACAACGTCGACCGCACCGTCGAGACGCTTGAGAAGGCGTTGAATGAGATTCTATAGGGAGTTGACTAGAACTTGCACACGGGTATTGTCATCCCGGCGTGTTCCTTGGCCGGGATCCATTCGGATCTCCGCGACACCGGGCGCAGCCCGGATCCGGTTTTCATTTTACCTTTTTCACTTTTCATTCACGGGAGGACCTCCCACATGGCTTTCAAACTCGGATACTGCGCGCTCCGCTGGAAAGAACCCGATCTCGAGCCTGGACTCGAGGCATTGAAGGCTGCCGGCTGGGACGGGTGGGAATGTCGCCTCCCCATCGAATGGCTGGGGACCCCGACCGTCGTCCGTAAAGCGTGTGACAATACTGGCATGCCCATATGCTGCTTCAGCGCACAGGGGGCGCCCGAAGTCGACGATCGCGCGCACCAGGAACGGAACCGCCGTCGCATGGACTTCGCGGCCGAGGTCGGAGCAGATTGCTTCTTATATATGAGTGGGATAAAACCGGAAGGCCGCGAGGCCACAGATGAGGAGATCGTAAAATCGGCTGAGAAGGCGGACGAGTGGCAGAATTATGCTTCTCAATACGGACTTGAACTGACTTATCACGTCCACACGAACCTTGCCGTCGATTCAATAGATCAGTGGAAACTCTACATGGCCAACCTGAAGAAGGCCAAACTCTGTATCGACGTTTCTCACGCGGACCTGTGGGGGTACGACGCTGTCGAATCCCTCGACGATTTCAAGAGCCAGCTGAACTACGTACATCTTCAGGATTACTCGAGCTGCACCGTTCGTGAACCCGGGAAATACAACCCGAGCTGGGTCGCCGTCGGTGAAGCCAGGTGTCTCGACTTTGAAGGCTGCGCGAAGATCCTCAAGGACAACGGCTACGACCGCTGGGTCACCTCGTGCCCCGGCGCCGGCCAACCCGGCGACGATGCGGTCATCGAGTCGAAACGCAGCAAGACGATGTACGATTACTGCCGTAGCGCAGGTTTCTAAGCGACTGGAGTCTAAAGGAGCAATTCACGCCCGACTGGAAGTCTTTGGACGGGAATCCGCAATTTCCATTTTCATAATTTCCTAATGGTCCCCCCCACGTTCGTCGCCACGTTCGAGAACGCCTGGGTCGCTCTCCGCAGTCGTTGGTGCGATCGCACCGACCTGAACGGAGCCGTCGCGTTCAGTGACGACCACATCAAGATCACGATGCTCCATCGCGTTGTTCAGGTCGACGTCGCCGATGATCGCGTGGAGGGGTTAATCGACGACGCCCTCCGTTTCTTCGAGGAGAAGCGATTCGACTGCGCCTTTACCCTGTCGTCGAACGTACGTCCCCCCGACTTCGCGAAACGCCTGGAACAACGAGGATTCGAATTCGCACTACAGGCGAACGCAATGGTGTGCGATCGCCTCAGTCAACCCAGGAAGACCGATGCGTTGAAAATCGAAAGAACCCACGTGGATGGGATAGGAGCTTGGATGGGGGTGATGTGCGAGGAATTCGGCTTACCGAAGAAGACGCGTGAGAGAGCTGAATCCGCGCTCGATTCACCCGAAGTCAGGTTGTATCTCGCAAGGATCGAAGGAGAACCAGCGGGAACCGCGCTTCTCTACTCACACGAGGGAATGGGTTACGTCGATCTGGTCGGCACACTGCCGTCCTACCGTGGCCGAGGGATCGCCTCGAACCTCGTCGCCCGAATTGTGACCGATTCGCAGACGATCGGAAACCGCTGGACCGCCCTCGAGGTCGGAACCGACGGCCCCGCCCAGCGCATCTACGAGCGTCTCGGCTTCAGGTCGGTTTACCAACGCCCAAGGTACCTTCACACCTTCGGGAAGTCGTAACGCAGCCTCGCACAGATCTTATGTCGGCGGGTGGACGTCAGTTCGGGCGCACGAGGATCTTTACCGCCCCGGGCTCCTTCTTGATGTTGATGTCGAAGCCTCGTTGCACCTCACTCAGCCCGACCTCGTGTGAGATCAACGATTCCACATCGATCTGCTTGTTGCCAAGGATCTGAACCGACTGATCCATTGTGTACGGATTGATGAACGAGGGAATGATCTTCGCTTCTTCCATCAGAAAATTGAACAGGTCGACCTTCCCGATCTCGCCCTCCGGCGCCTGACCGAACAGGACAAACCGACCGTTCTTCTCTACCATCTTCAGCCCCTGTTCGAACACGAGACTCGACCCAACCGCATCGATCACGACATTGTACTTTCGGCTGAACAGGCCGACCTGCTTTGGATTGTCCGCCCTCGTGGCGCCCAGTTTTCTGGCCAGATCGAGCTTCTCCTCCGAGTGCGTGAACATCGTCACCTCGGAAGCACCCGCCACTCGCGCCAGCTGATGCAGGATCTGACCGCCCGGCCCTCCGCCGAAAACGGCAACCGTATCACCCACCTTGATCTCGGCCTGATTGATCGCGTGGACCGCGCAGGACATTAACTCGAGAAAACTGCCCTCTTCGTAGCTCACGTTATCTGGCAGCTTGTAAACGGCCTTCTCTCCGCAGATCGCCAGATCTGCGAACCCGCCGTCGACAAGAATCCCGTGATCGATCATATTCTCGCAAAAGTTCGGGCGATCCGTCCGGCAGTATTCGCACTCACCGCAGATCTCGTTCGGGTCGACACTCACCCGGTCTCCCACCTCGAACCCCTCGACTTCCTTCCCGACGGAAATCACCTCACCCGAGAACTCATGCCCCAGAATGCGCGGCAGCGGAATCGTCCACTTTCCCTGGAAGATCTTCACATCGCTCCCGCAGATACCGCAGCACTTCACGCGAATCAGGACTTCCTTCCCGTTCGGTTCCTTGTCCGGGACATCGGCGACCTTCAGCTTTCCCGGTGCATCCAGAATGGCAGCTTTCATTGTGCACTCCCTCACGAAAAGTTCATTTCCGGTTTCGTGTTCCCGGACCGGAGTTTCTCGACTGTCTTCACGATTGATTCGATCGTGTAGTCCACCTGTTCGTCCGTCAACGACATGTTCATCGGTGTATTCGTCAACTGCGAATAGATCCGCTCTGCTTCGGGACACAGATCCTCCGGATACCCCATCTCTCGCATGATCTCGAACTTGTAAGGCGGGAGGTAATGGGGCGCCGTCTTGATCCCGAATTCGTGGAACAGGACGTCCATGAAGTGATCGCGGTTCGTCCCATAGCCGCTGCCGTCGTAAAGTACTGGATACAGGTGATAGGAATGAACGCGATCGTCGGGCACTGACGGTACCGTAATTTCCTCCAGATCGGCGATCCCCGCCGTGATGCGAGCCGCCATCTCCCGACGACGGTCGTTCATCCACGCCAGCTTCTTCAGCTGCACTCGCCCGACGTTCGCCTGCACTTCTCCCAGACAGAAGTTGTAGGGCACACCCCCTTTGACGCTACGGATGTCGTAGAAAAAAGGAATCCAGTACTTCTCCAGGTCCTCGTAAAGATCCATCCCGACCCAGCGCGACAGCGGAATCAGTCTGGCAAATTCCGCATCGTTCGTCGTCAACATTCCACCTTCACCCAGCGTACTGATGTTCTTCACCGTGTGAAAGCTGAAGCACCCGATGTCGCCGATCGCTCCCGCCTTCGTCCCCTTGTATTCCGCCCCCATCGCGTGGGCACAATCCTCGATCACCTTGAGGTCGTGCTTGCGTGCAAGATCCATGATCGGATCCATATCGCATGGCATGCCGTTCATATGCACCACGATGATCGCTTTTGTGCGATCCGTGATCTGCGCCTCGATCGATGCCGGCGAAATCAAGTGGGTTTCCGGATCCAGATCGGCGAACACGACCTTCGCCTTCACACGCAAAAGTGGAATGACCGTCGCGATGAACGTGATCGCCGGAACGATCACCTCATCTCCCTCGCGGATCTCCAGCAGCTGCGTCGCAATCTCGAGCGCACCCGTACAACTGGAGACACCGAGCGCGAAATCCGTCCCGACGTATTCAGCGAACTCATCCTGAAAGGCCTTCAGGAACGGCCCCTGCGTCAGGATGTCACCCTGCATGGCCTCGACTGCGGCTTCGACTTCCTCCAGCCCGTACTGCGGCCCGACTTCACGATACGGAACCACCAGTCCGCCCTGTTCGAGCGCCTGCTTGTAGATCCCGCTCCAGTCCACCGTGTTTTGGCTCATCGTCTCACCGCATCCCCTTTGAGAGCTCACAGCCATTTCCCATTTCACGACCTCACGCCTGCCTTCCGAAGCTTTTAGCTTAGGAGGGACCTCACGACCTCAAAACGAGGTAATCAAATGGTGCCCGTGGCCAAAGAAAAAGAAAAAGTCCACCACCACCCCCATCCCCACACCTGCCAAATACCCCACCATCAGCCCCAGGAACAGCGGAATCAGACGACGATACGTCTGTAAACCCCCCAAGCGCAGAATCAGGCCCTTGATCGCCCAGATCAGGAAACACGAGAATACACTGTTGTAGGTAAACCCGTTCGCCGAGAACGTGAATCCGATTGGATGAATCGGAAACCCGGGAAACTGGCGGCGAATCAGATAGAGCGCAGCCACGAACACGGACCCGAACGACAGAAACCCCAGTCGCACCCAGTCTGTCCCGAACGTGCTCTGCTGAATTCGGTTCGCAGTAAGGATCCAGAGTCCGCGTGCACTGTCCGTCGATCCGTTGAACGCCCGCGCGCCGAAGTTATAACTGCCGCGTACACGGTATCCCTCGAACAGAATGAACGAGATCACCGTCGCCGCCCCGATCGCGGAGGCGACGAGCACTGCGGGGACGAGTTTGCGCCGGCTTTCGCGATCCATCGCGGACCCCAGCCTCGGAATGTGAGCGAGGATCGGCGCCCCAAACGTTTTCCCGTCGCAGAAGAACGCATTCGTTAGCCCGATCGCCGTCGCACCAATAGGTCCAAGACCGGACACGCCAAAGATATGCCACGTGAAGGCCTGTGCCGTCAGAGGGCCTCGCAGATAGATGAGTCCGCTTTCGATGATGATGCGCGACATTCCCAGATACAGGACGAACGTGCCGAACCAGAACACGAACGTGGGAGCCCAGTCCAGCCCTGCCCGATGAACCCAGAAGAAGAGATACGCCGTGCAACCCACGAGGAGCACCACGGCCGCCCGGTAGGAGAGCACTTCACCGGAATCATCGGGCCCTTCGCCCCGGACCGCCTTCTGAAACACAGCTTTCAAATGGGAACGTGCGTTCCACAGACCCCACGCCACGACCGTGATCAGTCCCCCGAAGCACTGCCATCCGATGGATGGACTGAACGATCCGTACGGGTCTGCGTTACTAAGCTTGTATCCCAGCCGGTTGTAGATGCCTGTCTGAAGAACGGCAAGCACGTGGAAGAACCAGATACTCAGGAGGACGTCCGACTCCGTGAAGTAGCCGAACGACATCGTTAGAACGCTCAGATTGGGGCGGAACGCGGGGAAACCGCGTCCCAGCTGAATGACGTGATTGGAAAGTCGCCCGTGAAGAATCGGAAGCGCAGGCATCGCCTCTGAGAACCATGACAGGATGTTGCAGCTGATCAACGCGAACACCACGCAGAAACCCGTCACGAAAAGCCGATTCTTCATGTGCTTCATCAGCGACGGTTGGCCGCCCGACACGCCCGTCAGCTCGAGCAATGCGCTCGCAATCGGAAACGCCAGGCGTTCGTTCTCCGACCACTGCCGCCGCAGAATGATGCTCATGCAGAGCGTCACCGTCAGAATCGCCGCGAAGAACGTCCCCCACCAGAACGCGATTCCCATCCAGCTCCGGAAAGGAAACGCCTCGGTGTCCCGCAACCCTTCGTAGAACCCGACCGACACCTCGGGGTCCGTGATAATCGCCCACTCAGCTACATTCTGGAGCAGCAGCTCACCCCATTGGTTTTCGGGATCCGCGAAGTAGGTCGGCGCCGTCACCGTCCCGAGGAAGTAATACGTCAGCCCTTCCCCCTGCATCATGGCGCTGATCATTCCCATGCAGCAGATCGCCAACAACTCGGAGGGAACCAGACGACGTCGCTCCGAAAAGCGGCTGTTCAACAACAGCAGGAGGATGAACGGAATCAACAGAGCTAGGGACAGATGGGCGTAATCCGCCCGCGTCGAGTGCACGATCAGCGTCGAATACGTCGGCCAGAAGTTGACCCACGCCGCCATCGCAAGCCCGGTCAGAATCGCCCGCGGCGTCATCTGCAACCTGAGGAGTCGAAAACTCTATAAAATGAACAAACCATCAATGACAGAATACGTCTCTCTAGCGGCTACTCCACAACTTTTCTCGCCTCACCCAGCCTCCCCATTTTGCATTTTGCACTCTGCATTCAGCACTTCGTCTCCTGCCACTCTTGACACCCCAACCTCGACTCCGTAACATCTGGTCAAGGCGCCACGAGGACGCCCCCGAGTCCGCGAGAAGGCCTGAGGCCGCCTCTCCTTTCTGCAGTCTTCCAACACAGACACTCTTTCTGCCTGACCACGCGGACACCGGGCGACGAGAAGGAGTGTGTCCATGTCTGCAGCATCGCTTCCCCCAACGCCAATCTTCGCCAGCTCAGAAACCAGGCTAAGAATCTCGTCAAGGCACACGCCGCACGCGACGTCGAAGCGACACGCCGGATTCGCGATCGTCTGCCAGAATGGGCGGGTCGGTCGGACGATCAGTCTTCGACGCCCGGTTTTCCCTGAAGAACGCGCAAGGACTTATCGCGCACGAAAGCGGGTTCGACCGTTGGGCCGATCTGAAATCACCGTTCGACTCCGCGACGGCGGCTACGGCGGTGCGGATGTTTCCCGCGTGTCGCGCGGGTTCGCCCCTTCGCGGCACACCTCCACAAAGCGAACCTCGAGGTTGCAAAGGCGCTTCTGCGCCACAGTGCAGATCCGAATCAAGCCAGTGGCAACCAGAAACAAACGGCTTTCCACAGAGTCCTGTCCGGAGATCGAGACGTCGAGCGCTGTCTTCAGTTCCTGCTCGACCATGGAGCAGTCCGACGATCCCAGATGCCCAAGGACGGACACCGCTCGATCTCGCAACTGAGCGGAACAACGAGGCAGCAGTTCGCATTCTTGGCCCCTGATCATTGCACGAGTTTCTGACAATGCCGGTCATTTCTGTCGAAGACGTCCACACAGCCGGAGTCCTGCTTCGGGAGGGTGACCGTTATGTCTTCTGTTTCGGTGCCCATAGCAAATCGGACGGGGTCTACGTCCTCCGGATCGGCGGCCATCGTGAAGCCGGTGAATCTCCGTGGGAATGCGCGGTCCGTGAGGCCAGAGAAGAAGCAGATGTGTCCGTTCATCAGATCCCCGCACCGATCGGCGTCCGGACAACCGACATGTTCAGCCCGGTCACAACCCTTCCCGATCGGGTCACCATAGAGGGGCACCCGGAACAGCGACCCCTGGTCGTCGGAGGATCCCTCATATCCGGCACACCGCGCTCGACCCTTTTCCTGGCCACGACGACCGAAATCTCACGCCCCTCCAGCGAAGTGGAGGGTCTTGTCAAACTTTCGCCGGTAGAGGTTATACGATTGACCCGTGGGCCATCGACGTTCAGCGATATCGAAGTGCGAGCAACCACTCAACAGTCTGAAATGTCTCTCTTGCCGGAAGCCCCCTGGTGATTTCTTCCCATCTGCGTGCTTTGGCCTACTGCCTCGAGAAGGGATATGTTGCGGGAGCGGAGGAGGATCATGGATAAGGCTCGGGAATTCTTCAAAGAGAACGGCTATTACCTTGCGAAGAGCGTTTTCACACCGCAGGAGGTCGCCACGCTAGAAGCTGAATTCGACCGGATCGTGGAGCAGTTGGCATCACACGGAGAGGACAAGACCGAAAACGGCGTCTTCGGTACGCGCAACGTACATCAGTACTCCGGTATCTGGATGGCCACGCTACTGGAACCAAGATTCCTAGATCTGGTTGAACAGTTCATCGGTCCCGACATCGTGCTCAACCACAACACCCTGTTCGTAAAACAGAAGTCCGATGGCGAGACACCTTTTCACATGCACCAGGACTGGAGTTATCTCCCTACTCAGTCTGACACGATGATCGCTGGCATGATTCATCTGGGTGTGGCGACCGCGGAGAACGGTGCGCTCAGAGTGTATCCAGGTTCGCATCGGAACGGCCGAATGGAGGGTTCCCGGGAGAACAACCCCGATTTTCACGCCAAATACTCCTTCGAGAAAGCGACTATCATCGAAGCCGAACCCGGGGATGTCACGTTTTTCGACTACTTCATCGTCCACGGATCCGAAACCAGTGATTCGGACACACCCCGAAAAGTCGTTATCGCTCGCATGTTTTCAGGCAAGGACCGGAAGGAAGACATTCACCAGTACAGCGAAAACATCGTGCTCCGTGGATGGAATCACCACACGACGGCTTCAACCGCTCGCAAGGTGGTTATGAAGCAAGAATGAAGCAGCTTACTGGCAAAGCCTATTCCCGTGCACGCGCATACGTGCTGAACCACGGTCTCGATCTGGACCGATCCCTCTTCACATTTCGTTCCGAAAGTGGAACGAGGGAGCGGGTTTTCGATGCGCTCGCATCCTACCAGAACGAGGATGGATGAAATCGCGACAATGCTCCGCGAGCGTGGTGCGCACGAATAGTTACCGGTCGACGTATTCAAGAAGGAGAGCATCGTGAAAGCCCGATCGTGATTCACTATGTTCACGACATGGACCGCGCGAAGGCATTCTATACCGGCGCCTTCGACGTGAAGCCCACTTTTGAGTCTGATGGCTGGATGCAACTTGACTTCGGAGGCATTGAAGTCGCACTGCACGTAATCGATCCATCCTGGAACGAGGAAAACGAAAGCCCTTTGCCTCACGCGGGCCTGAACCTCGAAGTCGATCACATCGAATCCATCCAGGCCGACATCGAGCGGCTCGGCGGCCGGTTGCTCGAGCTTCGCGAACCGCATGGCGGGGTTCCTGTTGGTGTCGCAACCTTCAAGGATTCTGAAGGCAACGGCTTCGAACTGCGTCAGCAACCGTAGGTCTTGGACTCATTTTTTCGCCCCACAATCCATCTCTGCAGTGGAGACCAAGTTGAGCAACGCCATCGCCTATACCGAACCTGAAGACCTGGCCCGGGATTTCGCCTACCGCGGCATCGTGATTCTCTCACCCGACCGCCTCGGCATTCCATCCCAGGTTCATCATCGCGTTTACAAAGACGAGAAACAGGCAGACGAAGCTGGCGAGCGTGTCACACCCTCACAAGTCCCTGCCATCCTGGAGGTATTGAACGCACCGGGCCTCGTGGACGCGTGCGATCAGCTTGTAGGCGAAAATTGGGCCATCGTCCCCTTTACCCACAACGCCTCCTTCAAGAGCGGACCCCGTGACCAGCACTGGCACAAAGACGATAACGGACCCTACAACGGGCGCAAACAACGCCACCATCAAGCGGTCCAGATCGAAATGCTCTACTACCCGCAGACGGTACGCGCGGACATGGGCCCGACGGCCACCATCCCCTATTCCCATTACTGGACGTTCGATCACGAGGAAAACCACGACAACTTCGCCGGGGCCGATCACCTCGACTTCAACTATCAGCTCGAGGGTATGGAGCGCGTGATGGCAAGCGGGCCGGAAAGTGACTACGCTCCCGACGACATTGTCAACCAACGGACAGCTCACGACGTCCGAATGCGCGACGCCGTGACGAATACCGGATGGCCGCTCGTTCAACAATTCGAAGCCGGCCCTCTCGAGGCGGGCAGCATCGTGCTCTACTCTCATAACACCTTCCATCGCGGCAACCATCGTCGAGATGACTGGCGTACGTGGGAGGACAATCCTCGGTTCATGTGGCGCTTCTGGATCTATCGGACCACCGATCGCACGTCCGTTCGTGTACCCGAAATCGACTGGAACAGCCTCGGCACCGACCCGCTGACCGGGATCGACCTCTCCCCTGCCGACGAAGACGTCACTGCTCTCTGGCGCTACCATCATCATTGGCTCCAAACCGGGCAGCCGCCCCCTGCACAATTGGATTCGGCCGGACTCATCGAGACCGAGAGAAGGATCCTTGCCGTTGCACTTTCGGAGCAATTACGTGCCAAGTTCGACGAAGCCGAGCCGCAGCGCATCGGAGCCGCCTATCGTCTCGCCTCGATCGGAGACAACAAACTCGCCGTCAGACATCTTGCCACTGCGCTTTACGATCACCGCGAGAGCGTTCGCCGGGCGGCAACCTACGGACTCATCGCCGTGGGTGAAGATGCGACCGAAACCTTCCTTCAAGCGACGAAGTCCTCCGTAAAGTGGATTCGCAAAGCGGGTGTGTATGGTCTGGGCGACGCGAGTCCTCTGACCGGCGAGGTGCTCGATACGGCCGTGAAGCTTCTCCACGAGGACCCTTCGGTTTATGTCCGGTCGGTCGCCGCCGGCACCATTGGCTGTCTCGGGAGGCGAGCCGCTGCGACGGGGGTAGGTCGGTCACTCGTTCCAGTCTGTCTGGATGCTCTCATGGCCAGCCTGGAAGTCGAGGACAACCGGCCGTGCATGGATCAGGCGCAGGGAAGGAGCATCAAGTTCACCCGGCCCACCGACGAATGTGACGTTTGTGAGGGAGGCGGAGTCGATTTCGGCCTCGACCGTTTCGACCGTGTACGCTCTGCGGTTCGCGAAAATGCCCTTTGGTCCGTCGTTATTCTGTGCTCCCACGGCGTGGAGATCCTGGGGACCTCGGCCAAAACCGCGATCGAAATCCTGAGGGAAGTGGTCCGCGAGGACAACAACGTCATCAACGTGGGATTCGCACAGGACGCGCTCACACGTCTCGCGCGGCTGGGACCCCAAGAGGGTGGGTCTCATCCCGCGATCGATGATATCAGGAAGAACCTGATCGCAGCTTTAGGTGAAGCCCCGGTCAGACCTTGGGAGGCCCTTGTTCGAGCAGGTCTCGAGGAATCTGCGCTTACACAATTCGATCCGCCATCGTAGGGTCGCGGCACCTACATCCTGACTTGGCCCCGCCGTGGCTTCTCTGACTTGCCGATGGGCCCGCAAAAACATGGGGCCACCGTCTAACCATGATCATCCAGCGATCCTACAATCCCGAATCCGACTTCGAACGGATCAACCAGTTCCTCCGCGACTGCCACGAACCCGAGAACGCCGACGGCAACTGGTTCCAAACCTATCTGGGACTATTCTTATTTCCATCCCAATACAGAGCTGGAAGACCTGAATGACATCGATGTGTGGGAACGCCAGGGTAGAATCGTCGCGGCCAACATCTTTGAGACTCACGCGAACGACAGCTGCTTGTGCACACTTCGTGAATTTCGATCTCTCCGTGCTACGATGCTCGAGGTCGCAGAGGCAAAACTCGCCAGGCCAGATGAAGACGGACACAAGGTCCTTCGCGTGTTCATTCACGAAGCCGACGTGGAGCAGCGTGACATGCTTCAGACCGCAGGCTACATCCATACTGAAGAGCGGGACCGCACGATGAGCCGATGCGACATCCCCGATTCGGAGGTCGATGTTGCCGATGGTTTCGAGCTCAGAAGTCTCGGAGAGGTCAACGACCTGGGAAAGGTCAACCGCGTGATGTGGTGCGGATTCAACCACCCCGGAGAGCCACCCGAAGATATCATCCCTTTTAGGAAGAAGATGCAGTCCAGTCCCAACTTTCGCTTCGATCTGACACTCGTCGCGCTCGCCCCGAACGGCGACTATGCATCCTACTGCGGGATGTGGTATGATGCCGTGAATCGATTCGGTTATGTGGAACCCGTGGCGACCGATCCCGACTACCGGAGAATGGGGTTGGGAAAGGCAGTGGTGACGGAAAGCACGAAGCGATGTGGTCGCCTTGGCGCCAAAGTCATCTACGTGGGATCGGGCCAGCCGTTCTATAGATCGATGGGCTTCGAACCCCTGTACGAACATCACTGTTGGACGAAATCGATGGAATCGGCCACTTGCGTTTAACCCGTAGGGCACGGCCTGCTCACCCGATTCCTTTTGGGATGACTAGGCAACCTTCGACCCCAAAGGGGTCGTGTCTTTCAGCCTGGGGGCTTAAGCCCCCAGGGTTATGGTGAGGGACCTGACGATCCGATGTCTGACGACACGAACCGGTCAACCCGCCTCTCGGATCTGTCGCAAATCGGGACACAACTATGAACCTCTCACTCATGGCCGCCCGTTCCGAAAACGGGGTGATTGGCGACGGAACGAAAATCCCCTGGCGTGCGAAGGGAGAGCAGCTCCTGTTCCAGGCGCTCACCTTCAATCAGTGGCTCCTCGTCGGCCGAATCACGTTCGAGTCGATGGGCCTCCTCCCCGACCGCAAGTATGCAGTGCTGACCCGGTCGGACGGCATCGAAGAGACCGATGTCGTTCGTACGTTCGCCTCGATTGACAGCGCTCTGAATGGACTTGCCTCCGTCACGGACCACATCATGGTCGCAGGTGGAGGCCAGATCTACGAGACCATGATCTCGAAGGTCGATACCATCCACGAATCGATCATCCATACCGAGATCGAAGGCAGGGTGCGAATGCCGTCCATTCCCGACGATTTCAACGTTGTCTTCAGCCAGCGTTTTTCATCGAACATCGACTACACATACCAGATCTGGCGGAAGAGTCCCTCCCCCCAGTAGAGATTGAGAGAGTAATGGTCGCTCCTAGCCCACAGGTGGACAGGCTGACATCGGAACAGATCGCGAGGTTCAAACGGGATGGATTCCTCGTGCTCCCGTCGGTACTCGATCCTGAACTTTGCCGTCAGGCGCGTGAGTCTCTCTGGAAGCTGATCGAGAGATACCTCCCCCGGATTAGACGTGACGATCCCGAAACCTGGACGCCCGTTACTGATGAAGAAAGCGAACAGCTCACGGCGCATCGGCCGGTTGAAGGAGGCGATCCTCATCTGGGCGGCGGCGGACATCGACTCTTCGCCCGAAATGGCGCCGAGCAATTCATGCTCGACCTCGCTCCTCGGGCTCTATGGGATGTCGCGGAACAGCTGCTGGGAGCGGACACGGTCGTCTGGCCCGCCGGAGTCGACGAATCCAACACGGCAACGGGGCCTTCCTTCATGTGCGACGACGCAGTGGGCAGTCTCGTCACCCACGTGGGTAACGACATGGGGTTTCCGCAGGGCGGATCGTTCGAAACCGAACCCGCGCTACGGCTACCCCGAACCGGACCGGTGTGGCTGAACGGCCAGGGATCGCGCGGTATCTACTGCACGTTGCCGGGGAGCCCCGATCCCGCACCTGACTACAGGGGCGCCCATTCTGACGGGGCCTGTTACAGTCGATTTCGCGTCCAGCTCTCCGCCTACATCGATGATGTGCCCCCCAACTGCGGCGGATTCGCCGTCTGGCCGGGTAGTCATTCCAGAATCTGGCCCGAACAATGGAAGACATTTAAGGCAGGCGAGAAACACACCGACAAACATCTCGCGAAACGCAGAGCTGGGGGATACACAGACCCGGTCATTCTCCAGATCAAGAGAGACACCCCGCCCGTCGACTGTCATGGTCCCGCTGGCACGGTCGTTCTCTGGCACACCAAGATTCTGCACATCCCGGGCCAAAACGCATCTACGGACGTCCTGCGGCAAGCCACGATCTATGGTTACATGAAGACACCGGAATCGGTACCGGATGCGCTCGTCGTCGATGACACCGACGGCGATATCTGGCGGGACTGGGCCGATGAGGTTCGCGAAGCGAACTAGTTGGGAAGGGAGCTACGTTGGGCAGACTTGACGGCAAAGTCGCACTCGTGACGGGCGCCTACCGGGGCCACGCGGAAGCGATCGCACGTCGCTTCTCAGCTGAAGGTGCCGCAGTTTCGATCTGTGACGTCGTCCCCGTTGCGGAACTCGAGGACAATGTCGCTGAGCCAATTCGCTCGGAAGGGGGAAAGGCTCTGAGCTTCCAGACCGACGTCTCCGAGGAAGCACAGGTCGCAGAACTCGTGGAAGGCACGATTCAGGAGTTCGGAACCGTTGACATTCTCGCCAACGTTGTCGGCATCGCAGGTCCGACGAAAGACATCTGGGACACCACACTCGGAGAGTGGAAGCGAACGCTCGACGTCAACCTCGACTCTCTGTTCCTGTGCAGCAAGGCCGTTCTCCCGGAGATGATCGGAAAGAAGTACGGTCGTATCATCAACTTCAGCTCCGGCACGGGGAAGCAGCCCCTCTCTCACCGAGCCCCCTACGCCACCTCAAAAATGGGCGTCATCGGTTTTACACGAACCCTGGCTGCCGATGTCGGTCGTCACAACATCACCGTGAACGCCATTTGTCCGGGAGGCCACATCGAACGCAGCCTCGAACTGGCGCGAGGGCGGGCGGAGTACAAAGGTGAGGCGTTTGATGAAGCGCTTTTCCGAGAGCGATGGAACGACAGAAGCAATCCGGTGCTGGCGGGCAGGTGGTGTACCGACGAAGGGTATGTCGAAAAGGGAGCCGGACCTGAAGATGCCGCCACCATCGCACTATTCCTCGCATCCGACGATGCCGCGAACATCACCGGTCAGGACATCAACTCCGGTGGTGGGGTAATGTGGTAACCCGACGAATCCCTGTACGAAGCCTTTCAGCATCTCGTTACGACGGCTCTAGTCAATAAACACGCTCTGTGGAAGCAAGGAGAGCAGGTCACTTCGAGCGGGCCGCCGTGCCGAAGCGCCTTCGGCGCGAAGGCAGGAGTCGAGAAGTCCCTCTTCACGATCTGGTATGCGTGTTCTAGACGGAGCCTGTGCCGTGAAGCTAAGGTGCTCCTACCACTGGCTGGCCTTGGCCAGACGAACTATTCGATAGGCCTCCCTTGAAGAAGAAGCCATCACGTCGCGGCAGCCATTCCACACATAAGCATCTACCTCCTCCGAAACGCAGACCCTCACAGAAAAAGAGTTCGCCCGGTACGGTTCCCTATGTCTGGGCAATCGCCGCCCTGGAGGGAACGCAGGACATCGTTCGCGATGAGCTCACTGGGCGATTCGGCAAGAGTTGCTCGTTCATAGATCATCCCCGCAACGACGAGATCCACCTTCGATTCACAGACGACCCGCGAGAGCTTCTGTCGCTCTCCACCGCTCAGACCTTGCTCCTCAGAAGAGACTTCGACGTCATCCGACCCCGAACCCTGTTGTCCCCCGAACACACCGCCGCCGTCGTCAGGCTTTTCAGCGATGCGCAAAACATCAAGGGGGTCTCGCCGCCCGCCAGCTTCCGATTCGACGCGGCCGGTTCCGGATCTCCTACGATGCGTCGAATCGCAGAACAGGTGGAAAAGCAGCTGGGCATACCGTTCGATCCCGAAACCGGTGACGGTGTGCTTGTGTTCAGGCCAGGGAAACCCGGATGGGAGGTGATGTGTCGGGTCGGGAACCGCCCGCTGGCCACCCGAGACTGGAGAAGGGTCAACTACCTCGGCAGTCTGAACGCGGCAATCGCTTCGTGCATGGTCGAACTGACCCGGCCCGCCCGCGGCGATAGGTATCTCAACCTCATGTGCGGAAGCGGAACGCTGCTGATTGAGCGCCTGCGGCGCCTGCAGGCACAATTGGCCGTCGGCATCGACATCTCCGACGATGCCCTCACCGCCAGCAAACACAACCTCGAAGCCGCCGGATTCACCGATCGGGTTCGGCTTATTTCCGGCGATGCGCAGGACATCTGTTTCCCCGATGCGTCATTCGACGCCATCGCGACGGATCTCCCCTGGGGCGAGCGCCTGGGTTCTCGCGAGACCAATCTCACCCTCTATCGAGGAACTTTCAAGGAAACCGCACGGGTCTGTCGGGCTGGAGGAAAATGGGTCGTACTGACCCAGGACATCGATTCGATCCGTACCGTCCTAGCTGAGGCGCAGGACCTATGGAACGTCATCGATGAACGCACCATCTTGCAGAGAGGGTATCAGCCGTTCTGCGCCACGCTTCAGAGGAAGTAGCTTGAGTCCGGATGTACCACAAGATCGATGAAGAGCCACATCCACCTTTGGCACGAGCAGACCAACGACCCGCAACCTCTATCTGATTCGAAACGTATCCAGCCATCAGGATGAGGATTGGCTCGTCCATAAGCACGGGCTTCTCAGCCGATACGGTTCTGTTGGATCCGTTGAAGCGCTGAGAAAGACGTGGGAGGGAATGGAAACCCGACCCTCGGAAGCGGGACATACGCCTTTCGAATAGAAGATCTTCCGCGTCGCCTCAGCCCTCGGTCTCACCCTGGCCTGGTCCGATGCCGTTTCGATCGCTGAGGAAACCTGTGAGCGATCGGAGGACTACGTCGAGATCGATCCCGAAGCCTTCCCGCTGCACGAGGCGCTCCACGGCAACGTGTGCATCCCCTTCGTCACCAACTACGATCATCCACCGGAAATTCACAGATTTCTCGAGAAATCCGGTCTGGCCCGATGGTTGGACCCCGTCATCATATCCGGCGAAATCGGAATCTGGAAGCCCGTCCCCAGGATACTGCAACGTGCCCTCGACGCGGTGGACGTCTCCTCACACGAAGCGGTGTACGTGGGTGACTCACGTGTCGACATCGAAGCGGCACAAACTGCCGGCGTGACACCGGTGCTCATCGCACGAAAGGACGGTCTGGCTGACCCGTTCCGACCTACCGAAGATCCTGAATCCGATTTCGCCGAACTCATCCAGGATGGTCGCGTTCTTCTCATCAGAAACCTTGCAGATGTCCAGCTTCTTCTGAACGGATGACCTACGCGAAAAGAACCGACGACTGGCTGGACTGGCAGCGTGACTACGACTACGGACGGATCCTCATCTTCCCTCCCGAGGACGTGGCCGTCCTGGAGAGTCGGTAAAGCCGATCCTTCTCATCGCCGGAATCCCGAGAGCCGGAAAGACGACCCTTGCTCATCGTCTGGAATCCGGTCTCGGCCTGACCCACGTTCCTCTCGACAAGTACATCATGCCCGTGGCCACGGGGAGTACCTTCCTGGAATGGGTGAGGACACCTGATTGCATCGACTGGTCGCTTCTTAGAACCCACCTTTCCCTTCTCTTTGAAGGGTTCCCCTGCCACACACCACGAATGGACTGGACGGGAGCGCCGCGACGTGTATCGGAAGGGGGCCCGAACGGTACTGGGCAGGAGATGATGCCCAGCCACGTGGGCTACGCGATTCCGGGCACCCACGCGTTCGCCTTTCCCTTTGACGAATGGGTTTCCACGAGAGTCTGTATAAGGACACCGGATCGGGTGCTCGCCGAGCGCTTCGCCGAAAGAGAGGTGCCGTCCGATCGAGTCAAGAGCACACTCGCCGGACACATCGGCGACAACGACCAGCCTCTGCGCACACTGGAAAGTGAGGCGGACAATAACGTCTCCGGAGAGGCTATTGCGTCAGACCAGTTGTTGGTGGTAAAATCAATCCTCCGTAGCATCCAGTGATTCAGGAAAAGCGATGATCGAACCCATCTACTTCGTACACATCAGCGACACGCACCTCGGTCCCGACCGCGCCTACGAAGCGTTCGGGAGACGACCCTACGATAGTCTTTCGCGTCTGCTCGACGCGATCAAGGCATTGCCAACGCAGCCGGTCTTCGTGATGCATACAGGAGATGTTGCATCGGGGAGCCGTGCGAACCTGGGCGTCGCCGCATCCTACCGTCTGGCCGAGGATCAGTTCTCCAGCCTGGGCGTTCCCGTCTACTACGCAGTCGGCAATCACGATGACCCGGTGGAAGTTCTGAAACTGAAGATGGGACCGAAGACGGCCGTCTTCGATGAGAGCGAACCCATCGTCTCCTATACGTTCGAGGCGGGGCAGGAACGATTCGTCGTCTTGCACTCACAAGGTCCTCACGAGGAAGTCGGCGCTGGCGGTAAACTGCCAGCAGGCCAGCTGGCCTTCCTCGAGCAGCAGTTCGACAACGATCGGCAGATCACCGTTTTCCTCCACCACTGCCCCCTCGATCTGGATTCCGACTGGTTCCGCGACAGGGTGGATATGAAGGACGGAGAGACGCTGCATCAGGCGTTACTCCCCTATCGCGACCGAGTCCGGGGTGTCTTCTTCGGACACGTTCACCGGGGTGTCCAGATTATCCGTGACGGGATCCACTACAACAGCGTGAGCACGCCCTTCTGCGGCCTCAACTACTGGCCGCACGTGTCCGAAACCGACACGGACACCACCTGTCCGTTGCCCTTCAATTTTGTCACCCTCACAGAGACCAGCACGATCGTGAAGGAGCATAGCGTCAGTCTGGAGAACGCACCGTGAAATCCATCGACCTGGACGTGCGGTACTACCATCTCACACGAACCGCGTACAAGGCGGAGAGTGAGTTTCATCATCGAACACTCAGCCTGACCTGTCCCGTCGACGAAATCGCGCTCGTGATGGTGGATGTGTGGAGCGACCACTACGTGAAGACCCATCTCGACCGGGGTCGCGATATCACCCTGAATCGGATCATCCCTGTCGCAGACGCCTTCCGGTCGGTCGGTGCGACCGTCATCCACGCGCCCAGTCCGGCTTGCGCCCGACGCTACGACGGATGGACCGAGTTCGCGGGCGACGACGAGGTCCACGGACGGACGGCGGCGGCCAAGGACGAATGGCCCCCCGATGACTTTCGGTCCAAGACGGGGGAATACGAAAAATGGGCGCGTCCCAAAGACCCGCCCGATCAGAAGTTCGATGACATCATCGAGAACCGCAGCATCATCCCGGAAGCCGCGCCCAAAGAGGGCGACCACGTGGTGCTGACCGGCGCTCAGCTTCATCGTCTTCTCAAACACAGGAAAATCCTGCACCTGTTCTACGCCGGGTTTGCCGCCAATATGTGTGTCCCCTTTCGCGACTATGGGATGAGGGCGATGCGGGACCGAGGGTACGATATCGTGCTCATCCGCGACTGCACGACCGCAATCGAGGTGGATCGCACCTACGACGAAAAGCTACTGACGCTCGCAGCGGTCACGGATACTGAAATCAGCGTCGGCTCCACGATCGCCTCAGAGAAACTGATCGAGGCGTGTCAGCACGTCCCCTAGCGATTTTATCCATCGCCACCGATTCGTTCTTCTCGCAATCCCGTTCCAGGTCCTCGCCTGCCCAAAACCCTTTCAGTCATCCCGATTCTTCCACAAATTGAGGCTCGATCCCTAACTCGTCGTGGAGAACCCGATGCCTGATTATACCTCTGCCGTACCGTTCTATACGTTTCCCGATACCCTGGAAGAGCAGGAAACAGCGCTCGAATCGAATCCGTTGATGCAGCGCCTCAACGCGTATCGAGAGACCTATGCGGACGATCCACACCGTCCCATCTACCACTACATCAACCCAGAAGCGAACCTGAACGACCCCAACGGCCTTTGCTTTTGGCAGGGTCGCTGGCACCTCTTCTATCAGGCGTATCCGCCCGAGGATACACGCCAGCACTGGGGCCACGCCGTCAGCGATGACCTGATTCACTGGCGCGACCTTCCATACTGTATCTACCCCAATCCTGAACGTTGTTGTTTCTCAGGCGCCGCCCTAGTCGAAGACGATCGTGTCATCGCCATGTATCACGGGACCGAAGTCGGCAACATGGTGGCGATCTCGAGCGATCCCCTTCTCCTGAACTGGGACAAAGTCGCAAATAAAGCCGTGATTCCGCAGCGGGAAGGCGATCGGCAATATGCGGGTTCCGTCCCCGACGGCCTTCAAACCCCCTCGGTATTCGATCCGTGCATCTGGAAGAAGGGCGACCATTACTATTCGATCGCCGGTGGCATCCTGCCGAACGGCCCTGGCGACAAACCGGTTCGCGCCAACTTCCTCTATCGCTCAGCCGACCTCGAGCACTGGGAGTATCTGCACCCCTTCGTCGAAATGGATCACTATACTCTTGTCGGCGACGATGGCGCCTGCCCCTATTTCTGGCCGATCGGAGATCGTCATATGCTCCTCTTCTTCAGCCACATGAGCGGCGGGCAGTATCTCCTGGGCGACTACGATACCGATCGCGACAAGTTTGTCGTTACCCACGGCGCCAAATTCAACTTCGGCCCTTTTGGGCCTTCGGGCGTCCACGCGCCCTCTGCAGTTCCCGACGGCGAAGGCGGTATCATCGTCATCTTCAACATGAACCAGGGCAAGCCGACAAGGGATTGGAACCAGATCATGACGCTCCCTCGGCGTCTTACCGTCGATGGAGACTCAGTCTACCAGGAGCCGGCCGGGGACATTGAGTCGCTTCGCAAGGAGCACGTTCAGGTCGCTTCCCAGACCTTGCCAGCCAACCAGGAAATCGTGTTGGACACCGTGTCCGGAAACGCGATGGAGATCGTCGCGGAAATCGACCCCGGAGACGCACCAATGGTCGAACTCAACGTTCTTCGGTCCCCGGATCGGGAAGAATTCACACGTATCGCGTTTTACAAAGAGCGTGGCTATCGCGATCGTGTGAATCGAACGAACGCTCCCGCCAGCCAGGTTACGCTCGACACGTCGTATTCCTCGACCGCCGCAGATGTTCAATCTCGTGCGCCCGAAACTGCCCAACTTCCATTCGATGAGGGCGAAACCCTCACACTTCGCGTCTTTGTCGATCGCAGTGTCGTAGAGGTATTCGTCAACAACACGCAGTGTGTGGCCGCCCGCGTTTACCCCGGTCGTGGAGAAAGCATCGGCGTTTCGTTGCGTTCCCAGGGCGCATCCTCAGAGTTGATATCACTAGACGCCTGGCAGATGGAAGACATCTATACGGCATGAGCGGGAGAACCCTTCGATACGACGCTGAGGCATCTACTCAGGACACGGCGGGGAAGAGGGACGGGGAGAGCGATCGCAAGATCCTGTGTTTTCCACCTTGCTTAACAGCCTACTCTCCGCGTCCTCTGCGGTGAAAGGTTTTGTCTTTGGGTAAACTGATCGATCGATGCTCCAACGTGCTGCGCGGCCACGGTCCTCGACGCTCCATCAAGGAGACTCTGCAGGATCTGGCCGACGAGCTCACAGGCGAGGAGTACGCCGACAACTATGGATCCGGAGATTACATCCTTGATTTCGAGGCGGAAATCGCGGAGATGTTCGGGAAAGACGCGGGCGTCTTCATGCCTTCAGGCACGATGGCCCAGCAGATCGCCTTACGCATTTGGTGCGAGCGAGACCGTAACTCTTCGATCGCCCTCCACCCTTCATCACACCTGATCACCGCCGAGCACGGAGGACCTCTGTTCCTCCACAACCTCCGCCGGCTTCAGTTCGCCAGCTACGAGTCGGTGGGGGACCGCACGCTCACCGTCGAAGATTACGAAGCTCTTGGCGCCCGACCCGGGACGATTCTGACCGAACTCCCCTACCGACCCCTGGGAGGCGTGCTGCCATCCTGGGAGGAATTAACCGCCATCACGGACTGGGCTCGGGACCGGAACATCCCGCACCACATGGACGGCGCCCGCATCTGGCAGTGTCGAGGCTTCTACGAAAAGTCGTACGCCGAGATCGCCACACTTTTCGAAAGTGTTTATGTCTCCTTCTACAAGGACCTGGGCGGACTGGCGGGATCCATGCTCATGGGCCCGGAGGATTTCATTACCGAGTCGCGAGTCTGGCTCCGACGGCAGGGCGGGAACCTCGTCACCCAAGGTCCGCTCGTCGCCGCTGCGAAAGTCGGCCTAGATCGGACGCTGCCACAGATCGATCGATGGGTCGAAAGAGCGCAAGAGATCGCCGCAGTCCTGACGACGTTCGATGAGATCACCGTTCATCCCGATCCCCCGCACACGAACATGTTGCGCCTCTACATCCGAGGGGATCATCAGGTCCTCCTCGATCGACACAACGAGCTGGCCGAAGAGACCGGAACCTTCATCTTGAGCGGCCTCCATCCTTCAGCTGTTCCTGGCGTCGCCACGACGGAGATGATGTTCTTCGAGAACGCCATGTCGTTCGATGTCGGGCAACTCAAACCATTTCTCGAAAGGATGCTCGTGCCATGACCCACCTGCAGGGTCCACGGCTGCACACCCGTCGCGGCTCCGCACCCTTTCGTGTGTTTCGTACGTTTTCGTGGTAGTCCTTCCGTAGTCCCCAATCTTCGGAGCGAGCAAATGGCCAAAGTCAGAATCGGTGTCATCGGCGCAGGCGGAATCTTCCGCTCACGACATTTCCCGGGTCTCGCGAAAATCGACGGGGCGGAAGTCGTCGCCATCTGCAATCGGAGCATCGAAAGTGCGCAAAAGATCGCGGCAGAGTTCGACCTGAACCCGGATTTCACAACAGACCCCCAGGAGCTGATCGAGCGCGACGACGTGGATGCAGTCATGATCGGCACGTGGCCCTACAAGCATTGTCCGTTCACTCTCGCGGCTCTCGCAGCGGGCAAACACACCTTCGTGCAGGCCCGCATGGCGATGAATCTGAGCGAGGCGAAGCAGATGTACGCCGCCTCGCAGGAGTCGGGACTGGTCACACAGATCTGTCCGGCGGGTGCGTGGAAGGGTCAGTGGTTTCTACGTCGGCTGCTCGACGAAGGCTACTGTGGGGAGATTTACAACGTCTACGTTCGCGACATGGTTCGAGACCATCTCGATCCAGGCGTTCCCTTGCACTGGCGTGACATCGATCGCTACTCGGGCCTGAACGCGCTCGCCATGGGGATCACGATGGAGCGCATTTTCCGGATCGTAGGGTATCTGTCCACCGTTACAGCGCATTCCGAAATCTTCATCCGGCAACGAAGACTACCCGACGGTTCCGGAAACGGTCCAGTAGAGCGCCCCGACACAATCCACGTGATCGGCAAGTTGGAGAACGGAGCCGAGGGTGTGTTTATTTTTTCGTCCATGAATCGTCATACACCCATCAGGACCCAGATCGAGATTTACGGGAGCGAGGGCACGCTGATCTACGATTTGGCCGACAACCTCCAGGGAGGCAAAGCGGGAGATGACGGACTGAGCCAGATTCCCATTCCCGACGAGGAAGCCGCCGTCTGGACCACGGAGAGTGACTTCATCAACGCTATCAACGGTGGCCCTCAGGGTGACACTAGTTTCTATGAGGGTGTGCGCTACATGGAGTTCACTGAAGCGGTAGCCCGTTCCGCGCAGTCGGGTCAGACCATGAAGCTTCCTCTCGTGAGTTGATCTGACGCATACCCAAAAAATCCAACAGGTGAGCGATCACGAGGAACAAAGAACAGGAGTCGCAGCATGGATCGCGATCAGATGAGCAACGAAGAGAACTACCACTTCGACGTGACCGGATTTCTCCACGTGCCAGGTGTGCTCAATCCGGGAGAAGTCGCTCGGCTCAACGCCATCCTGGACGAAACGGGATCCGACGACGCGATCCTCAGCCTACCCGAAGGTCAACGCGAGCCCTTCCGCGAGTTGCTCATCCACCCCCAACTCGTGTGGTATCTCAACCAGATCACCGGACAGGGCTTCAACCTTGACCGGCTACCCGAGTTGATCGGATCGGATCCACGATCTCTCGACCAAGCCCTGGAGGGCGGAGCCGAACCTCGAGATTCAGGCACCGCCTATTTCTTCAAGAACGGGCGCCGACACTGCGAAGGTGTCCGCGCCATCTGGGCTCTTTCGGACGTGAGCGAGAACGCCGGCGGCTTCGTTCTCGTTCCCCATACCCACAAGGCGAACGTCGAGATTCCTGAGGATGTACTCTCCGGCAGCGACGACCTCGGCCTCACCCGACAGATTGCGTTGAAAGAGGGCGACCTCCTCCTGGTCGGACTCTCCATCGCCCAGGGTGCCCTCGCCTGGAAGCAGAAACCTGCACCCCGTCTTTTGAGTTTCGAATATGTCGGGCGTGGAGTGATCCGATCCACCGGTACCGGGCCGATCACGACTTCGATGCCCCGACCCGACTGGCACGCCGACCTGACCGAAGAGCAACGGGCCACTCAACATCAGCCGGGGTATCGTGACACTACACCGCCCCCTACCCTTATCACCGATGGCAAGACCACGCGTACCGATCCAACCGTGCCGCGGTTTCACCCATCCATCTACTGCCGAGACGCAAACTCGGCCATCGACGAGAAGGAGTTTTTCTTCTGGGACCTGTGTGGGTATCTGGTTCTTCGAAACGTGATGAACGAAGCGTGGCTCGGGGAAGCGAATGACGCGATCGACGTGCTGGAAGACCAGATCGTTGTCGGCACGGATACGTCAGGAGGGCACACGTCGCTGGCCGGCACGGGTCGACCAGAACTCAGACAACTCCTCAGCCTTCCCGAACCCTATTGCAATCCCTTCCGCCGGATGATCGCACACCCAGTCGTCGAACATCGTCTCAACTGGATGGGAGGAAGCGGGGTCCGAACAGGGAATCCGTCTTTGTTCGCATCGGTGAAGGGTACTTCGGGTCACAAACTCCACACGAACGGTGAGCCAATTAATCCGTCGCGCCAGTATGTGTTCCAAAACGGTAGGAGTTACTGTGAGGCCATCACGGCCACGTGGCAATTGCGGGACGTGAATGAGGAAGATGGGGGGTTCTGTTGCGTTCCGGGTTCGCACAAAGCGAACTACCAGGTGCCACCCGGGGTGCAGTCGCTCGACGAGCCGATGGGGCTGGTCAAACACATCGACATGAAGGCGGGTGATGTGCTCTTCTTCGCGGACGGCGCAAACTGCCACGGCACCTACCCCTGGAAAGGTGAACTTTCCAGGCGGGGCGTGCTCATCAAATACTCATCACGCACCTTCAACCGGAGCGGGGGTGATCTTGTTTATCCGCAGAACCGGTGGGGGGACGTCGTGGAAGGTATGACGGACGCACAACTCGCTGTGATGCGTGGGCCGGATCGAGACAACTTTGGCCGCAACGTGCCACGACTCGATGTCGCCGACGGCGAGGTGACTGTGAATTACGAACGGGGGGGCGGCCTTTACAGCGCAGACACTCCCACCGGACCCCTTGCGGGTCGGTAGACCCCGGCTGGTTCGCCACTCACCGCCGGGTTGCCTTGTCAGACGGCCAGGAAGATTGCGAGCGTGGCGACGACAACACCAGCGACGCTCGTTCGGTTGAGCCGCTCACGCCAGAAGAAGTGAGCGGCGAGGTTATCTAACACAACGACACTGCACCCGACAACGGGAAAGAAAAGTGTTCCCGGAAGCAAGCTGAGTGCGACCATAATGACGCACAGGGCGAGTGCGTTATAGAACCCGATAAAAGCGCCAAGCTGAAGCTCACCCCGAAGGGGCCGTTGTCTCGACCACGCGATCGCCGCCCATCCCAGCGTACCTGCCGTAGTACCCGTTACCATCAGAACCTGCACGAAGGCATCATCCAGACCGTTGTAATGGACGGACCTGAGACACGAATGGCTGGTACCCTGCAGGAGAAAGATCGCCAGAAGTAGACCCGCCATTTTCAGACCCGTCACGTGGCGATCCGCGTCGGACCCCGACGTCATCATCCCCAAAGCGATCAGGGCAAGAGCGATACCTAAGAGCTGACCTGGCGCGACCGGTTCGTTCCAGATCAGCACCCCCAGAACAACGGGCACCGCGATCGACATCCGAAATACGGTGAAAACAGCGCCTGCGGGCGCCCGTTCGAGAGTCGTGGTCATAAGGACCATTGAACTGACGAACACACAGCCCGTGACCAGTCCCGTGATCAGCGCTGCCTGCGGAACGACGAATCGATCGGTCGCGATCAGATAGAGCGCAAGCGAAGTCCCTACGATCACGTAGTTGGTCGAGACCACGGTGGGAGCGTGATAGCCCTGCCGCTGTCCCCACTTGAAAAATTGGACGAACACAAAATCAACCGCGACAGACACAGCAAGCCAGATCACCCTGTACGGCCCCTCTTCCTCGCAGCATTCTGGATCATTTCAGTTTCCATTTGCGTGGGGGTTGTTTCCGCCGACCCACCCGATCTCGAGTCCGTCGTCGAAAGATTCGTTGTCGGAAACTACGAGGAAGTGAAGCGACTATCCGATCCTGTAAACGAACGGCACACCGCGGACATCCGGTACGTACGGGCGCGGTTGGCCTTGTTTCTAGACGATTCGGGATCTGCCGTCGAGGAACTTCAGGGACTCCTCCAGCTAGATCCATCCCACGCCGACGCCCATTATCGACTCGGGGTGATCTACGGAGAAAGAGCTGAGAAAGCAAGCTTCCTCCGCAAACCGACGCTCTCCAGAAACGCACGAAAAGCGTTCGCACGTGCGGCCGAACTGGACCCTCGACATTTCCCCGCAAGACGATCCCTCATCGAGTTTGCACTTCACGCCCCCGGGCATTCTCGGGGGCGGAGAGAAAAAAGCCATGGTTCTAGCCGACTCGCTCGCGTCTATCGACGCAACCCGAGGCCATCTCGCCCGGGCGCTCATCTACGCAAAACGCGGAGATCTAGAAGGCGAAGAATCAGCCTACAGGTCCGCCGCCGGAGCCTCACCTGAGAATCCTCGTCCGAAGAGATGGCTCGCGTCTTTTCTCGATCGCCAAGGTCGCCGTGGCAAAGCGATCAATTTGCTCGAGACACACTTTCGCTCACACTCCACCAGTCCTCTGGCTATCTTGACGCTGGCCCGACTCCATTTCCTGGAGGGTCGGCATTCCGAGGCGCTCCAAGGAACCGACGTGGCCATCTCGGCGCTGGACGACTCGGTTCAGGCAGTACTAGCGGATTCGACTCTTCGTAATGCGGATGTCGATCGACTCATCCGGTTTCAGTCAAGACGGATCCGGACGCTGCTGACGAAAGGAAGTTTCGTCGCCGAAGTAGAATCGAACCAGGGGCTCGAGGCGCTCGAGCGCTTTCTCGCCCTGACGCCCCCGAACCTCCGGTCCAACCTAGCCCACGGTCATTACCTGACGGGCCGGATTTACGAGGGACTCGATCGACCGAAGGCTGCGCGACGGGCCTACAGAACGGCCCTCAAATTGAACAAGAGTCACAAACCTTCTCGGGCGGCGCTCAACGCTCTCGAATAAACACGGCAACACTCGTCCAACGATATGCCCTACCCACTTTCCCGCTTCACGGTTCTCGACCTTACGCGCGTACGCTCCGGTCCGACTGCAGTACGCCAGCTTGCCGACTGGGGTGCCAACGTCATCAAGATCGAAGCTCCCGAGGCCATCGACCCATCGGGCGGCATGGGAGGTCCCCGTCACGGTCCAGATTTCCAGAACCTCCACCGCAACAAGCGGGGCATGACCCTCAACCTGAAGGCGGAACCGGGGCACACCGCTTTCATGCGCATGGTCGAACAGGCCGATGTCGTCGTCGAAAACTTCCGTCCCGACGTCAAGGATCGACTTCGGGTCGGCTACGACTCATGCCGTGAGGTCAATCCCCGAATCGTCTATGCCAGCATCTCCGGGTTCGGACAAGACGGTCCCTACAGTCAACGACCGGGCTTCGACCAGATTGCGCAAGGTCTGGGGGGGCTCATGTGGATCACGGGCCTTCCAGGACAAGGCCCGGTGCGAGCGGGAACACCAATCGCCGACTTGGCTGCCGGCCTCTATGCCGCCATCGGGGTTCTCACTGCGCTCCTCCATCGTGAAGAAACGGGCGAGGGCCAACTCGTTCACACGTCGCTCCTCGAAGCCCAGATTGCCATGCTCGACTTCCAGGCTGCCCGCTGGATCCTCGCCGATGAAGTGCCCGGACAGGCGGGCAACAATCACCCCACAATCATCCCTACCGGCGTCTTCAAGACGGCCGACGGTTACATCAACATTGCCACGACCGGCGAGCAGATCTGGCAACGGCTCTGTCACGCCCTCGGGGCACCCGAGCTCATCGAAGACCCCCGCTACACGGATGGCCTGCTGAGATCCGGCAACCGGGATGCACTCAACGCAGATCTGGAAACACGAACCGTGGAGAAATCGAGCGCAGAGTGGATTGACAGCCTCAACGAAGCCGGCGTCCCGTGCGGCCCGATCTACAAGATGGACGAAATGTGGTCCGACCCACAGGTCGAACACCTCCAGATGGTACGAGAAGCAAACAGTGATGTCTTGGGGAGGCACAAGGTTGTCCGGAATGCCGCTAACCTGAGCAGCACGCCCGACATGCCATATCGAGGCTCTCCCGAGCGTGGTGAGCACACGAATGAAATCCTCACCGAATTCGGATTCTCAAAAGAAGAGATCGAGTCCATGAAGCGGGAAGGGGTCGTATGAACGACCAGCGGCATCGCCCGGGACCCATTCCGCCGACCGACAAGGAGCAAGCGCTTCGCGGAAGGTGGGTCGGTGAGTAAACTCAACCCCTTCCGATTCGACACGGTCCCCGATGGTGCCGTAGAAGATTTCCTTCGGGACGGCTACATCGCCGTACACGATGCCATGACGGATGAAGCGCGCGAAGGTCTGATCGATGAGATAGTGACCTCGAGACCCGTCGCCGACTTCCTTTCGTCCCCACCGGAAGATCGCGAAAGGCCCACCTCCCGGGCGACGTCAGGAGCAAATAAAACCAGCACCTATTTCGTCCGTCCCTGGAACGACCGTGGTCCGTGGGGCCATGCGCTCGTCGATGCCCCGCTCGTCAAGGCGCTCCTCGCGGCAACCATCGAGCCGGGTTATCACTTCTGTCATTCCGCGCTCAACCTCGCGCCGCGTGGTTCAGACCGTGTCCGTTTCCATCAGGATCACCACCACTGGAAACACGAGAATCCGGTTAATCTCGCCGAGCGTCACCGCTATTACATCCAAATCCTCTATTATCCGAACGGATTCAAACGAGGCGACCGAAGTCTCAGCGTCATCCCTGGCAGCCACCGAGTCGCTCCAACCGAAGAAGCGACGCCCGAGGCCATGCTGTCAGGCGCATTCAATCAAGAGGCGGGTCGATCGTTGGAGTGTCTCCACCTGGAGCTTCCACCGGGCAGTTTCGTCTATCTCAACGCCCGGATGTTTCACGGTGTCGAGCCTAAACCACTCGACTCACCCCAGGCGTATCGTATCTTTACGATCGATATTTTCAAGGAATCGGGACCTCCACATCGCTACACGCAGGAGATCCCTTCTGACTGGATGGACCGAGCGGATGAACATCGTAGTCAGATGTTCGATCGCGAAACCTACACCGAAGAAAGCTGGAAATAGACGGAGGAGAGACCATGTCGAAGGTAAGGGTCGCCCTGATCGGGTGTGGTGGCAGAGGAAAGGGACACTTTCGAATCCTCGAAAGCTTCGAGGATGTTGAACTCGCGGCACTTTGCGATCCGGTGGACGAGAGCCGCGAGGCAGCAGCGCAGGAGTTCGGTATCGAGACGCAGTATACGTCCGTCGATGATCTCCTCGACGCCGGAATCGACGCGGTCGTCGTCGCCACGCCCGCCTACCTGAACGGCAAGGTCGCGCTCCCCTGCATCGAGCGCGGCGTCCACACGCTTATCGAGAAACCTCCCGGCTTGACAGTCGACGAAACGCGTGGCCTGAAGGACGCTGCGGACAAGTCCGGGGCCAAGGTCATCATCGGTTGGAACCGACGCTTCCACCCCGTCATCGTCCAGGCACGGGAACAGGTTCTCGAACGAGGGCCGATCACTCAGCTTGTCGGCGAATTCCACAAATCCATCACCCGAATCGCTGACTCGGGCATCTTTCCACGCGAGTTCCTCGACCAGATGCTCCTCGAAACACCGATCCATTCGATCGACACCTTGCGCTTCCTGGCTGGCGCCGACGTCGAAGAGGCACACGGGGTCTCGCGCCGATCCATGTCCGCCTACCGCGACGTCCACGCCGCCCTTGTCCTCTTTGAGAACGGCGTCATCGCCCAATGCATCCACAACTACACCACAGATGCGAGACTGGAACGCTACGAGATCCATGGACACGACATTTCCGCCTACATGGAGGGCGTTCACAGCGGAGAAGTCTTCGTTCACGGTGAGTCCCATCCGATCGAGAAAGGACCGACGAACGGCACCGAAGAGCAAAATCGCTTCTGGATCGATTGCATCAAGAACGATCGACCGGTCGGGCTGCCTGCGGCGAATCTCGACGAAGCCATCAAGACGATGGAACTCGCCACCTCCATACTTGGGAACACCAAGTGAGTGACGGTCTCCGACAGGAGTTTGTCCAGCCCGAAATCGATCCCTCCCTGCCGTCGGTCCTCTTGATCGGAGACAGCATCTCCATAGGCTACACGCTGCCCACGCGTGAACGGATGGAGGGAAGGGCGAACGTGCTTCGTCCTCCGATCAACTGCGGCCCGACCACACGCGGCCTCGAACACCTCGACGAATGGGTTTCCAGCAACCCCTGGGCCGTCGTCCACTACAACTTCGGCCTCCACGACCTCAAACAGATCGACGCTGACGGTCAAATGGTTCCGCCAGATCAGGGTACGTACCAGGTGCCGATCGAGAGCTACGAGCAGAACCTCTCTGTGATTTCCGATCGTCTACTGGAAACAGGTGCGGCGCTTATCTGGGCGTCCACCACGCCCGTGCCCGAAGGCGCAACTGGGCGTGTCGGGGGGGACGCCGCACACTACAATGAGGTCGCTCTACGCGTCGTGGAGACCCGGGGTGTTCGCATCAACGATCTCTACACCTTCGCCCTCGATCGGCTCGAGGACATTCAGCAGCCCGCCAACGTTCATTTTACAGACGCCGGGTCCGCAGCCCTCGCCGACCGCGTCGCAGACACCCTCAAAGACTCGCTTCCCGCCTGATCGTGGGCGCCCTACCCGATCCTCAAACCAAAGCTGTGCCTAAACCTCACCCGGTCACCGTCCGGGCCATGCTCCTCGGCACGGTGTGCGTCACCTTCATGGCGTGGGGCGGCCATTACACGCGACACATCGGCCACGTCACAAAAATGGCCCAAGACCATCTCCCCTGGGGCGTTGTGGTCCCCTTCATCGTCATCACCGTCCTTCTCAACAAGATCATTCAGAAGATCCGCCCGTCGGCCATGCTGTCCCGTGCGGAGCTTCTCGTCATCTTCGGGATGGCCAGCATCGGGTCTGCGCTCCCCAGTTACTTCATGGCCCACATGCTGGCGAATATCGCCGCGCCCTATTACTTCCCAACCCCCGAGAACTCCTGGGCGGCCGAGCTTCACCCCAACCTGGTCGACTGGGCTGTCGTGACAGATCGAGTCGCCGCCAAATGGTTTTACGAAGGGCTTCCGGCGGGCGCATCCATTCCCTGGAGTGCGTGGTCGACACCCCTTTTCTGGCGCCTGTCGCTGGTCGGCGCGATCGGTTGTTTCTGTTACTCAGCCGTCGCCATGCTCAGAAAGCAGTGGGTTGAGCACGAACGTCTCACCTTTCCGCTGATGACCCTGCCTCTGGCCATGTCGACCCGAGAGCCTCAAGGGTTTTTCCCCGTCGGAATCCTGAACCTGCCGATCTTCTGGCTCGGATTCGCCTTTGCCATTTTCCCGATTCTCTGGAACATGATCGGATACTTCGTACCCGTCTTCCCGACCATTCCCAGACAGTTCGGCCACCTGTCGTTGGGTCGCGAGTTTCCACCCATTCAGACGAGATTCTATCCGCTGATTATCGGGGTCTCCTACTTCATCGAGCTCGAAATCTCCTTCAGCATCATCATCTATTTCCTCCTCCTGACCCTCGAGACGGGCATCCTGACCCGACTTGGTTTCGAACTGGGGCCGCCCCGCGGAGACACTTCCCAGTTCGAGAACTGGCAGGGACTCGGCGCACTATGCGTGCTGATTCCCTGGGGTCTCTGGATGGCCAGAGGTCATTTGTACGAAGTTTATCGAAAAGCCATTCACCGGGATCCTTCCATCGACGACTCCGGCGAACTGCTATCCTACCGAACCGCGCTCTATACGTGGATTCTCAGCGGTCTCTTCATTCTCGCCTGGTGCGTCGCGTCCGGTATGACCCTCTACTTTGCGACGGTTTTCCTCTTTTTTGTGCTCATTGTCTGGCTCGGGATCTCGAGGATCTCGATCGAGACCGGCCTGATCAGCAGCCGGACGATCCACGCCCAGTTCGCGACTGTCCACGTCGTAGATCTGGCCAACGCGACACCCTCCAGCCTCGTCGCACTCGCCATGACGCGAACGTGGCACCGAGACCTCAAAACCGCCCTGATGGCGCCGATGGCAAACTCGGTCCGTCTGTTCGACGAGGTGCGAAGCGACCGCACTCGACTGACGATCGCCGTCGCCATTGCCGTCGCCGTCGTGGCGGGTGGAAGCGCCTACTATGCCATCTCCGCCGGCTATAGTACAGGCGCGTACAACTACGGCGGCATCTATGCCGGCTCGGTTCAGGGCACGTTCGATCGGGCGGTGGGTTACATCAAGGACCCCTTCGGTTTGGACCGGGAGCTGGCCCTCTGGTCGCTCCTCGGCGTGGCGACGGCCGTCGCCAACATGGCCATCCGCTACGCCCATCCATCGTTTCCGCTTCACCCCATCGGTTTCGTTTCAGCCACGACCTACCCTGCAAATCAGTCGATCTTCTCCCTGTTTATCGCCTGGTTCGCCAAACAGGCCATCCTGCGATTCGGCGGGATCGGCCTCTATCGGCGAGCAGCCCCTTTCTTCATGGGGCTCATGCTCGGCTATTTCACAGGTGTTGGAATTTCCTTCATCGTGGATTGCATCTGGTTTCCTGGCGAAGGGCACCACCTCTCCCTCTATTGACTTTTCGCTCCCCTACCTTTCCGCACGCCAACGTTCACTCACCCCAGACATCCATCTGCATTGACTTTCGCGAGGCTCAGGGGTACCTATAGCCGCCCCAACCAGCCACGAACATACCGGGAGGTTCCCATGAGCAAGGTGCTCATCATCATCGGCGAGGCGTCTGAGACCGTAGACACCCTCTATCCCGTACTTCGCGTTCAGGAAGACGGTTTTGAGCCCGTCGTCGCCGGTCCCGAGGCCCGTCTCTACAACATGGTTCTTCACGAGATCAAGGAAGGCTGGGACATTACCCGTGAGTACGAGGGGTATACGCTGAAGGCCGACATCGCCTTCCGTGACATCGATCCCTCCGAGTATGCGGGCATCTTCTTTTCCGGGGGTCGGGCGCCCGAGTACATCCGGGATGACCCTGATCTCATCCGTATTACACGCTATTTCTTCGAGCACAACAAACCCGTCGCCAGCGTCTGTCACGGCGTCGAGATCCCGGCTCGAGCCGGATGTGTCGAGGGACGCCGAATGACGTGCGTGCGCAAGTGTCGCTTCGACCTCGAAGTCTGCGGGGGCATCTTCGTGGACGAGCGCTTTGTCATCGACGGAAATCTGATCAGCGCCACAGCGTGGAAAGATCACGGCCTCTACATGAAGCAATGGATGGCCCTGGTCATCGACGAGCAGGCCAGAATGGACTCCGCAGGAGAATCCGCGGCCGCAGACTAAAGCCGCCCCAGCGTGCTTCCGTAGTCCAGAGGGTCTCAATGATTATATCCGACATCGTGCACATCGAAGGTCGACGTTTTCCAGCCCGACGTCTGACCCAGCCTCTTTCCGGAGGCGGAACACCCATTCCTACGGAGACCTTCTCGGTCGGTTACGTCACCATTGAGCCGAACGGAGGGCAGGTGCCTTGGCACAACCAGGAGATGGAAGAGATCTACGTCGTCATCGAAGGATCGGGCGAGATGTGTCTTGGCGAGGAGCGGCAGACGGTGAAGGCCGGGCAGGCCATTTTCATCCCGCCTGGCACGTATCACCAGCTCAGCAACTTGAGCGAGGAACGCCTCGTGATGATGTATGTCTGTGGTGCGGGACCGGTCGCGCATCCACAGCAGGAGATGGAAGGGACGCTGCCCAAGGCGGGGGTCGATGTCCCGGAGTTGCCAGTCGGTGCGCATCCACAGCATACAGAACCGCCTGAGGCAGAAGGCCAAAGGCAGTAGGCAGAAGATCAGGCGCTCACCGCTGTTTCCGCCTGTTTCGTGGTCAAGATTTGGTGGAGGAAGTAGATGGCCAGAGTAGGGGTTATCGGTGTAGGGGACATGGGATCGGGTCTGGCACGCAATCTCCTCGCTGCGGGTCACGAAGTGACCCTCTTCGACGTCAACCCCGAGCAGCTGCTCCCCTTCGAGAAAGAGGGAGCGAGAGCGGCGAAGACTCCCCGGGAACTGGGCGAGCATTGCGATTTTGTGTTCGTCATGGTGATGAACGGTGCGCAGATCATCGAGGTCATCTCGGGCGACAAAGGGCTGATCGCAGGTCTGGATCCAGGATCCGTCTTCATCTGCACGGCGACCATCGAGCGATCCGAGCTCGAAGACGCAGCCAGGATCCTTCAAGATGCTGAAATCGAAGTCGTCGACGCTCCGGTGAGTGGTGGCGCGCCCGGTGCCGCAGCGGGAACATTGACAATGATGGTCGCGGCCGATTCCGGGGTCTTCGCAAAGACACGACCGATTCTCGATGCGGTGGGAGGGAACATTTTCCACGTGGGCGAAGAGGTTGGACTTGGACAGACGGTCAAAGCGTCACTTGCTGTCCTTGTCGGGGTCACCTACGCCGGAATTTTCGAGACACTCGCTCTCGGAGTGAAAGCGGGCGTCTCTCCCGAGACGTTGTATCGTGTCATCAGCACCAGCGTTGTCGGCAGTTTTCTGTTCAAAGACACGACCAAAAACATCATGGAACGCAACTTCACCGGTCAGAGCCGCATCGGCACCATGCACAAAGACCTCGGGATCGCTCGAAATCTTGCCCGTGAGTACGGCGTCCCTCTCGTATCGGGGAATTCGGCAGCCGAGTTGTTTCAAGCCGGCATCAGTCTCAGACCCGAAGAAGCCAACTGGGCCATCATCAAGATCTTCGAAGACATGCTCGGGATCGAAATCGAGGGCGCCGTACCGGAGGACACCGAGTGAAGCTCGGGGTGATCACGGACGGAATCAGTCGCGACCTCGACCACGCCCTGGGCGTGCTGACCGAGGCTGGTCTGACACAGGCGGAGTTTCAGTACATCTGGGACAGTGAGGTCGGCGACCACGCGGATGAGGAAATCGATCGAATTCGAACGCTGGTCAACCAGCATCAGGTCTCTGTTTCGTGTATCTCCCGACATAACTTCGCCGGCCTGCCGGTCATGGAGACCGAACCCGACAGCCCGATTTTTCTGGAGCACGTCGACTGCTTGAGACGATGCATCAAGATGGCGAAGGTGCTCGACTGTCCACTCGTCCGCATCATGAGCTGTGGAAAAGAAATGATCATCTTCGGATCGAACGGCGCCCAGGACTGGATCGTCAGTGGCGGTGCGTGGGACCAGCTGCTCCGACTGATGGAAGTCCCCGTCGCCATCGCCGAAGAGGAGGACGTCACCCTAGTCGTCGAGACCGGGAACAACTCGATGATCACTTCAGGCTGGCTCGGAGGAAAGCTCTGTCGGGAACTCGGGTCAGATCGTCTGAAGATTCTTTGGGACGTGCCCAACACGATGTACTGCACGGATGTCCCCTACCCGGATGCCTACGAGCACCTCAGGGGGCACATCGGCCACATCCACGTCAAGGACGCAGTTGCCCAGATCTCACGGGCCACAGTCGATTTCCGACCCCTCGGCAAAGGCGACGTCGCCGCCTATCTTCCCGACATCGCCAGTGCCCTCAGACGCGACGGATACGAGGGAAGCATCTCCTACGAAAGCGTATACCGCCCTGAGGAAGGCACATTCGAAGATGGTTTCCGTGAAAGCGTTGGTGTCTTTCGAGACCTCTTCGGATAACGGGTGCGCATCGCCTCTTAAACCTTCAGCACGACACCGCTACCATCCCCATCCCATCGACGGTTATCGCCACCCACGGTCGACCAAGGAGACCTTATGAGTACGCTTCGTGTCGGTATCATTGGACTCGGTGGAATCGCCCGAAAGCACTGTGGCGCCATCTCAACGCTCGACGACGTCGAAGTTGTCGCTGTAGCCGACATGATCGAGGAGAATCGCCAGAAATACGTCGGCGAGTACGACATTCCGAAGAGCTATCCTCACCACACCGACCTCCTCAAAGACGACAACATCGAGGCGGTCGGCGTCGTCCTCGGTCATCAGCTCCATCACCAGCTCGTCATTGACTCGTGCAACGCCGGCAAGCACGTTCTTGTCGAGAAGCCGATGGCCCTCAACCTTCAGCAGTGCGATGAAATGATCGAGGCAGCGGATCGGAACGGCGTTAAGCTGATGGTCGGATTGTCATTTCACTACTACGGCACGAGTCTGAAGGCCAAGGAGATTCTGGATTCTGGCGAGCTCGGCCCCGTGATCACGGCAGTCAGCTACATGACCAAGAACTGGAACTACGCCAGCCGGCGTCCTCAGTATCGAAGCCGATACCACGGCGGCGGCATGTGGCTGACAAACGGTGTCCACGTCGTCGACCGCTTGAATTGGATCATGGGATCTCAGGCGGCCTCCGTCTCGGCATCGATCGGGACGCGCGCCCACTATCAGGCTGGCGATGACTCCGCGAGTGCTTTTATCCGTTACAAGAATGGCCTGGGTGGCCACGCGATCGCTGTGGGATACGCGAACGGCGGTCCCTGTCACGAGTGCCACGTCATCTGCGCGAACGGCACACTGCGGTTCTGCCAACACTATGAAAAATTCGTCAAAGTCGGTCGCGGTGAGGACTGGGAAGACGTGCCTTTCGACGATCAGGATGAGGATATGCATCACGAGTGGGGATCTTTCGCCCACGCGATTCGCGAAGACATCGATCCCCCCACGGACGGTCACTGGGGACGTCACGTCATGGAGATTCTCTACGCCGCCGAGCAGTCCGCCATCACGAGTCGAGAAGTCGTGCTCGACAACGGCCTCGGCTGGAACAATCAAAGCTCCGGCCTCCGGATCAATCAGGAACACGGATGGCTTTAGAGACCATTGGGAAATTACCGTAATAGGAAATTACCGATTCCTGATAAATCGTTTGTCATCCCGGCAGTGTTCTGAGCCGGGATCCATTTTGATCTTCACGAAAAACCCAGAATGGACCCCGGCCAAGAAGCATACCGGGGTGACAGTTACCCTCGGTGGCTGATTGTTTCAGCTCCACTCCCTTTAGAGGAATCTATGTCAAATAACTATCGTGCTGGTATCATGGGTTTGGGTTTCATCGGAGGCGCCGATCAAGTGTCCGGGGACGCACTCGATCAACTGGTCGAGGATCTCGACGGTACCCATCTCGTGGCGCTGGACGGTCACGATCAGGTCGATCTGGCCGCCGGAAGCAGCCGGGATCAGGGTCGAAGAGACCGGTTCGCGGCACAGACGAACGCCAATGTTTACGCCGACTGGCGTGAAATGCTGGAGAAGGAATCGCTCGACATCGTCAGCGTCGCCACGTATGCACCCGTTCACGCCGAAATGACGATCGGCGCGGTCGAGGCCGGTGCACGCGTCGTCTACTGCGAGAAACCCATCGCGACCACGGCTGCAGATGCCCGAAAGATGCTCGCCGCCTGCGAGGCGCACGATGCCCTCCTCGTGATCAATCATAACCGTCGCTTCAATCCCAACGGCCACGAACTCCGGGATCGGATCGCCAAGGGCGACATCGGTGATCTCACCTCCATCAACCTGGCCTGGCCGACAGGTCGGCTCTCCGGCGTCGGCACGCACGTCATCGACGCCGTGCACATGCACGTTGGACGACAGATCGAGGCCGTGACGGGTACGCTCGATTTCGCCGGCAAGCCGGACTGCCGTGGCGAGGAGTTTGCCGATTACGGCGCCTGGGGCATGATGCGCATGGAAGGGGGTCTGATCGTCACGGTAGATGCACCCGATTACTCCCGCAGTCCCTTCTACATCGCCATCAACGGAACGAAGGCGCGAGCCATCACCGATGGTGACAACGTCACGATCGACGACTGGGCCGGCGGAACTGAGAGCTTCCCTCCCGTATCGGACGGAAAGAGTTCCATGGATCGTGCCGTTGCGGGGATGGTCGAGTGGCTCGACGATGGCACTCCCTTCTCATACGATCCGCACGATGCCATCAATGTCGCCGAGGCGATTTCGGGCTTCCACGTCTCCCACCACCGAGGCGGCGTGTGGGTCGACCTTCCCCTGGACGACGAAGGGGCGAATCACTTCGTTAACTGCGCGTAGCTTCTTTCAACGCAGAGAGCGCAGGCACACAGAGGAAACTCAGGGGGAAAGCTTCAGATCGAGGCACGGTCCCAAGTTTGATTCTCGCATCTATCGTTCCCCCAGACCCCCTGCGACCTCTGCGTCCCCTGTATTAAAGGCTCTTCCTATGGCTGAAACGCTGGCGATACACGGCGGCACACCCGTCCGCCAGGATCCGTTCGAGGGTCCCTCTCACCACTACGGAGACGCGGATGTCGAGGCGGCTGCAGAGGTCATCCGTTCTGGTTTCACGACCGACAAACGGGAGGCTTTCGAGCGGGCCTTCGCTGCACGACACGAATTGCGTCACGGCGTGGCCGTCAATTCCGGCACCTCGGCGATACACACCTGTGTTGCCGCACTGAATCCCGATCCTGGCGACGAAATCATCGTCACCCCGTGGACGTCGGGCGGAAGCATCATCGGTCTCCTCCTTCAGAATTGCATCCCCATCTTCGCCGACATCGACGACACCTACACGCTCGATCCTGTGGACGTCGAGTCGAAGATCACATCACGCACACGCGCCATCATTGCCGTCCACCTGTTCGGGAATCCCTGTCCGATGGACGCGCTTCGTGACATCGCCGACCGTCACGACCTGGTCCTGATCGAAGACTGCGCGCAGGCTCATGATTCGGAGTTTCAGGGCGGTCGCGTCGGCACCTTCGGCGATATCGCCGGGTATAGCTTCGGCATTAAACACCTCGCTGCCGGGGGTGGAGGTGCGGTGCTCACGAGCAATCAGTCGCTTTGGGAACGCGCTGTGCTGTTCCGAGACGCGGCGCTGCCCCGACCGGACGGCCCTCTCGAAGGTCGGCCCTACGCCAACTACTTTCTCGCGCCGAACTACAAAATCAACGAAATGACCGCCGCCGTCCTTCTTTCCCAACTGGATCGACTGGACGGTTACATAGAGCGAAAAATCGAAGCCGCTTACACCATCATCGGCGGAGTCAGCGATCTCGGCGTCCTTACACCTCAGCGAGTGCGAGCCAGAGATCGCCACACCTACTGGGTACTCAGCTTCACCCTCGACACGGAGCGTCTCAACTGTTCGGCCTTCGATTTTGCGGAGGCGGTATCCGCCGAAGGGATCCCTTTCATGGGACCCTACATCGATTCAGGGCGTGAAGGCCCGCTCTACCGGAATCCATTCCTGACAAAGCCGGATCTCTACGGGAGCGGCCGGTTCCCACTCGATTACGAACGCGACAATCCAGTCGATTACGAACAGGTTCGCTGTCCAAACGGTGAGGAGCTGATGGGACGAGGCATCAATCTCCTCATGCGGCCGAGCCTTTCGAGCCAGGACACGGAAGACGTGGTGACCGCTCTCCGAAAGGTTGCGGACTACTATCTGGCGGGTTCGCCATAGATGCCACAGTTGGCCGGAGCCAACTCATCGGAAACGTGAACCAGGGATATGACGGGAGAGGATCCATGATAGGCGTTCTCACACATCATTGGGCGAAGGATGGACAGATCGAGGAGGCCCGAGACCTCCTGAATCGAAACGGGGCGGCACAGAGCCAGGCCCCTGGCTTCGTCGAGCGGGTTACGATGTATGGTCGGGAAGACGTCACGCAGATCACGACCCTCGTGACGTGGGAGAGCAACGAAATCTATGACGCCTGGAAGGCGAGCCCACAACGGGAAGCCATCATGAAAGATGCGCCCGACCTATGGTCGAAGCCGACCGTCTCGGACCGGTTTGACGTAGTGGGATGGATGTGAATCTCGTTCGCTGGTAAGTCCATGAAAATTACAGACATCGAACTCTTCCATATCAATCCGCGGCTGGCTGCAGGCAATGCGGGTCACGAAGTTCGGTTCGCCGGAATCGATACGCAGACCGTCTATCGCGTCACGACCGACAACGGGATCGTCGGGTATGGCGACCAGCGGGGTCACGTCTCGATTGCCAACGACGAGATCGACGCCATGATCGGCCGATCGCCCGCCGACTTCCTGGCTTCGGACCTAGCGGTCGGCTTCGTCGGAGCCATCTACGACGTCGTCGGGAAACACCTGGAGGTCCCCGCTTACAAACTTATTGGACCGAAGGTTCGGGATCGTGTACCTGTAGCCGCTTGGACACGCCCCGCCGCACCCGAAGACTTTGCTGCGGAACTCCAGCGCGCAGTACAGGAGGGATACCATCTCTTCAAGATGCACACGTGTGCTCACCATTGCGTGTTCGAGCAGACACGTGCGGCGGAAGACGTGCTCCCGGACTACTTCAGGATTCACTACGACTTCAACCACAACCGAAAACGAAACGAAGTCATCTATATCGTCCACGAGATCGCGGCTTCGTCCGTCGTCGGCGTGATCGAGGACCCCCTCGTTCCCGAGGATCTGGAGGGCTGGCGGCTTGTTCGTTCGCAGCTCTCGGTTCCCGTTCTCATGCATGCACCGCGTCTCCAGGCCGGTCCCGAGATACTGGGGGGTTGCGCCGACCTCTTCATGCTCGGCGAAATGGGTATCGGTACCTCCATCAAGCGAGGCTACGCGGCGTCCCTGGCCAATCTCTCGACCGTCGTTCAGATCACGGGCGGGACCCTTTCGAAAGCCATGGCCATGCACCTTTCCGCCGTCATCCCGAACGTATCCCATTCGACCAACCTCGACGATCAGTATGAAGAGGACGTCACCGGTGGACGTCTCGAGGTTGCCGATGGAAGCACACCCGTCCCAGAAGGACCCGGTCTGGGCATCGACGTCGATGAAGCCCTCCTTCAGTCGATCGCCACCCGGCCTGCGACCGAACTTCCCCGACACGTCGGCATTTTACACTTACCCGCGGGAGGTCGCTGGCATACGCCGACGATTCCCGACGCCATCTCATTGACCGGGTTTCCTGAAGGTAACCTGCGTGGCATCCGCAGTTCGGTCTGGAACGACGACGGTTCGGCCGAATTCTCCCGGATTTACGACCGCGTCCAGTCCGAGGGCGCATTCCGGGACACGTGAATCTCGACCAGGAACGCCCGGCAGAACGTCGACGAGCAATAGATATTGCGATGGTTTTTTCTCTTCCTCAGCATAGATTGTTCACCGGACAGGGCGGGGAGAAGTGACAACAGAACAACTCACCAGCGGGAGGATTTGATGAGTACCGTAACGGTCAAGACGGCAGCCTGGTATGGTGATCGTGACGTTGACCTGACGTTTCCCGAGGACTGGAATGTGGAAACGGCAGCGTTCGAATCTCGACCGGTGCTCACCGACGAGCAGCTCGCCGACATCTTTGCGAATCCTGTCGGAACACCCCGGATCTCGGAAATGGCCAGGGGAAGAAAGAGCGCGGTCATTCTTGTCGACGATCTCACCCGACCGACGCCGGCCTCTCGCGTCATGCCATTCATTATCGAGCAGCTCGTCGAAGCCGGAATCGACGAGGGCTCCATCCTCATCTTCATCGCGCACGGCTGCCACCGAATGATGCACGGCCCCGACAAGGCAAAGAAAGTCGGTGTCGAGGTTGCTCGAAACTTCCCGATCCGCCAGAACGAGATGGACGATGCCTTCATTAACGTGGGCACGACTTCTTACGGTGTACCGGTCGAGGTGAACCAGTGGGTTATGGATTGCGAGTTCAAGATCGGAGTCGGCGGTCCCACCCCCCACGGGACGGCGACGTTCAGCGGCGGGGGCAAAATCGTCATCCCCGGCTGCTGCAGTCATCGCACGAACCGCGCCGCCCATTCCGAGGTCGGGCACAAACTGGGCAAGGGGTTCACCAAGGCCGGTAAGGAGATGAGTCCTTTCCGTCTCAATTCCGAAGAAGCGGCTCGAATGGCAGGGCTGGACGCAACTTGCCTCCTGGTCCTCAACAACGCGCGTGAAGTCACGGGGGCAGTCGTCGGCGATGTTGTTGAGGCCCATCGAGCGGCGGTAGAAATCGCGCGTAAGGCTTACGCCATCCGAATAGTCGAAGACGCCGAAATCATCGTTGCAACAGGGTATCCCAGGGACCACGATATCAACTACAGCGGCCACGGTCTCTGGCCCCTCCACGCATCGAATGGAGCCACCAAAGTTCTCGTCGCAGCGGGAAGCGAAGGCGTGGGCTATCATCGGATGGGGATCATCAACCAGAAGAACACCAGGGTGGAAGAGAACAGAGAGCGAGAAGAGCAGTCCGTTCCCGTAAAAACCGACGTCCCCGAATTCTACTTCATGTCCGATGTCGTCGGCCCCGCTGAAGTGCGCGACGTCTACCCCAATGCGGAACTCCTCGAAGTCTGGGGAAATGCACGCGACATGCTGGAGGACCGGTACCGAGGGAAGACGCCGAAGGTGGCGGTCTATCCTTCCTCCGCGATCTCCTACGCCACGGCCTGACACAAGACTGCATGGTCGATCTCTCCCGGTCCACCACGTCCTCCCCCGACGTGCACGCGGTACCCTCTGATCCGGGTATCTCGTGGATCAAGGACGAAGCGCCCACCATCGAGGCGCCGCCAGACAACGACCCGGATCCTCTACCGGAAGCCAAATGGGCCTCCAACGCGAAGCGAACCGGCATCTGCGGCGCCGTCGCACCCCGTGTCGTCAAGTTGCCCGACGCCAGTTACCGGATGTATTACACCCAGATGGTGCCTCGCCCGGGGCATCCGGCTGGTGCAAACGACTACGACAACGTCTCCACCCGCATTTTAAGCGCCACTTCCACGGACGGTCTGTCCTGGACTCCTGAGGCCGGAGTTCGACTCACCCCTCACCAAGGGGGCGCCGGAGCGTGGCGCGTCGTCTCCTCTGAAGTCGTTCCGACATCCGACGGTCGTCTCAGGATGTACTACGAGTGTGCGCCGGGCACGCAGTCGGACCCCAGCACGATTCGCAGCGCGGTTTCCAAGGACGGGTTGTTCTGGGAGATGGAGGGGGGAAACCGACTCGCCTCTGGAGACGCGAACTACTCTTCGCCACGCATCCTTTGCCTCCAGGATGGCCGGATCCGACTCTACTGCCACGAACGGGGTCGTGGCATTATCAGCGCCATATCCCAAGAGGGTCTGACCTTCACCGAGGAAGAAGGAACTCGAATCTCCAAGGGCGGACCCTACGACACGACCACGGCGTTCGCCTGCGAAATCCTCCAACTCCACACAGGCGAGTACGTGATGTACTATGCTGGTTACAGCGCGCCCAACCGAGCCCAGATCCTCCGGGCCCTCTCAGATGACGGTCTGCATTGGGAGAAGCAGGCGGAACCCGCAGTCCTGCCGGGAGATCCGCTGGATCGGGCCAAGTCTTCAGAAATGTGTCTCTACCGACTCCCGACGGGTCAGGCGTATCGCATCGTTTACGAGGGATGCGACGGAACGGCCGTCGACGAACGAGGCGTCTGGCGAATCCTGGGTGCAACTGCCCGGGCTTGAGAGGATCCCATGAACGAAGACCAGATCCGTCAGAAAGTCATCGAGTCCCTGCCCGAACTGAGCCAGATCCAGGACGAAGAACTTCGCACGAAGGTTGTCGACGCCTGGACCTACAGCCTGTCCCGAAGTTCCTTCGACTCCATCGACCAGATACGGGCTTCAGGGAATCCGGATACTCCCGCGCTCAAAACCGGCACCCAGACAGACCATATCCGAGGGGTCACCCAACTCGCCATCGCCATCTCGGATACCCTTCACGGGCAGTTCCCCGACCTCCCGATCGACCGGGGCCTCCTCGTCGCGTGCGCGCTCTGCCACGATGTGGGGAAGCCCTACGAGTTCGACCCCGAAAATCAGAAACGGTGGAAAGCGAACACGCCCGGTACGGGCTATCCAGCCATCCGGCATACGCAGTATGGCACCCACGTCTGCCTGACCATCGGACTTCCAGAGGAGGTCTGTCATGCGGCGGGATGCCACTCCGGCGAGGGAGAACTCGTGGATCGATCGTTACACGTCACGATCGTTCACCACGCTGACTATGCTTTCTGGCGACCGCTGCAGGCCGGAGGTATGCTGGAAGATGGATGACATCGTGGGTACAAGGAAGGGGTAGGAGCGGCTACTGGCCGCGATTCTGCTCATTAGCTACTGCTTGTACGGGGCAGGTCACCTACCAGGCGCAGAAGCTAATTCGAACCGTGGGATGTGAAATGATGACGCCTGAAATGAAGCAGACCTTCGACCGTGAAGGCTTTCTTGCTGTCGAAGGGGTCTTCACGGAAGATGAGCCCATACCCATCCGGGCTCAGATCGACGCCCTCATCGATCGTCCGGACGACCCACCCGAAGGCGTGAAAATCACGCGTGAAGGAGACACCGTCGCCGACAAGAACGACAAGGCCGCTTTGAACAACAACGTTCGGGGAGCGGCGTTTCTTGTCCGGTTCATGCCCTTCTTTCAGGAAGTTGCACGCCATCGTCCTCTCCTTGAATGCGCCAGGGGGCTCCTCGGCCCTCGCGTGAAAGTCTTCCGGGACCAGGCACTGTTCAAGCCGCCCGGCGGACAGGCCAAACCACCTCACCAGGATCAGAGTTACTTTCGCGTCGTACCTGAAACCGATCTGGTCACTGCGTGGATCGCGTTGGAAGATGCAACGAGAAAAAACGGATGCATGCGTTACGTACCTCAGTCGCACACGCACGGTGTTTTTCCAATCGGTAAGGATCCCGACCGTCCGCTGCATCATGTCCCATTGACAGGCAAACGGAACTTGCCCGACTCGCTCGCTGTACCCGTCCCTGCAGGATCGGTCATCTTCCATCACGGCTACACGCTCCATCACAGTGACGAAAACAGATCCGATCGTTGGCGCAAGGCCATCATCTTTCACTTCACGACATCAGATGCGATGTCAGAGCACGATAGTTTTAACGAGGAAGTGTCGCTCGAGATCGATTGACCAGGGGTCTGTCAACACCATAGACAACGAAGGTTTGTCTGAGCGCCAACGGCGCGTCATTCGCCAACCCAGGGCAACGCCCTGGGTTGGCGATAGAACCCGCGTGTTAATGCGGCCTGTAGGACCGCGACATCCGTTCTCACATAGCCTGTCGCGGACCGTTGGCCCGCGAAAACCAACGAACGAAGACCCAGCCTTCGCGCTGGGCTGAAGAATCGGGAGCCTTTGGCCCCCAGGTAACTACTGCAAAGGACCCCTCCCATGCCCATCAAACAGTCCGTCTGTATTCCCATTCTTCCCGAGATGGATCGGTCCGAGCTCCTGAAGGGGATCGCCGACATCGGCTATCCCGCGATCGAGATCTGGGCTTGCGGTTCTGATTTCGACGACCTCTGTGACGACGCATCGGAAAACGGTCTGAGGATCGTCAGCATGGCCGGCCACCAGTCGCTCCCCGACGGTTTGAACAAACCCGAGAATCACGATCGCATTGAGGACGAATTGAAGGCGTCGATCGATCTCGCCGCTGAACGGAACATTCCCGGACTGATCTGCTTCAGCGGGAACCACGTTGAAGGCGTCGCGGACGCTCGGGAGATCACTGCAGAGGGACTACGCCGCGTGGCTCCCTACGCGGAAGAAAAGGGTGTCAATCTCAACCTCGAGCTGCTCAACTCGAAGGTGAACCATCCAGGCTACCAATGCGACCACACCGCGTGGGGGCTCGATGTCATAACCCGTGTCGGAAGTCCTCGCGTCAAGCTCCTCTACGACATTTACCACATGCAGATCATGGAAGGCGATCTCATCCGGACCATCCAGGATCACGGCACTCATTTCGGCCACTATCACACAGCCGGTAATCCCGGGCGGGAGGATCTCGACGAAGCACAGGAGATCAACTATCCCGCCGTGATGCAAGCCATCGCCCGGACAGATTACGATCTCTACGTCGGCCACGAATTCCGACCGAAGGGAGACGTACTCCCCGCGCTGCGCCAGGCATTCGAAACGTGTGATGTGTGAGAGAAGGTGACGGAGCTATGATCTATCGTCGTCTCGGGCGAACGGACATTCAGATATCCCTTCTCTCCCTCGGATCGGGCGGGCACAACCCTTTCGGGCAGGGAACGGGTGTACCCGAATCCGAGATCCATCGTCTGATTCATCACGCACTCGATCTGGGCATCAACCATTTCGATTCTGCAGTCCCGCCAAGTTATGGGGACAGTGAGATGATCCTGGGCCGAGGCCTGAAGGATGTCTCGCGTGATTCCTACACCCTTTCGACCAAGTTCTCTGTCCTCGACGAACACACGCGAGAGGTCATCTCCGAAGAAGTGCTCAACCGGACCGTCGACAACAGCCTGAGAAACCTTCAGGTCGACGAGCTCGATCTCTTTCTGGTTGCGGGCATTCAGAAAGAAGACGAGCACATCCGCGCTCTGAACGAGATCCGCCCGATGCTGGAGCGTCTCCTCAAGTCCGGAAAGGTTCGACACATCGGCACGTCGGAACATTCCGGAGGTGACGGTGGACATGCCTGGCTCGAAACCGCAGTGGGGGACGATCTGATCGAGGTCGTCATGGTGGCCTACAACATGATGAACCAATCTGCCGAGCGAGTTGTTTTCCCCATGTGTATCGAAAAGCAAATCGGCACGATGGGCATCTTTACAGTCCGCAACGCGTTCAGTAAACCCGGTAGCCTGGAGGATACGGTCAAGCGACTCAAACAACGGGGCCTGCTCGATGAGAAGGTACCCGACGTCAACCCTCTCGGGTGGCTACTCGACGACGAAGAGCCGTCCCTTGTGTCTGCCGCATACCGGTTCTCCGCCGGGAACCCCGCGCTTTCAACAATCATGACTGGCACGATCAACCCGGATCACCTCGAGGGCAACGTCCGGACGATTCAGAAGCCCCCGCTCCCGAACGAGAAGCTCAGTCGACTGCGCGACCTGTTCGGTCACCTTTCCGAAGTTGTCGGCAACTGAGCCGACGACGGACGAGAATCAACGCGAAGCAGCACAAAGATCAGGAGGATACATGCGTGTGCCCCGCAGTCCCTACGACAAGGAAGCCGGACTGGTCTGGGTTCCCCGAATGCTCGACAAGGCTCGTCTGATGAACGGTGGCGAACTCCACGAAGACTATCAACCCAATCTGGGGAAGGGTCACGATGGACGCTGCTGCACGTTCCTTCAGGTCGACTACGAGGATCTGAAACAACAGATTGCGCAGGGCAAGGACGACGCGTCCATCACCGAGTGGTGTTTTTCATCTGGCCGGCGCCCGACCGATCTCGACATCGAACTCTGGAACGGTTTTATGTCAAAGCAGGGATGGCGGGATGAAAATCAGAAGATTTCCGAGGCTTTTCAGGGTCGCAAAAAGGCCTATGGCATTGAAGATCGCGATGACATCCAGACGTTCTTCCAGCTGATCGAATACGACGAGGATCGGTCGAAGTAGAGCGGTCGGAGATTCCCGATTCCGCGTGGAGATCACTCGGAGCAAGGGGAAACCACCTATGGATCATTCCATAATCTTCAGGCGCGAAGGGAGTTATGGCGGGTTCCCCGTCCTCGTGCCTCTCGCGGATGGACGATTGTCGGTCGGCCTCCCTGTGGCACCGTTTCACGACCACTACGGCATCGGAGACTGGGTCGTCCTGGTCTCCGCGGACGAAGGCGTAACCTGGACGGAGACGGACGATCCAGGCGTTCCGCATACGTGGCCGGGAAGCTCGCCTCGAGAGCGATACGACCGCCTGGCCACGGTTCTGCACGACGGCACCTTCCTCTGCGTCGGGACGGTCGGCTGGGAAGTGTGGAAAGCCGATCGGAAATCGGAAGCCGAGGCCCTCGGCTACGCGGCACGACCTCACCCGGCAGACAACACGCGGATCGTCGTCGGAGGATCCAGACTGTTTGTGCAACGATCGACGGACGGAGGCGAAACGTGGTCCCGCCGTGAATGGTCCGTCCCCGGGATCAAGCACCTGACCTCCTTCCCTCGCCACGCGATCCTCGAGGATGGAACGCTTCTCGTAACCGTCTACGGCATCACACCCGAATCCAAACGGCACAACTGGGTGCTCCGCTCGACCGACCAGGGCGAAACGTGGCGGTTCATCTCTATGGGGGCGCCCGAGAGCGCCGACGGCAGCGAGTCGACACTCCTCGAAGTCTCCCCTGGCCGTGTCCTGTGCCACACCCGGAACGAGGACGGCGAACTTCTCGAGCGGTGGTCCGATGATGGCGGGCTGACCTGGACCTACCCCGTTCTCACCACCCTACTCGGTTTCCCGCCCCATCTCCTGAAACTCGCCGACGGTCGCATTCTCTGCTCCTACGGTTACCGCCGGGAACCGATGGGGATTCGTGTTGTTGTCAGCGAAGATGATGGCCAGACCTGGAGCGATCCCATCATCTTGCGCGAGGATGGGGGAACGCCCTGCTCGCTTCGTGAGAATCCCCCCAGCGGAACCGCCGACATCGGTTACCCGATTTCTTCCCAGCTCCCAAACGGCGACATCTTCACCGCGTACTACATTACCCTCGAAGACGGTGTCACTCACTCGGCCGCCACGCGCTGGAAAGTTTAGGCTGGTCGTCATCTACACTCGGAGATGAACTCATGAAGTTCGCACAGTGGGTGTTCCGTTTCGCCGGCATCTAAGGCATCCTGGTCATTGCCCCGCACTACTTCATGGAACAGCAGATCGGGCTCGACTTTCCGCCCCCCATCTCCCATCCCGAGTATTTCTACGGTTTCGTTGGAGTGACCCTCGCGTGGCAGATCCTGTTCCTCGTCCTCTCGACCGACCCCGTCCGGTATCGGATCATGATGCTTCCGAGCATCCTCGAGAAACTCTCCTACGTTGTCGCCGTCGGGTGGTTGTTCGCGCTCGAACGTGTCGGGGCTCTCGTTTTCAACTTCGCCGTGCTCAATCTGCTTCTCGCGGTTCTGTTCGTCGTGTCCTACCTGAAAACGTGCCCCGCCTCCGAATCCTCTACATGACATCCACAGCTCCCGGCCCTTTGTCAGGCTTGCGGTAAGCCCCCTTCAATCGCCATCATGTGTCGTCTCGGGCCCACCTCGCCGTCCAGGGGTCCGACCCCAGCACTTTCCCCATAGGAGAAAAACATGAGCAAGATCGCAGTCGTTACTGGCGGTGGCTCCGGCATCGGAAAAGCCACCGCTCTCGCCCTTGCCCGAAACGGCTACACCGTGTCTGTCGCAGGTCGTCGCCAGGAGCCCCTGGACGAAACGGTCGCCGAGATCGAAAAGGCTGGCAGCACGGGTCTGGGTGTTCAGACCGATGTCGGAAAACCGGACGCTGTCGAGGCCCTGTTCTCAAAGGTCAGAGAGGCGTATGGGCGTCTCGACCTCCTGTTCAACAACGCCGGATTCGGAACCGCCCCCCTGCTCGAAGATCTCACCTACGAAGAGTGGCAGGGTGTCGTCGACACGAACCTGACGGGCAGCTTCCTGTGCACGCAGCAGGCCTTCCGGATCATGAAGGACCAGGATCCGCAGGGTGGACGCATCATCAACAACGGCTCCGTCTCCGCCCACGTACCCCGACCCAACTCGGCACCCTACACGGCCACGAAGCACGGCATCACGGGTCTGACGAAGTCATCGTCGCTCGATGGCCGTAAGTACAACATCGCCGTCGGCCAGATCGACATCGGCAATGCGCTCGTGAAGCGGACCGAAAGGATGGAACGCGGGATGCTTCAGCCTTACGGCGATACGGTCCCCGAGCCTACGTTCGACGTCGAGAAAGTGGCTGATGCAATCGTCCATATGGATGGCCTTCCGCTCGACACGAACGTCCAGTTCATCACCATTATGGCAACCAAGATGCCCTACATCGGGCGGGGATAAATCACCGCCTCCCTGAGTGCGTCTGCGGGCGTATATCGAAGGGTGTGCCTGCCCGAGCGGCAGGTATCGAGGGGCGCGGTTTAGCCGATTCACGAGGTTCGCATGGCAGAACATCTCAGAGTAGCCGTATCCGGTTGCCATCGGATGCTGCTGCGGGATCTGACGCATCACAACTTCGCTGCAGCGTTCAATGACGTTGCGGAGACGGAAGTCGTCGGAGTTTTCGACTACGGTGAGGACACCCGTGCCGAATTCGTTACAACCTGGCCGGACGTGTGGCCGGATGTTCCGACATTCGACGACTACGATCGTATGGTCGGCGAACTCAAGCCGGACATTGTCTGCATCGCCACGCGACAGACCATGCACGCCGATCAGGTCGAAGCTGCTTCGGGCTCGGGTGTTCGCGGGGTTTTGTGCGACAAACCTCTCGTTACTACCCTCGAGGAGATGGATCGCCTGTTATCGGCCTGCGGGAGCATTCCACTTTGCTTCGCTCTCGACCGGAGATGGGACGTGTCCTACAGACACATCTGCTCGCACATCGACGAATGGATCGGACCCGTCACCAGTGTCGTGGCGTACGGGCTTCCCAATACGATCAACCACGGCTGCCACTGGTATGACACGCTGGTGGGCCTGATCGGGGACCCGACTCCTGAATGGGTCAGCGGTCATCTGAACGAGCCCGACCCCGACAACGAGCGAAGTGCGTTGGACCCTTCGTCACGTGCGGTGATCGGATTCGACAACGGGCTGGTCGCCCACATCACGTCAGACGGCGGGAAAGGACCGACTTTCCACATCACCGGCGAAAACGGAAAGCTCTCCATCCAGGAAGACGGGAAAGAGGCTCACGTCTGGCGTGAAGGATCGGGCGTCGAATCGCTATCCGTTCCTGTACCGGAGATCAAATGGCCGACCGGGCCTGCGATGGTCGCCGACCTCGTCAAGGCTGTGCAAGACGGCGAGCGAACCTCCTGCGACGTAGACCAGGCGCGTAGGGCGACCGAAATCGGCTTCGCGATCCATCACTCCTCACGTGAAAACGGCGCTCGAGTCGCATTGGCCGACGTTGATCGGTCGCTGCAGGTGGAATCCTATCCGTGGGGAAACGAAGCCTGAATGAAGCGAGATCAGACATATGATCTCCGAAAGAAAACTGCATCGAACCCATACACGCTCTGAGATCTGATTTCTCTGATCGGATTTCGGATATCGTTTTTCTCACATGCCCCGAATACTTACAGACGATCAAGTAACTCAGTTCCGATTGAACGGTCACATCAGTGTCGAAGATGTGCTCACGCCGGACGAAGTGGGTGCGCTGGCCGAGCACTGCGACTTCATTGCGACCGGTGCGGCTGACCATATCCCCGACACGAGCATCCAACTGGAGAAGGTATTTCGCGAGGGAGAGCGCGAAGTCGAAGATCAGGTCCTCTCCGTTCGCAAGCTCTACAACCTCGCCGTCTACGACGACATTATGTGGTCGCACGTCACGCATCCCAAAATCGTCGACATCATCGCCGATCTCCTCGATACCGACGACCTCAAGCTCTACGGGGACCAACTCTTCATGAAGGCCCCGGAAACAGGAACCGCCCAGGGCTGGCATCAGGATTCGGCTTCGTGGCGGGACATTTTACCCATGGATCTCGTCAGTGCCTGGACCGCCATCGACGACGCGACGTCGGAGAACGGGTGCCTCAACTTTGCCCCAGGTACGCATCGCTGGGGCATGATGGGTGCGACTGCCTTGAGGGCGGGAACGAGGGCGGCGCCGATCCTCGAAGATATGGAGTCCGGCGGATGGCCTGTCGTACCTGCGCCGTTGCGTGCGGGCAGCATCAGTTTCCATCACAGCCTGGTCTTCCATCAGAGCAACGCCAACCTCTCCGGTAGGCGAAGACGCGGCTACGCCACGCACTACATGCGCGCCACCTCCGTAAAGGACGAGGCGGTAACCGACGCGCCCAAGATGCCGCTCTTCAAGCAGGTCAGGGGAAAATCCTTCAAGGGAAGAGTTTGAAAGATGAGCAGGAGAGCGGGCGTGCCCACCTGCGCAGCTAAGCTGCTTCGGCGGGCTGGCGTGGTTATGTCTGTCGCCACTCCTGCTCTCCCTCACACCCGCTCGTCCCTGTTTGCTCTTACCCGTGAATGATTCCCATCTCATCACGGCCAACGTCTGCAATGGCATCCCCGGTCAGGGTCAGGTCTACCACTGCTCGGATCTGTCAGACGAGGAGCGGGAGCGATGTTACGGGAGAGCCGAACTCGAGATCCCCTCGTCTATCGTCGCTGGAGAAACGGTCGAGGTCACCTTTCGGTTCATCCTGGGTGAAACTGCGCTCGGTGAAGGCGCCGGTTTGCGGGTGGCTTGGCGGTGGCCGTTCGACTGGAGCGATCCGCAGACCGACGATCCCGACCGTCCGAACCACGCCACATTGGCGAGGCCTGACGGAGTTTCTATCGACCTTCGGTATCAGCTCCGCGGCGACCTCGACCCGTGGCATCACGATCTCGACCTGCGCGTTCGAGAGGGATCCCTGGAACCCGGCGACATTGTCGAGATTCATGTCGCAGATTGGGAGGCGTCGACCTTCGCGACACCCGACGGTGCGTTCCTGTTCGTCATCAATCCAGACGGCCACGACCAGTGGATCAGACTCGTCGACCCACCACGGTTCACCGTCGCCCCCGGATCCCCGGAGCAACTCCTCGCCATCTCGCCCGGCGACGGGATTGTGGGAGAGCAAGCCATCGTCCGCGTTCGCGCTGTCGACGCCTGGGAAAATGCCACTCCCATCGACGCGCCTATTCTCCTCGGGGAAGGCGTCGACATCGCCACTCCTGCTCTGTGCAGTCGCTATCCCGTTTGGGGATTTCCCGTGACGTGGTCCACAGCCGGCGTTCACCGTCTGAGTGCCTCAAGTGGAAACCTGTGTACATCCTCCAATCCCACTCTCGTCCACGAAGATCCCCCCGAGACGCGGCTCTACTGGGGCGACGTCCACGCGGGCCAATCTGAAATCGGATGCGGCGCGGGTTCCCTCGACCACCACTACGCCTACGCGCGTGACGTGGCCTCTCTCCAGTTCGCCTCCCAGCAGGCCAACGATCACTATGTCTCGCGCGAGATCTGGCAACACGTTCGCGACGTCACTCCACGTCACGATGCGGCCGGCGAGTTCCTCGCCTACCTCGGTTGTGAGTGGAGTCCACCCACTGTAGACGGTGGCGATCGGAATGTCCTCTACCTTTCGGATGAACCGAGGATGAGGCGATCGGGTCGTTTTTTCACCGAACGCGAACCTGACCCGGAACCGGATCTTCCCTACGCACCAGAGTTTCTATACGCGTTCAGGGACGAGGAGGTTTTCCTGAACCTTCACGTAGGGGGCCGACCGACGAATCTCGAATGGCACGCGCCGAAGATCGAACCGCTGTTCGAGATCCATTCCACACACGCCACATCGGAGTGGTTCGTCTTCGACGCAATCGAAAAAGGCTACAAGGTGGGCATCACCGCCGGAACGGATGGCGTAATGGGTCGACCGGGCGCGTGCGGACCCGGTCGACGCGTCACCCGTAACGTGCGCAACGGCCTGACGGCAGTACGCGCGACGGGTCTGCAGCAGCGATCCGTCGCCGAAGCGTTTTTAGCACGGCGATGTTATGGGACGACCGGTGCTCGCATCCTGCTCGACGTGGACGTGGACGGACATCCCATGGGCAGTGCAATCGAAATCGCCGGACCTCCTACCCTCAACCTACGCGTCGATGGAACCGCCCCCATCGAGCGGGTCGATCTCCTACGCGATACAGAGGTTATTCATACCTGGGATGTAGCCCCACCCGAGCCGGGACGGTATCGCCTCCTGTGGGGAGGGGCGAAGACCCGAGGCACGGCTGGCGATCAACGACAGATCTGGGATGGGTCGATGAGCATCGAACCGGGCCGCCTCTTCGACGTTCGCACGGTCGGATTCCAGGGCGCGGTCGATCAGCTCGCCCACGCGGGAGACCGGGTCGACTGGATATCTGCGACAGCCGGAACCGACGCGGGCTTCACGTTCGCCTCGTCCCGTCAAGGCTCCATAGACGTTGAGACAGAAGTAGGCACCTGCTCCGTCAATCTCGAGCAGGTGCAGTCCAATTCGCATCGTGTCGACTGCGGTGGGCTCGATCGGTATATCGAAATCGGCCTCGCACCTTCCGATGCCTCTCCGCTGGGGGTTGAGTTGCAGTACATGGACGAGAGCCCGCTCCCGGGTGAACACGCCTACTGGGTTCGCGTGGTCCAGATCGACCGTCAGCGAGCGTGGAGCAGTCCGGTGTATGTGACGGCAGGATAGACGGCAAAGGAGAGATTTGTGCCAAAAGCAGAAACACTTCGATACCTGGATGACGGCAGCATAGAACTCATCCAGAAAGACATTCCCGATCCCGGCCCTCAAGAAGTCCAGGTCGAGGGCGGTGCTTGCGGAATCTGTTCATGGGACGTTGCTACTGTCAAGATGAAGGGCCAGATGCACCCACCTGCGCCTCCTGGACACGAAGGGGTCGGCTATGTGACAAAGGTCGGCACGGAGGTTGTAGACCTGAAGGAAGGCGATCGCGTATCCGGCGGCGGGTTCTCGACCATCCGAAACGTTGACACGCGCCGGGCGCTCAAGATTCCAGAGTCCGATCTCCCCGACGAGTACTGGATCGTCGAACCCGTTTCGTGCGCGGTCACCGGCATCGATCATTGCCAGGTGAAGGCCGGAGACCGCATCGCCCTCATCGGTTGCGGGTTTATGGGACAGCTCATCCTTCAAGGCCTGGTCCATACCCCCCTCGACCAGCTCGTCGCGATCGACGTCGTCCAATCCCGTCTCGACCTGGCCAACAAGACCGGCGCATCGGAAGTCTACCTGGCCGGTGATGTCGATGTGGCCGAACTCAAAGCGCGGGAATTCAATGTCGTCGTGGATACGTCCGGAAATCAGGCCGGCCTCGACCTCGCGACGGACATTGTCAAACGCGGTGGGAAGATCAACCTCTTCGGCTGGTTGAAAGGTCAAACTGCCACTTTCGACCCGACCAAGTGGCATCTGGGTGGGTTCACTGTCGTCAACTCAGCCCCCGGGTCAAAGATCCGTGAGACCTTTGCTCCCGCGATCCGAATGATCCACAAGGGAATCATCGATCTCCAGCCGCTCGTCACCCACACCGCTACGATGAGCGAGTATCCCGGCCTGATGGAGAGAATCGTTGCCGGGGATAAAACATACATCAAGGGTGTGGTGACGTTGAGCTGAGCGGGGAGGCGGAAAGGGAGAGCGGGAGAGCAGGAGTGGCTTTATCCCGTTCGTGGACGGTGCTTGACGGCAACCGAAATCGGGCACAAGTGGCGGACTCCCGAAAGCTCAGACTCACCCCGAAGAATTCCGATCGTTCGGCCCGCTCCTCATTCTGTGTCCATCTGTGGTTCCCTGCCTTAGGTTCGCATGAGCGAAAGACCCAACATCGTTCTCATCGTCGCCGACGACCTGGGATTCTCCGATCTCGGGTGCTACGGTGGGGAGATCGAAACGCCGAACCTCGATCGGCTCGCCGG
>DJHM01000034.1:135299-162974 GCA_002433075.1 Latescibacteria bacterium UBA6620
GGAACCTCGATCGGCTCGCCGGAAACGGTCTTCAATTCACACAGTTCTATACCAACGCGAAATGCGCCCCCTCACGAGCTTCGCTACTCACCGGTCTCTACCCGGCCCAGGCTACCGAAGGGGGAACCGGCGGTCAGCTGCACGCGCGCAACAACGTGACCCTCGCCGAGGTGCTCCGCTCCGCCGGCTATCGCACGCTCATGTCGGGCAAATGGCACAACGGAACCGGCGACGGGCAACGTCCTGTATCACGCGGCTTCGAGCGGTACTGGGGACTGATCAGCGGCTGCAGCAACTATTTCAGTCCAGGCGACCGGCGATCGGGAGAGCCCGACCCCGGCCGCAAGTCTCCCGGGGATGCTCGACCCTGGTGCGATCACGACACCGTGATGCATCCCTACACGCCCGACGCCCCGGACTTTTACACCACTGACGTTTTCACCGATCGCGCAATCAACTTCCTCGACGAATGCGGGCGCGATGAAGACCCCTTCTTTCTGTATCTCCCCCACTGTGCTCCCCACTTCCCCCTTCACGCGTGGCCGGACGACATCGCGAAGTATCGGGACCATTATACCGTCGGCTGGTCTGAGGTCCGACGTCGACGCTATCAACGGCTCCTTGAACTGGGCCTGATCGACCCGCGCTGGGGACTCTCGCCCGCGGACCATCGGTCCAACGATTCCTACGCGAATCTCGGCGAGCACGGTACGGAGGCCATGGCCGTCTACGCAGCGATGGTCGACCGGCTGGATCAGAACATCGGGCGCGTGCTCGACAAGCTTCGCGACCTGGGCAAGGAGGAGAACACCCTCGTTATCTTCCTCACCGACAACGGCGGCTGTGCTGAGGAAATCCACAACACACCCCACCTCCCACCCGGCGGCCTCGACTCCTACCAGACAGTCGGCGCCGCGTGGGCGAATGCGAGCAATACGCCGTTCCGTCTCTTCAAGGACTTCGACCATGAGGGGGGGATTGCCACACCCTTTATCGTTAGCTGGCCTGCTGGCATCGAACGCCCAGGTCGGATCCTGCACGACGAGGTTGGACACCTGATCGATTTCATGCCCACTTTCGTCGACCTGGCCAACGCCACCTATCCGACAACCTACCAGGATCGGGAGGTCCTGCCGATGGAGGGGCGCAGCTTCGGACATCTCCTGCCAGGGGAAACATCGATCGATCAGGAGAGGGAGCTCTACTGGATCATCGGCGGAGCGAGAGCGGTTCGAAAGGGTAAGTGGAAGCTCGTCACGGAAGGACCCGAGCGTGTTCAGGCAGGAATTCCGATTCCGCCTGGGAAGGACACGTGGGAGCTCTACGACATGGAAGCCGACCGTTGCGAGCTCTACGATCTCGCGGGTCGGTACCCCGAACGGGTCAGGGACATGTCAGCGATGTGGGAAGCGTGGAGGAAAAGGTGCCTGGCAGATGCAGGGGTTGCGCAGTAGTTGGACGACTCTCTCGTGTTTATCTGTGTTCATTCGTGGTTCCCACGCTTCTACGCGAAGTAACTCAAATACAAGATGTAGCCCATCAGCACGACCATCGAAATGAAGCAGATCCACAACACGGCGTCCGTTGTTTTCGACGGTTGTATTTGCTTATCGAGATGTCTGTAACGTAGGTAGATCGTCCCGCCCGCAATCAACGGGAACTTGATGGCCCCGAACAGGTGGCCCAGAGTCAGCATCCAGACCGGATTCTGGAAATAGAGATACGTCATCGCCGTAGCCAGGGGCGATATGACGGACCACCACCGACGGATCTTCACCCGCGTCTTGTAGTCGTTCCGCTCGATGACCCCCATCACGGCCATCCCATCAGCGAACGTCCGCACACCCGCACCAAGACCCGATACCGACGTCGAATAAAGCACGAAGAAGGCTCCGACGATGAACAGCCAATACGCCCACTCGCCGAGCGTCGTCGTGTACATGTTTGAAAGGACCGAAATCGTCTCGAGTCCGTCGGGTTGCTGGTTGAGCCGGTAGAGCACACCCGCACCTAACATGTAGAACGGGATGGTCGCACACGTCAGCAAACCGAGAGTCAGCAGAACATCCGTCTGCATAACCTTGATCCATCCCTTCGCACGACTCACCCAGGCTTCGCTCTGATCGACCGGGCCTGTGAATCGAGCGTATCCCTTCTCGACACACCAGTAGGTATAGGCCATCTGTTCACCCGTCCCGCCATACATCGCCAGTGCCGCCAGCATCGCGACCGCAGGGAAAGAGAACTGCAATCCCAGCCAGACCTCGTCCCAGGTAATCGCAAAATCGGTCAGTTACAAAAGCACGGCGCACGCGATCGTGATGAACGTGACGACCAGACACGTCATCAGCTTCTCGAGGAAACGATACGTCCCCGTCAGAACAATGACGCACGCCATCCCGGCGAGGACGAACGTCCCGTATTGCGATCCCAGAAACGGAAAAACCGAGTGGATCGCCTGGCCCGCGCGCCCGTAGATCCCTCCTCCGATGAGCTGTCCAGGAGTGATCCACAGCAACCAGAAGTAGATGTACCAGGAGACTTTCTTGCCGCGGAAGGCGGGCAATTTGCCCGGCAGACGGTTGAAGGCGTGCAGAAACGGTTCCCCCGAGCTGGCGGAGAACCGGGCCAGTTCAGCCTGGACAATGTTCTTGCTCCAGCAACTCGCCAGAACGAACCACAACATCGTGAACCCGACGATTGACCCCAGGCTGGTCGTCAGAATGATCTCGCCCGACCCGACCCCACAAGGATCATTCCAGGTCCCAGATATTTCAGCGTCTGACCCAAAGTTATCGGCCATGATCCCTCAGTGCGTCATCTGTCCTGCGTGGTTACGCCTTTCGATAGGGTAGGCGCCAAAGATGCAGCAGACTTAAATTGCTAGCGAATGTCGTGGATGCCTACCATCTTGTGCTGACTCTCCATCAGCCACTTCGACAGGAACCGAAATGAACGGATTACTTTTTTACGGTCAGCTGAAGGACGTCAATACCACGGACGTCAAAGACGCGATCCGACTCGCTTGTCAAACGATGCAAAGCGTCTTCAACGCCGACGACAACAACATCCCCTTCTTCGGTTCTCGTGTCAGACCGGAGGCCTACCTGGGATTCAGCAGCGCGCATACGGAAGCACACGTTCCAGGTCGTCACCTCAACGCACTCTTGAATGCAGAAGACGCGGCAGGGATCGAGCTCGATGAATCGGCAGTCCGCAAGCAGGCCGAGGCCGCCTACTTTTCCTTCAGTGGTCCCGCTGCTGTGCCACTAAACCGGACGGAAACGGACGGTCCCCTCGACTTCTTTCTGACACACAACTTCCGCGAGGGAATCCACGCGCTCTATCCTCTCGTCAAGTATCGCAACGACGAACGCGCCCACGACATCGCCGAAGCCTGCATTGCCGCGATCTTCGACCTCTGGTCGCCTTCCTCAGGCTGGAACGTTCCCAGGTGCCTCGAGCGGGTCGGCGCCGAACCGACCGAGCGCACGTTCATCAGTGGGCTCGCGCGTGTGCTGGGTCCTCTCGTCAAATACTATCGCTGCACGAACTCAGCGGCTGCCCTCGATCTCGCGCTCGTGTTAAAGGAGAAGCTTCTCCTCGCTGCTTTTCCAGAAGATGGCCGATATGACATCGACGTACACGGTACACACACACATTCGTCCACGTGTGTGATGTCTTCCCTCGCCCAACTCGCTGAGCTCACAGGCGACTCGTCGCTGCTCCAACGTGTGAAGGCGTTCTATGACCGGGGTCTGAAGGACTTCAGCGACCAGCTGGGCTGGGTCATCGAAAGCAGCGCACCGGATTCAAGCCCTGATCGGGGCGAGGTCAACAACACGGGGGATATCGTCGAGACGGCTCTCATCCTGGGCCGTCACGGCCATACGGATTGTCTCGAGGACGCCGAGCGCATCGTCCGATGTCATATCCTGCCCTCACAGCTTCGTGACATCGAATTTATCCAGGAACCAGCGAATCCGGATGGCATCGACGGTTTGCGGGATGTCGCAAACCGACACAAAGGCGCGTTCGGCTTCCCTGCACCTTACGGACACGAACCGATCGACATCGACCGCGTCGGCTTCAACATGGATATCGTTGGTGGTGGGACGGCATCCTTGTGCGAGGTCTATCGCGATACGACAACCCACGACGAGACCGGTCACCACGTGAACCTTCTGTTCGACCACGAGACCGATGCGATCTCCGTACAATCAAACGTCACGCGCGATGATTTGCGCGTGACGCTCAAGAAACCTGGCCCTCTCTGGATCCGCATCCCCTCGTGGGCAGACCGCAGTCAGATCTCCGTGCCCAATTCAACTTTCGCAGGGTCGATGCTCTTCGTTCCCAACCCTCCTGTCGGCGAACCCGTCGTCCTGGACTATCCCCTCCCCGATCGGGAGATCGTCCTCGAACACCGGACCCGCAGCATAAGGGTTCGCTTGAAAGGAGATTCCGTCGTCTCGATGGATAACTTCGGCGCGGATCTTACCTACTTCGATCCCATCGACGACTAGACGAGATCGTCAGCACGCATTCCAGTCTCGACAGCAACTCGGATCTACTGCAACAAAAAAGTCCCCGTGCGGAGCACGGGGACGAGCGGGTTCTCGTTCGTGTTTTTCGGTCTGGGGCTGTTAAGTCCTACCCACGCCCGGTGTGCCTCACCTTTCCGTGTATTCCACCTGCCCCGAGTAGCCCGCGCAAGCGGGCATATCGAGGGGTGTTTTTCGTGGTTTAGCTTTTCCCGTAGAAAGGCTGACTCCACGCCCGCTTGATCCCTGCTCGCGCCTCGACCCGAAAATAGGTCAACTCCGGCTGCGCCACCCACTCCAGTTGTTGTCCCTCGACACCCGCGATCTGACGTCCACCTGGACCGATCACCGCGATCTCCTGCACGTGCTTGTCACATCTCACCGTAAGCCGTGCGTCCTCGAACAGAACCTGTTCGAACTCGGGCCCTGTGCTTGCGTAGAACGCGCCCGCTTTCATTTGCTCAACGAGCAGCTGCCACGTCACTTCCGTACTCTCATCCACCTGCACGCAGACCCATCCTAGGCCGGGTGATGAATACTGACAATGGAAATCGTCCGTCGCGATGACCGACATCCGCTTCCCGTCCGTCAGAATTTCGTCCCATAGCTCGACGTTCGCAGACTCGTCCCGGCCACGTCTCTCACGCAAACCGTTATAGATTTCGAACGCGTGCGCGACACCAGCCGTGAGCCGGACATTTTCGGCGCCCCACGTGTACTCCTGCGGATGACACGGCGCCACGAAACCCCCGGCGTCGGTCAGGGACCGTGCACGATGTTCAATCGCGTTACTGTCCGTCGGCGTCACTGCAAACACGCCCAACTCCAGAATGTGGTCCGTCGAACCGTTTTCTTCGCCTGGAATCAGCACGATCGGAATCTGGTCCTGCCACGCCTTCCACTGGGCTTCATCGGGCGCCAGATTATGATCCGTGATCGCCATAAAATCGTACCCCAGGCTCGCGTACATCGGCGCACTCTCGGTCACGTCCATAAAGCGACCACAGCAGGTGTGACCGTGGAGGTTGCCGCGAAGCCAGCGAGTGGAAGAGCTGTATGGGTTTTCGTACACGTGTAACCTCAAGAGTGGAGTGAGCAGGAGAGCAGGCGTGTTGTCGATTTTCTCGCTGTCTCCAATTACAATTGGATGGTAACAACTTCCCTGAGCCAGAACATTTCTTCTCTCACTGCAGTTCGCCTCAGAGCGCCTGCTCGGGACTTCGCGCCGGAATCGGCTCCAGGATCTCCAACCGCTCCGGGGTCAGCCGCGCCCGAAGTTCATCTGACATGACATAGTTGAAGCGCGATCGTAGATGGCGCGCAGAGTATCGGTAGACGATCGATCTTCGAAAGCCTTCGTTCGTCCGCTCCGCGGATCCGTGTGTGATAGCGTCGGTGAAGAACAGCACATCCCCGGCCTTGAGATACATCTCCTTCACACCGAACGCGGTACCCGCAGGTTCACTTCCACTGCCAGCAGATACGATGCCTTTCCCATCCACCATCAGTCGCGGATGAACTTCAGTCGTCTTGTGACTCCCCGGAATGAGAACGGTTGGGCCATCACCCGGCCCGATGTCTTCCAGCGCCATCAGTACATTGATCTGACCAACCATCCACTCACCCGTGTTGTGCTGTCTGAATGTCAGGTAGCTCAGCGGCGCGTGACCACCGCAATGGATGAAGAGATGCCCGCCCTTGTCCCTGACGTTCAGGAAATTCTCGTGAATCGACACCTTGTTCACGGGGTTGATGTACTTCCTCGCCAGATCGATCCAGCCCGGATGGTCGATCAATCGTTCGAAGATGGCTCCACCTTCCACGATATTCTGGAAGTTGACACCATCCTCAGGGCCATAGCTGTGCGTCTCCACGTGTCCAATCCATCGGTTTTCCTCGCCCACCTTGGGGTTTTTCACGTAGTCCCAATGGGCGTCGACCCACGTGTTCAATTCCGCCAGGTCCTCATCGCAGATCGCTCGTTCGAGCACCAAGTAGCCCTGTAGATCGAAAAGGTAGTCTGTCTGTCGGTCGTCCATTCAGATCACTCGGCTGGATGACGATTGAACGAGCATTCAGCGGTTCGGAACGTGGATCGCTCTCAAGACCGATGATAGCCCACCTGCATCTTGGGTGTCAATCATCGTGACAACTGCCTTGGGGCATCCCGGTACCAGACTCGTTTCCCATGATGACTTTCCTTTCGCCCCGTTGTTTATTGTTTCTATGCACAAGCGGACTTATACCCTCCTGTCCGGACACATCGAAGACGGCAGCCCGACGCACGAAATCGACGTCCACGCGACACAAAAAGAGATCCAGGACTTCGAGAAGCAGGGCTATCTCCTTCGCGAAAGCCTGATCAAGGGCGATCACCTCGAGTCGCTCAAATATGCCCTGGACAGGATTGTCGAAGCCGAGTGGGAGACGAAATTGGCCACTCGCAGTGCGCGGGACCGGTCCTGGGGATTTATCCCTCGGCATTTAATGCACAAGGATCCGGCTTTCCTCGACCTCCTCAAGTTTCCCCCCGTCCTCTCCGTCTGCCGTGCGATGATGGGCCCTCTGGTTCGACTCCGGGGGCTCAGCGGTCGTGTGTCTTTTCCGGGCGAAGAGATTCAGGATACCCCCTGGCACCAGCATCTTCGCGTTGTTTCGAATCCGATTCCGCCCTGGTTCTCGCAGCCTCACTGCATCGATGCCCTCATCTACCTCGACGACTTGAACGAAGACACAGGTCCCGTCGCTGTCGTGCCCGGGTCGCACGCCTGGCTCGACCGGGAACCTCCTTCAAAGGAAGTCGACGCGGTCGAGAGTCAGGTTGTGTTCGAAGTTCCCGCTGGAAGCATCGTCATGGTCCACGGAAACACGTGGCACCGGGCGCTTCCCACGCGACGAAAAAAGCGGCGGATGCTCATCCTCAGCTATACACCGACCTGGTTACGCAAGTCGCCTCACGGCGGCCCCTCACCCACCGATGGATTGATCGCGCAACGATTCGAAGAAATGGACGAAGAGGCGCGCATCCTCCTCGGCCACGGTGGCTACAGCTGACCCCCTCCTTCCGTCTGACTCTGGCCGTCGCAGTCTTCGGCGGACTTCACGTGATCGCCGCTTTTCTCCCCGAATGGGGGTTCTGGGGCGTCGACGCCCTCGCGTATACCCCCTGGATGATCTATCCTTTCGTCGCCGGCGTTCTTCTCCTGCTCTTTCCGCCCGTTCATACCCGAATCGGTCGGGCACTCTCATCGATCTGCCAGCATTCGTGGCACGTTGCGGTGATTCCACTGATCGCCGGAGCCCTGATCTGGATTCTTCCCGTCTCTCTTCACTATCTCGGAGACGGCGAGCTTCTCCTCAGAACGTTCAGACTTGCAGTCGATTCGAGACCCTGGCAAGGCATCAATGCTCCCCTGCCCTACCACCTCATTGACCATTTCAGAATGTCCTTCCCCGCCGAGTCCGTCATCCGGATCCTCAGCGGACTCTCGGGCGTCCTCTACACGGTCATCGTCATCACCCTCGGTAGACGTCTTTTCTCGGAAGCAGCGGACCGGGCCGTCCTTTTCTGTCTCCTGCTGACTCCGGCATATATCCAGCTCTTCTTTGGCTACATCGAAACCTACGCCCTCATTTATCCCGTTCTCCTCGCCTACCTGCTCACGGGGTGTCTTTCCCTTCGTGATCGCTGTCCTCTTGCCGTTCCGAGCTTCCTGATGGGGATTCTGATCGTGACCCACTTTTCGCTCGTCGTCCTCGCACCCTCTCTTCTGGTGCTCGCGACGACTCGATGGCGAACTCGAATGCAGTCGCGTCTCCGAATCGTCATCGACCTCCTCATCAGTCCGATCGTGTCTTTCGCTGTGCTTCGAATCGTCGGCTTCGACTATTCGGTTTACACAGAAGGAATGAAAACGAACCACCTGCTGCCGATCTCCTCTACGCCCGGTTTCGCATACGGACTGTTTTCCCTCACTCACCTCGGCAATGTCGTGAACGAGCTTCTTCTCGTGGCGTCCACCGCCCTGCTGCTCCTGGCGGTCTACCCTCGAAAGTGGCTGTCGGCACAACCCGCGCACCTGTACCTGTGGTCCGCCGTCATCCCCGCGCTTGTCTTCACCTTCCTCGCCAACCCGGAGATCGGTGCGTTCAGGGACTGGGACGCCTTTGCCTTTCCCGCCCTGCCCTTTCTTCTGCTGGGCGTCTTCGCCCTTCAGGCTGTAGACGAAAAGGGTCGGTTGCGAGCTGCCGTTGTCGCGGGAGGTGCGACTGCGGTACACACCGCTTTCTGGCTTCTGACGAACGCGCAGCCCTCTTCCGCTGAAGCTCGCTACACGACGCTCCTCGATGTCTCGGTCCTCACCCCTACCGCCCGATCCTATGGGTGGGAAGCGGTCGGGAGCGTCAAACGACGGCAGAACGATCTGGAAGGTGAGCGTCTCGCCTTCGAAAAAGCCGCAGAGGCGAATCCAACCAACTACCGATATTGGAACACCCTTGGAACGGTAGAGAGCCGTCGAAGCCGATTCGCCGAAGCCATCGTTTATTACCTCAGAGCGCTCGAACAGAACCCCGAATCCGTCGAGGCCCACACCAACGTTGGATCCGCGTACTATCGAACCAAGCAATACGACCTGGCCATCGACCACTATCTCCAGGCTGTCGAGCGCCAGCCCGATCTCGTTGGAGAGCTTTACGCAAACCTGGGGGCTTCTTTTCTTATAACCGGTCGAACGAAGGAAGCCCTCGGCGCCTACGAGCAGGCGGTTTCCCGAAAACCCACGTTGATCCAGGCCTACTTCCCGGCGGGCAACGCCGCCAACCGTCTGGGCGACCGGACAAAAGCTCATCGATACTACTCGGAAGTCCTACGCCGCGATCCGGGATTCCAGCACGCCGACCTGATCAGAAAGTGGATCGCCGAAATCGAAAAAAGCACCTTACAGGGCTCTCAAAAGAGGATCGAATAATGCTTCATCTTTCTCTTGTCACTGGTCACTAAAATGCCTCTCAACATCCTCTTCCTCTTCGCAGATCAGATGCACGGCTTCGCAATGGGGTGTATGGGAAATCCCGACATCCAGACGCCCCATCTCGATCGGCTTGGCAGAGACGGGATCCTTTTTCGAAACACCTATTCGAACGCACCGGTCTGCACACCGTTTCGTGCGACTCTCATTTCCGGACGCTACGGATCACAAACCGATACCCTTCGGAATGGAGCCCACGTCCCGGAAGGAACTCGAACCCTTGCGGGCGCTCTCAACGACGGAGGCTATAGAACAGGCTGGGTCGGAAAGTGGCATCTTGGCGCCACAGGAAACGTTCCCGTTCCTCCCGAACTGCGCGCAGACTTCACCGAATTCATCGGCTACCAATGCTACAACGACTTTCTCCACGGCGTGAAGTTCTACGATGAGGATGGCACCGAACACGTTTACGATCATCACCGTACAGAAGTCACGACCGACATCGCCATCGAGCGTCTCGAGCGAATGAAGGACGATCCCTTTGCCCTCTTCGTCTCTTACCAGAACCCACACTATCCCGAGCAGCCCGCCTGGGAGTACGATCGGATGTATCACGGCAAGACCCTCACGCGCCGCCCCAACGCCGTCGACATCGACCCCTACACACGAACCCACAGCCCGCCTTCGCCCAAACCGAAGGAGAACGACCCGCTCTATCAGCGATACGGAAACGATCTCGACGAGTATCTTCGTCAGTACTATGCGATGGTCACGCAGCTGGATGCCAACATCGGTCGAGTGCGCGAAGCCCTCGATCGTCTCGGACTCGCCGACAACACAGCGATCGTCTTCACCTCCGATCACGGTGATATGCAGGGCAATCAGGGACTGCAGAACAAGGGGCTTCCCTGGGAAGAATCCAGCCGGATTCCGCTCGTCGTATACGTCCCCAATGGGGCCAAGGGCGTTGTGTCCGATGACCTCATCTCCGGCGTCGATTTTTTCGCTACGTGCCTGGACTGGGCTGGCTGCTCTCCGGAACCGTCCTGTGAGGGTGACAGTTTCGCAGCCCAGGCTCTCGGGAACACGAAGCTAATGAACCGTCCTGTTTTCTCCGAAATGCGCCCCTGGTGTATGGTTCGCGAAGGTGCTTTCAAGCTCGTCGCTGACAAAGATCCTTTCACCCTGACCCATCTCTTCGATCTCGAATCTGACCCCTACGAAATGACCAACCTGCTGAATATGCCCGAGCATATGGAAGTTCAAAATCGTCTGTCGACCTTGCTGACGGAGTGGTACCACCGCGTTTCCGAAAAGAAGTGATTGGAAACCCGTCCTCGTCACCCACGGTTCTCCACAGACTGCCCTCTATCGTGCTTACCACACGAGGTCATTGAATGAACAAGCCAAACATCGTATTCGCCTTCGCCGATGACTGGGGTCGTTACGCCAGCGCCTACGAATCGATCGAAGGTCCCGATTCGCTCAGCGCATTGATCGACACACCCAACTTCGATCGGGTCGCCCGCGAGGGTGCTCTTTTTACCAACACGTTCGTGCCCGCGCCCAGCTGTACGCCCTGTCGCAGCTCCATCCTCTCGGGCCAGTATTTCTGGCAGACCGGAATGGGCGCCATCCTTGCCGGCGCTCAGTGGGACGAGTCGATCCCGACCTATCCCCTCGAACTGGAAAAGGCAGGCTACCACATCGGCTGGACCTACAAGGTGTGGTCACCAGGGGAAACGAAAAACGCACCCTACGGCGCGGAGCGCACTGCGTATGAACCTGCCGGGACCCGCTTTGGTCTGTTCTCCTTCCGTGCCACCGAACGCGCAACGGAAGTCGGGGTCGAGGCCGCGAAAGAGGAACTCTATGACGAAACGCGCCAGAACTTCGATGCATTCTTGAAGGCCCGCGAGGAAGGAAAACCGTTCTGCTACTGGTGGGGCCCGACCAACACGCATCGAAAATGGCAGAAAGGCTCAGGCAAAGCCCTCTGGGGCATCGAGCCCGACGACCTGAAGGGCCGCTTGCCCGAATTCCTGCCCGACGTTCACGACATCCGTGAAGACGTGGCCGACTACCTCGGTGAGTGTATGGCTTTCGACGGAGGGCTCGGGGTCATTCTCGAGCGGCTCGAAGCGATCGGTGAGCTCAACAACACCCTGATCGTCGTCAGCGGCGACCACGGTATCCCCGGTTTCCCGCGCGCCAAGTGCAACCTCTACGATATCGGATGCGAAGTGGCGATGGCCGCGCGATGGCCGGGACGCATCAAGCCTGGTCGCGTCGTCGACGATTTCGTCAACCTGATGGATCTGGGTCCGACGTTTATGGAGGTGGCCGAAGTCCCCGTCCCGAGTTCGATGACCGGAAAAAGCCTGCTCCCCGTGTTCGCGAGCGATGTCAGCGGTCAGGTCGATCCCGATCGAACCTTCGCCGTCACGGGTCGCGAGCGTCACGTCTCGATCGCGCGCGCGGGACATCTGCCCTACCCCCAACGCGCCATCCGGACGAAGGATTTCCTCTACGTCCGCAACTTCGCGCCCGATCGGTGGCCGGCCGGAGACCCCAACGGACTCGACGATCCGAATGCCGAACCTCCGGCCTGGGAAGATCTGGAGCAGGAAACCTACGTCGCTTATCCCGATATGGACGCCAGCCCGACCAAGGCGTGGATGGTCTACCATCGAGCGGAATCCGAAGTCCAGCGTGCCTTCGATCTCGGATTCGGCAAGCGACCTCTGGAGGAACTCTATGATCTACGCAAGGATCCCCACTATATGGACAATGTGGCTGGCGATCCCGAGTATGAGGCCGCCAGGAAGGAACACCACCATCGATTGATGGCGCTTCTCCGCGAACAGAACGATCCTCGTGTTGTCGAGGAACCCTGTCGATTCGAGCACGAACCCTATGCCGGGCACGATCCGCGCCGTGAGGACAGACAACGCCGTGCGCTGAAGCGATAAGCGGTAGAGCCCGAGCCCGGGAGGGTTGACGAAGGAGTCTCTGACACAAATGGCCATCGACACCTCAGCCTGCGTCCAGCAGATTCGCGACATCGGCTACTGCATCCTCCGTGGTCATTTTCCGGTCGAGGCGGTGGAAGCCTTCCACGGCGCCTTCGGACCCATCGCGGACGAATACCTGAGCGAGAACGCGGAACAACCGAACCGAGGCCCGAACCGGCACTACATCGCGCTTCCTCTCAGGCCACCCCTCTACCATCCGTCGTTTTTCGACAACGACGACGTCCACGCAATCGTGACGGAGATTCTGGGCGAGGGAGCCTACATCGATCAGTTCGCTTCGGACACCCCCTTCAAGGATTCCGTCCATCAGGAGATCCACTCCGACCTGGGTCTGCTCTTCGACGAAGAACCCGACCTCTCCCACCCTCCTGCGCTTCTGGCGATGAACTGGCCCCTGGTCGACGTCACACCCGAGCGAGGTCCCTTTCAGGTCGCAGAAGCCACGCATCGCCTCCCCAAAGCCGAAACGATCGAGCGCATCAAAGTCGGCGACGTGCCGCTGAAACCACTGCTGATGGACGTCGGCGACGTGCTGATCCGCGATCCAAGGTGCCTGCATCGAGGATCCCCGAACGTGACCGACACGCCGCGACCCGTGGCGGTGACCAGCTTTATGCGGACCTGGTATACCCGGGAACGCGTCGACGCCCACCCGATTCCCCGCAGCGTGTTCGACAACTTCTCCGATCGTGAGAGGCAGGTTTTCAGAAGATTCGTCATCGACGAATCGAAGTAGTACACACATCGACCCGGCTGGCGCAGGAAACCCTCGGCGACCCTGAACTGTCTCACATGACCGATGAGACGATTCGCCACACAGGTCCCGACCCGGAGTACCGATGAGTGAAATCGAACTCCGAGATACACGCGACTTCACGATCGACGACGTCCTGCCTCTCTACCGCGCAAACGAGTGGAGTTGGGCAAAGGACCCCGTCAAGCTGCTCGAAGCCCTTCGGAACTCGCATTCCGTCGTCACAGCGTGGGATGCTTCGACCCTCGTCGGCCTCGGAAACGCAATCACCGATGGTTGGGTCGTCGTCTACTATCCCCATCTACTGGTCCATCCCGACTACCACCGAAGAGGCATCGGTCGACAGATCATCTCCCGGTTGACAGACAAGTTTGCCGGTTTCCACACCAGCAAGTGCTGCTTGCCACGGGGCCCGTCGAGTTTTACCAGTCGTGCGGTTTCGACATCGCCGCCGGTACGCCAATGACCTTCCGGCAATGACCGCCCTCTACACCTATGTCCTGAAGCTCCAGATCCTTCAGGGTCTCGCCTACAGATTCGAGTTCCTTTCCTCACTCGGAACGAATACGTTCTTTCTGTTCGGCACGGTCTTCCTCTGGAAGTCGGCCTACCGGGGCATCGGCGGGGTCGTCGAAAAGCAAATGATCACGTATGCCATCGTCTCGGTCCTGATGCGGGCACTCTTTCAGATCTCGGTCGACAGCACGAGTCTGGGCAAGATTCGGGAAGGCCAGATTGCTATCGACTTCATCCGTCCCGTGCCCCTTCCGCTATTCTGGCTCACCGAGGATCTTGGTAGATCCCTCACGGCAACCACGAAATTCTGCCTTCCCGTGCTCGTGGTTGCCATCGCTCTCCTCAAGGTACCCGCTCCGGCGACCTTGACCGCTGGCCTGATCTTCATCCCCAGCTGTCTGCTCAGCTACCTGATGTTGTGGCAGATCCTCTGCCCTCGTCGGATTCACCGCTTTCTGGGTCCTCGAATTCGGAAACATCGGCCGAATCAAAGACGTCTTCATCCGGATCCTGTCCGGATCCCTGATTCCCCTGTGGCTGTTTCCCGACTTCGTGCAAAGCGTCTCACGCTATCTCCCCTTCCAGTATACCTACCAGACCCCACTGGAGATTTACATCGGCCGGATCGCTCCCTCTCACGCGCTGTCTATCCTCGTCATTCGAGCGCGAACGATCACTATCGCGTTAAGAGCAATGACAGAGAGTATGTGTTTCGGGTTTACCTGAACGGAAAGTATTACATCTAGAGTCCCGACGACTTCAGGTTCGAGCTCGATCTCCTCACTTTCCTGAAGGAGAACGGTCAGCCGGTTTCCTCCCCTCTCGTCGATCGAAACGGACAACCGATCGGAACGATCGACACCCGCGAAGGGGCTCGCCACTGCGCCCTGTTCCCCACCGCGCCTGGCACCGTACTCGACGACTATCCGGGACGGCGAGAACCGGAGATTGGACATCGTCTGGGGGAGATCACGGCAGAATTCCATCTCCTGGCCGATTTCGAATCGATCCTCACACAACGTGGATTGGGTGACTCGTCTTTTTTCAGAACGACCGCCGACAGGGTCCTAGGCCAGATCGAGCGAATCCCCAAAGCGATACGGGCGTACGGACTGATTCACGCGGATCTTCATCGCTTCAACATCCATTACGATGAAAGAGCAGGGTTCACCGTCTACGACTTCGATCATTGTAGGTACGGATGGCGTGTGGCGGATCTGGTGGTCATCGGCCAGGCCCTTCAAGCCCCCCCCTTCATCGAGGGGTACGAATCTGTCCGGCCTTTGTCTGGCGCAGAACAGGCCGCCATCCCCGCTTTCACCCAAGCGAGGGACATCTGCGACATCGGCGATCATCTTGCGATGCGTTCGGTGAAAGGAAGGCGCGATCCGACGAACGAGGAATTGGAAGAGGAGCTGGAGCGACTTCGTCAGCTCGTGTAGCGCTGTGGAGATGGTCGTCTAGCTGGACGCGAAGACTTTTTCCTGCAGGGGCTTCTGGAGTTCGTAGATACCACCTCCGCTACGTTCCCCGGCCGGCATCCGTGTTCGGGCCGTCATCGACACCAGACGAAAATCAAACGTCGGCTCGCCCCGCAGAATCCTGGCGTTAAACCCTTCCCAGTCCACGACCCCACCGAGAGGCCAGGCGTCCACTGCCGAGTACTGGTAGAACAGGAGCCTCCGGGACTTGCCCGAGGTATTGAAAGCCGATCCGTGTAACGTGCGGGTGTGGTGGATGGAAAGTGAGCCGGCCTTCATTTCGAGGGGCACAGCCGCCGAAAGATCGAGCCCGTCTCGAGCCGGGCTGATGGCACCGATAAACGTGCCATCTTGATGATGATCGAGAATCGGCCCCAAGTGTGACCCCGGGACGACCATCATACATCCATTCTCCACGGTCGCGTCATCGAGCGCGATCCCTACCGCGCATAGATCGTCGTTGGTATGCGGGTAGTGGGCGAAGTCCTGATGCCATTCGACGGCGCTGCCGACTTCGCCCGGTTTCATATTCAGCTTGTTCCCCTGCTCACGAATCGCCTCACCGATCAACGGAGCCACCAGACCGAGAATCCGATCGTCCCTCATCAGATTGTCGAAGAAGGGATGATAGCCTGCCGGTGTGCTCAGTCGCCGGACCTTGGGATGATCGGGTGTGTGACCCGGCTCGAGGTCGAAGTGTCCGCTCTGCTCCGTGATGTGCCGCGACTTTTCTACAAAGTCGTCCACGATCGCATGAACGGTTTCCAACTCCTCCGGTCCCAGAACATCTTCGACGACGAGGTAGCCGTTCTTCCGATAAAATTCAACCTGTTCGTCGTTCAGGATCACAGAACCTCCAGATCAGACGCGCGATAACAGGGAGTGAAGGCAATCGCACAGCCCGCGTAAGATAGGCGTCCCCAGGATGGATATGCACCACAAAGATCGCTGGGTCTCGAAAAAGCCCTCTCAGCCCCCATTGTCATACTTGATCCCAGCCCCCGCAAGGGTCTATCCTGTGGGCTGACAAGCGAGCCACGATCATCCGCCGCCCAGCTGAAAGAAGGAGAACGACCTATGTCAGGAACCCTCGTTCACATTGGGGTAAGAGCCTCCAACATCGAGAATACCATCCGCTTCTGGCGGGATGGACTCGGCATTCCTGTCGTCAACCAGCACAGTGACACCGCCTACGACCTCAGCGACGGACACCACAACTTTCGCGTTTTCCAACATAAAGGCCCCGAGCGACCCGAACATATTGGCGGGATGCTGGACTACCTGCACATCGGCATCCGCGTGCCCGACCTGGAAGAAGCGGCTCGGCGCCTCCTGGATCTCGGCTACGAAATCTTCTCCGATGGGCTCGGCGGCGATGTGCCTCTCGATGTCAACAACCTGAAGGAAAAGGCATTCAAGGTACACGATCCCGACGGGATCACCGTCGACGTCACGGCCAGTAGCGACCAGTGGCCGGGTGCCGGACTAACCGACTGACGGGCGGGAAGACTACGTTCCCTCGACGCCGTTCGCATATTGCTCGGAGAAGGCTTGACTCGGCTCGATCATCTGGATGACATCGATCAGGACCCCATTGGGGTCACGGGTGATGAAGTGCCGTTGCACCCAGTCTTCAGACTTGATCTCTTTCAGGACAGGCAGACCGGTGTCACGAATCCTCGCGTATTCGAGATCGACGTCTCCAACTTCGAAATTCAGGATCAGACCCTGGATCGACTTTCGAGCACATTCCGGCATACTCTCGTGCACGGAGTCGATCACCGCGAGTTCGTACTCGGGGCGAGCCCTCATTCGCAGACTGACATACCATTCAGCCTCGAACGTTTCCTGGAAATCGAAATAAGTCGCATAATAATCAACGGTTTCTGGGATATTCTGAGTACACAGAACGGGATAGAATCCAGTCAGGTTCATCTCAACCTCCTGGGTGCGTGAAAGAAACAGATGGTCTGAGCGCTCGAAAGGCATTATACATACAGACTGTATGTATGCCAGCCTGAAGGGATCATCTCTTGGGAAAAGCGCCGAAAACCAGTAAGGCCGAACAACGAGAGATCACGACTCGGAGACTCGTCGGAATCGCACGAGAGGCATTCGGCGAGCGTGGATATGCCTCAGTGCCGACAGAGGAGATCGTCCGACTCGCCGGCGTGACCCGCGGTGCGCTCTACCATCATTTCAGGGACAAACGCGATCTGTTTCTTGCCGTTTTCGAGGACGCGCAGAGAGAAATTGCCGAGCGGATTGCGACGGAGGCTGACCGAGCTTCCGATCCGTGGGACCAACTCCTCGCGGGATGTCGAGCCTTTCTGGAGGCGTGCACCGATCCTCGTTTGCAGCAGATCGTCGTCATCGATGCACCTGCGGTCCTGGGCTGGGATGTCTGGAGGCAGGTCGATGCACGAAACGGTCTGACTCAACTGAAACTCGGGCTGAGCGAGCTTCAGGACGCCGGAGTTCTCGAGACTCACTCCATCGACGCGCTCGCCCACCTCCTGTCCGGCGCAATGAACGAGGCCGCGTTGTGGGTCGCGCAGAGCGACGATCAGGAAAGCGCACTCGAAGAAGCGATGGAGACGCTCGCTACGCTCCTACAGTCGATTCGGATCGGTCCTTAGATGCCTCTCGCCAATGTCCTCGAATCCATCTTCCGAATGACGGATGAGGTCTGGTCCCGACATACGAATCCCTGGAGTGTGTGGACCCGCTTTCTCACACTCGGCCTTATCGTGCTCGCAGTCTGGTATCGGAACGTGCTGGGTGCATTGTTCTGGTATCTGCTGGTCGCACTCGCCATCTGGATCTGGCTCAATCCCCGCGTCTTTCCCAAGCCGTCCACGACCGATCGCTGGTCTTCCAAAGCCGTTCTTGGAGAGCGGGTCTGGTTGAACCGCAAAGCCATTTCGATTCCAGACCATTTCAATCGGATCATCGCCTGGCTCAACGCCCTGTCTCTCCTGGGTATGATTCTCCTCATCTACGGATTCACAGCCAACCACGAGTGGATGGTCGGATCGGGTCTCGCTCTCACCTACATCGGGAAGATGTGGTTCCTCGACCGAATGGTCTGGCTTTACGACGTGATGAAGGACGCCGACGTGAAGTACTCCAACTGGCTCTACTAGGCCCTCTTTTGTCATCTGTCCTTGGTCACTCGTTCTTCTCTCCTTTCTCCTGATCTGGATCCCTGCCTTCTCCGGGTCCTACGGCTACTTCGTCGACGAGTTCTACTACATTGCCTGCTCGAAACGATTGGCGTTCGGCTACGTCGATCATCCCACGCTCTCGATCTTCTTCCTCACATTGATCCGCTCGCTCTTCGGTGATGAACTCTTCGTGCTCCGTAGCTTTCCCGCCGCCTGTGCGACGGCCACCGTCTTGGTCACGACCCGAACGGCTCAACGTTTGGGCGCGCCTCAGGCCATCCTCATCGACCTCGACAACACGATCGTCCTCTACGACGAACCGGCACTCCATCGTCAATAGTTCCAGCGTCTCGCCTCGGCGTTCGCGGAATGGTATGATCCGGAAACTTTCGTCGAGCGTCTCCTCCGGGCCACCTTCGGCCTTCGGCAGAACGGCGGGAGCCGCTCGAACGCCGATCGGTTCATCGACGACTTCGTAATTGAGTCGGGCCACAGCCGCGAGGAGGCGTGGGATCGCTTCGAACGGTTTTACAGGACGGAGTACCCGAAACTTGATGCCCCCTTGGACACGCCACCGCACCTTCACGAAACGCTGAGAGCTCTTCGCGAACGAGGTTTGAGAATCGCGTTGGCCACGAATGCCATATATCCGCTCGCTGCGGTCAACGTCAGGCTGGGTTGGGCCGGCCTCTCAGTCGATGACTTCGATGCGGTCAGCGACATCGAGTCGTCGTCCTGGGTGAAACCGGATCCTGGCTACTTCCAGCAGATTGCACGCAGACTGGAAGTGGCCCCGGAAGATTGTCTGATGGTCGGTAACGACCCTTTCCACGACCTCGCCGCATCACAGACCGGAATGAAGACGTTTCTCACGACTGAAGCGAACGCCGTTGACTATTCGGCCCATCCCGACAATTATGAGGACACATTTCAATTCGACGCATCAGGTCCGCTGGCCGACGTCGTCCCCTTCATCGATCGAACCTGATTACCAGCGAGAGGCTGAATGTCTGTCCTGACCCAGGCTGACCAAGACTTCTTCAATCAGAATGGTTACATCGTCCGAACCGATCTGATTTCGAGCAAAGATCTGGGAACCTTCCTCGACACGTTCGACACCGACCGGAGCGACTACTCATACCGGTGGCATCGCTACGGCTATCATCAGTCCGCAAACTACGATGCCCTTGTCACTTCGCCCGGCTACGACCGGGTGGTCCGCCATCCCCCGATTCTCGAAGCCGCTGTTGAGCTGATGGGGGGACCGCTCAGCTTCGGCGAAATCGGCGCTAGGCATATGGGACCCTACGAGGGGTCTCTGCATCGCAGCTGGCATCGTGACCGTCCCCACTGGTCCGAGCATCCGTATCGGATGGACTACATTCAGAGTATGGTCTATCTCACCGACGTCGACGAGTCGACCCACTGCTTCTCTATCTCGCCCGAAGGCATCGACCAGCCCGTTCTGGAAGACAATGAGGCTCAGTTGAAACGAGGGGGGATCGTCGACATCCACGGCCCAGCTGGGACCGTCTGCCTGTTCAATGTCGCCGTGCTCCACACCGCCACTACCCGACCCACAGAGTCCGAGCGAAAGACCACGCAGACATACTACGGTCACCGCGATCGGAAATTTCTCGCTAACGATTCGATCATCCCGCCCCGGCTCTGGAAACACGATCCCGATCCTGAAACGCGTGCCTTCTACAGCAACCTGAACGACGTTTCCAAACTCTACAACGAAGCCTTCGGAATCGAATAGGCACACCTCACGGTTCGACCAAACTTGAATTCTCCAATCCAGCGAACCGGCCTTCCGTGTATTCCGTGTGTTCCGTGGTCCAGCCTCTCGAGGTTCTAAATGACTCCAGAACAACGCTACTTCTTCGATCTCACCGGGTATCTCCATATTCCGAATGCGCTGACCGACGATGAACTGTCAGCCGCGCAGGAAGCCGCAGAGCGGTATCTGAATACCTCGGATGAAGAATTGCCGCCCGGCTTCAACATCGATCGTGAACGCAACCATTTCATCTGGCATTTCTTCGGCTTCGCCTTCGATAAAGCGCTCGAACGGTTGACCCGTCATCCTTCGTTCTGGCCCGTGGTCCTCGAGCTGATGCACGACCGCCCACGCCTGACGAGCGGGAATCTGATGATCAACAACCACACCCACGAGTTCCATCCCCTGCACTCTCAGCGCGAGGGAACCGGCACAAGGGGTCCCGAGGCGCCTTACTACCTGACCGGCAAGGATCGCATCTTCTGCGACCACCTCGTCGTCTTTGTCTACCTCACCGACGTCGAACCCGGCGACGGGGGCCTTATCGTCCTCCCGGGGTCTCACAAGAGCGAATTCGACCGCCCTGACGAGTATTTCTATCCCGGCAGCCGCACCCCCGATGGTGGCTACAGCCCCGACTACCGATCGTTCGACGTCCCCGCCGGTGTGGCCAACATCACCCCAAAGGCTGGCGACGTCGCGATGATCTCCGAAATGGTCACCCACGGCGCGCTCAGTTGGAAGCCCGAAGACCGGGACAGACGCTTCCTCACCCTTCGCTATATGCCTCAGTACACCGTCGGGTCCGACTGGCCTCCGGAAATTGTCGAACGCCTGGATCCTGAAACGCGTGAACTTCTCGCCGTCCAGCCTTACAAGGACATCAAGACCATCCTCTCTGAGTAAAACAGAAATCGAGGCGCCGGTCTCCCGAGCGCCTCGATCGTCACTGCCATCCCAGTAAGGCTCGCCTAGAACACGAACTCCTGGGCGAACATCAGGAAATCTCCGAATCCAACTTCGCCGCTTCCGTCCAGGTCGAACTCCACTTCGAACCCCGCATCGCCCGTCCGCAAACCGAAGGCCGGCGCGAACAGCAGGAAATCCGTGAAATCCGTACTGCCGTCCCCGTCGAAGTCGCTCGTACGGTCAACGATCAGATAAAGATTCGTGGGCGCTCCGACGCCCACCAGTTTTCGTACGCGCCGATTGTCCTCGTCAGCGATGTAGAGATCACCGTTCCGGTCGACGAACACCCCTTTCGGATCGTTTAGACTCGTTTCCGTCGCCGGAAGCTCGTCCCCGTTGAACCGTCCGCCACCCTCCGGAGCCACAAACCCGTCACCGACGATCGTCGTGATGATCCCGTTCGGATCTACTTTCCGGATCCGGTTGTTGTTCTCGTCCGTGATGTAGAGGTTACCGCCACTATCGACGAAGATATCCTTCATCAGACTGAACTCAGCCTCGGTGGCGGGTCCTCCGTCACCCGAAAAGCCGGGCGTGGTGGCGCTGATCCCGAGCGATCGGCTGGCGGAACCCGCGATGGTTCGGATGGTACCATCCGTATCGACGAGGCGAACCCGGAGATTGCCCGCGTCACAGATATAGGCCCGTCCAACCGCGTCCACGACGACTGACAGAGGATTGTCCAGCCGCGCTTCGGTCGCCGGCCCTCCGTCGCCCGTGAAACCCGCACGGAACCGACCGGCCACAGTCGAGATGATTCCCGTTTCAGCGTCCACCCGCCGGACTCTGTTGTTTCCACTGTCGGCGATGAACATATTTCCGTCGCGATCGAGAAAAACATCGGAGGGAGAGTTGATCGGCGTTGTCGACGCCGGATACCCATCGTCAAGAAAACGTGGGATCCCGTCTCCTGCGACCGTTGTGACAATGCCCGTTTCACCGTCCACCCTGCGAATACGATGGTTGTTCCGGTCGGCGAAGTAGACGTTCCCGTTCGGATCGACGAAAACACCACGTGGGTTGCTCACACTCGCCCGTGTCGCCGGAAGACCATCTCCCGCATACCCCGGGAAACCATCACCCACGACGGTTGTCAGGAGTCCTGTCCCTGCATCGATTCGCATAATCCGATCGAGGCCGGAATCCGCGAAGAAAACGTTGCCGACCGAATCGACGAACACGCTCCGGGGTCGAACCAGCGGGGCTTCCCTGGCCGGCATATTTTCCCCGAAGCCTTCCTCACCTGTACCGGCAATTGTCGAAACACGGGGTGATTGGGCCCACACAGGTGTGCTGAGAAGCGTGACGAGCAGCAGGATGAGGACTGAATTTCTCATATCAGCATCAGTAGAAGTGAATCCGAAAAGCGAGTTCGCATTCGTGGCGCTTTACTATCTAAACATACCCAAATGATGCCTATGGCTGAAAGTGGTGAAAACATCTTTCTTTTTATCTCGAACGCGGGCTAAAGAACCCCATCGGGGAAAATCAGCTCGGTACCTCTGTCCCTGTTCTTTGCGAAATTTGAAGCCGATGGACCATGCAAAGTTTGGGGATCCCGGATTAGAGGAGACAAGGGATGGACAGCCTCAACCACCTCTCGCAGGACGATCTCGACCGCTTTGATGAGGAAGGCTATCTCTTCTTCGAGGGTTTGTTCGACGACGATCTCAACCAGCGTCTCAGAGACGACGTCGATCGGATGATGGAGGATCGGGAGCGAGGCGCGAAGAAGATGATTATGAGCTACAACGAACTCGGTTTGCTCACGTCCGAGCCCTGCGTCATCGACCGTGTGGCCGACCTGATGGAGGGTGAGAAGTTCACGCACCATCACATTCACGCCCGCTGGCAGGGCAAAGGTGAACGTGGCGTCGCCTGGCATCACGACTACGTTCAGACCCCGCAGACCAACCGTTCTCACCTGATGGTCCACGTCTTCATGTATCTGGATGGATTAAATGGGGAGGTGGGTGACCTGCTCGTGATGCCCGGCACGCACAAGAAGGTGATGAACGGTGATGCCTTCATGCAGTTCGAGTTCGATGATCTGCCCGGCTCGCGGACCTACGATGACCTCGCCCCGGGCTCGATCATCATCGTTCATTCCGCCGTCCAACATTGCCGCCGACCCAAACCGGGCGGACAGACCTTCCGACGCTACTTCATCGACACATCGTATTGTCAGAACGGAGCACTCTGGGGGGGCTACAACAACATCGAGGAAATCAATGCCCTGGCTCTTGAGCAAGGCTACGACCGGGGCGGGAAGTACGCTTTTCTCTACGACACCACTCAGTTCTTCGAACGCCGTCCCAACATCGAAAAGCTCGACAAGATCAACGAAGGTAGTTTGGTACTACAATTGTGAATTACCGTATTAGGAACTACCGTACTGAAATTTGTTTTTCCCAATAACATTGCGGTCTACGACGCGACGCGCGATGAAATGGTGATGTTCGGGGGGAGAAGCGTGGCAGCGGCTTCTTCAACGATACGTGGGTCTTTTCGCTGGATACGGAGACTCGACGGGTTTGAATGGAAAACCGAGGAAACGGACATCACCCCTGGAGACCAGGTGCTCCTCTACACAGATGGCTGGACCGACGCCCGGAACGAGAACGAAGACACGTTCGGCATCGAAAGATTGACGGCGACGATCGAGGAGGCGGGAGAGATCGCCCTTGCTCATCTCACCCAGACCCTGGCCTTGTTCAGTGATGCCACTGAAGCCATTGACGACGTGACTGCACTCGTGCTGTCCCGTCAGGAATCGTAGTCGGCTGGTACGAATTCCCGTTCCATCACGATTGAGCCATTCGATTCGTCTTCGTCCGTCAGATCTTTCTGTCTATCTTGGGCGCGCTGCAAGAGGTTGCTGGACAACGAGCTTGGGTGCGGATCCCGAACACTCATCCGTTTTAGGACCATTTCCTCGCAGAACCAGCAGGGTAGGCAGGCTGTAAATACAACGGTTGAGAGGATGTTCCGATGGAGAGAATGAGAGTCGGCCTCGGTCAGTTTCAGGAGCTCACCGATGAGATGCTAGCGTTCATCAAGCAGATGGGCGCCGACGACTTCCTGATGAACACGCCCCGTCTCCCGGGAGATGAGGAATGGGCTTACGAGGACCTGAAGGCGCTGAAGGAAAGAGCGGGCAATGCCGGCCTGCAGCTTCAGGCGTTGGAGAACGTACCGGTTCATTTCTACGAAAGGATCATGCTCAACCTTCCCCGCCGGGACAAACAGATCGAACATATGAGCAATACCATCCGGAATATGGGCAAGGCGGGCATTCCCATCCTCGGCTACCACTGGATGCCCAACAAGGTCTGGCGAACCGAGCCGCTTGCCGAGTTGCGCGGAGGGGCACGTGCCACGCGTTTCGATATGGCCGAGCACGAAAATGCTCCGTTCTCGCACGAGCGGGAGTTCTCACAGGAAGAGATGGTCGAGAATTTTGACTATTACCTGGAAAGAATCCTGCCCGTCGCCGAGGAGGCCGGCGTTGTGCTCGCCCTTCATCCCGATGATCCCCCCGTTCCCACGCTGGGCGGGGTCGGCCGGATTTTCGGCAGTTTCGAGCAGTTCAAGCGTGGCATCGACAAATTCGACAGCCCCTATCACAAGCTCGACTTCTGTATGGGCTGTTGGTCGGAGATGAACGCGGAGGGTGCGATACCCGCCATCCGGCACTTCGCCGAACGCGACCGTATCGCTTACGTTCACTTCCGTTTCGTTCAAGGAGAAGTACCCTGCTTCAACGAGTGCTTCATCGACGAAGGCAGCGTCGATCCGTTCGACGTCATTGCCACACTTCGGGATGCGGACTTCACCGAATTTCTCATTACAGACCACGTGCCCCACATCGTGGACGACACCTCTTGGGGTCACCGCGGAAGGGCATATGCAATAGGCTATATGAAGGCGTTGATCGACGGAGCGTATCGGTAGGGATCAGCTCAGGAGGGAAACCAGCGACGCTCGGGCCGTCGTCGGGACGTTGCCGTGGTGGAGTTCGGCAACACGGTAGCCCAGGTAGGTCTTGACGTTCGCGTGGTTCAGCGTATTGCGGTAGTAGTTCACGCACGACGGACACACGCCGTTCTTCAGCACCCACTTGGGGTGTTTGGCCTGGATGAGAGGGACAAGCTGGGTCTCCAGCGAGAGTTCGGCCTCCCGGTGGAGATCGGGAACACGATCTCCACATACTAGACATTTCTCACCCCCGATTTGACGTGGCATCCATATTCTCTCGCGTAAGTGGTGTCTTGATCGCGACACCCTCTTGGAATCACCCAGCATTCTGCAGCAACCGTGAGTCAGGGACAGTTCCTGAACTCTGAACACCATCCGCCGAAGTTGCAAAGACGGATTTTCGACACGGACGCCCAAATGCCTATCCCCACATCCAGAATCGGTCAGACAACAGCGACGGTCACGCAACTCGGATTCGGTGGAGCCCCACTGGGGGAGCTCTTCGAACCGGTCAGCGCCGAACGTTCCCAAAGCGTGCTCGAGGCCGCCTGGGAAGGCGGTATCCGGTACTACGACACGGCGCCCTTCTACGGTCACGGTCTGAGCGAGCATCGTGTCGGCCATATGGTCAGGGAACAGCCGCGTGACGAGTACGTGCTCTCCACCAAGGCAGGACGCATTCTGAGTGCCACCAAGGATCTGTCCTCGTGGAAATCAGAGATGTGGGCGGGTGGCCTTCCCTTCGAGATCACCTTCGACTACAGCTACGACGGGATCATGCGATCCTACGAAGACAGTCTCCAGCGTCTCGGGCTGAACCGCGTGGATCTGCTCCTCATCCACGATCTCGATTTCTGGTTCAATGAAACAGAGGAGCGCGTCGTCGCCTACCTCAACCAGCTCTACACCAGTGGATGGCGTGCTCTGGACGAGCTCAAATCGACAGGCTGCATCAAGGGAATCGGAGCCGGTATCAACGAAACGGGTATGATCCCCCGCTTCTTCAACTATGTACCCATCGACTTCTTTATCTGCGCAATGCCCTACAACCTGCTCGACCAGGAAACCCTGGACAGCGAGTTCCCACTCTGTGAAAAACACGGCGCAGGCATTGTCATCGGAGCCGCTTTCGCATCCGGCATCCTGGCAACCGGCCCCGTCGAGGGCGCCTATTACCGATACGAACCCGCCCCGCCGGAAGTACTAGACCGAACCGGAATGATCCAGAAGGTCTGCGAAAGTCACGGTGTCCCTCTCGGCGCTGCCGCGCTTCAGTTTCCCCTCTATCATCCCGTCGTGAACGCCACGATCCCCGGCGCCCTCGAACCCGAGCACGTCCAGACGAACGTCGACTGGTTCCAGCACGACATCCCGCCTGAACTCTGGTCCGACCTCAAATCCGAAAAGCTTATCCGCGAGGAATCCCCGACGCCATAGCTCTCCGCGTGGAGCCTTCGGCAAAACGTTCCCGCCAATTATCGATGATCGATCATCGATATCGATAAAAACGGCCCTTCAGGAGTCACACCGATCCCGAAGGGCCTCACCATTCTATGTCATATGCTCAATCTTCTATGTACTGCACTTCCGGATGCCTCGCCGTCGGCACGCCGTGTTCCTCGCACCATTTCATCAGCGGATTCCGTCCGCCGTGGACCTGATACTCCTCAACGTCATCGAAGGCTTCTCCCACCAGAAATCGCTGGAGCGGCGTCAGCTTCACGATGAAGTCGGGTGACTGCGAGCGATAGTCCATCGGAATGACCCATCGATATCCATAGCCGACCATAATGGCCTTCCGTGTGTCCGGGCCCCGATGCACTGCCCCTGCGTGGAACGTTCGATTCTCGAAGATCAGGCAATCTCCCGGATGCAGACGTGGCTCGACTGCACCCTCCGGATCGGCCGAACGCTCCGGGATCTCCGGTTTTGCTGTGTGCAGGTGGCTCCCCGGCGTCACCATCGTCGCCCCGCGGGAAGGTTCGCTCAGATCCGTCAGATAGTAGGCGCACTTCACGAGCAGTCGCGGAATTGCCCGATGGCCCATATCGTCCATCGCCATCGCGTAGTCCCGGTGCCATCCCGGCCGACGATGGTTATCCGGCGTACCTTCCGGATCCGGCTGTTTGTAGATGAGGTGGGACGTCATCACCTGGAGACTCGCGCCCAGCAGTTGGATCACGATCGGCAGGATCTTCGGCTGGTCGATCAGCGGGATGAACGCATCGTCCAGCGTGATCGAATTTCTGAACCCATCGTAAAGACCATCGGGGGCCTGCTGACGACCCGTTCGCAGGTCGCTCCCCAGCAGCCGATCTCCCGCCTCGATCAACGACTCAATCGTCGGCCCATCCAGCGCGTTCCGAACGATCAGATACCCTTTTTCATCGAAATGACGGATGTCCTCTTCCGCCAACGGATCATACCTGAACATGCCTGTCTTTCAATGATCTATTCTCAATGGCACGATTTTCGATG
>DJHM01000034.1:163313-274866 GCA_002433075.1 Latescibacteria bacterium UBA6620
TTCGATGCTCAGGCGTGATCGTGAAGCAGCATCACACCCACCCCCAGCAGAATCAACACGCTGGCAAGCACCAGCCCCTCATACTTCTCGAGCGAAGGAAACGAAACCCGCTCGAGCCCCCGCATCGTCAACCACGTGAAAGCGAACATCCCGGCCAACGTGCCGAACGCCAGAACAACCGACAACACACCGAATGCAATCCACCCGTGCGGCCAGGCCGTCAAATAGATTGGCAGAAATCCCTCACACGGTGAAAAGGTCAGCATCGCAATAAGTGAGAGGACAGGTACCGCATCGGCGGCTCGAAGACCGTGGGAATGAGTTTCGGGCGTGCCGTGATCGTGATCCGACGAGCCGTCCGAATGGTCGTGATGGCCGAGCAGATGGATATGTGAGTGTCCACCACCGCGAAAGTGTCGAACGGCGTAATAGAGCCCGAACACAATCAGAATGCCCCCCGCGATCGGCGCGGACCACTCTTCCACATAGTGCGAAACCGCCATCCCCAACGACACGATGAGCACACCCAGGATGGTCGTCATCAGCACGTGCCCACCACCCGCAACCAAGACAACCGACAACGTCTTGGCCTCGGTCCATTTCTGTGCCCGCCCCGCCAGGACGAATGGCAACCAGTGGTTCGGCAAAATTGCGTGAAGAAACGAAACCGCCAATCCCGCCCCCGCCAGACTCATCAATACATCCATCCCTGCTCCAGCCCTTTCGCTCACGACCTCACGAACCACGACTTCACGATCTCACGTTCTCTTCGGTTTCACTCCGGCCAGCCTCATCGCATTCGCCGTCACGCCGAGCGAGGTCCCCACATCCCCTGCCAGAACGGCCACCACCAGCGAAACAAAGCCAGGCACGACACCGATCGCCAGGCCGACCTTCACGACGATCGAAGCAATCACGTTCTGCCGAATGACCCCCCGTGAAGATCGGGACAATCTCATCAGATACGGCATTTTTGTCAGATCGTCTCCCATCAGCGCGACGTCCGCGGTCTCGATCGCCGTATCCGTTCCCCGGACCCCCATCGCAATCCCCACTGTGGCGGCCGCAAGTGCGGGGGCATCGTTCACGCCGTCCCCTACCATCGCCACCTGACCGTAGTCCCGCTCGAGGGTCTCGACAAGCGAGACTTTGTCTTCCGGCATCAGTTCCGCGTGCCAGTCGTCGACCCCGACCGACCTTGCGATCCGTTCCGCCGTCGCAGGGTCGTCCCCGGTCAACATCACCGTTCGGATCCCCAAGGCGCTCAGACTTTCTACGGTGGCTCTCGCATCAGGTCGAACGGTATCCTCTACGACGATGACGCCCAGAATTTCCGATTCCGTTCCCAGGAGCACCGACGTCTTCGAGTCTGCACTCAGCGCTTCGTATTGTTCCGGAATCTCCGATTCGAACAGACCAGCACGTCCCACCCTGTAAACCACTTCCCCAACCCGTCCCTGGACTCCGAGACCCGTAATCGATTCGAACGACTCGACGCCCGGAAGCTCCTGTTCCCCCGCGTGCGAAACGATCGCCTCTGCCACAGGATGGCGGGAATGTCGCTCCAGAGCAGCGGAGAGGGTCACCACGTCCGCCCTCGTTCGCCCGTTGAAGGGGACGACTTCCGTGACCACCGGCTCTCCGTGGGTCAGTGTCCCCGTTTTGTCGAACGCCACCACCTTCGTACTTCCCAGCGCTTCAAGATAGGATCCGCCTTTGATCAACACCCCGTGTCGAGCCGCACTCGTGATCGCACTGACCACGGCCACCGGTGTCGAAATCACGAGCGCACAGGGACACGCAATCACGAGGAGTGTCAAACCGCGCAGAAACCACAGATCGAAATCGCCTCCCAGCAGCAGCGTGGGGATTGCCGACACCAGAATCGCCGCGATCGTCACCGCGGGCGTGTAGACCTTCGAAAACCGCTGGACGAAACGCTCGCTCGGTGCGCGATTGCTCTCCGCCTCTTCGATCAATGATACAATTCGCGCCAGCGTGCTCTCGGATGCGGGCCGAACGGCTTCGATCTCCAAATAGCCTTCCCGATTGATCGAGCCCGCCAGTACATCGTCGTCAACCTGCTTCGAGACGGGCATCGACTCGCCCGTGATCGCAGCCTCATCGATGGCGGATACGCCGGATGTCACTCGGCCATCCACCGCGAGACGATCCCCTGGCCTCACGATGAGACAGTCCCCCGCCAGAACCTCTTCTGCGGGAACCACGATCTCCTCCCCATCCCGACGGACGGTCGCCGTGTCCGGCGCAACGGACATCAACGTCTCGATCGAGCGCCTCGCCCGATCCACTGCATATCCTTCCAGGAGCTCTGCCAGAGAGAACAGAAAGGCGATCGCCGCCGCCTCCACATATTCTCCGATGAACACAGCCCCGATAATGGCCGCCGACATCAGAAAATTCATATCCAGCGACAACCGGAAGAGTCCACGGATCCCTGCCGGAAAAAACCCGATCGCTCCAACACCCGCCGCAGTCAACAGACAGACATCCGCCCACTGCCAACCGCCCACCGTCCACTGTCCACTGTCTATGGTCCACCGAAGGACAAGACCAGAAAAGAAGAGGATTGCGGAAAGAATCGTCCCAAGACGACCACCCACCCACCAACGACTCCCGTGCGAGTGGTGATGATCGCAGCCAGCATCTGCTTCGTCCGCAACCCCGTAGCCAACCGCCCGGACGGCTGACACGAGCGCATCCCGGTCAGGACCTTCCTCCTCGAGCGTCACACGGGCCGCAGCGGTCACTAGCGCCACGTTCACTGAGACCACCCCTGGTACTTTCATAAGCGCCTGCTCGACGGTCGCGACGCAGCCAGGGCAATCCATACCCTCGATTCCGAGATGGAGGTCGCGGTTCATACCGACTCCTCCATCACGTGATCGAGTCCGGCGGCGTAAAGCTGACGCACGTGATCGTCATCGAGCGCATAGTAGACGAGTTTTCCTTTGCGTCTGCTTCGCACCAAGCGCTGGGCCCGCATCATCCTCAACTGATGGCTGACGGCAGAAACCGACGTTTCCAGCAGCGCCGCCAGATCGCAGACGCAGAATTCGTCCCGCGTCAACGCGTGAAGAATCTTCAACCGCGTCGGGTGACTCAGAACCTTGAACGTTTCCGCAAGGATTTGATACTGAGGCGCAGACGGCGAGGAGGATCTGGCTCCTTCTACTCGGAATTCGTCCACTGTCGGAATGTCGCACAGGTCGATCGGCACAAAGACCTCATCACTTGAGCAATTGTTCAATCGTTGAGGCTAACCCTTCCCGGCCTTCGAGTCAACAACTGTGTCCACCCGAGCACCATCAACGGTTCGTAGATCCCTCGTCCGCCTCCAGACCCGAAATGAGTTGGCGCACCATCTCGTTCGCCAGGCATACGTGTCTGGGATCTTTGCCCGAAAGATACAGACAGAGACTCAGGATCGTCTTTTGCGCACCGTCCTCAGAAGATTCCAGTTCTGCCCCGAAAAAAACCGGGATTGAGATTTCCAATGCCTGACACAACTTGTTCAACGTCTTCATACTAACAAGCTGCTCCCCTCGCTCGAGTTTGCCGACACTGTCCACGCTCAGATCCGCCCGTTCGGCCAGCGCCTGCTGACTCAGACCACTTTCCCTTCGAATGGCGACAATACGACGGCTTGTATACTCGAGAAGCTTGTCATTTTCCATCAGAACCCTCAAATTCCGTAAAAAAATCGCTGTTTTATTGGTTATTATCTTGTTTCAATCGATATATATAGTATTTTCCAGGGTATTCCGCAAGTGCCTATTGATTATCAACAAGGATTTCACGATGAATCTGGCTTTTTCCCTATCTCTCCTAGTGACGACAGCCCTGCTATTCCGTTCCCCCCAGAACACTCCGTGAACAGAGATTCCCGCCTTTCCCGGTGCAGAGGGGTTCGGTGCATACGCAAAGGGAGGGCGTGGTGGTGGATGGTTCGTCGGCGGGAACCAATCGGGCGACTGGGGTAACACGGCCTTTGTCGCAGCACATATCGCAGGGCGCGGCGCACTCGGAGATTTTTCAACTCGCAGCTGGGCGGTAAGGTAAAGATGGGTGATACACAGTCGGTGGCCTGGTTGCTGAGAGGAAGACCCGACGACCCGGAGCAGGAGAGTTGGGGCGGACGTTTCGTTCGAGCGTGGGAGCGTCCAAGGGCCACATGCGATTGGCTTACGAATGCCGATGACCGATTCGAGCAGTTCAGCATTGTCGAGCTGACACTGCCGGTCGGCCCGATCGCGCCGTCCGAACCCTTCGCGACGATGGAAAACGAGAATCAATCATTGGTCGGTGATTTCGAATCGGAAGGTTCGGTGCGCTTCCGGTTCTCCCCGAAGGATCCCAAGACGTACGCCTACACACTCCGGAGCAACATTGCGTCCCTCGACGGACAGAGCGGAGAGATGACATCGTTCGTACCGCCTCCCGACAGCGGCCGACGACCGTCAAAGCAGCATCCGAACTGGTGGACAGACGAACCTCGACGTCGCAGAAAAGCAACAAATAGGGGCGAAGACCCTGAGCCGCTGGCGCGAGGACTTCCTCCGCGACTTTGCCGAACGCGCAGAGCGATGCCGAACACCGCGCAGATAACTAAGTTCGGTTGCGGCTTGAGACCCAGGGATCACACAAAGGAAAGATTGCAATGCCATTGAACGTCGAGAAACGCAGGATTAGCTGGCTCGTGCTGGCAGCAGCCGTGGTTATGTTGGGCTTTAACTCTACCAGTGCGGAAGACGTTCCGCCGGCACAGAACCACTCCGAACACCTTGATTATCTACCTTCGTTCCCCGGTGCGGAAGGCCATGGGTCGAGAACTCGGGGCGGGCGTGGTGGAGAGGTAATTGCAGTCACGAACCTGAACGATGCTGGCCCGGGCAGCCTACGCGAGGCAGTGGAAACCCAAGGACCACGCATCGTGGTCTTTCGGGTCTCAGGTACGATCGACCTGAAGAGCAAACTGACTATCGCCAATCCTTACATCACCATCGCGGGCCAAACCGCGCCAGGCGACGGGATAACCCTCAAGAGATACCCGATGTTGATTCAGGCGGATGAGGTTATCCTCCGGTATTTCAGGCTACGCCTGGGGGATGAGACTGGCGACGATGCCCTTTCCGGCAGATACCAAAAGAACATCATCGTCGACCACGTTTCGGCCAGCTGGAGCGTCGACGAAACGCTATCCATCTATCATTGTGAGAATGTGACCGTCCAGTGGAGTCTGATTTCGGAGAGCCTTTACAAGTCAGTCCACGTGAAGGGTACCCACGGCTATGGAGGCATCTGGGGCTCCAACTACAGCACTTACCACCACAACCTCCTCGCCCATCACACAATTCGGAACCCGCGATTCGCCTCCGGCGCGGGCCACAACGACCACCGCAACAACGTAATCTACAACTGGGGCTACGAGAGCTGCTACGGCGGTGAGAGGAATCAGCAGGGCGACCCTCGGTTCAACTTCACCACGGTCAACATCGTGGCCAATTTCTATAAGCCGGGCCCTGCGACAGAACAGAACGAAGCAAGACATCGCATCGTCAGTCCATCATCCCGCGAAGGGGTAAAGGGTTACGGCCGATGGTATGTTGCGGACAACTACATGCACGGCAACCCCGACGTGACCGCCGACAACTGGGCGGGCGGTGTCCAGCCCGGCGGGGGTGACGAGCATCTCGAAGTGGTGAGGCTCGACACGCCCTGGAACGCCATGCCCATTCGTCAACACACTGCTGCGGAAGCCTATCAGCTGGTCCTGCAATACGCTGGAGCTTCCTTGCCCAAACGCGACCCGATCGATGCCCGCATCATCGAAGAAGTGCGATCTGGTACCGCCAACTTTGGTGAAACATTCGGGGGCGGAGGAAAAGGGATCATCGACTCGCAAACTGCTGTGGGAGGCTGGCCCGAGTTGCGATCTGACGTAGCGCCCCCCGACACCGACGGCGACGGAATGCCCGACGCCTGGGAGACCCATCATGGACTCGATCCCGACAACTTTTCAGATGGGCCCAAAGACAAGGATGGTGACGGCTACACGAACATCGAAGAATACCTCAACAACACCGCCCCGACGGTCTATGTCGACTACAGAGACCCTGCCGACAACCGCTTCAGCTGGAACGTGAATGGCCGAAACCAGTCTTCGTAACCAAGTTTGCGGGGAGGTCACGCCCCAAGAGGTTCACAACCGCTCGACCTCACGATCTCACACGAGGATTTTCATGAGTACCACCATCTCCATCCAAAACGAATCCTTCCTCATCAACGGTCAGCGAGTCTACTCGGACATCGAGACCAGCAAACCAGCCGCACACGGTCTCCTGATGAACGCCCGTTTCATTCAGGGCATCTTCGACGACAGGGCCGACCCTTCACGTTTTGCCCGCTGGGGCAAGTCCGAATGGGACCCCAGAGCGCACACACAGGCACTAATCGACGCCCTCCCCGAATGGTACAGCTACGGCCTCCGTGCTTTCACGGTAGGATTCCAGGGTGGAGGCCCCTGCTTCACAGTCGCCAACGACACGATCGACAACAACCCGTTCGGCGAAGATGGAACCACGCTCGATGACGCTTACGCGGAGCGAATGGACGCCCTCATCAGGGGTGCGGATGAAGCCGGGATGGGCGTCATCGTCAGTTACTTCTACGGGTCGCAGGCCAGTCGAATTCGGGACGGGCGCGCAATCCGCAATGCGGTGAAAACGGCTTCTGGCTTCCTGAAGGAAGGTGGCTATACCAATGTCCTGATCGAGGTCGCGAACGAAATGAACATTGGCTCGTTCCGGGACCATCCGATCGTTCAGCAGCCCGAAGGGATGGCGTCCCTGATAGACCTCGCACGGGATGCTTCAGGTGGCATGGGCGTCGGCTGCAGCGGGGGCGGAGGATATCGGAACCGCGAAGTCGCTGAAGCCAGCGACTTCATCCTGGTCCACGGGAACGGCCAGTCACGGCAGCGGTTCTACGAGATGATCCGGGAAGTCAGGAGTTGGGATCAGAACAAGCCGATCGTGACCAATGAGGACTCTCAGGCCATCGGTAACGTGGAGGTTGCATTCAAGACGCAGACGTCGTGGGGCTACTACAATAACGCAACGAAGCAGGAGCCACCTGCCGACTGGCGGGTCACCAGGGGCGAGGACACGTTCTTCGCTCATCGAATGGCCGAAGGGATCGGAATCGAGGTGCCTGCGTTGCCCGAGGAGGATCACTACTACCTCCAGGGGCTGGAGCCCAACTTGTCGTACAACGGTCAACGCTGGATTCGTCTCGCCAGCCTACGGCCTGAAGCAATCAGTTTCGTCGATTTCTATCGTAACGGAGAGCTCTTCTACACGTCCTACGACGAATCGTTCCCCATCAACTTCAACAGCAACTGGCGCTACGGTGGCGTCGACGTCAGCGAGGACGATGAGTGGAAGGCTGTCATCCACCTTGGCAACGGTGATGTGTTGGAACGAACCGCCGAATAGTGCCTGGATCAGGATCGCCAGACCTGGTTTCCTATCCCAACAGACCTCAGCCCGCATCGAACAAGAATGCCCGCTAAGAGCGAGCGTAGTCTCAAAGTCCAAAAAAGAGAGAAGAAGCCCGGCAGGAAAGCGATGGACCAGCACAGGAAATTAAAAGGAAGGTTGGGGCCGCCAGGTGGTGGATCTGTCCAGATGCCGGAGATCGCATAGAACACGAAACCGGAAGAAACAGCAGCCACGACCCCTCGGGTGAGAGTGGCTTGCGGAGAGATGGAAAGGCTTCCCACCCAACGGTGCAACATCGCTGCAAGAACCCATAGCACCATCCACGCCGCGATCATGGCGCCAAAACCGGTGAGAAGACGAAGCAGATAGAAACTGGCCGCCGACAGGACACCCACAGCGATTCCGCCAATGGCGCCCACCAGAACGGACCTGGTTGATCCACCCGTGTAACCAAGCACGGCGCCCATGCACAGGCAGAGCAATGCACCGTGGAGAATACCCGCGATCGTGCGATGGGGGATCTCGAAGTGTGCCCAGAGAAAGTCCCCCGTTGTGCTCAGGGTCGCCAGGATAAGTGAGGCCCCAAAACTGCGAATGATTCCGTTCCGGGATAAGACGTCGATCACACTGGCTCCTGCCCGGCTAAGCGATCTCGTTTAATGGTTATCACCAATTCTGCCAATGGATTATACACCTGCTACCAAGTCATGGGTCCGAAAGCTTGCGACAGATTATTTGTCACCTGCTAACTCCTGTCGGTAGGACAACCAAAGAGAATATCCATCGTGAGTGACTTCACCGTCTTCGACGTCCCCTACCCGCCCGAGGCTAAACAACGCGTCATCGTCAACACCGACGCCAAGAACGAAGCCGACGACCAGTACGCCATTATGCACGCCGTATTGACACCCTCCTTCGACCTGCACGGCATCATCCCCGCCCATTACGGGACCAGGAAGACGCCGACAAGCGTCAAGGAGAGTCACGACGAAACCGTCAAGCTCCTTCGACTGATGGATCTGCTTGATGACGTTCTCGTCGCCGACGGCGCCACTGGAGCCATGCCCGATGAATCCACCCCCGTCGACTTGGCCGGCGCGCAACTCATCATCAAGGAAGCGATGAAGGATGACGACCGACCGCTCCACGTCGCCTTCTACGGACCGGTAACGGATATCTCATCGGCCCTCCTGCTGGAACCTCGCATCGCCGATCGCAACCTGCGCATCCTGTGGATCGGAGGCGGAGTCTGGCCGAACGGTGGACGGGAGTACAACCTGTCCAACGACATCCACGCGGCGAACGTCCTGATGAAGTCGACGGTGGAAGTGTGGCAAATACCGAGAAGTACCTACCGAACGATGAGCGTCGGGTATGCCGAGCTGATCGAGAAGATTTATCCGCAGGGTGAACTCGGGAAATACCTCGTCGAACAGCTCCTGGAGCACAACGCGAATACGAATCCCTGGATGGGATACAGGTCCCTAGGCGACTCTCCGTGTATCGGCATCATCATGGACCCGGACTGCGGCAAGTGGTCCTGGCGACCCGCCCCGACCTTCGACGCCCAGATGCACTACGCCCACACTGGGCAGTACCGTCCCATCCGCGTCTACGAAAACGTCAACACCCGTTTCGTGCACGAGGACCTCTTCGCAAAGTTCGCCCAGTTCACCAGAAGGGGCTCCCGATAGAATCTATGTCGTGGGTAACCAAAGGTTTGGATCCAGCGGATCGGTCGCTGACCCAATGTTCAATGGACTATCTTCCATGTTCACTGTTCAACGATCTCCCTTTCCAGATCGCATAGATCGCCGGAATCACGACCAGCGTCAGAATCGTGGATGACACCATCCCTCCCACCATCGGCGCCGCAATCCGCTTCATCGTCTGGGCGCCTGCGCCGTACCCCCACATAATGGGAAGCAACCCGACCATCGTAGACATCACGGTCATCATCTTCGGTCTCACCCGCTCGACCGCACCCACAACGATGGCCCGGTTCAGATCGCGCAATGACGGAACGTCGACTTCAGCACGGATCTCCTTCCACGCCTGATCCAGGTAGATCAGCATCACGACGCCCGTTTCTGCAGCCAACCCTCCAAGTGCGATGAACCCCACACCCACGGCTACGCTGAAGTCGTAGTCCAACAGATACGTCAACCAGATCCCACCCACGAGGGCAAACGGCAGGGAGAGCATCACAAGGAGGCTCTCCGCCACATTTCTGAAGTTCAGGTAGAGCAGCAGGAAGATGATCACGAGCGTGACGGGCACCACGACACGAAGGCGCTTCTCCGCCCGCTGCATGTACTCGAATTGACCGCTCCACACGACCGTGTAACCGGGAGGGACGTCGATGGCCTCCCTGACGACCTCCTGAGCGCGCTCGACGTAGGTCCCCACGTCAATGTCTTTGATGTCGATGTAGACCCAGGCATTGAGACGTGCATTCTCGCTCTTGATGCCCGGAGGTCCCTTTTTCCACCCAATCCGGGCGAGCTGACCGATGGGAACCTGGGCGCCGGTAGATGTTGGGACGAGAACGCGACGAAGCGCGGGCAGATTGTCTCTCAACTCCCGGCCGTAGCGAAGGTTGACGGGGTAGCGCTCCAGTCCCTCCACCGTGTAGGTGATATTCATCCCACCGAGGGCGGACATGATGACGTCTTGAATGTCCCCCGTCGTGAGACCATATCGCGCAGCCTCGACCCTGTCGATGTCGAAATCCAGGTAGTTTCCCCCAGCGACCCGCTCGGCATAGACGCTCAGGGTCCCGGGTACATCCCGGACCACAGCCTCGATCTGTTTACCCAGCCGTTCGAGTGTATTGACATCATCGCCCACGACTTTGATGCCCACCGGCGTTTTGATACCTGTCGCCAGCATATCGATGCGAGTCTTGATCGGCATCGTCCACGCGTTCGTGAGTCCGGGAAACTGCACGGCCTCTTCGAGCTCCTGGACCAGTCTTTCGGGCGTCATTCCAGGCCGCCAGTCCTCCTGTGGTTTCAGCGTGATCGTCGTCTCGATCATGGACAGGGGCGCCGGGTCCGTCGCCGTCTCGGCGCGCCCGATTTTCCCGAACACGTGTTCTACCTCGGGAAAGGTTCGGATGACTTTATCCGTCTGCTGGAGCAGCTCTCGGGCCTTCGTGACGGAGATACCCGGGAGCGTCGTCGGCATGTAGAGGAGGTCCCCCTCGTAGAGAGACGGCATGAACTCCGACCCGATGTGCTCGAGGGGAAACAGGTTGCCGATCTTCGACAACGCGTTGTGAACAACCGTGCCCGGGGTCGCCCTGTCGACCAATACGCTTTGAAAGGGAAAGATCGTGACCAGAAAAATCGCTCCGGCACCCACCAGGGTTGCAACCCGGTGGTTCAGAACCCGGTCGATCACCGGTCGATAGATTCGGATCAAGAAACGGCTGATCGGGTTATGTGACTCGGGTCGAATCTTTCCCTTCACGAAGAACGACATCAGCACCGGTACGATGGTGATCGCCAGCAGCGCCGCGGCGGCCATCGCGAAGGTCTTGGTGTAGGCCAGCGGCTTGAACAGCCTCCCTTCCTGGGCCTCGAGCGTAAACACCGGCAGAAACGAGAGCATTATGATCAGAAGCGAATAGAACAGCGCCGGTCCCACTTCCTTCGACGCGTCCGTGATCATCGCGAGATGGGACTTCCGTCCGGCATCACGTTCAAGATGCTTGTGCGCGTTCTCGATCATCACAATCGACGCGTCCACCATCGCCCCGATCGCGATCGCAATGCCGCCCAGCGACATGATGTTTGCGTGGATCCCTTGGTGCTGCATCACGATAAATGAGACGAGGATTCCCGTCGGGAGCGAAAAGAGGGCAACGAAAGCGCTGCGAAAGTGAAGCAGAAAGAGGAAACAGACGACAGCCACGACACCGATCTCTTCCATCAACTTCGTGGAGAGGTTGTCGATCGCGCGGTGGATCAGGACCGATCGATCGTAAGCCGTCTCGATCGTCACGCCCTCGGGTAAACCCGGCTTCAGATCTTCCAGCTTCTTCTTCACCCGTTCGATCACGGCCAGCGCGTTTTCGCCATACCGCATCACGACCACGCCCCCGGCGACCTCTCCTTCGCCGTTCCACTCCGCAAGTCCTCTTCGCAGCTCGGGCCCCAGCTGTACCGTCGCGACATCCCGTACGCGAACCGGGGTTCCGTTCGCGTTCACCGCCACCGGCACGTTCCGAATATCTTCCAGGGAAGTGATGTAGCCGAGTCCCCGCACCATGAACTCCATCTCTCCCATCTCGACCAGACGCCCCCCCACGTCGTTGTTACTGCGTTGGATCGCCACCCTTATTCGATGAAGAGGAATGTCGTAGGCCAGTAGCTTGTTCGGATCGACGGTGACCTGGTACTGTTTGACAAACCCACCGATACTCGCGACTTCCGCCACGCCGGGTACGCTGCTCAACTCGTACTTCAGGTACCAATCCTGGATCGAACGCAACTCGGCGAGATCGTGCTGACCCGATGTATCGACCAGAGCGTACTCGTAGACCCAGCCAACGCCCGTCGCGTCGGGCCCAAGCGTCGGTGTGACATTCTCCGGCAGCCGACTCGACACGAAATTCAGGGACTCGAGGACCCGACTTCGTGCCCAGTACAAGTCCGTATCGTCTTCAAAAAGGACATAGACGAAAGAGAGACCGAAGAACGAGTATCCACGCACGACGCTCGTATAGGGAACGGAGAGCATGGCCGTCGTCAGTGGGTAGGTCACCTGGTCCTCTACGACCTGGGGAGACTGTCCAGGATACTCCGTCATGACGATCACTTGCACATCAGACAGGTCCGGAATCGCGTCCAGCGGCGTCTCGAGTGTCGCGTAGACACCCCACCCAATCGCGAATATCGTAGCAAGCACCACGAGAAAACGATTCCGAAGACTACCTTCGATGATTCGGTCGAGCACAGGTCCGCTCCCTGTCAGTGTGAGTGCCCCGGGGTCGTCGCGGGGGATGGAGCATCTTCCGATCCATCGCTTGTCATCGTCATCAGAGCTGCTTTCAGGTTACTCTCGGAGTCGATCAGGAACTGGGAAGACGTCACGATCACGTCGCCGTCACGAAGACCGTCGAGGATCTCGTAGACACCATCACCCTCGACCCCGATCGTAACATCCTGGGGACGGAACCGACCTTTCCCCAGACTGCGGATCACAACGTTTCGGGATCCTGAATGAATGACCGACTGAACCGGAACCGTTAACGCCTCCCTCGATATCAGCGGACGGATTTCTACGTTCGCATACATTTCCGGCTTCAGGTTCCGATCCTCATTCGGAAAGGCCATCCGCACTTGCACCGCTCGTGTCTTCTTGTCCATAAACGGATAGATGTAGACCACCTCGCCCAGCAGGGCCCGTCCCGGTTCGTACGGCAGAGCCACTTCTGCCGCCTGACCTTCCTCGATCCACGGAAACTCATACTCGAAAACGTCCGCATAAACCCAGACCCTGGAGAGATCGGCAATGCGATACAGATGCTCTCCGGCATCGATGTGGGCCCCGTCGAACACCGCTTTGTGGACAACCACCCCCTCTTGCGGGGAGTAAACGGTCATCGTGCGTTTCACCTTCCGAGTTCTCGTCAGCTCCGCGATCTGTTCTTCGGTAACATCCCAGTAAAGGAGACGCCGTTTCGTCGATGCCAGCAGACCTCGCCTAGACCCGAGCGCACTGAGATACTCCTCCTGGGCGGAAACGAGCTCGGGACTGTAGATCTCCAGCAGAGGCTCTCCTTTGCGCACCCGCTGACCCGTGAAGTCCACAAATAGCTCCTCGACCCATCCAGACATCTTCGTATTCACATCTGTGATTCTTGTTTCATCGTAGTCAACGCGTCCGACGGTTCGAATGGTTCGGCTGAGAGATCCCCGCCTGACCGTTGCCGTTTTCACGCCCATGTTCTGAATCGTCGTTGGGTCTATCCTCACAGAAGCGGCGTCCGATCTTTCGTCTTCGTAAACGGGAATCAGATCCATCCCCATCGGGGACTTGCCGGGCTTGTCCGACGTGTAGGTCGGATCCATCGGGGCTCGCCAATGAAGGATGCGACGTTCGGACACCGCCGGTTCGGTGGCTTCACTCACGGCGTCCTTCACAAGATCCATTCCGCAGACCGGACAGGACGAGAGATGATCCGTGACCACCGTCGGATGCATGGGACACCGGTAAACCGCAGCTTTCCCCTCCCCAACGGCCGTCCGACCGTGGCCGAGCCACAGCCCGGCTAGCAGTCCGACCATACACGCCAGGGAAGCTATTGCGATCGTTCGCTTGTTCATCGTCCTCTCCCCGTCTGGTCCTCGAGCCGAACACCGACTACCGCCTCCAACTCCGCTCGCTTCTTCTCATGCTCGATGATGTGGCCGTACGCGTCGATCTCGAACTCCAACAGCGTAACCTGGCTATCGAGTAAAGTCAGGAAGTCCACCTGGTCGACCTGGTAGCCGGATAGCGCGGAATCCAGAGACTGTCTTGCTTGCGGCAGGATCGCAGTGCGAAACAGGTCCGCCTTGTCGCGATGCTCCTGCATGGCGATGGTCAGGACCTCGATCTGATGCGCAATCCGGGCTCGTGCCGTTTCAAGTCGGGCCCCCACGGCTTTCACGTTGGCGCGGGCCTCCGCGGCAAGCCGATTCTGCTTCCGTCCTCGATAGATGGGAAGGTTCATCCCGACTCCGAACGAAAGGAAGTCACTCCCCTGGACCGGGTCGAAGGTCATGAAAGCACGCTGACGATACCCGACGCTGAACGTCAGATTCGGCCAGCGTTGCCCGAGCGCTTCGCGTTCCTTCGCTTTCCACATCAGGGAAGTGTGTTCGATACCTGCCAGCAACGGCCGCGTCGAGAACGCCCGATCGCGGTAGCCATTAGAGTCGGATGTGGGAAGAGACAATTCGACAGCCTCCGGGCGTCCTACTTCCGACCCAGGCTCGCGATTCAGGACCAGATTCATAAGCGCAGCCGCTCGGCAGCGATCGGCTCTCAGCCCGATGAGGCGGTCTCGCATGCTTGAAAGGGAAACCTGTGCTTTCAGCACATCCTGTTGCAGACCATTCCCGACCGCATACTTCGATTCGGCGATTCGTACGAATTCTTCCAGCAAGGTCTCGTTCTGCTCGGCGATCTCGATCGCCCGGTCCAGAAAGGCCATCGAGAAGTAGACCTGCTTCACAAGGTTCGCGATCGCAACCTCCCGATCCTCCACCTGCAGAGCCGCCGTCAGGACTCGCTCCCGAGCTGCTTCCTCCCGCGCCCCCCGCGTACCCGGAAAGGGTAGAGTCTGGCTGATCGTGACTTGGTTGCCCGTAATCGGCGAACGGTTCAGGGCAAAGGAGTTCAGTGGAATGTTGCTCGATTCGAACTGAACCACAGGATCGCTCAAGGCCCCCGCAACAGGGACCCTTGACCTGGCAGCTTCAACGCGTTGCCGAAGTTCCCGAAGACTGGGATTCTCTCTGACTGCTTCCGCGATCAGACGGTCGAGGTTCAAGGGTTCGCCGAGAGCGGGCGACACCAGTACAGACATCAGCATCAGCGGCCACAGTCGGACCGCCAACGAAAGTCGAATACGCACGGCAACTCCTCTCCGTCGAAACGGATGGATTGACAGGTGCTTGGTGAGTCGTTGTGAAGAAGGGTGTTACGAATGACCCGACCGGAAAGGTTACCGACCGGGCAGAGGACTACCGGGGCTCAATCAGATGCGGAAAACCTGGTGCGAGAGATACAGCGGAGATCCAACGGAAGGATGGAAAACGAAGTTAGACCCTGGGAAAACCGACTTGGACGGCGCGCGGAGGTTGACGCACTCTGGAGCAGAGGACAGAGCAGGGCCGTTCGGGACCACCGAAACCGAGCCGACAAAGAGAGGACCTTCGTCGGCCAGAGGGTTCTGGTCCACCGCCGTGCTACAACAGCAGGACGTCGATGCCTCAGCGTGACACGACATCACGACAACGTCGACGGGCGCGGCCGGGCAAAAACACTGAATCGTGTAAGCCAGGACGGCCACGACGGCAAGCGTGATGGATCCGATGGAGACAGGTCTGATAGTGTGTCGATTCATAGAGGTTCCAGTTTGAATAGACACGATTCCAAGAGCACTGTCAAGGCGCAATCAGGAAACGGGAAAGCAATTCGCAAAGGTGCTCATCAACGGGATCTGCCCCCTGATCCTGATTTTAAGCGTCAGGAGGGCCCGGACAAGACCCACTTCTTTCGCGAGAAACTTCAGCCACGTCGAACTGTCCGCCGTCACACGGACGTCTGACTGCCCATCCAGTCCCGCAGTCACGGATCACGACAGTCGCTTCGCAGCGTTCCGCGCCCGTGAACATGAAATGGAAAGTCGCATCGACGTCCTTGGCGACACCACGCTGGAACACAAGAGGGAGCCCACTCAGAAACCCCTCGATGCTCTGGGGCCGAAGACCGCTACCCACACGCCTGATCATCTTGTGCGGAAACCGTTTCTCGACGTGCGCTTCCGCATCTGACCCTGGCACGACGTAGACCGGCTCCACTTTTTCCTGAAGGGGGCGCACGGCGTCATCCCGGTAAGCTCCCCCTGTCCTCAAGAAACGGTGAGATCACATCCTCACCCGCCGGACAGACCCCCATACAGTAGGCGGCCTTGTAGTTCGCTCCGTACGACAGGCTCTGCCACATCGATACCGTCTCGGGCAATGTCACCCCTTCACGATAATCCATCCGGTCGCGACTGTCGGCCACCTGCTCCACCCAGTCGTCGAAGCCACCCATGAATTCTCTGTAGTTATGCGTGTAGCACGCGCTGAAATCGAAGTGTCCGTCCGATCCGATCGCCCCTGTCGGACACGCCGCCACACAAAGCTTGCATTCCAAGCACGGATTGAAGTCGATCGGTTGGTCACATGCCTCACCGCCTGCATCCAGCGCGTTCTCGACCTCGAGATCGGCCCCCACGAGGATGGTCCCCAGTAAGATGAAGTTTCCAAATCGAGGGTGGATCACGTTGCGATGGATCCCCATCACCCCCGACCCGCAGCCTCGGCGACAGGCTTGTGACTGACGACCCAGATTTTTCCCGGAAACGCATCCATTTCCATCGGGAATCCCATCGAAGGGTTAAGTGCGTGCACCCCCTTCGCTTCCAGCACGTTCACGATCCGTCTCCCAACCTCGTTCACCTCATCACCCGTGTGATGAAACTCCAGGTTCGAAACCGACCGTGCGGTAGATCGAATCGGCTCTCTGTTCATTCGACACACATATGAAATCAAAGTCTTCGTCCCCGGCATCGCGCGAAGGATATCCGAAACCTGATCGCTCAGCTCAGGTCGATCGATTTCAACGAAACCCACATCGTCCACACCGGCGTCCATACAGCCCTGCTCGAGCCTGGACCGATCGAGCGACGTTGGCGGTGGGGATGTCGACTTTTCAGCAAGTTGCCGTACTGTTGGATGCGCAGCCAAGCTCACGGCAGCCCCCCTAAATAGGGTATATGCACTTTAAATTTCTCCCCGCGATTTTCGATCTCGGGGTGCATTTATTTCGGTGCCTTGATATCGGTCGCGTTTTTCGCTGTTTGATCCAGGTTCTCCATCAGCCTCTTCCAGGTTTTCTTCCCCAGGGACTGATAGATTTCCTCCTGGGCCGCCTCCCATAGAGGCACCGCAGCCTCAAACGCCCGGTGGCCTTCTTCCGTCAGGGATAGTAACCGGACCCGCCGGTCTGCCCCCTGATTCACATCGATCAAACCTCTCTTCTGTAAGGGTTTGATGTCACGTGTCAGCGTCGTCCGGTCCATCATCAGACGCTGTGCCAGCCCGGTCACAGGTACAGGCCCCACTTCGTTGACCGCGGCCAGAACCGAAAACTGTGTGCCCCGTAACCCTGTCGCCCGCAACCGGGTGTCGTAGAACTGGGTCACTGCCCGGGTTGCCATCCGAAGATGGTGGCACGTGCAGTTCATCGCCTGGAGACGTTTCTTCCTCTTCATAATAAGTGATTATACACTCTTCCTGCTTGAAGTCAATACAAAAAGCGCGTCCCCAAACGGGAACGCGCCTCAAGGCGTTTCAAGTGGTTAAATCCTATCGCTTATCGATGTCCACGAAGGCCCGTTCGTCCTCGCCCGTATAGACCTGACGGGGCCGAGCGATCTTCTGCTCCTTGTCCGACAGCATTTCTCTCCACTGAGCCAGCCAACCTGCCGTGCGTGGAATAGCGAAGAGAACCGTATACATGTCAACGGGGAGACCCATAGCCTGGTAGATGATGCCTGAGTAGAAATCGACATTTGGATACAAACTGCGCGACACGAAGAAGTCGTCCTCGAGTGCGATCCGCTCCAGTTCAAGTGCGATATCGATCAATGGATTCTTCCCCGTGACCTCGAACACTTCGTAGGCCGTCTTCTTGATGATCGTGGCCCGCGGGTCGTAATGCTTGTAGACACGGTGTCCAAAGCCCTGCAGCAGAACCTCCCGATTTTTCACCTTCTCGATGTAAGCCGGGACATTCTTCACGTCGGCGATTTCACCAAGCATCTTCAGGACCGCTTCGTTTGCCCCCCCGTGGAGTGGACCATAGAGTGCGGCTGCCGCGCCTGCGAGAGACGAATACGGATCTGCCCCACCACTTCCGATTCCCCTCATCGTACTGGCGCTGCAGTTCTGTTCGTGATCCGCGTGGAGGATGAAGAGCACTTCGAGTGCTTTGATCAGTGCGGGGTCCGCCTGGTATTTGGACCCGTCCTCGGCAAAGAGCATGGTCAGAAAATTCTCGCAGAATCCGAGTTCCTGGTTCGGGAAGATGTATGGCATACCTCGGCTGTGACGGAAGCTGAACGCCCCGATCGTCGCCACATTCCCGATCAGACGGGCGGTGTGGAGCTCCAAATACTCTTTCTCCTGAAGCTGCCCGGCATCCGAATAGAAGGTCGAAAGCCCGCCCAGTGCCCCCACCAGCATGCCCATCGTGTGCGCGTTGGAACCGAATCCATTCAGGTAACCGTTGATACTCTCGGGGATGGACTCGTGGCCTTTGATCTTGTCCGTCCAGTCCTCCAGCGCAGACGCAGACGGCAGATTGCCATACAGCAGGAGATAGGCAACTTCCAGGTAGGTCGAATCCTCGGCCAGCTGCTCGATCGGATAGCCGCGGTAGCGCAGGATCCCTTCGTCACCGTCGATGAACGTGATCGAACTCTGGCAGGAAGCGGTGTTGAGATAGGATGGATCGTAGCCCATCAGCCCGAAATCGTCATCGTCGACCTTGATTTCGCGTAGATCGGCCGTGCGGATCGCGGACGCGTACTTGGGGTAGGTGCCGTGGAAGATGGGCACCTCGTACGTCTCCCCGGTCCGGTTGTCCGTAATGGTCAATGAATCCTTCGCCATCCTTCAGCTCCTTTCAACAGCCCCGCACCCTGTCCGGCGTCTTTGGCGGGCCACCCGCCCTCCGGGGGGAGAGAGTGAGTATGTGTTCTATCCTATGATCGCCCGAAGTAAATCACCGCCGTGCTACCCTCCACCGGTCGGGATCCAACTTCTGTGAAAATTTCAGCCATTGCCCGCTGATATGCGGCGTCCTCTTCTTCCAAACAGACTGCAAGCACCCCGCCGCTCCTCAAGTGGCGAGCGAGAAGATCCAGGGTCGTCAGACTGTAGGTGCGACGACTCGAATCCAGCACGGCGTGTACGGGCCCCCGATCGACATCGATCAGGATCCCGTGATAACTCTGCGGCGAGGCTCGAACGAAGGTCTCCAGAGCGCCTTCGATCGTCTCCGTGCGCGCGTCGTCCAATCGGTCCGCCAGGCCAAGATGAGTTCGTGCCCAATCGAGCAGCCGGTGTTCGACTTCCACAACCACGACAGACCGCAAGTTTGGGTCCTCGAGACTCAGTTCGAGCGACTTCCCGAACCCGAGCCCTCCAATCAGAAGATCCACCTGGTTGCGATCTCCGATCAGTCCCCGGATCGTGTCGATGGCAAGCGCGGAAGTGGTCTCGTCCGGGGACGCGCGCAGCAGACGTTCGTTGTACATCAGTTCGAACGTCGTGCCCGTCCCGAATAGACAAAGCTCTCTTTTTTTCGACGAAGCCTGGTCGATCAGGAATCGCGAGGAAGTCGCCATGGCAAGGCCCTGAACCCGTCCAATACGTGCCCAACAGGGCCCCAATATACATCTGGGATGCCCGATTTTCAAACCAAACCGGTCTCGAAGCGGGCCTCGTGGGCCCCAATACACCATGGGAAGACCTTGACATTCCTCACCTTGGCACGTCTAATTCCAACCCTTGCTCATCCGAATTCAGGAGGGCGATTGCCCGCAATTTTGCCCGGAACTCGGCAGATCGAAGTCGTCACAGATCGCCTCCCGACCGGAAATTTCCGCTTCGCGATCTTCGATTTCGATGGGACCCTCTCACTCATTCGGGAGGGTTGGCGCGAGATCATGATTCCCACGATGGTCGACACCCTCTCGGCGATCGGCACATCCGAAACCGTCGAGGACCTCACGACCGTCGTGTCGAAATTCGTCGACGCCCTCACGGGCCAGCAGACCATCTACCAGATGATCCGGCTCTGCGAGGAAATTACGGTTCGCGGGGGTCAGCCTGAGGATCCGCTTGTTTACAAGGAGAGATACCACCGGGCCCTCCTCGACCACATCAATGCCCGCATTCGAGCCCTGCGAACCGGCCTCGCAAAGCCCGAGGACTTTATCGTTCCAGAAAGCCGAGCCCTCCTTCAGGCGCTCGTTGACCGCGGCCTCACACTCTATCTCGCCAGCGGGACCGACCATGACTATGTCGTTCAGGAGGCCGAACTGCTTGGCGTCACCTCATTTTTCGGGGACCGTATCTTCGGGGCTGTCGACAACTACGAGGATTTCTCCAAGGAGAAGCTGATCCAGCAGATCCTTCAGGATCCCGCCATCACGGGCGATCAGCTGCTCGGTTTCGGCGACGGCTACGTCGAAATCGAGAACGTTTCGAAGGTCGGCGGCACGGCTGTAGGCGTCGCCTCCAACGAGGCCACTGGCGTGGGTTTTGATGCGTGGAAACGCACACGGCTCATCGATGCGGGGGCCGACTACATGATCCCCGAATACCGCGAACAGGACCTGCTACTCGCCCATCTCTTCCCCGAGTAAACTTCGACCGATGTCCACCTTCTCAAGATTCGATCGAAACCAGCTGAGGCTGCTGCCCCTCACCGAGCGAACCCACGATTTCGGCATTAACGAAGTGCTGCCCCTCAACGTGGCGACACCCGATTTCGATCACCATGGCCTCGATTCGATCTCCGACCGGATGGCCAAGGCCCGCGATAACGGACGTGCGGTTGTGTTCATGATGGGCGCTCACGTCATCAAGGTCGGGCTGTCAAGGTTCGTCATCGATCTGATGGAACGGGGGCTGATCACCCACGTGGCCGGCAACGGCGCGTGTGCGATCCACGACTACGAACTTGCTCTGATCGGGGCCACGACGGAGAGCGTCGCCGACTACATCCGGGTTGGGCAGTTCGGATTGTGGGAGGACACCGGTGCGCTGAACGATATCGCCGTCACGGCTGCACGTTCTGACCTCGGATTCGGCGAAGCCGTCGGTCGCACGATCCTGGAAGGCGATTTCCCACACAAGGACGTCAGTATCTGCGCTGCCGGAACCAGGCTCGGCATCCCCGTGACCATCCACGTCAGCCTCGGTTGCGATATCGTCCACGAACACCCGAACTGCGACGGTGCCGCAATAGGCGCAGCCACCTACACCGACTTCCTAGTCTTTACCCAATCCGTGTCCCGGCTGGAAGGCGGTGTGTTGCTCAACTACGGGACAGCCGTCATGGGCCCCGAGGTCTACCTGAAGGCGCTTGCCATGGTCCGCAATGTGGCCCGTCCCCGGGGAGAGGAAATCGCGCATTTCGCTACGGCTGTTTTCGACCTCGTCCCGCTCGGAGACGACCTCGACACGGAAGCATCCAAGGACGACCCGCGTTACTACTACCGGCCTTTCAAGACCATCCTCGTTCGAACCGTACGCGATGGCGGGGAAAGCTTCTACATCCGTGGAGATCACGTCGTGACGCTGCCCAACCTCCATCGCAGGCTGGTGGCCGTATCCGGGGTCGAAGAACCGTGACCCCTCGTCACGCATAGACACGCCCATGATGCTGAGAAAGAAGTCTCTGCTCATCTTTGGACTTCTGGTGACTGGACTGATCGGGGTCGTCTATCCCACCTCCCAGTCCATTCTCCTCAACCAGTACGCCAGTCTGGAGGAGGACGGACAGAATCTGGATCGAGTCACCCTGGCGATTCAGCAGGAACTGGCGCAGATGGATCGATCCGCCAACGACTGGGGTTCGTGGAACAGCACCTACGACTTCGCCGAAGACCGAAACGATCAGTACCTCCGCGAGCACATCACTCCCACAACCTACGATTCGCTCGGGATCCTGCTCAACGTTGTCCTGTATTACGACCCCGAAGGTCGCGTTTTCTTCGAGCGTGAGTTCGATTACCACACACACGAATGGACGGAAATCCCCGAAGGTGTAGGCACACACGCGACGACCTGCGGCTGGCTTAGACCGCTCGACGAGCTGGAAGCCATCAATGGACTGGTCAACGTCGAAGGCTGGATCCTCACGATTGTCGCACGCCACATCCTCACGAGCGCCAGCGAGGGCACGAGCCGGGGAAGAATCGTGATGGGGCGCTTCCAAGACGCACAGAACATCGCAAAACTCGGCGAGACCACACAACTTCGGCTCGAGGGCTACGTCTGGGACAACGACCTTCCGCTCGACGTCGCGACGGCCGCCAAATCGTTGATCGAAACCCCCAAGGTGGTCGTCCCCCACAACGAGGACACTCTTTTCGGCTACACCCTGCTGCGGGACATCTACAACGAGCCGGTCGCCATCCTCAAGGCCACCATGCCACGCGAAGTTTTCAAACAGGGCCAGGCGACCATCGACTTTTTCATCGTACGCATCTTCCTCGGCGGAATCGTCTGCATCGGCGTTGCCGTCTGGTTCATGGATCGTAGCATCATCGCCAGTCTGACCCGTCTCGTCGACCGGGTTCGATCGACCGGGGACCTCTCGGTCAGGATGCAGCTGAAAAGAAGCGACGAGGTCTTGGGACTCGCCGCGCATATGAACGAGATGCTTGCCACCGTCGAAGAGGCCGACAGCCGGCTCTCCAGGGCCAACACCACCCTCGAAGAGAGAGTGAAGACACGCACCGAAGAACTCGCGGAAGCCAATCGAAAGTTGGAACAGGAGATCGAAGTTCGCCGTAAAGCGCAGGAAGACGCGGAATCTTACGGCTTTCCACCGCTTCGCCGATGGGCCCAGTGCTTGAGTCTCCAGCTAAGCCAATTCGAACTGGATGCAATCCCCACCACCCTCGATAACTTCTCCCGCCTTCTCGAACAGGTTCGAGACCATGCCCGCGAACCCGAAAATGCGTAGGGTTTCGTTCCAATGACGTCCCATTCCCTCGACCTTCTACTCAGCCGGTTCTCCGACCTTTCCATCCTCGTGGTCGGGGATTTTTTCCTCGATCGCTACCTCGACATCGATCCGACCCTATCGGAAACCTCACTGGAGACCGGTCTCGAGGCCAACCAGGTCGTCCGGGTTCGCAACCACCCCGGCGCGGCGGGCACGGTAACGAATAACCTGTGTGCCCTCGGCATCGGAAAAGTTCTCGCGCTCGGTTGTATCGGAGAGGACGGCCACGGTTTCGATCTCGAACGTGGCCTGATCGATACCGGTGTGGACACCACACACCTAGTGAGATCTCCAAAGCGATCGACACCGACCTATACCAAACCCATGGACACGGTGACGGGGAAGGAACGCGAGCGTCTCGACATCAAGGACCGGATCCCGACACCGCCGGAGATCGAGGAGGAGGTCCTGCGATTGCTTCAGGCTCAGGCGGGAAATGTGGATGGCGTGGTCGTGTTGGACCAGGTGCAGGAGGCGGAGTGCGGAGTTGTGACGTCGCGGGTAAGGGAGTCCGCAGCCGCCCTCGGCCGCGAGCAACCCGAGTTGCCTGTTCTAGCGGATTCCCGGGAACGCATCGACGAGTTTCGGCAGGTCATCGTCAAGCCCAACGAGGCCGAGGTCCGGAAAACCGTCGGCCGGGACAACCTTCGGTCAGCCGCCGTCGCTCTCGCCAATCGCAACGGCCGCCCTGTCTTCATCACACGAGGCGCTCAGGGCTTGCTCGCCGCAGACGAAGAGTCCGTATTCTCGGTGCAGGCCGTTCAGGTCCCGCAACCGATCGATCCGGTCGGCGCCGGCGACAGCGTTTCCGCCAGCCTGATTGCCGCCCTATCAGCGGGTGCCTCTTCCAAGGATGCAGCAAAACTAGGCGTCCTCGCAGCCTCGATTACCATCCAGCAGATTGGCACGACGGGTGTGGCCACACCTGACCAGATACGCCAGCGCTTTCTGGAGTATCCTCTCGACGTCTCTTGACTTCTGACTCGGTCAAGAGGCCTGCGGACCCAGCCTGCCCGCGAACCCATCGATGTGAACCCCGACGCGCCCCGGCATGATGCCTTCGGCGATCGCCACCATTCTATCCCGGTAATCCAGGGACAACGTTTCCGCATCGATCGTGCGCAGCACGTCTGGCAACCGAGTCCGCATCGTGTGGCGTCCGTCTGGAGTGCCGTCCCCTTCTACGAAATGGTCGATCACGACGGAATCCGCACTCTCGGCAATGCATTCGAAAAATCGCTGAGGATCCTCGATCGAAAGAAGAGGCGAGACCGTCACCACGGTCCTCACACCCGATTCCTTCATCCGTTTCACGGCCTCGAACCGATCGGACACTGAACTCGCGTGACGCGGCAGACCCATCACCGATTCGCGGTCCGTTTCGATCGATACGTGAACCCGGAGGTCGCAACCACTCGATAGCGCGGACAGCCGATCCATTTCGTCGACCACCCGATGCGAATGAGTCTGCACGATCAGAACGTCGGGGGACTGTTCGAGCATCGCATCCAGCAACGATCGCGTGATTCCGAACCGGGACTCCTGGGGGACAAACGGATCCGTTGAACTCGACATGTAGATTCCGAACACCCCGCCGCGGTTTCGCTCCGCCCAACGACGTTCTCGATCGACCGTGGCCCGATAGACATCGGCCGCGTTCGTCCTCGCCTCCAGGAAGCTTCCCCACGCTCGGCCCTTCGTCACCCAAAAGTTATGTTGAACGTAGCATCCCACGCCGCAGAGCGAGTTCCCGTAGCTGCATCCTCGGTAGGGCTGAACCGAATGGGAAGACACGGTTTCCAGAAACCCCGTTGTCCGGGTCAGGATGTTCTTTACCTGGGTTTCCGAAATCTCCATTCCCGCTCTACCCTGTCGTCAGGATGCCAGAGGTCTCTTCGCCGCCAGAGGCGGCTCCTACCCAATGGCTACGGTCGGCAATGTGTTCGCGGTTCGGAGACCACTCCCACCGCACTCGTACCTATGATCGCCCGCCGCAGGCTCCGCCTACCGCCCACTACCCACCGTCAACCGCTCTTGCAGTTACCGCTTCTCCTCCATCATCGCCAGCGTGTAGCCATCCGGATCTTCGAAAAACGACATCCACAATTCGTGATCCGGCATTTTGGCAATCAAGTGAGGCTCGCTCGTAAACTTCACGCCTCTTGACTTCAGGACCTCTGTTGCATCCTCGAGTCCTTCGATTTTGTAATAGATGACTGACGAACCTCCGACGGCGTTCCTTCCGGTAGCGTCAGCATCACACCACCATTGTCGAAAAACGAAAACTGTCCTGGGACCTGAAACAGGAACTTCATGCCCAGCTGTTTCTCGTAGAACTCCGTCGATCGGTCCAGATCCGTGATGGGAATGGCAATCTGGCCAATCGCAGACAATCCGAATTCATCAGCCATGATTCAGTCTCCCGCTGCGTGTTCGGGTGAATCATCGAGTAGTGACATTGCCGCCTCCAGAATCCGATCCTCCGTGCCGGACACGAAGGGGCCGCTGTAGAGCAGACTCTGGTTGTTCCCGAGCACCTCGTAGCCACCCTCCGAACGTTGCCTCTCAACCGGGACGTACCCCACGATGCGATTCGCATATCCCAATGGGATGACTCGATCAAACCGGTTTCCCAGCTCGCGCTTCAGACGGAGGCCGTACTCGACGTTCATCTCGCCCGCCATCGTCACAAGCGCCAGACTACGCCCGAACCGGATGGTCTGGACCTCCAGGGAGACTCTCGTGGGTAACACGTCCCCGGCCGCCATCGCTTCCGAATAGTGGTCGGCCCAGTCTTGCGCGATCCGGCTCTCCGAGGTCCACGCCTCTACAAGGGCCGTCTCCGTTACCGGATCGGCTTCGAGTGTGACGAACGTTTGTCCGACGTCGATCCGTCCCTCAACCGCATCGACCGGCCCCAGATCGACCACTCTTGAGACCGCCGACCCGAGTTGGCGGCCCAGGAGCTCAACCTCGTCGACCGGAATCCGCCGAAACGAGCCGGTCGTCCGTTCGGGCGGGTCCGGCTTCTGGTCTCCCCCGCATCCCTTGAGAAACGTGGCAACAGCGCCCGGATAGCGAGCCTCGATCGCCGAGCAGGCAAAGCCGGGATAATCGCCCCCGATTTCCAGGATCGGACCGGTGCTGGTCGGATGACACGCGTAACTGAAAACCGCCTGGCGAAGCGCACCGTCGGGTGATGAAACGAGGATCACGGGAACTTCGTGGTCGTGGGGGGCGTCGAGACTCGGTTGAAATATCACGCCCCCTTGCCCGTCCGGTTTGCGTCGCGATGTGGCAAAACCGCACCAGTCTCGACCCACACCCAGGCGCGCAGGTCTCCGACTCTCCATCGCCGACAACGACGCATCTGCCAGAGCATCCAGCGTTCGATCGACGTAGCCAGAATCGATCGCATCCACCCCGTGACGTCTGGCATCGACCTCTCGTATGGCCGGTGCGCAATGGGTGTGCGTGCCACATAAGACGATTTGACTGCGAGGGATGTCACAGGCCTCGGAGATCCTTCGGCGAGCCTCATCCGTCAGATCGTAGAAACCCAGCCAGTCAATCGAGACGATGAGCACGTCGGTATGACCATCCCCGATGACGGTCGTGACAGCCCGGATGGGATGATACAGGCCGTTGGAGGGTTCTGTGCGCGCCGCGTACCCCGCCAACCAGGTTCCGATCGGCGGCGTGACGTCGATTCTATGACAGCCTACCTCGTACAGCATGGAAGGACTTCCCTCTCGAAGCGGCACCATCCCGATCTCTCAGTCGAAAAAATCCTTGAAAAGGCAAAAAAACTCCCATCTTTAGCACGAAATGTGCCGAAGATAAGAACAAGGCCCTCAGAACCCCTCAACCGGTGGAGATGAGCCATGTCAGACCAGAAAAAAGCGCTCAAAGATGGTGGATTCGTCAGAAAAGACGACACCTGGTATCATCGCATCGGGGTCGCCGGGGAGAACAAGCCCGTCGAGGTAGTAGAAGAAGGCTACACCTGCAGGGACGGGGTCTGGTACAAATGTATCAGCATTGCTGAGCCTTAAGAGCTTGCCTCAAAATCGAGTCTGTCCAGGAACGAAGCCCCCCGGCCGTTACCGCCGGGGGCTCTTTATTTCTCCTCTGTGGCATCCTGACCGGGCTGTCGGTGCTCTACCCTGAGGTCAGACGCCTCGGCTTCAGCTCCTGAAAACCGCGTTCTCCTTCTCGAACATCTTCGAGCAAAAATACAGGCTCAAACCCGCCAGCAGGATGAGCGACCCGTAGGCAATCGCCATGGGGAGGAACGTCGCCGTGCCCGCCGTCGACGTGACTTCGGCCATAACCGATCGTCCGGGATCCCGTTTCGTCGATCAGCCCGACGACCATCCCTACGCTCTGCTTGAACGTTGTCCACACGAGCCCGCAGAATGTTGCAGATTTCGTCATCCGACGGAAACGGTTCTCCCCCGGCGGGGGTCGAAACCGACAGGAAGGCCAGTAGAGCACATAGCAATCTCATATCGGTTCCCCGTTTGAAGACTGTCTGGATAACGTACCCTTATCCTGCCCAATAGAAAAGCGCCGCAACAACCTTCTGTCGCGGCGCCTTGCTTCTGATTCAAGATTTCGTTTCAGTCCGTACGGCTTGTCACTTCAAGCAGATGATAGCCGAACTGCGTTTTAACCGGCCCTTGAACCACACCGACGTCGGCGCTGAATACCACCGCGTCGAACTCGGGCACCATCTGACCCGGACCAAAATCCCCCAGATCTCCTCCTGACTTTCCCGACGGACACGTCGAATGTTCCTTCGCCAGTTCGGCGAATTCACCGCCCTCTTCAATCGCCTGTTTCAGATTCTGACAGTCTTCCTCGGATGCAACCAGAATGTGACGTGCAGTAGCGCTAGCCAAAGATTCCTCCGTTGTTCAACGTTCAATGCAATTCTCGATCTTCGATTCCCAATTTAAAGTTCCTCGGCGTCCCCTCTGATGATGATATCTACCCGCTGTGCAGCACAACGATTGTAATCGTAGGCCATTTGCTCGTAACGGATCAGATCTATGATCGTACCCACGCCCGCAAACCCTAGAGTGAAGAGATAAAGGAACCCCGTGCCCACCTTTCCTAACGCGAATCGTTGCAGCCCCGCCAGACCCAGGAATCCGATCAATGTCAAAACCATGATCAGGCCCGGACTCCGTCGTCGTCTGTGGTATTCCGCGGCGAATTCCCTGGCCATCTTCTCGTCCAGATCTTCGACCGAGTTCCTGAGGTAGATGAGTTCCTTGTCAGAGACGTCTGGAAAATAGTCCAACACCTTCGCCACGGTAACCTCCGTCCGGCAGATCCTGTTGCAGGGCGCAAAGATGCGGGATGTCGATCAGCCACAAACAGAAAATCACGTCACGAGTCGGTCTTCAGCCAACCCTCGAGCGCATCGATCAATCGTTCCGAGGATTCGCTCCCCACAGCGGACGTGGCGTGCGTGCGAGGATCGATTCCCACAAGACCATAGCACGGGTGTCCCTCGTAATCGGTACCCATCCAGTTCTTCCGTTCATCGGGTGCGCCCACATCCTCGTCGGAATCCTCCAGCGTCGAGAGATCCTGCGTTTCAGGATCGAGGAACATGAGGGACGAAGTCTCGAATTTCGCAGCGTGATCGCCCCCGACCCCATCGATCTCGTTCTCAACGATGGCCAGCACTCGCATGCGGCCCCCTTCGTTCTCGTAACGGGCGATCGCAGCATCCTGATACTGGTTTCTGTTCGGGTAGTGACCCGATAACAAGATGGCGGCTTCGAAGCCATCGCGTTCAAATCCGTGCAGCAGCGCGGTCACGATCACGACCATGGCCCCTGCGTCCACCATGTAAGAGTGAGGCCAGTCCCCGTGCCCCCCTCCGGCGCCAAAATAAACGGGGGGATACACCAGCCCCCCCGCCCGCAGGGCAAGGCCGACGAGTTGTTCGTGGGCCTTCAAACAATCCAGACCCACCGGATTATGATAACCGTGCCACTCCAGAGCCCCGCAGGGCACGTAGATCGCCGGGCGACGCGCCTTCGCCTCCTCGATCTGTGCCGGTCGCATCCTCTCTATACGGACTTCATCCACCAACCTCTTTGTATACACGCCCAAAGATCGGCCCTCCTTGTCACAGGTCTCCTGACGACCTATCGTCCCCTCGTGTTCTGGACGATTTTCTCATTCGTTGTTCTGGCCGTTGTGGCGCTTTCCGGCGCATCCGTGGTCATCTACACGATGGGCAACAGCATTCCCCCGTCTCCGACGGGCAGAAAAGTCAAACGCGTGATGGGAAAAACGATCCAGGACCTCGACCCGAAAGGCACGGTCTGCGAGCTGGGCGTCGGTTGGGGCACCCTGGCCATGCCGATCGCCCGCGCTCATCCCGATGTGTCCCTCGTCGGCTACGAGAACTCACCCATTCCCTACTGGGTTGCCCGTTTGCGCACGGCCGGGGGGAGCAATTTTCGGATCGAGAGAGCCGATTTCTTCGGCGTCAGCCTTCGGGAGGCGGATCTGGTCGTCTGTTACCAGTCTCCGGCCACGATGTCCCGACCCCGCCCGAAATTCAACGCTGAACTCAAAGACACGGCCTGCGTCGTCAGTAACACCTTCGCCGTCCCGGGATGGAAGCCGATTCTGACAGAAACTGTGTCCGACCTCTATCGTACCAAGGTGTATGTGTACCGAAAATCCGAATCCAGGCCCGTGACCTCCATCACCTGATCGCGTTCGGCAGCCATTTACTCTGCATCGACCAGGCCTTGCTGCCGGAGCAGAGCGCTCGTGTCGGGCGCCCGCCCCCTGAAATCCTTGAACACGTCCATCGGATGGCGGCCCCCGCCCAGAGCCAGGATCGTATCCCGGTATTTCCTGCCCATCTCTTTCACAGCTTCCTGATTATCCAGACCCGCTTCTTCGAATGCCCCGAAGGCGTCCGCGCTCAGGACTTCACTCCATTTGTAGCTGTAGTAGCCCGCCGCGTAGCCCCCCGCGAAGATATGCCCGAAGCTGCACAGAAATCGATCGCCTTCGACCGGCTTCATCACCGACATCTCACTCGAAACGTCGCGGTAGACGTCGAAGGGCGTCTCCTGACCGTCCGGATCGAATCCATCGTGGAGCCGGATGTCCGTTTTCCCAAACTCGAGTTGGCGAAGCATCTGCGTGCCCGCTTGATAGTTCCGTGAAGCCAGGATCTTTTCGAACAGATCGTCCGGAAGGCGCTCACCCGTCTCCACGTGTTCCGTCAAACCGAGCAGGGTCTCCCGGTGGTAGCAGAAATTTTCCAGAAACTGGGACGCAAGTTCGACCGCATCCCACTCAACGCCGTTCAGTCCCGACACATCCGCGTAGTTCACCGTCGTGAACATCCCCTGCGTCCCGTGTCCGAATTCGTGGAACAGGGTCAGAACCTCGTTGAAACTCATCAGGGATGGGGTGTCCCCCACGGGCGGGGTCCCGTTGCAGCACAGATACACGACAGGCAACCTGACTTCCCCATCGGTCACACGACGGGATAGACATTCGTTGAACCACGCGCCGCCGCGCTTTTCGCTCGGCCGGCTGTAAGGATCGAGGTAAAATGTCGCGATAGGTTCACCGTCTACCGACCGTACCCGAAAATATTGCACGTCCTCGTGCCAGACCGGTGCCTCTCCATCCGCCGCTTCGATCGTCACGTCGAACAGTCGTTGGGTCAACTCGAAGAGCCCGTCGAGCACTTTCGGGAGCGGGAAATAGGGTCTCAGCTGGTCATCCGTGTAATCGAACCGCTGTTCGCGCAGGCGCTCGCCCCAGAATGCCAGGTCCCAGCGCGCGATCGGTTCCGTTTGCCCGGATACCTCAGCAATTTCTCGCAGATCATTCAGATCCGTCTCCGCGTGTGGACGCGACGGGTCCCGAAGGTCCGTGAACATGCCGCTGACCGCATCGACCCCGGGTGCCATCTTCGACGCCAGACTGAGCGCCGTGTAGGTGTCGTAGCCAAGGAGCTTCGCCTTCTCCTGTCGAAGCCTCAGTATCTGCGAGATCAGTTCGGTATTGTCGAACTCCCCTTCCGACGCCACGGTCACAAACGCCCGATAGAGCTTCTCACGGTCGTCCCGATTTCGGTGGTGCTGCATGAAGGGACCGAACGATGGGTAGTCCAGCGTGATCCGCCACGGGCCCTCCTCCGGATCCGCTTCGGCCGCATCCTCTTTCACGGATGAAAGTTCATCCTCGCGAGCCATTGTGTAGGACTGCGCCGAGATCTGCTTCAGGGTCTGGGGCCATCCTTCCACACGCGCCGAATCCTCGACGATGAACTCGAACCGCTTTTTGGCATCGAGCACGTGGTTAGAAAAGTCGGTACTCAACTTCGCCAGCTCCCGAGAAATTTCCTGAAAGCGTTCTTTTTCCTCGCCGTCCAGCCCCACGCCTGCTTGCTCGGCGTGCCGCAACTTGTGCTCGACCGCGCGCTGCTGGGCCTCGTCCAGGGACGCCCACGCGGTGCCTTCGCTGAGCGCCTTCGCCCCTTCGTAAATCGCACGGCTCTGGTTAATGCGTAGGCTCAACTCGACTACCTTCGGCTGCATCTCCTCGTGGGCCTTCCGCAGATCTTCCGAGTTCTTCACACTCAGCAGGTGTCCGACAGGACCCCACGCATACTCGAAGGGCACGTCGAGCGCCTCGAGCGGCTCCATCAAGCCTTCCCACGTCGGCTCCAGGTCAGCCTCGATGACTTCGAGACGTGTCTCCACCTCCGCCAGGGCCTTCTCCACAGCCGAAACGACGTGTTCGGCCTCCATTCTGTCGAAGGGGGGGATCCCCTCCCTTACCAGAAACGGATTGTCTTCGATATCCTCTGCCATGGTCTTCCTTCCTTCGATTGAACTGATCATCCGACCTTCGGGTGCGTCATCCCATCCTGCCCAGAACCTGTCCAACCCAGACCGCTCCCAGGCCGACCGTAACACTGGCGGCCACATTGACCAGCGCGTAAAGCCGCTCCGCGTCACGAGCGAGCACGACCGTCTCGTACCCGAAGGCTGAAAACGTCGTAAACCCACCCAGCAACCCGACCGTCAGAAACAGACGGGCCTGTGGACCGATCAGATCGCGCGTCTCCGCCAGGCCGCTGAGGAGCCCGATTGCGAGGCACCCAACCACATTGACCGTGAACGTGCCGAGCGGAAAAGACAGCGTGGGCGCCAGGCGTTGGGCGGCACCGCCAACGAGATACCGCAAGACCGAACCCACGAACCCCCCCGCACCGACAAACAGTAACTCTTTCAATTCTCGGCCTCGCTCAGCACCGCCTCGCAGTCCCACGCCCAGAAAGCATCGAGGATGGAATTCCGCGCGGACGAAGGTCCGTATAGATTGACGAGCACCCCAATGACTCCGATGCGGTAGTCACGTTCGCACGCATCCATTCCGTAGTCCACACCGCGATCGCGGAGCGCTTGCGCATATGCAGGCAGGGTCGCCCGTTCACACGCTTCCCGGTTCGCTCGACTCAGCATCGAACACGTAAACGGGTGGGCGATGTCGTAGGCCCCACCCCGCGACAGACGTTTTCCCAGTCGAAGATGACTGGATGACCTTGCTCTACAGGCACGACGACATTTCGGAGATGGAAATCGTTATGAATCAACGTCTCCACACCCCCCGAGGACGACGCGAAGACACCCTCGAGGATACCCGGTTGCCCCCACCACCCCGCGTGCAACTCTGCCACGGACAAAATCAGTGCCTCGAAGACCCTCGGATCGACGTTGTCGAAGCACTTCCACCCGCCGAAGGGCGATCGCGTGCCGCTATCCGGCAACAGCTCGTGCGACTCGCTCAGATCCTCCAGCGATAGGTACGATTGGCCCGTTTCATCCACACCGGTCGCATAGCACCGTGCGATCCTCAGGTTGGGGGTCTTTGTGATGACTGCTCGTAGAACATCGTTTCGCGGACGGCCGCGCAGGTCGATACGTCGGACACGTTCCGAGACCCGTTCGAACTCTGCTTGAAAACGATCGAGGCCGGCCGAGTGCCTCTCGCCTCATCCGAATACGTCACGAAGACACGGTTGATTTGGCGATCCGCTTTCATCCGCTCGTCGAACGACACGTCCGTCACACGCCCGTCGGTCAGATGTCCGTTCTCACCCAGCGCCTGGGTCAGCCAAGCCGGGGTGATTTCAGCTGGATCGGATATGAACGGGATGTGTGACATCGCGTCATGCTTCCATTGGGTTGTTACAGTTGGTCAGGCTAAGCTTTGTCTTCTCTTACCTACTCAAGTTCGCGGTCCGGAGACCGCTCCCACCGGTACCGTTTCTTGTTAGCGTCGACTCCCGACCGGAGAGTGTCTGCATCTACATAGTGGGCGAAGACCGTCGTTTCCGCCGATCGTCGACGGGGTGTTGGGTCGGGCTAGGCCCAGGCGCCTTTGGCCATCAACCCTCCGTCCACGTTCACCCACGAACCTGTCATGAATGAAGCTTCGTCGCTCGCCATAAAGCGTACCGCGCGTCCGATGTCCTCCGGCTGACCCATACGCCCGATCGGATGAATGTCGGCCATGTGTTGTCGCATCTTGCCCGGATCCTCGTCCGATGCCTCGATCGCCTCCGCGAGCAGGGGCGTGTCGATCGCTCCCGGATTGACAGCCAGTACACGGATGTTGTCGACTGCATAGTCGAGAGCCAGTTGCTGCGTCAATGAGAGGATACCGCCCTTGGTTGCCGCATAAGCGGATACCATCGGAGCCGATTGTAGACCCTGAACGCTGGCTGTGTTGATCACCACCCCGCCGCCTCTTTCTTTCAAAGCCGAATAGCCGGCTTTGAACAGGAGAAATGCGCTCTTCAAGTTGACGTCCTGAATCCGGTCCCACATCTCTTCGGGCATCTCGTGGGCGCGCAGATAACTGTTCGTCGGTTGAATACCCACGTTGTTGCAAATGACGTCCAACCCGCCGAACGCGTCCCGTGCTGCGGCCACCAGTTTCTCGCACGCCTCCGCCGTCGTCACGTCCGCATTCTCGAACCGCAGTGTACCGGGATGATTCGCTGTCTCCGCCGCAATGGCGTTCCCCGCGTCCTGGTCTACATCCGCGCACACCACCCCGGCTCCTGCCTCCGTAAACGCCAGACAGATTCCCCGTCCGATCCCTTTCGCACCACCCGTTACAATGACCGATTTTCCGTCGAATGAGCCCATGGTTTGTCTCCTATCCGTTGCCTGCGTGTCAGGGTCGCTAAAGATACTTCTGCCTTCCGCCCCACGAAAGCCGTACAGCAAACAGCCCCGCTGTTCGCGAGGCCATTCCCGGTCACGGTCGTGGTTTGGATCGGTCGACTACTGCGGGACCACTCCCACTTCCACCGCAGATGACGCCGGAAGCTCGAAGTTCGCTTCGACGACCGTATAGCAACCGTCGTCGCTGTCCCAGGAGCCAACCATCCGCCCACCTTCCATACCATATTCGCCCCTGGGAACCACAAAGTTCAGTCGGCACCCGGGATAATCCTCGAGCAGGTCATTCGCCACACACGCTCGAACGACCGTTTCTGTCCCGTCGTTCGAGCCCTCCCATTCAATCCGGATGGGCGACTCTCCCACTCTGGGCAACGGAATAGGTGCCTCTGCGTCTCCCGCATAGGTGCAGGAGACAACCCGACCTTCCTTGAAGCGGACCAGCCTGAAACTCTCCGCGTTAATCTTCCCCGCACGCTGTGTAGGCGTGGCGCCGAAGCTCAGCACTTTCTCCCCCGGCCCGTGGGCGTCGTGGATGAACGACACGCGATGACGATCCAGAAACTCAACGGGCGCGTTGGCCTCGAACCCGTTGATCACCTTTACGGACGCGTCCGACTCCGCCAGGAGCTTATCTGCCAGCGCGAAGTCTTCGTGCCAGGCCATTCCGAAATTCAGAATCGACACGTCGCCAAAATCCACACGATGCACGGGATGGCCGAACCACTTTTCATGACCGTGATACTGGTGGTTACCAAACGTCACCGTATAGGGCAGGTCGAGACCTGCGAGTACCCCGGTCAGGTAGGCGGGATTCGTCGCGTTGCTGATCAACACCATGTTCGCGCCCAGCAGATTGGCCATTTCCACCATCCGAGACAGATACTCGGCCTGATACTGACCCCACGTATCCAGATGACCCCAGGTCATGAACACGGGGTCTTCCCCCAGCAATCTCCTGGAGACATACACGCTCCGGGGTGAACGACAAACCCGGGGTCTTCCTTCTTCAGGGTCAAGATCGACCCACAGGTCATACATCCCGGGAGGGACCTCCTCGGGAACCGTGGCGACAAGCTCCCGATCGTAGTAAAACGCTCGATCTCGTTGCTCCTCAAAATCGAGCGTTCGCGTGAGGGTAGCGGGACCCACGCTGCGAGAGATGCGGACTCCCTCGATCGACGCCCCGTAACCCAGGAAACGCGTCTTGAACGACGCGGTCCGGGCGACAATTGCGGGCCTGCCGAATGCGGGAAACCGGACCCTCTGTAATCGCGTGGCGCGCGCCCTGGACAGCACGACCGAACCGAGATCCGTCTCCTCACCTGCACGAACCGTGAATTCATCCGACGTCCACGCGTCCCAACCCATCGCCTCAACGCGGAGTCGATAGGTGTCCCCCGCAGGAAGACCTGCAAGCCGACACCGTCCCGACCTCCAGTTTCTAGAAAGACTGCTCCGCACCGTCTCCCCGTGACGCTCGACTGTAACCCGGGCGTCGACGAGATAGGCCTGCTCCTCACCCACAACTGCGAATCCAACCTCTCCCACATCGGCCGCGAACACCCCGATCTGCTCGATCAGACATCCCGCTCTGTCGCCGTTCCCACGGTGAACGAGTCGCAGCGTGTGGCGACCTTCGGGTAGACCGCGGGCAACGATAACTTCCAGCGCGTCAGACACCGGGTCCACGTCGGCCACGGTAGCCCCATCCACTTCAACCGATACCCGACCGAATGTCGATGACTTGAGAACGGGAATGTTCTGCTGACCCATCCGTAGAACGACCGTCTCTCCTTCGACATCCACCGTCAACGCTGCCCCGTCCACCACGGACGCCAGCGAAGACTTCTCAGCGTAGCGGTATGAAAAGACCTGCCAGTCCCCGGACGTCCGAACGTCCGGGCTATCGACCACAGAAATCCACATCATCTCTCTCCACGGCAACCGGTTCAGTAGGGAAAATCAACGGCTGGCAAGACCACCGTTTCACCCACATCGGGGATCTCAAAGGGAACGAGTCGCTCTCCCTCGTAGCGTACCCAGCGGAGGGAACGGTCTTCAAGGTCGGCCACAAACGTGAAAGTGGCCGCCTTGGGACGGCCGTCCGTCGTCTTCTTCGTCAACGTAATGTCAACGCCCGTTAGTGAAATATCGTAGTCGTCGGCAATCGGATCGCTGTGCCGCCTGAAGACGTCGTCCAGCGAAGAGATCACGTAGCCCTCTTCGGCTTCTACGGTCACGGCGCTCGGCGCGTGGCGGTGCACGGTCACGCGTGTGATTCCTGGAGCCAGCATCAGCAGACTTTTTTCGGGGATGGCCAATCCGCGAATCGTCTCACCAGCATCGTCCCCTGTGCGTAGAAAAACGACGGCGCATTCACGATCACCAGTCGCTGGTTTGGAAGCTCCGGGTCATCCGGAAGCCCGAGGGCTGGACCTTTGACAGTCTGTTCGATGGACTTGGGAGCCAGCGCGAAAATCGTCTGGAAGGGTGCCGCGATCATGACGTGAACCAGGACAAGAAGCCAGCCAAACGATCGCCAGGGCCATCCTCGCGTCCTTTCGAACGCTCGATGCAGAAGCAGAGACAGGAGGCACCGAAACCGACGTAAAGCAAAAGTCGATCGTGGGGCACGGTCGCGCAGATGGGTATGACTGCTACGAGCATTCCCGTCGCGAAGAACCTTGCCTCTGGCCTGGCCCGCAGAATGGGACGCAGCAAGACCACAAAGAGAAGGATCACGACGATGCCGAAAATGGCCATCCCGATCGCCTGGTCGGGCGACCACATGAAATAGAACGTGGGAAGAACCACTGACCCAACAGGAGGATCGGCGCCCGTGTCGTAAACGCCGAGAGAAAAGCACCGGTCTCTTCCATCGGGTCAAGGTAGAAGCCCGAGTTCGATCGAGCCACTTGCCGCTGTCCAGAAAGAGCGCGTGGGCGAACAGGAAAGCGGCGATGCCGGTTCCACTTTCTCCCCCCAGCAACGAGGCCAGAAACGCGATGGGACCCACGACGATCCCGGGACCCCAGGCCTCCCGACGCCACCGATCGTGGGCGATCAGGCTCGCGAAGCCGAAGGTCGCCGCCACCACCGCATTCCGGTTCGCGAGCCAGCCGGCCGAGATTCCGTGGGCGTCGTCCAGCGCGTAGAGCAGCACGGCAAGCCCCACGATGGATCCGGTCAGCATCCGGCGATACAGAATGCCCACCATCGTCACCGTGGCTCCCAGCCATAGAAGACTGTGAGCGTGCATGGCCGGGCCTGAATGGGGCCAGAGGGTGTAGTCAACCACGTGCGTAAACGACGAGAGCGGGCGCCAGAATGCGAGCTTCAACGCATCGTTGCCCCACCACGGCAGGACGCCGAGGTCTTTCCACGCCCTGATCTCTTCGGCATCCCCCCTCAGGAAGTCGAACATCCGATTCGTCATATCCGATGAATCGGTCATGGGACCGACTTCCAGAAACTGCGCGCGGTGAGTCAGATCGTCCAGTTGCCATCCACCGCCAAGCGAAGGCAGATTCAGCAGGATGGCGATTCCGACCGCGCAGGCGATGACACGCGGCGACCGTAGCAGTTGTGTCAGACGCTCCCCGGCTCGCATAGGCCGTTCCTCTCCCTGGCTGACTAAAGACCTCGGACAAGCTCTTCCCGACGCCTTCCAACGTAGCGCATCAGGTCACGTGCGCCCAGAAACAGCGCGATCCAGTTACCCGGCCCGCATCGGAGTCCGGTTAGGATGGGCTCCACCCCAATCGATCGTCCAACGCCTGCGTCCGTCCGGTTGCCCTCTCCAGAAGACCTTCGTTTCTTCGTAACGTTTTCGAAGTTCCCTTCACGTCTCCAGACGGTATCGCCATGTCACTCTATCTCGGAATCGATTCCAGCACCCAGTCCATGACCGGGCTCGTCATCGACACAGACGAACAAGCCATTGTCGCAGAGGCCTCAATCAACTTCGACGAGCATTTCGCTGAAGCCTACGACCTCGAAAGCGGTGTCGTCGACTTCGGGCACGGAGTTGTGCACGGTCAACCCCTCGTCTGGGTGGAAGCCCTGGACTTTCTGTTCGAGCACCTGCAAGCCGCTGGCGTCGACCTTGGGAGAATCGAAGCCATTGCGGGGAGCGGTCAGCAACACGGCACGGTCTACCTGAACGAGATGGCGGAGGAAGTTCTGGAGGGACTTTCGGGTGAGCTTCCGCTCAAAGACCAGGTCTCGAACATCTTCTCGCGCGCGACTGCGCCCGTCTGGAGAGACACTTCGACAACGACCCAGTGTCGGGAGATCGAAGCCAACGTCGGAGGCACCGGTCAGTTGCTCTCGCTCACCGGAAACACCGCCTTCGAGCGTTTCAGCGGTCCCCAGATCCGGAAATTCTGGCAGGAAGAGCCCGACAACTACGAGGAAACCGACTGTATCTGTCTGGTCAGCTCCTTTATCGCCAGCCTCCTCGCCGGACGGCTCGTACCCGTCGACCCCGGGGACGGCAGTGGAACCAACCTGATGGATATTCGAACGCGTCAGTGGGCGCCGACCGCGCTGGAGGCAACGGCTCCGGACCTTGCAGCCCGATTGCTTCCCGTAACCCCCTCGACGAAATCAGCCGGCACGATCAGCCCGTATTTCGTCCAACGATACAGGATGAACGACACCTGTCGGGTGCTGCCGTTCTCGGGCGACAATCCCTGCAGTCTCATTGGACTCGGGCTCGTTCAGCCGGGACAGATCGCCGTCAGTCTGGGCACGGGGGACACCCTGTTCGCCTGTATCCCCGATCCTGTCGTGTCCGAAGATGGCGAGGGATGCCTCTTCGCGTCTCCGGACGACACGCATTACATGGCGCTGATCTGTTTTCTCAATGGAAGTCTTGCGCGGGAGGCCGTCCGCGATCGATATGCCCTCGACTGGGAGGGATTCGCCCAGTGCTTGAAGTCGACTCATCCAGGGAACAACGGTGGGATGATGCTACCCTATTTCGATCCCGAAATCGTCCCGCACATACCGAAGGCAGGGGTCGTTCGTGAGAATCTAGAGGCGGACGATGCCTCTGCGAACGTACGTGCCGTTGTCGAAGCCCAAGCGATGTCTTCGAAAATTCACGCCCGGTGGATGGAGGTTCCCATCACGTCGATCAGTGTCACGGGTGGCGCATCGGCTAATGAAGGGATCCTTCAGATCTTCGCGGACGTTCACGGCTGTCCGGTGCAACGATTCGAAACCACAAATGGCGCCGCATTGGGTGCCGCGCTTCGTGCGTCGCAGGGCCACCATCCCGAAATACCGTGGCCAGACATTGTCGAACCTTTTACACAACCCGCCAGTGGGTTCATCGTTCAGCCCGACCCAGCCGCCGTGGAAACCTACGCCGGGCTCATTCCGGACTACGAGGCCCTCGAACGGAGACACCAGGAAACGATCGAGTAGACAACCCTACACCGCCAGCTCCCACCCATAGGTCCAGTCCGTCACCCGGAAACCGCAGTTGGTGTAGAAAGCGTACGCACGGTAGTTGTCGAAAGCCGTGCTGATCCCTGCGTGCCGGTAACCCATACGCTTTCCCTCTCTCATCGCCTCCTGCAGAATGTAGCGTCCGTAGCCTTTCCCCTGGAACGCTTCCTCGACGCCCAGCCAGTTTACGAACAGCCGGTCGCCCTGGCTGGGGTGGCAGTTCGCAGCCGAGATCACGCGGGTTTCCCCGATAAGCGTCTCGCCCGACGTACATCGACCGTTGAATGACGGGATCGGCCCTGCACTTTCCTCCGTCTTCCACGTGAGATCGACTTCCTGCTCGATCTCGAAGGGATCCTCCAATTCGAAGTCGTCCCAATCGAGGTGTACCTCGCCGCCCCCTCTCCTGAAGCCCTCGCAGGTAAGCAGCGCCTGAACGTGTCCGATACGGTCGGACAGGTAAGCGTGATTCCGATGGTAAAAGGGGTACTGGTCATTATGATCAAACGCACGAATCGCCACGACCTTCTCTTCCCGAAAATAGTCGAGCGTAGTCCTCAGAAGTTCGATCCCCGTCCCCCGATCCCCGCGGTTGTAACTCAGGAATCGCATGGCACCGCAGTTTCCTTCAAGATTCTTCGGATTTCGAATCACCGCGTGTGAGAACCCCAATGGCGATCCATCGCGGACCGCAACGAACACCCGCTCTCCCAGGACGGAATCCATCTCCCCGCCCAGGGTCCTGGCAAACAGGTCCCGGTCGACTGGATGACAGTGTGCACAATCCGAGGTCGTTGCCTCGTAAATCTCACACAACACTTCACCGTGGGCTGGTTGATAGTCGACAATCTGAAGATTGCTCATATCGATTCCTCCTTACATGTCCTTCTTAAACACCGCCTCCTTCGAATGCCACGTCTACGATGGCTTCCTTCCACGAAAAGCTCCGTCAGCTCTGCCCACGGCACTTCGTAACAGATCAAGGACTGCAACTGCGCAGCCGCAAAGCCGACAATCAATCCCGCATCTTCGGCGACCAGAACAATTTCCGTGCGGGCATCGTTTTCGATCTTTTCTCTCATCGAATCTGGCGACACTTTTACTTCATTGAAATCGAGATTCATCTCGGCCAATCGTGCGGAATCTGCGCAATGAGCTTCACCTATGTGGATGTTTGATTCCATCGTTGATCGGCCGTTGTCTCCGTCTACTCGAGCGGGAACACCTTACTCCATCAGCAGTTCCACGACTCCCCGCATCCACATCGTACTGGGATCGTCGCTTACGAGCAGGTCCAGCGCCTCGCTCGTGGTCACCCAGCGGTGGTCGTCGTGTTCGGCAGAGGTTCGAAGCGCGCCAGCATTGGAGGTCTTACAGAGAAACAGGACCCCCACCAGTTCATTCTCAGGAACCGCCTCACCCCGGTAGAAGTGGGTCGTATCCAGAATCCGGTCGATCTCTACAGACAGACCGGTCTCCTCCTGCACCTCTCTTCGGAGGGCATCTTCGAATCCCTCGCCTTGCTCGAGACGGCCTGTCACACACTCCCACACATCAGCCGCAAAGTCCTTCTCTCCCGACCTTCGGAGCAGCAAAAATCGACCGTCGTGTCGCTGGATGACCGCACCCACACCCGCTAGAAACTGACCTGGCAATCCTCTCTCCTCAAAAGAAACAGGGCAGGTCCGAAGACCCGCCCCTCATTCATCTAGTTCATTTTTCGCCCGCAGTGAGTCAACCGTCACACGAGGCGCAGACCCAAGCCGCCCGTGAGTCATCGCCGCTCGGAATCTCCGTCTCGAAGTCACGCCGGACGGGCACGCTGTCGTCTCCACAGAAATCACATTTCCCACGATCGGGATAGTCTCCGATCATTTTCGCGTCGAGTTCGATACGCTCCCGCTTTTCACATCCCCTCGTGAACAGCTTCAAGAACCTGAGGACGCGCTCGTCCGTCTCGTTCTCCCACGCACGATCGAAGATTTCCTTCAGCTCCGGGTCGTCGGGCTTCCCGCCGTCTTCGAGCGTGTGATAGGCCGCAACCCGAACATCGTCGTCCGGATCTTCCATCATCCGATACAGAGCGTCCCACGCTTCATCAACCCTTCGACGCACGTGACAGGGACACAGGTTCTTCGCTGCCTCGAGCCGCTCGCTCGGGTCGTCGCTCTTCGAAAGCTCGATGTAGTGCCAGATCTCGTTCGTACGGGTGCGTTTCTGATAGGGATTGAGGTTCTTGATGGGTGGCAATCTGTCCCTCCGAGATGCAGCTAACCGTCGCATCCTTCACACACGAGAGCCGCTCTCGTACCCGGTCCTCCCGGGATCTGCGTGTCATAGTCTTCTCGTACGGCCCGATCCTCGCCACAGAAATTGCACTTCCCCTTGATCGCATAGTCGGACATGACCGCCACTTTCAGCGCGACATCTTCACTTGCGCTCGCCCTAGCTCTCCGTTCCTCGAGACACCCTTCGATCCTTCGCTGCAGCTTCGGCCTACGAAGGAGGTGGGAACAATTCGATCTCGAAGATGAGCGTGGCATTCGGGGGGATTCTTCCACCGCCCGTGCCCGTAGACCCGTAACCCAGTGCCGGGGGGATGACAAGCTGTCGGAGACCTCCGAATCGCATCGTCGAAACACCCTCGTCCCATCCCGGAATCACGCGTCCCGCCCCGATGGGAAATATGAACCGTTCTCCGGAATCTCTAGAGCTGTCGAACTTCGTTCCATCCTCCAACCAACCCTCGAAGTGGACGGCCACGTTGAAACCCAAGCCGGGCATCTCGCCCGTTCCTTCGCGGATGTCGAAGAATTTGAGACCAGACTCCGTTACGGTATAAGCGGACTCCGCGACCACTTGCGGCTTGGTGTCCGACAGGTCGAATCCGGTACCCGAATCGCCCCCACACGCAGAAACCGCCAGCAAGGCACCAAACAGAACAACGTATCTCATGTATCCTCCATTCTGGTCATTACCCCGGCAGGCTGTATAGATGTGTCTCGAATTAGGGTAGAATCTCGACCAGCTCAATCTCGAAAATCAAAGTCGAACGGGGAGGAATCGCCCGACCTCTCCCCGCGTCTCCGTAGGCCAGATGCGGCGGGATCAGAAGCTGCCGTCTGCCACCCACGTTCATCGACCCGATTCCCTCGTCCCATCCCCGGATCACTCGGCCTACCCCGATCTCGGTGATGAAGCCCCTATGTGGGGACGTGTCGAATCGTTTTCCGTTCCTCAACCAGCCGCTGTAGTGAACACGAACTCGCTCGCCTGGTCTCGGCCCCGGACCCCCGCCCACCCGGAAATCGTGATACATCAGGCCCGAGGGTGACATCTCTACATCTTCGTCCTAGACGTTCGCCGGCACTTCCTTCGGCCACGCCCGGACCGTTCGTAACGGCTCGTGCTTCCTCGAGACCTGCGCCGGAGCGACTTCAGCGGGGGCCTCGGTCTGTTCCGAGAGCCGATCGCCCGAACAGGCGAACCCCACGGCTCCCGCGATCCACCATTTCACACACCAGGACATCGGTCGTTCTAGGACGTCGTCCCCGTAGTGTCCGGCTACTCTATCGGTGCTCTGCCAACGTGAACGGCGCCGGGTCCGTAAACACAGCCGCTGGCAGCTGGTCGAGCACGGCGACGTCCGTGTGCTTTCGCCTGCCGTGGTCGTCGGTCAGCATGATCTCGCCGAACGGGCGCCAGTTCCGAGCGACCGTGATTCGTCCACGCTTCGATCTTTCCAATAGTTCCAATGGGTGACGAGCCGGGAGGATTTGTCCACGAACACGTGGTAATTGTTCTGTGGGGTACGGCCCACCTCTTTGAACGTCAACTCGATCACGTCGCACATCGCCCCGGCCTCGTCCGCCTGCTCACCCAGGTCGCGAAGCGTCACACCGGAGTCCTTGAGCTTGTAGGGCATAACCAGCCAGTAGGCATCGTTGATCCAAGCCCCCTCGGCCCGACGCAGCGCGGCTTCGAGACCTTCACCTTCGAGTTCCTTACCGTCCCCCGAGCGCGACCACCACTTCGTCGGCGATCTCGATCGCCCGCGCATCAGAGCCTGCTGCATCGAAGCCCGGGGCCGCCGGGTTCGCCTCTGCCCGCAAAGATGATGGCAAACACGTCATCCACAGAGCAACCACGAATCCGATCCTTGCAAAGTTTCTCAATGTTCGATTTTCGATGACCGGGCCAGCGCTCCCATCGGATCCCAGGGTGGAAGGACGATCGGATCCTCTTCGAGTGCCCCCAGAAGCGATTCGGGAACGTATTGTTTCTGCGCCGCAATCTCGAACATGTACTGGTCGAACCAGCTGTCGTTCATCAGGTAGAATCCCTTGCGACCGTTCTTGTCTCCCCAGCTGTTCTCAACTCGCCACCGTCTCGGGATGTCCTGACCGTCCTCGCGAACGATGTCCACGCCCGTGAACAACATGGCGTGGGTCATCTGCGTCTGGTGGTACTGAAGCCTCTCGGCTTTATCCAGGGCGAAAGCGCAGTTGTAGATGCTCTCGTAGTCGTACAGCTTCGCGTCCCATATGCCAAGCTTGCGGTCCATCATCTTGCCGACATCGCAACCCATCCACACCGGATCTCCCTCAACGATCGTTCGGGCAGCAATGCGCTTCATCGTGTCGATGTCGACGTTCAGATACTTCACCATCTTCCCGCCCTCGACATTCCCCAGGCATTCGACGGTATATGTCTTTCCGATCGGACTCGACGCCCGAGGGTCGTGAACGAGACAGACATAGTCGTCGTAGTCGATCGTCACGTACTTCTCGGCGAATTCCTTCGGCGACATCACTCCGTCACGATGAAACTTTCCATCCTTGTCGTTCCATTGCCAGTCGAAACTCGTGGGCGGCGTACCCAGGTGGATCGACAGAACCCGATAGATGACCTCGAGGATTTTGTTCTTCTCGGAGTCGAGCGCCTGGCTGCTGGCGCCATCGGCTACCGCTTCGCGCAGTGCCAGCGCCCCCTCTCTCAGTTTGAGAAGGAGCATGGCGTTCATCTTCCTGGAATTCGACGAACTCTCCGTTTCCGGCATCACGGCCTGAGGGACCAACCCGTGCTTGTTGACCAGGTTGACGAACATGTTCCATTGCCCACCGTCATCCAGTGGACTCGCCAGGAGAAACGCCACCGTCCGATCGTCAGCCGGGCGATCGGCGGTTTCGATGATCCGCTGAAGGAAATAGTTCGCCCGTTCCAGCTTGTCCCAGAAGAAACAGTAGTTCTGGCTGAATTCGAACGACTTCAGGTTCATCTTCTTCATCGCGCCGACTCGAAACAGATTCAGTCCCGCGAACATCCAGCAGCGGCCGGTGGCCTTCTGGTTCGTCACCTCCCAGTCGTCCAGCACGTGACTGAACGTGAAATCCGTACCCGTCACGATACCCCGGCTCAGGGAGATTTCATCGACCGAGTGCTTACACACCGCGTTTTGTGCCATACGGGCGCCCGGACTGCCCTCGAACCGGGCCCGCATTTCGCCCACGCGCAACAAACTCAGCGCGCCCGATTCGGTCGTCTGAATCGAGGTCACTACCTCGTGCTGAACGTCGGGAGGGAGGGAAGCCATGATCTTGCTCCTTCGATCGTTTATTGAAAGGCCGATAGACAGGTAAAGATAATGGATCGACCCTGACCGGTCACCCCAAAGAATCACATCCTCACGGTCTGGAGCGACATGTCATTTGCGGCGCGCTCGGATCAAGCCCTAACATAATGGCCACTCTCCGGGGACGCGACCGTGTAGGCTATTCTGAAAATCCTACTACAGGCTGCAGTACTGCAGACACCTTCGCTCGGTGTCGAGCCCTACACTCCCGATCATCCGAATCCTCTTACCGAAGTCTGGCGTTGGCGCACCTTTGACGGAATTCGGAAACGAACGCGGACTCGATGGAGCGTCCGTCGTGGATATCGTCATCCTTCCCGACGGTACGGTCGTGTGTGCGACCACATCGAGTATCTTCACCTTTATCGATCCGGAATGGCAGCGCATTTTTCCCACTTCGGGAGATCTCGATTGGCTCATCAGCGATCTGGCGCTCGGGACAGATGGACGACTGTGGGCTACATCCGTATGGGGGATGATCTCGGGATTCGACTCGTCGTGGACTCTTTACGGATTGGACAGCGTCGCAAGCGAACTGGGCGCGTCGCTTCCCGACCTCCGCGTCGTCCCCGTGCCAGACCGGCTGAGTTCAACGGAGACCCTCCATTACGGAAGTCTGGGGTTGGAACGAAGTGGAGCCACCGTCGTCGGCGTCATCCCGGGTAGTCCGGCGGACTAGGCCGGGACCTGAGGCGATCCAACATCGAACTCGCAACTTCGAACCGGGAACTCGAAGAGACACGCGATCAACTCGTCATGACCGAGAAGATGGCGTCCCTGGGCAATCTTGTTGCCGGCGTGGCACACGAAATCAACAATCCCATCGGTGCCTTCAACAGTGCGGCCGATACCCTGAAGCGGTGCATCGAACGAGTGACCCAGATTGTCGTCCAGAGCGAGACGGGCAACGAGATCCAGGAAAACGTACATTACCAGCGTGCTGTTCAGCTGATGAACAACACCACGGACAATGCCGTCGTGGCGGGTAGCCGGGTCACCCGAATCGTCGAGAGCCTCAAGCACTTCGCGCATCTGGACGAAGCCGACTACCAGCAGACGGATCTGCACGCGGCCCTCGACAGCGTCGTGACACTCCGGGAGCACGATCTCGGGGAGCGGATCGCCGTCGTCCGGCCCTACGGTGACCTCCCACTCGTCATCTGCTATGCAGCCGAACTCAACCAGGTATTCATGAATCTCTTCAGCAACGCGGTCGATTCGATCGAGCGTGAGGGAGAAATCACGATCCGGACGGAGAGAGACGGCGAAGAGGTCATTGTTTCCGTCACCGACACGGGTGAAGGCATCCCGCCAGAAAACCTCGATCGGATTTTCGATCCTGGTTTCACTACAAGAGGGGTTGGTGTCGGGCTGGGACTCTCGACAGTCTATCGCATCGTTCAGAAACACGGAGGACAGATCGATGTCAAGAGCCGCGTCAATGAGGGATCGACATTCACCATCCAGATCCCCATCGTCGCGCAGGGGGCGGACGAATGAAAGCTGTCATTATCGGAGCCGGCAGGGGTGAACGCCTCATGCCGCATACCGCTGACGCACCAAAATGCTTCGCTCGGGTCAAAGACCGACGGATACTCGATTGGGGCCTCGAGGCCCTTGCTGGCGGCGGCTTGACCGACATCACCTTCATCGGAGGATACCGCATCGACTCGGTCCGGGCCGATTACCCTCACTTCACCTTCTGCAACAATGCTGACTGGCCCGACAACAACATCCTCGAGTCGCTCATGCACGCCGAGTCCCACATGGCCGATGGGTTCGTGTGTGCCTACTCCGACATCCTCTATACACCTGACATCATCTCAAAGCTGTTGGAGAGCGATCAAGACATTACGCTCGTGTGCGACACCGACTGGCGAGAGCGTTACAAGAAGCGGACCGAACATCCGGAGAATGACGGGGAGAAAATGCGTGTCGAAGAAGGCGTCGTCACAGAGATCAACAGAACCATGCCGAGCGAGGCAGCTGCAGGCGAGTATATCGGTGTCGCCAGATTCAGCGCGGAAGGAGCCAGCACCTTGATAGAAGCTTACCATCGAGCTCGGAGAGATGCGGGCGACGGTCCCTTCCAGGCCGCGCGCACCTTTCGGAAGGCCTATCTCATCGACTTGTTCCAGCAGATGATCGAAGACGGTCAACCCCTCACGGCTTCTCTCACACATGGGGGATACATGGAGATCGACACCAACCAGGACTTCCAGATCGCACGGGAGGAGTGGGAGGGATGAATACGCCTCTCTTTCCAGCCAGCGTCGTCGGCAGCATGCCCCGGTCCCAATTCGTTCGTGACCTGCTCGATCCCGCCACCGCCCCGGAGGATCCAGCCGTCCTCAACCGACGCATGGATGCTGCCGTCGACTACATCGTCTCTCTCCAGGAAGCGGCCGGACTGGACGTCGTCTCAGATGGCGAGTACCGCAGACGCTCCTACATCGGCATCATCGCCGACGTGGCGAGCGGGTTCCATCTCGAACGAAAAGACGGTGTATGGTGGCACACGGTCGTCGACCGCCTGGACCACACCCTGCCCGGTCTCGCCGCGCGGGAAGCCGAGTATCTCAAGTCTCGTACCGACCGAACGATCAAGGTCTGTCTCCCTTCCCCCTATCTCCTCGCCCAGCGAATGTGGGATCCGGAGCGATCGGCGACCGCCTACCCTACACGGGTCGATTTCATGGATGCCCTGGTCCCCATCCTTCGCGAGGAGGTACAGCTCCTCCGCAAAGCCGGCGCGGATATCGTCCAGTTCGACGATCCCCATCTGTGTCTGTTTGTCGATGACCAGGTTCGGAAGGAATACGACGATCCGGATGCCGAAATCGAACTGTGTGTCGATCATCTCAACCGGATTCTTGACGGGATCGACCGCATCACCCGCTGTATTCATCTCTGTCGGAGGAACAAAGGCCGATCCGGCTGGGTCGGCGAGGGGGGATACGGACCCATCCTGCCTGCACTTCAATCCCTGAACGTCGATCAGTACGTCATGGAATTCACGATCCCCGTGGCTGGAGATCTGGATGTGCTGAGGGAACTTCCGGAAGGGTCACAGGTGGGACTGGGATGCGTCGATTGCCGGGGCGAAGTCATCGATCCCGTGGACGAAATCGTCGATCGTGTCGAGAGCGCGCTCGAGCATCTGTCTCCCAACCAGATCTACCTCAATCCCGATTGTGGATTCGCGCCGGGTAACGCGGCCGATATCCCGATCGACGAGGCCTATTCGAAGCTCTGCAATGAGGCCAAAGCGGCTGCCGTCCTCCGTGAGCGTCACGGCTGACATCCGCGCCAAGTCTTACGCCTTCTCGAGCCATTCAGCCGTGACTACAGAAGTACAGATTGCCACCCCTGCCAGAACTCGAAAAACATCTGCCTTCGTGCTGTTCTCGACCTGGGATTCCGAACGCGACGCCAGCGAGTTCGAGACCGCTTACAACACGGTTGTACAACGGAAACATCCCCTGACCCAGAGCGATGTCAGGGTGGAACGGCAGGGACTCGATGTGCTGGTCGTCGAGTCCTCGTTCGATCTCGATGGCCGGTTCAACTACCTCGGCAAGGTCCGAAACCCACCCGCGATCCCACAACCCGATCTCGACCTGTCGGCCGCGTTGTTCGACTTCGACGGGAACCTCGAGATGGGATTCGGCGACTTCCTCCTGTTCGCGGCGGCGTTCGGCCAACGCGAGAGCGATTTGGGTTTCGATGCCACCTTCGATACCAACGCGGATGGAATGGTCGGCTTCACTGATTTCATCAACTTCGCTTCCGTGTTCGGACAGGCCGTCGAAGCCGCGGGCAAGCCGGTTGGCCCACACCTTCTGACACCCGTCTGGTAGCGGCAGAATCGTCTTTACCGCCCCACAGCCTCGTAAATCACAGGTGTCACAGGTGTGTCGATAATCTCGCCCACTTTCACGCCTGGACACCAGATCGCCGCCTGCTGGTGCGGATTGTCTTCTTCCTTCATCCGCATATCGACGTCCATATAGATCATCGTCATCGCCTCTCGATCGCGTTCCGTTCGGTTCCCCGCTGCCCTGTGAAACGTCCATCCGTAGTGAAAGCTCACGTCCCCACGTGAGAACGTTTGCTCGATCGTCGTTTTCCCCGCGGACCGCAATACGTCTTCGATTCGGACTTCGCTCTCGTCGCTGATGTTCAGATCCCGGCCTTCGGTCACCCAATGGCTGCCCTCCGAAAAAGCGATCGGCCCCATTTCGGCCAATGTGTCCTGAAGCGGTATCCAGACCGTACAGCAACGGTCGGTCGCGAAAGGCCAGTAGTACTGGTCCGCGTGCCACGGCGTAAATCCTCCCCCCGCTTCCTTGAAGAGCGCTTGATCGTGATACAACCGGACGCCGCGCGTACCCATCAGCTCCGCCGCAATTCGTGCCAGTCGTTTGCCGAAGACGAATCGTTTCGCCTCCTCACTTTCCTTCCACAGGTTAATCACCTGAATGAACGCCTGTTGCCGGGTGGACCGCTCTTCCATCGGCAGCGTTTGCGTGTTCCGTTCATGTACGATCCGCGAAAACTCCGGACCGAAACGATCCAGGACCTCCACGGGAAGCACACCTTCGAGCTTGATGAAGCCCCGCTCACGGAACGCGGCGATCTGGTCGTTCCTCAAAGAATTCGGCGAGTCTATGTCGTCCATTGGCACCCTCGCTGGAGACTGTCCATACACCGGTTTCCCGGTGGCGGTGATTCAACCTCGATCGACGTCACGGATGGTCATATTCGATTGGGTTCACTATCATGTGTCGCCGGGCTGTCGTGACCAACGTCCGTTTCGACCCGCAGAACAGGAGACCCAATGATCCTTTCCATCCTCGTTTCCCTGTGCGTTACCGCATCCGACTGGCCGCAATGGCGCGGCGCTGACATGAACGGCATCAGCCCCGCAGAGGATGTGCCCTCGGAATGGAGTGCCCGGAAGAACATCGTGTGGAAGGCCGAAATGCCGACCTGGAGCGGCGGCACCCCGGTCATTTACGGCGACTGGATCTTCCTCACCTCTCCGAGCAAGCCCGATCCCGAGCCCAAACGCGTAGAAGAACCCGACCCGGAGCCTCAGCAAGGCCGCCGTCGACGACGGCGTGGTCCGAGTCGCAATCCCGGCGGGCACGAATTGTTCCTCCTCGCCTACTCACGGACGGACGGCGCAGAAAAATGGCGAGCCGTTGTCGACACAGGCAATGAACTACACCGCAAGCACAACAACACGTCACCCTCGCCCGTCACGGACGGTAAGCACGTATGGATCGTTACCGGGACCGGTCAGGTTGCGGCTTACACCGTCGAAGGCAAGCGGGTCTGGACCTTCAATCTACAGGATGTCTACGGCGACTTCGGGCTCAACTGGGGTTATGCCTCTTCGCCCCTGCTCTACGAAGACAAACTCATCATCCAGATTCTTCACGGGATGCATACGGACCTTCCCTCCTACGTGGCCGCCTACGACAGATTAACCGGGAAACGACTCTGGAAACAGATCCGTCCAACGGACGCCCCTCGTGAGTCTCCCGATGCGTACACGACACCCGTCGTCCTCACCACGGGTGGCAAAGACCAGATCGTCATCTCCGGTGCGGACAATGTCACTGGTCACGATCCTGACACGGGCGAAGAGCTCTGGCGATCGGGGGGCATGAATCCCGACGGCAGCGACTTCCAACGGATCGTAGGATCGCCCGTTACCGCCGACGGCATCGTCTACGCCACATCCAATAAGAAGCCGATTCTGGCGATTCGGGGGGGCGGCACGGGCGACATCACGACCAGCCACCGCGTCTGGTCCTACGAAGGCCCGGGTGCGCCTGATGTCCCCTCCTCCGTGACGGATGGAATCCATTATTATATGGTCGACGATCGTGGCCTAGTCAGCTGCCTGGACGCCAAATCCGGCGAAACCATCTGGGGCCCCGAGCGAACCGCGCAAGGCACGGTCAGCTCGTCGCTCGTCCTGGCGGATGACAAACTCTTCATTCTGAACGAGAACGGCGTCACGACCGTGGTCCAGGCCGGTCCCGTCTACAAGCTGCTCGCGACGAACGAACTTGACGGCAGCTACACGCTGTCCTCCCCTGCCGTCGCCGGAAACCAGATCTTCATCCGCACCGGCAACTACCTCTACTGCATCGGCGAAGGATGACCCCGACCCGTCGCGATTTCCTGAAGCAGGGCAGTGCGGCCCTCGCCGCCTCTCTCGTGGGCAAGGTGGCATCGGTACAGGCAGCGCCAGCGCCCAACCTGCTCTTCATCCTTACAGATCAGCATCGCCGCGACGGCGTCGGGGCCTACGGCAAGCCCAGTGTCCTCACGCCGAATCTCGACCGCATCGCCAGCGAGGGGATCCGTCTCGATCGGGCGTACACGGCGCAGCCGGTCTGTTCTCCCAATCGTGCCAGCATCCTGTCCGGCCTGTATCCGCACCGTCACGGCGTGCGGGAGAATAACTGGCCTCTGAGTCCGGACGTGCACATCCTGCCGCACCTGCTTCAGGCGAATGCATACCGGACGGGCTACTTCGGGAAATGGCATCTCGGCGATCCCGCCCGAGTCGCCTACGACGTCATGCCCTCATACGAACGGGACGGGCGAGGCGGTGGGAGCGCCTCTGGATGGGCCCACTACTACACGATCGACGACCAGAAGGTCTACCAGACGGACGTCATCTCACGCGACATCGGTGACTTCATCCGAACATCCGACAAACCCTTCTACGCGGTTGCTTCCTTCTATCCCCCGCATCCACCTTACTCGGTGCCAAAGCGTTACGAGGAGATGTATCGTGAGCTCTATCCCGAAGACCAGAACCGCCGTCGGTATTATGCGATGTGTACGGCGGTCGACGATGCGGTCGGCCATCTGTTGGAAACGCTCGAGGCGAAGGAGATTGCCGACAACACGCTTGTCGTTTTCACGACCGAGCACGGCCATTACTTCGACCGTCGCTGGAACAATCACAGCAAGCGATCGTGCTACGACGTCGCTGCTCGCATTCCGCTCCTGATGCGTTTCCCCGGTCACATCCCAGACGGCCAGGAATCAACGGCCCTGTTCAGCCACGCCGACCTTTTTCCCACCCTTGCCGGCCTTCTCGGCTTAGCGCCACCGGAGGTTGACGGGATCGACCAGAGCGATCTTCTCCAGGGGAAGACCGAAGCCACGCGCGACTACCTGTCCATCGTCAACGTCCCGCGTCCTGATCGAACGTCCAAACCGCACGACGGTCCAATGCCAGGCGAGGAACGTTGCGTCCGAACGAACGACTGGAAGTTGATCCTGTCCCGCGATCGTGCACCTGAGCTGTATCATCCTGACAACGATCCCGAGGAGCGGGACAACGTGTGGTCATCGCACAGAGACACTGAAGTCGTCGGAAGCCTCAAAGCCCATCTTTCAGAGTGGGCATCCGCGACGAACGACCCGCTCACACCCCGGTTGTTATCTTCCCTGTAACACGAAACGCTATTATTTCCTGATGGAGACAAACATGCCTGAATCGATCGCTGGCGCCGTGTGGGATCCCGAAGCGCCCCGTATGCACGTCGGTACCCAACGTTTTGACGTCACCGACGAACACCTGGGTTTTCTCGCCCGTTGCGGTGTTAACGCGATGGCCGCCAACGACATCACTTTCCATCGGGACATCGGCTGGGATGTCGACGAACTCGCGGCCAAGAAAGCGAAGGCCGCCGAATACGGCGTCGACCTGGAAATGGTCGCGCTGCCCCTCCACGCCCTCAGCGATGACGGCGAGTGGGTTCCGCACTACATGCGCGGGAACAGGGACAAGGGTGAGAAGGAAGTCGAGCTCGTCTGCAAGATGGTCAGGGCCGCCGGAGAAGCGGGCATCCCGGCCATCAAATACTTCCTCTGCGAAATGGAGAACCAGCGAACAGAAGCCGTTCCCCTCGGGCGAGGGGACGTTCGCTACTCGACGTGGGATCTTTCGAAGGCCGACGCCGAAACCCAACGGTGGGAGGAACCGGTTTCAGCCGAGCAGAACTGGGAACGCGTCACGTTCTTTCTCGAACGCGTCATCCCCGTTGCCGAGGCGAGCAAAGTCCGGATGGCCTGCCATCCGTGCGACCCGTTCCTGCCGGCCGGTTACAAGGGCGTCGACCGTGTCCTCGGCGGCTTCGACGGCTTCCGGCACTTCATCGACATCTGCCCCAGCGACTACCACGGTCTCAACCTCTGCCTCGGCTGTATGGCCGAAAGCGTGAAGAATCCACGCGAGGAAGTCCCCAACATCATCCGCTACTTCGGTGAACGCCGTAAGATCCACCTCATCCACTTCCGCAACATCATCGGCGGCCAGCACAAGTTCCAGGAAGTGTATCCCGACGAAGGGGATATGGATATGTTCGCGCTCGCGGAGGCCCTCCGGGACGTCGGATACCCGCATATGATGGTTCCCGACCACGCTCCTCAGCACGACGCGCCCGGCCACTTCGAACAGGCCTTTGCGTATCAGTTCGGGTTCATCAAGTCGACGATTCAGGCCGTCAACAGATAGACAGTCTCTCAGTCCGCGCTACCCATATACTTCGCGAACCAGTCCACCGTTCGCTGATGGTATTCCACACGGAACTTCGGGTGCCCACTCGCCCGAAGCCCGTGTGACTCGCCAGGGAAGCGAACGAACTCGACTTCCTTTCCCTGTCGCTTGATCGCTGTGAAGTATTGTTCCGTCTGCTCGATGGGACAGCGATAGTCCTCCTCGCCACACAGCAGAAGCACTGGCGTCTGCACTTCGCTCGCGTATCGAATGGGCGATCGGTCGAACAGGACCTCGGGAGGATCCAGGGCGGACCCGCCAAACTGGTTCTCACCGAAATGCACCCCGATGTCCGACGTGCCCCAGAAGCTGTAAAGATTCGTCACCGGCGCACTCGAAACCGCGGCCTTGAAGCGGTGATCTTGTCCAATGATCCAGCACGTCATGAACCCGCCGTAGCTAGAACCGTGCACGCCCAGCCGCTCCGAATTCACATATGGTCGCTCGCACATCAGATCGACCGCCTTCATCAGATCCAGGTAATCTTCGCCGCCCCAATCGCGCAGCACGGCTTTCATGAAATCCGGCCCGTAGGAGGACGAGCCTCGTGGATTGACCATCAGCACGATCGCGCCGAATCCCGCCAGGACCTGTAACGTCCCGCTGTAGACGTCCGCGAACCGACCGTTCGGTCCCCCGTGAATGTCCAGAATCAGCGGCCAGCGCTCCGACGGGTCGAATCCCGGAGGGAACAGCACGCGCGCCTCGATCGTTTCTCCCGCCCGCTCGAACGTGAACTTCTCGACGACGGCCGGTGGGTATTGCTGGAGGATCGAGGCGTTGAACGACGTCCTCACCGTCACGCCACCATCCGCCAGGTCGACCGTCGCAATCTCTTCCGGGGCACGATCGGTCGCCGCCTTCACGATCGCGCATTTACGACCTTCGTCGATCGCCAACGCCGTGAACGTCCCCTCCCACGCTGCCGCCGTTTCAACCGGTCCACCTGCAGCCGACGCGCGGCACAGGGCGGAAACACCCGCGTGTTCTCCAACGAAGAGAATTCGATCCTCCGCTACCCACGATCGCCTGTCAATCTCGACCACCGTGTGAACGTCATCCGATACACAGCGGGCGGGCGCATCTTCCTGGAGCACATAGAGCCACGACTGACGGCCGTCCCACACATCCTCGTCGTGAGAGCCCATCGCGGCCAGTCGCTTCCCGTCCGGTGACCATGCCAGTTCGTTCGCCCGGCTCAACCCTTCTGACCAGCATACCGCGGCTCCGTCCCCCAGCGGCATCACGTGCACTTCCGAACGCTTGCTGACGTCACGTTCAACTACCGCATCGCTGACGAAGGCGATTCTCGTTCCATCGGGTGACCAGGCCGGCGCGATCTGATTCCCGTCGCCCTTCGTGAGCTGTCGATGGGCGCCCGTTTCCACCTCCACAACGAATAACCGGGAGAACGCATCGCCTCGCCAACCCGAGCCATCGTCGCGATATCGGATTCGACGAGCGACCAACGATCGAGGCCCTACCGTTTCTTCCCCATTTGGCAGATCCGGGTCCACCTCCGAGACGACAACAAGCTTTCCCCCATCTGGCGACCAGGCGAAGTCTTGAACACCCCCAGGGAGACCCGTCAGCTGTTTCGCCTCACCCCCGTCCAACGGGATCAGCCAGATCTGGTTACCGTGCGCCTCCCCCGGCCGAAGAAATGCGATCGTCGATCCATCCGGCGAGAAACGTGGGTGACCATCATTCGGCCCTGCCGTGAACGATTCCGGATTGCCATCCGGCACCGCCTGACGCACGAGACTGGATCGCGATTCCATCTCGGCACGTTCCACGATCGTCCGTACATAAATAACCGACGATCCGTCTGGTCCGATCGTCGGGTCGTCCAGCGACACGATGTCGAGTACGTTTTCAGGTCTGAATGGGGCCATACGAAGCCTCCGTTTTTACCGCCTCTGGATGCCGACAGCTATCGGCGCTCACGCACTCATTCCTGATACTGCAGCTGATGCAGACGATGGTAGATCCCTCGTGCTTCCAGCAGATCTTCGTGTCTTCCCTCTTCCCGAATCTCACCGTGGTGCATCACGAGGATCTTGTCGGCGTTCCGAATCGTCGATAGACGATGGGCGATCACGATCGATGTCCGCTCGGTCATCAGCTTTTCGACCGCCTCCTGGATCCAGACCTCCGTCTCGGTATCGACATTCGACGTCGCCTCGTCCAGCACCAGCACATCGGGATCAGCAGCCAGCGCTCGCGCGAACGACAGCAGCTGTCGCTGACCCACGGAGAGGGATGAGCCACGCTCGTTCACTTCCTGCTCGTAGCCCTTGGGAAGTCGATCGATGAACCGGTCTGCGTTCACGTCGTGTGCGGCTTGCAGCACGCGTTCGCGTGCGACTTCCGGGGCACCCAGGCTGATGTTCTCCTCGATGTCTCCCGCGAACAGGAACACGTCCTGCTGGACGACTCCGACCCGGCGACGCAATTCCTCGCTGTCCCACTCGCGAATATCGACGCCATCGACCAGGACCGACCCCTTCTGAATCGGGTAAAACCCACATACCAGGTTGATGATTGTACTCTTTCCCGCGCCCGTCGCACCAACAATGGCCAGACTGTCGCCCGGGTCCACCTTGAACGAGACCCCTCTGAGCACCCACTCGGGTTCTCCCCCGTCGTCGTTGTAGGCGAACCACACGTCGCGAAACTCGATTTCTCCTCGCACCGCCTCCGGCTGATGTGTCCCACTCGGGGGTTCTGTGTCCGTGTCCAGCAGTTCGAAGATCCGCTCGGAGGAAGCAAGCGCCGTCTGGATCGTGTTGAATCGATCGGCAATATCCCGAATCGGCATGAAAAACCGGGGCACGTATTGCAGCAAGGCCACAAGCACACCCCATTCGATTTCGCCGTTCATGACCTTCGAGCCCCCGCTATAGAGCATCAGGCCCATCAGCAGAATGCCGCTCAGCTCCATAAACGGGAAGTACATCGAGTGGTAGAGCGTACTCTTCATCCGCGCCTGCAGGTAGCTGTCGTTGTCCTCCTCGAATCGGTCTGCGCTCCTCTTTTCGGCCCCGAACAACTGCACGACTTCGATACCCGAAATCGTTTCCTGAAGCGTGGCCGCAAACCTGCCGAAAATCACTCTGGCCACGCGATAGGCTTCGAACGATTTCGTCTGCAACCAGACTGTTGCCACAGACGCGACCGGAAGAGCGACACACGTCACCACACCCAGCTCGACGTCCATATAGAAGATGTAGGCCAGGATCGCCACGACCGTGAGCAGATCGTTGATCACAGAGACTACGCCGTCGGTGAACATCTCGTTCAGCGCGTCGACGTCGTTCGTGTTCATCGCCATCAGCCGTCCGATCGGCGTCCGGTCGAAGTACTGTAGAGGGAGCTTCTGCAGATGGCCGAACATATCCAGCCGGACGTCCCGCATCGCCCACTGCCCGATCATGTTCGTTGCCCAGCCCTGACCGTAGCCCACGACGAACTGAACGAACAGCAGACCGATGTAAACAGCGATCAGGAACCCAAACCCGTCGGACACACCGGGTACGATGTGATCGTCCACCGCGATTTTCGTGATGTAGGGTCCCGCCTGTCGCGTCGTCGACGCCACCAGAATCAGCACCAGCGTCAGGAACACCCACGGGACATAAGGACGCAGATAGCCCAGAAGCCGACCCATCAACCGGAGGTCGAAACCCCTCTTGACCATCCCTTCCGTCGAATATGCACGACCCGCAAGTGTGCGCTTGCCACCGCCCACCGATAGAGAGGGTCCCTTCACACGCGCTCCCCCATTCCCGCTCTCCGGTTGAAGGCGCTGGGTCCGATCGGCCTACAGCTCATCCAGTTCCTCTGCCAGATGCTGACGTCTGAACATCTCACTATAGATCCCGTCCAACGCCACGAGCGTTTCGTGATTCCCCTCTTCGACGATTCTTCCTTCGTCCATCACGATGATGTGGTCGGCGTCCTTCACCGTCGAAATGCGATGGGCGATCAGAATCGTCGTTCGCTCCGCCATCACCCCGCGCAACTCCGCCAGGATGGCCTCCTCCGTGCGCGTATCCACGCTCGACATCGCATCATCCAGAATCAGAATGCTCGGCTGACGGATCACCGCACGGGCCAGAGCCGTTCTTTGCTTCTGCCCCCCGGAAAGCGTGACACCACGTTCACCCACGACAGTTTCGAGTCGTTCCGGAAGTACCTCGAGGTCGGGCGCAAGGTGTGAAATCTCCGTCGCACGTTCCACCGTCACCTTGTCGTCGGTCGTCCCCATCGCAACGTTTTCCCGTAGAGTATCCGAAAACAGGAACGTCTCCTGTGGAACGTAGCCCACCGCCCCTCGAATCTCCGGAATCGGGATCCCGTTCACGGGCTGTCCGTCGATCAGCACGTCGCCCGAATCCGCGTGGATCAGGCGCGGGATCAGACGTGCGAGCGTCGATTTCCCTGACCCGACACGACCCACGATGGCCAACGTACTGCCGGCCGGAATCCGAAGATTGATGTCTTCCAGCACGGCGTGCCCGTTGTAGGAGAAAGTCACGTCCCTGAATTCGATTTCGCCGTTCAAGCGTCGGGGATCCTCATCGAGCTCGAGCGTCTGGGGTCTCAGGTCGAGAATCGCCTGGATTCTCATCATCGAGGCGGTCGCTCTCTGGAACTCGTCGACCACGCGACCCAACATCATCATCGGCCGGCTCATCCGGATCAGATACGCGTTGAACGCCACGAACGCTCCCAGCGTGAGGGCCCCCTCGAGCACGCGCCAACCACCCAACCAGAGCACGACCACCATCGACACGCCGTTGAGGAAGAACGTGAAGGGGTAGAAGATGCTTCGAATGTTGATCAGATGGTGGTTGCGATCCACGTATTCGTCGTTGAGACCCTGAAATTTGGCGATTTCGGCGAGACGCCGGGCGAAGGCTTTCACGACGCGGGCCCCCGACAGATTCTCCTGAATGTTGCTGCTCATTACACCGAACTGTTCTTGTACGCGACGATAACCCTGACGCATTCTGCCGGACACCGCCCGTGCGGTAACCACCATCACCGGCATCGGGAACAGGGCCAGCAAAGCCAGCGACCAATCGATCGAACACATCAGAACTAGACTCAGGAAAAATGTCAGGATGCCGCTCAGGCACATCCGGAACGCGTGGTGCAGGAATCGCTGAATGGCCTCCACATCATTCGTGGCCCGGGCCATCATGTCGCCCACTTTGTTCTGCTGAAAGAAGGAAAGGGGAAGGGTGACGATATGCTTCACGTAGTCCGTTCGGATGTCGTGCTCGACATACCGGGAAAGACCCGAGAAGTACCAGCGCATAACGAAATTGGCAACCCACTGGATGATGCCAAGACCTGCCATCACCATCCCGTACATCGCCAGATCGGACAGCGGACTTCCCATAATCGTTGGAGGCAGAGGAAGACCGTCTCGGGACGCATCCAGGTAGGATTTGCCTGCATCGATCGCCCACTTGAGCATTAGTGGGATAATCATCTGGATGGATAGAGCGATAAAGAGGAAGATCAGACCGAACGTGATCCAACGACGGTAGGGCCGAAGATATCGGTCGAAAGGTCGGAGAGGATTGATCGGCATAGTAAGGTAGTAAGCGAACGCTTACTACCTTAGATGCGCCATAAGTTGAGTCGTGTCAAGCAGGTATACGCCGGCTGGGGGTCCGCCTCGACTACATCGACAACCCGATCTCACCCACGAACAACGCCCCCATCTCCGGTCCCCCACCGAATTCGATGTGGTCATTGTCGAGCAGGTTCCTCACCGAAGCCCGATAAACGAGACCGTGGCGGGCCCGGTAGGACAGATCCAGGTCGAGCAGAGCGTAGGCGGGCACGCGCCCGGTCAGGACGCCGCTTCGGAAATCGTACTCGCTCACGCGCCGGGCGGAGATTCCGACGGTGGCACCCTCGACCCACGCGTCGAGCCAGGTCAGTCGCACCTTGACCGTCGTTTCCGGCGTGTTGAACGGCTGCGACAGTCCTTTCGCGTCCACCAGCGTGTCCGCGTTCAGGTAGGACACGTTTCCGCTCAGCACGACGAGCTCCGTGGCGTAGACATTCATACCTACACCCACGCCCGTCACGTTCTGTTCGCCGAAGTTTACGTTGCTTAGAGTCTCTTCCAGAACCTGAGCCCCCGCCTCGTCCAGAATCACCACACCCCCCTGGATGTTGCTGATCGGGATCGCGCCGCTGATGAAGTCCTTGTAATGACTTCTGTAAAAACTCACGTCCACGAACGCGCGGTTGCCGAGGATCCCTTTGATCCCCAATTCCACCGTACCCACATTCTCCGGCACGAGAGCATCGACCCCCGCGGCGAACGCCGGCGGAAGGGGCACCCCTGTCAGGGACGCGAACCGGAATCCATTTGCGTTACCACGGCCCGTCAGACCGGGAAAGATCGGTAGCAACGCGAACTGCTGGCTCAGTGTTGGACTCTTGTATGCCCGGTTGAACGTCCCCCGAAACGCAACCGTCGGAACCGGTTTCACCACCAATCCGAACTTGGGGCTGAACTGCGAGTCGTACGTTTCCGGATTATCGAACCGACCGGCGAACGTCAGCTGGAACCATCGCGTCGGTGTCAGGTCGAACTGGGCGTAGGCCCCGAACAATCGGGCGGAAGCGTTGCCCCCCTGGAACAGCGGACCCGTCGACTCGTCCTGACGGAAGCTCGCCCCGACCGTCGCTCGACCCAGGTTGTGTCGGGCCGTGTAGCGCGCCTCCCCTTCCCAGAACGTCCACTCCGCACGATCGAGCGCCATCTCCTCAGCCTGCGCCCGTGGCAGGCCCTCGGCCATCAGACTTGCCCGCGTATTCAGGCTGAACGTGTTCCGCGAGTCGTCTCCCGCTCGATACAGGTTGATATACCAATGGTCGTCCGAGTACTTCAGCTGCGTGAAGTAGTTCACGTAGCCCTTCGTCTGGCTTCGGGCAATCGGATTCAGGAACACCTGGTCCATCACCGTCAGCCCCGACGACAGAGACAGCTCACCCCCCTCGTTCGGGTAGTAGTAAATCCCGGCCGACCCCGTCTGGAACTCCGATGTAAAATCGGGGTCGTCGAGTACCGTGCGGGATCCGTCCTGGCTCGTGAAAGGCCGCGCCGCGCCCCAGCTGTTCCCACGCTGGTAGTCCGCGGCGACCTTGTAGCCCCACCGACCGCTCAGACCCGCGTGTCTCACCCGCCCCTTGAACACCGATCGGTTGCCGCCCGAGAGGGTCACCCTCGTGCCGTCGAACTCCCGAGGACCTTTCGATCTCAGGCTCACAACCCCGTTGATCGCGTCTGGCCCGTAGAGCGCCGAACCCGGCCCTACGATCACTTCGATGTCCCGTAGATCGTCCTTCGGCAATGTCGGTCCGTAGAGCGGATGTCCTCCTCCTGTGCGCGAGAGACGACCATCCGTCAGCACGAGCATTCGTGTGTTGAACGCCTCGTTGTAGCCTCGCGCGTTGAACCGTTCGTCGAACAGTCCGACCTGCGTGTAGTCGATCCCTTTCACGCCGTCCAGGAGACTGCTGTAGGACGCCGCGATCGGCTTGCGCTGAATCTCCGAGTCATCCACTCTGGAGATCGAAATCGGCGCGGACAACACATCCTCCGCATACCGACTCGCCGAGACAACGATCTCTTCTCCTTCCAACATCGACGGCGTCAGCCCGAAAACCATCGTAGAAGGCAGCTCCGTGATCCCGTGGGTCACCGGACGATAACCCACACGGGAGACACGCAGCGTGTGACCTTCGCGCGAGTCGTCGGGAAAGGAGAACGTTCCCTCGCGGTCGGCAACGGTCGACCGTACGCTCTCGCTCTGCCGATCCAGTTCTTCGATCAGGGCCCCTGCCAGCGCGACGTTCGTTTCCGCGTCGACCACCCGCCCCGCCAATCCCCCGGCGACGACAGGATCGAAAGAGACAGGAATAAGGAGGACGGAAATGCACAACATTGAGAACAAATGCATAGCAAACCTTTAGATAGGAGGAGAAAAAGTCCAACCGACAGCTTGAAAAGGTACGGACCTCTCAACCGCAGGCAAGACTCGGACAGTGGTCGCTTGTCCTGACGGGCCCGGTCAGGCATATTGCTCTGGAGGAGAATTCAGGTGCCGAACTGGAAAAACCAGGGTGTCCGCATCGTCAAAGCGGGCGAAATGGATCCGAACACGCCTCAGACGCCGGGGATGAATCGCGCCGCCGCCATTAATCACGCGATGGCTGGTGCAAACAAACTCTGGGCCGGAACGGTGACCATCCATCCCGACGCTAAAACGGGTGCGCATCATCACGGCGAACTCGAAAGCGTAATCTATGTCGTCAACGGGAAGGCCAGAATGCGCTGGGGAGACGCGCTTGAATACGTGGCCGAGGCCGGAGACTTCATCTACATTCCACCGTACGTGCCCCATCAGGAGATTAACGCCAGTGAAAACGAGCCGATCGTCATCAACCTAGACATTGCTCCCGTCGAGTCGCCCGAGCCCGTACGATGGGTCGGCCCGAATCACCCCGATTCGGAGGACCCTCGTTGAATCACCGACCGTGGTCGAACTCGCACCCGGTCCGGGAATGCTCGCCGAGATTCTGCCCGACGCCCGACCTACGTCGGAATCGATTACTCCGTGCCCTTCATCGAAGTCGCACGAGAAAAACTGGCCTCCTACAACGGCAAAGTCTCGCTTCATCAGGCCGATTTGAACACCGACGACTGGGCAGTACTCCCGCCCGGTCCCGTTCACGCCATCGTCTCGAATATGGCTATCCACGACCTCGGTTCCGAGGAGGCCGTCACGACCACCTACAAAAAAGCCGCCCGACGATTAGAGCCGGGCGGTTCTCTCATCAATGCCGATCTCGTCACTCGTCCCGATGACAAAGAACCTCCGACCGACGGAAAACTCAAGGTCCCTCGCCACCTGGAACTACTCGATCACCTTGGTTTCGTAGACGTCCGATGCACTCTCGACTTCGGACACTACGCCTGCGTGGTCGGCCGAAAGGACCGATTCTGATGCCAGCCAACACAGAACTCTACGTCCTCAGACACGCCACGCCGGAGGAAGATTCCGACGCGGACAATATTGATCGGCCGCTCAGCAAGCTCGGCCGTCGACAAGCTGATTCACTCGTCGACTATCTCTCCAGCCTCAACTTCGACGCCATCTATACCAGCCCCTACCTTCGAGCGCGGGAAACGATAGAGCCCCTGTGCGAATCGACAGGACTGGTCGCGAAAGTACGCAAGGGCCTCAGCGAAAGCGCCGAGGACGAGGAGCTTCAGGCGGTCGGAAAGCGCGTCACACGTGTCGTCAACGCCATCGTAAAGGAGCATCCAGAAGGTCGCGTGCTGGTGTGTACGCACGGGGGCTGTATGTGGGGTCTGATCGCCACGTTCGACGACACATTCGGACACAAGGAGTACAAGAAGATCAAGTGCCCCGATATGCGGCAGATCGTCTACGAGAACGGGACGCCTCGACTGATCGAACAACTCACCTTCTGACGAGAGGTTGAGTCGATGGGAAGGTCGACTCGTTGGTTCAGGTTCTGAATTCTTCCGGTGGTTCTTCCCAGGCCAGACTGTAGTCCCGGTCCTCCGGATGCGGATGACCGCCGGGACCGTACTTCCCTTCCGCTGTCGATTCCTTTTCAAGCGGGATGAACGTCTCGCTGATCCCTTCCTCTGTCACGTCAAATCGGTAAAAACCCAGCCGCGTGTCCCCGTCCGGCCAGAGATTGGCCGCCTGGGGCATCGCGATTCCCGCACAGCGGTAAAACCGGACACCGTCGACCGTCTCGGGTGGCTTCCGGCAGTGAATGTGTCCGCTCAGAACAATATCCACGCCCGATCGTTTGAACGCGTCGAACATCCGCGAACGATGGGGCTGGTCGATCGAGAAGTACCACCGCCCATACTCTTCTTTGTCCTGTAGACCCCACGTCGGTTCGTAGACTGAATCGATGAACAGCGAGTAATGCATCACCATCACGTGGTGCTTTGTCTCTCCTGCGGGTGGCAATTCATCCTCCAGCCATCGCCACATCCGTTCCTCGTGCGGAAGGCCTGACCCCGCCACGGCGCCATAGAATCCACTGAACCGCACCTCCTTGTGCACGAAAGACCAGGGAAATTCGCCGAAGAACAACGCGAAGTGATCCAACTGTTCGGCCGTCACGTTCAGCCGCGGATCGTCTCGCCCGGTCGCTCCCGCAACGGACGTGTGCTTGTTGCAGGTATCCATATTCCCCGGAATAGCATAGAACGGGTAGGGTAACGAGCCCAGCCGATCTCTTGCTTCTTCGCACTCGAAGTCGTGGATAGCCCCGTCGCGGGTCAGGTCTCCCCCGACGAGAAGCAAGTCGACGTCCTCGACTTCACCCAGCTGCTTGTAGGCAGTATCTGCGTTCTCGCCCATCGCCTGGTTGAACCGATAGGACCTCGGTGATCCAGGTTGAAGGTCTGAGATGTGAAGGAAGGACCAGGGCTTCATAGATACTCCGGTGGTTTAGACCGATGGTGCCACATTGGAGGAACCAGCGGAACCTGTCGATCTCGTTTTCCTTCGGCAGAAATCCCAGAACCCATTCTCTCACAGTAATTTGTGCCGCATTCAGCGATCGGCGTGCTGGCTTCCGCTCACACAGGTTTAGGCAGAAGGCGAACTTATTCCTTGCTGAAGTAATTACCCACTTGTATATTAAGCCCAGATGAATGACGGAATGCTGTAGTTCTGTACCCTGTGCAAGTCACCAAGCGATAAAGACTGAGGCAAGGATCAGAAGCACCGATCCTTGCCTTTTTATATTTGCTCGAAGACGTTGCACGAAGAAACTCAAGGAAAGGTGGTGAAGTAGATTGGCGCAAGGCACGGTCAAATGGTTTAACGACAGCAAGGGCTTTGGCTTCATCGAGCAGGACGGTGGCGAAGACGTTTTCGTTCACTACTCCGCGATTCAGGGTGATGGCTTCAAGACTCTGGCCGAAGGCGAGCTCGTCGAGTTCGAAATCCAGCAGGGACCCAAGGGTCTCCAGGCTGCGAACGTGACGAAACGATAAATTCGTATCGCTTCGTTGAAAAAGGAGGGTGTGGATCGCAAGATCCCCACCCTCTTTTTGTTTCCCCGCCGGCTACGAGAGTGCCACCTGTTTCTCCGAAATCCCCTTCACGTAGTCCTCCCCAAGATGCTCCCTCAGCCATCCCTTCAGCGGGACGTCGTCGTCTGTTGGTTGCCACCACCCTTTGACGTCGACACCATCGCCCAGCAGCTGGCGACGAACCGGATCGCACTTCTCCAGGATCTCATCCGGCATCACATTGTAGTCCAGCCCCCGCAGCCACCGGTAGCTGTAGCCGAGGAAGATCACTTTCCTTGTCCTGTCCGACGTATTGACTCCCCGCGAGTGCCACATCCGGCGATCGAAAAACACGGCTGTCCCGGCCTTCACACGGACCTGCAGCGCCCCTTCGTGGTCGCCGCCGTCAGGCTGACGATCGGGTAGCTCGTCTCGTCTGTGGCTGCCCGGAATGATGCGAATCCCGCCACGGTCCTCCGCATCGATGTCGGACAGCCAGAACGCGACCTTCAGGGATAGCCGCGGATGGGGTCGCTCCATTTCATGGATCGGCCGCCCACCGTCCTGATGCCATCCGCCCGGTTTGAGGTCCACGGCGCTCTTTCCCTCAGGCGGATAGTAGATGAGGTGTGAAATGTAGTGCTGGATGTTCCATCCCAAGATGTCCCACAGCAAAGGGAATGTTTTGGGATTGTCGAGCAACTCGAGAAACGCGTCATCCTCGACGATGGTCCGGAACTTCGACATCAGCTCGTCCGGCTCCATCCCCTTCGCCGCGCGCTCCTGGGCGTCCACTCGGTCGCCCGCTTCTACCAGCCGCCCGAGCAGGTCGTCGTCGATCGCATCCTCGACGATCAGATAGCCCTGTTCGTCGAAATGGGTTCTCTGCTCGTCCGTCATCTTGTAGTCGAAACACGACGCGTCCATCGTCCCTCCCACTTACTTTCCCGTTTCGATCACTTCCTTCAGTCGATCGGCTACGACAGATGCCTCACCCGGCTCCATCATATAGGGCATCACCTCGATGCCAGTATCGTGCGTGAACACTTCGATTCGCGGCTCTCCCTCGGAGAGGGCCGTCCGAGCGGCCTCCGGCGTCAACTCGACCGTCTTCTCATCCCATCCAATCTGAAGAATCGGCGCCACGTTGCTCCGTCCTGGCTGGCGGATCTCCCGCGTCATCGACGGCACGTGGGCCACGGCCTGCCAGATCGTATCCAGCCACGCTTCCCACATCTTCCACTCGGCCTCGTGGTCCCGTTCGACCCACTGCTCGACGGCCGCAAGTAACCCCATCACCTCTTCTTTTCCTGCCTTCATCGGGCGGCCCACCGAATGGTGAGGCGCCCCGTGCTGAAACGCCGTCCATAACAGATCTCTGCGGCCCAGCACCAGACCTGACGACTGTGGCCCCCGAAGACATTTCCCACCACTGTAGGCAATGGCATCCGCCCCCTCCGCCAGGTATCGGTTCGGTACGTCCGGACGCTCCGCTGCCGCATCGACGAACACCGGAATGCCTTTCTCTTTACCCAAAGACGCCATCTGCGCGACACTCACGTCTCCACCGTCGGCCGCGTCACCGAACACCGCAAGCATCGCGGTACGATCTCCGATCGCCGCTTTCATCTCCTCCAGCGAGTCGACCTCGATCATTTTCGCACCCGTCATCCGGATCGCGTGATTGTAGACGTGCTGGTGTTTCTTCTGAATCACGACTTCGTCCTTCATTCCAGTCGTGTCCGGCAACTGCCGGATCGCCGCCGGATCGTCTCCTGCCACACACGCCGCCGTAACCTGACAGATTGCGGCGGCGCACCCGTTCGTCACCAACCCGAACTCGCACTCCATCACCTCCGCAATACGTTCTCCCACCTTCTCCATCAGTTCATCGAGGTGGACGTATTGCTCGGACGCGGCCAACATCGCTGCCCTGGCTTCCGGCAGCAGCAAGGACCCACTGATGATCGTGTAGGTCCCACGACAGTTGATCAAGGGTCGGACCCCGATCGATTCATACGTTGGATAGGTCATTGGTTTCCTTGTTTATCGTTTCCAAACCAGCTTGGACGTCGCAATCATTTAGCCAAGAGGCTCTTGCCGCGTAGGGGCGGTTCGCGAACCGCCCCTACGGTCGTGGGTAATCGCAATGATCCCGTGAAGATGATGTGGCATCACCACCTATGCGTCGAGCAACACCTCTTCACACTGAAGCTCGAGCCGCCACCAGCAATCGTCGACGATGCGGCCGCTCTCGTTGAGGCGCACGTGGCCATCGGAGACTGTTGACAAACGACCCATCCCGCACCACCGCATCGTCACTTAGTACATCCCTGCCGACGTGTAGTCATATCCTGGCAGCCGAAGCCGCCTTCGTGGTTTAACTTCCCCATCCCCTCCCGAGTATACCCACGAACCTCTCCACAGCCCTAACCACCTGCCTTCGCATACTCGAACACCCGCTCCTCGACATCGAAAGGTCCCAGGTCCTCGAGACCCAACGCTTCCACAGCCATCGCGATCAGTTCCCGTTCGTCGTCTGATTCGCCATAGGCCGACCCCGCGGCCACCAGACAATCCAACGGCACCAGTCCGATCAGCTCGCTCCCGGTCACTTCCGTCCCCAGGTCTTCCGCTTCTTTCCTGCAGGCCTCGAAAAGGGTCGGGAGCGGCGTGGTGGTATGGTCCAAGATGTTGAACGTTACCTGGGCACGGTCGTAAGCGTCGATGAACCATCCATCGCCTTGAAGGGCTCGAAATCGTCCGGCCTCCGTACTGCCGGGATGTCCGGACGAACGCAGCCGCTGGGCGATCTCTCGTGCGACCTCGACATCCTTCGTCGTCAGGTTGACGTTCCACGCGATCAGAAACGTCCGAGCCCCGATGACCGTCGCGCCCGATTTCGCGTTGAACGACGGTTTGCCGAAATCGGGCAGGAATTCCGGCTGTTCCATCTTTCCCGGCAAGGCCTCGTACTCTCCTCGACGAATCGCAGGAAGAGACACGCGTGCGTTGTGTCTGGCCGCGAAACCGTAGAGGTAGACCGGAATCCCCAATTCCGCCCCCACTCGCGCACCCACCGATTCCGCCAAGGCAACACAAGGGTCCATCGACGTTTCCCCGACCGGAACGAACGGACACACGTCCGTCGCTCCCATTCGCGGATGCGTGCCCTGATGATTTCGCATATCGATCGATTCAGCCGCACGAGCGATCCCCAGAAACGCGCCCTCGGAGACTGCATCGGGGTCGCCCGCAAAGGTGACCACCGTGCGGTGCGTGTCGTAGCCCTGATCCACGCTCAGCACGCGGACATCAGCACACGCAATCGACTGGACGATCGCATCGATGACCCTCTGGTCACGGCCCTCGCTGAAGTTCGGTACACATTCGATCAGGTCAGACACCCGTCCATCCTATTCTGAGGCACGCGTCCGGTCGCGCTTGCTAGCTTAAATGTTCGTCGCAGTTCCAGTCGGCGAATGCCTGCATCGCGCTTCGCATCGAAAACACCCGCTTCCAAATCAGCGGACAGAAGGTGGTCGAAACAATCGAAAGGCGGTAGTCGTATTCGAACTGGTCCCGCGTGTATCCCTCAACGCCACCCTTGATCAACTTCTGATAGTAGAGATGCATCAGCGTCGGTTCCAGTGTCTCGCGTCCCGACGTCCCGTGAACGAGCAGATACGCAAGATCGTAGGCGCCCAGTCCGCGCTTGTAGGTTTCCCAGTCGAACAGGATCAAATCGCTCGTGGCAGGGTCCTTCGGAAAGTAGAAATTCCAGAGATGGGCGTCGCCGTGCAGGAGCGTGACGTGCTCGCCCCCTTCGACCCTGGACAGAAACGCATCCGGGTAGCGATCGATGATTCCTTCCATCGTCTCGACCCACGAGGGCTCGAACTCGTCTTCTTCTTTCGCAAACTCCCGAAACGCCTTCTCGAAGTCTGCGCACGACTTTCGCACGTCCTCCGGGCGAATGGCCTGGGCCATCCTCAACGGTCCGCCGGCGCGCTGGTAGAACGGCCACGCCTCCAGCCGGGAATCACCCCACCATCGGATGTGGTAATTGAGAAGCTCCTCGATCACACGACTGTAGGGCCGCTCGGTCTCCTCCCGCGGAGGCTCCTGATGCGTCACCGACAGGTCCGGCATCAGGTAATGGCACAACTTTCGATCCCGATCGATCCCGCAGTCGTAGACCGGACAGACACTCGCACCAGGTGTGGCGGGAGCCCTCCGCCGAACCATCCCTCCCGGTAGCACTTCAGTACGATGTCCGCCGGTACATCCCCATCGTAGTCCGCACTGAAAGAAAGCTTCAGCCGATATCAGACCACCGCGGATGAATCGAACGTATCCGTCTCCTCGACCGACTCGACCTGTTCCGACCGTAGGAATCCGTTTCTCGACAACCGTTCCGTCAGCGAACCTGCAGAGATCTCGCTCGTAGTCGATATGGGCTCGGACAACTCTATCATCTGTGAATCCTGGATTCTATCGGTTCGAAATCTAGAACGTATTTCCTTCGGGATCTTCCCCATCCGCAAACAACAGCTCCCCCGATGACATCGGCTCCCGCATCTTCACGCCCTTATCGATCAGACCCTGACGCGTTGCCGCAACATCATCGGAGTAGAAACAGATCTTGTTGTAGCTCGCCGGCTTCCCTCTCGGATCGAAAGCCTTGTGCAGCGCAATCGTCACCCCACCGGCTTCGAACTCCTGCCACCCATCCGGATCCTCCGATTCCAGTGGCGTCAACCCGAGCACATCCTCATAGAACGTTTTCATCGCATCCATATCATTCACGAAATAGATCATCCTTTTCATTTCGAGAAACATTGTCCGCTCCTGAAATTTTCATTTTCCATCTTGCATTCTTCACGCTCATTCCACTCCGAACCCCTTGATCCGATCCACGGGAAACCGGTGTTCGTTTTTCTCCAGCTTGTCCAAAACGGCCCCGCTCACATCGATACCCGTGTGCCGAGCAAAGCTCAGACAATAGATCATTACGTCTGCAAGCTCTTCCCGAACCTCGGCTCGGACCTCCGGATCTTCCATCGCCGTTCTGGCTTCCTCGACCGTCGTCCACTGAAAATGTTCCATCATCTCCGCAGCCTCGATCGCGATGCTCATCGCGAGATTCTTCGGCGAGTGGTATTGCGACCAGTTGCGTGCATCAATGAAGGCACCGATGGCTTCCTTCAGCTCGGAAACGTGCGTATCCCGGTCATTCTTCATCAGTCGAACCACAACGAAAAGAGGACCCTCCTTGAAGGGTCCTCGCAGGTCTCATATCCATCTCGTTGCATCGTTCATCCCTCGATAGGCTTGTGTCGGCCATCGACTACCGTCCAATCTGCACCGGTTAGTGCGCATCCAGCCAGTTTGCGCCTGTCCCCAATTCTACCACGATCGGCACTTTCATCGGAATCGCCGTTTTCATCCCCTCCACGACCAGCGGCGGCAGGACGTCGGCTTCCTCCTTGTGCATATCGAAAACCAGTTCGTCGTGCACCTGGAGCAACATCTTCGACTTCAACTTCTCTTTCCGCATCGCCCCGTGAATCTTCGACATCGCGATCTTGATCATATCTGCCGCTGAGCCCTGGATCGGCGAGTTGATCGCGTTGCGCTCCGCTGCGTTGCGCTGAGTCGCGTTCCGTGAGGAAATGTCCCGCAGGAAGCGACGACGTCCGGTGATTGTCTCAACGTAGCCGTGCTCGCGGGCGAACTCGACCGTGGACTCCATATACGATCGAATCCCGGGATACGTATAGAGATATCCGTCGATCAGATCTTTCGCATCTCCCCGGGGAATGTCCAGCCGGTCCGCCAGCCCGAACGCCGAAATCCCGTAGATGATGCCGAAGTTTACCATCTTCGCCCGTCTGCGCATTTCCGGAGTCACGCCCGCCTGATCGACATCGAAAACACGCATCGACGTCGTCTCGTGAATATCGGCGCCGCCTTCGAACGCCGCCTTCATCGCCTTGTCCCCGCTGATCTCCGCAACGATGCGGAGCTCGATCTGTGAATAATCGGCCGCCAGCAGAGTGTGGTGCTCGTCACGTGGTGTGAACGCTTTGCGGATCTCCCGGCCCTGGTCGCTGCGTACTGGAATGTTCTGCAGATTGGGATTGCTCGACTGCATCCGTCCCGTTGCTGTCACCGCCTGTTCGTAGTTCGTGTGGATTCGACCTGTCTTCTCGAACACCGCGCCCGGCAGCTTATCCACATACGTCGATTTCAGCTTCGTAGTCTCACGATAGTGCAGTACCTGAGCGGCGATCTCGTGACGGTTCGCAAGGCGCGTGAGCACTCGCTCGTTCGTCTGGTACTGCTTGCTCTTCGCCGTACGTCTGGCGTTCGCGTCCAGTTTCAGTTTCTCGAAAAACATCTCACCCAGCTGTTTGGGCGAATTCAGGTTGAACTCCTCCCCCGCCAGTTCGAAAATCCGGGCCCGCGTGCGATCGATCTCGTTCTGCAAACCATCCGCCAGCTCTTTGAGCACCAGCTTATCGAGCCGGATCCCCTCGTACTGCATATCGACAAGGACCGGCAGCAGGGGTGCCTCGACCTTCTCGAAAACCGCCTCCTGCTTCTCCTCCTTGATGCGAGGCGCAAGCTTTTCCCACAACTGCAACGTAATGTCGGCGTCCTCGCTCGCGTACTCGGCCGCATCTGCAACGGGAACCTCCCGCATACTGCGCTGTTCTTTGCCCTTTTCGCCGATCAGTTCAGAAATCGATCGTGGCTTGTATACCAGCATCGCCTGAGCCAGGAAATCCATATTGATCCGCATCTCGGGCTCGGTCAGGTGGGCGGCCAGCATCGTGTCGTAGACCGGACCTTCCACCCGGATACCGTGCCATCGCAACACCAGCAGGTCGTATTTCAGGTTGTGACCGATCGTCCCGATTTTCGCGTCTTCCAGAATCGGTCTGAAGGCCTCCAGAATGGCCAGAGCCTCGTCGCGATCTTCTGGAAACGGCACATAGGTACCCGTGTGCGGTTTTACACAGAAGGCGATTCCGACGATGTCAGAGTTCTTCGCGCTCAAAGCCGACGTCTCGATGTCAATGCAGAAGGCCTTCTGTTTCTTCAATGTGGCGATCAGTTTCTTCTGCTTCGCAGGGGTATCCGCGATGTCGTAGCCGTGCTTGACATCGTCAATGGTCTGGACCTCTGCGTCGTCCCCGAGCGCCAGCGTCTGCTGCGGGGCGACCTCGAATTCATCCCCGAACACCCGCTTCCCCAGGACCTGGAACTCCAGTTCCTCGAAAATTTGCTTCAACGCATCGACGTTCTTCTCGCAAATCTGATAGTCGTCGAAATCGATGTCCATCTTCACGTCGGTATCGATCGTCACCAGCTTCTTCGACAGCTCCGCAAGTTCCCGATTTTCCTCGAATCGTTCTTTCTGTTTCCCCTTCAGCTGATCGATGTTTGCCAGCAGGTTCTCGACGCTCTCGAAATCCGCAATCAGCTTCTGTGCCGTCTTCTCTCCCACGCCAGCTACGCCCGGGACGTTGTCGCTCGTATCCCCCATCAGAGCCAGAATATCGACCACCTGATCTACCCGCTCGATCTTCCACTTGTCGAGCACTTCGGCGACCCCGTGAATTTCCGGATCTCCTCCCGACCGACCCGGCCGATACAACAGGGTCTTGTCTGTCACCAATTGAGCGAAATCCTTGTCGGGAGTCACCATATACGTCGTGAATCCCTCTCCCTCTGCGTGCCTGGCCACGGTACCGATCACATCGTCCGCCTCAACTTCCGGAATCCGCAGAACCGGAAGGTTGAAGCCCTCGACAATCCGGTAGACGTAGGGCAGACCGTCCCGGATATCCTCCGGCATCGACTCCCGCTGGGCCTTGTAATCCTCGTAGAGCTCCAGCCGCGTTGTCGGAGGTCCCGTGTCGAACGCCACCGCCATATGCGTCGGTCTCTGTTTCGACCACAGATCCAGCAACGTCGTCGTGAAAATGAAGGGCATCGACGTGTTCATTCCCGCCGATGTCGTGCGTGGGTTTCGGATCAGAGCGAAGTGAGCACGATACGCCAGCGCCATACCATCCAGCAGAAAGAGTTTCTTGTCGGGTGCCATTGGAGTTCCCGCTGTGTTCATCTCATTGCGAGGACAGATCGACCGTATCCCAAGCGAAGTTGCTCCACCCCCAGATGGTCCGCCCACTACGGCGAATGAGGGATAAATAGGAATTACGAACGATCGCGGGTGTAGGAGGAGGGGGGAATCGGCAGTATAGCAAACATCTTGTGGCTTTTCAATTCGGATGGCCCAGCCTACTTGGGCCCAGATGCGACCGAACACATTCCAGAATCCCGAGGCGTTGCGGAAGGATCAATACGCCACCTCGGTCAACCTGAACGCGCGCACGAATCTTCACGCAGGCTACTCGACAGCACCTGTACCGTGGTTCACCTGGTATTTCGACCGCGCTGGAATCCCTGCAGGCATTGAATTCCTCGAACTCGGCTGTGGCCAGGTTCATTTCTGGCGGGGGACATCGAGAAAGCCAAAGACGCCTTTACGACGGATCGAGAAAAGGCCGTTTCACCCCGGGAGAGGGCTCTCCTATATCGGAAAATCTCGAATCTTTCAAATTCGTAAGCTATTATTATCATAATAGTAACAAAAGTGGCCCCGAGGCCACTTTTGTCTCGCGAATGAACCTGCGACGCTATCCAACCCTCAATCGAGTTGGTTCAGAATCGAAGCATAGTCCACTCCGTATTCCTCCAGCACCTGCGCAGCCACCCCCTCTTCATCCTCCAAGAGCGAGAGCAGGACGTGTTCTTGTTCTGCTGATTCAACGCCCAGCCCCCTCGCCACATCGACCGCCCTCTCGAACACCCGAGTCGCACGCGGGGAGAAGGGGATGTCCTGAGACCCACCCTGCACTCCTGACCCGGAGATCGATGCATCGATCTGTTCGATCAGTTCATCCGTTTCGACTTCAAGCTTGATCAGCGCTCCTCGAATTCGATCGGTCGCGTGGCGGGCGATGGCCAGGAGAACGTGCTCCGTCGACACGTACATATGTCCCAGTCGACGCGCTTCGTCCTGCGCGTGCGTGCGTAACGCTTCCGCCTCTTCATTCAACGACATTCATCCCTCCGCTCTCTCCCCTCATCCCCTTCTCAATCTGCACTTTGCACTCTGCATTCTTGATCAACTTCACTCGTGCTGCAACTCGTCGGTCGGATCAAGAAACACCGTCTTTACCGTATGGTAGGTGATCGACGCCAGAGCCAAAAGAACCATCGTGAGCGAGGGAACGGCGAAATCCTCGATCCCGATCGGGTCACGATGGGCGAACTCCTGGAGCAGCAACTCTACTGCATAGTAGGATCTGATACTCCCGATTGCGCATCCCACGAGCGAAAGCAAAAGCAGATTTTTCGACAGCAGAACGAACACCGACGTCACCGAGGCGCCCAGTACCTTTCTCACGCCCACTTCCTTCGTACGGGTCGAGAGTGTGTGCAGGGCAAGCCCGAACAGACCCAGACAGGAGATTAACGTACCGAACACGGAAGTCGCATAGCCCCGGGACTCGAAGAGTTTGATGTCGTCCTCATCTCGATATCCGATGTAATCTGAAAGGACCTCAAGATCCGTCGGGGCATCCGGAGCGACCTCGCGCCAGATCTCCTTCAGCTGAGGGACGATCTTCCCTGTCTTCTCAGGATCGAACCGGACCCAGACTCTCGCCGTTTGCTGTGACATATCTCGATGCGCGATAAAGGGGTAAACGGGAGCCGACGGAAGAAGATAAACGAAATCCTTCAACACCCCTGCAGCGACCGGGTGATCCACCTCGCCGTACCTGAACGGAACGACCTGGCCGATCGGGTTTTTCCACCCGATCGCTTCCACCATCTTCTCGTTCACCAGCACCTGATCTTTCGGGCCGTCGGGGCGCAGATCTCGTCCTTCGACGACCGTTAGACCGAATGTCGACACGAACTCAGAGGTCACGCTCGTGTGGAAGATGTGTAGATCCGGCTCCTCCGACAGGTAGTAATTCGCCCCGACACCCAACGCACGGGATGAACCGGCTACACCAGACACACCCGGCAGTCGAATCACCCGAGATCGATACCAAGGCTAAATGAGTTCGTAGTCGGCGCTGTTGACGTCGATCATCAGCAGGGACGTTGGATCGTATCCCCGATCGAGCGAGCGGCCGTGATAGTACTGGTCCAGCATCACCTGGGTCGACGCCAGCAGGAAAACCGCACCCGCGAACTGGACCATCACCAGGGATCTCGCGAGTCTCCCCTTTTTCGCTCTCGTGCTGCTGCCTCTCATCGCGGCCACGGGTTCGGTCCGCGAAGCCACGTAAGCCGGATAAAACCCGGCCACGGTGCCGACCACGAGAGGGTTGCCGAACAGGAAGACCCAGAAAAGCGGCGTCGGCGACCAGTTCATCTCGTAGTTTGGAATCGAAAAGAGGACTGCCATTTCCGGCATCAGCCCGTGCGCAAGGATCCCCCCCGTCACCGTCGTGATCCCACATAACAGAATGGCCTCGACAACGTGCTGCCCGATCACGTGACCGCGCCAAGCACCCGTCACCTTTCTCAGACCGATTTCCTTTGCCCGGTAGACCGACCGGACCAGAGACAACACCGTGAAATTCACCGCTCCCACCACCAGGACCAGTCCACCCACGATACCCACGATCCAGACCATCGGTGACGACACAACCCACAGCATATCTCTGGGAATCCGCTGTTCGAGCATATCCTTGACCGCGATCGGGTGAAGCGTAAACGGATCCTCTTCTCGGGACCATTTCCCCGAACTCCGGAGCTCTGCCACATTCTTAGCGAAGATTCGTCGGGTCAACTCCGGGAGCGCCCCGTCGGGAATGGATCGGTCTTCTGCCCGGGCGAGCTTCGCGAACGTCGGTACCTGGTCGCCCATTTCCTGATACCCCGCCATCAACTCGAACGGGAGAAGCCCCTCTAACTGCAGTGTCGACGCGTAGGTAGGTCCGCTCAGGATCGCCGTACACGTGAGTTCGTAGGGCGTGTTCCCGCTTGTGTAGTAGGTGAATGGTTTTCCCGATCAGCGAGGAAAGATCCCCGTCTCGTGCGAAACGTCTCGCCATCTTGGCTGACAGCACGATCTCGTTCGGCGCCGTAAGGGGCGTTTGGTCTCCGTGCGCGACATCGAAGGACAGAGATGAGAACAGTGTACTGTCGACGTAGGCCATATTGAATCGAACCGTTAGATCGTCGCGGCGCAGACGCCCGAAGCTCGGCCCCCAGCGGGTCACGGACTCGACTTCAGGCAGCAACGCTTCCAATTCCGGTCCCACCTCGCTAGACAGCATCGCCGAACATCGGTCCCATTCGTTCCTATCGCTCTCGTTCGTCACGTGAAGGCGAAATACCCGGTCGCCATTCACTTGGAAATCGTCTCGCACCCATTCGTTCTGCAGGAAGACGTAGACCAGCAGCGCACAAGCCTTTATCTTATTCTTCCGAAATCAAAACAGTGCCTCAGCTTCTGGAGAAACCGATGCGAATTCTTCTGACCCCCGCGATGCAGAACCCGGATTTCGAATCCGACGTGAGAACAAACGGTCTCGCCGCCCTCGGTAAGTTCGGGACAACGGAGTTTTATCCCGCCGATCTGACGCAGAACGAAGCCCAAGACGTTATCGCCGTCATCGCCAATTCCCAGCCCATTCACGACAGCTTCTACGACACGGCCAAGGATCTCAGGATTATCTCACGGTGGGGTGTGGGATTCGAGAACGTCAATCAGAAGAAAGCGAACGAGGTAGGGGTCATCATCACCACCTCACCGGTCCATATGGACACCGTCGCCGAGTACACGATCGCCCAGTGGACGGCGACCCTCAAGCGGACCTATACGCTCAACCATCTGTCGCACGGAGGTGATTTTTCACTCATCCGTACGTTCGACATCGAGGGGGGTTCGCTGGGACTGTTCGGGTTCGGCCGCATCGGCCAAGAGGTTGCCAAGCGGGCCGTGCCCCTCCTCGGCGAGAACGGTCGCCTTCTCGTCTACGACATCCGGCCCGACATCCAAGAAGTCGCTGGCCCCTACGGCGCCGAGGTCGTCGACGATCCGAAGATGCTTTTCGAACAGTGCGACACCGTTTCCCTCCACGTGGCGGGCGACGAAACCATCGTCACCTACGAACTCCTCTGTGCAATGCAACCTCACGCATCGCTCATCAACCCATCGCGTGGTAACCTCGTCGACGACGAGGCCGTCAACCAGGCCATTCGCGAGGACCGGCTCCACTACTACGTCGTAGACGATCCCGTGAATGGTCCGCGCGCCATCCACGAAGGAAACCCTCGCATCATCTGTACGAACCACAACGGCGGAATGACCGTGGGATCCTGCGCGCGCCTCGATCAGTGCACCTTCGACCAGGTCACCGATGCCATCGAGGGACGACAGCCAGAGCATATCCTGAACCGGGAGGTGCTCGACCACCCGCGCGTCAAAGCATTCCTGAACCAATAGACGCAACTCCAGTGCCAAAGGTCACACGACCGCACGGTGCATTACGAATACATCGACATCCCCCTCGTCGGGGTCACGAAACGCACCCGGGACAGTACCTACGATTTCGAAGCCCAGTCTTTCCCACAGTCGAATCGCGCCAGTGTTCGTCGACACGACAGAGTTGAACTGCATCGCCCGATAGCCTGACGATCGTGCCAGCTCGGTCGCCTGTCGCCCCATCGCTTCCCCGACGCCACGTCCCCTGGCCTCGCCGGACACCATAAAGGCCGCATTCGCCACGTGGTCCCCCGGGCCTGTCTGATTGGGCTTCAGAATGAACGTCCCGACCCTGGACCCATCCACCTCCGCAACAAACGTCTCGACCCCGTTTCCCATCCAGAGTCCTTTGGCGTCCGCCTCTGAAATCTGTGGATCGATCGCATAGGTGTCTCCCGATCGCACTACACTTCTGAAGATGGCCCAGATGTCAGTCCAGTCTTTCTCCTCGGCTCGACGAATCTGTATCGTCTCAGATCGGCTTTTCTGTTTTCGCAGTTCCATCTCCACCTGGGTCTGCATCGGGGAAGGCTTCCTTAGAACGAGGATGCCTGCTAGGGTGTTTCCACATCTAGGATCCGCCACATATACCAGCTACCCACCGAACGGTAGGGTCGCCATCGATCCCCGAATGGCTCCAGCTCTTCCGGCTCCAGAACACGGTCAGCGCCGTAGACCAGGCTGATGCCCTTCCGCACACCCAGGTCACCCACCGGAAACACATCCGGTCGACCCAGATAGAAGAGAAGAATCATTTCCGCGGTCCATCGTCCCACTCCGCGGACCTGGGTCAGCGCCTCGATCACCGCTTCATCATCCATCCTGCTCAACCGGCGTCGGGAAGGAAGCGAACCGCCCAGCGTTTTTGCGGTAAGGTCCTGAACAGCCAGCGTCTTCGCATTCGACAGACCGGCACCCCGGAATGCGTCGTACGAAATTTCGTTGGCTTCCGCAGGACGAGGGGTGGCGGTTCGGAACAGTCCCCGAACCTTGCGGTAGATCGCACCGGCCGCTCTACCCGAGAGTTGCTGGTAGACGATCGATCGCATCAACGCCGCGTAAAGTGTCAGACCACGATTGGTTTCGAGTCGACACGGTCCGACGCGTTCGATCGCGCTGGCCATATGCGGACACGCGCACAGACTGCGAACGGCCGTATCCGGGTCATAGAGAAGCCCGTGTCCGGTCATCTGACCTCCGCCGAGACAGACGGGCGCGGGGATTTTACCCGGTGAGCGTCAATGGAAAAAGGTTTTGCATCGCGCTCACGCCGCTGAAACGCGAGCCTAGAGGAGGTGACAGGTAGGGGAGGGAGACCATCCCGGCGGGGGATTGTGACACGGCTCTTCAGGCTACGATCGCTCGAAATCCGTCTCGTGCTTCCGGGTTGCCAGCCCATCATTTGTCGACCATTCCCAGGGCGGCCGGAGGTCGGCTGCGCCCCGCGAACCCCGCCAGAACGACCATCGTCAGGATAAATGGGAGCGCGAGGAACACCTGAGACGGGATCGCCGCAGTCCATCCCTGAAGCGTGTCCGCTATGGCTTCGGCCGCACCAAAGAAAAGGCAGGCTCCAAGGACGCCGATGGGGTGCCACCGACCGAAGATCAACGCAGCAAGCGCGATAAATCCCCGCCCTGCCGTCATCCGCTCGACGAACTGACTCAGATCCCCCAGAGACAGGTGTGCGCCACCCAGGCCCGCGAGCGCACCGCTCAGGATCACCGCGCACAGACGCAGTCGAATCACAGAAAGGCCTGTCGATCGGACGGTTTCAGGCGACTCGCCGACCGCACGAAGACGAAGACCCCATTTCGTTCGAAAGAGGATGAACCACGTGATCGGCACGAGGAGCAGAGCGAGATACGCAAGCGGGGAAGCGCGGAGCACAGGGAGTTCGATAACCGGCAGCTTGGGAGCGCTTGGACTGCTCCCGCGTGCTCCGAACATCGTGAACAGAAGGAACCCCGTCAGTCCGATCGCCAGAAGGTTAATTGCCGTTCCGCTGACAATCGGGTCCGACCGGAGCCAGACGGTCGCCAGGGCGTGGATTCCGCCGAACATCGCTCCTGAAAGCGCCCCGATGGCGAGACCCAGCCAGGCGGATCCCAAGTGAATGCTCCCAGCGGCGCCAAAAAAAGCCCCCACGAGCATCGTCCCCTCCAGGCCGATGTTGACCACACCCGAACGCTCCGAGTAGAGCCCTCCAAGCGCGGCCAGCAGAAGGGGAGTCGCTTTGGCCAGCGTCAGTTGAAAAAGGATCTCCAGCCCAATCAACGCGTAGCGTTCCCGCGGTGCTCCGCAAAATGATGGATCACGGACTCTTGATCGGGGGTCTCGATCGACCCGGGTCTGAGGTGGCGCACCCGATCAATCGCATCTTCGGCCACGTCGCCGGTATGGACGAGGTAGCATGCCAGAAGCGTCCCCGTTCGACCCATTCCCGCTCCACAGTGAATCACAACCCCGCGTTCGTCCGAATCTGCTTGGTCCACGAATTCGATTACGGAATCGATCAGATCGAGGGAGGGGGCCCTAAAGTCGGGGATCGATGCGTGTAAATACATGAACTGCTGTTCGACTAAGATGCGCTCGTCGAGGGGCTGTTCGGTCAACGACACGATCCCACTAATTCCGATCGTAGACAGATCTGCCAGAACCGCTGGCAGGGTCCGAAGCGAGGCCGACGGGTGGGCCATACCAGCCAGCAGGCCCTCGATCACCCACCCAAAATTGGGAAATTGTGCGGCGCCGGCCGCGTTCATTCCTCACCTTCCATCGAGGCGGGTTGTGCCGAGGAGGGATCGCCTTCGATCCAAGCCTCCCCGTCTACCCAGACTTCCTTCTTCCAGATCGGGACCGTTTCCTTCAGGCGATCGATCGCATAGTGGCACGCCTCAAGAGACGCTTTGCGATGAGGAGAGGATACGGCGATCAGGACACTGATATCGCCGATCTCCATCTTTCCCGTCCCGTGAAGAATACCCACGCAGTCGATCTCCCAACGGTCCTTCATCTCTTCGCCTATCTCCCGCATCTTCTTCTCCGCCATCTCCCGATAGGCGTCGTAGACCAGATATTGGGTTGCCCGGCCCTTTGTGTTGTCCCGAACGACGCCTGCAAACGTTGTGATGGCCCCATCGTGATCGTTCAAGACTTCCTTGTGCAGCGCATCCGGCTCAATCGAAGTGTCCGTCAGCCGGTAGACGTCCTTACCCATCCTGTTCCCTCCTGCTCCTTCGTTTCGGGAGCACGGAGTTTCGTGCTCCCGGCTCACATCCGCCGCTGACGGGCGGGATAAGCGCAACCTCGTCGCCATCTGCCAGGGCCGTTGTGCCCTCCGCGTACTCCTGATTGACCGAGACCATCGCACTTGATCGAATCGGCTCGAGACGTGGATGCTCCCGGATGACAGCGTCCATCAGATCGTCCAGCCGGCTCCCGTCTTGAATCTCGATCGTCTGCTCTCGTTGACCCACGATGTCTGAACAGGAAGCGAAAAACAACACCCGTATCTTCATAAAGCCTCTCGATTAACCATCAGCGCCCGGATGTACACGTCGTAAATTCGCTGTCTCCGACCGACCCGGTTTCCTGCCTCGCTTGCTTAACGGACGACCGTCGACCTCCTTCACATCAGCCGTAAAGTCGATCGGTCTGGCGCCGCTGATCGCGCTACCGACCCCGAATCCGTCGACCGGGCTCTCCGCCTGAACGAACGTCCGGATCTTGACTGCATCGAATCCGCCACTCACCAGGATCCGAACCATGGAATGACCGGACGCGTCGAGGGCCGACCTTGTCCGATCCACCAGATCCACAGTCACTCCGCCTAGTTCGGATGGCGTATCCAGCCGTACGCCCCAGAGCCTACCTCCCATTTCATCAGCGATGCGCACACTTTCTTCCACCTCGTCGCAGAACGTGTCGACCAGGACGATCCTGTGAACCGTGTCCGGCATATGCCGGTCGAAGGCCTGGCTTGCAGCAAGGGTATCCCCAAAGATCAACATCATCGCGTGTGGCATCGTGCCCGACGCCGTCGTCCCGGAAAGCGCCGCTCCGGCTGGGGTGGCGCACCCCGCGCAGCCCCCGATCATCGCTGCGTATTCCATCCGGTCCGAAACCGCCGGGTGAACATGTCGGGCCCCAAAACTGATCACAGAAGTCCCTTCCGCGGCCTCGACACAAGTGGCTGCGCTTGTGGCCCATCCTGTCCCGTGGGCGAGCGCACCCAGCAGGACGGTCTCGAAGACTCCGAACGACGAATAGGCGCCCTCGATACGCATCACCACGTCTTTTGCGGAGAGGGTGGATCCGTCTTCCGCAGCATCGATTACAAATCGATCGGAGCGAGGCGCCTCGGACAGATATCCCACAACCTCATCGATCCCGCACAATGTCCCCGGGCCGTTCGTGAAGACTTCCAACGTAACCTGCGGATCGAGACCTTCTCGGTGTAAGATTTCACGCGTGTTCAGAAAGTACTGGTCCGCCCGGTCATCCGACAGGAACGGGGGCGTCATTTCTCGCATACCTGAAAATAGAAAAAGCCGAGCGGCTTCGCTCGGCTTGTATTGGGACCCACAACGGAACCGTCAGGCGGACAACCGGGCGCGCCACCCCTCCTCCAGCGCGTCATAGACTGACCGTGCGACAGCCACCTTACCCATCACAGCGTCTCCGCGACCGTCGCCGTGGCAGTCCGACCCCCCTGAAATCAGAAGCCCGTTTTCCCTCGCGAAGTTGCTGTAACGATCCACCGAGCCCGCATTGTGCTTGATGTGAAAAACCTCGATTCCGTCGACGCCATCGGCCGCAAGCTGGGGAAGCAGCTCATCATCCCCGTAGAGAGCCGGGTGAGCGATGACAGCAATGCCTCCCGCGTCGTGAATCACCTCCACCGCCTCAGCGGGCTCCATCACATACTTGCTCTCGTAGGCCGGTTTTCCGTAGGCCAGATACTTGCCGAACGCGTCGTTGGGGGAGAAACAGAACCCCTCCTCAACCAGGACGTCCGCCACGTGGGGCCGACCGATCGCCCCTCCCTCGGCCTTGGCCAGGACCTGTTCGAAGGTGATTCGAACACCCATCTGGTTCAGCTTCTTCACGATGCGCGCGGCCCGATTCTGGCGCTCGTCTCGATACATCTGGAGGCAGGATTTCAGCGGTTCGTGTGTCGGGTCGATAAAATAGGCGAGAATGTGCACATCCCGCTTGTCCAGGTGCGCACTCAATTCGGCCCCAGCCACGACGCCCACCCCCAGACGATCTCCCGCCGCCCGCGCCTCTTCCACCCCCTCGACCGAGTCGTGGTCGGTCAGACTGATGACCTCCAGACCCAGTCCAGCCGCTCGCTCGACCACTTCTGTCGGTGTCGATGAACCGTCCGAGCGCGTCGAATGAAGATGAAGATCGACAAACCCTTCGCTCAAGACGGCGACTCCGCAACAGGCTCTGTTACTTCAATCGGCCCGATCGCCTGCCGTTGGCCTTCCTTACGAATTTTCCGCAACTGACTTCGCAATAGATTCCTACGAATCGCGCTGAACCGCTCGATGACGAGCACTCCATCCAGGTGATCGATCTCGTGTTGCAGTGCGCGAGCCTCGATCCCGGAAGCGCTTACCGTGACGGGGAAGCCGTCTCGGTCGAGAAACTCGACCCGAATGTCGGACGCGCGTTTTACGTCACCGGCAACCGCGGGGATGCTCAGACATCCCTCTTCGCCCACAATTTCGCCCGTCGCTTCGACGATCCTCGGATTCACAAGCGCCAGGTGCACCCGGGAAGGATCGCTCGGTCGAACGTCGAGAACGACCACGCGTCGTGAAACCCCCACCTGCGGTGCCGCCAGGCCGATGCCCTCGGCCGCATACATCGTCTCGAACATCCTGTCGATCAGCGACCGGGTGTCATCGTCGACCGATTCGACGTCCAATGACTTTTCCTTCAGCGTCGGACACCCGAATTTCTTGATCTCTAGGACCGCCATCAATCGGCGCCCTGGATGTCGACCAGCACCTCGTTCAGACTGCCGGTCCGATAGCCCTCGAGGTCGAGTGTGACGTACTTGTAGCCGACCTCTTTCAGCGACTCGCTTATCGACCGGTTCATCCCCTCTGCAATCACTCGAACAAGATCTTCGGGCGGCAGTTCGATCCTGGCGATATCTCCGTGGTGACGCACACGGACCTGGCGGAAGCCCGACGCCTTCAGCGTTTGTTCGGCACGGTCGATCATCGACAGCGCCTCAGGGGTGACCGCCGTACCGTAGGGGATTCGCGAAGATAGACACGCGGATGCGGGGTCGTCCCACGTCGGCAAGTCCCATACACGAGAGACGTCTCGCACGTCCTGTTTGGTGAACCCGGTTTCGATCAGAGGCGCTTCGATGCCACGATCGGCGGCGGCCTTCATCCCCGGGCGGTAATCTCCCACATCATCCGCGATCGCCCCGTAAAGAAGATGCTCGAAAGACCCTGCGTAGTGCTGGGCGAGTTCGTCCATCTTGTCCGCCAGAGCGGACTTGCAGTGGAAGCAACGGTCGGGCGCATTCTTGACGTAATCGGGATTGTCCAGTTCGTCCGTGTAGACCAGTTCCATCCGGATTCCAATAAGCTCGGCCAGGGTTCGAGCTTTGTCGATTTCCCCCTCTGGATAGCTCGCCGAAACCGCCGTGACCGCCAAGGCACGATCCCCCAGGACCCGATGCGCCGCCGCCGCCAAAAAGGTACTGTCCACCCCTCCGGAAAACGCCACGATCGCGCTTTCCATCGTCTCGAGCCGCGCTTCGAGCTGCCCGAGTTTTTCCGCAGTCGTCTCAGTCAAAGCAGCTCTTGAGTCGTCATTTGTCATTGGTCACCGGTCACTGAACAGGGCAACACCACCGCATCTACCATCCCGTGCAACAGCTTCTTGTCCGGGGGACATACCGTTGCCTGAACCCCAGAAAGACGGGCCTCGCCTCCAACCACAAAATAGTAAGGTTGAAGCCGAACACGACCCCGGAAACCTTTCATCGTCCGGGTCTCGAAGTCGTAGTACTCGACGGGGAACGTCGCCCCGTTGTGGAACTGCTGTAAAATGTGTGGCGTTTCGTCGAAAGCGGCAAGCGCTCCTTCGACCACGTTCGACCAGTCGGTTTCCGACATATCATGGCCGATCGAAACACCCCGGCTACCCCAGGCCAACTCGGAAAACCCTGAAGGTTTGATTACCAGCTGTCGGTCTTTCTGACCCAGCGTGGCGAGTTCGTGCCAGCCTGACAATGGCCTGCTTTTGAATGTCAATCCCGGAATGATGGCGTGAGGGGGCAGGGGAGTCGGGTCCATCACCCACGTCTGGGGAAAAGTCGCCTCCAGAAACGAGATCGAGTCTTTTCCCAGGTGTTCTTTCCAAAACGGCTGAAGGGACGGATACCGGAGCAACCCCATCCCCATTTTCTCTTCGAGATAGCTCTTCAACGGAGGCGTGATCTTGACCTGGTTTTTCTTAGCCGCATACAGAATCAGGTCCATCTTTGGAATGTTCTTCAGGTCGAACAGCTCGAAGAACCGGTAAATCAGGTCGATCTGCTGTCGGCCGCCTTCTACGTCGCAGAACAAACCCTCCTCCGTGAAAATCACGTCTTCCGGCGCGATGACCCAGGCAGACAGGCCTCGAAGACGAAGCTGCTCCGCCATCCAGGACATCTCCGGCTGCCAGCCCGCGGATTCTTCCGACACGACAATCGTAATCACGGGGTTTTCGACCCCGGCCGCCTCAGCCAGCATCCGTGCGTAACCCGCAATCATCCCGTCCGCCCCCCCCACGATCGATTCCCCCAAGGACCCGTAGCGTTGGCCCAGAGAGCCCGTGAACCCGATGCCGCCGGGGAGCGAATCGAGCTCCGTCGCGATCATCCCCTCCCGAGTCGGAATCAGATCCGGGCGGATGACGTTTGGAAGGTGTTGTCTGAACCGGTTCATCCTACCAAGGGCCACGACCTGCTCGGGTTTCCCCCGATCAAGGTATTCGGCGACCCATCCCGGCTGAGTACCACGCCAGCTCTGGCTGTAGAGAAGATTCAGGGCTCGGTAGAAGGCGAGCAGATGACCGCCCAGCGCATCCAGATGATCCAGGACCGCAGTCGGCAGTTTCCACGCTTCGGGTCCGACCTGCCAGCTGCTGTTGGCATCCGGGTGTACGGGTCGCTGCGTGTCGGTGTAGAGCCCGCCTTCAGGGGTAAGTCCGTCGATGTGTAAACATCGCTCTTCCGGGGTCATTCGAGTCTTCGCTTCAGGAGTGGTCATAAAAAAACCCCCGGCCAATCAAGGCGGAGTTGGGAGGGCCGGACAGGGAAGTATAACAACAGCAACAGCCTGCTGCTCCGGAATCGTTCCCGGCGCTCGTGAGGGAGATGAAGCTCAATGTAGGGGTCTTAGCTCTGTTTGGACCGCAGATATGCGCCGATCAGCTCGCGGTCGGCGTCAGAGAGTCCGCCCTGGGCAGATGCAGGAGCCGGCGCGGCAGGTTCCTCCGCGGACTCCACAGGGGGGGTCGGAGGCGTGGGTGCGGCCGCCGCAGGTTCGCCTGCGGGGCCCCCGGACTCGGCTTTTTCGGCCAGGTGTCGCCGGATCAGCTCCATACTGAAGGCGTCTTTTTCGTCGCTTGCCCCCTCATCGGCCGGAGGTGCAGGTGCCGGCGCGACGACTTCCTGCTGGGGAGCCGACGTAGGAGCCTCGGCCGCTGATCCGTTCCCATCAAGCTTCTGCGCCAGGTGCTGTCGAATCAGGCTCAGATCGTAGGCCGGAGCCTCCTCAACCGGAGCTGATTCAGGTGTCGGAGTCGGCGCTGGAGTTTCAGGGGCTGCCGTTGGCGGTTCGACCAGCGTCTCCGCTGGCGGGGCCACGACGGTGGCGCTCGGTTCTGGGGGCTCCGGGACTTCCTTGGGTGGCTCCTGATAGGCCGATGCGTAGCCCGTTTCGCCCTCATCTTCCAAATTCAGTCGAGCGGCGACCGATTCATAGATCGATTTGGCCGCCTCTACTCGCGCCTCGAGAAGCTGAATGGAACGCTTGAGTTCCTCCATCTGACCCGCCGCTTCGTCGATTTCGCGCTTGGCCAGTTCGAGCACCTGTTCGTAGAGGTGTCCAAGAGTATGATCGGGGGAAGTCATTTGCGCTCCATCTGCTGAATCTGCAAAAGGTTAGGGCCGCTTCAAAGCCCTATGAGTATACCGCACGACCCCACGACGGGCAAGCGAAATCTCTCCGATCTGCCCGTCCGACACAACGAGGATACCGATTGACAAACTCCCTATATTACATTATGTTACACGCGTTTTATCACCGTCAGGTTGTCGGCCTACGGGTCAGATTCCGACGTTCGGACGCAACGTGTTGACGGGCGCCCCCACCCCTCTTGGAGCGGACCTACCACCGACCTGCATGCTCAGTAATAAGTCACAAGATCAAACCACCATCCTTCTCGATAATTTCACCCTCGAGAAACGGACGTGGGGTGGCACCGGAAAGACCGTACTCACGTCCAACCTGGGCGTAGGACTGGCCATTCTGGGCTATAAAGTAATCCTCATCGACGCCGACCTCGGCGGAGCCGATCTCCACCTTTCCTACGGGATGCCCATCCCCAAACGAAATCTTAACGACTTTCTGAGCGGTCGGCTGCCCAATCTGGAAGACGTTATCCTGCCCACCATTTCGGACGCAACACCATCCTCAGAGAAATCATTCTGAATTTCGGAAACAGCGGCAGCGAGCGGCCAAGATCCGCCATCTCATCAAAAAACTGGGCGATCATCGCCCCGAGTTTGGTGAACAGGCCCAGCATCTTGCGGATTGCTTTTCACCCAAACTCATCTTGAACAAGGTCCGCAAGAAGAGCCAGCTGGAGGATGCGGAGCGGTTCGTCTAACTCGGCCAGGAATACTTGAGTGTTCAGATGGAATACCTGGGTCACATCGAGTGCGATGAACGCGTTGTCGACGCCTGCGAAAACGTGCGACCCTTTCTCCCCGAGCAGCCGACATCAAAGGTTTCCAAGAGCATTTACAACATCCTCTTCGAACTCGGCGTCACAGATCGACAGCTGCGCTACGACCGGAAATCAGCCAGGAAGATGTCGAGAGGCGCGGCGCTCGAATCAAGGCTGTGGAAGGACTGACGTGGCACCCCTTCGACTGAATCACTGGATGCGTCGGAATCTCGTGACCCCCCTGGCGGTCCAGATGGCCGAACCCAGACCCGGAGACGACCCTACGTTTTCCGTCGCCGATGCCCTCCAGAATCCCAAGCGCATTCTCCTTGTGCCCGACAGCGGTCCTGGTGGCCTGTTCATCGGAGTGTCGAAGTTCTGGGCCATCCGCGAGCGATATCCCGGTGCCAGTCTCGATTTGCTTGCCCACCGGGAAAAAGGCTACATCGCGGGCGAGATTCCTTTCATCGACAATGTCATTCTCTACGACAATTTCCTGCTCCCACTGGGGCCTCGTCGACGGGAAGTCGTTTCTGCGCTCCGCAAGCGAGAATACGATCTGGCCTTTTGCTTTTGCACCGACGAGGATTTCTGCCCGATCTACTTTTGCTACAAAAGCGGGGCCCGGATTCGAGTCGGATTCCGGAAGGACGAAACCCCTTTCTTCAACATCCGAATCGTCCCGGGAGAAACACCCGCTTACGAGCCCGATCGGCTTTCCCTGTTACTCGACCTGCTTGGAATCCCCCAAGCTCGCGAGGGTGTTTCCTGGACCGTCTCCGAAGAGGGCGCTCGAAAGATCCGGGATCGCTTCCTGGTCGGAGGCGACGCCGACGACCGTTACGTCGGCATTGACGTAAGTGCCCCCCCAAGCGACGGCCTCAATGGCAAACAGTGGCTTACCATCGCCAGGGCCGCCGCCCGAATTGCAAGGGTATTAATTTTCTTCAACTACCGGGAACGCAAGGAAGCCAACCAGATCAAGGAAGCGCTCGGTCAGAAGGCGCTGATGTTCCAGAACGAAGACCTGCCGCGGCAGGTGGCGCTGATCGGGGCCTGTGACCGCGTGATTGCCGCCAACACCGATATTTTCCACCTTGCCGTCTCGATGGGGCGTCCCGTAATCGGGCTGTTCGACACCGAACAGGCCAGCCGCTGGGTGCCCCGGGACCGTCCCAACATCGATTTATACGTCCTCAAGGACCTCAAATCGATGGGTGCATCCGACCTCGACAGCCAATTTCGTCAGAAATTGGGTCCTTCCGAATCTGTGGCAGGACGCACAGAACTCGCCGAACTTTAGACGTAAACTGCATACGTAGGGTTGTCGGTGCCGGCGTTTCCGAACGTATGGCCTGGAGCCCGATTAAGTTGTATCCTTTCAGCTGTGTCTCGAAACTCACAAACGAGCTTTGTCCTGAGCGATGGACGTAGTCTTACCAGTATGGAGGAACTTTATGAACAGTGTGAAGACGCTTAGCCTCTACGATTTCCGCCGGGTTGGGCTGGCTGTCATCACGGTCGCACTGACCCTTTGCTCTGGTCTGATGACTGTCGAAGCGCAACAGGTCGGTGTCGACATTGCGATCGCGACAGGAGACCAGACCTTTTCCGACGTTCGCGAGATCACGGCCCTTCCCGAAGAAACCGTCGTGATTGAAGTCTTCGCTACGGACTTCGTGAATCAGAACGGCGTTGAGATCGTGATGTCGGTCAGTGACCCCAGCGCGATCATCGCATCGACTGTCGCCACAACTGGCGGGTCCATCTTTACGTCATCCTTGCCGGCTACTCTCTCCGGCAACAAACTCCGAGCCAACTGGATCACCCTCTTCGCGCCCACCAGCGCTCAGCCAGGTCTTCAGTACATTGGCAAGCTCTCCTTCACGCTTTCGGGAACCTTCACAGAACTCGACCTGAACGTCACGCTCGTCAACGTAGGTACGCAGCCCGTGGAGCCAAACATCCAGCTCCGGGCAGCTAACCAGAGCGCGCTCCCCAAAACCTTTGCCGCCGACCTGAACCGTGACCCGGGCAACCAGAATGTCACCCGAGGACGCGCGAACCCGGGTGGCCCGATCGGCGTCCAGATGTTCGCCGGAAATCTGGTCGACGTTACCGGCTATGAAATCCAGGCTCAGGTGAACCTCAACGATATCGCCCCTGACCGCACCGTGTTTCAGCCTCGACCTCCTTTCGTGGCCGAAGTGCCCGGAAATGGTGACGCGGGAGGCCTGGCCACAGCCCTTCAGTCTTCGTTCGCAAATGGTGTATTCGACATCCAGGCCGGTTCCGGCAACGGCAACCTCGACGACTCCGCCCTCACAGTCACTGCCGATGGTGGGTCCACCGTCTCGGTCGAAATTTTCGGGACCAACTTTGAAGGGGCCCTCGGCATGCAGGCGCAGATCCGCATGAGCGATCCGAGCGCCGTTCGTCGGGTAACCTCCACGATAGGCGCATTCACGATCAAGCTTTCCGAGCCTACGATCAATGGCGATTTGATCCAATTCGACATCGGAAGCCTTAGTCCGATCAATGCTAGCTCGGATCCAATTCGAGCGGGAACAATGCTTCTCGAAATGGCCCCCAATCATACCGGGCTCACGCTGACCGTCGAAAGTCTGGCCTTCCCACCCTCCGGCGTCGAGGGATCTCCGAATGCGGTCCTCAACATCGAACCTCCCGGAGGTGTGGTTCCGTCCTTCATCAAGGTCGATGGGAACACCATCACGGTCCGCGCGAGTGCGACGATTCCCGTCAACGGTAATGTCGCGCTGGGGAACATCGGCTTCCTCACCCGCCCCGATTTCCGGGGGTCGCAGATCACGTTCACGCAGGTGACCTACATTTCCGACACGCCTGCCGCCATCCAACCAAACGTTTCTCTCACCCTGAATTCCAACGTCAGCGATGCGCCGGTCGTGTCCGATCCGGTCGTCCCGCTCCGTGTAACGAGCGAATCAGCCATTATCCAGTGGGGAACGAACCGGCCCGGAATTGGCCAAGTGATCTATGGCACGGACCCCGACGCGCTCGACCAGTCGGCAACCGAGATGACATCGGGCCGTCAACACCGGGTAGAGCTGACGGGCCTGATGTCCGGCGCCAGATACTTCTATAAGGTCATCACGACCGATTCACAGGACAGGTCCTCCGACCCGTTCCCGAACAGACCGCTCTTCATCGTTACCCGAAGAATGGCCGACACGCAGCCTCCTCGCGTCGTCAAGGGCCCCGCTGCCGTCGGCATCACGACCGATGGTGTAACGGTGGTGTTCGAGACGGATGAGTCATCCAACGTGGAAGTCCTGTTCGGTACTGACGAGAACGATCTTTCGCAGTCGGTCAGCAGCACCGAAGAATCCAGGGTTCACGAACTTCGATTGTCTGGTCTGACGGGTGGACAGCCTTACTTCTACAAACTTCGGCTGACCGATGGCATCGGAAACGTGTTCGAGACGATGCAGCCACGTCGGTTCCAGCTCCGAGCCACCGCTGACGTAAACGCACCCCGAATTGTCGGGCGGCCTTCCGTCTCTCCTCGGTTCAACGGGGCAGCGATACGGTGGAACACAACCAAACCCAGTAGCAGCGATATCTTTTATGGACTGCTGTCCGGTGTGAGCGGGACGGTCGCCAAACAGGCTTCTGCCGACCTGGCCGACAGCCTTGTGGTCAGTGAGTTGGTAAATCGACACCAGCTGGCCCTTTCAAACCTGCTCGCAGACACGGCCTACGCCTACCAGGTTCGATCGATCGATGCGTCAGGAAACGAAGTGCTCAGCAATATGTTCACGTTCAGGACCACGGCCTACGAAGACACCGTCGCGGCAAGGATTGTCAGGCCGCCCGTTGTGCCTCGTCGAAGCGACACCGAAGCCCTGATCGTCCTTGAGACGAACGAGCCTGCGACGGTCACCGTTCAGTACGACACGATGACCAGCGTTCTCGGTGACGAAACCGGCATCGAAGGCGAATCGGTCAGCACCACGGCTCCCACACGCCGCCACGAGGTACGGATCACCAACCTCGTGCCGGGCAAGATCTACTACTACCAGGTCGCCGCCACCGACCTCTCGGGTAACGGGCCGACCTACAACGCTGGCGAGCTTTCGTTCGCTACCCTGGGAGCTCCTGATACGGCTGCGCCCGTCGTCTTCTCGCGACCGGTCGCACTCGGTATCACGCAGGATGGTGCCACGATTTCGTGGGCTGCCGATGAGCCTCATAGCGCCGCCATCAGCTACCGGGTAGCGGGTGCCACCAAGCAGGCCGAAGGGTTCGATGAATTCATTGAGGACATCGAGGTCACCCGACGTCACGCGGTGCCGATGTCGGGCCTTGAAGCCGGTGTAACCTATGAATACGAAGTGGCAACCACCGACGCCGAAGGCAACGAAAGCGTCACCTCTATTCTTTCCTTCACCACTCGAAGCACCGAAGACACCGATCCACCCACCATCGTCCGGGGGCCCCGCGTCGTCAATCTGACGGCATCGTCGGCCACGGTCGAGTGGGCGACGGATGAGCCCGCCGATACACGACTGTCGTCAGGCTTGACCATCGATTACGATAATTTTGTCGAGATCGCCGAAGGCGTTCGGTCCCACTCGGTGACCCTGACCGATCTCGAACCTAGCACCGAATACCACTACGCTGTGGGTTCGGCCGACGCTTCCGGGAATGTCGTCACAACGGACGCGAGCGGGACAACCCTCGGTCTGAGCGAGGATCACACGTTCAGAACACGGTCGACCGAAGACGCTCAACCCCCGGTCATCGTCAACGGGCCGCTGGCCGAAATCCGCAACAACCTCGTTACCTTGCGCTGGAGGACGGATGAGCTGGCGACTTCAAAAGTTACCGTCGGCGTCCTGCCCGGTTCGGACGATGCGGCCGTCGAAGGAGCACCCGTCTTCGGGGAAGCATCTCAGATCGTGTTCGAAGACAACGAGCTGGTTCGACGGCACTCGATCACCGTAACCGGGCTCGAGCCGGGGCTGGACTACCTGTTCCAGGTCAGTTCCACCGACGCATCTGGAAACACGGTTTCGGGTGTCGATCCGACCCCCACACCCAAGCTGCAGGTTCCGGGAGGATTCGGCAGCTTCACGACCACGACCGAGGAGGACACGCAGTTCCCCGTGATCACAAGCGGCCCGACCCTCGTGGGTAGCACCACATCCAGCCTCACGATCGAGTGGCAAACAGACGAGAGTTCGAACAGCACCGTCGATTTCGGAACGGATGAATCTTCTCTCGGCGACCAGGAGATCTCGGGTAGCAACGAGACCACTCACCGGCTGGTGCTCACCAAACTGTCTGCAGGAATGACCTACGCATACCAGGTCGGGTCGACGGACGCATCCGGCAACGGAGCGACGAAGAGCGCGGTCGTATTCGGCTCGACGCCCGCCGCCGAAGATCTCACCGCGCCGGTCATTACGACCGATCCATCGACGATCTACGTGAATGATCGTCAGGCGACCATCAGCTGGGTCACGAGCGAGGCGGCTGACGCGGAGATTTCGTTCGGAACCGATTCCGGCAATCTGACCGAAATCGTGACGGAAGAGGACTTCAACACCACACACAGCGTGACGCTAACCAACCTCGAATCGGGCACGACCTATTTCTACCAGGTCGCGTCGATCGACCAGAGCAACAACGGGCCGGCCACAAGTTCGATCCTCGAGTTCACGACGGAGGCCACTCCCGACGTGACACAGCCCGTGGTTAGCGATGTTTCCAGCGTTGTATCCGACAGCGAAGCCGTCATCACCTGGACCACAGACGAACTTTCCGACAGCTCGGTTCGATTCGGCCTGAGCGGCAGTCTCGACTTCAACTCTGGTGATGCCGACGACGTGACCACGCACTCGGTCACACTCACAAACCTGACGCCCAGTTCGGAATATTCCTTCCAGGTCGAATCGATCGACCGGGCGGGCAACGGACCGGCAACGGGAAGCCTGCTGACGTTCACGACCCTCACCGAAGGGGAGGCCCCGGCCATCGTGGCTCCTACGGGGTTAGCTGCGACGGCGGGGAACAACGTCGTCGCCCTCACGTGGGTCGGGAGCACTTCGGGCGGTGTGACGGGTAACATCGTCGAACGATCCGAGGAAGGCGGGGAGTTCACCCCCATTGCCACCCTCGAAAACATTGCCACCTACATCGACAACAACGTCGCCAACGGAACCAGCTACACTTATCGGCTGCGGGCTGTCGGCCTCCAGCAGGCGCAGAGCGACCCGTCTGATGAAACAGGAACCGTCACTCCGGCCGCCGATGGGGGACCCTCGGTTCCGTTGCTGTTCGTGAAGCAGGGGGATCCCGCATCCCCGACGTTCGTCGTCAACAACAGTTCGCCTTCAGATCTCAATCCCGGGGCAGATCTGACCTACACCTTCCAGGTCTCGACGACGGCCGAATTCACCGATGCTATCACGGTCGAATCTGGACTGACTGAAGGAGCCGGCCTCGGAAGTACCGACAGCCGCTCCATCACGGCCTGGACCGTCGACCGTACACTTGACGAAGGCACGACCTATCACTATCGCATCAAGGCCAGTGACGGGACGTTCGATAGTGAGTTCCTCACGGGCTCCTTCACCGTCGATCTCGCTGAGCCACCGTATCCTGGCGACATCAACGGGGACTTCGCCGTCAACTTCACCGATTTCGTCTCGCTCGTCGGCGCCTTCAACTCGGCCACAGGAGCGGCGAACTTCATCGAGGCCGCAGACTTCAACAACGACGGCCTCGTCAACTTCACGGATTTCGTGACGATGGTCGGCGTCTTCAACCTGACCTACGTCCAGCCCGATGAAGCCGCCACCAAGGCGGTCGTAGCATCCTACAGCATCGACGCAACCACACGTGTCGAACTCGTGGGTCGGGCGATCGACAACGAAGAAGGCGGGGAGTGGGTCGTCGACGTTTCCGTTAAAGACGCCAAGGACCTGATGGGGATGGGGATTACGTTGAACTACGATCCGTCGGTTCTGACCTTCGTCGAAGCAGGTCAGGTTGACGAAGGTCTCCTGACCACCGAGAGCCGTGAAGCAGAAGCCTTTGGTGTCCTCGATCACGACACGCAGGAGGGCTCCGTATTCATCGCTGGAGCCATCACGACCGGGGAAGCGGTGACCGCCGACGAAGGTCTCTTCGCCAGAATCCGCTTCGTTCTCGGTGACGAGCGGCCCCAAGGCGATCTTCTCAGCATCGTCGACGGACTGATCATCGACGGCAACCTCGACGTAAGCGTCGTCAACAACATCGGGGCCAGGCTGTCACTCGTTCCGGACGAGTTCGCCCTGGAACGCAACTTCCCGAACCCGTTCAATCCTGAAACCACAATTCGGTACGCCGTCCCCGAGGCCGCTGATGTCAGCCTGATCGTCTACAACATTCTCGGTCAGGAGATCGTCACGCTCGCCAACGAACGACACGTTCCCGGATTCTACGTCCTGCGATGGAACGGCCAGGACCGATACGGCCGAGGTGTCGCCAGCGGCGTCTACCTTTACCGCATCCAGGCCACCGGGCAATTGCAGACCTTCACCCAGGTTCACAAGATGCTGCTGCTCAAGTAACTGGCAGGCCTCAGCATTCATTCGAAGGGCCGCCGGCAACCTCGCCGGCGGCCCTTCGACGTTAAATTTCCGTCGGCGTGGTTCGCCCCAGCCAGCCTTGGTCTTCGCATCCAAACAGCTTGACTTGACGCCCCGCAGGGGGCTACATTTCCGAGCGTTTTCCGCTCCCGAACGAGCCACACACAGGGCAAGTTTTGAGTTTCTTCGCTTTCTTCTTCCCAATCCGATTCCTCCAGGTCTGCTTTTCGGTCGCGACCGCGATGCTCGTGGTCTCACTGACCCAACCGGCTTCCGCCCAGACCTTCACCGCATCCACATCATTGACCGGCGTCTGGGGGTCCACCACAACCTGGGGCGATGTCGACGGCGACGGCGATCCAGACCTCCTAGTGACTGGATTGACCGGTTCGCCCGGCAACTGTGTGCCGCTCACTCAGCTTTACCTGAACCAGGGCGGGGCTCTCACGGCATCCAGTGACACCTTCGAGGGTGTTCATCTTGGTCAGGCCGCTTTCGGTGACTACGACGGGGACGGCGATCTTGATCTCGCCCTCACGGGTGCGACGGCCTCGGGTGTCGGTACGCTCCGACTCTACGAGAACGCCGGGGGCACATATACCGAGGGCAACTCCCAGAACGATCTCCTGGCTGAGAATCTCCGATACAGCGCCCTGGCCTGGGGCGATATCGACAACGACGGCGACCTCGATCTCCTCGCCTCAGGAATCACAACTGCTGGCAATCCCAGAACGGTTCTGTTCCGGAACAGCCGTATCGATGCGGCCAGAACCGGGAGCCCTCTCGGGGGATTCCCGACGTTCGTGTTGGATGAACTGAACTCCGAGCGACTCATCAACCTCTACGGCGGTCGTCTGGCCTGGGGCGATCTCGACGGCGACGGCGATCTCGATCTCGCGGCAACAGGTTATGGCACCGACGGGTCCAGACGGGCCGCCCTCTACCTGAACGAGCCCCTCGGCACCTTCGTCCAGGACACCGCAAGCGAACTCACTCCCGTGACGGGCGGTGATCTTGCCTGGGGTGACTACGACAACGACGGGGATCTCGATCTCGTCCTTTCGGGTTGGAGCACGGCCTGGGAGGCCACCCTCCAGCTCTTCACGAACGCCGCTGGCATCCTAAGGGAGGACCGCTTCTTCAGTGCCACACGGGTCGTCGGTTCGGTCGCGTGGGGAGACTTCGACAACGACGGGGATATCGACCTCGCAGTCACCGGGCACACGAACACGTCCGAAAGAGCCAGCTACGTCGCTCGCAACGAGCCCCTCGGAACAGTCGCAGAAGACACGGCCATCGATCTTCCCGGTCTGCGTGGAGGAGACATCGCCTGGGCCGACTCCGACGGCGACGGGGACCTCGATCTCGCGATTTCGGGCGAAACGTCGACGGGTGTCCGAGAAACGGGGATCTACACGCTTTCCGGAGTCACGGCCAACGCACGACCGCAGGCGCCTGACCGACCGGGAGACCCAGTTGTAACGGGAGGCGGACTAACCCTCAACTGGAACGACGGTCAGGATGACGAGTCGGGTAGCAGTGCGTTGACCTACCTCCTCCGAATCGGCACGAGCGAGGACTCCCACAATGTCTTTTCAGGCATCGTTTCCACCGGAGGCTCGAACGTCGGCAACGCCAAAACCGTCCGGCTGGCTGTGCCCCTTGCTCGCGGCACCTACTTCTGGGCTCTCCGCACCGTCGACGGAGGGTTCGCGGTCTCTGACGAGAGCCAGGAAGAGCTGTTCCGGGTGCAGGACCTCGTGAGCTCCGAGCAGAGCCTCCGACCTCTACAGAACGGAAAGGCTGCCTGGGCCGACTTCGACGGGGACGGCGATGCGGATCTGCTTCTGTCCGGCCTCGACATCGACCGTCGGGCCCGGTCCATCCTCTACGAGAATGACAACGGTCGTCTCAACGAGAGCGAAAACATCTCCCTCCAGGGCGTCATCTCCGGAGACGCCGCCTGGGGTGACTTCGACAACGATGGCGATCCCGATTTGCTACTTACAGGCGGTGATGTCGCCGGCAATCGTTTCACCTATCTCTACAGGAACAGGCAGACCGACTTCGCCCTTAACGTCGCAAATTTCCAGGTGCTCCCCCAGATGAGCGAGAGCGCGGCCGAATTCGGAGATTTCGACAATGATGGCGACATCGACCTTGCCCTGATGGGGCAGGTTTCGGGCGACCGAAGGACGCTCCTTTTCAGGAACGACGACGGACAGTTTGTCAAAATCGAATCCGGTCTCGTCCACACCGACAATGGCGATCTGGCCTGGGGCGACATTGACAACGACGGAGACCTCGACCTCGCCCTGGCTGGACAGCAATCGGACGCCGGCGCAGCGGCGGTCGATATCTATCGTAACGCTCCTGTTGGAACACTCACGGCCGATACTGGATCCACGCTCCCCTCGTTGCTCGCCAGCGACGTCTCCTGGGGCGACTACGACAGTGACGGGGATCTCGACCTCGCCGCCGCAGGTTTCGATCCATCCACGGGTCTCCTCACGGCGGTCTTCGAAAACGATGGTGCTGGCGGACTGACGGCCATCGGTTCAGGCATCGACGGGATGGCGGCAGGTGAATTGGCCTGGGGAGATTACGACAACGACGGTGACCTCGACCTCGCCCTGACCGGGGCGGTGGCCAGTGGGCAGGCTCTACAGCTCTACAGGAACGGGAGCGGGCTGTTCGAACCACAATCGATCGACGTCCTCATCGGGTTGACCTTCTCCTCCGTCGCCTGGGGAGATTACGACAACGATGGCGACCTGGATCTCGCCAGCACAGGACAGACGACACCCGACGGCAGTAGTTTTTTCCCGAGCAGCCGGGTAAACGACAACCTCGAAGCACGGTTCAATCCCAACCGAAGTCCCTCGGCCCCCGACGGTCTGACTGCCACCAGTACCGGCTCCTCCGTAACCTTCGGCTGGCTTACGTCCTCTGATCAGGGTTCGTCACCCACCTCGGACGTTGCGCTGAGTTATGAGCTGCGTGTCGGCTCGACTCCCGTCGGCAATGAGGTTCGTTCGGGAGCGTCAGGTGTTTCGTTCGGCGCTGTGCGAGGGACTTCACTACGACTCGTCGACCTCGCCAGCGGAAAGTATTTCTGGGCCGTCCGCAGCATCGACCAAGGACTGCTTGCGTCTCCCGCGACCGACGAGCAGACGTTCATCGTCGACACGGTTGCCCCCGTCATCGACAGTGTCCAGGTGAGGCCCCGGGTTCTGGCGACCGGACGTCGCGCGAGTGTCGTCCTCAACTTTTATGATGAACCGGCAGGAATGGACAACAGCGTGAGACCCACCGTCACGCTCGAACTTACAGGTGTGGAAGACCCATTGACGCTGGAGCAGATCAGCTACAGCGGCGGACTCTGGATCGGAGAGGCGGAGATCGTTGACGAGACCCCCGGGGGAACCGTCATCGTCCGAGTCGAAGGCGCTGTGGATCTCAAGGGGAACCCGATGGCCCCCTTCGAAGAGGTTATCCCTGCGCTGATCGCCCGCGGCCAGGGGGGCGTTGTCCAGAGCAGCGATGGAATCGCGACCTTACGTCTCTCGCCCAATGTCCTGCCCGAGTCGCTTTCCCAGAATCCGGATGTGCAGATTCTGACCGAGCTCGCGGACTCCGCCCCCTCCGGACCGACGGTAATCTCCTCCCTCGTCTACAGAATCACCTCAGAACCCGCTTTGACGCTCCGCAAACCCGCGACGTTCAGCATGACCATCCCGAGCGGAACGACGTCCGATCAGCTTGCCGTGTTCCGGCAGGAGGGAAGTTCGTGGACTCGGATTGGTGGCACGATCGAGCAGGATCAGGTGCGTGTTTCGATATCGGATTTCGGCGTCTACGGACTTTTCATCGACAGCGGGACGGGCAACGGCGGTGCGTCCATATCTAACGTCGAGTTTTCGAACAGAGCCTTCTCTCCGATCGCGTTTAGAACCGGGGGACCCGGAAGAAGGCCGGGAGCGCCCGGTGGGCTCACTTCTACGACGGATCTGTCTTTCGACTTGGGTGCCTCTGCGACGGTTCGAGTCGAGATCTACGATCGCAGCGGGCAACTACAACGGGTCCTCGAACCCGGTCGCCAGATGAACGCGGGCCGGAATCTCCTGACCTGGAACGGACGTGATCATCGTGACGAAATTGTTCGAAGCGGGCTCTACATCGTCGTCATCGATGCGAACGGCGAACAGACCCATAAGACCGTCGCGGTCGTGAATCGGTAGGAGTCAGCGTGAGAGCCCCCTTAGTTTACGATCCATACTTTCGTTACCACACCTGGACTATGAGAACGATCGACGCCCTCTCCATACGTGTCCTCGCCCTGTTGCTGGTCGTCCTCGGATCGTCACCTGTCCTCGGGCAGATCAGTTTTACCGACATTACCAGCAGCGCCGGCGTCGCCAACTCGCTTTCCAGCGCTCCTCGTGTTGCAACAAGTGCAATCTGGGGCGACTACGACGACGACGGCGATCCGGACCTCTACGTAACCAACTGGGCAAGTGGCGCCGCAGTAAACGCCAGTGTCAACCGCTTGTATCGCAACAACGGGAACGCCTCGTTCAGCGACGTTGCCGGGCAATCGGGTGTTGCTGAGTCCCGCAACAGTATCGACGCGGCCTGGGTCGACTATGACGGCGACGGGGACCTCGACATCTACATCGTGACCTTCGACGACCAGGATCAGCTCTATCAAAACAACGATGGAAGCTTCAGCCGGGTCACTGGAAGCAGCGGCGTCAACGTGATCTCACAAGGAGACGAAACGGCCGTCGCCTGGGGAGACTACGACGGTGACGGGAACATCGATTTCTACCTGTGCAAGCGTCGCTTCCGAAACGCGCTCTACCACAATAACGGAAACGGCACCTTCTCCGAAGTCGGAGAGTCCGCAGGGGTCGACTACCTCGGCGACAGCCAGGACGCGGTGTGGGGCGATTACGACAACGACGGCGACCTCGATCTCTACGTCGTCAACCGGGAGCAGAGCAATATCCTCTACCAGAACGAGGCCGGACAGTTCACGGAGATCGCCTGTGACGCATCGGTCGATAACACGGACATTGGGAACGCCGCAGCGTGGATCGACTACGACGGTGACAACGATCTCGACCTGTCCGTCGCCAACATAGGAGCGAACGCGCTTTACCGGAACGATGGCGGGGACACGTTCACTAATGTGACAGCCGGGGACCTCGGGGCAACCGCGACCACCTGGATCACCTCCGCTGCGGTGTGGGAAGATTTCGACGCCGATGGCGATCCCGATGTCCTGCTCGTCAACGGCGCCAATTCCAACGCCGGACAGACCAGCCAACTCCTGCTGCAGTCCGCCGGGACGTTCACCGACGACACCGCGTCCGCCGGGTTGTCGACCGGCGGGTCTTTCGGCATCGACGCTGCCGTAGTTGACTTCGATGGCGATGGGGACCTCGACATCTATCTCGTAAACAGCCAGTTCCCTTCATTCGAAGCCAGCATTCTTTATCAGAACGATTCACCCTGATGCGACTCATCGATCCCAGACGACTGCTTTTCCTGCTCGCGGTCTGCTTCCTAACGAGCACCGCCCACGCTCAGCGACCGACGTTCGCGACGACCGCGCGGTCCATCAGTCTCGGAGGCGCGGTCACCGGCTTGTCCGACGACGCAGCCTCCACATTCTGGAACCCGTCCGGGCCGGCGACCCTGCAGCGACAGGAAGTCGTCTTCTCCTTCGCCGATCGTTTCGGTCTCGGGATCAACAGCAGCTATGCGTCCTATGTCTTTCCGCTATTTGAACGGCATGCCATCGGTCTTGGGTGGATTCGCGAGAGTTTCGGCGACAACGAGCTCAGCGACGCACTGAACCTGGTCAACCTGACCTACGGACTCCAGCTGCACCGAGCCCTGTCACTCGGCATCGGGACCAAGAGTGTTTTCCAGACGATCGAGCTCGACGGCGTGAGCCTGCGAAGCGCAAGTGGGTTCGGCTGGGATGTCGGTCTGGTCTTCGCACCCAAGACCCCGCCCTTCGACCGACTCAGGATCGGCGCGACTCTCCTCGACGTTGGTGGCACCAAACTGCAGGACAACAACACGCAATTTGAAGAGGAGATCCTCGAGCAGACGTTCAGGGGGGGGGTCTCGGTTCAGCCCCACGCTGACGTCAAGCTGGCCCTCGATGTCGGTAGCGACGACGTGCATTTCGGGGCAGAATATCAGCCCCTTGCCGCCCTCCTACTCCGCGGGGGCATCAATCGCCCGCTCAGTCCAGCCGACGGGGCGGACAAGACCTTGGCGTTTGCGCTTGGATTCGGGCTCAAGTGGAGCTCCGCTCAACTCGATTACGCATACGAGCACCATCCTGTCCTGCCCGCAACGCACCACTTTACGCTCGGGCTTTCCTACAATGCGTCCATCGTCAACATCAAGGACGCGATCGTTCGTCCCACGCCGATCTTCAAATCATTGTACCGGACCTACGAAGAAGCGGACTTCGTCGATGTCGTCCTGCGCAACGCCTCTACGGACGCCCTGCCGGTGACCGTCAGTATCGACGTCCCAACACTCACAAAAACACCTCACGAAGAAACGATCATCCTGCCCGCGCAGTCGACCGAGCGTTACGGCTTCACTCTGACCTTCCCGCAGGATCTGCTGTCGACACAGCCTTCCTACTACGACAACCTCGTCCAGCCGACCGTGAAGGTCAGCTACCAGCAGGGCCGAGCGAACAAGACGGCGACCCGCACGCTCAACAGTATCTACGTGCTCGGGAAAGGAAAGCTCAGCTGGTCGAATCCGCGTCGGATCGCGGCGTTCATCACGCCAGAGAGCAGAACCGTCGATGCCTTCGCCCGTGGGCTCGTCGGCAACTATGCCGACCTGCTACGGGACAAATTCGGGAACAACAACATCGGCAAAGCGGCGCTGATTTTCGACGCCATCGGGGCCCACGGTTTACGATACCAGCAGGATCAGACCACGCCGTATCTGGAAATCTTCCAGGATGATTCGGTTTTCGACTCGGTCAAGTATCCGTACGAGTATCTGGACGTGAAAATCGGGGACTGTGACGACTGCACCGCCCTTTTCTGCTCGATGCTCGAGAATCTGAACATTCCCACCGCCATCCTGGACGTAAACGACCCGGAATACGGTCACATCTACATGATGTTCGATAGTGGGATTTCCGTACAGGACGCAGGCGACTATTTCCTCAACGAGCGCGAGTACGTTTTGTGGGACAACCGGATCTGGCTGCCAGTCGAAACGACCCTGTTCGGATCTTCCTTCTCTGATGCGTGGCGGAATGGCGCCGAGGAATACTATCTGCGCAAAGAACGTGGCTACATCAACGAGATCCTCGTCTCCGATGCACAGCAGACTTTCCGACCAGGTGTGGTTCCCGACAGTGACATCGTCATCCCTTCACAGGCGGCGATTGAAGAGCTTTTCAATCGCGATCTGGCCTTTTTCGAGACACGCCTGGATCGAATCGCCCTGTCTTCGGGGGTATCTCTCGACAGTGCAGAAGGACTCTACGACGCCGGGGCCGCCTATCTCAGACTGAATCAGCTCGACCGGGCCGAAACCTCGTTTACCGACGCCGTCAAGATGGACCCTGGACTCGCAGATGCCTTTAACGCCCTCGGTGTCGTGATGACGAAGCGTCGTCGTTACGATGAGGCTTTGGAACTCTACAACAAGGCGCTCGAGCTCAACCCGAACGACGCCGGCTTCAGGATCAACCTTGCGCTCGCCTATCACCTTCAAGGCCGTGGGGCGGATGCCGAGCAGGTCTATCGAGAGGCCGTTCGGATCAATCGTGACTTCGCGGGTACCCTCGATTTCCTCGACGGAGGCAGCACTACCGGCCCTGCCCGGGTCGACCCGCTCCAGCGCATCGCTTCCGAGAAGGCCTATGACGACGGCGCCGCCTTCCTCCGGCTCAAACGTGACGAACGCGCGATCGAACAGTTCGGCAGGGCCCTCTCTCTCAACCCGGAGAATGCCGACGCCCTGAATGGGAAGGGCGTCATCGCTACGCGTAAGCGCGACTACGACGCGGCCATCGACGCCTACCGGAAGGCGGTCGCCATCGATCCCAACAACGCCGGCTACCAAGCCAATCTCGCCATTACCTACCATCTCCAGGGCAAGAAAGACGAAGCGATCGCGGCCTACCGGAAAGCCGTTGCCTACGACGCATCCTACGAGGGTCAACTCGATGTGATCACCGGTGGCAAGCCGATTTCTGAAGTATCGGTTTCCGCATCCACCGGCGGGTCGGTGGGGGCCCTCCAGCGCATTGCCTCCGACAAGGCCTACGACGATGGAGCCGCTTTCCTCAGGCTCAAGCGTTACGATCGGGCGTTGGAGACATTCGATCGGGCACTTTCTCTCAATCCGGGCAACGTGGATGCGCTGAACGGCAAGGGTGTCGTCCTTATCCATCAGCGCGACTATGATGGTGCCAACAGCGTGCTGCAACAGGCGATCCAGAACGCGTTGCAGGACGCCGGATTCCATATCAACCTTGCGATTCTGAAACACCTCCAGGGAGATGGGAGTGCTGCCCGGGAAGCTTACCGGGAAGCGGTTCAACTTGAGCCCTCCCTCGAAGGTCAGCTGGAATTCCTGGACTAGCTTTTTTCGGGCTGACTGTGACGGCACTCACCATTTGGCCACGAACGCTCCGCTGAACCCTTCATTAACAATTAATTGTGGCGGTCCAAAAAACGGCGGTCGCGTGTCCTGAATCACGTTTTCCCTGCCCGATATGCCGTATTTTCTTAATATGGCAGGGGGCATATAGCCTCCCACTTTCAACCGAATCGAATTCAACACCGGAGTCTTCATTCCCCAAGGAGGAGTGGCATGAGCACACGACACCTGGTTGTCGGGTTGGCAGTCGTGGTAGGTCTCGCGATCGTGACCGGTCCGACCTACGCAGAAGAGCAGACCGAAGAGAAGAAAGAAACGAAGGTCAAAGCATCGAGCGCCTTCATGAATCGCTGGAAGAAGATTCAGAAGGTCACCCAAAAGCAGGCTTACGAAACCCAGCAGACCCGCACCGTGGCCGGTGTTCGGGGAGCCGAGGCCGAAGATGCCGTTCTCGACCAGCTTTATTACAAAGGCGGGGTCCGGTATCCGAGTCGCGTTGACCTGAAGAACGCAATCACGCAGCTCGAAACTTCGATCAAGGCCGATCCCACTGCCGATTCGGTCCCTGAGCAGAAGTACTTCATTGCGCAATGTCACGTTCAGCTCGGCGACCTTGACGAGGCCAAGAAGATCTACGGTGATCTCGTCGAGAACCACAGTGACTCACCTTTTGCCGAGCAGGCTGCTTCTGAGCTGAGCGGTATCGAATAACTCGTCTCACAGGAAAGTTGGATAGGCGGCGTCGGGCAGGTTCCGACGCCGCCTCTTCGTGTACGATCCACTGCCTTTTTGCGCTCCGAACCCCTACCGAACTATATTTCGGCTCCACTACCGTTGACCCCAACGAGACGACATCCAATGGCCGACGAGGAAAAGAGCGAAAAACAGGATTCCGGTCTGACGACGCAATTGCTTCTCGGCATCGCAGCCGCAATCGGCATCGCCCTGATCTCCATGACGCACTTCTATCAGGATCTGGAATCGAGCAGCTACGATTTCCGGTTCCAGAAGCGCAACGATTGGTTCGGAGAACCGCGACAACTACCCGCTGTAGCGACAATCGACATCGACGACCTTGCGTATCAGACGCACGGCTTTCCGTTTACACGCGATCTCCACGCACGGATGGTCGAGACGATTCGCGCCTACGGGGCACGGATGGTCGGCTTCGATATGTTCTTTTACGAACCCGCTGGAGAACGTCTCTCGCCGATCGCAGTTTCAGAAATCCACGACGCCGAATTCAACCGATCATCGGTCATGGATCTCGTTCAGAACCACGACCGCGACTTCGTGGATGTAGCAGAGCGAACGGGAATCGTCTACCTGTCTCAGACCTTCGAGATCGCTGAAGGGAAGACGGTTGAGTTCGCAGCGCAGAACCAGAGGGAGCGGTCGAGCGAAAAGGAACGCGCCGTCACGGCGCTCAACAGATTCTCGGTGGAGGCAGGACCGGACGTCGGCAGCCAGCTGTTCGTGGCGACCGACATCGATGTCCCCATTCTTCCCTACATCGAGTCAGCACGAGGCGTCGGCTTCGCCCTGCCCAAGCCTGACCACGATGGGATCGTTCGCCATTACCGGATGGCCATCTACTACGACGGGCGGGTCTACTTCTCGCTCGGTCTGGCGATGGCCTGCGACTACCTCAACGTGTCTTTCGATCGGGTCATCTTCGAACCGGGTCAGATCATCCTGCCCGGGGCGACACATCCCGATGGGAGTGTGTCCGACCTCAGGATACCGGTTTCAGGCCACTGCGAGCTCCTCGTAAACTGGGCGGGCACGTTCAACGGAACCTACCGGCACTTCCCCTACAACATGATTATGGACTTCGCCGAGACCGAGCCCCAGAATCGTGCGCTCAAGTTCGCCAAGCGGGTCCTGGTCGAGTCGCCCGACGTATTCGGAGACAACGAGGCCTATCTGGAAAGAGCACGCCAGAACGAGGTCGGGCTGGATCCAGGCCTGCTACTCGAATTCCGTAACGTCGTGATGGACTGCGCGGGCATGGAAGAGGTCCTGCACGCGGACCGGTCGCTGTCTGTCGAGGGCTTTATCCAGATGATGGGCGTGCCGGCAGAGGAGGTCGCGCCCATCGCAGAGATTCTGGCTCCCTACTTCGACCGGATCAAGAACAACCTCGGCATCGTCGATGTCCTGACGGAGGATCCAGACCTCTCGCTCGAGCAGGTCGCTCGTCGAATGGGCATCACACGCATGGAAGACATCGACCTGGGGGTCGGCATCATCCGCAGCCTCGTACGGGCCGGCGGGGTCCAACCACACGATCATCCACTTTTTTTCCTCGATCGGATCATGACCGGCGGGCTGCTCGGAGAAGGATCTTCCGATCGCATCCTGAGCGCGGACGAGTTCGACGGAACCGTCTTCTTCTATGGCCTGACCGCCACGGGCACGCACGACCTGAACCCCACACCCTTCGGCGCCAGGGAGGCGATGCTGGGCGCTCACGTCAACGTTTTCAACACAATTCTGACGCAGAACTTTCTCCAACGGCTTTCGATGTGGCAGAACGCCGCCGTCATGGTTGTCCTCGGGATCCTGATCGGGGTCCTCGTGCCCCGATACAAGGCTCTACCCGGCGCGGGCATGGTTTTCGCCATTCTTGCCGCCTACCTGACGGTGGTTTTCGTGCTCTTCATCCAGTTCGGCATTTGGGCGGACATGCTGGGTCCCATCGCGACTCTCACGGTCGGCTACCTGACGATCACCCTTTATGACTATTTCCAGAAAGAAAAGGAGAAGGAGTTCGTACAGGGAGCATTCGGACACTACCTCGACCCCAAGATTGTCGATCAGCTGGTCGAAAACCCGGATCTCGTAACTCAGCTGGGTGGAGACCAGCGTGTCATGAGCGTTTTCTTCTCCGACATCGCCAGCTTCTCCACGATATCCGAAAACCTTACTGCCGTAGAACTCGTAGAGCTGCTCAACGAGTATCTCACCGAGATGTGCGACATCATCGCCATCCACGACGGGACCATCGACAAGTTCGAGGGGGACGCCATCATGGCGTTCTGGGGTGCACCCGTCGCCATGGAGGACCACGCTCAAGCTTCCGTGTTTGCCTGCATCGACATGCAACAGAAATGTGCTGAGCTTCGTGAGAAGTTCGAGAAGGAAGGACAGATGGTCGAGCTTCGCCAGTTGTGGGCGGACCAGGGGCGGGGGGAGTTCCTGCGTGTCCGAATGGGGATCAACACCGGCGAAATGGTCGTCGGCAATCTCGGCTCACACAGTCGGGTTGACTATACGGTCATGGGGGATGCCGTCAACCTTGCCGCACGACTCGAAGGAGCGGGAAAAGCCTACGGAATCACATCGATTATATCCGAATTCACCTATCGGGCGGCCGGCGATGTCGCGGAAGTTCGGCCGCTCGACAGCATCCGCGTCGTCGGGAAGGATGAACCGGTGACCGTCTACGAGGTGCTCGGGAGGAAGGGTGAGGTTCCAAGAGACAAGCTTGACGTGGTCGACGCCTACGTAAACGGATTCAAGATGTACTGCGAACGAAAATGGGACGAAGCCATTGCCCACTTCAACGCCGGACTGAAGATCGACCCGGCCGACGGCCCGAGTCAGATCTTCGTCGAGCGCTGCAACGAATTCAAAACGGCGCCACCCGACGAAGCCTGGGATGCTGTGCACAATCTGGACACGAAATAGGACCACGCTAAAGACAAAGCAAAGAGGCGATCGTCGCACCGACGATCGCCTCTTTGCGTTTGTTCTTCGTTTCGTCTACTTATCGGAATCGTCTGCCAGAGCCAGCTTTCGCTGGTAAAGTGTTCCATCTCTTAGAATACGCAACGCCTCCTCGAACTGGGGATCGTAGCGCAGTCGCACGAGCTGTCTGGCGCGTTCGCCCCAAGCCGCTGCCGCAATATTCTCTTCGATCAACCGCCGCATGTCCTCCCGGGCTTCATTGAACTCGTCCTCACGCTGCTCTTGGGCCGCCGCCGCGACCGCTTCGAGCGCAGCCTCCGTCTTCTCAGACAACTCGACTGAGTCCCCAAACGCTTTCTTCAAATCCAGCACGCGGAATTCGGGTATGGCTTTGTACTCGTAGCCGTGGGTCCGGGTCGTGTCCGAAATGAAGGTTTTAAAATCATCCACGATGGAATCGGAAACCCGGAAGACCTCGACCGACTCCGGCACCGAACGGTGGGTCAGGTAATCGACAGCGAAGTCGAAAAACAGGTAGTTCCGGATGTACTCCACGACGATCCGTTTATGTCTATGGTGTTCGATCTCGACATCGGGTGTGATCCCTCCCCCACCGTAGACCGTTCGACCGCCCACCGTCTTGTAGGCTTCCTTAGGATCGCTCCCCTTGGGCTGATTTTCATCGTCACGCCGTCCCATGCCCACGAACGTATCGAGATCGGTTTGAATGAGCTTTTCCGCTTCCTCAGTACTTAAACTGTAGCGCTGCATCAATTCGTTCACGGCATTGTCGTGGTCCTCGGCCTGACTGATGATGGCAACAGCTTGGTAAATAGGCACCCGCGCCGCATCGGTCAGGTAATACATCAACCTCCCACCGCGACGACCGCGTTCCGCGGATCGGTGGATACTGCGGCCACTCGGCGTATAGTAGACGGCCGTCGTCAATTTCAACGCCTTGTTGCTGCCAATCTGACGAACCGTTTGAACCGATCCCTTGCCGAAAGTGTCCATCCCGATAATCAGACCCCTGTCGGAGTCCTGGACAGCGCCCGCCACGATCTCCGAGGCGCTCGCACTGCTTCCGTTCACGAGAATGATCAGAGGCACATTCCCGGCCAGCGCAGGCCTGCGAGTCCGATAGGTTTCGTTCTGATTCCCCTCCCGCCCCCGAGTGGAAACGACCCTCTGATTGGGCGGCAGAAAATGGTCGGCAACTGCGATCGCCTGGGACAGAAGACCGCCCGGATTGCTGCGCAGGTCGACGATCAGTCCGTCGAGAGATTCTGCGTCGAGATCGCGGAGAGCACGGGCGAGTTCATCTGCGGTTTCTTCGGTGAAGTGACTGTTGAGGGCGCCGGACATGGACACAATCCCGATGCCTGGCTCGATTTCGCGGCCGAGACCCACACTCGGAATTCGGATTCGATCGCGGACGATCTGCTGGTTGAACGGATCAGCCATCCCGGGACGCTCGATCGTGATGGTCACTCCCGTACCCGGATGGCCTCGAAGCAGACCGACGACATCTTCCAGATCGTCCCCGTGTGTGGAATCGCCCTCGATCTTGACGATTCGGTCACCCACCCTCAGGCCTGCGGTGTCAGCGGGAGTGAGGTCGAAGACGCTCATCACCACGGGGACCGGCCCGTATTTCTTGCTGATGCTGATCCCAAGTCCGCCAAACTTGCCGCGCATCTTCTCTTGAAGTTCGTCTTTCCCTCGCTGATCGTAGTACTGGGTGTTGGGATCCAGCTCTTCCAGCATTCCCTGAATGGCCGCATCGCTGAGTTCGGCCACGTCCATCTCTTTGAAATAGGACATGGCGACCTGGTTGAACACGTCGTGGAAGTTTTCGATCGCTTCATCGGCATCGGCGTAAGCATCGGCACCGGTCACGAGCCGGGAATCGACCATGACGTAGACCGATGCAAGACCGACGACGAGCGCAAGCAGAATCAGCTTTTGAGAGCGAACCATGCGGTGCCTCCGGAGAAACAAGTGACGGTTCTAGGACGCCCCGTCAGGCGGATCGTATCAAGTCAGGCAATCGTTCGTGGACCGTTGCCAGGACAGCAGCTGCGGTTTCTTCAAGGGATCCGGAGCCATCGATCGTCGAAATCCTGTGAGGTTCACGTCGGCCAAGTTCAAGGAATCCTTCGCGCACACATTCGAAAAACGCGTCAGATTCCCGTTCCAGACGATCTGAGGCGGTCTCGGCGGACCGTTCCCGTGCAACGGCGAGATCCACGTCGATCAGAATCGTCAAATCGGGTGACAATCCCCCCGTCGCAAGCTCGATGGCTCTCTCGAGCATTTCGCGGTCGACGCCACGACCGGATCCCTGGTAAGCGCGGGTCGAGTCCGCGAAACGGTCCGAAATCACCACCTCACCTCGACCGAGGGCGGGACGGATCACCTCATCCACGTGCTGTGCCCGATCCGCCGCGAAACCCAGAACTTCAGCCACATCGGACACGGGCCCTTCCGTCTCCAAGAGGGCCTTTCGCAGCTTCTGTCCGAGATCGGTCGCACCGGGTTCTCGTGTCAGGACCACTTCCCGGCCCGCATCGGTCAGAGCGTCGGCCACGCGCCGGGCGTGGGTGCTCTTCCCACAGCCATCGATTCCTTCTAACGTAAGGAAATAGCCGGTCATCACTCAACCCGGTCACCAAAAACGAACCGGCCCCGGATATCGGGACCGGTTTTCGAACGCATCTGTAGTAGGGTCAGGAATCGCTGTCGTGCGTCTGACGGCGAACGTGCAGAACGCGCTCAAGGGTCGTCACATTCGACAGAATCGCGATTCCCCAGGCAGCCATAGTCAGGCCCATCGTACCGATCAACCCTCCAACACCGAGCGCGATGACGCGTTCGGGCCGCTGCATAAAGCCGACTTTGCACTCTTCTCCCAACCCCTCGGCGCGGGCTCGAACGTAACTGACCATCAGAGAACCCGCCATCGCGAAAAACAGTGCGGAGCTTGTCCAGAGTGAACCCGCCTTAATGAAGCTGACAGCGAGTCCAAACCAGACGATGATCTCGGAATATCGGTCGACGGTCGAGTCGAGAAGAGCGCCAAACTTGGATGCGGTCTGACCCGCCCGGGCGACCTGGCCATCGAAGAAATCGAAGATCCCGGCGACCAGGACTGCCAGCCCTCCCCATCTATAGAATCCGAGGGCGAACAGCGTCGCAGCCACTAGGTTGAGTGCGAAACCAAGGAGCGTTAAAACATCGGGGGAACAATGAAGCCGGACGAGAAAGTTCGTCGAAGGCTGCAGCATGGCTGCTACGTCGTCTTTAACTCTCTCGATCAACGGAACCGGGCTCCTGGGCTGGGGTTGCGGATTTCGAGGAAAATATAGATCAAAGGGAATAGGCCAGCAAGCGAAAACTCTGAGCCTAAACCCCCTATAAAACAACAAGTTCGAAGTACTGTACAGCCCCGAGGCTCTTCGGCAATCCAAGAAAAAAGCCCCCCAACCTTAAGGCTCGGAGGGCTTCAAGAGTTCGTGACCGGTTCGGTTATCTCTTTACGTCGATTCGAGTAATCCGAACGGTCTTCACGGGACGGTCGCCTCGACCGGTTTCGCCTTCGGCGATCTTATTCACGATATCCATCCCCGAGGTCACTTTACCGAAGACCGTGTATTTCCCATCCAGATTGGGAGTTGTCCCGTGCATGATGAAGAACTGGCTACCGGCGCCCATGGTGATATCTGAGGTTCTCGCCATTGAAAGCACGCCCGGTGTATGCTTGAGGTTATTGAACTCGTGAGGGATGCTCACGATTGGACCTCCCGTTCCATCGTTGGCGGGATTATCATCCTTGCTCAGCGGATCGCCCCCCTGGATCATGAAATTCTTGAT
>DJHM01000016.1 GCA_002433075.1 Latescibacteria bacterium UBA6620
ATGCAAAGTGCGGGGTGTAAAACGACAGAGGGCCGCAGATCTTTCGATCTGCGGCCCTCTGCGATGTTGCGTTCAGCAGTGGTTAGAAGGTAATGCCACCGCTGATGATGTTGACGGAGTCGAAGAACTGTCCGTCGAAGTGACGGAAAGCGTAATCGATCCTGAAGCCTTTTCCGGTCTCGTTCTTGAAGCGGATGCCGCCACCGATACTGTAGTCTTCGGTGTCGTGGTTGACTTTGTATCCGCCACGAACGGCATAAGCCAGGGACGCTCCGGGTTGTGCAAACCGGTATTCGAGTCCGAGGTTGATGCGTTCGTCGAAGTCGATCGGGTTGGTGACGTCGGTCGCCAGATCCAGGTGGTGAGGCGCCGGCGTGTTGCCCGAGAGCGAGACCAGGTCGAACAGCAGACCCAGCTGGATGTTCCTGGGCAACTCGAAGCGCTCACGCTGGAAGCTGAGCTCCGAACTGAAATTACGCACCGACATCGCCAGAACCGTATTCCGGAACCCCGTGTTGAAGTAAGTGCCGAGGTCAACGCCGAGGACGGTCTTGGAGTTGTCAACGGTCGTGCGGTTACCACCGATGAACACATCGCCGGTCCCCAGATCCTGGCTTGCCAGCTTCGCGGTCGCACCGATCGAAAAGCGGTCGGTGATCTTGAAGCCGTAGGCCACAGACAGGGCAAAGTTCGAAGTGTCGAAGGTGCCCGTGTCGGTGAAGCCACTGCCCGTGGGGCTCGTGTCGATGGCAGTGCCGTTGAACGTTCCGGCGTCATACATCTGGAAGGCGATGCCGGCCGTTCCCCGTCCTGGGAAGTTGATCGTTACTCCCCCTGCGAACAGGTCGGTGTCGGCGATCCACTGAACGTTCGTGAAATAAGCTTCACGCCCGTCCAGGAAGGCCAGCGCTGCGGGGTTGTAGAGCGTGCCCGCAGCGTGCCCGATGACGCCGATTCCCGCGTCGCCCATGGCGGCCGTGCGCGCGTCGGTCGGGATCGACAGAAACGTGAAGCCCGCCTGGCCGCTCTTGATGAACGTCGGGGCTGCTTCCTCGAACTTATCGACCACCGGGTCGAGCTGACGCACGCGTCCCGGGAAGTTGAAATCGTCCTGTGCGAACACAGGTGCTACACTCAGGCCCACGAAAGCCACGAGCCCGATGAGCAGAATCAGCTTTTTCATGTTCTCCTCCATCAGGTTAACGGACCACCACGAACTTCTCGATGTGCGTGCCTGAGACGGTGGCGTCCGTGCTCGTGATGTGTGCAAAGTAGATGCCCGAGGTCAGGAACTGGTTGTTGTCGGAAATCATCAGATCCCACGACAGATCACCCGAACCTGCGGTGTGGTTGAGCTCCTGGATCAGATCGCCGGTCACCGAGAAAATACGGATGATGGCCGACGCCGGCAGGTTCACGAAGAGCAGCTTGTTCGGCTGACCCGGGAAGTTGAAGCCGCCCTGCGAGATGTCGCCGCCCTGAACCTGGAACGGGTTGGGCACCACGCGGACATTCGACAGCTGGTTGCTGGGCGAACGGTACGGACTCACACCGTCAGCCTCGGTACGGGTCGCGTGGAATTCGCTCTCCGCACCTGTGGCATCGACGGCCGTCACCGAGTAGAAGTAGCGCGTGCCACGCACCACGTCGGCGTCGTTGTAAGTCGTACCTGAAACGTTCGTCAGCAGCGTGGGAGGACGTGTCTCGAACCCTTCCATCCGGTAGATGTTGTAGCTTACCGCACCGGTGACCGACGACCAGGACAGCTCGTTCTGGTCAGGACCGGAGTTGACGGTGAACGACGAAGGCCACGCCGGAACGAGCGAACCCACGGGCTGAAGACCTACATCGGGGATGATATTGCGGTTCGCCCACGCCTGCTGGGCGGCCGCGATACCCACCTCCAGAGAGTCCATACCCGAGTCGAGGAACGCTTCCTTCTCGGCGAACGAGATGGCCCCACTCTGCCAGAGTGCGCCCATGCGCTTGTTCTCGGCAAGATCGGGACCGTGCACGATCCACGCGGAAACGATCTTGATCTCTTCACCCGGGGAGATCGTCCACGGGCCAAAGACCGTCATCCACTCCTGGAACCGCTGCGAAGAACCCGCCCACCCCGCCTGATTGGGGTCCGACACGAAGATGCGCTGATCGCGCGTCGTGTTCGGCTGGGTGTAGAACTCGTGCGTGCTCGTCACGTCGTTACTGGCAGTCGAACGCCACGACGCATCGGGCACGATGTCGGCACGACGAGGCTGACGCAGCTCAGGATCCGGCTCGTTCGCGTCGTCCAGCCAGTTGTCGGACAACAGGTTCGAACCGATCGCGGTCGGCGTCTTGTCGACGTGAAGGAAAATACGACCCTTGTAATACGACTCCATAAACTCACCCTCGGTCACCAGCGCTTCGGCCGCCGAGTCGAGCGTGCCACCAGCACCCGGAGCCGGCTCGCCACGATCGTCACCATCAGGACGGTAACCGACCGCGTCGGTGGCATCGCCATCGTGCGAGTAGAACAGCTTCCGGGAGTCGTCGTAGTAGTTCACTTCGTCCCACAGACCCACCTGACCCAGACCGGCGTCGAGCCAGCGCGACCCCGTGCCCGGCTCGGGCGTGATGTGAGAACCACCGGACGGACCACGGTTCGTCGCATACGGCGCCCAGTGATGACCGATGTGGAAGTTCTCATACATCGGGTTGTTCGTGGCCAGTTCCGGAGCCGGTCCGGCCCCACGCTCACCCACGCTCAGATCGGGATGAAGCGGAGACGTCGGGAACTGATACGTCCAGATCTGGAAAATCACCTCATCATAATCGTGGTGAGACCAGCGGAACGTCTGGGAACGCTGAAGGATACCCGCGGAGTCCGTAACCTGAGACTCCGCGTGAAGATCCGAACCCAGCGCGGCAATCACACTGTCGTTCTCCTGCGGGAACACCGTCCACGCCGTACGACGCACCAACTCCCCGTCCTGTGTCAGCGTCGGGGGGTCGAAGCGAAAGTCGTGAGGACCGGGAACACCCACAGCCTGGAAAAACGTTCGCGTGAACTGACCGAGATCATCGATCCTGTCGTTGATGAACACAGGGTAGTTCGTGTTCGGATCCAGGTTCGGGTCCTCGGTCTTGTTCGGCGAGTTGAAGTTGGTCATCATGATCGCAGACTGGGGTGACCAGTTGTTCGCGACACGATAACCGATATCGGGGTCCGTCCGGCCTTCTTCAAGACCGCCGGGGAACGTCGATCCCCAGTTCCGCCCGACTTGCGGATCTTGGGCGGAAACCGATCCAGCAAGCAGGAAGACTCCGGTAAGGATGAGAAACTTTCTAAGCATAATGTCCTCCAGAGACCCGCCGGACTCGCTCAAAAGAACGAGCCGCCGGCCCCTTTCCTTAGTAGTTGAACCTCAGACCGAAGTGGAAGTCGCGCTTACCGAACCAGAACAGGTAGTCACGACGTGGATTGAACTGCGGTCCCAGGTCCTTGCCTGGCTTGTCGCCTTCACTCAGGTTGCCGTTCGCATTGACCGTCCACCCCAGGGCCGTCATGTAGTCCTCGAACTCCTGACCACGGCTGACCTGACCCAGGTGATCCCACGGACGGGTACGGTTGGTGTTGGGCACACGAGAATCGAGCAGATTCTGGACCTCGAAGTAGACCATCGGGGCCCCGGCGAAGTCGAACGTCTTGCTCAGACGAAGATCAAGCGTACGCTCGTCCTTCCACTGCGCGTTGTCTACGTTGCGAAGCGCCGCATCGTTGTTCGGGTTGTAGTTGAACCACTGGCCACCCTCGTTGCGGAAGTAGATATTTCCTTCCCATCCACCCTTGAGTAGCGACTGCTCGCCACCGTAATCCAGAGGCGTGCGGAAATTCAGACCCACCTTGATGATCGGACGCGCCTTGAACAGCGGGTTGGCGCCCGATGCACTGCTCTCGATCTCCAGGAACGAGGCCGTGGACACCGTGTTGACATCGAAGATCCGCGCCCAACCCACCTCACGCGTGCGATCGACGCGGTAATCATACGAAGCAAAACCCGTCAGGAACTTGCCACGAGCCTTACGCACCGAAAGCTCGAACCCACGCTGATCCTTGACCTGACCGTTCGTGCGGAAACGCGTCGAACGACGGGTCGAGTTGTTCACGTAGAGACGCGGGTTGGTGACTTCACCCTCGATGTCCTTGAAGTAGAGAGTACCGGTCACGAGGTAGTTGTTCACGTTCCGCTCGTAACCCACTTCGTAGGCGATCGTCTGCAGACTCTCCATCCAGGGGTTCCCGAACTGCTCCAGAGGCTCACCCAGACCTGACTGCGACTGGTAGAGCTCGTCGGCTGTCGGAGGCTGGATGAAACGACCGTAGTTGAAGAACAGCTTCGACTCGACCGTGATCGGGTGACTCACACCCAAACGCGGACTGAAGTTGTACTTCGTAGGCGGACGGATCTGACGAGCACGCTGGTAGAGAAGCACCGCGTTCGAGCCCATCCAGTCTGCGTGCTGCTCGTTCGGAATGTCGAAATACAGATCCGGACGGTGATAGTCCAGACGTATACCGGCGTTCACGACGATCTGACGATACTCCATTCGATCCTGGAGGTAGAACCCACCGTAGAGCGGGGTCTTCACCCAGTAGTTGTGGAAGTCGGCTGTGTCCGTCACACCCATCGTGGCCGGATCCTCGAACCCAGGATCGGGCTCGAAGTCGAACGCACGACGGCTGTCGTCCTGAATGGCCGAGTTGAACCCACGAAGCTCACGAAGCCAGAAATGATGCAGCTGGAAACCACCCTTGAGCTGGTGGTTCGGCGTGATCTGACTCGTCATATCGATCGACACGTCCGTCTCATACATCCACGACCAGTCTCCCGAACGTGCCGGGTTGCCCGATCCACCACGTAACTGATACAGACCCAGAAGGTCGCGCTGCGAAGGCTTGTAGGTGAAGCCAAGAGGCGCTTCGTCGAGGATGATCGAACCCGCAGCACGCAGACTGGCAACCTCAGCGTCGGAAACCGGGCTGGCAACACCGGACTCCCCGAGGTTACGCGTCAGGTTCGACTGGCGAAGACGACCGTCGCCGTCCGATGTGATCTGACCCGTGAAGCTCGTGATGTTACCCTGAGGGTCGGCCGCGGCGGAGGGAACACCACGCGCCTGGTTCGGCTGCCACGAAGACTGGAAGTCCACGTGACCGAAACGACCCGTGATGTTGTAGAACGTCTTCGGAGAAAGCGTGTGCGTCCACGTCAGGTTACCGTGGTTACGTTCGATTGTCTCGATGTTCGAACCCGAACCCATCGCGTAGATGTTACGATCGCGGTGGTTGCTGGCTTCGAACTCGGGACCACGAGCATACGTGCCAAGGAAGTTCCCATACTTGCCGCCCTGACCCCACTGACGGATGAAGCCAAGGTTCAGCTTCGTCGTCGCCGTCGGCGTGAAGATCAAACGCGTCTGCACCGTGTTGTCGCGGTAGTTCGGAACCGCCATACCCCACGTATACGCCGTGCGCTCACGACGCTGGGACAGAAGGAACGACACCTTGTCCTGGAGAAGAGGACCACCAACCGTCAGGTCATACGTGTAGTCGGAGTCGCGATCCTCGCCGTTCAGGTTCTGCTGCTGGTTGTCCTCGATCGCGCGATGCTGGTAGTCCCAGATCGCCTTGGCCTGCTCGGGAGACTGGATCGGATCGTTGAAGATACCGGCGTTCCAGTTACCCGCGGGGCCACCGTTTGTCGTGAACAGGTTGTTCCAGCCTTCGAAGTCAGCACTGCCGTCGCCATCGCGATCGGCCGTGGCCGTAAACGACTGGTAACGACCCACATCCCACCAGTTGTCCACGCTGTAGATCGCAGGACCGAAGTTCTTCTTCGCAGCAGGACTGATACGACCGTCACCGGCGATCGTCCACTGACGAGGCTCCTTCGTGATCACGTTCACAACACCGGAACGAACGTTGTCATACTCGGCGTTGAAACCACCCGTGAGAACCTGCACTTCCTGCGTCGCCGTCGTGCTGAAACTCGACGAAGGACGGTTGTTACGGGAATCACGCTGACCCACGCCGTCGAGGTTGTAAACAATCTCTTCCTCGTTCGAACCGCGGATCGACAAGCCCCAGCTGTCCTCGTCAAGACCCACCTGCGTCGCGAACGCATCACGCATACGCGAACCCACTGGAGCGGCCTTGATCTCGTCAGCTGAAAGCGTCGTCTGAGCAAACGCGATGTCCATCTGGACTGGCGGACGCTCGGCAGTGACGATCAGATCCTCGAGCTGCTCAGCAGACTGCGCCAGCTCGAAATCAACCGTCGCCGTCAAGTCCAACTGGACGATTACGTCCGTCTTGCGGACCGTCTGATAACCGACCATCGAAGACGCAACCACGTAACGACTCGGTGTAACGAGGATGATGAAATATTCCCCGTTCACGTTCGTCGTAGCACCACGAGTCGTCCCCTCGAGGACGACGTTGGCACCAGGAAGCGCCTCGCCGGTCGCGGCATCGATCACACGACCCGAAATCTTACCGGTCGTCGATTGTGCGTCTGCCTCGAACGGCGTTGCAAAGACGAGTGCCACCGCGGCAAGCGCGATCACACCGACTCTGAGAAACCGAAGGTAATTCATGCGTCGAACTCCTCTTCGAGTGACATTGCACCCGGGTGGTGCAATGATGGGTTCAGAAACCGATCGTCCCAGTCACGAGTGTCGGCTTCTGTTATGGCCCACCCCAGCTTAAGGCCCTCTAACAAGTGATCTTACTGTCTGAAACGGTAAAAATCTGCCAATCAGTCTCCTTCCGAAGTCGTTTCGGGTGCCGGTTTCGGGGAATTAAAGAAGCGGACCTGATGGATCCATAGGCCCGCAAACAGTTGTTAATTCATTTATTTGTGGTAAATCGAAGAGTACCGATCGACCGAAGGGGAGAGCCGATGAATCGTGTTGTCGCCAAGCCCACGGGACCGATCAGTTTCTCTAAAAATTCAGTCCACATATTATTAGAATATTTAAACAATTGAATTAGCTATAAATAGGTCAATCGACACAAGTTAGCTTGGTGCTGCTTTGATGTCAAGAAATATTGCAACCATATTACAGAATTTTTAAGAACGTAACACCTTGTAAATTAACAGCAACGACCCGTTCCGTCCATCGACGGGGCAGGGCCTTGGCGGCTCTGCGAACCCCTGAATTCTTGATCCTTCAGAGGCTCGTTCCGGTCTCGGCCGCAGCAAGTCAGGTCTTCCCTGTACAACACTTGGTACCTATTTTCCGAGGCGCTCTTCAGCATCCGACCTATGTCAGAAACCTCGTCCTACCAACCCTATCGGCTGATGCTCCGGGCTGTTTTCTTCGTCTCCGGTGCGGGCGCCCTCGTGTTCGAAACGATCTGGTTCCGACAGGCAGGGCTGACGTTCGGAAACAGCGCGGAGGCCTCGAGCGTGGTGCTGTCGGCTTTCATGGCGGGCCTCGCCCTCGGCAACTATCTGGTGGGTCGCTTCAGCAACGGGATTCGGCGTCCTCTCCGATTCTTCGCTGCCGCAGAGGGTTGTGTGGCTGTCGCTGGGGTGCTTCTCGTCCTGATTCTGCCCGCCTTTTCTTCTCTGATCACACCTCTCTTCACGGACCTCGTAGGCCATCCTTTTATGGTCAATGTCGTCCGGCTTTTCCTGGGTTTCCTCCTGCTGCTGGTTCCGTCGACTGCGATGGGCGTGACGTTGCCGATTCTGGTTCGGGCCCTGACCCGGTCCGAACAAAGTTTTGGCTCAGCCCTTGGCGGCCTTTACGGGTGGAACACCCTGGGGGCAGTAGCCGGAGCCCTGTGCGGGGAGATCGCGATTACTTCCTGGGGACTGTATGAGGCCACCGGGCTGGCCTTCCTGCTCGATCTGTCAGCTGCGTCGGCCGTTCTGCTTCTGCTGAAAGAACCGACTGACGAACCGGCACAGGAGGGTCGGCCAGCGAAGAGATCGCCCGTGGCCGCGCTTCTTGTCGCGGCCTTCCTTTCCGGTGCCTGCCTGCTGGCGCTCGAAGTGATCTGGTTCCGATTTCTACACCTCTTCGTTCAGAGTACGTCCCTGGCGTTCAGCCTGATGCTGGCCGTGGTGCTTGCCGGGATCGGGATGGGAGGGGCACTAGGCGGAATGTGGATCGCTCGGCGCCCGAATGCGGACGACCTGGGTTCCGCGCTCGCCTTTTTATCGGGCGCTGCGTGCATCGGTCTGTATGGCGTCTTCGGGCCAATCCACGACGCGTTGGGTCAGCCATTCGCGGTCGAAGCAGGCCCCGTCCTGGCACTTACGGCTACCCTGGCGCTGCCGGTCGCGATCCTATCGGGACTCCTGTTCACGTTCATCGGATCTCAGATGAATCGACGGCTGGACTCGCCGATTCATGCGACCAGCCGGATGGCCTTCTGGAATACGCTCGGGGCCGGCACCGGTGCCCTTGTCGGCGGCTACGTACTTCTGCCCCACACCGGTGTAGAGGGTGGTCTCTGGCTGATGGCGCTGACTTACGGGATCATCGGTTTCCTGTTGAACGCTCGGGGCTGGCGTTCGTTATCGACGGCCGGACCCCCTGTCGCCTTGCTCGCGGCGCTGGCTGCGTTCCCTTTCGACTCGCTTTCGGAACGTCACTATCCCGTTGTCGCCCAACGCTTCGGCTATCCGAGGACGGCGCGCATCGTGGAGACCCGGGAGGGGCTGACCGAGACGATTCTTTATCTGGAGAATCATCTGGCGGGGGTGCCTGTGTCGTATCAGCTCGTGACGAACGGGTTCAGCATGGCCTCGAGCAGCGTGTTCAACCGGCGGTACATGAAACTGTATACCTACCTGCCCCTCGCGCTTCACGGGGATATCCGGTCCGCCCTGCTGATCAGCTACGGGGTGGGTTCGACGGCTCGATCCCTAGTCGATTCGGATGGGATCGAGCGCATCGACATCGTCGATATCTCTCGCGACGTGCTCGACCTGAGCCGTGTGCCGTATTCCGAGGCAGGACGGAATCCGGTGGACGATTCTCGGGTAACGACATTCGCTGAGGACGGCAGGCAGTTCCTGAAAGTCACCCCTGCCCGCTACGACTTGATTACGAGCGAGCCCCCCCCGCCCAAGCACGCCGGGGTAGTTAATCTGTACACGAGAGAGTATTTCGAGCTCATTCACGATCGATTGACAGAGGGCGGCATCTGCAGCTACTGGCTTCCGGTCCATACGCTCGATCCGTCGCAGTCACTGGCCATCACGCGAGCCTTTTTGGACGTGTTCGAGGATGCGTCGATGTGGACAGGGTCGGGCACGAACTGGATGTTGATCGGGTCGAGGGGGGGGATTCGGCGAACGTCGGCGGACCGCTTCGTCGCGCAGTGGCGGGATTCGGCGGTTCGGCAGGAGCTGTCGGCTCTGGGACTCGAGCGGCCGGCGCAACTGGGCGCGCTTTTCATGTCTGATCCGGCACACCTGCGAACTATGACCCGAGATGTGGCGCCGCTGGTGGACGCGTATCCAGGCCGGCTAGGTGCGTTCCGCATCGACCGACGCAGTCAAGAGACGGCCTACTCCGACTGGATGGATGTGGCCCGAGCCGAGGAGCGATTCCGGCAGAGCGACTACGTTCGTTCAGTTTTGCCACCGGAGATTCGGGGAGCGGCAGAAGGATACTTTCGGCTTCAGGGAGTTGTGAACGACCTGCTTGCCCAGCAGGCTTCGCCAGTTACGCGATCGTGGAACCCGACAGAGCAGGTGGGGGGCCTGCACGAGCTTCTGGTGCGTACGACCCTGACGACCCTGCCTAAGTGGCACCTTCGTGTTTGGGAGGACCTCTTGGCGGCCATACGGACACTGTCCAGCCGCCAGTCGCTTACCGGGCACTACAGAACAAGTCTTGCCGCGGCCGCTCTCGCTGAGAGAAATTACAAGCGGGCCTCGGTACTGTATAAGGAGGCGCTGGACGAGGACGCGCCTCCCGTCCCGGTCGTCCATCTCACCCTCTACGCGCTGATCCGGGCAGGGGAGATCGACGAAGCGATGGAGAGGGCGGGCAACGTGCGAGTTGAGGCGTACGATCCAACGTACTGGCGATGGCTTGGAGGGTTGGTGGGGAGGCAGGTTCCTGCCCCGTAGGATCCTGTGGTGGGATAGGCGACCCGTGTGATGATGTTTCGAGAAGGCGATGGCCTCGAAGGCTGTCGCCTTCTTTTGTTTTTTCAGTAGAGGGCGAGAGAGTGCCCGTCTTCGGGGAACCAGATGAAATCGACCAGAAAACTGACACCGCCGCCGAAGAAGTAGCCGGCCATCAGGCCGAGGAACAGAAAGCTTGCCCGACGGTAGGGGGGTTATGCCACCGGCTTTGAGGATGACGGACTTAGCGAGCCAGGAGAATAAGGAATGAAAACACAATGCGGTTGACGGGATAGGCAGTGACCGCGGCGAACCCAATGGGATGCAATGGAAATGAAGCCCACAGGTAACGGAGGAAGAGCACCAGGGCTGTGGTGGCCATTCCGGCCAGGCCGATGAGCGCCCGTTCGCGCTTGATGGCGTAGGGATCGCGGATGTGAGTCGCGATCGTGTCGTAGGTGCTATTGACGTAGGGGCCGTAGATCCCACCATAGTTGAAGGCGCCCGTGTCGTAACTGGATGCAATCTGGTAGAAGGCGCTCCCGCACACGACGAGGACGATGGAGAGACCGACGGCAAAGACAAGTCGACGGCGTTCGGCACGAAAATCGCGGAAGAGATACGATGCGTTCGCCAGATCGGCGAGGAGAATCGTCTTGATGTCGTGATGCCAGGTTTCGGTCAGCCCGAACCCGACGAGTCCCGCGGGGGGAATAGTCTCCACCCCGACCATACGGTAGGTGAAGAACTGGGCCTGGATCGTGCGGGAACTGATCAAGCCCCCTTCGATTGCGAAACGGGTGATGCCCAGCCAAACGACGATCAGCAAGGTCACGAACAGAAGGGTGACGAAGAGGGGCATGCCCGCACTGACCTACCGTGCAACGATGAAAGCTCCGCTCGCCAGGAGACCGAAAACGGCTGTTCGGTAGGAGAGGAACTCTCCGCTGTCGTCGACGCTTGGGTCGTCGGTGAAGGCCTTCCTGAAGATGGCGGACAGATGCTCGCGCGCCATCCACAGGCTCCAGGGGACGATGACGCAGAGGGCGCCGAAGCCCTGCCAGTTTTCGAACTCGGACGACGGCCAGGAATGTGTGAGGCCGATCTCGAAGCCAAGCCGATTAACGATGCCCATCTGGATCTTCAAAATGAAATGGAAGACGATGATGCTCAGTGTGATGTCGAGATCCATGAAGTAGCCGACACCGACGATGAGAGGATACAGCAGGGTGTAGAATGGAGGGAAGTAGGGGCCGAGTTCGATCAGGCCGAGATTGACGGGAATCTTCGGGAACAGAGGGTAGAAGTATGAAACCATATTCTAGTAGATGGTCGCCGAGCCGAGAACGAAACCGAGCCAGAAGAGGGGTCGATTGAGCATCCGGACTGTGAAGAATCCCTCGCGATCGGTTTCGGCCAGTGACTCGGGTAGCGTCACGAGCGGGAAGCCAAGCCGTTCGTGTTCGACCCATTGTTTTCTGAGGATGGCGACGAGGCAGAATCCGAACACCCGGATGACACAGACCAGACTGAGTCGCTAGAACAGCGGGACGAACCAGGGATCCCAGGGAATGGGTGCGCCCGAGGGTCTTCCTTCAAAGAACCAGCGCGCTGCAGTTCTGTCGGTGATGACGGACCAGTGGGGGATGTGGGGATGGATGAATTCTCCCCAGCGGTTCTCGGAATTATCGAAATAGAAAGGCGCTGCGATGTTGGGGATGGTGTGGCCCATGAAGTAGCTGGGCAAGGCAGAGGCGATCAGGCTCATCCCGAAAATCGTGAGGAGTTCGGGACGAGAGAGCATCCATCGTGGCTGCGTCTTCTGCAGGAGCTTGTTGATGACGACGGCGATGAGGATGAGGGGAACGACTGCACCCCAGGGGAGATGATCCTGGACCATCTTCGTCGTGTGCGCAATGTGGCGTGTGTAGTGACCGCCCCAGGCAAGAAAGACAACGCAGACGGCGCCGATGGATATGGCGCGAAGGGTGACTTGAGGGGATGCTTCGAGCCTGGGTTCAGGAAGGGAGTCGGGGGCTACCGCCATAGGCAAAGCAGATCGTGCAGAGTCCCGGTTTCGTCAGGGGCGGAGGGCGTCAGGAGGGGGTTCGAAGACGGTTTCGGGCCGGGGGACGAGCCTCTCGGCTGTACGCTCGAATCCTCGGCGGTCGAGTTCGTTAAACAACTGTCCGGATGACTCCAGCTCTTGCCTCTTCTGCCGCTGGGCGGCCTTGCACCGCTCGTCGGCTTCCTCGGGATCGCAAATTTCCTCGAGTGCCTCGTTCATCTGCTGTTCGATCGCACGACTCTCCTCGGTGACGCGTTCTTCCGCGAGCAGGTCGTTCAGTTCCAGTGGGTCGTTCTCGACATCGAAAAGCATCGATCGCTCGCCGACGCAACGGATGAATTTGTGGATGTCGTCACGCAAGGCGAAGCCGCTGCTGTGGAATCCCGTGGCGTGAAACTGACAGAGAGCGGGTGTCTGGTTCTCACTCTTCTGGCCGGAGGCGAGAGGGATGAGAGAGGCGCCCCTCAGGTGATCAGGTTGGTCGAGCTCTTGGGCGGCGTTGGCGGTTGGGTAGAGGTCGAGGGCTGACACGGGGGTGTCGACGACCGTTCCGCTCGCTACGTTTGGGCCCGCGATGATCAGGGGAATGCGTGCCGATTCGTCGTAGAGTCCACCGTGATCGAGGATGCGATGTTCGCCCAGGTTGCCTCCGTGATCGGATGTGTAGATGACGAGCGTGTCCTCGAGCTCGCCCGTGGCCTCGAGAGCGGAGAGCACGGTACCGATCATACTGTCGAGAATTTCGATACAACCGAGGTAACCGACGATCGCACGCCGCATGGCCTCCAGAGAAACGAGGTGGCCACCGCTGTAGACGGAGAAGCCACGGTGGAACGGGTGGAGAGCGTCGAGGGGTTCGGTGAAACGGCCGTCGAGGGACTCGGTCGGCACGAGGGGGTCGTGATGGTCCCACCGCTCGGTGTTCGGTAACCAGGGCCGATGACCGTGCTTGAAGTTGACGACCGTGATCCACGGCCTGTTGGTCGGGCGATCGTTGGCCAGCCAGTTGGCGGCTTCGTCGGCCACGGCCAAGTCGCCCCGAAAGGCGTTGATGGTCTCGGCCGGGCCGGTTTCGAGATAACGTGAGGCGAAAAGGTATCGGGCGATCTCCTGATCGCGGTAAAGCGTGGTGACATCGGGACTCGTGCGATAGGAGGGCTTCCGGCAATCGGCGATACCGACGTCGGCGTCCTCGTAGAAGTCGAGCTTGCCGATGGTCGTGAAGTGGACGCCCTGTTGGGTAAAGTGCTTCCCCCACCCGTCAGGCTTTCCCGAATAGGGATGCGCGTTGCACCAGGTGCCGATTTCGTGGATGTATCGCCCGGACATCATCGATGCGCGAGAGGGTGCGCACGTGGGGCTCAGACAGTATGCGGCGTCGTAACGTGTCCCTCGATCGGCAAGGGCGTCGAGGTTGGGGGTTCGGATGCGATCGTCACCGTAGCAGCCCGCGAATTCCGCGGTGTGACGGTCGGACATGATTTTTAAGACGTTCACGGTCGGTCCTGGCGGCTTTCGTGTGGAATAAGTTTTGGGTGGGCCGGGACGGCGGGGGAGCGGGTGTCGCCTCCTTCGGAGGCTGCGAGAGTGGGTGTGGCTACCTATCGAGGGAACCGATCATACAACAGTGTATATATGGTTGAGTGAAGCTGAGCCACGCCTGCTCGCCGCTAGTCCCTAACGTGGAAGACGGCCTTTTTTAGCGCGGTGTCGCCATTGTTCTGATCTGTGATGGAGACTTCGAGCTCGAACCGTCCCTTGCCCGACTTGCCCATGTCGATTTCCAGGAAGTTGAATTCGGTCTCCTCCTCGCCTGTCCGTTCGTATGAGGTCGAGAAAACAGACTTCTCTTCCATGCCGAGGAGTCTGCCAAGGGCGCGGAGGACGCGGACGGCACTCACCTTCCCGCGTTGGGGGCGAATTTTATAGTCCATCCGATAGCTGGTCTGACCGAATTCGTCCTTTTCCAGACCGTAGACCTCATAGTAGATGGTGACCGGCTGTCTGGGACGATACGTGCGGGAAGGAAGGGGAAGGACGTCGAAGCCCCCTTTGAGAGGGTTGTCCGAGTCCGTCACTCGGCCGGCCATTTCGATGTCACTCAGATTCAGCCCCGCTTTCCGGTAGCTTTCGACGATCAACTCCTGGGTGTAGGCGCCCTGGATGCCCTGCTCCCGATCGTCAATCTGAACTCCCAGCCAGTATTGTCCTGGAGGGATGTTCAGCGCGAGTTCATCGATGACGAGCGTTCCCTTTTCCATTTCCGTGTCGGCGTCGACGCGAAAGGGGAGGGGCACGACTTTGCGATAGATGGGTGTCCAGGTGCTGTCGAACAGGGCGATGCCGCGTTCGAGCGCCCCCTCGGATCTGCCTGACGTCACGATGTCGTTGAGGGGAACGCCGTAGTAGACTTCTAGACGGGTCTTTTCGTTGGTCCCGTTGAAATCTGCCGTGTCGACGTGGAAGTCGAGAGTTTCGACAGGCGAATCGTAAACATCGGGATGATTGATGATCGCCTTGGAGACGACGGTTTCGGGCCGACGCTCGATCCAGAAGCCTCGGTTGTGGGTCGTGAGTTCGCGCCCACCGGGCAGTTCGGGATAGTCGTAGGGGGCCTTGCTCGAGAGCGACACGAATTGGACCTCTATCCCTCCGTTGACGTAGGGATAGATCCAGTACTCCCACCGCGAGTTTCCATCGACCGGATAGGTCGGGCGCCCACGGAGGTTGTCCATCTTGAAGCCCTTGTCGGCCTGTGTCGTCTGGATTCCGTAGTAGTAGTTGAAATCGTCGTTCATTGACGACGTACCGAAAAACCCACGGAGGGGGTCGAGTTCGAAGTCGATCGACTCGAAATCTCCGATATCGACATCACTCCCGGTTTCATTGCCGATCCGGACGTCTCGATAGGAAGTCCTGAGGCGTGTCGCGCGAGATATGATTTCCTGCTGGGCTTCCTTGGGCAGCGACTGCCAGAGCCGCTCTTTGACGTTGACCACATCCTGATCGGTTTCGAACCGCATGTTGCCTCTGCTGCTGGCGTGCGCGGGCTCGCCATAGCGGATGTAGATGTCGCCGCGACGATCCCACGGCTTTTGTCCCTGCGAAAAGCTACGCATCGCGTAGAGCACGCGTCGATAGTGCTCTACGAGCCGCTCGTTACCCGGGGTCGCCGGCGTAGGATCGCGCTTCTGCCAGAACGATCGGACGAAGTCACCCTTGCCTTCCTCAGGTGTGGCGGCATAGGCGTTGGCCTCGTCGGGGCTGGCGACGAGACGAATGTCCTCCAACAGGTTGCGGGTCTCCTCATCGACACTGCGCAACAGTTCGACGATGACCTGCTGGGCGCCGGCTGTGTGGCGTGTCTTCTGGTAGGCGTCGAGAAGCTGGAGTGCACATTCCTCCCGGAATTCAGGCCGGGCGTCCATGAGTTCGCGCCAGAGCGAAATCGCGGCCTCGTGGCTCTCGCGTTTGAAGAACACGCGCGCGAGATCGAATCGTGCCCGTCCGTGCTGCGGATGGACGGTAATCTGACGCTTGTAGGCCCCCTCGGCCTCGTCGAGTCGGTTCTTCTCCTTGAATTCCATCGTGCGGCCTACGAGGTAGTAGAGCCACGGGTTCGAATTGTCGTGGACGACGGATTTTCGAATGACGTCGATGGCACTCTCGCCGTCCGTTCCTCCGTCCAGAAAACGGGCCAGTTCGACATAGATCTGTTGGTCGGTGCGTTCGGGTGAAAGAGTCAGGACGTGGCGGAAATGTCTGGCGGCCTTTTTCCATTCGCCTCGTCCCAGCTCGCCGATACCGAGCGCGTGAGCGACTTCGGGAAGTGTTGCGTGTGCTTTTTCGACCCGTCGTGCGATGACCTGACCTCTGGGGACATCCCCCGCGTGATAATAATAGAGAGCCTCGGCCAGGGAGATGACGGGGTTGCTGTCGTCCGCGAGGAGGTCGACGATGCGTCCGGCCTCTGCGACCATCTCCGGATCGTACTCCGGCAGCCGTTCGGCGTAGACCGGATCGACACGTTTTCGGAGGGCGCCGTTCAGGGCAAGCGATCCGAGCAGTTCGGGTGTCACTTCGTGACGAGCGCGGCCGGTTGTGGGTCCAATGAGAATGTTGTGGAGCAGGGGGTTTCGAGCGAGCAGGTGATTGTGCAGGTAGGCGGCCCGCCGGTCGTCTTCGAGCCCGAGGAACGTGTCGGCATACTTCTGCCCCGTCAGCTCCGTCAGGACACGGGCCATCGACTCTACCGTAGCCTCATCGAACCGATCGGAAACGAGGGGGGTGGGGCCGTCGACAAGAAAGGCCCGTTCGATCGTCCGTTCGTCCTCCCCGGCTTTTACCCGAACTCGCATGCGATAGGTTCCGGGCAGGAGGTCGCGAAGGCTGAATCCTTCGACGAGATGGGCGACGTTTCGGTAGCCCGGATAGGACCTTCGATCGTCGAGGACAACCTGATCGTCCCGATCGATCACCTGGAAGTGCACGGTGTGTGTACGACGGGCGAGATTCCGGACGGTGGCGTAAAAAGCGACTGACGTGGAAAACGTGCGAATGGGATCGGGGACGATGATGCGCCCGCCCTTTCGAAATATCTCGAGTCGTTCGCCCGCGGCAGGATCGACGCGTTCGGCGAGGTAGATGTCACTGACCGCAAGTCTACCCTCTTCCCGGGCGGGGACATGGATCGCAAGAACCTGACGGCCGACAGCCCCGGAGTGCGTATCCTCGATGCGGAGTTCGCCTTCGTACGTGCCCGGCGGTAGCTGGATCTGGACCATGTCGGTGAACGTTCGCAACGGGTCCTGTGTATCCATTTCGGTTCGCAGTTCGAACCTGCTGATTCCGCCCCCCAGTTGGCGAACGATCTCGCCGTTCGTGTCACGCACGATGAGCTCGGGCCGGTATTCGGCAAGGTAGTTGCCCGAAGCCTGGCGATAGAATTTCAGCTGACTCGTCGGGAATCGGAGGACGATTTCTTCGTAGGGTGTGCCATCTTCCAGGAACATGCTGAAGATATCGGCTTCCAGCCTGAACTCTCCCTGAGACGGTGCGGGGAGATCGACTTCGTCTGCTTCGGCTACATTGGGCGCACAGATGAGCCCGGCGACGAGGACGAGGATGTTGGAAAGGGATATAGTTTTCATGCTCATTCATCCAGCCGTAGGTGATGGGTTGATTCTTCGCTATCCTATGACGAACCGGCCACGCTGACGTTTCCCGCGTTGTCCACGTCGAGCAGACAGCTTTCAGTGCGTGGGGCCGATGCAGGGCCGTACATGACCGCCCGCTGTTCAGGAGTCATTTCGTCGACGATGTTCGAATCCCAGTAGGAATCGGGATGGATGTGCCAGAGCGATGCTCCCTGGCGCGTGCTTGTGCGGCTGGCGAATTTAATGAGGATCGCGCGACGCTGATGGCGAGCCTGCCAAGCCCTGGCGCCGTGGGTCTGTGCGCCGTCCATGAAGAAGATGACGTCGCCGGCTCTGACGTTGGGCTTCTCGACCACACCCATGTCCTCGCTGTAGTCCTGGACCCCAGATGGCATGGGATAGTTCGACTTGTGGCTTCCGGGAACACAGGCGAAGCCGCCTTCCCCTTCCCACGCGTCGTGCAGCGCGTAGGATACAGTGACGCCACCGACGTAGGGTTCGCCATTCTGGTGGTGATAGGCTACGTAAGGTTTATGCGGGTCCCCGGCGCCGTGCAGATGGTGATTCGCGATTCCGGGGAGGCCGCCAATGAACTGCGGGCCGTGGTCCAGGCGGAATCCTCGGCCGCACATGAAGCGAAGAAGCGACAGGGTTCTCGGATGAGAGATCATTCGGCGGAATGGATCGCAGTGGGGGGGGCGGAGCATCAAGAGGAACGGGATGTTGTTTCGTGTTCGGGTGAGTGTTTCTCCCATGAATCGGGGCTGCGCGCTCTCGCGCAGGAAATCGGATTCCTCGTCCCGGCCGTTCGCACACCGGTCTTCGACATAGTCTATAGCGTCGTTGGCCGCTTTCAATTCCCTCGCGGTCAGAAGATTACGAACAACCAGATGGCCGTTGAGGTCCCAGTAGTAACGTTCGCTGTCTGTCATGGAAAATCCTCCTGACGGGAGGGGGAGGAGGTGGCTTCGGGTAGCCTGCGACGAAAGGCTATAATAGACGAAAGGCTATAATATATAATGAGCAATCTTGCCGCAGATAGAGGGGGCTCCTTTCGACCCTCTACGGGATAATTGATACCGAACGTGCGTTTCCATCGCAACGAAAAAAGCCTGTCTTTTGCGGGTGGTGAAGTCAGATGAGGAGAAGAAGGTGAGGATACCGTGCCTGACGGAAGACCTCGAAATTGCAAAGAGAGACATCAGAGAATCGGGCTTTTGCGTGCTGGAGAAAGCTCTGTCGCCGGACCAGGTTGCGAAGATGCGTTCGCGGCTGGAGGCACAGGCCTCGGCGGAAGAACAGATGGGACGAGATTTTCGAGATGGGGGGGGGCAGCAGAACTGGGGGGCCTTCCGTGACGAGAATGGACGAATCCGGCCAGAGGCGTTTACGAAGGAGGCCGGAGGACGCAACCAACGAGTGTGGATGTTGATCAACAAAGGGAGGGTCTTCCTCGACATTTTCAAGGTCAGACCGGTTCGTGACCTCGTCGATCACTTCCTGGGAGACGACTATCTGCTGAGTAGCTATGGCGCGAACATCGCGAAGCCGGGGGGTGTCGTCATGCCGCTGCACACGGACCAGTGGTGGATGCCTTCACCCACCCGGGTCGATCGATCGCCCTTGCCGATCGGATCCATCCGACGTGACCGGTTCGACGTGGACGAGGAAATGTCCGATCCGACGACCATCTCGCCGGTGGCCGCCATTAACGTGATCTGGATGCTGGTCGACTTCACGAAGGAGATCGGGGCGACTCGGCTGGTTCCAGGGAGTCATCTGTCGGGTCGACAACCGGATGCGTCCGGAGAAGCGAATGCGGTACAGCCCGAAGCCCCTGCCGGGTCGGCGGTCGTCCTGGATGCACGAACGTGGCACGGGACGGGGGCACATACGGGGGAGCAAGATCGATTAGCGTTGCTTTCTACCTTCTGTGGGCCGCAGTTCAGGCCACAGGAAAATCTGACGATGGGCACCCACCGGAAGATCGTTGAGGACGCGGATGAGGATCTACGGGCGCTGCTGGGGTTTAAGGTGTGGAACGCGTACGGGCGGGTCGAAAGTCCGGCGGTGGAGTTCGTGGAACCCGGGGAGACTTCGCTGGGAGAGCTTGGGTAATGTTGAGGAACGACTGAGAGTGGAGAAGGGCAGAAGGCTAGAAGGGTAGAAGAAGCACTGAACGCGTAGGGTCACGGCATGCCGTGACCGGATTACGTCGGATGCAGGGCCTAGTCTACGACGAAAACGTTGCCCTGGTCGTCCACGTCGAGGGGTTTGACCTTTCCATCGTGGTGTACGCCGGGTCCCATCAGGACCTGGCGTTCTGCTTCGCTCATTCCTTCCAGCTCTGACTCGGTGCGCCAGGCCTCGGGCTGAAAGAGGTCAGGATCCGGGACGCCCCGAGCGGCGGACTTCGACGTGTACTTGATCAGGATCGATCGCCGCTGGTGATTACCCGTCCAGGGATGGGTGCCGTGGGTCTGGGCGCCGTCCATGAAGAAGATGACGTCGCCCGCTTTCGTGGCTGGCTGAAGAACGACGCTGAGGTCGTCGTCGCAGGTGCGGACACCTTCGGGCACGGGGTAGCGCGACTTGTGGCTGGCGGGTACGCAGACGAAGCCACCGTGGCCAGTGTCGACGTCCGCGAGTTGAAACTGGACGGTCACGCCGTTGCAATGCGTCTCGCCGCTCTGCTGGTGGTAGCCTGTGAGCGGACTGTGGGGTTCACCCGAGCCGTGCAACTTGAGGCCTTCGGTCCCTTTCACGGCCGAGATGATGAGGGGGCCGTGATCGAGGCGGAAGCCCTTCCCGCACATTACGTTGAGCCGTGAGATGACGGCAGGATGTACGAGCATTTCGCGGAACGGCTTGTCGTGGGGTTTGTCGAGCTGCATCAACCCGTGCATCTCCATCCATCCGGTTCCCTTCAACCGGTTGGCCCCCCTCCCTCCCCAGTCTTCCTTCCGCTTGGGGATTTCATCGTAGAAGTAGTCGACTGCCGCATTCCCTGCGAGGATCTCCTCCTTGGTGAGCACATTGCGCAGGATCAGGTAACCGTTCAGATCCCAGAAGTAGAGCTCTTCGTCCGTCATCGTCGAGATCCCTGTCGGTGTTCTTTGGGGTTCCGAGTGTGTGTTGCTGCGTCCCACATCAGCCATCGACAAGCCACACTTTCTTTCCGTCCGAACCCAGGTTTGCACGATGGGACGCACCGCTGTGGTAGCCCGGACCGTAGAGCAGGGAATGTTGTTCAGGGGTAAGGTCTTTGACCCAGTCGCCATAGCGGGATTCGGGCGTGTAGCGTCTCCCGACGGCCCTTGCAGCACCGCGTGAGGCGTATTTGTAGAGGACGGAGCGTCGCTGGTGCTCGGCTTTCCAAGGGAGCGTACCGTGCGTTGCGGTTTCGGCGAAGAAGAGGACGTCCCCGGCCTTCATTACGGGCTGAACGACGAGGTCCTCGGGGTTTTCGACGCTGCGAAGATCTACGGGGGCTTCGAATTCACTCTTGTGACTGCCTGGGACGACGGCGAAACCCCCGTCGCCGGGGCCACAGTCCGTGAACTGCCACGCGACGGTGATTCCACGACATCGGATGCGGCCGTTCTGCACTCTGTACCAGTTTGCGTGACTGAACGGTTCGCCTCCACCGTGAAGGGTGAAGCCCTCCGCGCCCTTGTTGCCACCGATCAGCCCCGGGCCGTGGTCGAGGCGGAAACCCGGGCCGCAGAGTTCGTTGAGTCGTGAGACGACGACGGGATGGATCAGCAGGCGTCGGAACAGGGTTCGATCGGGTTCCGGCCACCCCAGCATTCCGCTCAGTTCCAGGCGGCCTGTTGGGGTGGATAGAACGCTGGATGTTCCACCGAGTCCGGGAGGACGCTCGCGCATCCCGGAGGCGTGGCGATCGATGGCTTCGTTGCCCAGCGAGACTTCTCGGTCGCTCAGCGCGCCGCGCACGATCAAGTACCCTCGCAGATCGAAGTAGTATTTTTCGTCGTCGGTCATCGTGTAGCGGTTGGGCATCTGCTCCTCGGGGATGGGTACGGCCAGGGGCCTATACGACGGCCAGGTCAGGAACGTTGCTGAAGACGTCCAGTTTTTCTCGCAACGCCTGAGGGAGGTTCCAACCGACGGAGCCAAGCACGTCGTCCAGCTGTTCGACGGTGTCTGCTCCACTGATTCCGCACGTGATCTGGGGATGCGACAGCAGCCAGGCGAAAGCGACCTGGGCCGGGGATTTTCCCAGTTCGTTGGCGACTTCAACCAGGGTCTCGATAATGTCGCCGGAGGGACCGTTCATGGTGTTCGAATAGTTATCCGCGCGACGGGTGGCCCAGATTGTTCCGGGCGGAGCAGGCTGGCCTTTTCGGTAGACGCCCGTGAGCAGACCGACGGCCAGGGGGCTGTAGGCCATCGCGCCGAGTCCCTGGTCGTCGATGAGCCCGAACATTTCCGACTCCAGGCGGCGGTAGAGCAGGCTGTAGGGGTTCTGCACGCCGACGATCGGCGTCGCGCCGAGGGCATCCGCGACCCAGAGGGCGCGACAGGCCTGCCACGCGGTATGGTTGCACGCTCCGACGTAACGGGCTTTCCCACTTCGAACGACGTCATCGAGGGCGCGAACAGTTTCTTCGAGAGGGGTCTCGTTGTCGTAGCCGTGGACGAGGTAGATGTCGATATGGTCCGTGTCCATCCGGCGAAGCGTGCCCTCGATCTCGCGCAGGATGTGGTAACGGGAAAGTCCCCTGTCGTTCGGACCGGACCCGACGGGACTGTGGACCTTGCTCGTGATCACGAGGTCGTCGCGTTTGCCCTTGATGGCCCGGCCGAGGACCGTCTCCGACTGACCGATGTTGGCGCGGTCGTCCATCGGGCCATAGATGTTGGCGCAATCGAGGAACGTGATCCCTCGATCGATCGCGGTTTCGACGAGTCGCTGGGCTTCGGCCTGGTCCGGCTGCCCACGAAGCCCGAGGCCGAGTGCGATTCGACTGACTTTTACTCCTGCTTTTCCGAAGTTGGTGTATTCCATCTTGTAGATCCGCTGTCGGGTTCAGTTTGGGAATCGTTGCCTTGACGTCGCCGCAATATGACGAACGGGACTTTACCCGTCAAAAGACAACGAACAGGAGGTGGCTTGGCAGAACCGGAATCGACCGACGACGCACGCACGAGGGATGAACAGCTGCGACGGCAGTTGCTGATGAGTCTCATCTTCCCGTCGATGCTGATGCCGATGATGTCTACGATGTCGCGCGTCGCTCTCCCTGTTATTCGCGATACGTTTGAGATTCCCGAAGATGTGACGGCCTGGGTATCGGCGGCGTTTACGCTGACGTTCATGACGATGATGTCGGTCTACGGTCGGCTCGGTGATGTGATCGACCGAAAGAAGCTCCTGCTGTTCGGGATCACGGTTTTCTTTTGTGGAACGTCGGTAACGTTGACGGCAGATTCGATGCCCCAGTTGATCCTCGGACAGATGATCGCCGGGCTGGGCGTCGCAGGCATGATGCCTTTGGGAATGGCGCTGATCTCGTCTTTTTTTCCAGCACGAGATCGAGGTCGGGCGCTGGGGACGTGGGCGACGGTCGGGCCGGCCACGGGATTCGTAGGATCCTTCATCGCGGGATTCCTGGTTGCGGGATGGGGATGGAAGGGCGCCTACGTGACCTCATGGGCGTTAAGTCTGTTCGCGGTGATCGCCGTATGGAAGGGGATTCCGAGCAATCCGCCGGCCCGGGATGAGTCGCGGCCGATTCGTAGTTTCGACTGGGGCGGGGTCGTGCTCCTGGCCGCGGGACTGGCGTGCTTCGTGTGTTACCTGTCGAGTCGCGCGATCACGGGCGTGCCTTCGCTGGAGGACTGGCGTTTTCTTACGGCATCGGTCGTGATGCTCACGACCTTCGTTTTGCGCGAGCGGCGTCACCCGGATCCCTTTGTCGCACCCCAGCTTCTGTTCAACCTGAGGTTCGCCCAGTCGTCTTTCTGCGCCGCGACACGGATGATTTGCATGGGCGGGCTCAGCATCCTGATACCGCTCTACCTGACCGACATCCACGGTCTCCATCCCGCCCAACTGGGCGCTATGCTCGTCATCAACTCGGGATCGATGGCGCTGATTGTGCGCATCGGGGGCGGACTGGCGGATCGATGGACGAGCCGCGGGCTGGTCTCGGTCGGGATCCTGATCCAGGCGATCGTGCTGATGATCTTCAGCCGATTGCCGGGGTCGTCGTCGCTGCTGGTCGTGGGTCTGAGCCTCGGGCTCCACGGCTTCGGGGCAGGACTGATGCACGCAGCGCTGCATCGCTACGTCATGGACAGCGTTCCGAAGGAGCGAGCGGGCGCAGCTGCTGGCGTCTATAACATGTTCCGCTTTCTGGGCGGCGTGATCGGCACTTCCCTAGGTGGTGTTTTCCTGAGACAGTACCTGGAAGACGGCGTTCCCACCATTGGAGCCTATCAGCAGTCCTTCTTTATCTTTGTGTTCATTGGGCTCGTGGGATCAGTGATGGCGACCCAGTTACGGGAGAAGAGACAGCTGGCGACGGGCGGTGGGCGGTGAGCGGTGTTGGTGCTTCGGGCGATTTGCACGATCGATCCACGGTTGGTGTCACTCACCTTTCTCATCACTCCCTCGCGTGCGAGAACATCTCAATGTCGGGTAGAAGCAAGATCCACGTGATTTCATCCCTCGACGGGACCGAACAGCCATCCTATCTGAGTCTTCCCGCCGGTTTCGTTGAGGAGGGCGATCCACTCCCACTCGTCGTGTCGCTTCATCCGTGGAGTTCGGACCTCGAGAGCCGCGATGAAGATCTCGAGCGTCTGGTCGAAGAGAAGAGATGGCTCTACCTGTGTCCCAATTTTCGTGGAAGAAACGACCAAATCGACGCACTCGGGTCGGAGCTCGCACGGCAGGACATTCTCGATGCTGTTGAGTGGGTGAGTGAAAGATACCCTGTCGATCCCCGTCGGATTTTTTTGACGGGTGGCTCGGGCGGGGGACATATGACGATGTTGATGGTAGCGCGTCATCCTGGCGGGTGGACGGCGGCGAGCGCGTGGGTGGGTATCAGCAATCTGACTTCGTGGCATGCGAGACACGTAGATGGAAAGTATGGAAAGATGATGCGGAGTGCCCTCGGAGGTGCGCCTGAGGACTCCGAAGAGATCGCCGCACGGTACCTAGATCGGTCACCACTGACGCATCTGGCGAACGCGAAGGACGTGGCTCTCGACATCGCGGCCGGCATCCACGACGGCCACACGGGATCTGTGCCGGTGCGTCATTCACTTGACGCATTCAACGTCATCGCACAGGCCAGAGGCGATGCCACGATCAGGGAAACCGAAATCGAACAGCTGAGTCAGCCGGACGGGCGTCTCGCATCACCGAGTGCGACCGATACCGTGTCGGACGCCTCTCTGGGTCGCGAGATTTATCTGAGACGAACGACCGGCCGAACACGCGTGACGATTTTCGAGGGGGGACACGAGGGCATTGCGGAGGCAACGATCGATTGGTTCGAACAGCATGCTCGTGGTACTTTCCAGCAAGGAATCACTAGTCAAAACGATAGGTAACCCATGAACGGATCGGTCATCGCTGTGTTGCTTAGCGGAAAACACACGTTCAGCAAATCCAACCAGAATCACATCCGGTTGCTCGAAGGCCTTGGTGTCGAGGGCGATGCTCACGCGGGCGAGACCGTCAAGCATCGTTCGCGTGTGGCTAAAGATCCAACGCAACCCTGACCTGGCCTCATCTCTGTATC
>DJHM01000013.1:0-3455 GCA_002433075.1 Latescibacteria bacterium UBA6620
TTCAAATCCAGTCGCCCCGACCAGTTTGTTCGACGGGGCCAGATCGCAGAATCTGGCCCCGTTTTCTATTGGTGATCGAGTTGCAGATGGGGTCCTGACGCGGCCGGGATTGGGTGTACAAGCTTGACAATTCGATGCTGCCGAATCACATTGCGAAGCCTCCGCAGAGATCCCCAATTCTCACTCAACGAAGGAGATACAAAATGGCTACAGTTCCCCTTATCAGTTCCGGTGTTTCCGGTCCCCTCGGCGTGCTTCACCTACCGCGGTTCTGGCAGAAGGTCGTGCTGAAGGCGACGGGTAACCTGCACGAGGAATACCCGGAATGCGGCGCTGGTTTCGACGCGATGGTCCTCGGTGCGCTCGGCCTCGATCAGGACGCGACCCTCAAGTATTTGCACGACAACGTTCCCTCCTATCCCGAGTTCGAGAAGTGGATTCTGGAGCAGAAGGGTGGAAGCCTGGATCAGGCAGCGGTCGATGAATTCAACGCGGCGGCGCAGGGATACAACCACGACGATGACACCCGCAAGGCCATCCTCTCGGGTGCCGGAATTGAAGACGATGGAACGATTCTGGATGCCGTGAACCTGAACCAGATCGAAGACTGGACCGAATTCCACTCCGGTCTCAAGTAGGCGGGTCGTTCTATGGCGAATGATTTCACAATCGGCGTCGTGGGCGTTGGACGGATGGGAAGCAACATGGCCCGCCATCTTAAGGACGATGGTTTCACGGTGTCAGTAGTCTACGATTCTGCAAGCAGTCTTGCTGGAGATCTGGCCGCCGAACTCGGTTGTGCACACGCAGAAACGCTCGCCGATGTCACAGCGAAAGCGAACACCATCATCACTGTCGTGACGAACGACGATTCGATGCGGGAGATTTTCGGAGAGTCGGGCGACAGCCTCTTGAATGATGCCGCTGGTGTGACCTTCATCAATTGCGCAACGGTCTCGCCGGGGATCCACGTCGAAGTTGAAGGTCTGGCAGAAAAGGCTGGGGCGAACAGCCTCGAGGGGTGTATGGCCAGCAGCATCACGCAGGCCAGAGAAGGCACGCTCTACCTGATGTGCGGTGGAAAGCAGGATGTGTTCGACAACGTCAAGCCGATCCTGGACTCGATGAGCACCGATCTTCGTTACATCGGAGAATCCGGGAAGGCTGCCCAGGTCAAGGCCCTGGTGAATATGGTGATGAATATCAACACGGCCGGCCTGGCTGAAGGGCTGGGTCTTGGACAATCCCTGGGACTCGACCTGAACGTGCTGATGGAAGTCTTCTCGCAAACGGGTGCGAATTCTCGCGTGCTGGAAACCGATGGCGAGGATATGGTCGCCCGCGATCACGAGTGCTACTTCTCATCCGCTCACGCAGCCAAGGATTCGGGCATCGCGCTCGATTTGGCAGAGCAAGAAGGTCTGAACCTCCCCTTGGCAAAGGCAACAAAAGCTCAGTTCGACAAGATGATCGAAGTCGGAAAGGGCGAACTCGATAAATCGGGTGTTGCCGAGTTGACGTTCCCCGGTCGAAGCTGACCGGAGAAGCTGAGGGCGTCTCGTGCTGTCCCGCATTTACAGAAAGCTTGCGAATCGTCGCAAGGAGAGTGAACGGGTTCCTCTTGCCCTGCGTGTCCAGACTACGGACTCCGACGGGCAGGCAATCGAAATGATATCCGAGGATATCAGCGAGACGGGCATCCGGCTTCACTTCAAGGAATGGACGATCGCAGACTTGCTTGGACAGCGTGAAGAGATTCCGCTGGAAGTCTTTATGGAAGCCGAAGTGCCCCCTGTGAAGCTTCACGCCCGGCTCGTGTGGGCGTTCAACGCGGGGCAGGGCGGATCGGTCAGCGGGTGGCAGTTTCTCGAGTTCAAGGGCCGGTCTCTCAGGCGGTTTAGAAATTTCATAGGTCGCACGGAAGGTGGGGACCTCGACGGAGAGGGGTGATGATCCGACGTCTGTATGATTGGGTGATGGGGTGGTCGGAGAGCCCCTATGCGACGCCCGCTCTTTTCGTGATCGCCTTCGCCGAATCCTCGTTCTTCCCGATACCGCCCGATGTGTTGCTGATGGCTTTGGCCATCTCGGCACCGCATCGGGCGATTTTTTATGCTGTCGTCTGTACGGTGGGATCGGTAACCGGCGGCTTGCTCGGATACGCCATCGGCTACTCCTTCTACGAAGTGGCCGGGAAGCCCATCATCGAGCTCTACGGTGTGGCAGACAAATTCGCGCTGGTGGGGGAGAAGTACCAGGAGAACGCATTCGCTGCGATCGCCATCGCCGGATTTACGCCGATTCCTTATAAGGTGTTTACGATCGCGGCCGGCGTGTTCCAGATCTCGGTCCCCACACTCGTGACCGCATCCGTCGTAGGTCGCGCTGGTCGCTTCCTGCTCGTCGGTGGTTTGATCCGACTGTTCGGCCCCAGCATCAAAGCATTCATCGACAGATACTTCAACATTCTGTCGATCGCTTTTGTCGTATTGCTGGTCGGCGGGTTCCTGGTCGTGCGTTGGTTATCTCTGTGAACGGGTGGGAGCGGCCTTCGGCCCATAGAAGAAAAGGGTAGGACCGACCTCTGGGTCCGGACCGTCAACCTCACTGACGTCACAGGGGACCTGGAAATGGCCCTGAACTTGTCTGAAAATTGCCGATTCTGTATATTCAGCCGCGCAAGTTGACGGGGCGTGGCTCAGCCCGGTAGAGCGCCTGCTTCGGGAGCAGGAGGCCGAAGGTTCAAATCCTTTCGCCCCGACCATATAAAACAACGGGTTACGCCGATAGTGGCGTAGCCCGTTGTTGTTTTATCTAACGTTTATCTAACGCAAAGCGGGTGCTCGTAGGGCGGATCACTGAAGTATTGCCAAGAACAGTGTGCGTCCCACCTCGAATGGGGCGACCGCTAGCATCGCATTGGCGGCCCTGATAGGTGGCTATCTCGAATCCCAGCATAAGCTGGTCCGCGTAGACCATCGCAGGTATATTCGTACCTAGCAGTTTCCTTCCTCTCTCAATTCTCCCCAACAATAGAGACATCTGGGCCGTAGGAGGTCGCTCCTCCTCGCGAAGGCGGCAGCGCTACTGCAGCAGAATGAGGGGCTACGCAAGCAAAGCTTGTGGCGGTCGGCTGTCTTCCCCGGTTGGGGGCAGTGGTCAGTTGGACGACGTGGTACCGGTGGCTTCTTCATGCTGGCGACTGTGGGGTTCGGGACGGCAGCCCTTCAGATGCAGGCCAAAGCTTCTGACGCAGGGGACAGGGCGGTTCTTGCCCGGACTGCAGAAGAGAGAGACAGGCTTGTGGGAGAGCAGAAGGACTGGAAGAGCCGGCGGAACTTTATGCTCGTCGGCATCGGTGCCAATTGGCTTGCGAGTGTGTTCCACGCATCGCGGATTTCGGTTCGGGCCAATCTGGACAGGCGGCCGGGCGATGGCGTTCGCATCACATTGAG
>DJHM01000013.1:3797-22866 GCA_002433075.1 Latescibacteria bacterium UBA6620
CACCCGATCGAGTTCGCACCCTGGGGTAACTAACCAAGTTTAAGCGCGCGTGCGGTTCAGAGCCACTAGCTTTTGGAGGAGCAGATGGGTGTGACCTGCCCCCCAGGATTGTTCCCAGTCCTAAAGTTAGGATATGGGACATAAAAAGGGGGCGCTATGGCCAGGAAGCGTTACACGGCAGAACAGATCATCGGCCATCTCCGTCAGGCCGAGATACGCATTTTCGAGGGCAAGACAGTCGCAGAAGTCGTGCGTGAGCTCGGCGTCAGTTCTGAGCTGCGGCCAGAGGAATCTGATCAGGCAGGCGAAGATCAACGCGGTCGTGTTTGTCACAGGAACGATCAAGAAACAGCCTATGACGAGCGCACGCGCGCTCCTTCGCCCACTCGTGCAGTCGATTCACAGACCGAATTAGGTTCGGAATCGCCGCTGTGGTCCCGACTATTTTCCGAAGAGTCACGAGTTATGCAATAGGATATAATTATGGAAATCAATGAAATATGGAACGAATCAGAGACCACCAAGGATAAATTGACCGGACGAACCGCATTTTTTCAGTTAAAGAAGGAACCGAATCGCTGGTGGCTAATGCGGCCCTCTGGAGAAAAGTATTTTTCCTTGGGTATGAACCATGTGGATCCGGCCACCTTGCGTTATCCGGAGAACTTACACATCTGGAGGAGGGTGTATGGTAATTCCATGGAGCATTGGCTGAAGGAATCCGTGGCTCCTAACCTAAAGGATTGGGGCTTCAATTGCCTAGGCTGGAATCAGGAGGTGGTAACGCGTGGCAAAACCAACCACCGACATTCAAGGCATTTTACCTACGACGAATACCAATGGCTGGACATGCCCTATTGCCATCAGCTGCCGTTTGCAGATTTTCACTGGTGGGAAAACGAGACCCGCTATCCCGATTTTTATTCGGATGGATTCGCCGCCTGGTGTGATCACGTGGCCCGTGAGCATTGCGCCGTCATGGCCGAGGACCCCAAGCTCATCGGCTACTTCTACATCGATTGCCCTACCTGGCTTTTTATCGGAAACGACAATGAATGGAAAGGTCCTTACTTTGACCCGAAGATGCTGGAGTCGAAGGTCGGGAAGGAGGAAATCACCGAGGTCACCGGTCAGTATTACAAAGTATGTCACGACGCGGTTCGCCGCTATGATCCGAATCATCTGATTCTCGGCGACCGGTATGAGGCAAACTGGACTCTGGACATCTCGATCATGAAAGGCGCACGGCCATACGTGGATGTATTATGTTTTCAGGATTTCAAGGATCCCGTTGGGAATCTCGATTATTGGTATAAGGAGACGGGTATGCCGGTGCTCTGGGCGGATGGTTCCAAAAACATAACCCTTCCTGACGGCCGGAAGACCATTGACGGGGATGCCTATGGCGAGATCCTGAAGGGCCTGACGGAAAACCCCGGTTGTGTGGGTGCGCACCTCTGCGGCGCTTACCTTAGTAACCGGGTCCGTAGGAAAGGGTTGCTCGACGAAAATGACCAGCCCTACACCGAACCCATCCAAAAGATCCGTAAGGTGCACCGCCAGGTCGAAGCGTGGGTGCGAGAGCAGGCTTAGGGTTTCACATAAAGCTCCGCTGCATCGGCACTACCTCGTTCACAGAGACAAAAAGCGGCAACCTGCATTACGGTCATAACTCGGCCGATGCGCGACGCCCGGCCTTGATCATCGACGGCTTCTTCGACAAGGAGGGCCCTGCAGTGGCTATATTTCGATGAGGCTCCGGCCACCGAGCCGAAGCTGGAGCCCATCTGCCAGCATGGGACGGAGTGGTGACCTGCCCCCCAGGATTGTTCCCAGTCCTAACTTTGGATGTGGATACATAGATGGGGGCAGGTCAACACGAAATCCCTACCGTGTTCGCTATCGCCTCGGACTCCATGGCAACAAAGGGCGGCAGCGGTAAGGGTAAGCGAATGAAATCATATCAATGTAGCATCCTCAGGGCCTCGCAAGAACTCCTGAGAGCAGATGCAAGAAGGCCGGACCTCCGAAGCTTTGGGATCCGGCCTTTTGGTTGCACAAGGGCATAGAAACAATTTTGAGTCATATCTCTGAAGATGGAACTACGTGTCAAGTGCATCGGCGCTCAGGGGATTGTTGTTGAGAGCGAGATACGTGAGTCCGGTGAGGCTGGACAAGGGCGAAACGTCACTGATCTGGTTTTTCTCGAGTCCGAGGTTCTCGAGTGTGGTGACGCTGGACAAGGGAGAGAGGTCACTAATCTGGTTTTTGTTGAGCCAAAGGTCCTGGAGTTCGGTGAGGTTCTCGATCCCACGCAAACTACTAATGTTTTTCCCTGAGGAGATTAGTTGTAGTAGAGTCAGTTCTGAGACATCCGCCAGCAGGATGTCTCCCTCAGGCTTGTTGATGGCCTCGCGGACAACTGCCTCAAGATTAGCATCCTCGAAGGTGATACTTGTTGAAGAAACGGATTGTCCAAACACACTGGCAAAGGCCAGAAAGTCTGAAAAATCTACGGTCCCGCTCCCATCCAGGTCGTATTTGGCCTGACTGGTACCAAACGCACTGGCAAAGACCAGAAAATCTGAAAAATCTACAGTCCCACTCCCATTAAAGTCGGCTTTCGATGCCGTATCGGCCCCAAGGAAAGTGGGAACCAGAACAATCGAGAGCACGCTTGCTAAAATGACAAAACGTCTGGGCATTGGAATGACTTCCTAAGACATTGTGGTATATGGGTGACTGATTGCGAGATTATATCCCGCACTATTCCCTTGTAGGAGTCAATGATAACGGCACTGTCCTTGAACTGATCAATAAAACCGCCAAATCCGTTTCGATGCCTGCCCCTTCGGCAAAAAGGGACGGTGCGGACATCAGGGCCCACGATAACGCGGCTGCTGCGAAACTCTGAATTCTCATGAAACCCTCTCAGATGAGGGTCATCGCAACCCAAGATGCGACGGCGAGGAACAGTGGGCAAGGACTGCTGATGGAGAGGATTAGGCGGGAACGACAAGGCCCCGACAGGGATGGCGGGGCCTGTTCAGCAGAGGTGCCCGGATCTGGAAAATCAAAAGGCAAGCTGGTGTCATCATTCGCCCTGCTCCTCCTCAAACACGCTGTGCCCCGTACTGCTCGTCAGCCACTCAGTGAGTGACCCCCTTCGGTCACAGCTACAGCTTCCATTCTCCCCGAGCAGCGGCCGTTGATCACTACTTCTACGATTTCGCTACGTGCCTTCCTGCCGTTGATCTTGCCATGTTGGACCGATAGTCTAACGAGTTGGCGAAACCCATTTCGGACCCACTTTTCTATCAGGTTCGGCAGATAGCCCAACGAGTTGGTGTGACCTATTCTTAACCCACTTTGGACGTAAGAACGTGGGAGAATCGGTAATTTCCGTCACAATCTGGGTGGGGGGACGATTGTTTGTGCAGCAAGAGAAACGCCGTTAACCCCTTTATTCGTGCGGGTTTTGGGAAAAAAAGAGGCCGACGCTTTCGCGTCGGCCATCGTGTGCTATTTCAGCAACGGTGTTATGAGCCCAACTAGCTACCAGACTGCTCCACCCCTCGACCCTGTTTCCGTGCCCAGAAAGTCATAAAAACCCCACGGCTGGTCAAGACTTATGTCCTTCCAGCCGGGTAGAACCGCTCTACTGCTCGGGTGAGGCTTCAGAGTCCGGCGCTTCGCCCGGGGTTGTTTCGGCCTCTTCGACCTCCTGTTTTTCGATACGGACGGTCGTGATTCTTTGCCCCTCTACATCGTCGATCTGCATTTTCAGGCTGCCGTAGTCGAGTGACTCACCCGGATTCGGCACGTGACCCAACTGATCGTAGATGAATCCTCCGAGCGTTTCATAACCTTCCTGGGGGAGTTCGACACCCAGAACGAGTCCGAGATCGTCGATTGCGATTCGTGCATCGGCGACCAGGGTTTCCTCTTCCCATTCGAAGAGTGGTGTTTCTTCGTCGTACTCGTCCTGAATCTCGCCGACGATTTCCTCGATCAGGTCTTCGAGTGTGACCAGGCCGGCGGTGCCACCGTATTCGTCCAGCACGATGGCCATATGGATTCGTGTGCTTTTGAACTCGGCCAGGAGGTCGTCGATCGTCTTGTTCTCCGGGACGAAATGGGGTGGACGCATTATTTCCCGCGTTTCCCAGGTTTCGCCCGCACTGATGGCGTGCAGCAGATCCTTGACGTAGATGAGCCCCCGGATGTGATCCACCCGGTCCTCGTACACGGGGATACGCGAGTGTCGCGTGCGTCGCAGGAGATCCAGTATTTCGTCCGACGGGCTTTCTATGTCCGCACACACCATATCGATTCGGGGAACCATCACCTCGCGTACGGTGGTGTCGCCGAAGTCGAAGATCCCCTCGATCATCTCACGCTCTTCAGCCTCGATGGTGCCTTCCTCGGTCTCCGATTCCACGATGTTCCGAAGTTCCTCTTCCTTGCTCGCCGACAGGTCGTCTTCGCTCACGAAGATCGTCTGTGCGCGCTGGATGATGATGGCGGGCACGACGAGCAAAAAATAGAGCGGGTAGCACGCGACGATGACACGCGGCAGGGGTGACTCGGATCCCTCCTCGCGTCGGTAGGGGGGGATCAGGCTTGTGAGGAGCAGGGCAAAGAAGACATAGGCGCCTGATACGAGGACCTCGTCGAGGTGTGGCCAGGCGGGATCAAGATTCGATCGAAGACCGCTCGTGATCTGGAGCGAAAGCACGCATCCCAGAGCGGCAGCGATGAACTGGCCCAGAATAATGACGTGCCCAAGGACGTAACGAGGGCTGAACAGCGACAGCAGGACTCGGGCTCGTTTGATGCCCATCTCTGCGAGCCGCTCGACCGTCGATCGGCTCAACGCATTGTTGACGCCCCCAAGACGGGCGAGCAGCACGTGAATAAGAACTGCGAGGAAAAATGTGAGGTAGGTACTCGAAGGTGGGTCGTCCAAACGGAGACTCACACTCCCTTCATTCGTCCCGGTTCGCGGGAAAAGAGATCATCTGGCGCCGTGTGTGACGGCGGCGCGCCAGTGCGCGAGATAGGTCTCCTCCAGCTGGACCATCTCCGCGTGTCCCTTGTCGGTGTCGTGTTCGAAGCCGAGCACGTGCAGTGTGCCGTGCACGGCGAGGTGAGCGATCTCTTCGTCGATCGGTCGGGACGCTTCGGCCGCCTGGTCGCGGGCCCGATCGATCGAGATGTAGACCTCACCGAGTGAAGATTCTTCGTCGTGATGTATATCGTCGCCCATTTCGAACGATAGGACATCTGTCGGCCGATCAATGCCACGATAGGTGACGTTCAGGTCCTTAAGGGCCTCGTCGTTGGTCAGGATGATGTGCAGTCGCCCTGGGGTGTGCGCATCGTGGAGTGCGGTGCCCAGAGTGGACAACAGCCCCTGCTCGTCGACTGCGATCGAGACTTCATCCGCCCAGCTGATTGCGACTGCGCCAGGTGACGGTGACTCAGGAGGGGGGGCAGGGCGTGTCTGTGCGATCACGTGGGCTCTCTTCGCTCGCGGCGAGGCTGTTGTTGTTGCCTCCGCCTACGCTCGTGCGACGGATGGTGTTGTTGCCAGGGATAGGCCACGCGGGCGTGTCTGGTGGCTTCCACAATCGGCAGGAACGCATCCTGGATATGGGTGAGATCCCGTAGAGTGAGGTCGCATTCGTCGAGTTCGCCGGAGGTGAATCGACCGCGGATGATGGTCTGCACCATACCCTTGATCTGGTCGGGCGCCCCGCCCGGAATCGTTCGAGTCGCAGACTCGATCGCGTCGGCGAGGTTGATGATGCCTGCGACTTTTGTCTGTGGCTTCGGGCCCGGGTAACGGAAGTCTTCGTCGCGGACCGCCTGCTTGTCGCCACGTTCCAGAGCTCGGTGCTTGAAACTGGCGATTTCGTTCGTGCCGTGGTGCTGGGGGATCAAGTCGATGATGGCTCGGGGCAGACCTTCTTCCCGTGCGAGCTCAACGCCCTCCTTCACGTGTGAAATAATGATCAGCGCAGAGAGGCGTGGCTGTAGCTCATCGTGCGGGTTAATGCCTTTCTGATTTTCGATGAAGTAGTGGGGGCGGATCATTTTCCCGATATCGTGGTAGTAGCAGCCCACGCGGGCCAGAAGTGGATCGGCGTTGATCGCTTCGGCTGCTGCCTCCGACAGACTCGACATAATGATGCTGTGACTGTAGGTGCCGGGTGCGCGGATGGCCAGATTCCGGAGGAGTGGACGGTTCAGGTCGGATAGTTCGAGCAACGTGATGCTGGTAACGACGTTGAACGTACTCTCGAAGATGGGCAGAAGCCCGATGGCAAGGATCGCCGCGCTGCACGATGTGAAGATGCCGAAGACAACGTCCCATCGGGCACGATCTACGAACTCACCGACCGTCGCGTAGTTGAAGAACAGGATTCCCGTGGCAGCGATGGTCAGGAAGTAGGCGCCACAGAGGTAGGCGATCGACCGGTAGAAATCACTTCGGTTGAGGACCTGCCGAACCGAGAATGCGCCCACAATGCCTGTGATCATAAAGACCACGTTATGCTGAAGGCTTCCCAGAATACTGGAGCACAGAATGCTCGTGGCGATGGCGACGACGAACCCGACTTCGGCATCGAACAACACCGTGGCCAGCATCGTCGACAGGGCGATGGGCACCAGGAACGGAGTGATGAACGGATACTGAGCCGCGTAGTGAGCGACCATCGCCGGCATCAGCATCAAGATGCCGAACAGGACAAGATTGGACGTCCTCCGGTAAATGCTCTCGCGAAACAGAGCGAGAAACGCGAAGAGGACGGCCACCATAATCCCGCTGATGACGAACCTCCCGACGGTCTGTATTGTCGGGAGATACGGGTCTTGCTGCTGGCGCTGATTCAAGTGCTGCACGAGGGAGCTCAGCTTCTCGACGTGTTCTGGAGTGACTCTTTCGTGCTCGTCGATAATGCGCTCGCCCTTGAGAACGGTGCCCTTGATTCTGGCCACCTGAGATTCTGCGGCGCGTCTACGCGCTTCGGTGTCGGAACTGGCATAGCTGAGGTTGGGGATCAGAAAGGCTGCGATCAACTCGTAGGCGGCCTGGATGCGCGCCGGGCTGGAACCGGGAAGGGATTCGAAGATTCGGGCCTGCAGTTCGACGGAAAGCTCGTCAAGATCGCGCACATCCTCTGCGGCGAGACGATCCTCACCCGTGGTGGTGAGGATCGAAAGACTGTCCGTTGTGTCGAGTTCGATGGCCGAGCGGTTCTCCATCAGCCCGGAACCGTAGCTGAATGCGAGGAGTTCGTCGGTCAACTGCTTGAGCCGGTCGAGCCCCTGGAGGGGAATACGCGATTCGTCGAGCAGGTAGGCCAGGGCGGACTCGGAGATCGGCCCGACTTCAGGGTGGTTGGCCTTCAAACGTTCGGTCTTTACGGAATCTGGAAAGGTCGAGGCTCGAATCAGGACGATGTCGTCTAGCAGGGCGGATGCGGCCGACCGTCTCTCAACCGGAACTCGGGCGTTGAGCAGAAAAACGGGCGGAACGTTCCCTCGGGCGGCGCCCAGTTCCGCTTCGTAATCGACCTCATTCTTGTAGACATAGAAGCTCTTTGGTGCGATGACTTCTTCGAGAGCCACGGTGCTGTCCAGAAACCAGGAAAGTTCGTAGGACTGACGGGCTGGGTAGAGCATCGTCAGTGTCGCGGTCAGGGCGAGTAGAATCGCTGCCCGACCGAGGAAGTCGCCCGTAAGGAGCGGCTTCGTAAGCCCGTCCAGGCCGGCTCTGTCGCGGCCGGAGTGCGGCCGTCTCGTGGGAAGCATCATGAGCTTGTTTCGACCCTGGTCGCTAGGGGGGACGTCGGCTCGTCTGTTTTCGACGAAGGTTCGGCGTCCTCCGTTGCTGGAAGGGGCAGGCCATCGTCATCCGGAGAAGAAAGGGGTAGCTCCTCCTGCAGGGTCGCCTCGTGTGCATCATAGGCGTTGATGATTTCCTGCACCAGGGGATGCCGAACCACATCCTGCTCCGTGAATCCGATGAACTTAATGGCTTCTATGTGCTCGAGAATACGCTGAACGTGGATCAAGCCCGATTTTGAGGCAGCCGGGAGGTCGACCTGTGTCACATCGCCCGTGATCACCGCACGTGAGTTGGCGCCTAAACGTGTCAGGAACATCTTCATCTGAGCGATGCTCGTGTTCTGAGCCTCGTCGAGGATGACGAAGGCGTTATTCAGGGTCCGGCCCCGCATAAAGGCGAGGGGGGCGATTTCGAACGTCCCGTCCTGCATCAGCCTGGCAAGCTGGTCTCCTGGCACCATATCCCGAAGGGCATCGTAGAGCGGTCGGAGATAGGGATCGACCTTATCCTGAATATCCCCGGGGAGAAAGCCGAGGTTTTCGCCGGCCTCGACGGCGGGGCGTGTGAGAATGATTCGACTGACTTCCTTGCGCTTGAGCGCCGCGACTGCGCACGCCACGGCGAGATAGGTCTTCCCCGTTCCCGCTGGGCCGACACCGAAGACGATATCGTAGTCCGCAATGGCTGCGATGTAGTCTGCCTGCCGGGGTGACCGTGGCCTGACGAGTCCCTTTTTCGTGACCAGTGCCGCCCGTGAATCCTCTTCGTCGTCAAGCGTAGGGGGCGTGAACCCGTTTACGTAACCATCGGCATCGAGGTCATCGCCCCGTCGTAGACAGGAGATCATTTCTTCGATCAGCGCAGAGACGGCCTTGACCGAACCGCTGGGCCCGTCGACGCGGATCGTATCACCGCGTGCTGTCAAGCGTACGCCATACCTGGCTTCGAGCGAGATGAGATTCGCGTCGTTGTGACCGAAGAGAGAGAGGGGGTCAGCCCCCTGAATGGAAATGCGATGGGAAAGGCTGGATTGATCATTCAACGAAGGTCTATTGCCTCCGGGACCGAGCAGTTGGTGTGACTGGTGTTGGCTTCGGGGTGTGGGTGAGTACGACTGTAATGAAAAAACAGAAGGCTCCTGTCCGCGCAACGAGCGGGAGCAGGAGCCTTCGGAAAAGCTGTTTTGACGTGTTCAGCCTTGCGAGTATGAGAGCGCGGGCCCGGTCAGTTCGCCGGGATATCGAGCACCTGCGCGGGGAAGATCAGGTTCGCATCCAAAATCTGGGACTGGTTCGCCCGGAAAATGCGATGCCACTTCGTCGGATCTTTGTAAACCGCGTCGGCAATGGTCGACAGATGCTGCCCACTCGTGACAAGGTGCTGGTTGAGATCAACCCCAAACGGCATATTCAATACCCAACTTGGATAGATCAGGTCGGGGTTCTTGATCTTACCACGGTTTTCCATGTAGATGCGAGGCCAAAGATAGGCGTCGTTGTAAATCGATGGCTTCTTCGCGATGTTCCACAGATTGTCACCACGAGCGACGGTATAAGGCTTCACACGCTTGCGGGGCATCCGAGCGTTGATCCGCTCGAGAAGCTGATCGATGTTACGGAACTTGGTCTGGGCATCGGGGAGATTCGCGAGGATGTCCTTCTTCATTTTCTCTGAGCGATCCTCCATCGAGTTTACTTCGTCGCGTTTGTCGAACAGGGCCTCGTCGGAGAGATTCAACAGACCCATCAACCTGGCTTCGATTCGATCGAGTTCAGCGAGGAAACCATCGATGGATGACTGGTCCGTTCCCAGGACTTCGTAGATCTCTTCGTTGACGGCAGCTACGTCCTTTTCGAGCGCGGTGATTTCAGTGCCGACCGTTTCGCCCATTTTCTTACACTCGGCCAGCGCAAGCCGGGCCTCGGAGGTCCGCTTGTCGTATTCGGCCATCTTGATCTTGTACTCGTCGTAGGTCATACCCTGCTGCGCGTCGGCAGCAGTCGACAGCGCGAAACACGCGATGACGGCGCAGAGCAGGGTGGTGGTGATTCTCTTAAACGTCATGCCTTAAGCTCCTTTCACCATTTCCAATACTTGCCGAGCGCCTTTTTAACCACATCGCGATCATTCTTGAGTTTGCCGAGAAGCGACTTTTTATCCGCCAGCTCCTGCTCCAGCTTTGCGCGGTGTTGCTTGCACGCATTGAGGTCGGCTTCGGCCGACACGGCCCGTTTGCGTGCTTCCTCGAGCATACTGAGCTGCTCTTTGGACGCCATCGAGGTGCAGCCGGATAGCAGAGGCAACCAGAGCATTGCCACAGCCAACCCTGCCCCCGTCGCTTGCTTCAGCAGTCTGCATCGAGACATAAAGTGCCCCTTCTCCTAGTTTTCGACGGAATTCAACCATCTTGCTGTTTATCAATAGATCGGCAAAGAAAGACTACCAAACACGCGTACCGCGTCAACTTACTACAGCCCAGGACCTAAGTCAAGGGAAAATTCTGAATATGCGGTTGTTTTTTAACCCGTTTGCAACATTCCAGTAGAGTGGGTTCGGGGCCCGAAAACCGCGCAACCCGGTGCCTATGGTGCGCGATTTTATAACATGTTGGATATCGGCTCCGTCGGGGCCCCAAACCTCGGGTGTCAAATCAGGCTGAGGCCTAATTCCCGAAGTTGTGCTGATGACACATCTGAGGGAGCGTTGTCCATCAATGAGGATGCTGTATTGGTCTTTGGAAAGGGGATGACGTCTCTGATAAAGGGTTTTCCGGCCATCAGGGCGATCACGCGGTCATACCCGAAGGCGATTCCCCCGTGGGGGGGCGCTCCGTAGCTCAGCGCATCTAGCAGGAAGCCAAATTTCGCCTCTGCTTCGTCCTTCCCGATGTCGAGCAGGCGGAACATACTTTCTTGCAACTCTGTCTGGCTGATTCTGATGCTCCCACCGGCGATCTCGTTCCCATTCAGGACCAGATCGTAGGCTCTGGCACGTACATTTGCTGGATCCGACTCCATTTGCGCGAGATCCTCGTTCAGGGGAGACGTAAAGGGATGGTGGCACGCGGCAAATCGCTTACTGTCGGGATCCCACTCGAGAAGCGGGAAGTGCGTTACCCACGTGAATGCATAGGCCGTGTTGTCCAGAAGGTCCAGCTGACGCGCAAGTTCCAGGCGGAGATTGCCAAGGACGTCTGCCACGATTAGGGGCTGATCTGCGGCAAAAAGCAACAGGTCACCGGGTTCGGCCGACATTTCCTCGCGGATCAGGGCCTGAGCTTGTTCGGGAAAAAACTTCACGATAGACGATTCCAGCCCTTGTTCCGTCACCTTGATCCACGCCAGCCCTTTGGCGCCGAACTGCCCCACGTACGTGCCTAGGTCGTCTATCTGCTTTCGCGAGAAGGACCCACACCCCTTCGCATTGATCCCTCTGACCTGCCCTCCATCCGCTATTACGCTCTTAAATACTTTAAATTCAGAGGCTTGTGCGATTTTTTCTAGATCTACGATCTCCATCTCGAATCGGGTATCAGGCCGGTCCACGCCAAATCGATCCATAGCATCTTGGTAAGTCATTCGGGGGATGGGATTGGGAATGTCGTAGTCCAGAATGGACTTGAAGACGTGGCGGGTCAGGCCTTCGGCCATCGACATCACATCTTCTTCCTCGACAAACGACATTTCGATGTCGATTTGAGTGAATTCAGGCTGCCGGTCGCCCCTCAGGTCCTCATCCCGGAAACATCGTACGATCTGGAAGTACTTCTCGAATCCTGCGATCATCAGGAGTTGTTTGTAAGTCTGGGGTGACTGCGGGAGGGCGTAGAACTGGCCTGGATGAACCCTTGACGGTACCAGGTAGTCACGGGCTCCCTCGGGGGTACTTTTCATCAGGAAGGGCGTTTCTATTTCCATGAAACCATTCTGCGACAAATGCTTACGTACTTCCTGTGAAGCAGAGTGTCGAAGCTTGATGGCTTTTTGCATCTCAGGTCTGCGAAGATCTAGATAGCGATATCTCAGCCTGATCTCTTCGCCCAACTCCTGATCGTCCTCGATCATAAAGGGGGGCGTTTCGGCTTCGTTCAGGATCCGGACGGAATGGCACTCCACGTCGACGGCACCCGTGTCCAGGTTGTCGTTCGTCATTCCTTCGGGCCGATGCTCGACCTTGCCTTGGACGGCAAGGACGTACTCATTCCGGATCCCCTCGGCCTTTTCGTGCATAACAGCTTCAATATCCGGGCGGAATACCACCTGGGTGATCCCCTCCCGGTCCCTGAGGTCGACGAAGATCACACCCCCGTGATCTCGCCGCTTTCCGACCCATCCCATCAGCGTGACTTCCTTGCCCACATCTGCCTCTCGCAACGCGTTGCAGTGGTGGGTTCTCTTCCAGCCGTCGAGTGATTCGGGCATCGATCAGTCCTGTCGTTTCAGAGCGTCAACGAGCGCGCTGGTGGGGAGGGTCTGCTGGCTGCCGTCTCGGAGGTTCTTGAGGGTCACCACGTCTTTTTCGACTTCGTCGGGGCCGATCACAGCCACGAACGGGATCCCTTTTCTGTCTGCGTATTTGAACTGCCTGTCCAGGCGCTGGCCGGGGTTCGTCCCCAGTTCGGTCGGTATGCCCGCCGTTCTGGACTTCACTGCGAGGGCCGAGGATGCCGTGAGAAGGTCGTCACTGAAGACGGACACGAACAGGCGGGTGGGGGGCCCCGATTCCGCAGGCATTCGATCGACTTCCTTGAGCAGTTCGGCGATCGCCATGTCACCCAGCGCGAATCCGATTCCTGGAATCTCTCGCTTTCCGCCGACCTGCCGCGTCAGGTTATCGTAACGTCCCCCGCCGAAAAGCGCGCGACGTAGGTCCGTCTTTGCCCAGGCTTCGAACACGGTGCTGGTGTAGTAATCGAACCCTCGGACGATCGTGAGATCGAGTTTAATGAAGTCTTCGACACCCCGGTCGGCAAGGTGGCCCATCATTTGGTCCAGCCACGGAGAAACGATGCGTTGGTGTCGGGTCAGGGCATCATCGAGTTCGCCCGATTGGGAGGACGGGAGACCTGAATCGGTAAGAGCGGCCACGAATTTTTGGCTGCCCATTTTGTCCCGACGATCGATCAGGCCCAGGACATCCCCGATCCGAGCGGGCGGAATCCCGATTTCGTCGACGATGAAGGACTCGAGGCCCTGCCGGTCATTCAGTCGAATTTCAACCAGATCGGGCGAGAGATCGAGGGCCTTGAAAACTTCGCACGCAACGTGAATGACCTCTGCGTCAGCGAGGGCGGATTCCAGACCTAGAAGATCGAGGTTCCACTGAAAAAACGCTCGACCGCGTCCTCTCTGGGGGCGCTCGTAGCGAAAAAATCTTCCATAGGACTGCCAGCGCACGGGAAACTCTAGCTGCCCCTCCTTTGCCGCCACCATCCGGGCGAGCGTAGGCGTTAACTCGGGCCGCATGACGAGACTTTTGCCGTCCCGATCTGTCAGCGTGAACGTCTGCTGACCGACGATTTCCTCGCTCGTTTTCTCCAGGTAGAGTTCAATCGGTTCCAGAATCGGACCTTCGTACTCCTCGTAACCGAACAGACGGCCGACTTCCAACAGCTTCCCGCTCAGCCATCGCTGGTAGGCCCAGTCTTCGGGGTAGAAGTCGCGCGTACCTTTGACTTTGATGATCTGTTCTGGCATCTCGATTCGATAGACAACCGGAAACGCTGTGCTCTCTCACTTTGAAAGCGAGGCCTGATTCCGGTTACCTGTTACCGATTCACAAGCGGGATCTATGTTTCCTACCCACGATTCTTAATCGAAAATAGGCGTCTCACAACTAAGAGGGATGCGCTACGGATCGTTTCGCAGTTTCAGGCAAAACCCGGAACCTTGCGTCCACGGGCGAGCGCCGAATCTACCCAGAGACCCCTTGCTGTGTCAAGATTTACGCTCGTTCTGCGTGGTTGGAGGGCTCAAGCTCGGAAGGCGTCTTTGAAGATGGCCACCCTGGGAGGGTCTGTTGCCATTTCGACGGAAACCACATCGAACCGTGGGGCGAGGGTGGTCGCGTGCTCTTGCAGATAAGCCTCGGCCAGACGAGCGATCTGCTGTTGCTTGTCCACGGTGACCCGTTGTTCGGGAGCCCCCAGGCCGTTCGGCCCATCGCTCTTGACTTCGATGAAGGCGATCACATCGCCCGCCTGGGCAACGAGATCAATTTCTCCGCCACTCAGTCGAACGTTTCGGTCGAGGATCAGGTAGCCCTCTTTCAGGAGTTCGTCTTCGGCGATGCGTTCGCCGGCGGGCCCCGTGCAGTTGAGCTGAATCTCGCGCTCATTCAGCTTCTCTTTCAGATCGCGAAATGCCCTGGGGGGCACGGAAGATCGGGCCTGGCGCAAGTCGTGCAGTAGAGCGGGTATGTCCTGGGGATGGCAGACATCCTCTATTCGGGTCTTGAGATGCTGGTAGGCTGGCGAATGAAATCCCTGGAGGTGGAAAGAGTGCCTGTGGACGGGGGAAGGACCAAGCCGCCTGAGCGCCTGGAGATGAGTCTCACAAGCATACCCTTTGTGCTCTCCCAGACCATAGCCGGGGTAATTCCCATCAAGGGTCAGCATCTGGCGGTCGCGCGTGACCTTTGCTACGACGGAGGCTGCGGCGATGGCGTGGGACCGAGCATCTCCCTTGAGGAGAGACATTTCGTATAAGCCGCTGCCGGGCAAATGGTTGCCGTCTATCAATACTCGCTCCGGCTGAAGATGTAGAGCGGCAATCGCACGGCGCATTGCCGTGAGAGTAGCCTGGTGGATGTTCAGGCGATCGATTTCGTCCGAATCGCACTGTCCGACTCCCACAGAAAGAGCGTCTGTAAAGATCTGGTCGTAGAGACGCTCTCTTTCTTCCGGATTCAGGGTCTTCGAATCGTCGAGCCCCGTGAGGGCGACCTCGGGGCCGAATATGACGGCGGCCGCGACGACGGGACCGGCAAGCGGCCCCCGGCCGGCTTCATCGACACCGGCGATCCACGATATTCCCTTTGTTCTGAGGGTTCGCTCGATCTTCAGGAGTCGTCCCACGCGCGCCCGCTCAGCGCGCTCGGCACGGAGTTGTCGACGTGTATGGGCAGCAATGACCCGGGCGCCTTTCCGATCATCATCCTCTAGACTGGCGAGGAGCTTCTTCCAGCCACGCGGTCTGCGCGTCATGGTCTCACGCAATTCGGCCAGGGTCTTTACAGCGGGGTCGTCAGAAATCGGCACGGGCAGTCGGGTCGGTGGGTGTTGAAAAGGGAACCGAAGGAGGCAGGTTATTGCGAACATAGTCGTCGGTATCGCTGCCGTCAAGTCGTCCTGTCGAAGGGACGGACGTTTATTCGCCCCCCCAAAAAAAAGGATTTATTAAAAATTCTAATGAGTAGGAGAATATTCCACCAAATTGATCTGAGGCGGGAATGGGTTTATATTCAAGAACTTAGGCTCGAAACTCATCCACACACCTGTCTGCCTTTCTAATGGACGAACAGGAACCTTCCAAGGTCAGGAATCTCAAGAAGCTCCTGAAGTTCGTCCGGCCCTACCAGCGTCGGCTCACGGTTGCATTCGCCATTACCGTGTCTCTGACCGCCATCCAGATGACGCCCCCTCTCCTGATGAAGTTCATCGTCGATGAAATCATCGTCGGTGGTCAGTGGAGTCTGCTCGAATTCTTCCTGTTTCTGACACTTGTCGTGCCCGTGACCGCTTCCGGACTGAGGGTGTTGAACACCTATACAATTTCCGTCATATCCCACCGCCTGATCATGGACATCAGGCAGACGATGTACCGCCATATGCTTTCCCTGTCTCTCAGATTCTATGACCAGATGGGGACGGGCAAGATCATGTCTCGGGTGATGGGCGACGTGGCGACGGTTCGGAGTATGGTCACGATGCGCATGCTGTCGATTGTCACGGATTTCGTGACGTTTTGGGTGGCGATCGGCCTGTGCCTGGGCCTGAACTGGCGCCTGGGAACCATCCTGATCGTCTTGTTACCCCTTTATCTCTTCAACTACTTCGGGTGGCGAGGGGGGATCCGGGTCTCGATCCGGGCCTGGCGTGCGAAAATGGATCGGGTTTCGGTCGGGCTGCAGGAGCGTCTGAGCGGTGTGCAGCTGGTTAAGGCTTACGGGAAAGAACGCCGTGAGAACCGGGCGTTCGCGGAAGAGACGAGAGGCACGTTCGAACAATCCATGCAGACGGCGACCTACCGTGCGGGATATTCCGCTGGGGTGTGGGCGGTCTCGGGCCTTCGAAACACGATCGTGTTCTGCATGGGTTGCTATTTCGTGATTCAGGGCGAGATGACCTACGGCGGCGTGATGGCGTTTTTGGCCTACGCGATGAGAGTCTTCCAGCCGGTCCTGAACCTGACGCAGGAAGCTCTGCGGTTCGAGCAGATGATGATTTCCGTCGATCGGATTTACGAGGTGCTGGACTACGAGGTTGATGTCGTGGAAAAGCCGGACGCTCCGAACCTAGGTCCGGTAGCCGGAGCCGTAGAATTCGAGGACGTACGATTCGAATACAACGAAGACGAACCGGTGATCAAGGGCGTGAGCCTGAAAATAGAACCGGGTGAGATGGTCGCACTCGTCGGCCAAACGGGATGTGGAAAAACGACGCTCACGAGCCTTCTCATGCGGTTTTACGACGTGTCGGACGGCGCAATTCGAATTGACGGACACGATATCAGGGATGTGAGGCTGCGGTCTCTGCGGACACAGATCGGACAGGTGCTGCAGGATTCCGTCCTGTTCGACGCGAGCATCCGCGAGAACCTGGTCTACGGGAATCCTGACGCGACCGAAGCCGACATCATTGCGGCGGCCCGAGTGGGCGAGATCCACGAGTTCATCATCCGTACGGCTGATGGCTATGATACGATTCTGGGAGACGAGGGGATCAAGCTCTCCGTAGGCGAAAAGCAACGTCTTGCGATAGCCCGGGCTGTGCTCACGGACCCCGGGATCCTGATTCTTGACGAGGCGACCTCTTCGCTCGACTCGCTTTCCGAAGCGCTGATACAAAAGGCGATGGCCAATGTCCTCGAGGGACGGACCTCCTTCGTCATCGCGCACAGATTGTCCACCATCGTGAATGCAGACAAGATCGTCGTGATGGACAGCGGGAAAATCGTCGAGGTCGGCGATCACGAAACGCTGCTGGAAAAACCGGATGGCCGCTACAAGGAACTCTACGAACAACAGTTCGCCGGGGCGGTCGAAGACGTGGCGGCGAACTGACGATGGAACTGATTACCCGCTTTGTAAAGGCCTATGTGCGTCCGTTCTGGTTCCGGATGGCGATGGTCATGCTCATGGCCGGTGTGACGTCCTCCTATTCGTTTATCCTCGGGTTCATTACGCAGATCACGGTCGACAATGTTCTCCAGCTGAAGCCGGACATCGCTCTGGTCGAGGGCGAGGGGGCGCCCGGTGGCGGAGCCATGAACGCTACCCCGCGCACACGCGACCCCCAGTCGGTTCTGCCGTGGAAGGACCCCTTTCAGACACACGAAAGCCAGAAGACACGAGCCGAGAAGATCCAGTGGCTGTGGTTCATCTTCTTCCTCTATCTCGTTGTTCGCTCCGTCTTCGCTCTGGTCAACTGGTTCTACACCTACCACATCGCCTACGTCGGTCAACGAATCGTTTTCCGCATCCGGCTGGATCTTCATCAAAAGATCCAGAAGTTGCAGATGACATTTTTCGATCGACAACAGACCGGGAAGATCATGTCCCGCATCCTCGACGATGTGGGGCTCCTCCAGAGCGAGGTTACCTCGACGTTCGTGCAAACGACTCGTCACGTCGCCAGTATTCTGCTCGGCTCGGTCATCCTGTTGACGATCAACCTGAAACTGGGCGCGCTTGCGCTTGCGGCGATGCCGTTCTACGTGATTACCTATCGGCTGTTTCAGAAGGCCATTCAGACGGCCTTCCTGCGGCAGCGCGAGACGTATGCCGACACGTACGGGGTATTGGAAGAACGTGTACGCGGGATGCGCGTGCTGCTGTCGTTTGCGAAGGAGCGAAGTGAGTATCGAATTTTCTTCGGGCGTCTGGTTTCGATTTTCAGGCTTTCATTACGAAGCTCCCTGCTCAGCACGGGGCTCGGGGCAACGTGCAGTGCTATCAGCGCGATCGCCACGGCCGCGATCTTCTACCTGGGTGCGCTCGAAGTGCGGGACGGTAACCTGACCGTAGGTGCCCTCATCTACTTCAACATGTCTATGGCCAACCTGTTCGATCCGTTCGTCGCGCTGGCCAACGTGAACGCCTCTCTCCAGCAGATGGTAGTCGTCATTTCCCGGGTCTTCGAGGTGTTGGACGAGGAAGTCGTGATCAGGGACCGGCCGAACGCGGTCCGACTCGATTCAGTCAGGGGGCGTGTCGTTTTCCGGGATGTCAGTTTCCGCTATTCCGATGCTGGTGACGAAGTCATCAAGGACTTGAGCTTCGGAGTGGAACCCGGCCAGTCGCTGGCCGTCGTGGGGCCTTCCGGATCGGGAAAGAGTACGCTCGTAAATCTGCTACTTCGGCTCTACGAACCGACACAGGGTCGCATCATTATCGATGATTACGATATACGGGACGTTCGAATCTCTTCGCTCAGGAGACATATCAGCGTGGTCCCCCAGGAGCCGGTGTTGTTCTCGGGAACGATCGCAGAAAACATCAAATACGGGCAGGATGACGCGACGCCTAACCAGATCATGACTGCTGCGAAACAGGGCGAACTGCACGACTTCGTGATGACTTTACCTGAGAAGTACGAAGCGAAGGTAGGCGAGCGTGGATCCAACCTTTCCGGCGGGCAGAAGCAACGTATGGCCTTCACGGTGGCCCTGCTCACCGATCCGAGTATTCTTGTCCTGGACGATACCACGTCGGCCCTCGACGCGAAAACAGAAGCGCTCATTCAGCAGACGCTCGATCGCATCATGGCCAATCGAACGACGTTCGTGATTACGCACCGGATCTCTACCGCCCAGCGCGCCGACCAGGTTTTGGTGCTCGACAACGGCCGAATGACTGGGTGGGGAACCCACAGCGAGCTTGTTGCCCAGGCGGGTGTCTACCAGGATCTCTACCTGCAACAACAAGCACAATCGGACGGAATGTTCACGGAAGATGGGGAGCTGGTTTAGGATTCGGCAGGTGCACTAAAAA
>DJHM01000013.1:23228-67386 GCA_002433075.1 Latescibacteria bacterium UBA6620
ACGCCATAGGTTGGTTCTGTCCGAGAAGCTACCCTCTTCGGGCGATCGCCTCGGGACTTTCGAACAGTATCGTTTCATCTTCCCCCGTGAACCTCTTGATGCAGAGGTCGCAGTCGAGGCACGTCCGGCCGTAGCAGTTCTTGTGCACGCGTACCGGGTATTGCTTCTTGAACGCCTCCGCGTTCTCCCGATTCCCGAACACATACCGTTCCTGTGTCTGACCGAATGCCGCATAGATAATGACTTGGTCTTCGTCCTCGTAGTCGGTCAGAGCCTTTTCGGTCCAGGAGTCGACGCCCGCTTGCACGGCCACACGAGCCTGTCTCTTCTTCTCGATCTCATCATCTGTCCATCTGAATTCTATGTATTCTACGTTCTCTTTCGAGACCTTGGCTCGGACGACGCCATCCGTGATCCCCAGAATGTAGTAGTCCTTCGTGTCGAAGGTCGACCCGCATTCGATCGTGCCGCCGTTCTTCAAGTGTATGACCGAGTGTCCGTCTTCGGGGGAGATGTGGGAAAACCAGCCGCAGTTGGCGCAGACGGTCGTAAAGAGGAAGGGGTTGGTCTTGTGCCCGCAGGACGGGCATCGACCTTCTTCCATTAACCGGATATCGCGTAGAGAAGACTTGGCGGCTTCCTTTACCGCCTCATCGATTTCCTCCATCGTTTCATCGAGCCGCCCGCCGTTACCGCCGAGGAGCGAAATCGCTTCTTCGACCTCTTCATCCTGATCTTCGAGCACGTACTGCTTCTCGCGCTGCGGCTCTCCGTTATCTTCTTCTCGCTTGAAAAGGCCTTTGAGCATCTTCTTGACCCTCGATGGGAGATCGACGTAATTGCCTGAACAGCCTAAATTTACGCCACTTTAGGCTAAGGGTCAACTTTTGGGTAACGAAAGTCGTTAAGACGACTGTTCCTTCTTACAATCGTCTCATGTGGAAGCCGCCATCGACCGGGAACGCAGCACCCGTCGTGAAATCGAAGTAACCGAGCCCGATGGCGGCGGCCGCTTTGCCGATATCCTCTGGCTGACCCCAGCGACGGATCGGTGTCAGGCCGTCGGCGATCAGCGGGTCGTACTTGTCTTTGACCACGCTGGTCAAATCGGTTGCGATGATGCCCGGCTGGATTTCGTTGACGGGAAATCCGTGTTCGGCGAGCCGATCTGCGAACAGTCGAGTGAGCATCGTCAGGCCGGCTTTCGACACGCAATACTCGCCTCTGCTGATTGAAGCCGTGTAGGCCGAGATGGATGAGATCACGATGAACCGGCCGATGTCGATCGTTCCCGCTGCTTTCATCTCGATCATTCGGTTTGCGGCGTGTTGGGTGAGGAAGTAGGGTCCTCTGAGGTTCGTGGCCATCACCTCGTCGTAGCTGTCCGGCGTCGCCTCCAGAAGGTCCGCCCGGACGCGTGGGGCGATGCCAGCATTATTGACGAGCAGGTCCAGACGGCCAAAGGCTTCGATCGAACGATCGACGAGTTCGATGCCCTGATCGATATCCGTCACGTTCGCCTGGGCGATCTCCGCACGTGTGCCTCGAGCACGTACCCCGTCGGCGGCCTCCGCCGCAGCGGCTTCGTTGCTCGTATAGTTGATCATGATGTCGTAGCCTGCGTCAGCCAGGGCATAGGCAATACCCCGGCCGATTCCCCGGCTGGATCCGGTTACCAGTGCTGCGGGCATTCGGTCTCCTTGAGTCGATGGTGATACTTCACGGACCGTGAAGATACTGTAAAACCAGGAGTGCGTGAATGGCCATTCTGAAGGTGAGCCGCATGGGACATCCAGTGCTGCGGACGATCGCACAACCCGTTCCAGAAGACTGGATCGAGAAGGAAGAGACCCAACGGCTGATTGACGATATGATCGAGACAATGGATGAGTATCACGGGGTGGGGCTTGCCGCGCCCCAGGTGCATGTGTCTTCCCGGATTCTGGTCGCACAGATGCTGTCGGATACGGAGGATGCAATCGAGGCGCTCGTTTTGGTCAATCCGGAGATCGAACCGTTGAATGAGGAGATGGAAACAGCGCGGGAGGGTTGCCTGAGCATCCCGGATGTGCGTGGTCGTGTGCCTCGGCATCTCGCGATTTCCGTGCGAGCGATCGACCGAAATGGTGAGGCTGTCTCATTCGAGGCAGAGGGGTTCGACGCACGGGTGATCCAGCACGAGGTCGATCATCTGGACGGAATCCTGTATCTTGATCGTATGGAGGATCTGTCTTCGCTCTGTTTTCTGGATGAGTACGGTCGATACTGGGCGGATGAGGAGGAGGATGAGGAATAGAATGCTGGAGAAATCGGGTATTCTGCCGAAAATATACGTAGAGGTTTCCTGTTTTTACCGTTAGGGACCGACCTATGCGAAAAGTTGTCATTCTCCTTCTGTTGACTGGGTTTGCGGCGACCGGCTGCGCCGTCAGGCGTGCACCGCCCGTGCGCTACGTACCCCTCCTGGGCGCCAAGAAAGACACGTCTATGGAGGCGGTGCTGGAGCGTGCGCTGGGGGACAAGAACCCGATCGTTCGCCTCGATGCCGTTCGGCTTCTGGGCACGATGACAGGACCGGATGTTCAGGGGCGGGCAGCGTCCGCACTCGGGCGCGCGCTCAAGGACCCGGACGAAACCACCCGCTTCGAAGTGGTCAAGTCGCTGTCGAATTTCTCGGCGGACACGTCCGGACCCTACCTGATGAAGGCGATGAATGACGAAAGCGTGCGAATTCGAATCCAGGTGGTCCAGGTCCTCAGACAGTTGTATCAGGACCAGGCGAATCAAATACAGGACGTCGCCGGAAACTAGCCGTCGTGTCTCGAAACAACGATCGCTGCGCTCTCTCGGAGGAACGAGGGGGCGTTTTCTTTTTGCCTGCGCCGGACACATCCCCAATACTGCCCCAAAGTTTGACTCTTCCGCTCGAAGTCCGAGGATGCACTCCACGTGGAATCTCTCCAGATTGGCGAAGTTAAAATTACGGCGGTCCTGGCGGGTCGCCTCAGGTTGGATGGGGGAGCGATGTTCGGGATCATTCCGAAACCCCATTGGTCCAAGCGCATGCCCCCCGACGGCCTGAACAGAATCGGGATGGCGATGTGGTGTTTCCTGATCGAGGTGGACGGTCAGCGGAGCCTCGTGGAAACCGGGTTTGGCGGGAAAGTTACCGACAGGTTGCGGGAGATCCACGCTCTGGAGGAGGACCCTGGTCTTGTCGCATCCTTGCGCGCGGCGGGTGTGGATGCGAAGAGCATCGACCGGGTGATTCTGAGTCATCTTCACCAGGATCACGCGGGGGGCGCGACGACTGGAACGGAAAAGGACTATGTTCCGACCTTTCCCAACGCGCGCTACGTGATTCAGGAAGGGGAATGGAAGGATGCCCGTGAAGCGGACGGGCAGTCAGTGAACGCGTATCCACAAGCTTCGGTGATGGACCCGCTCGAAGCGGCGTCGGTGGTCGATTTCGTCGATGGCGACGTGGATCTGGGTACCATCCGTCTGGTTCAGACGCCCGGGCATACGCGGGCGCACCAGTCCGTCCTGATCGAATCGAAAGGGGAGGCCTTCTTCTTCGCCGGCGATCTCGTGCCCACGACCCATCACCTTCGCCCGCTCTACGTGATGGCATTCGATCACTATCCACGTGAAACGTTCCTCAACAAGCAGATATGGTTGCGCGAGGCTGTCGAAGGAGGTTGGTGGCTCGCGACGCCACACGATCCGGACCTGCCGTGGGTTCAGATTCGGGAAGATTCGAGGGATGATTACGCCGTGATAGAGTTGGGGGCATCCGGATGAGAATGGGTACCGGGAATCCCGCCTCTTCAGGAGTCTCCCGGGTGACCACATCGATTTGGAGGAAGGTTTGAAAGTTCTTGTAACAGGGAGTGATCGACCGTTCGGGCGCTCCGTGGCCACGCGTCTGCGTGAGGTTCACGACGTCGTGGGTGTCGGACGGGGTGCATCCGAGGGCATCGAGCCTGTCGATCTCTCCGAGCCCGATCAGGTTGCGCCCCTCGTCAGCGGGGTCGAAGCACTCGTGCACGCCGATGCGTTCGAGATCGAAGGGCTGTCCGAGGTATCCCATGAACGAACGCTCGATGAGGCGGCAAGGGGAGCGTACGTCCTGCTCGATGAAGCCCAGAAAGCGGGTGTCGCGCGCGCGGTCTGCATCAGCACACTCGAACTGTTAAGAGACTATCCCGACGGCTATGTGATCGATGAAACTTTTCGCCCGAGGCCGGAGGCCGATGCCCTGTCACTCGCGCCCTATCTCGTGGAGCAGACGTTTCGCGAATTCGCCAGACAGGGTCCGCTTGTGTCGATCTGCCTCCGGTTCGGGGCCATCGATCGTCCTGATGGCACGCCGGGCGACCTTGCCGGAAGGGCCATCGACCGGGCGCTCGTTGCGCCCCTGGACGGAACCCGAAGTCGATGGTTCCTCTACCACGTGTCCGGCTCGGATCGTTTTCCGATCCGGGGTGCGAAACAATCGCCGTTCTCTTTCGAGACGGAGGGCTGACCGTTGAGTGCAATCGAATCAGGGAACGTCGCGATCTTCGGCGCGGGTGGCCCGGTGGGCGCGGCTGCGGCAGAGGCCCTCAGAACAGACTATACGCTTCGCCTGACGGATCTTCGGTCGATCGAGGAGATCGTGGACGAAGACAAACCTCAATCGCCCGCCGCACCCGTACCTGTGGTCCCCGAACCACCCCACGAGTGGAGGTCGGTCGACGTTACGGATTACGAACAGGTGCTCGCGACAGCCGCCGGGATGGACGCACTCATCAACGTGACCGTTCTGCGACCGGTGCTCGTTCCCGCATTCGGGGTAAACACGATCGGCGCCTATAATGTGATGCGTGCGGCCGTAGAATGTGGAATCAAGCGCGTGATCCACACGGGTCCCCGCCACACGCACCTCGACTTCGAAGGGGATTACTTCTCCGACTTCGACGTTCCGGACGAAGCGCCCCTGCACCCGGGTTCGGACCTCTACGCGTTGACGAAGTATCTTGGCGGCGAGATCGTGAGGGTGTTTGCGGAACGCCACGGGATCGAAGTCATCACGTTTCTGTATTGTTCTTTCCGCCCTGCCGATCCTCCCGATACGCCGGATGGGTCAGGGGTTCATCCGTTCGCGATCGCCTGGGAGGACACGGGAGAACCGTTTCTTCACGCTCTCCGGACCGAGAAGCTCACCCGAGCCTACGAAGTCATCGATATCTGCACGCCGCTTCCTCACGGAAAATACGGTACGGACAAAGCCGAGCGGATCCTGGGGTGGAAACCCAGGCATCGATTCGAGCGGCTATACACCAAATAGCACGGTGTTGTCTGTGGCACTGACCATCCCTGCAGGACAACGACGGTACGCCGAAAGGGTGCCCCGCCGCGGACTGCCCCTTTTCCAATGAGAGTCTGATTGCCACGAGGCCGTTGTCACTTCGCGCTTCTGTCGACCCTTCACGTGCGCCTGCGAGACTTCTGCCCCCCTGCGGCCGAAATCGCTGACCGGTATCTTCCGGATTTCCTGGCGGGAGCGGTTGCGCCGGACGGACTTCGGTATTTCGCTCGTCTGGGAAAGTACGGGACACACTTCTATGAGGAGGACCGGAGGGAGACCTGGGGCAAGGCCGTGAGTGGGATGTTCGAGCACCATCCCGACCTGTCCGACCCTCGTGAACTATGCGATCGAGATCTCGCGCTGTTGCTGGGATACATCTCCCACCTGACCGTCGACGAGGCGTTTCGCGATGCCGTAACCTACCAGACGCACGCTCTTGGCGATGATTTTCGCCCGACCGTGCGCGGATTGTGGGCAATCGTCGATCGGTTGCCGATCGAGTATGATGGCCCGGATGATGTCATTCGATCCTTCGACCCTTCGGAAGATCTCGGCTTCATTCAACATCGTGCGGTTGCTGACTTTCTCGAACTGTCGCGCCCCTGGGCCTCGACGCGTGACCCGTGGGACATCGAACGCGTATTTCTGAAAATGGTAAGATGGCGCGGGGGGGAGGACGAGGCTCGCCTGGAGTGGGAAGACAACCTCGAACTGGCACGTCCGCTTCTGGACGACAACAGACTGGCGCGGTTCGTGGATCTCTCGGTCGAGTACGGGGAAAAGGCGGTGATGGCGTATCTCGACGGTGCCTACGCCAAACCCCGTACCTGACCGCAACCGGTTGGGAGCTTGCACGCACAGACTGGAGTCGGTATCATCCCAGCCGTTTTGACCCGTGACCCGAAAAGAGGAGAGCGAAGATGGAAATTCGACCGAATCGTGTGAAACAGAAACTGCAGGCGGGAGAGACGGCATTTGTCGTGGGGGGTATCGACGACGGCGATGCCATCGATTCTTTCGGGCCGAACGGGTGGGATGGGGTCTGGCTGGAGGGCGAGCACGGTCGCGTGGATGCGGAGGAGGTCAGCCAGCTGAGCCGCGCCTGCGATCTGTGGGGCCTGACGTCGATTACGCGGATCAACCGCAACGATCAGAACCTGATCTACCGAACCCTCGACCGGGGTTCGATGGGGATAGTCGTGCCGCACGTGAACACAAAGGCGGAGGCCGAGAATGTGGTGGCCGGCGGAAAATTCGCCCCCATCGGTCAGCGGGGGATGTTCACGAGCCGCCAGGGCTACGGCGTCGACAATTACCTCGAAGTCGCCAACGACCAGACGTCATTGATCGTACTCGTGGAGGACATCGTGGCCGTACAGAACCTCGATGAGATCCTCACGGTCGACCACATCGATGTTTTCTTCGTTGCACCGTCCGACCTGGCCACGTCTATGGGCCACATCGGTAACATCCAGCATCCCGACGTCCAGAGCACGATCGATGGTGCCTTGAAAAAGATCGTCGATTCGGGGCGGACCGCAGGCACCCTGATGACGAATGAAACGGCCGAGCACTACACGTCGATCGGCGTGCGATTCGCCTTCACGACCGTGGGCGCCTGGATCTCGAAAGGGGCAAAGGAGTTCAGGGAGCGGGTTGCCGGAACGGCCTAGCTCTCGGACAGGGAGAAGATATTCAACGTAGAAGCGCAATGGGACTCTGGCCCAAAGGCAGGTCCTAGATCTTCAATCTTAAATGATCCATGTTCGATGGAGGTAAGGTGCCGGCGTTTCAGATCGATGAGTTGGAAGCGAGTTGCGCGAAGGTTTTCGTGGCGGCCGGGCTGGATCAGGAGGAGGCGGACCGAATCGCGCATTCGCTCGTGCTTGCGAACGTTTTCGGACACGACTCTCACGGAGCGGTCAGGGTTGCACAATACGTCGAAGCTCTGAAGAGTGGGCGCGCCCATCCGGGTAAGAAGATCGAGATCGTCAAGGAGGCCGACGCTTCTGCTGTCGTCGATGGCGGATGGGGGTTCGGCCAGACGATCTGCCATCAGGCGATGGATCTGGCTATCGAAAAAGCCAGGAAACGATCGATCGCCGTCGTCGAAGTCTTCAACTGCAGCCACATCGGGAGATTGGGCGAATACGTCGAGACGGCGGCTGAACAGAACGTGCTCGGCATCGTGATGTGCAACAACCACGGGGGAGGGCTGCTCCAGTCGCCGTTCGGTGGCATCGATGCGCGGATGTCTCCCAATCCGATCGCGGTCGGAATCCCCACAGGTGGGGAGTTTGACGTCATTGTGGATATGACGGCCAGCGTCGTGGCGGAAGGCAAGATTCGGGTCAAACGTAACCTCGGAGAGAAGTTGCCCGAGGGGTGGATCATCGATTCCGATGGCAACCCGTCGACCAAGCCCGACGGGTTCTACGGCCCCCCACGAGGGGCCATCCTCCCTTTCGGGGGGATCAGCGCGCACAAGGGGTACGCCCTTTCGATCGTTGTCGACGTGTTGTCGGGCGCACTCGGAGGAGGGGGGCTTTCCCGCGAAGGAGGAACCGGGGGCGGCAACGGTGTCTTCGTGATGGCCATCGACATCGAGGCATTCATTCCCCCCGAGGATTTCGAACGTGATATGCAGGCTTTTATCACCTGGCTGAAGAGCTCGCGCCTGATGGAGGGATTTAGCGAAATTCTCCTCCCGGGGGAGCTTGAGAGCCGGAACCGTAAGGAGAAAGAGGCTGAAGGCGTCTTTCTCGATGACGAAACCTGGCGCCAGATCTCCGAAAAGGGCGCTGAAGTGGGCGTGGAGTTGTAGGTGAAATGAACACGATTAAGAGGAGCTAGGCGATGGCGAAAGTGAAAGTGACGTTGATCGGACACGCATCGATGCTGGTCGAGCCGGATTCGGGGGAGTCGATCTACATCGACCCGTGGCTGGACGACAATCCAACGTGTGGGATCGGTGTGGCCGACGTCGAGAAGGCGGATCTGGTTGTGGCCACCCACGGCCACAACGACCACATCGGAGATTCCTTCGCGGTGTGCGAAAAGACGGGCGCCACGTTTATCGGCAACTACGAACTCTGCCTGGTCGCGGGGAAGCACGGTTTGGAGTTGGGAGATCGAGCGCTGCCTTTCAACCCGGGGGGGACGGTCGAAGTCGGAAACGTGCGAGTGACCGCGACCCAGGCGTTTCATTCTCTTTCGATGTCGCCCAACCAGGCACTGGGTGGACCGTCGGATGACGAATACTTCAAGCCCGACGGCGGCGTGTGTGGTCTCGTCTTGCAGTTCGCGAACGGAATCACGGTTTACGATACGTCCGACACTGCTCTGTTCAGTGATATGCAGCTCATCTCCCAGATGTACGGGCCACAGGTCGCGATTTTGCCAGTGGGCGGGAAGTTCACTATGGGGATCCGCGAGGGCGCACGAGCCGCCAGCTTTATTCGGCCTGATGTTGTGATTCCCAATCACCACGGAGAGGCGACGGGCCAGCCAGCAGACATCGCGGGGTTCGAGGCGTGTGTTCGGATGCTGTCGCCGAATACCGCGGTTGCTGCGCTCGACCCTGGTCAGTCGGTGACCTACACGTCAAGCTCATTCGAGGTTTCCTGAACCCCGCTTGACGAAGATCGACGGGAGTCTCCGATACTCGATGACGAGGCCCGTCGTGCTCTGTCCCGTTGGACGGTCGGTGAACCGAACGCGATCCGTGAATATGCGCACGGGGCAATCAATCAGACCTGGCTCATCGAAACCGCTCGCGGTTCCTATGCGTTCCGACGCTGTGCTCAGGGGGGCGCCGAAGTCGTGCGACAGAACCACCGCCTGATCGGTGAGGCCGTTGCACGCGGCGTTCCGACGGTAGCTCCGGTCGTCGTCGAAGACGGAAACACGGTGGTCGTTGAAAGTGGACGTGTCTACGCTCTTTTCCCTTTTGCCGCTGGTGTGCAGGTAGACAGAGATCGCCTGTCAAACAACGACATTCAGGCGATGGGCAGGTCGCTGGCAGACGTGCTGGAAGCTCTCCGCGGATGTGACAGGAGCCTGGTGAAGGAGGGGCGGTATGAAGTCTGTGTGTCGGAAGCGATACGCGAAATCGACCGCCTTCTTTCGGTGATTTCCGAACTTCCTCCCGGGGAGCCATCGGACGAAAACGCCTTGGAAAGACTGACGACACGCAGGGCGTGGTTGGTCGAGCACGGTGTGGAGGATGGCGATCCTTTCGCTGATTTCGACCGGCAGCCGATTCACGGCGAGTTCCAGGACCGGAATCTGTTCTTGGGCGATGGGAAAGTCAGCTGCATCATCGACTGGGACAACGCTTCGTGGAGCCCGCCGGAGTGGGAAGTCGCACCTTTCCTTGACTTCGTTGCCGCCTACGACAAGGTCAAAGTAGCGGCGTTCCTCGCGGGTTATCGTGCTCGTTGTAAGCTGCCCGACGAGCGGCTCGATGCGTGTGTGTGGGCGTACGGACTCTACCGAGCCCACGACCTTTGGTTGTTCAGGGAGGTCTACGATCGGCGCAACGACAAGGCGAGACGGTTCCTGACCCCCGGACGATTCAAGCCTCACTTCGAGAGGTGGCTACGACGTTGACCGGGTTTGACGGCTCCGTCGGTCTTCAATGGATACGGAATACGATGCCATCATCCTCGGTGCGGGGCACAACAGCCTGATCCTCCAGGCCTACTTGTGCCAGGCAGGGCTCGAAGCGGTTTGTCTTGAACGGCGTGAAGTTGCAGGGGGTGGACTGGCCACGGTCGAGGCCCCCCAGCGTCCAGGTTTTCTCCACAACACCCACTCATTTTATCATCGTGCCATTACCTACATGCCGTGGTACCGGGAACTCGACCTGGAGCGTCACGGGGCGAGGTATATCGAGCCCGAACTGAATGTCGCCCTCCTCCTTCAATCGGGGGACGCTCTGGAGTGGTGGACGGATTTCGAGAAGACCGCCACCTCCTTCGAACAGTTTAGTCTGAAGGATGCAGCGACTCTGAGGCACTGGCGGGACCGGTTTCTGCCGATTGTCGAGAAGATTTTGATCCCCGAGGCCCAGGCTCCCCCTATTCCGCTCGCTGAGCGTCGCCGAATTCTGTCGCGTACGGATGCAGGTCGTCTTCTGCTCGAGGTGAGCGAACTGTCGCCACTGGCCTTCGTGCAACGCGAGTTCGAGCATCCGCTGATCCAGGCCGGTCTCCTCTTTTTCAACGGGTTGAGGGAAGTCGATCTTCGGTGCCCTGGGTTCGGTCACCACATTGCCTCGCTCCTGGCGAGTGCGGGAAAGGCACAGATGTGCCTGGGGGGATCGGCCTCTCTAGCTCAGGCGCTTGTCGCTTCTGTGGAAGAAGCAGGTGGGGAAATCAAACTCGGTGTCGAACCCCGGCGCATCCTTACCGACGGAGAGCGTGTGGTGGGCGTCGAAACAGCCGATGGAGAGCGTATTCGGGCACGTCAGCTTGTTGCATCGGGGTTGAACCCCCACCAGACATTTCTGGACCTGATGGATGAAGGGGATGTACCTGCGTCGTGGCGTGAACGGGCAGAAGCTTTCGAGCACAACCTCATCGCTCCGCTTTTTGCGCTGAACGTCAATCTTACCGAGCCCTGGTCTCTTGCGGCCTCCAATACACATCCGGAATTGGATCGCGCCTTCATGACGATTCTGGGATTGGACCACATCGATCGATATCTGGAAATGGTGGACGCCCACGTGGAGGGACGTCACCCACCTACGATGATGTGGGGGAGCTGCCCCACGCTTTTTGATCCCAGCCAGGCGCCGGATGGGGGACACACCGTCTTTATGTGGCAGAAAACCCCATATCGGATCAATGGTTGTGGGAACAATTGGGATACGGAAAGCCAGCACGTCGGTGAAGAGATGTTCGAGCTCCTCTGTCAGTACGCCCCGAATGTCCGGGATGCGACGATCGACTGGTTTGTGCGAAGCCCGCTCGATGTCGAACGCACCTTCCCGAATATGCGTCACGGAGACCTGCTGATCGGGGCGTTCACGAACGGCCAGATCGGTCACGACAGACCTTTTCCGGGCGCAGGCCATTACCGGGCCCACCTCGACGGGCTCTACCTCTGTGGGTCGTGTTGCCATCCCGGAGGGAACATCACGGGTCTTCCCGGCTACAACAGCGCCCAGGTGATCTGTTCGGATCTGGGGCTCAACGTCGACTGGATGCCCGAGTCCATCGTCGAACGGCTCGGAAGGCTATGATCGCGCCGACGTTTTCCTACTTGAACGAGGTCTATTTCGGGGGGAGCATCCTCGAGCAGGCGGCGACCGTGGCGGCGAGACACGGGCTCTACCGCCCTCTCCTCGTCACGGACAGGACGCTATCCGATCTTGGCATCGCTGACCGGGCAGGATTAGGCAGTCTGCCCGAATTTGCAGACGTCGAGACCAATCCGACGGAAAGCGCAGCGCGCAGCGCGCTTACCCTTTATCGTGCGGAGAAATGCGACGGCCTGATTGCGATCGGGGGAGGGTCACCCATCGACCTGGCGAAAGTGGTCGCATTGCTTGTGGGACACGATGGACCGCTGGGCGATTATGCGATCCATGCGGGTGGGCCCGCTTCGATCGATACAGCAGTGCCGTCGCTGGTAGCGGTGCCAACCACTGCGGGCAGTGGGAGCGAGGTGGGCAGGGCGGCACTGATGACTCTCGAAGACGGGAGGAAGGTTGGGTTCCTGAGCCCGAAGCTGTTGCCCGTTGCTGCGGTCTGCGACCCTGCTGTGACGATGACGATGCCCGCCCTACTGACCGCCGCGTGCGGGATGGATGCCATCTCGCACTGTGTCGAGGCAATCGTCAGTTCACGGGAGAATCCGGTAGCTGGTGCCATTGCGCGAGATGGTCTCCGCAGAGGGGTACGCCATATCGTGCAGGCAACAGAGTCCGCCCAGGATCTTGCTGCGAAATCGGAGATGATGATCTGCGCACTCGAAGGCGGTTTGGCGTTTCAAAAAGGCCTTGGGGCTGTTCACAGCCTGAGCCACCCGCTGGGGGGACTGAAGCCCGAATTGCACCACGGCACCCTCAATGGCCTTTTCCTGCCGGTCGTTCTGGCATTCAACGAGGGCTTCGCGAAGGAGGGCTTCGAGGTGATTCGGTCCGAGACGGGCGAATCGGATGTGTCCGCCTTCTTCGCGAGGTTGTTGGAGCAGCTGGGATTACCTTCCAAACTGTCCGAACTGGGGGTGGTCGATTCGGATCTTGTGAAAGCGGCGCCCCTCGCTAAAGTGGATCATTGCACGCCCACGAATCCCCGTCCGTTCACGGAGGCGGATGCGTTGGCACTTTACCGATCGTGTCTATGACCGCACGGAAGACATCCTCGTGACCTATCCTCGCGTCCATCTTCGAAAAGGCAGGGAGCGCCGCGTGCTCGAGGGCCACCCGTGGGTGTTCAGCGGGGCCGTGGCGCATTACATAGAAGTTGAGCCTGGTTCGGTGGTGGATGTCTGCGATGCGGATGGTCTCTTTGTCGGTCGAGGTTATTACAATGCGGCGTCTTCGATTCCCGTGCGAATGCTCACACGGGACGAGGATGCGACGATCGACAAGCGATTTATCCTGGAAAGGCTCGCATCGGCTGTCACTCTCAGAAAGCAGTGGATCGATGGGCGTACGACGAACGCGTATCGTCTGGTTCACGGGGAGAGTGATGGGCTGCCCGGATTGATCGTAGACCGATATGCCGACTTTCTTGTCGTACAGTTTCACACCTTAGGCATCGAGAGGTTTCGGGAGGCGGTGGTGGCGTCACTCGAAGAGCTGTTGACCCCGACGGGGATCTACGAGCGCAGCGATGTGGGAACACGTCGAGCTGACGGGTTAGAGGATTTCCCGACCGGTCTGATTTCGGGCGAGGAACCTCCAGAGTTGATCGAAATTACAGAAAACCGGTGTGGGTTTCTCGTCGACGTGAGACGTGGACAGAAGACCGGATTTTTTCTGGATCAGCGAGAGAATCGTCTGGATGTTCAATCCTTCGCCCGCGACAGGGACGTCCTGAATTGCTTCAGTTACAGTGGCGGTTTCTCGGTGTATGCAGGAAGAGGTAAAGCTGCGAGGGTGACGAGCGTGGACGTATCTGCGACGGCCATCGAATTGGCGCGACAGAATCTCGAACTGAACCGACTTTCTCCCGATGTGCATCCCTGTCTGACCGAGAACGTTTTCGATTACCTCAAGGCCTGCAGGTCCGACGGGGTGACTTACGATCTCGTTGTCGTCGATCCCCCTGCTTTCGTGAAGACGCAGGCTGCCCTGACGCAGGCGACCCGGGCCTACATCAGTCTGAACCGCCGCGCGATCGAAATCTTGAGTCCCGGCGGAATCCTGGTCACAGCATCGTGCTCGACGCAGATTGACTACGAAGGATTCTTCACGATTCTCAAACACGCCGCGACGGCGGCCGGCCGGACAGTGCAGGTGATTCGATCTCACACCCAGGCCATCGATCATCCGACCCCCGTGAGTTTCCCCGAGGGCCGCTACCTGAAATGTTTTTTCGCCGTCGTCCAGTGAGGAATCGCGATCGATGAGAGCCGTAATGGTAAGGGAGCCCAAGCACGTCGAACTGGTCGAACTTCCCGACGAGGATCCGAAGTTCGGGGAAGTCGTGCTGCGCGTCGAATCCTGCTCGGTTTGTGGATCGGACCTGGAAGGTCTCCACGGATGGCACCCCAAAATGACGTTCCCTCGCGTGATGGGTCACGAGGTAGCGAGTGTCGTTGAGGCGGTCGGAGAAGGCGTGGCGTCCGTCCGGGTGGGGGATCGCGTGGCCGGCACAGGGAGGAAAGCGTGCGGTTCCTGTCCGCCTTGCCGTCAAGGGCGGCCGACGGAGTGTCAGCACCCCGGCCAGCCAGGTTTCACTGCTCACGGTGCCTACGCAGAGCGGATGACCGTCGTTGCAGAGAGACTGACTCCGATTCCAAAGGGGATGTCTTTCGACGAGGCAGCCGTCGCCCAACCCGTGGGTATAGCCAATCACGCTGTTGCGGATCGCGCGGTGATCGAGGAGGGGGATACGGTTCTGGTCCAGGGCTGCGGTCCGATCGGGCTCTCTGCGATGCTGTTGGCCAGGCTGCGAGGAGCCCATGTGATCTCGACGGACATCGTCGACTACCGATGCCGTCGGGCACGCGAACTCGGGGCGGACGTCGCGCTGAACTCTCACAAGGAAGATGTGATGGGGCCGGTCCTGGACCTGACAGATGGTCGGGGTGTCGACAAGGTGATCGAATGCGTGGGGGCCGATCAGGATGAAACACTGCCTCAGGCGGTCGAAGCGGTCAAGGCAGGTGGCCTGGTGACGGTCGTCGGTTCGTTCAAGGACAACCGGGCTATAATCCCCGTGATCGACTTCAAATTCTCCGAGAAGGCGATCATCGGTTCGCAAGGGATGGGGGATGGATACCTGCCTGTGTTCGATTTGATGTCCTCAGGCCAGTTGGAAGTGGAGCCCCTCATCACCCATCGAATGACCCTGGAAGAGGCCCCGAGGGCGCTGCAACTGATGGACGACAAGGCAGAAGAAGTGATGAAGGTCGTGCTCAATCCCCAGAAGACCTGACGGAAAGGGGCAGAGATGTCGATTCTGACGTGGGAGGCGGTGGCAGAGCCGACCGATCGCTTCCCGTCGTGTCATTGTTCCGTCCTGATGGAACGATATGACGGAGAATTGCTTGTCGGCTACTATGCAGGCGAGGGAGAAGCGAAGCCGGATGCCGCGTGGGTCCTCACCCGTCGTGGTCAGGATGGGTTCGCGCCCCTGAAAATCGTCGCGAACACGGAGGGAAAGCCGGAGGGCAACGGTATACTCGTCGAGGCCCGATCGGGCGAGCTCCAGTTGATCTACGGTACAATGCACGGCCGATTGGATGGGAAGCCGGGTCCGGGTGTTCGGTGGGTAACCTGCGACCTGAGGCGAAAGCGATCGAACGACGAGGGGCGGACGTGGTCCGATGCGGACGTCCTCGACTCTGAATGGGGTCACGTCCCGCGGTGTAAGCCGGTCCGGATATCGAACGGTGATCTTTTGTTTGGGACAGAGTATAACGATGGGTACTCACGAATCTGGCGCAGCCGGGATGACGCAGAAACGTGGGAGATGATCGCAAAGGTTGAGGGAGAGAAGAATCAGCACCCGACGATGTTGGAGTGTGAGGAGGGTCGGATTCTGGGTCTGTTGAGACCTTCCGGGAGACAGGGCTTCGTGTTGCAGACGGAGTCGCTGGATGGAGGGGAGACGTGGTCCGAGGCCGCGGTGACCGGTCTACCCTCTCCTTTTGCGGCTCTAGACGCAGTGCGACTTGCGGACGGTCGCTTCGTCGTCGTTTGGAATCGTAATCCAGAGGAACGCAATCCGCTCGCGATCGGCGTCAGTGAGGACGAGGGGAAGACGTGGCCGATTCGAAAGGATCTTGTCGCCGGGGAGGGGCGGTTTCATTATCCGGCGGCTATCCAGACGAAGGACGGACGTATTCACGTGACGTTCACGAACAACCGTGTGACGATCGACCACGTCGTGCTGTCATTGGACTGGCTGACTTCCGCCGAGGAAGGGCTGAGGTGGGACGGCTCGGACCGTCAGATTCCGTAAGCTGTTTACTGGAGGTAAAGGACGCCGACGTTGTTGACGATCGACACGGCGTATCCTGCGCCGGTCAGTAGAAGGAGAACGATAGCAAAGATCGTCGCCCATCGGCTGTCACGATATCCGGCTCCACTCACGAGCAGCTGAGACGCGATCCACCCGCCAATGAACCCGCCCAGATGTGCATAGTTGTTCACGCCGCTCATGATAAATCCAAAGATGAACAGGAAGATGGCCCATTGCCAGACCTGGCGGGTCATCATCGCCATACTGCTGCCCTGGCTTCGTCCGTAGACGATCAATGCGGCGAGAAGACCGAAAATGGCTCCCGATGCGCCGATCGTCGGAGCGCCCGAAAGCGCATTCGATAGTAAGAAGCCGAATGTGCCGCCGGCCGTGTAGATGATGAAGAAACGTGCCGGGCCGTAGACACTCCCGACCTCCGGGCCGAGCTGACGGATCCACATCACGTTGAACAGGATGTGAAGCAGGCTTCCGTGGAGGTAGGTGGCGGTCAGGACCGTCCACCAATCGCCTCGGGCAAGACCACCCGTCATCCCGAGAAGGTAAAGGGGACGCGGACCTGGACTCAGCATCCCAAAGATGCCTCCCCGTCCACTGAGGGCGGAATTCAGGTCCAGCACAAGCGTCAGCACGTAGAGGGCGATGCACGTCGTGGGAATGAGGGTGAGGATGTCGATGTGTTGCCCGAAGAGCCTGCTGAGATAAGGGCCGATCCCGAACAGGTTGGGGCGTCGCGCCCCACACATCGGACACTGCGTCTCCTCGGTACTGATGAGGTTGCCGCAGCTCGGGCAGATCATCGATGTCGGTCTGTTCATATTCGTTCTGAAGTCGCCAGGTTGGAAATTGATTGTGAAGTTCAGCTCAGTTCTTCCCAGTTGTCCAGAATCAGACCCAGGCCGTCGAGGAATTGTTCAATTTCTTTAACCGTCGTCGTGCCCATTGCGGCGATACGGATGTATCCATCCGCTGTCGCACCGTACCCCGGGGCAATCTGGGCGTTGAGGTGCACCCGCGCTCGGGCGGTCAACTGAGGGCCGGTGATACCGTAGGGCAGGGAGATCGCACTGACGGTTGGGGATTCGAATCCCGGCTCGGCAAGCAGGGAAAGCCCACGCGTCTTTGCCCAGGAGTGGTGCAGCTCGGCGATGCGTCGGTGTCGGTCGAACCTCGCAGGCCCCTCGGCCTTCATCTCTTCCAACCTCGCCGTAATGCATCGCAGCGTCAGATCTGCGACGGTCATCGGCGTCTGAGAGCTTTCGGCCCGAGTCAGCCACTCGACCAGATCCAACACGTACCCGCGGTCGGTCACGGTTCGGGCGAGATCGGCCGCGCGGTCGGAAACGATCATCACCGATCCGATCGTCGGGATCGAAAAATCCTTCTGAAGGCTCCACAGATAATAGTCGGGCTGGATGCGGCCGATGTCGACGTCCGTGGCCCCGGCGATGCTCACGGCATCGATGCCGATATACGCGTCGGGGTTGACAGACCGGATGGCATCGCAGAGAGATTCGATATCGAGTGCTACGCCTGTCGATGTTTCGTTCTGGATCAGCAGGACCAGGTCGTAGCCGTTTCTCATCTCTTCAGTCAAGCGATTCGGTGGGATACCCTGGCCCCAGTCCGCATGAACCACGTCGATCTGGCGCCCCCGGTCGGAAAAGACCTGCGCCCATCGTTTGGAGAACGAACCGATGTCGACACCCAGGGTTCGGAAATCGCTTGGGGTGTTCACCGCCACCATCTCCCAGTTGTAGCTCCCCGTGTGGCCGAAGACGAGGGGAACATACACATCAGGAATGTGAAAGAGTTCTCGGAGGAGTTCCACGGTTCGGCTGTAACAGGTCTTAAATTCAGGCGCACGGTGTGTATAGTCGGCCGTGTATTCACGGAGCACGCGAGTGACCGCGGGTGAAAGTCCGTGAGGGCCAGGGGCCAGAAGACGGAGCTGAGGGAACGCGAGGTCGGCGAGACGTTTCTGAAGTTGGGTCTTCAAGGAGGTTTCTCAAACGGCAAAGTCCGTTAACCGGGTGGAGGATTAACGGACTTTTGCTCGATGATTGGAGCGGGAAACGGGACTCGAACCCGCGACATCCACCTTGGCAAGGTGGTGCTCTACCAGCTGAGCTATTCCCGCGAAAGTCGGTCTTGATCGATGTGTTTGGAACCTACACAAGCTCGAAATGGCTGTCAAGAGATAGCTGTGCAGCGGGCGCTTCGAGGCCGTTAAGGTGGGGCCAGACCATATCTTTTTTGCCTTTGGCGAGATAGACGGCGCGGTCGGCTGCGTCGAGGAGTTTCTCCTCCGAGTCCATCTCGGACGTGAGGGTACCCACCCCAATGCTGATCGTCACCGGACTGCGCAACAGGGCCTTTCTTTCTGCCTCCGTGATGCTTCGTGAAGTCGATTGGCCAGAGCCAGCGCAACGTCACCCTCCGTGTGGGGGAGGGTGACAACGAATTCTTCCCCGCCATACCGTACGGGAAAGTCGACTTCGCGCAGGTGATCGAGAATGAAGCGCCCGATGAATGAAAAAACACGATCACCTTCGCTGTGACCGAAGGTGTCGTTGATCGACTTGAAGTCATCGACATCGATAAAGAGGATGGAAAGCGGAAGCTTGTATCGACGGGCACGCTGGAATTCCTGTCGGAGTCTGGACTCCAGGATATTGCGTGAAAAGAGGACCGTTATCTGGTCGTGGACCGCCGCCTGTAGGAGATCGGTAAACGAAGTCTCCTTCAGGATCACAAAGTCCTCGATGTCATTCGGATTTTCTGCGCCCAGCAAATCCAGGAAGGCGACTGCGGGATGGACGTCCCGTCCCATCTGTTCTGAAAGCATCCGAGTGTGTGCTTCCAGGCTGCTCTGCAACTCGGCCAGGTCCACACCAAGGAGGCGTCATGGAAGCCCGAGGCGTTGGGGCCCCTCTTCGTCGGCTGGTGGTGCATCCTGGCTGCTGAGCACCTGGTTGATGGCATCGATGAGATTCATTTGGGGGTTCTCGAAGATCGTCAGACCTGGAACGCGGAGAGTATACCTCCCCCCGCAAAGGATGTCAACGCAGGGTGGCCTGTCGAGGTTGCACCGCGTTGATCTGTCGGAAGTTGAAGGGTATACTATGCCCCTTCGTAAGCGTAACGGATCGGAACCACAATGTCTTTCGCACTCGCCATAGATATCGGAGGGACTTTCACGGACGTCGTTCTCCTTGAACGGTCGACGGGAACGCTGTCCATCGTGAAGGTCCTCACGTCTTATCCCGATCCCTCCGATGCGGTTCTGGACGGCACGCGTCGTATTCTCGGAGAAACAGGATGCAACCCAGCCGGCATTGAGCGGATTCTCCACGGCACGACTCTTGTGACCAACACCCTGATCGAGCGGAAGGGCGCGAAGACCGGGTTGATCACGACGGACGGCTTTCGGGATGCGCTCGAAATTGGACGCGAGGGCCGATACGACATTTACGATCTGTGGCTGGAACTGCCGGAACCCATCGTACAGCGCCGGCATCGTGTGCAGGTGGTGGAAAGGCTGAATCCTGATGGGAGCGTGCGGATCCCTCTGGATGAGGAGAGCGCCCGGTTGGCGGCGACCGTCCTCCAGGAGGCGCGTGTCGACGCCCTCGCTGTGTGCCTTCTCCACGCCTACGCGAATTCGGACCACGAGGAGCGTGTTCGCCGGACGGTGCAGTCAGTCTGGCCTGACGTCCCCGTGTCGTGTTCCCACGAGGTTGCTCCTGAGCTGCGTGAGTACGAACGGACCTCCACGACAGTCGCGAACGCCTACGTCCAGCCTCTCGCGGACCGTTACCTGCGCCGGCTCGAGGAAGGTCTTCGATCGCAAGATCTGACTGCCCCGTTACACATTATGCTGTCTAACGGGGGGAGCTGTTCGACGGAAACCGCCCGCCGCTTTCCCATTCGCCTCGTGGAATCCGGACCCTGCGGTGGGGCACTCTCTGCTGCTGAGTGGGGAAGGCAGTGCGGGATTTCGCGTGTCCTCGCTTTTGATATGGGGGGGACGACCGCAAAGGCGATCCTCACCGATGGTGGTGACTTTCCCATCACGACCGAATCCGAAGTCGCGAGGGTCTACCGCTTCAAGAAAGGTAGCGGTCTACCTCTTCTCGTACCTGTGCTCGATATGATCGAAATTGGGGCGGGTGGAGGCAGTGTGGCGCGCCTCAATGACCTCGGGTTGCCCGCTGTCGGTCCGGAAAGCGCGGGGTCTTCTCCCGGTCCTGCGTGCTACGATCGCGGGGGCGGCGAACCGACGGTGACCGACGCGGACCTCGTACTCGGCTTCCTCGATCCGAACCATTTTCTGGGTGGAGAGATGACGTTGGACGTTTCCAGGGCCAGGGACTCGATCGCCTCTCTGGCGGATTCCTTCGGGGGAAGCGTGATGGAAGCCGCCCGAGGAATTCACCGGCTGGTGAACGAGAATATGGCCAACGCCGCTCGTGTTCACGCGGCGGAGCGCGGTGTGGACATACGGCCGTATGCGCTGGTGGCCACCGGCGGAGCGGGTCCGGTTCACGCAACGGGTGTAGCGCGTCTGCTTGGACTGCCGCACGTCGTTGTTCCGCCTGTTGCCGGTGTAGGGTCAGCCTATGGCCTCTTGCTTGCCCCCATCTCTTTCGACTTCGCCCGCACACGGGTTGGAAGGCTCGAACAGTTGGATGTCGAGCAGGTCAATTCGCTCTATGGGGAAATGGAAGGAGAAGGGAGGCAGGTGGTGAAGGAAGGCGGGGTGTCGGACGAAATACAGGTCGCCCGTACGGCCGATATGCGGTACGTCGGCCAGGGTCACGAAATCCGCGTACCGATTCCCTCTGGCGAACTGAATCAGGGATCGCGCGAAGCGATCCAGGCTGCGTTCGACGAGGCGTACCGCAAGGCCTTCGGCCGGATCTGCGATGGAGTGCCCGTCGAATCGGTCCACTGGCGCGTGACCGTCACGGGGCCGAAGCCCGTTCCCCCTCCGCTTCGGGTTGCCGCCGATTCGGAATCTGCCGTGAAGGGGGTGCGCGATGTGCTGTTCGTGGAGGGTACCGAGCCGGTCGAAGCGACCATCTATTCACGTTATGCACTGAATCGTGAATCCCAACTCTTCGGTCCTGCCATCATCGAAGAGGCCGAATCCACGACGGTCGTGCCGCCGGGCTGGGTCGCACGCGTTCACGCGTGTGGCGCACTCGTATTGACACACGAGGAAGGTGACGATGGGTGAGATGGAATACGATGGAGTAACACTCGAGGTCCTGTGGAGTCGGTTGATCTCCATTGTCAACGAACAGGCGGCGGCTTTGATGCACGCCTCGTTTACGACGGTTGTGAGGGAGGCTGGAGACCTATCGGCGGGGGTGTTCGACAAGCAGGGCCGGATGCTCGCGCAGGCGGTTACGGGGACGCCGGGCCACATCAACACGATGGCCACGTGTGTAGCACACTTCGTCCAGCGCCACCCGCTGGAATCTCTGAAACCGGGCGACAGTTTGTTGACGAACGATCCCTGGCTTGGCTCGGGGCACCTTCACGACATTACTGTCGTCACACCCGTGTTCCATCGGGGGGCAGGAGTGGCCTGGTTCGCCAACACGTGTCACGCGATGGACATCGGGGGGCGGACGCTGGGTGCGGGCGCGCGTCAGGTTTTCGAAGAGGGCGTCAACTTACCCATTATCCACCTCTTTCGGGAGGGCGCGATCAACGAGGACCTGATCTCCATCCTCCGGGCGAACGTGAGAGAACCGGACCAGGTCGTGGGCGATCTCTATGCCCAGCAGGCCGGGAATGATGTGGGGGCGGAGAAGCTGTTGGCGATGATGGACGAGTACGCCCTCGAAGATCTGGAAGGCCTTGCGGAAGCCATTCTCGACCGATCGGAAGCCGCAACGCGGGATGCGATTGAGGCCGTACCCAATGGCCGATATGAAGACGCGATCGAGATCGACGGGTTCGATGAGCCCCTGATGATCAGGGCCGTGATTGACATTGGGGATCGTGACCTCGTTGTCGACTATGAAGGCAGTTCACCACAGGTCGGTTGGGGTATCAACGTCGTCTACAATTACACGCACGCCTATACGACCTACCCTCTGAAATGTGCAATCAGTCCGAGCGTCCCGAATAACGAGGGCAGCTTCCGACCTGTAAAAGTCACCGCGCCCGAGGGCTGCATCCTCAACGCGCAGTTTCCCTGCGCCGTGGGTGCGCGCCACCTCGTCGGCCACTTTTTGTCCCAGGCCGTGTTCGGAGCACTCAGCAAAGCCATCCCCGACCGGGTGATCGCGGACGGGTCGGCGGGCCTTTGGAATACCCAGCTGGAAGGTGTGGATCTCGAGGGTCGTCGGTTCGCCTACATCTTCTTTTCTGCCGGCGGAATGGGTGCGAGGCCGACGGCTGACGGATTGTCGGCTACCGCTTTTCCGAGCGGCATTCGCGGGGTTCCGGCGGAAGCGATCGAAGCCGTCTCTCCTGTGCGAATGCTGAGGCGGGAATTGATCCCGGATTCAGGAGGCGCCGGAAAGCATCGGGGTGGGCTGAGCCAGCAAATGGTGTTGACCGTCGATTCGGGGCTGCCCGCACAGCACTCGTGCATGTACGATCGAACACGCCGGGCGCCTCGGGGTTTCGCCGGGGGCGCGGACGGTAAGGCTGGGGAACTTTTCCTGTCCGATGGAACCCCTCTTGCGCCGAAGGGCACCTACGATCTCCAACCTGGCCAGACCGTCACACTGCGGTTGCCCGGTGGAGGAGGACACGGGGACCCGGGAGACCGACTCCGGTCGAAGATCGAGGAAGACATCAGGCAGGGCAGGGTGACGGTCGAGGCGGCTGAAAGGGATTACGGCTACCGCGCCTCCTGAGGTCGAAAGCCGAACGAGGTCGTGACAAGGAGGAATAGAGTGCGGCCATCCTTTACGACGTTGGGTTGTCCAGACTGGGATCTGGACAAGGTGATCGATAACGGTGCCTCGTTCGGGTTTGCGGCGGTGGACTTCCGTGGTCTGCAGGACGAGATCGATGTGACGAGACTCCCCGCCTTCACTACCGGTCTGGCGGAATCGAAGCGCAAGTTCGCCGATGCCGGCCTCTCGGTATGCGGGATCAGCACGAGCTTACGGATCTGCGACGAGACGAAGGTGGACACCAACCTGGAGGAAGCACGAAGAACGATCCCGATCGCTACCGAGTTGGGGGTTCCCCTGCTTCGCGTTTTTGGAGGTGGCATTCCTGATGGGAAGGAAAAGTCAGAGATGGCGGACATCGGGCAGGAAATGATAGGTCAGATTCTGGAACTGGACGGAGCTGACGCGTTCCGATGGGTCGTCGAGACACACGACCTGTGGATCTCATCCGAAGACTGCAGGCTACTGCTCGACCGTATTTCGTCGGAGTCCTTCGGTGTCCTGTGGGATGTCGGGCATACGGCCCGGGTGGGTGAAGAGGCCCCACGAGACTCCCTAGCGGTCTTTGGCAATCGCGTCTACTACATCCACATCAAGGATGCCGTTTACGACACCGGGCACGCGAAGGCGATGAAGGATGGCTGGCGCTATGTCGAGCCGGGAACCGGACAGCTGCCGCTCGAGGAGGCGATGGATCTGCTTAAGCAACGCGACTACGATGGATATGTCACCTTCGAGTGGGAAAAACGCTGGCACGCAGAACTTCCCGACCCTGAGGTGATGTTTCCAAAGTTCATCCAGTGGTTCAACGGTCTGGATCTGTCGTGAAGGCAATTGGATCTGATTTGCGGATGCAATCTCATATACCGTTTCCGTCACTCCGGATGAGCCGATGGTAACTGCGGTCATCATCGGGGCTGGTCACCGGGCGCTGACCTACGCATCGTTCGCCGAAACGAACCCCGACCGGCTCCGGATTGTGGGAATGGCCGATCTGATTCCGCTGCGGCGTGAGCAGACGGCGAAGCGCTTCTCCATCCCCGAGGACCGATGTTTCGATTCGGTGGAGCAGCTCGCGGCGGTGCCGAAGTTTGCGGATTGCGCGATCAACGGCACGATGGATCACCAGCACGTCGCGACCACGCTGCCTCTGCTCGAGGCTGGATACGATGTTCTGCTCGAGAAGCCCTTTGCGACGAATGAAGACGAGATGTGGAGCCTCGCGTCAGCGGCTTCTCGATTGGATCGCAAGGTTATGATCTGCCACGTCCTGCGATACGCTCCCTTCTACTACGCGATCAAGGAACGCGTAGCGGCGGGGGCCATTGGGCAGGTGATCAACGTGCAGACGATCGAGCACGTCAGCTACCATCATATGGCCGTCGGGTTCGTAAGGGGGAAGTGGAACAGCCGATCCCGATGTCACTCTACGATGCTGATGGCGAAGTGTTGTCACGATCTGGACCTGATCGCCTGGATGAAAGCTGGTGTGCCTCCGAAAGCAGTCAGCAGCTTTGGGACGAATACCTACTTCCGAGAAGAGAAGGCTCCGGAAGGTGCGGGAGAGCGTTGTCTCGTGGATTGTGCGATCGAGTCCGAGTGTGACTATTCGGCACGGAAGCACTACATCGATCATCCCGATCGATGGTCATTCTACGTGTGGGACTCGCTGGAGCATCTGGAGTCGCCCTCGATCGAGGACAAAATCACATCTCTGAAGGGGGATAACCTCTACGGGCGATGTGTCTGGAAGTGCGACAATGATGTCGTCGACCACCAGTCCGTCGCAATCGAATTCGAAGATGGCGCTACAGCGACCCACAACCTTGTCGGGGGGACCGCACGACCGTCGAGAGCCATCCACCTGGTCGGTACTCACGGGGAGATTCAGGGGGTATTCGAAGATGCGCGATTTGTCGTGCGACACATCGACCCGCGCCCGGGCAAGGAATACGCCGAGGAGGTCGTGGACCTGAAAGCGGGTGGAGATATGCACGGAGCATTCGGCGGTCACGGCGGGGGCGACGAAAGGCTGGTAGCCGATTTTGTGGATCTCGTCGAGGGCGGCGCACCCTCACTCGCCTGCACGCGGATACAGGATTCGATCGCCGGCCACCTGATCGGATTTTCCGCCGATCGGGCGATGGAGGATCGCCGCGTCATTGAATTGTCGGGTCTCAGGTGAGCGCACGGGTATCACTCTTGCATACGGGATTGTCAGCACTGCTCCCGTTCTCTCATTCTCCCGTTCTCCCGCTCAGGCCTTACCCGTGTTGACCTGGGGCATCCTGGGCGCGGGTAGCGTGGCGCAGCGGAGGGTTATTCCCTCGATGCACGCGCTGGCATCGTGCGAGGTCGGCGCCCTGATGGTGCGCGATCAGGGACGTGCTGATGCCCTTGTCGCCGAACTGGATGTGCCGCGCGCGTATTCGTCCGTCGAGGATCTGCTGGCTGACGACAAGCTGGACGCGATCTACGTTTCTTCTCCCGTCAGCCTGCACGAGGAACACGCGATCGCAGTGGCGAAAGCAGGAAAGCACGTGCTCTGCGAAAAACCGATGGCGCTGACCCCCGATGCCTGCCGACGAATCATTCGGGTATGTGGGGAGGAAGACGTCCACCTTCAGTTGTGCTTCGTGCTCAGGGGGTGGCCCATCTATCAGCGTCTGAAGACGATGGTGGAGGACGGCACCGTCGGACAGTTCGTTTCAGCCCGGGCACATCTTGCCAAATGGGTTCCTTGGGACGACGACTCGTGGCGGCGCGACGTGGCCCAGAGTGGGGGAGGCGTGCTGGTCGACGTCGGAACGCACTACCTCGACCTCTTTCGATTCCTGTTCGGGGAGATCTTCGAGGTTGTCCATCGCGGGGGCAGTCCGGTACTGGACATCGAGGTGGAAGAGACTTCGCACGCATTGGTTTCGTTCGAAAACGGAGGACACGGACAGATCACCTCGACCATTGTCGTGCCGCATAACGGGAATGTCCTCGAGATCTACGGGACGAAAGGGTCCATATTTCTGGGTTCAACACTGAGGGTTGTGACGGAGGAGGGGGAACAGCTTGAGGAGGTTGTTTTCCCTGACTACTTCAGCGGGCTGCTCGACCAGTTCGTGACCTGCGTGGAAAAAGGTGAAGAACCCCTCGCGAGTGGGCTGGATGGGCTACGTAACATCGAACTCGTAACCCAGGCCTACGCGAGTGAGGACGCCCGCGTGGAGCTCGCAGACGGGACGGTTGGGCATCTTCGATGGAAACGCCCGTCCGACGGGCCCGGCATCGGGCGAATGCTCGAGTCGTGTTCTGAACAAACGGCTCTTTACTTCTATCCTTATCCGCTCACGACCGAATCTGGACACAAGGTCGCCCAGGACGAAAGCATTCGGTGTCACGTTCTAGAAGTGGGCGAAGAGGTGGTGGGTTATGTGTGGCTGCAGAGCATTCTGTCCGAGATCCCGACCCTCGGTATCTGCGTAGCGGATGCGTGGCAGGGAAAGGGCGTGGGAAGAGCCTTGATGGAGGCGAGCATCGAGGCCGCTCGCACGGTCGGGAAACCCGCATTGCGGTTGACCGTCAATCAGGACAACGATCGGGCCTTTCGCCTCTACGAGTCGTTGGGATTCGAGACCACCGGACCGGTCGAGAGCAAGAGACCGTCATACGAGATGCGATTGAAACTAGAATAGATCCACTTCCCGACCCCGAGCCTCATTCATCCCACCTTCTCCTGTATTTCTCAACGCCTTCCATCGTAACCATCTGATCGTAGACCTGCTGCAGAACGGTCATCGACTTCAGCGCTTCATCTGCGTTGCAGGTCGGCTGGCGGTCGTTTCTTATGGCCTCGATGAAGTCACGGTTCTGGACGAGTACGCCTGATTCGGGTTTTGCCGTCGCCTCGAAGACGTTCTCGCCGTTGAAGACAACCGGACTCCCGCTAACTTCGAGGACGCTGTTCTCACACAGGTATATGTTCCCGGTGGCGGCCTGCCGTGCGTTGTAGGAAAGACTGGTCGTGGCAATCGCCTCATTCGCGTAGCGGATGAGCATACTGATGTCCATTGAGGTGTCGTTCACCGGGTGACGGGGAGCGAGTTCACCACGGACCCGCCGAACGTCGCTGTCGACGGTCCACAGAGAGAAGTCTACGAGGTGACAGCCGTGGTGGAACAGGACGTCGTCCACCCAGCTCCTTTGATATTCCGTCGATCCGACATTTTGTGGCGAAACCAGTAGCTGTAAGAGTGATGCTGGTAGATGTCACCCGGCTTCCCGCTTCGCGCAAAATCGCTCACGAAACGTCCCACCTCATCGAAGCGGCGGGTATGCGCCACCTGCACCTTCAAGCCTGACTTTCGTGCAGCTCCAGCCACGTCTCGTGCGCCCTTGTGAGAAATGGCCACAAGAATCTCGACTATGACGTGCTTCCCTTCAGCCAGCGCGGCAAGCGACTGTTCGACGTGTCGTTCGCTTGGCGATGCGACCACGACAGCGTCAAGGTCAGGATCGGCCAGGGCGGTCTCGAGATCCGTGCTCCAGTTGGCCGCCCCGTGCTTTCTGGCGAAGGCCTCCGAAAAGCTCTTCCCGACGACCCACAATCGAGTGGATGCGGGCGCCTTCGATCCTGGTGAGTGCTTCTGCGTGAAATTCCGCGATGCCCTCATAGCCCACGATGCAGCAGTTGATGGTTTCCACTATTCGCGATCTCCCTGCACGTCGTGTATTCGTTCGTTCAGCTGGGAAAGAGATGGATAGAGGTGGCGGTAGACACTCCCGAAGAGCGTTTCATAACGCTCCGCTAGCAGGGGGTCCGGATCGATCGATCGGGTTTCAACCTTCAAACTCGCCACGGCGTGATCGATGTCGGAATACGTCCCCGCCCCCAATCCCCCCAGCACGGCCGCTCCCAGAGCGACGGCCTCTTCAGTTTGTGCGATGGTGATCGGGCGTCCGAACACGCTGGACTTGATCTCCATCAGAAGGTCGTTGCGGGTGGACCCGCCGATCGCGATGATGCGTCCCGCCGGTGCCGCATTCCGCATCCCGTCAAGACACAGTCGAGATTCGAAAGAGATCCCCTCGAGGACGGCGCGATAGACGTCGGACGGCTCGGTGTCTCCCGTCAGGCCGATGAAGGCCGCACGGGAAGGGGCATCTCCGAATGGAGGATTCGCCATTCTGAGGTGGGGTAGAAAGGTGACCCCGCCCGCCCCGGGTGGACTCTGTTTAGCGCGTGCGAGCAGGTCCTCGCGATCCAGGTTCCCGAGAAGTCTGGAGACCCAGTCGACACTGTCCCCCGAGGAATAGAGACCACCGATCAGGTAATACCGGTCCCACGCCACGTGGCTGCCCACACTGTATCCCTGACGGCCCAGAACAGGGTCATTGGTGGGCCGTTCGGTCGGAACGAACACCGCTTCTGCCGTCCCGAGTGAATTGAGAACATCGCCCGGCTCGACGACACCCACCCCGAGTGCGCCACAAATGTGATCGTGTCCACCCACGGCGACGGTACAGGTCTTCGGGAGGCCGGTGGCGTCGGCGACGTGCGGAAGGATCTGTCCGAGGGGGGTTCCGCTCCGGACGAGGGGAGCGAGCGTGTTGGGTGAAAGGTTCGCGAGGTTGAGGAGGTACGCGGACCAGCTGTGGGCTGCGATGTCGAAAAGGAGGGTGCGGGAGGCGAGCGAGTAGTCCGTCGCCTGTTCCCCGGAAAGACGAAACGCGACAAAGTCCGCCGTGTTCAACCAGGTTGCCGTCCGTTTAAACGCGTCCGGTGCATTGTCGCGTAACCAGAGGAGTTTGCAGAGGCCGAAGATCGGCTGGATCGGCATTCGGCAGGTATTGTAGATCCGATCGTCCCCGACTTCATCCTTAAGCCACCGGGCCTGGGGCTCACTGCGCGTGTCGAACCACGCGATGCCGGGGTAGGCCGGTTCGCCGGAGGCGTCGACGGGGAAGCCCGTTTCGCCCACACTGGCCACAGCCAGTCCCATAATGCGTGCCGGCTCCCGGATCTGCGAGGTGGCTTCGCGGAGGACGCGGAGGACGCCGTTCCAGATCTCGTCAGGCTCGTAGTGCGCGCGCCCCGGTTCAGGCCGACGACAAGGGGTGGGCGTGGATGCGAGGGCAACGACTGTGCCGTCAGGCTCGGCAATGAGCGCCTTGACGTTCGTCGTGCCGACGTCGAGACCGGCGATCAGGGGGGAGTCGGTCATTCAGGTTGGGGGAGCGTGTCTACCCGAGAGTCGCAGAAGGAAAGAGGTGAATTTCAGAGCTCGCTCTTCTGCGACACGTCGGTGAGAAAAGGCTCAGGCGGGGTCTTCGATACAGAACCGCGCGATCATCTGCCCGAACACGTCGACGCCCTTCTTGAGCTGCTCGGGGAGAATCCATTCGTCGATCGTGTGGGCCTGCTTGATGTCTCCTGGCCCCAACACCACACATTCCATCGTCTTTCCGAAAACCATTCCGTCGGTTCCGTAGGAGACGGTTTTCGTCGTTCGCTTGCCGGTGACGGAGAGCGCTTCCTGTACGACGCGGGAGTCGACCGGGGTGTCGAGGGGGCGCAGGCCATCCCAGATCTTTACGGAGACGTCGTGTCTCTTCGCGAGGGCACGGATGCGCTTCGTGATCGACGACCAGTTCTGACCGGGCATCGCACGACAGTTGATCGTGGCCGAGCTGAGCGGGGCTGTGATGTTCGCGGCGGTATTCCCATCGCCCATCACGATGTTCATCGTGCAGTTGGGTGGGGTGAAACGCTTGTCCAGAAATTTCGGGTCCTTGTCGAGTTTCTTCCCTATGTCGATGATTTCGTTCAGAAAGGGAACCATTTTGTGGTTTGCGTTCATCCCACGTCCTGTGCTGCTGTGGGTGGCCTTTCCGCGTGCCGTGACGGAAACCTTGTAGGAACCCTTGTGTGCAACGACGACGTTGAGCAGGGTCGGCTCCCCGATGATCCCGAAGCGAACTTTCCCCTCCTTCAGTGTCCTGGAGTGGCGGTGCACGTAGTCTGCGCCGCCGCAGTTGATTTCTTCATCCGATGTGGCGACGACGTAGATCGGCTGTTTCAGATCCCGTGCGCTGAGCCGGCTTGCCGCGTCGATCATACACGCCACTGAACCCTTCATATCTGCACTGCCCCTGCCGTAGAGGCGGCCGTTTTTACGAGTGAGTTTGAAAGGATCCCACGCCCAGCCCTCGGCCGGTACCACGTCTGAGTGACCCATCAGCGCGATCCCACCCGTGCCCTTTCCTTTTTTGCCCACTACGGACATTTTGGGCACGCCGTTCGCGTCGTTGTAGCTGAGCGTTTCCACCTTGAGGCCCGCTTCCCGCATCCGTTTGGCGATGGCTTTGGATACGGGCACGTTGGTAAACTGGCTGGCCGAGTTGTAGGACACGAATTCGCCTGTCATTTCAACGACATTCATCGGTCGGAGGCTCCTGTGGGGGTGGCTTGAGGGTCGTGTGAGCGCCAATATAGGCCGGGCCTCCGACACCGTCAACGCCGCCCCTGCTTCTCGATCTCCAGCCTTGACTTTGCCCGTGCCCGCGGCTTTCTTAGAACTCTTGCGCAGGGCCGTTTCGGCCCTTCTTTGTCAGTTAGACCGAAAGGGACGGGCATGTTGGACGATGTGCGGCTCGTGAAGGTACTTCTGGATGTTCCCCTGTTCGAGGATCTGGATTACCAACAGATCCAGGCATTGATCGATCTGGGCGATCGACGGACGGTCCAGCCCGGTGAGGTGCTATCAGAGCCGAGAACGATCGACGACAGCCTGATCGTCCTGCTCGACGGCAAACTGCGTCTCGAATCGGCCCGGGGGGAGGTTCTCGACCATCTGCACCCTGTCCGTGTGATTGGAGAGATGGGCGTCTTCACGGGGCAGATCCGGTCTACGCGCGTCGTAGGGGACGAAGCCGCGGACGTCCTGCTGTTGAGTTCTGAGGGCTTCGACGAGATGCTCGAAGAAGATCCGCAGATGGGCAATCACGTGCTCGCGAACCTCATCAAGCTCCTGTATGGGCGGATCTATGATGTGAATCAAGAGGTGGAGTCCCTGCGCAGTCAGGTTGCACAACTGAAGGATCGAGTCCAGGCACTCTCACCCGGCGACCCGCTGTTGGATCAGCTGTTTCCAGAATCGGAAGAGTAAGGACAGTCACGTTGGTTCATCGGCCTCCGACGAAAGAATAGATTCTGTCGGGGGCCGTTTTTTATGATCAGCAGCGACGGATAACGAGCTTCAGCAAGGAGAGGTTATGGCTTTCTCGGCGGAAGGTACAGCACACAGATCGACGGTGACGGGCACGCGGGGGATGGTGGCCAGTGCCCATCCCCTGGCCACGTTGGCGGGTGTGAGGATGCTTCTCGAGGGTGGAAACGCGTTCGATGCGATCGTAGCGACGGCGGCAGCGCTGAACGTGGTTGAACCCTATATGTCAGGGATCGCGGGAGTGGGATACGCACTCATCCACTCCGCAAAGGATGGGAAGGTCAGGGCCCTGGATTACTGCGGGCCGACGCCCCACGACGCGACGGCGGACAGGTTTCCGACCAGGGATCTGCAGGAAGGGGGCGTCACGTCCTGTCTGGTGCCCGGAGCGTGCGCGGGGTGGCTAGAATTGCTCGAACGTCATGGGTCGATGGATCGAGCGACGGTCTTTGCGCCCGCGATCGAACTCGCGGAGAACGGCTACGCCGTGACCGTGAAGAATCACGTTTTCATGTCTGGATCGGTGCCCAGAATGCGGCCGACCGGGGCCGCCATCATATGTCCAAACGGGTCCGGGCCTGCACCGGGTTACATCCTCGTGCAAAAGAACCTTGCCAGGTCGTTCAGACGTGTCGTCGAGGGGGGTGCTGAGGTTTTCTACAAGGGGGACCTGGGCGAGGAGGTTGCCAAATTCGTGCAGGCTGAAGGCGGATACCTCAGCGGTCGAGACCTGGCAGATTTCGAACCCGAGTGGGTGGAGCCCGTTTCGACGTCCTACCGGGGATATGAAGTCTATACTCCGCCGCCACCCAGTTCAGGCTTCCAGATTCTGCAGACCCTGAATATGCTCGAAGGTGACGATATAGTGGAGATCGGTCATCATTCGGTCGAAGGTCTTCATCTGTTCATCGAAGCCCTCAAGCTCAGCAATGCGGATCGGGTAAAGTATGCGGGGCAGGGGGACGCAGCTCCGATCTCCGGTTTGCTCAGCAAGGCGTATGCGGAGAAACGACGCGCGATGATCGGCGATACAGCAGCCGTGACCGGCGGCGAGTATTTCCCTCCGGAACCCGTCGGTGGAGCCGTACCTGCGGGATCCGATGGCGATTGGATGAACGAGTGCACGACACATTTCGACGCGGTGGATGCTGAGGGGAATGCGGTCGCGATCACACAGAGTCTTGGGTCGGGGTTCGGCTCCGGCGTGGCACTCGGTGAAACCGGAATGTTTCTGAATAACTTCATTAACTGGGGGGATGTGGTTCCGGGAAGCCCGAACTGTATTGAACCCCACAAGAAGGTGGATATGTGCCTTTCGCCCTGTCAGATCTGGCGGGACGGACGGCTGGTATCGGCCCTGGGTACGCCGGGCAGTTGGGGGATTCAACAGACGACGACCCAGTTCACGACCAACTTCCTCGACTATGGGATGAACATTCAGGCGGCGATCGAGGCTCCTAGGTTCCGCTTTGGCGAACCCGGTAAAAAGATCCTGATGGAACAACGCGTATCCCCAGAGGTGAGGGAGGCGCTGATTGCCAGGGGTCACGACATCGAGGCGTTGCCCGATTTCTCCGCGATCGTAGGGGGCGCCCAGGGAATCGCCATCGATCCCGACTCAGGCGCAATGATGGGAGGGGCCGATCCAAGACGCGACGGATACGCGCTCGGTCTTTGATCGTGGCTGAGGCCGCACCGAGATTGCAGGAGGCAAGCCTCGAGGAAAAGCGGCGGAATGCGCGACTGATTATCACGAATGGAGGCTTTATGCAGTTCGCCCATTCGTTTACGAGTTCCGAAGCCGTGATTCCGGCCTACATCCAGTTGTTGACCGGGTCGAGTATTTTCGTCGGACTGTCGCGAGCGATGATGCGTATTGGCTGGGCGTGGCCCCAGATCCTGATCTCGAACGTGATCGAAGGTCGGGAGCGAAAACTCCCGCTTTTCGTTCGTTGGGGTCTGGTGCGGAGTGCGGTGACCGGCGGCATCGGGGTGGCGACCTGGTTTCTCGCGGGGCAATCCCCGATGATCGTTCTCGGGGTCTACCTGTCACTCTACGCCGTTGCAACCTCCCTGATGGGGGTCACGAACGTCCCGTGGATGGACGTGATCGGGAAGGTCATCCCCTCGGGCGATCGAGCACGGGTTTTCGCCCTGCGGCGGATGGTGGGCGGGATCCTGGCCATCGGCAGCGGTCTGGCCATCTCCTATCTGCTGAGCGAAGCGTCGGGGTTGGTCTTTCCCAGAGGCTACGCCGTGTTGTTCGTGTTGAACGGGATCGTCACAGCGATCGCGATCACGATCTTTGGACTCATCCGGGAGCCGATCGAGAACAGAGCCCGGGCGCGCGAGCCAATGCGGTCCTACCTGGCCAGCGGATTTCGTCTGCTCAAGGAAGACCTTGATTATCGACGCCTGTTCATCCTCAGATACATCTGGGCGGCGTCGATGATGGGTTCGTCCTTCTACGTTCCTTACGCGCTGTCCGATCTGCACATCTCGATAGTCTATATCGGTCTGTTCGTGTCGGTGACACAGGCCAGCTCGATTCTGTCGAACGCCCTGTGGGCGTGGGTCGGCAAGTGGGGTGGAAGCCGGGCGCTGATGATCTGTGGGACGTATCTTCTGGGTGCTTCGCTGGCCGTTCCTTTGTTGACGCCTTATGTTCCCAGTATCTCGATCAGTTCCTTCGACCTGTTCGGCGTCGCCGCCCTCGACACACGGGTGCTCTTCTTCTGCTTGACCTTCGTGTGTAGCGGGTTTGCCACGAGCGGGATGTTCACGGGTCGGATGGCGCTGGTGCTGGATCTTGCGCCGGAAGATCGACGACCCACCTACACGAGTTTCATGAACACGCTCGGTGTCCCTCAGGGCCTGATGCCGATCGTCGGTGGATTCTTGGCTGCTTGGCTGTCTTACGGCCACGTGTTTTTCATCGGGCTCTGCTTCCTCCCTCTGGCGATTCTTCTCTCCCACCGTATTCAGCAGAACTGAAATTCCTCCCCGTGGAGCTGCGGGTGCTCCCTCGGACGCCGCGGTTCAACCCATTTCATGCGTGAATCTTCCATCATCGAAAGTTCGACGCTTCACCAACGTCTGGATCGGCAACGGCAGGAACGCGAACTGAAGCGGAACAGCCGTCTTCTCGTGGTGAACGGGGCGACGATGTTCGCCGGGTTTACGTTCGCGAGCTCCGAGCTTGTGTTGCCCGCATTCATCCAGACGCTGACGACGTCGAGCGTTCTCGTCGGGCTCACGGGTGCCCTGATGCGGATCGGGTGGTCGTTTCCACAGGTCTTCGTGGGACGGATCGTAGAGCCGCTTCCGAGGAAGATGCCGGTCTTTCGGATTGTGGGATCGTTTCAGGCGCTTTTCTGGGTTCTCCTTGGCGTGTCCACGATCCTCCTGGGTCTGCGTCATCCGAATCTCCTGCTTGGTTCCTTTCTCCTGTTTTATGCACTGGCCGCGGCCTGTATGGGGATCGCCAGCGTTCCTAGGATGGACATTATGGGAAAGGCGGTGCCGGCAAGGCATCGCGCTCGGGTGTTCGCCCTTCGTCGCTTGGGGGGCGGTGGGATGGCGATGGTCGCGGGGGTGTCGATCGGCTACGTGTTATCCGACGTAAGCGGACTTCAGTTTCCGGCCAACTATGGCGTTCTCTTCCTGCTCGCGGGGATCAGCATCGGGATGTCCGTGGCCGCCTTCTCGATGATCCGCGAGCCGATCGAGCAAGCCAGCCGAGGCGCCACGTTGCCGCTACGAGATTATATCCGGCGAGGTGTCGGGGTGTTGAAGGAGGATCGGAACTATCGACGCCTTTGCGCGCTGCAGTTCCTGTGGGGGTTCGCGGCGATGGGGGCGCCATTTTATGTGCCTTACGCTCTCACAGACCTCGAAATGGGTCCTGAGTTCGTCGGCTTCTTCGCGACCGTGATGCAGCTCAGTTCCATCGCATCGAACGTCCTTTGGGCGTGGGTCGGCCAGCAAAAGGGGAACCACGCCTTATTGCCGCTGGGCACCTATGTCCTCGGCCTGTCGGTTCTGGTCCCGTTGACGGTGACTCTGGTTCCGGCTGTCACGATCGACCCGTTGGCCGCGCTGGGATTTTCATATCCCTTCGATCTCCGGGTCGGCTACTTCGCGATGACGTTCGTCTTCTCCGGATCGGCGTGGTCGGGAATGTTCACGGGTCGGATGACCTATATCCTCGACATCGCGCCCAGCGATCGAAGGCCGACCTACACGAGCTTTATGAACGCCTTTATGATTCCCGAGGGGATCCTGCCGATTCTGAGCGGCGCCCTGATCGCCCTGATCTCCTACCGCAATCTGTTTCTCGTCTCGGTCGCGTTCGTTCCTTTCGCCATCATCGTGTCCAGAAAGCTCGAAGCCGTTAACCTGGAGGACGACGGTGCGTGAATCGGCGGCCATCGAGGCCACGACTGTCCACGACCGAGTCGAGAGCCGTCGATCGCAACGTGAGGTGCGACGCAATTTCTGGCTTCTCATCGCCAATGGGGCGTCGATGAATTCTGCGATGACGTTCGTGAGTTCCGAGCTCGTGCTGCCGGCCTTCGTGCAGACACTCACGACCTCGAGTCTGATGGTTGGTCTGGCAGGTGCGTTGATGCGCATTGGTTGGGCGTGGCCACAGGTGTTCATTTCCCGCATCGTCGAGCCGATGCCGAGGAAGATGCGGTTCTTCGTCTATGCGGGGACCTGCCGGACGCTCGTGTGGGCACTCGTGGGTGTGTTCACGATGTGGCTGGGGACGGAGAGGCCCGGTCTGCTTCTCGTCGTTTTCATGATCTGCTATGCGGTGGCCACGTCGTTTATGGGTATCACGAGCGTGCCCTGGATGGACATCATCGGGAAGGCCGTGCCCGCGTCCGACCGGGCAAGGATGTTTGCCGTCCGCAGGCTGGCGGGGAGTGTGGTCTCGATCGCGGTGGGCGTTGTGATCGGGTACATCCTGAGTGAACGCAGCGGCCTGGCGTTCCCCGACAATTACGGGCTGCTCTTCATTCTTTCAGGTCTGGGGACGGGGTTTTCGGTCGTGGTGTTCGCGCTGATCAAAGAGCCGGTCAAGCAGGTTCCGAAAAAGAGGCTGCCTCTGGGTACGCATCTTCGGAACGGGCTGCGGTTGCTCCGGGACGACGCGAACTACCGGAGGTTGTGCGTGCTCCAGTTCCTGTGGGCATTCTCGATGATGGGATCGCCCTTCTATGTGCCCTACGCGATTCAGGATCTGCAGATGGATGTGACCTTCGTTGGGTTCTTCGTGGCGGTAACGCAGTTCAGTTCGATCTCGTCGAATGTCGTATGGGCGTGGATCGGGGGGAAGAAGGGCAATCACGCGCTGCTTGCTGTGGGGACCTATTTCCTCGGCGTGTCGATCCTGGTTCCCCTGACTGTCCCGTGGGTACCCCGGGAGATGATCGATCCCCTGGCGATCCTGGGTCTGTCTTATCCAATCGACGCCCGCATCGCCTATTACGCGCTGACCTTCGTCTTCTCGGGTTTCGCACAGAGCGGGATGTATACGGGCCGGATGACCTACATCCTCGATATCGCGCCTGAGGATCGGCGTCCTACCTATACAAGTTTCATGAACGCGTTCGTGCTGCCGCAGGGCGTGTTACCGATCGTCGGTGGGCTGCTGGTGGCCCTCATCTCATACGAGAAAATGTTTATGGTCGCCCTCGCCTTTGTGCCGATGTCGATCTGGGTCGCCGGCAAGCTGACGGCCGTGAAGCTCGCCGAGGGTCCCGGTACCAAATAAGAACGCCGAATGCCATCCTCGACATTCGGCGTACGAAAAGGCCCCGCTGCCTTCAATTCACTGCGCTTCGATCTGTTCAGCCAGATCCTCTGCTGGATACGTCACGATCTCGGACAGGGTAGGGTGGTAGTGTGGCATCTGAGCGAGGTCCATCACGGTCCCCCTGAAGTACATAAAGGCGATCAGTTCGTGGATCAACTCGCCCGCTTCGGGTCCGACGATGTGTCCGCCCAGGATTTCCCCACTGACCGGATCGCAGAGAATTTTAACGAACCCTCGGGTCTCACCCATTACCATCGATTTTCCGTGATCGTCGAAGGGGTAGGATGCCACGAGGCAGGGGCGCTTCTCCAGGCGACATTCCTTCTCACTTTGTCCCACAGATGCGACCGCGGGATCGGTAAAGGTCACTTCGGCCTTCAGCCGATAGTCGACACGTTGGGTGTCGGTTGACATTGCGTTGTGACCTGCCACCTCACCTTGCTGAATGGCGATGTGGACTATCTCGTGTAGCCCGACCACGTCGCCGGCCGCGAAAATGTGCGGCACGTTGGTGGACATCGTTTCGTCGACGTGAATGCGTCTTCCATCCAGTTCCACGCCAGCCGCTTCCAGATCCAGACCCTGAATGGAGGGCTCTCTTCCCAGTCCGTTGAACAGGACATCGGCTGTGGCCCTGCGCTGCTTGGCTTCGTGCTCGAAGACGACCGTCGTTCTGCCCTCTTTGCGGGTTACGTTCTTGATCCGGGTGCCCGTGAAAACCTTCATTCCGTCGTGGCGTAGACTGTCTTCCACCGGGCGGGCGAGATCTTCGTCTCCGGCGCTCAGGATGTGGTCGCTGCGCTGAATCAGGGTTGTCCGAGTTCCCAGGCGACAGTAGAACTGGCCGAGTTCTGTCGCAACGGGCCCGCCCCCGAGCACGATCATCGATTTCGGAAGGGTGCGTGCGTCGAGTGCCTCGTCGCTCGTGATGTAACCGGCTTCCTCCAGCCCGGGAACGGGAATCCTCGCGTGATTCGATCCCGTCGTGATGATGAATGCCTTCGCCGTGCAGGTCTTCCCATCCACATCGATCGTGTGCGCATCCAGGAATTGCGCTTTGCCCTGAATCAGGTTGTATTGGGGTTGCTGGAGCTGTTCAGCTCGGTAGTCGGCGAATTCCTTGATAAGTGCGCGTTTTCGATCGTTGATGGCCGCCATATCGACGCCCAGTTTCTGAGCTCTCAAGCCGAACTCTTTGGCGCGCTTCATCAGGGACATTACGTCCGATGTCCGAAGCAGCGTCTTGGAAGGCATACATCCCCGGAGGATGCACAACCCTCCGAGCGGCCCCTTGTCCACGATGGCTACTTTGCCACCGAGGTCGGATGCCGTACGCGCTGCGGCGTAGCCTGCGCTGCCGCCGCCGATCACGATTACATCGTAGTCCATAGTCGATCTCAACCCTTTGGCTGGAGTGAAATCGCGCAGCGTGCAGATGACCAACGCCGCCCGTTTCGAAATGTGATAAAGGCCGATTTCTGAGATATCGAGACCGAACATACCGAGCCTAGAACGGTTTGGCAACCGCAGGAGGGTGAAATGGCAGAGATGGATCCAGCAGTCTGGATCGAACCGAAAGACCAGGAAGTTCTGATCGACCACGAGGCGTTGCACGCCCACGTGAAGGCGGTCTACCGTTCGGCGAGAGTGTCCGAGAAACACGCTCAGCTGATGGCCGACCTCCAGGTGGAGACGGACATTCGGGGCGTCCACTCACACGGGACGCGCGCGGCGCCCGGCTATGTTCGGAGAATGAGGGACGGCCACACGAATCCAGTGCCCGAGATCACGGTGACACGGGAAGGTCCGGCCTTCGCCATCGTCGACAACGATCGAGGAATGGGACACCTTGGCGGAACGCTGGCGATGGAGATGGCGATCGAAAAGGCGAAAACGACCGGTGTGGCCATCGGAACCGTCGTCGAGAGCCGGCACTTCGGCGCCGCCTTCAACTATGCGATGCAGGCCGCAAAGGAAGATATGATCGGTATCGCCATTTCGAGCAGCTCGCCCGGCCTGGCGCCGTGGGGTGGGGCAGAGCGGATGCTGGGGAACAACCCCGTCGCCTACGCAGTCCCGGCCGGCAAGGAGCGACCGCTCGTACTCGATATGGCAAGCGGCGTGAGTGCGTGGGGCCGGATCGGCACAATGCGGCTATACGGGAAAAAACTGACGAACGATTGGGTGCTCGACAAAGAAGGACGTCCCACCGACGATCCGAATGAAGCCGAAATCCTTCTGCCCTTTGGTAGCGTCAAAGGGTCGGGGCTGGCGATTATGAACGATGTTCTGGCTTCGGTCCTGCCGTGCGGCATCGCCACCCCGCATCGGTGGGGGGATGATTTTACGGGTCAGCAACAGGGCAGCCACTTCTTCCAGGCGATCGACATCAAGCAGTTTCAGGGCCTCGATCGATTCAAAGACGAGATCGACCGGCTCTGGAAAACAGTCCAGGGCGCTCGAACCCGCGAGGGTTACGATCGTGTTTATCTCCCCGGCGAAATCGAATGGTTGAAGAAGGAAGCGTGGATCAAGAGCGGCATCCCGATGCACGAAGGCCACGTCAAGAACCTGAACGACATTGCAGAAGAGTTGGGTATTTCCGATCGGCTGAAACCACGGGGCTGAACACGAAGCCGCGAAGTCGAGAAGAAATGTCGGGCATCTGCCTAAGTGCAGGGCCCATCAATGTCCCTACAAGAATAAAGACCCTGTCATCCTGAGCGGCCTGCTTTGCTGTAGCTCGCTTGCGAGCGAGGTCAGGAGTCGAAGGATCGGGTCGCGGGAAGAGCCACCTGAGTGCGGCCGCGTTTACGAGTCGGATGTTAAAGGAGAGGCGGTGGAAGACGAAGTACCATCCAGATGGGAGGGGCCGGGCGGATACAAGGAGGTGTTCAAGCTCGCGCTCCCGATGATCCTGAGTTTCGGGTCGTGGAGTCTGATGCACTTCATCGATCGGGTCTTCCTGGCGTGGTACGACAGCGACACACTGGCGGCGGCTTTACCTGCGGGCATTCTGAGCTTCACACTCGGGACGTTTTTCCTCGGAATGGCCGGCTACGTAAACACGTTCGTCGCACAGTATTCGGGTGCGAACCGGCCCGAACGTGTCGGGGCATCGGTCTGGCAGGGGATCCATTTTTCGGTCTTCGCAGGTGTTCTGCTGCTCTTTACGATTCCCCTGGCACCGTGGATCTTCGAGGCGGTGGGTCACGAGCCGGTCGTTCAAGCGTACGAGGTAACCTACTTCAGGATTCTGATGGCCGGTTGGATACCAGGGCTGCTGGTTCCCGCCATCTCTTCGTTCTTCAGCGGGCGCGGCGACACGAAAACGGTGATGTGGGTCAATATCGTAGCGGCCGGCGTAAATGTCGTTCTGGATTACGCCTTCATTTTCGGTCGATACGGAATCCCTGAGATGGGGATCGAAGGCGCGGCCTGGGCCTCCGTCCTGGCCCAGGTCTTCGGGACATTGCTGTTCGCAGTGCTGTTCCTGCGAAAGCCGCATCGTGATGCCTACTGTACCTTGAGCGCCTGGCGGCTGGATTGGCCGCTCCTCAGAAGGATGATTCGATTCGGTGCTCCCAACGGGATTCAGTTTTTTGTGGAGCTCGGGGGGTTCACGCTCTTCGTTCTGGTTGTCGGCCGCCTTGGGACCGTCGAGTTAGCCGCGACGAACGTCGCCTTCAACATTAATACGCTCGCGTTCCTCCCGATGGTCGGCCTTGGAGTGGCTGTTTCGACGTTGGTCGGACAGTATCTCGGGAAGGACGATCCGGCCACCGCGGAACGGTCGACCTGGTCGGCGGTCCATCTCAGCCTGGTCTATATGGGTCTGATTGCGGCGAGCTATGTTCTGACTCCGTGGCTCTATCTGGCCCCGTATGAGGTTAACGCAGCACCCGGGACGTTCGAACCCATCCGAGCCTATTCGGTGGTCTTGCTGCGATTCGTAGCAGCCTACTCGTTGCTCGACGGGCTCTATATCGTATTTTCTGCGGCTGTGAAGGGGGCCGGGGATACCCGATTCGTGATGTGGGTGACGCTCATCGTGTCGGCGAGCGTGATGGTCGTTCCCGTCTGGGTTGGCGTGACCGTTTTCGGGATGGGGCTCTACACGGCCTGGTGCTTCGCGACAGCGTATCTGATTATTCTTGCAATCTGCTTCTACTACCGGTTCAAAGGTGGCAAATGGAAGTCGATGCGTGTGATCGAGCCCGACGTTCATCCTGGACTCGAAACGATGCGTGAACCAGACGCGCAGACCATTTAGATCGAAGGTTTCCCTGGGTAGGTGCAGCCCTTCGACGGAGTCTATCCCGAGCGAAGACGAAGGGCTCAGGGCAGGCTCTCTGGCTGCGACCGGAATCATCCATTTGTAATTCGCTAATTCTTAATCGGAGATACGCCTACAATGCCAAACCGTGTCGTCTACTGGAACGGGAATTTCATCCCGGAAATCGAGGCCCGAGTCTCGATCTTCGATTCCGCGCTGATGTTCGGGGATATGGTGTTCGAGATGACGCGCAGCTTTGGACGGAAACCGTTTCGTCTGCGCGAGCACCTCGAACGGCTCTACGCGTCGCTCGACTATGTCGAGATCGATTGCGGATTGACGATCGACAAGATGGAGTCCGTCACGCACGAAGCCATCGAAAAAAATCTCCCCGAGCTCGAAGGCTTCGATTTTCAGATTATGCACGACGTCACGAGAGGTTCCGGCGAGCTCTACGACACCCTCGTCAAAGAGGGGACCGATCCGATCGTGTCGATCAATATGCTCCCCCTCGTCCGGCACACGGGCGGGCTGGCCGATAAATATGTATCGGGTGGACATCTGGTTGTCACCCCCCAACAGGCCGTTCCCGCCCGCTATATCGATCCGAAAGCCAAGAACCGGAGTCGGCTGCATTACCAGCTCGCGAACCTCCACGCGTCGAGAATGGAATCCGGAGCGATGGCCGTGCTGACCGATGAGCGTGGCTTCATCGCGGAAGGCACCGGGAGCAATGTGTTCATTGTCCAGGATGGCCAGATCCTGACGCCGAAGCCGCACGACATCCTGCGGGGCGTTTCCCGCCAGGCGTGTATGGACTTCGCCAACGAGCTCGGGATCCCTGTGGTTGAAGCGGACATCGATCCCTACGACTGTCGAACGGCGGACGAGATCTGGCTGACGAGTACGCCCTTCGCGATGATTCCGATTTCCCGATTTGATTTCAGAACGGTGGGCGAGGGGAAACCGGGCCCAGTCTATACCCGCGTGCTCAGCGCCTGGTCCGAGGAGGTGGGGGTGGATATTGCGAAGCAGGCGCAGGAGTATGCCGGGCTGATGCAGACGTGGAAACCGTAGAAGGCAGAGCGGGCGAGCCCACCTACGCTGCTATCGCAGCTTCGGCGTGGTTGCAGGGAAAGGTGTGGTAGCGCAGGAAACTGAATCCGTGTCCCCGAGTGTCCCTGTCCGCAGGGCAGGGATGTATCGAGGGGCGCGTCCGGCTGGGAAGGACGTCCAGTTCAGCGAAGAGTTTGAGCCTGGCGAAAATTAGTGTCACCCCGGTGCGCTTGGCCTGTCGCACCGTAGCCTTGGCGAAGGTGGATGGCCGGGGTCCATTTTGATCTTCGCGAAGACCGTAGAGTAAGTGGGCCACGCAACGTGACGACATTCCCAATGTCACGGTATACGTCCCAGCGGCAGCCAAGGTCCACTTCCCCCATTCGGAAATTCTTGATCGTTAATCGGAAATCCGCCTTTCCAAGACGTGATCTATGAAGATTAACTCCATCGACATCTGGACCGTCGTCGTCCCCACGATCCCCGGCCGCGTGCACAGCGAAATCTTCGGCCCGGCAGGATGGGACCAGGTACCCAAGCACATCATTCGTCTTCACACGGACGAAGGCATCTTCGGGCTCGGAGAAACGGGACGCGGGACTTCCTTAGACGCCGTCAACGATGGTTTCAAGCGACTTGAGGGCCGTGATCCGCTGAAGCTGAGCCTGCAGAATGTGTTCGATGACGTCGCGGCATCGAGGTCACCGGCAGGTCTTTACCAGAGCGAGACCCAGGCGGAGGACGGAACACACGTAATCCACGGTACACGCGATTGGGAGAGTCTGGGAGGGTGGGATGGTTCGAGTCCTGCCTACGACGCCTTCGAGATGGCGATTTTCGACATCGTCGGCAAAGCGCGCGGCGTGCCTGTACACGCGCTCCTCGGTGGGGCGTATCGAGATCGTGTGCCCGCAGATTACTGGATCGGCCATCAAACTCCAGAGAATTCCGCCAGGAACGCGAAGCTCGGTTACGATCGAGGTTTTCACGGCGTAAAGATGAAGTGCACTTCGGACGAGCCGATGGTCGAGCGCATCCGGGCGATTCTCGAGGCGACCGATGTCTCGTTCAAATGCACGGTCGATCCAAACCAGCGGTTCTACCGACCCGCCGAAGCGATCGCCCTGGCCAGGCAGTTCGAGGAACTCGGGAACGTGGGCGTGCTCGAAGACCCGATGGCAAAATGGAATCTTGATTGGTATCGGCAACTTCGTGACGCCACGACGATTCCGGTGGCCCTACATCTTGCGAATCCGCACGACATCATCAGCGCGATCAAGGCAGAGGCGGTCGACATCTTCAATCTGGGCGGCAGTATGTGGAACTTTGTGCGTAACGCCTCGATCGCGGATGCAGCCGGAATTCCAATCTGGCACGGATCCGGCAACGATCTTGGGATTATGGAGACATCTTATCTGCACGCTGCCAGCGTACCCAGAAACTGCGTGATGCCGAGTGATTTCGTCGGGAGCTGGACGCGCGAGGACGACCTTATCGTCGAAGGAATCGGTTTCGACGGGGGCAGTGCGGTGGTGCCGTCGACTCCCGGGCTGGGCTGCGAACTGGATGAAGGAGCGGTTCAGAAGTATCAGGTTACGTAGCCCTTCCGCGGTGCTCCTGACTGGCCAGGCTCCTGCGAGCGGAAGAGGGCTTTCCTTCATTGAATCTGATACGCATAAGCCGCTACTTAACAACTATTTGAGTGTCCTACTCAGCAGAGTGGCTAAGAAGTGGCCCCGGGGTCACTTTTACGAGTTGCACAGATGCTGCGGATCGGGATATAGACCTGGGGTGACGTCTGGGCGGCTACATCAAGAGGCCTGTGCTGGGTGTGACCTGCCCCCAG
>DJHM01000052.1 GCA_002433075.1 Latescibacteria bacterium UBA6620
GTACGGCGTAGGGCGCATTGTCTCACCGTCGTTGGCTCCCGCAGCAAGCACGTAGCGCTGGACGGTACCGGCCTCTACGCCAGCGGCGAAGAGAGCGAGCCCGGCGACAGCCAATCCTGAGAGGGTGCGGCGAAGGCTCATGGCTACTCCTTTTTCAGCGTAAAGGTGTCGAGACGGAAAGCTTCGGACGGCTCGAACGCCCGTGGGGCTTCTCTCACCCGCTTGAGCAGCGGGGCTACGTGAAAGGGCCTGTCGGAAGTAACGAGGAAAAATTTCTCGTATTCGGGCGCGTCATCCAGCTGGTAGGAGAACCCGAGCGTGTCAGGCCTTCCGGTTTCCAGCTTGAAGGATATGCCTCGTTCCGCCCGATGCAGGACTAGGCTGTCTCTCCCGTCCACCGAAAAAATGACGCCGTAGCCCGAGTCGGGTGATACGTAGACAATCTGAATCAGATCGCCTTCGACGGCGGTCTCTCCGTCATCGAGTCGCTGCGCCCTCTTGTCGATCTGTCTGTAAAGGACCAGGTGAGGTGTCTGACCCTTGATCCCGATGTAACCGGGTTCGTTCGGGGAACGCAGCAGGTTTGGAACGAAGAGGAGGAGGGTGGCGGCGACAGCCAGGGCCGGCACCCAGCGCGAAATGGTTCTGCGTGGCACGTCGGTCTCCAGGCGGTTGCGAATCTCTGTCGCCACCTGGGCGTGAGGCGCTTCTTCGAGGATCTGCCGGTTCGATGCCCGAAGATCCTCGAGACGCCTGCGTAGAACGCCGTCTGTCTCAACCCGATCGCTGATCTGTTGCTTCTCCGCATCCGGAAGTTCTCCGAGCAGGAAGCGCTCCAGCGCAAGGTCCGAAATCGGAATCTGTTGTCGATCGTTCATAGGTCTCCAGGTCTGAGACGGCTGTCCTCAGTCCCCTCATTCGCTTCCTGACTCCGGATACCGACATTCCGACGGTGGCCGCGGTCTCCTCGAGTGTCAGACCATCGACGTAGAGCAAGGTGGCGATGGTGTGGGTCGACACTCGGGGAGTCGGCGAAAGATCCGGTCCAGCGTCTTCTTTGCGTCCAGCTGTCGCTCGTCTACATCCGATCGGGCGATCTGCGTCAGGACATCGTCCTCTACCGCATCCGGGGCTCGGCGACGGTCCCTAATCCGGTTGAGGCAAAGGTTGGTCGTGATTCGGTAGAGGAGGCTGGACGGATGGTCGTCCGTCAGGCCGCCCTTTCGTCGCAGCAGCTGGACGAACACATCCTGCGCGACATCCAGGACCTCGTCTTCATCCCGTAGAAGCTTTCGGCACCGCCGGATGACCATCGGCCGGTATCGCTCGTAGAGTGCCTCAACGTCCATTGACTCTCTGCCTTCGATCTGTACAACACCGCAGCCTGGTGGAAGTGTTACCTATCCATTCAGATTCTCGAGGAAGTTTCAAAGATCTCCTTCTACAGGCAATATAAGGAGTATGCGGGTGCGGTGAAATTTTCGGGCATCTGGTGACAGAATCGGTGGGGCCCGGTGTTATAAGGGAAACAGTCGAAACCCGAATCGAGGAGAATCCCGCGAAAACGCAATGGCTGAACCGCTCGATCTGGACCTTATCCGTTCTACTGGCTGGTTGTGGCGAATCCAATCTGACTTCGTCGTTCGATTCATCAGGGGACAGATCCGGCAATTACACGGTGACCGAGACGCACACGATCACCGCCGCGGACGCTCGGAGGCTAATAGCCGAGACGGTCAACGGGTCTATTTCGATCGAGACGCGCCCGGATGTCTTATCCGTCACGGTCGATGTGACAAAAGTGGTCCGAGGACCTTCCCGCCAGCTGTCGATGGATTTCGTAAGACTTCTGGAAACGGAAGTGGGCCGGGTGGGCGACGAAGTCCTAATCAAGACCACGTGGCCTCGGAACACCAACGGTTACGATGCATCGGCCAGGTATGTGGTGATTGCCCCGGAGGGGCTTCATCTCCCCCTTGGTACCGTTAATGGGTCGATCGTGGTCGATGGCCGTGTGGCGGAAACCGACGCGAAGACGGTTAACGGTAGAGTGGAGGTGCGTGGGGCGAGTGGTTCGATGTCGCTGGCCACGGTGAACGGACGCCTGGAGGCCAGGCTGGCGGAGGTGTCCAGCGAGAGTCAGTTCGCTACGGTCATCGGCTCCATCGATGTTGAAATCGACGCGGCGACGTCACCGGTGACGGCCACGACGACGAACGGGTCTATTTCGGTGACTGTGGGCTCGGAATTCGCGGGGCAGCTGGATGCTCGGACAGGGACGGGCAAGGCGGGTTCAGACTTCGTAGTCAACCCATTGCAGCCGGTTCGGCCCAATCGCTTGGTCGGTCGAATCGGTGCAGGGGGAGGACCTGAGATTCATCTTCGGAGTGGGAATGGGAACGTGAGGTTGAAGAGAGGGTGAAACCTGTGGACGGTAGGCGGTGGGCCGTGGGCGGAGCCTGCGGCAGCGGTCGTTGGTGGGAGCCGCCTTCGCCACAACGGGGCTACGGCGAGCCATGGCGGTCTCCGACCACGAACTGTTCGAGATGAGATGAAACTGAGGACAGGTGGACGGTTGACAGTAGACGGAAAGAGGCAACCAACTGAAGGGAGAAGCGATGGAAAGCTTCTACCCTTTTTTGTGCGCTGTCCGAGAAGTGTCATGCCGGGACCGCTTGGGTGTCTTCGAATGTTACTTTCACCTTACCGGCGGGCCGTTCGTGCAGGTGGCCTTTCCCGGGCATGGAGGCGGCGAGGCGGATCGAGGGCCCATCCCCGGCAGGGGAAATGTGGTGGAACTTGAGCGCTGGGGCGAACAGAAAGTTCGCCCTTTTTCGCGACGATCAAATCGTCTTCTCCCTCCATCATTCCAATGAATCTCGCTCTCCAGGATGACCCACCACTCGTCATAGTCGTGTACGTGATTATCCGTTTCGGTGCCCGGTTTCTGACAGATCAGGGTGCTGCGAACGTGATCGGTAGCCACGAGCGAATGCGACCAGTTGGCTTCGCCTTTCTCACGCTTGATGGCTTCCAGGTCGATGTGGTGTAGGGCGTCTGCGAGGATGGGGGTTCGGAGTGACATGAGGACTCCTTGTTGGAGAATGAAAGTGGCTCCTCGAAAACGCGACGAGCCAAAAACTTGACTGGACGGAAAACGACAGAACTATTCAAAAAATTCGAGGTCTTCGACAGTTGCGTCTTTCGCGACGGTCTCGTCGAGCGCTACGCCGAGACCAGGATCAGTGGGAACCGATAGATGGCCCAGTTCGATCAGGTTGTCGCCAACGGTCAGGTTAGACCAGAGTTCGTTGTCCAGGTGATGGAATTCGAGTACCTGGAAGTTGGGAACGGCGGCGCACACGTGACTCGCGGCGACTGTGCCGATGGAACCGCAGATGTTATGAGGTGAGAACGGAATGTAATACATGTCCGCAAGATCGGCGATACGGCGTCCCTCGAGCAATCCTCCAGCTTTTGCGAGGTCGGGGGAGATGATTCCGCAGCCTGTTGCTCGATGAGGTCCCGGAAACCGTGGCGTGAGTAGAAGTTCTCGCCCGTTCAGATTGGGGTTGTGGTGGATCGGGCGACCTTATGCCATAGCATAGCCTCGATGTTCTCGGGAGGGATCGGGTCTTCCAGCCACATCAGGTTCAACGATTCGAAAGCCTTCGCGACCTTGAGGATGTCAGGCGGCGCATAGAACCAGTGGGCGTCGATGAGGAGGTCCGTGTTGGAATCCAGGGCCTCTCGCACGGCTGCCACGACGCGGACGAACTGATCGATGTCGTCGTTGCTGATGGTGCGGTTGTAGGCATCTCGCCGCGATGGACGTGGATCGATGTCGAACTTGATGGCGTCGAATCCACGGGCTTCGACGGCTTTCGCCGTTTCGACCCCGCCCTCCGGTGTGTCCTCCTCGCCTTCGTGGCAATCGTTGTAGAGACGGATGCGATCTCGAAACTTTCCCCCGAGCAACTGCCAGATGGGACAACCAAGATCCTGGCCCGTGATGTCCCAGAGTGCCATCTCGATCCCACTGATGGCGCTCATGACGGCCCCCTGGTAGAAGCCCGATGCCGAAATGGAGTGCATCATGTCGGTGAAGAGTTTGTCGACGTTCCGGGGGTCCTGTCCGAGAAGGTGTCGGGTCAGGCGTTGATCCACGACGATCTGGTGGACGCCCGACCGTTGTCGGCTTCGCCAATCCCCACGAGGCCGGTGTCCGTGCGCACCTTGACGAGCACCCAGGGGAAAGGAGCGAGGAGGGCGGAGCCGATGTAAGTGATCTTCATTGGGAGTTCAAGAACTTTGAACTGTGAAAGCACCGTCACACTGAGCGCAGTCGAAGTGTCGGTCGTGACCCGGCGGCTCAGGGCGGTCCTCGCGAAGGGATTTTCTCTTCGAGCCTTCGTGATGCTTCTCACGCCGTCAGCAGACGCGTATTCCCGTCCTCCGCGTTCAAATGAGGAATCGACAGCCTCAGATACTCTTCGAGCAAGGCTGCCGGCGTCAGTTTTGAGGTGTCGATGTCGAATTTACCCTTGAGCGAACACGCCTGATATTCGTGTGTGAATTCCTCTATCACGCCCTCGACGTCCCCGGGTGGGACGAGTTGGTGAGGATGGGGGTTCGATTCCATTCGCCCACGGATCACATCGGGTTTGGCGTGCAGGTGAACGACGATCGTGTCTTTAGGCAGTTCGGGCTCGCACTCGTGATGGTCGATCGCAGGCACGCTCCGGTCACCGACCCTTCGGGCGTTTGTGCCCGGATAGTAATAACGAGGACCGTAGACCATCTCTTCCATGTAGAAGCCACCCAGCAGGATGTGCTTGTATTTGTTAATCAGACGCACGTGGTAGGCGATCTGGAAACGCTGAAACCGTTCTTTGATGCCGGGCAGCATGTCCAGCATGCCCTGCTGTTCCTCATCGGAGAGATGGTAGGCGTCGGGAATCGTAAAGTGATCGTCCAGATGGTGGTTGATGCCCCGCTCGAGGCCCCAGGCGTGAATGCCGTTGATGAGTGTAGACACTCCCGTGTATTCGCAACCGATGACGATGACGCGCATTTAATTGACTCCTTAATACGGTGACACGAAGGCACGAAGAAAGTCACAGGGAAAGAAAGTCTGGGCTCAGGTTTGACGACAGGGCGATAGTATACGGTGAGCCCGGGACTGGAGAAAACGAAAACGCCGGTCGAATGACCGGCGTTATGACCCCTTTTGGTAGGGTCACGGCATGCCGTTGCCTTGAGATTAACAGGAGTCTACTTCTGTCGCTCGAACTTCCCGTTTTTCACCTCACGATTCGCCAACCTGACGCCTTTCGCCCGATTGCCCTTCACCAGAAAATTTTCGACGTCGAACTCTTCCTGGATGACACGCACCCGGGGCTTGGGCTTGTAGTCGACGACGATGCTCGTGTCGCGTTCGGTCGTGAGGCGAATCGGTTTGCAACCGGCGGGTACTAGGTCGTAACCTCGCTTGAGGATGAACTTGTCGATCTGGAAACGCTTGAGGCATGGGTTCTTCTTCTCGTCCGCGTAGAGCAGAGAATACACACGATCGGGGTCGACGAAGCCGCAGAAGAGCATTCCCTTGTCGACGAACAGGCGGTCGGGCACATCCTGGACGGACCAGGAACCTGACTTGCGGATCACGAGTATTCGATCGTAGGGACTGACCTCAAACTGAGCGGCGCCGTTGACATCATAGCCCAGATACCCGCGTTTGGTGTCGTACTTGAGGGTCAGGTTTCGCTGGGCCGCGTCTCGGACATCGACCTGTTCGAGGCTGACGATCTCCGACTTCCGAGGGAATTGCTTACCATACTTCTTGAGCAGGCCTTCGAGGTAGCTGACGGCGTAGTCCTTGAGCGCTTTCAGGTACTTCCGGGCCTGACGCAGACGCTTCCGGATCTCGACCATCTCCTCTGTGGCCTTGTTGATGTCGTAGAGAGAAATTCGGCGGATCGGGATTCGAAGGAGGGTGACGACGTCTTCGTCGGTGACGTCTCGCTTGATGATCTTCTTGTAGGGCTTCAGGCCTTCGACGACCGCTTTGTTCACGTCTTCGGCTGTTTCCTGCTCTTCGATCTCCTTATAGATCCGATTTTCGATGAAGATCTGCTCGAGTGTCTTGGCGTGCAGCCGGTCGCTGAGTTCGCGTTCCTCGAGTTTGAGCTCGGCTTTGAGGACGTCTAGTAATCGGTCGGTGCAGTGCTTGACGACCTCGGTGACGTTCATGATATGCGGTCGCTCGTCCTTGATGGCCAGCATGTTGGCGGAGATCGAGTTCTCGCACCCGGTAAAGGCAAAGAGAGCGTCGACGGTGTCCTTCGACTGAATTCCACGCGCAAGATGGATGTCGATCTCGACTTCCTCGGTCGTGTAGTCGGCAATCGAGCTGATCTTGAGCTTCCCCTTTTTCGAGGCGTCCTCGATCGTCGTAATGAGGCTCTCGGACGTGTAGCCGTAGGGAAGCTCCCGCACAACGATGCGTTTCGGATCCTTGGTGTCGAGCACGGAGCGGATGAGCACTTTCCCGTTTCCGTCATTGTACTCGGACACGTCCAACTGTCCTCCCGTCGGGAAGTCCGGGTAGAGCTTAAAACGTTTCCCTTTGAGGTAGGCAATCTGCGCTTCAAGGACTTCGCAGAAATTGTGTGGAAGAATGCGCGTGGACATGCCGACCGCGATGCCCTCGGTCCCGAGGATCAGGAGCAGCGGGACTTTGGCGGGAAAGACGACAGGTTCCTTGTTCCGGCTGTCGTAGGTGTCGACGTATTCGGTGATCGACTTGTTGAGGAGGACGTCACGAGCGAGGTCGGTCAGTCGACATTCGATGTAACGGGCGGCACTGGCCTCGTCCCCCGTGAGGATGTTGCCGAAGTTGCCCTGCTTCTCGATCAGGTAGTCCTTCTGCGCAAGGACGATGAGCGCACCCTCGATCGACTGATCTCCGTGTGGGTGATACTTCATGGTGTTGCCAACGATGTTGGCCACCTTGTGAAACTTGCCGTCGTCCACCTCGGCCAGCGAATGCAAGATCCGTCGCTGTACCGGCTTTAGCCCGTCGTCGACGTCCGGGATCGCCCGATCCTTGATGACATAGCTGGCGTACTCTAGATAGTTTTTTTCGTATAGCGTGTCGACGTATGGCATTCGCCTCTACCGGTTTAGTGATGGAATGCGTTGAGAGTGAGCAGGCAGTAGGGAAGTCGAGTTTCTTCTCACTGCTGCCTCATGCTTTTTGCCTCAAACTAGGTTTTCGACAATGTAGTCTTTCCGCTCCGGCGTATTCCTGCCCATGTAGAACTCGAGCATGTCCGGCACTTCCTTGAGGCTTCGCAGGTTCACTTTGACGGCGCGCATGTCTTCGCCGATGAACTGACCGAATTCTTTCGGGGAGATTTCACCGAGGCCCTTGAATCGCGTGACTTCGGGGTTGCGGATCTCTTCGAATGCGGCGTCCCGCTCCTTGGGGCTGTAGCAGTAACGCGTCTCCTTGTTGTTTCGGACACGGAAGAGCGGTGTTTCCAGGATATAGACGTGGCCGCGCTGAACGAGTTCTTCGAAGAAGGAGAGGAAGAATGTCAGGAGCAGGATGCGGATGTGGAAGCCGTCGTGATCGGCGTCAGTGGCGATGATGACCTTGTTGAAACGAAGATTGTCGACGCTGTCCTCGATGCCGAGGGCGGACATGAGGTTGAACATCTCGACGTTTTTGTAAATGGCCGCCCGTGTCTTGCCGTGCAGGTTCATGGGAACGCCTTTGAGGCCGAAAATGGCCTGCGTGAGGACGTCCCGCGCAGAGACCATCGAGCCGGCGGCGGATGGGCCTTCGGTGATGAAGATCGTCGAATTTTCGCCGTGCTTTTTGTGACCGAGGTGATATTTGCTGTCTTTGAAATGGGGAATCTTGATCGCGATCTTCTTGGCAGCTTCCTTGGCCTCTTTCTTGACCGCGTTGAGCTCTTTTCTCAGCTTCTCGTTGTGGACGACCTTTGCCTCGAGCTTCTTGGCAATGGCACCGTTCTTGTGGAGCCAGTCGACGACGGCTGAACGCGTTTCAGCGACAATCCAGCTTCGCACATCTGCATTTCCCAGCTTGTTCTTCGTCTGGGACTCGAAGACGGGATCTTTAAGCCTCACCGCGACGGCTCCCGTGATCGACTCTCGGACGTCGGCCCCTCCGTAGTTCTTCTTGAAGAATTCGTTTACGCCTTTGAGCACGCCCTCACGGAAAGCGCTCTGGTGTGTTCCGCCGTCGCTCGTGTGCTGGCCATTGACGAAGCTGTAATAGGTTTCGCCGTAGGTCGACGCGTGGGTGAAGGCGAATTCGATGTATTGACCTTTGTGATAGCAGGGCTCGTAGATGACGTCGTCACCGACTTCGCGGTTCAGGAATTCGAGCAGCCCGGCCCGGGTGACGAATTTCTTCTTGTTGAAGTTTAGCGTCAGCCCACTGTTGAGGCAGGCGTAGTTCCACATCCGACGCTCGACATACTCCTCGTTGAACGCGTACTCACCGAAGATCTCCTCGTCCGGCAGGAATTCGACATACGTGCCGTTGGGCTTCTTCGCCTTGCCTTGCTTCTTGCTGATAATCTGGCCCTGGGAGAAGATGGCTTCTGAATATTTGCCATCCCGATACGCGACGACTTTGAAGTCGATGCTCAGGGCGTTCACGGCCTTCGTGCCGACGCCGTTCAGACCGACGCTGAACTGAAAGACGTCATCGTTGTATTTGGCGCCCGTGTTGATCACGGACACGCACTCGACTACCTTGCCGAGGGGAATGCCTCGGCCGTAGTCCCGAACGGAAACGCGACCGTCTGCGTCGATCTTGACGTCGATCTTTTTGCCGTGCCCCATGATGAACTCGTCGACGGCGTTGTCGACGACTTCCTTGAGCAGAATGTAGATGCCGTCGTCGAAGTCGGTGCCGTCGCCCAGGCGGCCGATATACATCCCCGTGCGCAGCCGGATGTGCTCGAGTGAACTGAGGGTCTTGACCTTGCTCTCATCGTAGACGCTCGGAGCGGATTGCTTTGAGCGTCCGTTCGACTTTCGGGTCTTGCCGCTTGCGGACCAGTTCCTGGGTTTGGCCATGAGATCGAGTTGGCCTGAGGAGGGCGTTTTTCGGGATTTAGCCGTGGTGGGCATAGTTCACCTTACGTTCGGATCAAAGAGACCGTTGTCAAAAGATAGGGAGAAATCGCACGCGGGGGTGTGCGAGGGAAGCTGTTCACGGCGGCCGAAGGGCCTCCAAAGGAGAACTGCGGGAGGTTCGTCCGACGCAATGTATAGTATAATGATGGTCAGCGGATGGATCAAGATTCGATTAACTGACTAAAAAAACAGGAATATGCGGACGATGTTCCAGCCCGCGGCACGAGAGATCTTCGACGGTGCTGGCGAAGGATCCCTATGCGTCCTGCTCGGCCCGAAGATTCCAAAGTGGGGACGTGGTGATGTTTTTAACCACGGCCTGGGTCATGACGGCACCCGCCGGGACATCGTGGCTCAGGCGGGAGCCGGTGGCGATGTGGTAGGGGATCGGATCTTCGGTGGCGGTCTCTCCGAGGGCCACGGCAGGGCCGAGGAACGTTTCCCATCTGTCGTCGTGCGCACCGTCCAGCGTGGTCCCAGCAGCAAGATCCTGGCGGGCCCGACCGAAGGAGTCGTACCGCTGGTTCATCTCCCATCCTGAGGATGGCGTGCCGTTCAGGACGGCGGAGAGGAGCGAGTAGGGGGTCTCGACCCCGCAGAGATGGTAGGGTCTGAAGAGCATGACAGAGGTGCCGTCCACATTGCTCATGTGACCTTTCCCGGACAGGATTCCGCGGGAGTACTTGTTGCCGGCGTGGACTGTGACGTAGACGCCGCCCATGCTGACGTCGTTGGGCGCCCGGAGATAGGTCGTTTGTTCGATGACGCCTCTGCCGTCGAGCAGGCCGCCGTAGGTTTTCGGGCAGAGCGTGGCTGGCATCTCGGAGGGCCACAGAACCGGATGTCGAAGGCGGTCCCGTTCGATCGTCATTCCGGTGGCATTCGCGACGATGCCGAGCTCGGTCAGGTCGTCCGTCCGGATCTCGGCCAGGTCTTCGAGGACCTCGATCCTTCGCTTGATGGCCTCTTCACGGAGTCCCTGGTCGTCGGGTCCGGTGAGCGGTCTGAATAGATCGACCTCTGCCGTCGATAGATCCCGGGTCTTCCCGCCCTGAAATATCAGTTGTTCCTTCTGAAGGTCGACCCAGATTCGCTTCTCTCCGAACTTGCCCCCACAGAGCACCTCGAGACCGATCGTGCGACACCATTCGATCAGACTGATCAGATGACTGGGCTGATCCCCGTCAGCGCACGAGTAGACGACGTTGTTTTCCCGTGCGATCCGCCGAAGGATTGTGCCGACGACGACCTCTGCCTCCTTGGTCACCATGACGGCGTGCTTGCCGCCCCGGAGTGCGGTGGCGGCGTGGGTCGCGCCGGCTGTGGGGGATCCCGTGCCTTCCACGATTACGTCCAGGGGAAGGTCCATCAGAAGTTCGCCTTCGGCGACGGCAACTTTCTTGCCCGCCTCCATGCCGGCCAGAGCTTCGGCGCTCGTGCTGGCGACGACGATGTCTTCCTCGTCGATTCCGGCGAGTTGGAATGCCCGATGCGCGGCATCGATATTCGTATCGGCGACGATCGATACATTCAAACGCGGAATCTGTTCGGCCTGAGTCACGATGGCGGTGGCGTAGTCTCCTGTACCGATGGCGCCGGCCTGCACGATCTTGGTGGAGTTTTCAGATTCACTCATGTCATTGCCTCGGGACGATTGGATTGCGAGCACCAACACCATTGGGCAAAAGACACTGGGGGTAGGCCCGGTTCGCGAACCGGACCCACGGGTATTGGCCCTTGCAATGTCCCCGATGGAGACGACCGGACAAGTGAAGCCCCCGCCCGATGATCCGGTGCGGGGGCCTCGCTTTCAATACTGACTTCTGAAATCAGCCGGAGAACTGGGTGGCGAACAGCAGGAAATCGCCGAATCCGATTGTTCCGTCCCCGTTGAGGTCCAGACGGTCGTCGAAATCGGAATCCCCTTCGGACCTGTTGAAGCCTCCGGCGAAGATCAGGAAATCACCGAATCCGACTCCCGGCGTACCGTCGAGGTCGGCCAACTTGACTTCCGGTGCACCTAAACTACCGATCACGACGCCGGTTCCGGCGTGGGCGGATGACGACATCAAGGCGATGAAGAGGACGAAAAGGACGGATAGGGTGCGCATCACGGTTTCATGGAAGGCCAGCGGGAACTGTGTCAACGGCTCGGTTCTGCTCGGAAAACTTCAGCGGACAGAATACTCTAAACCATCGACTGGATGCAAGTGCTTCGTGGAAAAGAGCTTAGGACCAAGTCCGCTGGGTCTCAGTAGAGGCCCCAGGAATGTCCCTCGCCGGGAAACCAGATCACGTCGATGAGGAAGGAGATGGCGACCCCTCCAAAGTAGCCGAGCATGAGGCCGAGGAAAAAAGGCGTCGCCTTACGGTAGAGGCGGATTCCGCCCGCCCGCAGGATGATGAGTTTGGCCAGCCAGCTGATGAAGATGGAGAAAGGAAGGATCTTGGCAGGGTACGTGGTGGCAGTCACGAATCCGATCGGGTGGATGGGCCACCAGGGAAAGAGATAACGCAGGAGGGCCATGGCGCCGACGGTTCCGAAGCCCAGCAGCGTCCACCAGGCCCTGAATCGCTTGACGGAAAACGGATCCCGAATGTAAGCAACGGCTTCGTCGAACGTGCCCTGGACGGAGCCGGCGTAGATGGCACCGTAGTTGAACGCGCCGGTCCGGTAGCCCGAATCGACTGCGTACCACGCGCTTCCGCCTGCGACCACGGCAACGGCGATGGCGACGGCCAGACCCAATCGGCCGCGATGGTCCCGGAGGGCATCGAACAGCCGCACGGCATTGGCGGTCGGGGCCATGAGAGCGGTTTTCATGTCGCGATGCCACGTTCGGGTAATTCCCATCGCTACGATTCCCGACGGGCGCATGTTGACTGCGCCGAGGATGTGGAAAGTGGCGGTCTGTGCGTGCACCGGCCGGGTGCTGATCAGGCCACCTTCAATCGACATCCGCGTGATCCCAAGCCAGATGATGACCACGAAGCCGAAGAAGACTAAGGCTGTGAGGATCGACATGCCCGAGGCTGCGCACCAGGCGATGATGAACGCTCCGCTACCGACCCAGCCGAAGAAAGCGCCCCGATAGGGAATGAGCTCGCGGCTGTCGTCGACCGTGGGGTCCCCGTAGATCGCCTTCCTGAACACGGCCCCCAGATGCTCCCGGCCCATCCACAGACTCCAGGGGATGATGAGGAAGAGCGCGCCCAGGCAGCTCCAATCTTCGAACAGGGTATTTCCTGCACTGTGGGTGGGGCCGATGTCGACGCCGATTCTGTTGAGCAGCCCCATTTCCAAGGTGATCAGGAATCGAAAGACCCAGATCGTCATCGAGATGTCGAGATCGATGAAGTAAACCGACCCGATGATGACGGGATAGATGCGCGTGAGGACCGGGGGAAAGTGCGTACCGAACTGGATGGTTCCCGTATCGCGCGGGATTTCGGGAAACAGGGGCACGAAAAAGCCGATGATGTTCCAGAAGATCTGGAACGATCCGACCGCTGCGCCGATCCAGAAGAGCGGGCGGTTGAGGAACCCGATCGTCCAGAATCCCATCTCATCAGGTTCTCGCGGACGGGTGGCCTGGAGAGGGAGAGCCATCAACGGGAAGGCAAGTCGTTCGTGTTCCACCCATTGCTTCCGCATGATGGCGACGGTCGTGTAACAGAAGACGGCGACGGCGGCGACGAGGGACATTCGCCAGAAGAGAGGGACCGCCCAGGCGTCCCACGGGATGGAGGCACCCAGCGGCAGGCCCTCGAAAAACCAGCGCACGGCCTGCCGGTCCGTGACGACCGCCCACTTGGCCATGTTGGGAAGCAGATCGATGGCCCACCCGTTCTCGGGTGTGGGATAGTAGTAGGGCGCCGCCGTGTTCGAGATCAGGTGCGCCATGAAGTAGCTGGGCAGCGCGGACCCGATGCTGGCCATGCCGAAAATCACGAGCAACTCGGTCGAAGTCAGGACCGACTGCGGCCGCACCTTCTGGATGAGCTTGTTGAGGAACGCGGCGATGATGAAGAACGGCACCACCACACCCCACGGCAGGTGGTCCTGCGCCATCTTCGTCGTGTGCCCGATGTGACGCGTCCAATGACCGCCCCAGGCCATGAAGGTGACACAGAGTGTGCCTAGGAAGAGGGCGCGGGTGGTGACGGGGGGGGAGGGGGTGGGCTGGTTGGATGGACCCAGTTCTTCGGCAGGATGGGTTGTGGCCATCACCGTACCTCGAGAACTGCCGCAACCCGAATGGAAAAGCTAAAATGCAAAGTGTTGGTCCACGGCTTGCACGTGCTGACTTTCGTCATGGGGAACAGAGATCTCTCGGAGAGGTTGCTTGTATTCGCGGTCAGTGTTGGCAAAGTCGTTGACAGGCTCCCTAGGTCTACTTTCGGCCGGCAGATCGCGTGGCAGTTAAGCGACTCCGGCACTTCGCCCATGGCCAATTACGAAGAGGCCTGTGCTGCAGAAAGCAGGCGGGATTTCGTGCACAAGATGAGCATCTGCCTCAAGGAGCTTCGCGAATCGAAAAGCTGGTTACGACTCCTCAAGGCCAGCGAGCTATTGTCCGCGATCAAAGTAGAGCCGCACATTGATTAGTGCGATCAGCTGTGTCGAATCTTTGCAAAGTCGATCATCACAGCCAAGTTAAAGATGTAAGATCGTTTCAACTCTCACACAAAATTGAACGAAACGATCATTTTGCATTCGACTTATTCCCAACCGCTGACGTCGCGTACTTCCTCGCTCCAATCCACCCACATGTCATTTCCGGGCGGCTCTTCTTCCAGGATGTCGACGTCTTTGAGGACGTAGTCGCAGAGGACGGCCTTTCGGATCTGGCGACTGTAATTATGTGAGGCCATGTGGCCGAGACGGTGGTGCCAGAGGACGACGTCCCCGGCGTTCCCGTAGGTTTGGTCATAGACGTGGTCGCTGGCAAAGGTGGCTGCGTGGTCCTTGTAGAACGGGCCGTACTCTGCGCGATAGCGGGAGTGGAAGTCCCGCCAGAAGGTACGATGGCTGCGCGGCCAGACGGTGAAGCCGCCGCCGTCGGGAGGGACTTCGTCGATATAGGCGACGCATCCGAAACTGAAGGGGTGCCCGTCGCAGTGGGTGCTCACGGGTTTGCGTTCGGCGTCGGGTCCATAAGGAAGCGTGCAGTAGATTCCGCGAACGCGTTCGATCGGTTTGAAGCGATCCCGGCCCAGCAGCTGGTGGGCGATTCCGTTCATGGCGCCCGGCAACATGTCGATCATGAAAGGTTCGTCGCCGATTTTGCGATACTGCCAGCGGAAGCTCCGCTTATGGTTGGAGCCATCCGGGTTTTCTTCTTCTTCCTTGATAGGACCGACCCACGTGTCGGGGTCGTCTTTCTTGAAGGAAGGCGGCGGGTCGTCCCAAAGCCGGTCACAGGCCTCGGCGCACAGTCGTTGGTCGAGCGCTTCCCTAAGAACGAGATAACCGTTCATCTTGAAGAATCGGATCTGGTTTTCAGTCAGTCTGAGCATGGTTGGATCCCACAGAACTGACGGCCCTTCGGGGCCATCTTGAGGTTCGCCCGCAGGCCCTCCTTATACAAAGTCCTCCGCCGGTCCCCGGGCGCCGGTCACCTCGCCCTGTGATCCGAGCTCCCGGATGACTTGGCTGATTTTGACCTGAGCCTGCTCGACTTCGCTCATCCGCGACTGGCCCTGAAACTCCATGTCCTCCTTGAGCGCGGCGGAGGCTCGCTCCGACATGGATGCGAACACCACCTGCTTCGCTTCTTCACTCGCCCCCCTCAGTGCGAGGGCCAGATCCTCCTGCTCGATGGATCGTAAAACCAGCTGAATGTGTTTCTGGCTCATCCCGACCAGGCTGTCGAACGTATACATCCGATTCCGGATCTGTTCCGCCAGCTCAGGATCCTTCGTGTCGATGTCGTCAAGGATTCGGGTTTCGGTCGTGCGACCGGCATTGTCCAACATCTCGGACACGACGTCGACGCCCGGGACCTGGGTGACCGGTTCTGACACGAAGGTCTTGAGTTCGTCGGACAGCGTGCGTTCGAGTTCGTCGAGAGCCTGGGGGGAAATCCGGTCAACGCGCGCCATTCGGTTGGCGACGTCCGTCTGCATCTCAATGGAGAGTTCGTTGAAGACCTCGGCGGCCACACCGGGTTCGAGCTGCGACAGAATGTCGGCGATGGTCTGCGGGTGCTCCTTGGCAACAATGGCGACGATCTCGTGGGGGGCGATATGGTCGAGGCTCGCGGAGCTGCGAGTTTTCTTCTCCTCGACGCGGCTTAGCATCTGAGCTGCTTTTTCGGCACCCACCGTCTTTTCGAGGACGCTGCGCGCGAACTCGATGCCTCCTTCGTCCATACCGGCGCCCGCCCTGAGCAGCTTTTCGAATTCCTCGATTACGGCGTCCATCTCGTCGGTTGACACGGTGTCCAGCTCGGCCAGGGCTTGGGCGATGTTCTCGACGTCGTCATCGCCGAGATACTTCATGATTTCAGCCGTGGCCTCTTCGCCGAGGGCAATCATGAGAACCGCAATCTTCTGACGGGGCGAGAATTCCCGGGTCGCGTCGTTCATGGCTCTACCGATCGATGCGGTGTGCTTCGATGTAGTCCCAGTTGATCTTGTATCCCATTCCCGGCTCGGTCGGAACCGTGACGTAGCCCGCTTTGTCCATCGGGTCGCAGATTTCCTCCAGGTAAGGCTGCGGGGTGTCGTAGTCGACGCCCGGCGCGAGCAGTCCGCGTTCGTAGTAGGTACAGACGTCCTCACTCGTTGCGCCCAGAATCTGGAGGTTGGCGAATCCAGCCATGTGCATCTCGCATTTCACACCAGCGGCTTCAGCGATGGCGGCCATCTTGATGCATCCGGTGATGCCCCCCCGAAGTATGTCGATCCGGGTCATGTCGGAGGCGCCTCGGGCGATCCAGTCGAAGCGGGTGTAGATGCTGCCCGCTGCGATTTCGGGGGACAGGATGGGAATGGTGAGTTCACGGGCCAGCTTTTCGTAAGGACCGACACGATACTCGTTCATGGGGTGTTCGTACCAGTAGAACCCGAGCCGTTCGAGTTCGCGTCCTACGATGAACGCGTCTTCGTAGGTTCGATACGTGCCCCACGGGTCGAAGCTCAGGACCATGTGGTCACCGACCGCATCCCGTACGGCCTGGCAGCAGCGGATGTCCCACTCGATGTGCGAAGGACGACCCGGATCCGATTGACCCGTTTCCGGGTCCCAGAAATAATAGGGATGAATCTTGTAGTGGGTGTAGCCCTCCGCCTTGCAGGCGAGGGCGTGGGCGGCATAATCTTCGGGCGAGCCCATGTTCGGAAAGGTGCTGCCATACGCTCTGACCCGTTCCCGACATCCCCCCAGGAGCTTGTGTACCGGCACCCCGAAAGCTCGAGCCTGCAGGTCCCACAGCGTCATGTCGACGACGCTGAGGAGATTTTCGGGAATGTTGGCGACCCACATCCAGTGCCAGAATTTCTCTCGATCGAACGGATCGTGACCGACGAGCATCTGTTTAAGACGACCGGTCAGGACATTGATCTGATCGGCTGTCATGCCGTCCTGGTCTCCGTGCCCGTGTCCCCCGAAATAGTAGCCCTCGGCGCCTTGATCGGTCAGGATCTTCGTGAGCGTCTGCGTGACGGTTGTCGCCTCCAAGCACTTGCCATTCCTGAAGGCCTTCCTGGGAATGCTGAATGGGATGACCTGAAGGTCTGTGACTTTCATTGGGACGCTCGTGGTGTCGCGGTTCGCAATGAGAATCGTCCGTGAAGACCAAGGACGATACACCCACGATAAGTATGGATGGCCAGAGGAAGAAGCGGAACGTGGTGTTCAGCTGGAACCTTTGGTCGGAAGGAGGTCTTTGAGCAAGGGCATCTCGTCTAGGTCCTCCTCTGTGAGGCGAGACCAGTTGATCCCGCGGGGGGCGGGGAGCGGGTCGTCGATGAGGAGGGTCCGGGTGGGGGTTACGATTCCGGCGAGGGGTAAGTCGTTGTCGTCCCGAGGGATGGAAGCAAGCACCTGGGCGTCGTGAACGGTCGTGTAGACCGGAGCTGGAGGATGGCCGAGTTCACGAAGGATCGCGTACTCGATGTCGCTATACCCCTCCCCTTTACCGCATCGATGACCCAGGGCATCGACGGCCACGGAACCACACACGATCGCATCCATCGCGGGCAGGTCGTGGACGGGAATGTCGTCCGCCCATTCGTCCATCCCGGACAGACTCGCCGCTTTTCGGAATGCTTCGGGGGGAATCACGTCCGGATCGAGACGCTTGAATCCGCCGCGGAGTCGCGGGGTCGGAACGTAGATGGTCTTGCCGTGTTGAAGAGCCCGTGATTTGACCGGAGGTTGAGGCGCGTCGGGGTTGACCTTGATACGCTTGGCTGCTGCGATCTGGGGGATGTCGAGCAGACGATCGGCGGCGATCGATGCCCCGACGAAGTTCGGAATCCGACCGTGCGGTGGGAACGGAAAAGCGGCAAACCCTTCGGCTTCGAGGTGGTCCCACACGTGCTGGCGAGCGGCTTGTTTGGTTCGCACGCGACCGTCGTTCTCCAAAGGAAAGGGCGAAACGAATCGAGTTGCGTCGCCCTGTGATGTCATTTATGTAGGGATCAGCCCTTGGCGGCTTGTTCTTTTTCGTAAGCCTCACGCTCCTCGGCCGAGTAGACTTTCATGTGGTAAGGGGGCCCCGCGAGGATGTCGAGTGCTTTCTGGTCGCCCTTACTTGCTTTCTGGATCAGCTTGGTGCGGTTGGCGCGCTCTTTGGCCTTTCGTTCGGCCAAGGTCATGGGCTTGGCTGCCGGTTTTTCTTCCTTCTTTTCTTCGGCCATCTGCTCTGGTTCCTTTCCGTCGCCCGGGCATAAAATTGGTTTAACTGTTTGAATTATCGTCGTTTATGCAGGTTTCCCGAGCCACTATATCGATAATAATCAATGCACTTTCCCGCAGGTTGTCAAGGGGGGAAGGGGCGAGGACGCTCAGACAGCCCCGGATGCGTGGGGGGAAATGTCCTCAGATGCTAGTTGGGAAGGGCTCGCTGTCTTCGGATCGAGGTCGTTTTCCCCAGACCATCAATCCCGGTCGGCCGGCAGATTGGCCTGCGGTCTGGACGTTTTCCGGGTCCCGATAACCGATTCGCACCATCCTGCGGATCCGATCGCTCTGATTGATTCGGGACCCGTGGATGGTGTGAATGCAGAAAACGACGACGTCTCCACGTTTGGCGGGCACGGGAACTGTGTTCTCGAGGTCGTAATCGTTCGTAGGGAGATGAGGCGTACACGATGTACCGTCCGGGTTCTGGACGATGTGATCGAGCGCTCCGACTTTGTGAGACCCCGCCAGGAAGCGGATACATCCGTTCGAATCGTCCGTATCGTCGAGATGTACCAGGCAGTCGATGTATCGCCCGTCCTCGTGTTTGTAGAAGGCCCAGTCCTGGTGCATCGGAAACGGGTGGCCCATCTCAGGCGGTTTGGCGTGCAAGGTGGTGTGATGGAGTTCCACGTTCGGACCCAGCAGATCGGCGATTGCACCGGCCAGTCTGGGATGCGTGACGGCGTTACACCACGCCCTGGAGTAGCGATGGAGGTCGTGCAGGGCAATCAGCTCGGATTGCTGCTCCGTTTCTTCGTCCATATAGACACGTCGCCACGGTCCGCTCCAGCCGGGCCCTCGATTGGCCCAGGTCCCGATCTGCCAGTCGAGTTCTTCAGCCATCGTGTCGATTTCTTCATCTGTGTAAACCGAGGGGATGTGGAGGTAGCCGTTCTCCTCGTAGAACGCCACCTGTTCCTCGTCCAGCACGTTGAGGGTGGTCTGAGCGACATCAAAACCCGCCATGGATCCATACTCCTGGAAATCGTGATTGTAGAACCCCACAACACCTCCCAATTTAGCCCTCGTTGTGGCTGAACGGGTAGAGAAAACACAGTTCCCATCGGAGTCTTACCGGGAAGACTCCAATCTACGGACAGGGTAGATGACAGTCGAAGAAGATCCACAGGGCGAAATCCTCATCGTCGTCGACGCCCCGGACATGCTGAGGATTCTTACGCGGATTCTTGAACGATCGGGACACCGGCCCAGGGCCTCACTGACCGGGCGTGACGCGCTGCAACAGGCACAGAACCAGCCGCCCGACTTGATTGTACTCGATGTGAATATGCCCGACATGAGCGGGTTCGAGGTGTGTCGCGCGCTCAAGGCAGATGAGCGGACACGGTCGGTTCCGGTGCTGTTCGTGAGCGGCGCCGGAAAGCTGGAGAGCAAGTTGGAGGGGTTTGACGCCGGCGCCGTCGACTATCTGGCCAAGCCTATTCAGGCCAGGGAAGCGGTGGTTCGCATCCGCACGCATCTCAGGCTACGCGAAGCCGAGAAAGAGATCCTAGAAGCCAACCGCATGCTGGAGGAACGGGTGGAGGAGAGGACCCGAGAGTTGTTCCAGCTGATGTCGATTCGTTCCGAGCCAGTTTCTGATGTTCCTGGAGAAGTCCCAGATCACGGACGTGCAGCTAGCCGACCAGGCACAGTACGATATATCCGTCATGTTCACGGACATCAGAGACTTCACCTCGCTGTCGGAACAGATGGGCCCGCAGGAGAATTTCAATTTCCTCAATTCCTATCCCCAACGGGTCAGTCCCGTAATTGGACGCCACCACGGGTTCGTCGACAAGTTCCTGGGCGTCGGGATGATGGCGCTGTTTCCAGAGCATCCCTCCAATGGGATGGATGCAGCCATTGCCCTTCAAAGGGAAGTGACGGTTTACAACGGACACCGGGCGAGTGTGGGCTACGACCCCGTCCGAATCGAGTCCAGCCTGCACACAGGGAGTGTGATTCTGGGGATCATCGGGGAAGAAGCGCGGATGCAGGGGACGGTCATCGCCGATGCCGTCAATCTGGCGTCGCGCCTGGAGAATCTGACCAAGCTCTACGGCGTGGACATCCTGGTGAGCGAGACGACCCTGGAAAGCATCGACGATCCGGATCGCTATGAGACCCGGTTTCTGGATGAGGTGCGGGTCAAAGGGAGGAACGAGCCCGTCAAGATCTATGAGGTCTTCGACGGAGCGCCGGACGAGGAAATCGAAGCGAAGCTTTCAATCAAGCCCGCCTTTGAAGCCGCGCTCGAGCAGTATAGGCAGGGCGGCTTCCAGACGGCTCGCGAAGGGTTCGAAACGGTCCTGGCCGACCGACCCGAGGACCAGGCCTCAAAGGTCTTCCTTGATCGCTTGCACACGTCGAACAGAACGGCTTCGATGGAGAGTGGGACGGGATTCAGGTGTTCAGACACTGACGGTGGCTTGCGTGGTTGAGGTGGACCTGCGTCGCTTTTCGTCCGAGGATACGGGCGTGAAAGCGACGCTCTTCAGTCTGGTCGATCAGGTGGATCTGGCTCTGCGCACGTGGTTACTCGCGCATATGGCCCAGATCGCGACGGCGATCACGGGCGCCCTCCTGGTGATCTTCGGCGACGACATCAATCGGTTCGTCAAGCGCCGGGTGGGGCATCGGCATTTCGCCATCCGGACGCTGGCCTTCGTCCTCCTGTGCGGGTTCGGCTATGGATTGATGGCGGTTTTCCTGGCGCCGGGGATCATTGCGGTCCTGAGATACTTCGGGAATCAGTACATCCTGCTGACCGTGGTTGGAGCGTTCGTCTGGATCGGGGTGATGGCGGAGCGGAAGCGGTATATGTAGGGAGTCAATCGATGAAACGTGGACGAGAGAACTCAGATGTAGAGAAATTCTCGGAGGCTGAAGGGATCGAGCGCAAGTATCGGTATCGGTCCTTGATCCTGAAGAGGAAGATCAAGCTGCCCCGAGTCGTAGCACGCGGAATGGTAGGTCCGGACTGCGCGGTTCATCTATACAGCCAGGAGGTCGGAAAGAAGGCCGGTTGACCTGCCTGTTTCGCCGTTTCAATTCTGCGCCCTGTTCTGATGAGCGGGGCGTTTTCGTTTATGGGGGAGAAACAGGATCCAGCAGATTTTTCTTTATCCAGAAAAACGATGGGAACCTTTCTTCGGCGCCATCGTCTAATCGACTGTGAGCACTTACTTACCAGTGGCCGCCAACGGCTCACCCACGGAAAAAACCGCTACGGAGGGGGTTTCTGGCGGAGGCTGGGTTCAGCAGGCTTCAACGCAGCTATTACCCGACGAGCCTGCTCGAATACCTTTGGCCCTTCGGAATATAGTTGAAACAGTTCGGTCAACACGGCCCGACCTTCTTCGATCGGTGCGACCGCGAAGCT
>DJHM01000019.1 GCA_002433075.1 Latescibacteria bacterium UBA6620
GGACAAAGAGAGGGGTCAGGTCAATGTGGTTGTCAATACGGAGCCGACCTATGTCTTTGAACTCGAGGGGAACTATCCGAACCCGCTCAACCTGAGCACGGTCATTCGTTACTAGATTCCCGGGGTGCTGGATGTTCGGCTCGTGATCTACAATGTCCTCGGCCAGGAGGTCCGTAGTCTGATCGACGACAGTCAGCCTGCCGGCCGCTACAGCCCTGTCTGGGACGGTCGGGACGCAATCGGTCGCGGCGTTTCGAACGGAATCTAGCTGTATCGGCTGCAGGCTGGAGAGAATCTGGCGGTCGGGAGGATGATGTTCGCGAAGTAAGCCGATCTGACAATACTTCATCTGACGGGCGATCCGGTGTCGGCTCGCCCGTCTTCGAGCCTGCACGGCCCACTCGGTGTGTATCCAACGCCAGCATTTACAGCTATTTATGTATGTACATGAACAAGAGGCTTCAAAAGTGGCCCCGAGGCCACTTTGGGGACCGGTTTGGCCCGTTGGGGGAGGGCAACCTTTAGGTTGACTCCGTGCGAAGGATCGGCCTATACGTCTGAGTTGCAGGGTTGTTGAACACGGATCCCCTTCCGCGGTTACAGCGTCCTGAATCGACCCGAATGAGCCAGACACCCGACATCGACGTTTCGATCATCATTCCGCACTACCTCGGCGACATACTGAGCGACTGCCTGCAGTCGATCTACGACCACACCGACGGTGTCTCCTTCGAGGTCATTGTCGCTGACGATCAGCCTCACGATGACGGCAGCATCGGGCGCGCGCTGGAGCGATGGCCGGACATTCGGGTCGTTAAGACCGGTGGGGGATACGGGAAACCGACGAAGGGTCTGGCGTGTGGCTGTAACCGCGGTCTCGAGGTGGCGCAGGGACGTTTCGCGATGCTCCTCAATAACGACATGGAGGTCACGTCGGGTTGGCTGTGCGCGCTTGTCGAGCGGGTGGATGGGGATCCGGAAGTCGGAGCCGCCCAGCCCAAAGCGCGTTCGATGCGGGAGAAAGAGCGTCTCGACTCCGAGGGGGCAGCCGGGGGGCTGATGGATGCTTATGCCTACCCGTTCTGCCTTGGGAGGATGTTCGACACGGTTGAGCAGGACGAAGGTCAGTACGACTGCTCGGTTGACATCTTCTGGGCCCTGGGGGGAGCGATGTTCCTTCGCATAGAGGCTCTGGACAAGGTGGGTCTCCTGGATGAAGCGTTCTATATGCATATGGAAGAAATCGATCTCTGCTGGCGTTTCCATCTGGCCGGATATCGCATCGTTTCGGTGCCCGATGCAGTGGTCTACCACTGGGGAGGCTTCAGCTTGAAAGCCGAGTCGTTCCAGCGACTCTACCTGAAGCATCGAAACAGTCTCGTGATGTTCCTCAAGAATGCGTCAGGGGTGTCCATCCTGCGTCGGCTGCCAGTGAGGCTGATGATCGAGTTCTTCGCGGGGGCCGCAATCCTTACGGGGGATTGGAGACGGGCAGCTGCCGCCTGGTTCGGGGTTCTGTGGGTGATTCTGCATCCGTTGGCCGTTCTTCGACGCCGGACGACTGCCCAGAACGTGCGCCGGGTTCCCGACCGGGAGGTTGACAACAGGATGTATCGAGGCTCTGTCGTCTGGGCCTACTTCGCCAAGGGCAAGAGGAGAGCTTCGGAACTGGGGCTGGGTGATGCACGGGGAATCGCGGATTGAACTTGAAAAACCTCCTGTCCGTTTCGATCAAGATCGCGATCAGTGTCGGCCTGATCTGGTTGTTTCTTCGCCAGATCGAACTTGGAGATCTTGTCGGTTCTGCTGGCCGTATATCATTGCAGAAGTGGGCGTTAGGCGTCTTACTTTTTGCCCTCAGCAACGTGTTGGGGGCTGTGCAGTGGGCGATTCTGCTTCGTGGCCAGAACATCCGCCTGCCGTTCAGAACCGTGCTGACCATCTATTTCGTGGGCGTCTTTTTCAACAACTTCCTGGTAAGCAACATCGGGGGAGACGCGGTCAGAGTCTACGATCTACGATCCCTGACAGGCCGGACGACGGCTGGTTTCGCGGCGGTGTTTATGGACCGCTTTATCGGCCTGTTTACGCTGATAGTGTTTTGCACGGCAGCGTTCTGGATGGATCCCAACCTCTGGACGCCCGGACTCCTGTGGCCGATGGCCGGGCTCGCGGCATCCATCGTGGGCGTGCTCTGTTTCGGGTTCAGCCGACGCTTGAGCGGATGGACCCTGGAAGTCTGCGGTAAGTTCCTTCCCGGGAAGTTTATCTTGGTTCTGGGGGGGATTCGGGATGGCTTTATCGCCTACCGCCACGCCTACGGCTTGCTGGGGCGAGTGGGCGTCGTGGCCGCCGCGGTTCAGCTGAGCCGGGTTGCCGTCTATTTCGTAGTTGGATCCGGGATGGGGCTCGGCGTCTCCTACCTGCATTTTCTCGTGTTTATTCCGTTGATTGCCATCGTCGCGGCCGTTCCCATCTCGTTCGGGGGCATCGGGGTCCGCGAAAATCTGGGTTCTATTCTGTTTGCGCGTGTTGGCGTTGCGGGACCTGATGCGCTTGCAATGATGTTTCTGGGCTACCTGGCTGGGATCACAGCCAGCCTTGCGGGAGGCATCGCTTTCGTGGTGAGGCGGAGCAAGGAAGGGGAAGAGGCTCACTGATGCTGGCGATCGGGCTGATGTCGGGCACGTCGGCGGACGGCGTCGACGCAGCGCTCGTGGAACTCGACACGGAGGGAGACCGTGTTTCCTTCTCCCTGCTCGGATTCCTGAGCGAGCCCTATCCGGACGCTGTGAGGGAAGCGATCATCGCAGTGGCTCGCCCCGGCGGAGGCACCGTAGACGAGATCTGCCAGTTGAACGTGCTGGTCGGCCACTACTTCGGTCAGGCTGCACGGGCTGTCTGTGATCGGGCGGGGAAGGACCTGTCGAATGTGAGGGTGATCGGGTCTCACGGTCAGACGATTCACCATCTCCCCGAAGAAACCGATGTGCACGGTAGGGCTGTGCGTTCCACACTGCAGATCGGGGATGCTGCGACAATCGCCGAAAGCACGGGAATCCGTGTGGTTTCCGATTTCCGAAGCCGGGACATCGCGGTCGGCGGACAGGGTGCGCCTCTTGTACCGCTCGTGGATTATCTGCTCTGCAGGTCGGATGACGTCGGACGTGTGATGTTGAACCTGGGAGGCATCTCGAACCTGACGGGCCTGGCGCCTGGATGTGCGCGCCAGGACGTGTTCGCGTTCGACACAGGCCCAGGGAATATGATCATCGACGCACTCGTTGCCCAGGCGACGGATCAGAGTTACGATCGAGACGGGGCATTGGCCGCGAAGGGGACGGTTGATCCTCAGGTGGTCGATGCTTTGCTGGAAGACTCCTATTTCTTGCGTTCTCCACCCAAGTCGACGGGCCGGGAGTTCTTCGGACACACGTTTCTGCAGAAACTCCACGCTCTGACGAAAGAACACCCGTTCGAGGATCGGGTGGCAACTGCGACGTCCTTAACCGCAAGGAGTGTGGGGGAAAGCGTGGATCGCTTCGTTCGCCCCGAGTTCGCGCCGGACGAGGTTTACGTGAGCGGGGGTGGCAGGAACAACCCCGTTCTGATGCAGTGGCTGCAGGATGCCCTTCCCGATTGTGACCTACAGCCGACGGATATGCTCGGCGTCGATTCGAACGCGAAAGAAGCCCTCGCTTTCGCGATTTTGGCGGTTGAAACGCTCGAGGGTAGACCAGGGAATCTACCGCGTGTCACCGGTGGTTCCAGATCGGTCGTGTTGGGCCAGATCACGCCTTAAGTCCCGGATTTTGTGTTGATTAGGGTAGGGCCTTTTCGTAACTTTGCGATTATCCTGCCAGTTATGGGAGTTTTTTAGTAAGATCGATGTCATCTGAACGGATCTATGGCGAAGAAGAAGATCTCAATCGATAACATCGAAGTCGGAATGTTCATAGAAGCTGATGTCCGGGATGCCGCAAAAGGCAAAGGGGTAACGCAGGCTTCGGGGAAGAACGTCCTTCTCCTGGGTAAGGGGATGCTGGTTACCTCCGAGAACCAGGTGAAGCGGCTCAAAGAAGCCGGGCTGAACGAAGTTACGATTGACACATCCAAGGGCAAAGATTCGGCGAGCGGCCGGGTTCAGGCCGCGCCGGTGGTCATCAAAGAAGTCAAGAAGGCGACACCCCCAGCCGGGCGGAAGGCATTCTTCAAGGACGAAGTTCAGGTCGCTCGAAAAATCCGCGGCGCCTCGGTAAAAATCGTCAAGGATTTTATGGGGAATGCCGCTCAGGGCGGCAGCATAGACCACGAAAAGGTTGAACTTGCCTCGAAGACACTCACGGGCAGTGTGTTCCGAAACGTCGACGCACTCCTCAGTCTGACGGCGCTCAAGGACTATAGCGAGCATACCTACACGCACTCGGTCAATGTCTGCTGTCTGACCCTGGCCATCGCTTACGCGTCGGGCGTGACAGAAGAGGAGGCGGGTGTCATCGGCGTGGGCGGACTTCTGCACGACGTGGGGAAAGCCAAGATTCCTCTGTGGGTGCTCGATAAGCCCGGCCCGCTGACAGACGACGAGCGGAAAGTGATTATGAGCCATCCGCTCTTCGGCGAGGAAATCCTCAAAACGATGCCCGATGTCCCGGAAGAATCGTTCTACATTACGGGACAGCACCACGAAAAAGTGAACGGCAAGGGCTATCCCCGAGGGATGAGTGGCGATGAGATGCACCCCTGGGCGAAAATGGCGGCCGTGGCCGATGTCTACGATGCATTGACGTCCGCGCGTCCCTACAAGCCTGGTTTGCCCCCGCACGTCGCTTTGCGTGTGATCTTCGATGGAAAGGGCACGGACTTCGACACCGATGTCGTCGACACGTTCATCAAGCAGCTGGGGATCTACCCGGTAGGGAGTTTCGTCAAGCTGAACACGGGAGAGATGGGCGTGGTGATGGAAGTGAATCCGCTCGATTCTTTGCGCCCCAAAGTCGGGGTTATCTTCTCACAGTTCGGCAAGCGCAGACCGTCGCCTTTCGTCGTCGATCTCTACAAGGAATTCAACGAACGTGGAGCCGAAGGGGCTCGTGCGATCGTCGGCGCCGACGACCCCAGACATTTCGAGGTCAACGTCGAGGATTATCTCGAAGTACCCGGCTGACCACTCGATTCGGTGAGGGTGTTCCTTTCGACCTTTGGATCCGCTGGATCCAAAGGTTGTTGTTTTTGAGGGAAACGCTTGGACACGTTACTCATTCTATCCGCCGTCCTCTACACAGTCAGCGCGGTGGCCTACGTGCTGAATTTCCAGAAGAGCTCTGCCTCTCGGGGCTCGATCGGGACGTCGTCGTTGCTCGCGGGCTGGGTCGCACAGACCTTCTTTCTCGGGTTGCTCACAGCACTCACGGGGAGTGTGCCGCTTACCAAGCAGGTCCTGCCCGCGATCTGCGCCTGGCTGCTCGTCATCGTCTACCTCTACCTGGAACTGAGCTCCCACGACCGATCGCTCGGAGCCCTGGTTATTCCGATTGTCTGGCTGCTCCAACTTCTCTCGATGCCCCAGCTCTACGGAGTCGAGGAGGCTGCGGCGGCACCCCACAGCGGGGGGTGGTTCCGCCTGCACGTTCTTGCGTATCTCCTTGCCTACGCGGCGTTTGCAATCTCCTTCGTGAGTGCTGTCATGTACGTGATGCTTCTCGGTGAGATCCAGCAGAAGCACCTCGGTTTTTTCTACGAGCGGCTTCCGTCTCTGGACGTGCTCGATCTGCTCGACAGCCGAGCGGCCACCTTTGGATTCACGCTTCTGACAGCGGGCGTCGTCTCGAGTACTGTATGGGCGTACCAGGAAATGGATCGAGCCTGGGTCTGGGCGGAGCCGTCCGTGGCCCCACTCCTGTTGACGTGGGTGATCTACGGCGGACACGTCTTCGCTCGTGCCGTTTCCGGGTGGCAGGGTCGGCGCGCCGCCTACCTGTCGATTGCGGGGTTCACGGTCGTGATACTCGCATTTCCAGTCGTGGGTGTCTTCTTCAGCGGACAGCATCCGTTCGGGGGGTGAGGTGAAGAGATTCTATCCTCTGCTTCTGGACGTGTCTGGGAGACGTTGCGTGGTCGTCGGTGGGGGACACGTCGGGACACGCAAGGTTCGGCCGCTGATCGAAGCGGAGGCCGACGTTGTCGCGATCTCCCCCGATGTGTCCGAGACGCTCGAAAAATGGGCGAAGGAGGGACGTCTGGAATGGCTCCAGCGCACCTTCGTTCCCACAGACCTAGATGGAGCTTACCTGGTGTTCGGAGCGACCAACGACGCCGCGGTCAACCGGGATGTGGCTGAGGCGGCCGAGAAGAATGGGATTCTCTTCAACAACGCGATGGGGCCGGATGGATCTGATTTTCACGTGCCTTCCACGGTGAGGCGGGGTGGGCTCACCTTGACGGTCTCGACCGGCGGAGGCAGCCCCGCTTATGCGCGACTCGTGCGTGAGCGGCTGGAAGACACTTTCGGTCCGGAACACGCCGAGGTGGTCGCCCTTTTCGAGGATCTACGAGCACGTGTGATGGAAAGGTTTCCCGACAACGCAGCGCGACGCCGAGCATTCTGGAAGGAGCTTGTGTCCTGGGAGATGGTCGATTGGGTCCGAGATGGAAATGAGAAAGCGATCGAAGAGCGCGTGACACAATGCCTGTCCTCGTAGTCGGGTTGTCACACGAGACGGCTCCCGTCGACGTCCGGGATCGTGTTGCGGTACCCGCGGGAGAGACCAAGTCCGCACTCGAATCGCTCACGAGGGTGGAAGAGGTCGATGAGTGCGCGCTGATCTCCACCTGCAACCGCACCGAGGCCTATGCGGTCACGCAGAATCCTGACATCGCCTGCGACGGCATCCTTCGGTTCTTCTGCGATCGAAGCGGAATGACCGCTACGGAGTTGAACGAACACCTGTTCACCCATAGTGACATCGACGCTGTACGTCATCTCTTCGGGGTTTCCGCCGGGCTGCATTCGATGATCGTGGGTGAACCACAGATCGCGGGACAGGTCAAGGATGCGGGAAGTCTCGCGCTGGAGACACGATGCTCGTCGCGCATCCTGAACCGTCTCTTCAGGTCGGCTGTGGAGACGTCGAAGAGAGCCAGGACCGAGACGGAGATCGGGTCGGGCGCAGTGTCGATCTCATTTGCAGCCGTCGAGCTGGCACGCAAGATTTTCGGCGATCTTTCAGGCAAGACAGTACTCGTATTGGGCGCCGGTGAGATGAGCGAGCTGACCGCTCGGCACCTCATCGACAACGGAGTGAAAGATCTGTGGGTCGCCAGTCGTACGAAGTCCAGAGCGGGGGAACTCGCGACAGCCGTCCAGGGTAACGCACTGGGTTGGGATGAAGGGATCGAAGCCCTGTATCGAGCAGACATCGTCATCAGCTCGACGAGCGCCCCCACTCCCATCCTCAGACAGGATCAGGTGACGGCTGCGATGCAACGTCGGCGCAATCGACAGATGTTCCTGATCGATATCGCGGTGCCTCGAGATATTGCGCCCGACGTAGCCGACGTCTACAACGTCCTTTTGTATGACATCGATGATCTCCAGGCGGTCGTGGGGGAGAACATCCAGAAGCGAAGCGGAGAGGCTGAAAAATCGCGACGCATCGTGGAGGAGGAAGTGGCCGGGTTCGAGGGATGGCTTGCCAGCCTCGATGTCCAGCCTGCCGTTGTCGCGCTGCGGCAGGTCTTTCACGAGGTGATGAGGGCGGAACTGGAGCGGGCGAAACTGACGGATTTGACGGATGAACAGCGCGAAAGGGTAGCGCTTCTTCTCCGACAGTTCACGAATAAGCTCTTGCACGCCCCGACAACGAGACTGAAAGCCTCTGCGGAGCAGGGCGAGGGTGCGGCTCACGTGGACTCACTGATTCAGCTATTCGACCTGTCCGAAGCGATCCGTGACGGTCTGGGCGGGGATCGGGATGCAAGGAAGGTCGAGGGCTGATGGTCATCGGGTCGCGCGGTAGCCAGCTCGCCCTGTGGCAGGCAGAGTGGGCGAAAGACCGAATCGAAGCGGACGGCATTGGGGACGTGGCCATCGAAGTCATCCGGACGGAAGGAGACCACAATCAGGCGGAAGCCTTCACCCGGATCGAGGGGAAGGGCGTCTTCACCAAAGAGGTGGACGAGGCACTCCTGTCCGAGCGTACCGACCTTTCCGTCCATAGTTTGAAAGACCTGCCCACAGAGCTGTCTCCAGGTCTGGTTCTTGCCGCTGTCAGCCCGAGGGCCGATGTGCGGGATGCCCTGATCGCGAGAGAGGGGTGGACGCTGAGTGGATTGTGTGAAGGTGCGAAAGTGGCGACGAGCAGCCTGCGCAGACAGGCGCTCCTCATAGCTTTGCGACCTGACCTGGAACTGCAACCCCTTCGGGGGAACGTCGATACCCGACTACAGAAGTTTCGCAAGGGTTCGCTCGATGGAATCGTTCTTGCCTCGGCCGGACTCGATCGATTGGGGCTGGAGGATGCCATCACCGAGCGGCTGGATCCGGAGATCTTCGTGCCAGCACCCGGGCAGGCCGCGATGGGTATCGTCTGTCGCGAGGACGATCGGAACACGGTGGACGCCGTTTCCTGTTTGAACGATCCAGAGGTTCGCCTGGCGGTCGATGTCGAGCGCTCGGCCCTGAATCGTCTCGGGGGTGGGTGTCGTATCCCATTCGGAGCCTGGGCTCGGAAAGAGGGCGAATCGATCACGGTCGATGGTGTCGTATCCCACCCCGACGGCTCCTCCCCGATCCGAAAACGCATATCGGGCGCCGCAGAGCACGTTGTAGAGTTGGGTGTGCAGCTGGCGGAAGCCCTGTTGGCCGACGGCGCGAACACGATCTTGGACGAGGTTCTGGCCTGATGGTGGGAAAGGTCTATCTCGTCGGGGCTGGGCCGGGCGATCCGGGCTTGATCACTGTGAAGGGAATGGCCTGCCTCCAAGACGCAGAGGTGCTCCTCTACGACGACCTTGCACATCCGGATCTGGTAGATCGAGCGAACCCGGACTGCGAACGCATTTATGTCGGCAAGCGCAAGGGGTTCAAGGCGAAGACGCAGGACGAGACGAATCAGCTGCTTCTGGACTACGCACGGGAAGGACGACAGGTCGTTCGGTTGAAGGGAGGGGACCCCTACGTCTTTGGTCGGGGTGGGGAGGAGGCCCTCGTTCTGAGAGAGGCGGGAGTTGCATTCGAAGTGGTTCCTGGTGTAACGAGCGGGTTCGCCGCCCCGGCGTATGCAGGAATCCCTGTCACACACCGTGGGGTATCCACACAGGTCACCCTCGTTACCGGTCACGAAGATCCTACGAAACCCGAGACGCAGGTGAAATGGAAGGCGCTGGGGGCCGCCGGGGGAACGCTGGTCGTCTATATGGGTGTGGGTAAGCGGGGAGACTACGTTCCGCTACTCATCGAGGGAGGGGCATCCCCCCAGATGCCCGTTGCAGTGGTCGAATGGGGAACGCGCCCGGAGCAGCGAATCGTCAAAGGCGTTCTCGAAGATCTCCCTTCAATGGATATCCAGAATCCCGCGGCCATCGTTATCGGCGATGTGGCAGCGATGGATCTGGATTGGTTTGAATCCGGTATCCTGTCGGGCAAAACCATCGTGGTTACGAGGACCCGCGAGCAGGCAAGTTTACTCGTTAAGTCGCTCAGGGATCTGGGGGCAGACGTGCTCGAAGTACCGACGATCGAAATCGTGGATCCTGTGGACTGGGATCCGGCCGACGACGCAATCGAACGCCTCGACTCGTTCGATTGGTTGATATTCTCGAGTCCAAACGGCGTGGATCGTTTTCTGAAGCGGGTGCTCGACCGAACCGGAGACATCCGCGCCCTCGGGACCGCACGGATCGCCGCGATCGGACCATCGACGGGGGATGCTGTTCGCCGTCACGGCCTAAAGGTCGACCTCGTTCCCGACCGACACGTCGCCGGAGGGCTCGGGACAGCCCTTTGCGCCCTCCCCGACATCGCCACCCTCCGTTTCCTCGTCCCACGTCCGGAAGTGGCTCGGAGTGAGGCGCCCGAAATGCTCAAATCGTCCGGTGCCCAGGTTGAAGAGATTGTCGTATATCGCACGGTGAAGCCGGAAGGGATGCTGCCCCAGGCGGTCGATCGACTGTCATCCGGATCGGTCGATATGATCACTTTCACGAGCTCTTCGACGGCACGCCATTTCGCTGAACTGCTCGATTCGGACCTCCTGGAAAACACAAGATCCCACAGCGTGGCAGCCAGCATCGGACGCACAACCACAGCTACCGCACGGGAATACGGATTCGACGTTGTCGCGGAAGCCCCCGAAGACGATGTGAGCATCGAGGGACTTATAAGGTCTATCTGCTTATATTACAAGTAGATATAGTGTGGGTTGTGGGTTTGGAAATGGGTTGACAGGGGTGGGCAAGGGCCGTAAGTTGTTACGAACGGTCGGGAAAGATTCGTTGATAGTAAGTTAAAGAGGGAACATCCCATCCGTCCGTTTGGCCGGGGTAACCACCCACAGGAGGTGTATTGTGACCCGTAAAGTCACAATTTTCGTTGCGTGCTTTTCGCTTTTCCTCGCCGCTACCGCGGATGCAGGGACTCTTACGAAGGGTCTCGAAATTACCGGCGGCGAGAATGCGTTCGCACAGGTCGCGCTCCAACGTGCCGATAACGGCGAGGAAGACGGTCTGATCCGTCTCCGGATGAACGTCGAAGAAGCGAAGAACCTGAAAGGCTACGGATTCACGATTCAGTTCGATCAGACCCGCTATGAATTCGTTGAATCCAAGCAGGTCGTCGACGGCTTGCTCAGTGGCGGAAACAATGAGAACGCGTTATTCGTAGCGTCGAACAAAACGCCGGGCGAAGTGGTCGTCGGGTCGATGCACATCGACGGCCAGAGTGCGGACGGCGCGGGCGACCTCGTTGAATTCGTCTTCCGAACGCAAGACACGCCCCTTCCGGCCGACTTTCAGGTGCTGGAAGGCGTGCTTGTCGATCTGGCCGGCAGCGTCGATCAGGTCTCCAACGTGGAAATCGGGAATCTGGATCTTCGCCCTCAGGAATACAGCCTGAACCAGAATATGCCGAACCCCTTCAACCCTTCGACAACGATCAACTATCAGATCCCTGAAGCGGGTCGAGTTCAGATCGTGCTCTATAACGTCCTGGGGCAGGAAGTACGCACACTCGTCAACCAGAACCTCGAAGCGGGTTTCCACAATGTGGTGTGGGACGGCAACGATGACTTTGGTCGCCGTGTGGCGAGTGGCCTCTACGTTTACCGGATGACGGCCAACGACTTCAGCCACATCCGAAAAATGATGCTGCTCAAGTGATGGACCGCTCCTGATTTTTCGGAGGGCCGCCTCAGCGAGGCGGCCCTCTTTTTGTTGGGCCTGCGGAATGATCGATTCAATCGGGGCTGATGGGTGATGACGGCCCAGCGTATGGTGGAAGAACAGATCGTTGCTCGGGGTGTTCGCGACCAACGAGTTCTTGACGCGATGCGACGGGTTCCGAGGGCCGTGTTCGTTCCGGAAGCCCGGCAGGACCGTGCGCACGACGACCGTGCTCTTCCGATAGGATGTCGACAGACGATTTCGCAGCCCTACATCGTCGCCAGGATGTCCGAATTGTTGGCGGTCGAGCCGACACACAGCGTGCTGGAGATCGGAACCGGATCCGGCTACCAGACGGCTGTTCTGGCAGAACTCGCGCGAACCGTCTGTTCGATTGAAGTTCTTCCAGAGTTGAGTCGGACCGCCAGCGATCGGATCGAGATGCTCGGATATCGGAACGTGACGGCCAGGGTGGGAGACGGGCATTCTGGCTGGGGGACGGAGCAGAGCTTCGACCGGGTTATCGTGACGGCCGCGCCTGATGTGGTCCCGCCGGTTCTCGTCGATCAGCTCGTGATGGGAGGGAGGCTGGTCCTGCCCCTTGGGGAAGAGAATCAAGTGCTTGTCCTCATCGACAGGACGCCGAATGGAACGGTAAAGCGTGAAGTGATGCCCGTGCGGTTTGTGCCGATGACGCACGACACGTCGGGCGATGACCACGGAGGCGAACAATGACCTGGCTGGGTGCGTTTGTGGGTTTGGTTTTTATCGGCTGTTACACAGGGATGCTATTGGGGGCGAGGCTCGAAGGGAATCAGGGCAAGCTTCTGCAATGGGGGTGTTGGTTGATCGCGTGTGTGCTGATCACGATCTGTCACCTGATGGCCCCGCAGGCGACTTAGCCTTCATCGAAATATACCCCGGACCGCAGGTAGGCCTTGAAGTCTTCGCCGATATGGGCGTGTTGCGTGGCAAAGGCAAGGGTTGTCTTGAGGTAGGAGAGTAAATCGCCCACGGTGTGCCACTCACCCTCGATCGGGCACGCATAAACGGCTTTAGACTGAATCATCATCTCGATCGCATCGGTCAGTTGGAATTCCCCGGTGGAGGCGGGTTCGATCTTTTCGAGATAGTCGAAGATGTCCGATTCGAACACATAACGTCCAAGCGTGGCGAGGCTGGAGGGAGCCTCCGATGGAGAGGGCTTCTCGATCAACCCCTCGACTATATACACGTCGTCTGCGGGTCGTGGTGAGATCACACCGTAGTTTTCGACGACATCTTCCGCGACTTCCTTGACGCCCAGGATCGTAGCTCCATAGCGGGCGTGCTGTTCGATCAACTGCCCGATGCACGGCCGAGGTGAAACGACCAGATCGTCGCCAAACAGCACGGCGAACGGCTCGTCTCCAATGTGTTTCCTGGCCTTCAGAATGGCGTGGCCCGTTCCGAGGGCGTCTTTCTGCCGAACGTAGTGGATGTCTGCCAGTTGTTCGATCCGCTCGAGGGTTTCGAGCATCTGTTGGTTTTCGCGTTCCTCGAGGGCGGTCTGGATTTCCACGTTTCGGTCGAAGTGATCTTCGATCGCACGCTTTCCGCGCCCGGTGATGATCAGGATGTCTTCGATTCCCGCGTCTACCGTTTCCTCGATGATATACTGGATCGCAGGCTTGTCGACGATGGGCATCATTTCCTTCGGCAGGGCCTTCGTTGCGGGGAGCATCCGACTTCCGTGGCCTGCGGCCGGAATCACCGCTTTACGAATCTTCAATCCTACCTCCGTTCTCGGGCTGTGGGTGCCGCGGAATAAGCGTGCTTCGTGCCCTGCCTGTCAAGCCGATAGTCGTCACGGGATATGGTCCCCGTTCTCGGGCGTTGCTTGACTTTATCCCCCTAACATCCTAAAATTCTTCGGTCTACGGGTGTTTCTGCTGCTCCCCCCGCCTAAAGTTTCCTTCACAATTCCGCAAGCCCGTTTTCTTGGAACGGTGCCCCGGTTAGACTCTTGTCCTCCGGCTCATATCGACTCGGTGTTCTCGCCTCTGGTGGCGGGACGAATTTCCAGGCCGTACTTGCGCGCATTCAATCCGGCGAGTTGCCAGCTGAAGTCGTTGTCGTCATCAGCAACAACAGCGGATCAGGTGCGCTCAGACGCGCCAGAGGAAACCAGATCGACGCGATCCATCTCAGCGGCCTGACCCATCCCGATCCCGTCTCGCTCGACAGGGCCATTGAAGGGGCTCTTCACGAAAGACGGGTGGATTTGGTCCTTCTGGCCGGGTATATGAAAAAACTTGGACCGCGAACCCTGGAGCGGTACAGAGATCGAATCCTGAATATTCACCCCGCGCTCCTGCCTGCTTTCGGCGGGCAGGGGATGTACGGTCGACGGGTCCACGAGGCCGTGGTCGCTTCCGGCGCGACCGAAAGTGGAGTGACCGTACATCTTGTCGACGAACACTACGATAACGGGCCGATCGTCGCCCAGGAAACGGTCCCGGTCGAAGACGGTGATTCGCCCGAAACGCTGGGTGCGCGCGTGCTTGAACTCGAACATACACTGTTCCCCGCAGTGGTAGGATTGTTCGCAACGAATCGTGTCAGAATTCACGAGAACCAGGTAACCATTGTTGACTGAGGTAGCCACATTGACAGAGCTGAGGGAGACGAACCTGGGTGGTACCCCTTCTCGTCAGGTGGCTCTGGAATCGCCCAACAAAATCAAGCGTACGTAAGTAGAGAAGCCAGAGACCGCCTGATCGGTTGAGGCGCACTGAGGGGATCAAATGAAATTCTCGATATCGGCGATTTCGGCCCTGTTGTCGAATGACATCGGAATCGACCTAGGGACTGCCAATACCCTGGTTTACGCGAAAGGCCAGGGGATCGTCGTGAACGAGCCGTCGATCGTGGCGCTGGATCGCCAGACGAGCAAGCCAATGGCGATCGGTGCGCGCGCGAAGGAAATGCTGGGCCGAGAAAACCCGGACATTCAGGTCGTGCGACCTCTCAAAGACGGTGTGATCGCCGATTTCGACGTAACCGAAGAGATGCTTCGGTTCTTCATCAAGAAAGTTCAGAAAAACAAGTTGCTCGTACGACCCCGTATCGTCATCTGCGTTCCGTCTGGAGTCACGGCCGTGGAGATGCGGGCGGTGCGGGAGTCAGCCGAACGCGCAGGCGCCCGCGAAGTTTACTTGATCAAAGAGCCTATGGCTGCGGCCATCGGGATCGGGCTGCCTGTCGAGGATGCCGTGGGTTCGATGGTCATCGACATCGGAGGTGGCACGACCGAAATCGCCGTCATCGCGCTCTCCGGTATCGTGACCTGCAAGTCGATCAAGACCGCCGGTGACGAGCTGAACGATACCATCGTTCAATTTCTGAAGCGCAAATACAGTCTGATGGTGGGTGAACGAAGTGCGGAAGAGATCAAGTGTGCGATCGGGGCCGCCGGAGTGCTCAATCAGGAAATCCAGCACACGTGCCGCGGGCTGGACCTGGTATCTTCGATTCCCAAGACCATAATCGTGGACTCATCTGAGATTCGCGAGGCGCTCGGCGAGGCGGTAAGCTCGATCATCGAGGCGGTCAGGCAGAATCTGGAGCAGACTCCGCCGGAACTTGCGGCCGACATCCTCGATCGAGGGATCATTCTCACGGGTGGGGGTGCATTGCTCCGCGGATTGGACAAACGGCTGGTGGAGGAGACCAGCCTGCCGGTCATCGTGGCAGAGGATCCCCTGACGTGTGTTGTCCGTGGTACGGGGAAGGTCCTCGAGGACATCTCCCATTTCCAGAAAGTTCTGATGTAGTCAGGTTGGTACCGGTCGTTGTGGAGCGACGCCTTCGGGCGTCGTCTCTGTTTGTGGGCGACGGGGAGGCTTGGTGCAGCGATTCTACGAGTTCATAGGGCAGAAGCGGGCCTATTTCACGCTCGGCATTTCCGTTGTGCTGTCGTTCGTGCTGATGAGTCTGGGACATTCCGAGAAGCTCGCTCTGGCGCGTTCCGTGGCCACGGGGCTCCTGGAGACCGGACACCGAGTGTTCGCGTGGCCGATCGAGCTGTCCGGCCTTAGATACGCCAACGAGGCGCTTCGAGAACAGAACCTGCGCTTGTCGATGGAGCTCGTCCGGCTGCGAGAAGCGAAACTCGAAAACCAGCGGCTTCGTGAGATGCTCAACTTCAGAGCCAGGCACGCAGGGAAGGGGGAGCACCTTGCTGCCAAGGTGATCGCCAAAGACCCCGACCGAATCGCGAATACGATCCTGATCGATCTGGGAAAGTCGGACGGGATCACGGAAAGAATGCCCGTCGTCACGGCCGAGGGCCTCGTCGGTCGCGTCCTGGAGAGCTACGACGGGACGTCGGTCGTTCAGCTGCTGCTCGACCGAAATTGTCGTGTCAGTGCCGTCGTTCAGCGAGCTTCCAGAACTCAGGGGATCGTGATGGTCGAGGACAGCGGATTCCACCTGAACCACGTGCCGCTGCGGAGTGATATCGAAGTGGGTGACGAGGTCGTGTCCAGCGGGCTTGGCGGGATCTTCCCCCACGGGCTGCTTGCCGGAAGAGTAATCGCCTTAGGGGACGAGGAATCGGGGCTGTTCAGGGAGGTTGAACTGGAACCGGCTGTGGACTTCTCGAATCTCGAAGAGGTTTTCGTCCTCAAGGTGGGTGAGGGTCAGCGGAACTGATTCAGGTTTGAATCTCTTTTTTTAGCTCCCGAAGGCGCTGGCCCTCGGGAGTTTTTTTGTAGTATGGGTCGAGAGGAAAGCACCCCGAAATCATCCCGTTCCGTGGCGCGGTTGTGCAGTCGCTGAACGTCCGACAGACCTTTCGCGTCGCCATCTCGCCCGCCCCGAGTACGTCTGCTGGAAAATCCGGGTAGGAAAGGACGACACGCCCGAGCCCAATGAAATCGACTTTTCCTTCCCGAACGGCGCACTGCGCGACGTGGGGGAGGTATTCCTGCAAGTAGGAGTAGGCGGTTCCGACAATCAACAGATCGGGATAATCGACCTTGATCTGGCCCACTACGTCGATCTGTCTTGCCACATCAACCAGCGGGTCGACCGGGGGTTGGTAACCGTCGGAGGGAGGATAACAAGCCGGCCGCTGGATGTGTGGATTGTAATACGGACTTCCGGCTGACAGGTTGACCAGGCCGATTTCCAACGATCGAAGCAGGTCGAGGAACAGACGGGTCTCCTCCAGGTCGTAGGCGACCGGGTCGTCGGCATCGATTCCGAAGCCGTATTCGTATGGCAGGTGATCCGAGACAGGCTCCGGGATCCCGGGTCCCAGTTTTCGGCCGTCGCCGCCTTCGGGATCCGGTCGGAATGGCACGAAATCGAAAGCACTGAGGCGAACGCCAATGTCCAGGTCTGGGTGTTGCGAACGGATGCCCTCGACGATTTCCCTAAGGAAACGGGTCCGATTCTCAAAAGATCCTCCATAGGGGCCCGAGCGCGTGTACGCACTCAGAAACTCGTGCCCCAGATAACCGTGGCAGTGCTTGATGTCCACAAACTGGTATCCCAGGTCGGCGGCCACCGATGCGGCCTGGAGGTAGTCGTCCACGAGTAGCTTGATCTCGTCGTCCGACAGGAGGACGTCATCCGAATCGATGCCGAATTTACGGTCCAGAATAGGATGCCGGTAGAGGGTCCTCGGCTCCATCTTGGCCTTGTCGAACGGTCTGCAGAATCGTCCCGAATGCGTCAGCTGTAGCCCCACGTAGAGATCGTCCGTCGATCCGAAACGCTCCGCGTGGGTCTTGAAGAGTTCTTCGCGAAGTCTCCCCAGGCCGCCCTTCGTATGTTCTGCCGCGTATAGTTGGTTGGGATTTGCGCGGCCTTCCGGGCGAACGGCAACTGCTTCGCCACCCCAGATCAGCTTGGCCCCGCTCAGCCCGAAGTTTTGCCATCGTCTGATCGTATGATCGGTTGGATTTCCCTCCGTATCCCCGTCCCAGCCCTCCATCGGATGGATACAGAACCGGTTGCCAATCGTGAATCCCCGATAGTCGTAAGTGGCGGCGAGAGGGGATTCTGGTGCGGGCAGGATTTCATCGTCGAGTGGGAGGTTTACATTCAGGCTCTCCAGATAGGATCTGAAATCTGCCGTCGACTTGAAGTGTCCGACTCGCGTAAAGGCATCGGCCGCCATCCGGCCTCCTGTTCCGTGTCTTAGGGGTTGCGTCACGACTGAAGAGCACAGAATATACACGCCGCTATGAGTGAGAGCAACGCAACGACCCCGACGGGGATCGACGTCGCCGAGGTCAGAGCCCTTTTCCCCGCCCTCGACACGTTCGTCTGGTTCCAGAACGGCGGCGTCAGCATTACGCCACAACCCGTGGCCGATGAACATACAAGGCTGATGCAGGAACTCTTTGAACGGGGCCCGATGCACATTGCCTATCCCGATGAAGAGATGCCCCGACGGTCCGCGTCGATCGCCCGAATCGCTCGTTTTCTGCACGTCGACGCAGATGACCTGGCACTGACACGTGGAGTGAGTGAGGCTTTCCAGACGGTCCTTCGGGGAATGGATTGGAAAGAAGGTGAAGAAATCCTGATCACCGCGGAAGAGGAGGCCGCGCTCTTCCTTCCAGTGCTTCAGCTTCGTGATCTTTTCGGGGTCCGTCCTGTCAAGGTGCCTCTTCTGATGGACGAGGCAGATCAGACTGCGGCCTTTGCCGATCGAATTGGGCCACGGACACGGTTGGTCGCCTTCTCTCACGTGACCACGGACACGGGGCACAGAATGCCTGTGGCCGGAATCTGCAAAGCCGCAAGAGCAGCCGGAAGCCTGTCCTTCGTCGATATGGCGCATTCTGCCGGCGTCTTTCCCATCGACCTTTCCGCCTGTGAATGCGACTTCGCCGGGTTGCTTTCATACAAATGGTTTTACGCGCCATATGCGTCTGGGGTACTCTACGTGAGGCCCGATCGGCGCGATGCGCTTCGTGTGACCTACGCGGGCGGACGGTCGGAGTCGCTGTTGGACTGGGAAACCGATCGCTACGAATCCAAGCCCACGGCCAAACGGTTTCAGTATGGACCCTGGTCCTGGCCGCTCGTGCACGCCTGGGCCACGGCACTCGATTTCCTCGATGGCTATGGACTGGAGGCCATCTCCGACCGGACGGCGGCCCTGACGACGCGTCTGAAACACGGCCTCAAGGCGCTGGAGGGAGTGAGCGTTCTCACGCCAGAGACTTTCGATCGGTCAGCTGCCCTTGTCACCTTCTCGACGCCGGGAAACGCAGTCGAGGTGAGTGATCGTTTGCGTGAAGAATGGAATATTGTGATCAAACCGACGCATTCTACGTGTGAGGCCCTTCGAGCCAGCATCCCCTTCTTTCTGGTTGAAGAGGAAGTGGATCTGTTGATCGAAGCGGCCTCGAAAGGAACTACATAACCGGGAGATCATCGATGGCAGATGTCAAGATCGTCGTACCCGGGGACGACCCACCCCAGATTCAGGGGTCGCCCCATCTGGCCCGACTGGACGGACTGGCGGAGGTTGTGCTGCATACGGATCGACCAGCAAACACCACAGAGAAAATCGCTCGAGCACAAGGCGCACGCGTGATTATGAACACTCGGGGCGCGGTTTCGTGGGGCGAGGAGGAGTTCTCGCAGCTACCGGAACTTGAATTCATCACGTCGTGCTCGATCGGTACAGATATGTTCGACCTGGAGGCTGCTCGACGTCACAACGTGATGATCAGCAACCAGCCTGGCCGAACTGCGCCCGTTGTGGCGGAGCATATGTTCGCACTGATGTTTGCGGTCGCTCGGCGAACATCCTTCATGACGGCGGAGATGAAAGCCGGGCGCTGGCCCCGAATCGATTTGACGATGCTTCAAGGGAAAACTCTGGGGATTCTGGGGACCGGGGCGATCGGTGCGGAGATGGCCCGATTGGGGAGAGCCATCGGAATGGAGGTGATCGCGTGGACCTACAACCCGTCACTCGAAAGGGCGGCGGAATTGGGGGTGACCTTCAAGTCGTTCGAGGAGGTGTTGTCTGAATCAGATGTCGTCAGCATTCACGTGAAACTGACGGACGACAGCCGAGGTCTTGTGGGATCGAGCGAAATCGCACAGATGAAGCCGGGCTCGATGCTGCTGAACGGAGCCCGGGGCCCGATCGTCGATACCAACGCGCTTGCAGACGCCCTCAACTCCGGTCATCTGGGGGGAGCGGGCATCGACGTATTCGATGAAGAGCCTACCCCTGCGGATCATCCATTGTTTTCCTGCGAACACGTTGTCCTGACACCGCACTGCGCGGATATGACGCCGGAAGGCGTCGATCTTCTCAATGGGGGAGCGGTTGACAACACAATCGCCTTCCTGGAAGGGAATCATCAAAATCTGGTGACCTGAGCATCCGGGATGGTGGTTTACAGAGGGGAGAGTCTTGCCGGCTCCCAGACCGGCTGTGCACGATTTTCCGGCTCATGCCGCGTGGAATGCCCGTCTCGGTTGGGCTTTCACTTCGGCACGGGGATTGCAATTAACGCTGGAGTCTGAAGCATCCACCCTCTGAAACAAGAAGGACCATCCCATGGCTGTGACTCAAAGCGTCACGCTCGCCCGCTCTGCGTCGGGGTATCGCCCGCCTTCTGGCGGCGTGTTCGATGCCTTCGACATCAGCGGCACAGGATTATCGGCACAACGGCGAAAGCTCAACGCGATCGCGAGCAACATCGCGAACGCAGATACCACACGGACGGAAGAAGGCGGTCCGTTCAAAAGAAAACGCGTAGTTATGGTGGAGTCCCCCTACACCCAGCGTTTTCGGGACGTCTTGAACAGCACCAAGCAGCACATCAGTTCAACGCACCGGGACCACCTCCCCGCGGGCCCCGGTCCGGCGATTCAGGAACTGTTGGGCGCAGGTGTCGAATCCGTGGAAATCCGAGAAGAGCCGTCAGAGCCCAGGTTGGTCTACGATCCTGCCCACCCGGATGCCCGGGAAGACGGTTACGTCGTCTACCCCGACATCAACGTGGTGACGGAGATGGTAGATATGATCACGGCCTCTCGTGCCTACGAAGCCAACGTGACAGCAATGAACGCAGCCAAGGATATGATCCAGAGGGCATTGGAGATCTAGCTTCACAGCACCCGAGAAATCAGGCACTCGAAATCCCCTAAAAACCGCATCCTTGCGGTTTCCAAGAGCTCCCAGCGCCGAATCGTCCCCGCGATTCGGTTCCTCCCGAAAGAAAGCCCCCGGCGAATCAGATCGTCGGGGGCTTTCTTTGTTTCTGAGCGATGCTACTTCGCTTCCAGGTAGCCTTGCGCGTGCAAGAGTTCGGCCATCAGGATTGCGCCTCCTGCCGCCCCTCTCAGAGTGTTGTGACTCAAGGCGATAAACTTGTAGTCGAAGACCTCGTCGTCTCTGAGTCTTCCTAGGGTGACGGCCATCCCGTTGCCCGCGTCCCGATCGACCTTCGTCTGTGGGCGGTCGTCTTCATCCGAGTAGGTCAGGAACGGCGCAGGGGAAGAGGGGAGTCCTTCGGCTTTCTTGCTTCCCTGAAAAGAGCGCCATCGGTCGATGACTTCGTCTCGCGGGGGCTTTGTCTCGAAAGCGACGGACGTCGCTGCCATATGCCCGTCTGTGACCGGTACGCGAATGCACTGAGCCGAAATCACTGGGGCGTCGGTCGCCTTGATCTCGCCATTCTCGATATGTCCCCAGATTTTCAAAGGCTCACGGGTACTTTTCTCTTCTTCGCCCCCGATGAATGGGATCACGTTGTCTTCCATTTCGGGCCAAGTGTCAAAGGTTTTTCCCGCACCCGAAATGGCCTGATAGGTACACACCGTCGATCGAGTGGGTCGGAAATCCCAGAGCGCGTGGAAGGCAGGTACATATGGCTGAATCGAGCAGTTCGGTTTGACAGAGATAAATCCTCTCTGCGTTCCCAGCCTTTTCCGCTGAGCCGGGATCACTTCTGTGTGGTCCGGGTTGATCTCCGGGATGATCATCGGGACATCCGGTGTCCAGCGATGCGCCGAATTGTTTGACACAACGGGGGTTTCTGCTCTGGCGTACGCCTCCTCGATCTCCCGAATGTCGTCCTTCTCCATATCAAGGGCGGACACAACGAAATCCGATTCTGGGCAAACTTCGTCGACGCACTGAACATCTCGGATGACGGTCGCAGATACCTCAGAAGGGATGTCAGATGAGAGTGTCCATCTGCCCTGGACGGCCTCTGTGTAGGTTTTGCCCGCTGACCGGGGGCTCGCCGCAAGCGCCGAGGGTTCAAACCACGGGTGGTCAGACAGGATGCTGATAAAACGCTGGCCGACCATTCCGGTCGCCCCCAAAACACCGACCTTCAGTTTGCTCACCTTCTCCTCCGTACGAAAAAAGCCGACGCACCGTGGGTAGAGGCGACGTCGGCTCCATTTGCAATCACAAGCACCGACAAGAGAGCGCTCCACGGCAGTTCACCGTGACAGTCCAGAGGATGTTTTCCGTCTGAACCAGCCGAACACGTGACAGAGCGTGGTCGGCTTCGGCGGTGATTCCCTTTGGCGGCCGTGAACCGGATCTGTCGTCCCCACGGTCGCTACTCATGAATCCCGCGCCTCTACCCTTGCACGGCAAAATGTGCCAAAGTCGAACCTTTCTGTCAAGCGTCAAGCCGAAACCAGACTCGTTTCGACGATCAAAGGTCAAAGCACCCTTCCCTGTACCGTTGCCGAATAGACCTGGATGGATTACAATCGACGCGCTCGTTCTTCAAGGAGATCCGATGATTGACAGCGCCGAAATAGGGAACAGGATCCGCCGAATACAAGGCAGAATCCGGGACACGGTAGTCGACCACATCGCAACGGTAGAGACGCAGACATTGTCCGAAGTCTCGGCTGAGACCGCCGGCGACACGATCTATGCTGTCGATCGTGTAACTGAGGCAGCGTTGGTAGAGCTCTTCGAATCAGAATTGGGGGGTGACGTTTCGTTCGTTCTGATTGGAGAAGGCTTGCCGGAGGCAGGTGCTGTGTTCCCGTCCGGCACGAGCGAAGAGGGGGCCGATCTGAGAATCATCGTGGACCCGGTCGATGGAACACGGGGCCTGATGTACGACAAGCGAAGCGCGTGGGTTCTGACGGGTGTCGCCAGGAATCGTGGGCCCCAGACGAACCTCCAGGACATCTTCTTCGCGGCACAGACCGAGATCCCCACGACCAAACAATACCTGTCAGACGTCGTGTGGGCGATGAAAGGTGGGGGAGCGCACACCCTACGGTACGATCGCCTCAAAGAGGAAGCTCACTCCCTGTCCCTGCAACCGTCGCGAGCCACGACACTGACGCACGGATTCGGGATGATCTCGAGATTTTTCCAGGGCGGGAAGGATATTTTAGCCAAAGTCGAAGAAGACATCGCTCAGGCGGTCGTCGGTCCCATAGAACCAGGCAGGGCACGGCTTTTCGAAGATCAGTACATCTGCAGTGGGGGCCAATTCTACGAGTTGATGGCAGGACACGATCGGTTCAACGCGGATCTACGGCCGTGTTTGGAGGCGACACTGGCCGATAGAGGACAGAAACTGGGAATATGCTGTCATCCGTATGACGTGTGTACGGAGCTCATAGGTCGCGAAATGGGCGTGATCATTACAGGGGCGGATGGCCGAGATCTGGATGCGCCGTTGGATCTTACCACACCCGTCGCGTGGGTGGGCTATGCCAACCAGATGCTCAAAGAGCTTGTGGAGCCCCACCTTCGAGCGGCTATGAGACGGCACCACCTGATGAAATGACTTCGTGCTTGTCACGATGAATTATCTTATTTGTTTGTATGCGCTCACTTACAGGGTTGAGTGCTTCTCTGGGCCTATGGTTTGCTTGAATAGGGTGGTGTCGGGTGAAGTGCAGGGGTCTCCGGCAAAGCCGACGGCCGAACGTGGGAAAGCAGATCCCGCCAAACCATAGCAGAACCCTCGAGGAACAGCCTTGGTCCTTAAATTCTCGCATTTTCTGACTCTACTCACGCTGATAACCCTCAGCCTTCCCACCTGGGCTGATGAAACCGGGCAAGTTATCCGCATTCAGGATCGAACCATTTTTCTCGATCTCGGGGAACAGGTTGCCGTGCAACCCGGGGATCGCTTCAGTCTTCTGAGTCACGAGGAGCCTCTGGGTGTCGCCCGGGTAATCAAGGGATCTGTGCGATTCGCCAGGGCAGAGATCGAAGAGCTCTCAGAAGGCATCACCCTGCGCGCGTTCACGAACGCCGCGCGAAACGGGATGGTTGTTTGCAGACTGAGCGGGGGTAGCACAAACGGCTACCCCACGGTCGACCTGAAAAGCGGCGTCGTAGGGGAGCCGCTCGTCCAGTTCGGGTCCGCGGAGGGCAGAATCGAACAGATTGGGGGGGATCTTGTCTACGTCTCGGGCATGAACGGGGCGGCCTCACTCTGGAGCCAGTTGGCTGTTCCGGGTTCGGGAGGCGCTCACGGTTCCCTCGAGGTTATCAAGGAACTCGATGACGTTCTCGTTGCTCGGGCGGTGTCGCCGGCAAGTTACACAGTTTCTGACCGAGTCATCGCGGTCTCGCCAGGAGACGGGGTTGAGGGGCGATCGCGACGGATCGTCCACGCAACGCGTACGGACTCTGGTCCCAGGATGGATGGCCGCCTTGACGACCCGGTGTGGCAATCAGCAAGGCCGATCAACGGGTTCATCCAGCGCGAGCCCGACTACTGGATGCCGAGTACCGAGCGGACGGAAGCTCGCGTCGTCTACGACAAGGATGCGATTTACTTCGGCTTCGATTGCTTTTTCTCCGAGGGCATGCGGGTAGTTGCGAACAATATGCGGAGGGATTCAGAACTCTGGGGCGAAGACAACGTCCAGATCCTGCTCGATACCTACAACGACCGGCAGAATGGCTTTTACTTTTTCGTGAATCCTTTGGGGGCGCAGCAGGATGCGATGCTGTCCAACGAAGGGCGTACGCAGAACCGGGACTGGGACTGCAACTGGGAATGCAAAACCCGGGTCGAGAATGATCGGTGGACAGCCGAAATCAAGATTCCGTTCGATCAGCTTCGTTTCAAGCCAACCGAGGAGATGGTTTGGGGCATCAATCTTGCCCGGAACATATCGAGTCGGAATGAAGAAACCCAGTTCGTCGTGGGGCGTCGCAGCTCTACCAGCCGTGCACGCTATTGGACGTCAGACATCGGCGAGCTCCGTGGCCTGAAGGGTATCGGTGCGGGACGATCTCTACAGATCAAGCCCTACGTGCTCCCCGGGACGACCCGGGATTTTGAACTGGACAACGGTTCCGAGGATGCAACCGTTGAGTGGGGTGGAGACCTCCGCTACGGTATTACCCCGAATATCTCATTCGATTTTTCCTACAACACGGATTTCGCACAAGTCGAGGGCGATCAGGAGCAGGTGAACCTGACCCAGTTTCGATTGTTCTTCCCGGAGAAGAGAGAATTCTTCCTCGAAGGCGCGAACCTATTTGAGTTCGGTGAACCTGCAGAAAGAACAGGGGGTGGTTCACGGCCGCCGACGTTGCTTTTCTATTCACGGCGAATCGGACTCGAGGAAGGCGGGAAGATTCCAATCATCTTCGGTTCGAAAGTGGCGGGGAAAGAGGGCAGAACAAGCATCGGTGCGCTGCAGGCGTTGACCGACCATCAGCTGGTCATCGATGATGACGACACGACCGAGGTGAGGAAGACGAATTACTCCGTCATCCGAATGCGCAGGGATATTCTGAAAAGGTCCAACATCGGTTTCATGTTCGTGAACAAACAGACATCGTATCCGGACTCGATCGGTATTCGGATGGATCCAGAAGCAGACGACTTCGGAGAGCCTGTCAACCTCGGTGGAGCGGGCCGCTATAACCGGACGGCCGGTTTAGACGTCAGCTTTTCGCCAACACCAGCCATGAACATCAACGGGTTCGTCGCCCGTTCCTGGGATTCCGACCTGGACGCAGATGCTGATTACAACCGTGCCGGGAATGCTGCGTTTGGGTCATTCGATTACAGCGGGGGTTTCTTCTCCGCTCGCGCTCGCTACCTGGACGTGCAGCGTTCTTTCGAACCGGGCGTGGGGTTCGTCAACCGTCGGGATGATGCGGAAGGATTCCGCCGCTACGATGGTCGCATTCGACTCCGACCGAGACCGGGCCTGTTGAACATTCGATATATGTCGATCGGCCCCCAGGCTCAGGTACTGACCGATCGCGACAACAAGGTTCTCTTCTATGAAATGACCTTCAACGTGTGGACACAATTCAACACCGCGGATTGGTGGAGAATGGAAGTTTCCCGTGTCCACGATGTGGTGACAGAAGAGTTCGACGTGTCCGATCGTCGTCCAGACCTGCTGATTCCCCCGGGCACGTACGATTTTACATCTTTCGTGATCGGGCCTTCACCCAGTCGAGGCCGAAAGATCCGACCCCGGGTGTTTTTTGAAGGCGGGAGCTACTACACCGGGAATCGTTATAGCCTGCGGGTCGAGAATCGATACAGCCCGAGCGGCAGACTCTCACTCGAAACCCAGTTGAACGCCAACTGGATCCGCCTCCCGCAAGGGAATGTGAACATTATGGCACTCAGTAACCGTATCGTATATTCCTTCACAACCAACTTCTTCGTCAAGCTGTTTACCCAGCTGAACAACGACAAAGAGTCCTTGAGTGCCAACTTCCTTCTGAACTATCGATATCGACCGGGAAGCGACATCTTTCTCGTGTATGACAACGGATTCGATTCAACAGGTGGATTTGGATCGCTCAAGCAGCAGAACCGCTCGATCATACTCAAGTGGTCCTACTTGCTGGGGATCTGATTCCGCAAACGGCGAATAAGAAAGGCCCTTCGATCCTGGTGATCGAAGGGCCTTCTTTCTATGTACTTGCTGAGAGAATTACATTGCCGCAGGACGTCGCTCAAGAGCATCGCGAAGCTGCTCGAGTAACACCGCCATTGGCACGGGCTTTTTGAGCAGCTCCACTCCGGCTTCTCGAGGCCTTGCCCAGTCCCCCCGTTTATCAGTATATCCCGTGACAAGAACGGCCGCTAGATCGGGTTGTTTTTCTACGAGCCCAATGACAAGGTCGGGGCCCCGCCCGTCCGGCAGAACGACATCGCTCAGGATCACATCGAAGCCTTCAGATTCAGAATGGCCGAAGGCGGTATTCGCTTCGGCAATCGTCCCGCAGGCCTCCACCTTGTAGCCCTGACCGACGAGGGCGCGTCGAGTCATCTCCATCAGGTCTGGTTCGTCCTCCACGAGGAGTACGCGCTCGCCGTTCCCTCGAAGCTGATCCAGAGGAAGCCGTTGCGGTTGCGGTTCGTCGTCGTCGACGAGAATGTTGACCGCAGGAAGGTAGATCGAGAAGGTGCTTCCCTCGTTGAGTTCGCTTTCCACCCTGATCAAGCCATCGTGCGCCTGCACGATCCCGTAGACAACCGATAGACCCAGCCCAGTGCCCTTCCCCGGCCCCTTCGTAGAGAAAAAGGGCTCGAAGACCTGTGCGCGAACGTCTTCCGTCATCCCGACACCGGTATCCCCGATAGAGAGCTGAATAAAGTTCCCCTTGCGGGCCTCCGGCCACTGAAGACAGAAGGCTTCATCGATTTCCACCTTACGTGTCTTGATCGACAGGACGCCGCCTGAGGGCATCGCATCTCGAGCATTCACGAAGAGGTTGGAGATGACCTGATCGATGTTGGCGGGGTCGGCTTTCACACCCCACAGGTCTTCCTGCAAGTCGAGAGTGACCTCGATGTCCTCGCCAAGCAATCGGCTCATCATTTTCTGTAGATCGATTACGTGGTGGTTCATCTCGAGGGGTCGCTTGTCCATCGGCTGCTTGCTGCTGAACACCAGAAGCTGGTCGATCAAGGCGGTGGACTTGTCGATGGCCTTGCGTGCCTGTGTCAGATACTGGTGAATTCTGAAATCTTTCGATACATCGTCCAGGGCCAGGTCCATGTAGCCCTGGATGATCGCGAGCTGGTTGTTGAAATCGTGGGCGACTCCACCCGCAAGCCGACCAATGGCTTCCATCTTTTGCGCCCGACGCAGCTGCTCCTCGCGTTCTCGCAGAATGGCCTCGGTACGTTGCCGCTCTGCCACTTCACGACGAAGCTGTTCATTCGCCTCGATCAGATCGCGCGTACGCTCTTCTACACGCTGCTCGAGTTCGTCGTTGGCTTGCTGGAGCGCGGCGTCCCGCTCCTGAATATCCGTCAGCATGTCGTTGAAGCCGTCGATCAGAATGCCGACCTCGTCCTCAGTCGTCTTGACCGCTCTGACGGAATAGTCTCGGTTATGTGAGATACGACGGGCAACGCCCGTCAGCTGGAGGATGGGGCCGGAGATGATCCGTTGAACGCCAGACGCCACGCCGTAGACGATGATGAAAGATCCACATAGGATCACGATGACGATCGCTACGAAACGGTTGTCCCGCTGTTGCTGCTTGGCAAGGTCGGCCTCGAGGAAGACCACCCCGATCTGCTCGTCATCGAGAATGACGGGGTGGAATAGGGTAATCGAATGATCGTCCAGCTGGAACAGCTGTTCGAGGTCCGGCTCCGGGATGGAGACCTCCTCGTCGTCTCTGTGGTAGGAAGCCAGAATATGCCCGTCAGGCGAGATAACAGCCGCAGACAGAACGTTGCTTTGCGTCTTGAGGGTGGCCAACGCATCGCCCGGAGTCGCACTCGCCAGCGCACTCCCGGTGCTGGCGGCGACGACATCGGCGAGGGTTTCCAGCTCCCGGTGAACAGATTGCTTGTAGGTGTAGCGATCGTAGGCCAGGAACACCGTGCACGCCAGGATGAGCGCGACGCTGCTCGTAAGCATGGTGATCAGATTTAACTTTCGCTTGATCGAAAAGTAGTCGAAAAAGCCCATGCCCGAAGGCCTTTCGGAGAGATGTCACAGTCAGGGTGCGCCTGCGTCAGGATATAAGGGCGAAGATAAGCCATGGAGTGGATCGGGACCACGAGGATCGACGACCGACCGGAGCACAAGTCTTGTTGGGAGCTGGAGCATTCACGATCTTGCTCCTCCGTTCGCAGACTCTACAATCGATAGAAGGGAGCCGGTATGGCCGATGCATTCACAGCCCTCGATCTGTCACAGGCATACAACGCGGGGCGTCAAAATATTCCCACGGGTGATGGATACTGGTGGCCCCACGGAGACGACCATCCGGATGATACAATTCTGAACCGCTTGCCTACCGGGCAGGAGAAGTTCTGGGGGATTCCTTTCGAGTTGGGAGACGCTCCTGACAACTGTTTCGTCTGCGTGGGAGGTGGTGGTTCGGAAAATGTGACTCTCCCAGTCGCCCAGACGACGAGGCGCATCCTCTTTGCCCACGTCTCCGCACCTCCTATGGGCAGCCAGGGCGGGTCGCAGGAAGGAGCTGGGGAGGAACTGGGAAGCTACCGGATCGTGTTTTCCGATGGCGCTACAGAGGAGATCGGGCTGCGACGCCGGTTCGAGATCCACGATGTAGCCATTCCCTGGGGTCATCACCCTTTCGAGTGCCGCCATTGTCGGGAGTTCGAGTCCGTGGCCCTCGACGACAAAGAAGGGGCCTGGGGCCGGGCGCAGACGGGAGTGTCAAAGGCGAGTGGCGATCTCGATGGGTGGTGGATCTACGACTGGGAGAACCCGAGGCAGGATGTCGAAATCGACTGCATACAGTTTTCTGCATCCACCCCGACGCCCCTGCTTCTTGGAGGCATTACATTGTGTGATGAGACGGAAGATCCGCTCTATTGGCCGCCCCGAGAGGAGGTCGCGGTGTCGTCGACGGCAGACGGCCGCATCGAAGTGGCCGTCGACCGCGGAGTCGTTGCTCGACAGGACGCTCTGTTCGTGCCAAACGACGGTTTCCTCTCGTCAGAAGTGTCCGGGTGGGGCAGAGGGGGCCAGTCCAGAAAAGACGGGGGCTACCTCGAGATTCACGCATCCAGGCGAGGGGCGCTCAGGGTGAGGGTTGGTGAGTCGTCTCAGGCGAGTTTCGGGTGGGGTGACCTCCTCGATGCCGGGCGTGCAGAGTCAGGTGAAATTTCCGTCGAGCACGTAGCGCCATCCGGAAAGCAATGGCTTCACGTGCGCGTGACAGACGAGGAAACCGGGCGCCCGATTGGCGCACGCGTCCATTTTCGATCGCCGCAGGGGGCTTACTTCGCGCCTCACGGACATCAGTCCGATGTGAATGTGCAGTGGTTCGAGGATATGGGCGGGGACTGTAAGGTAAATGGAGTGCCCTACGCCTACATCGATGGCCGATGCCAGATCGAATTGCCCATTGGCCCCGTTTACGTAGAAGTCGTCAGGGGCTTCGAGTATATCCCGGTACGCAGATGTGTGTACGTGAAACCGGGACAGCGTGACCTGTCGATCTCGATGAGACGAGCGCTCGACATGAAGACCCGCGGCTACTACTCGGGGGACACGCACGTTCATTTCCTGACTGCCCAATCCAGCCATCTGGAAGCCGCTGCGGAGGACCTGAACGTCGTGAATCTTCTAGTGAGCCAGTGGGGCCGGTTGTTCACGAGTTGGGAGGAATTCACCGGCGGACTGTCGCCCACGAGCAGCGAGGACTACAAGATCTGGGTCAGCCAGGAAAACCGGCAGCACGTCCTCGGACATATCAGTTTACTCGGCCTGAAGGACATGGTGGCCCCGATTTGCACGGGGGGGCCTCAAGAGGACTGGGTCGGAGGGGAGATCCAGGTGCTCATGGCCGATTGGGCGGAGGCCTGCAGGCGCCAGGGTGGGCTCGTCATTATGCCGCACATGCCTTCGCCCGATTTTGAAAATGCGGCAAACATCGTTTTGGGACAGGCGGATGCGGCCGAAATGTGCTGGATCTGGCGTGGAGAGGAGATCGGGAGCGGGGAGCGCGGTTATTACCGGTGGCTCAACACCGGGCAGAAGCTCCCGATCGTAGGTGGAACGGACAAGATGTCGAACAACAGGATCCTCGGCGGCTCGCGTACTTATGCGAAGCTCGCAGACGGCGAGGATTTCACCTTCGAGAACTGGTGTCAGGCCGTTCGTAATGGATCGACATTTGCCTCGACAGGAGCGATGATCGACCTACGAGTGGAGGGCGCCGTGATGGGGCAGGAAATCGATCTGCCAGGAAATGGTGGAAAGGTCGAAGTGGTAGCTACAACCGAGTGTGTATGGCCCCTGACTGCGATCGAGTTGATCGTGAATGGAGAGCGCTCGGCACGGGAAGTCGCGGACGAGGATGGAAGGACCGCGACGGTGCAATTCGAACTCGATGTTTCGGCGCCCTGCTGGATCGCCGCCCGGTGCTGGGGCGAACATCTGACGGATGCGGGTCCTGTCATGGCTCATTCCTCACCGGTCTACGTCAATGTGGGCAGGCGCAGTCCTTTTGTTGCCTCCGATGGCAATTATCTCCTTACTCACATGGAGGGTGGCGTTTCCTGGGCCGAGAAAATTGGTGTGTTCAGGGACGAGAACGTACGTAGTCGGCTTGTGGCTCTGTTCAGGGAGGCCCAGGCTGAAATACTGAGGAGAGCCGAAGCCAGTTGAACCAGTTGAGTGGGAGACCAGGCGGCGGTGCGCGGAAATCGCACCGCCGTTTTTCTGTCTACGGAGCTGCCATTGTGGCACCAGGCGAAGACTGTGCGACCATCTGAAAAGTGCCATAGTGGCACCGCTGGTGAGGAGGCTTAGCCTGTAAAGTTTACATAACACCATATTTATAATGATTTTAGGGAGTATACATTAGGATTGGTATGCCTCTTGCGAAGTGGGTGGGAGAATTCGGAACGAAACGTAGCCCACTCATTTGGAGGTACGAAATGTTGGTGAAATGGCATCCGACGAGACTGAACCGTGAGATCGACAGCCTGCTCAATTCTGTTTGGGGAGACACCGTGAACGGTGGGATGGCGTTCAATCCGCGCGTAGACATCGACGAACACGAGGACCGATTCGAGCTCCACGCGGATCTTCCTGGCGTGAACAAGGATGAGATCTCGGTAACGGTCGAGAAGGACACCCTCACAGTTGAGGGTGAGCGCAGCCGATCGAGCCAGGACAAGACGGACAACGTGAGGCGATCGGAGAGGTCCTACGGCAAGTTCAGTCGCTCCTTCAGGTTAGGGAGCCAGATCGACTCGGAGAAGATCACCGCGAACTACCGAGATGGTGTGTTGACCTTGAACGTTCCCAAAGCGGAAACCGCAAGGGCGCGCACAATTGAAGTCGAGGTCGCCTGAGGAGGCGAAAGTGGGAACACGGATGGGGCCACGCGTTAACCGCGTGGCCCTTTCTCTGGCAGGTAGCCTACGATGAACTTCAAAGATTACTACGAAATCCTGGGTGTATCACGTCGTGCGCCTCAAGAGGAAATCCGGAAGGCCTACCGCGACCTGGCCAGGCGACTTCATCCGGATGTGTCAAGCGAGGATGGCTCAGAGGAACGGTTCAAAGACGTAGGGGAGGCCTACGAGGTACTCAAAGATTCAGAGAAGAGAGCGCGCTATGACGAATACGTGATGGCCTGGAAACAGGCGAATGGCAACGTGGGTCCACAGGGATTTTCGTTCGCGGAGAGCGTGGGCGCCAATGAGTTTGGGAGTTTTTTCGATATTCTCGTGCACCATTTCGGGGCTGGAAGGTCGTCGCGATTCGGGTTTAACGAGTCTCCGAGGCCTGGTTCGCCCTGGTGGTGGAACGCAGCCGCCGATCACGAAGGCCCGATTAGACTGACACTCGAGGAGGCGACCACAGCCGCCTCCAGAAAGATCACAAAAACAGACCGTGGAACCGGTGCTCGTTCTATCTACGGGATAAATATTCGCCCCTGACTGAGCTCCGGGGACCGCATAC
>DJHM01000060.1 GCA_002433075.1 Latescibacteria bacterium UBA6620
GAACAATCCCGGGGGGCAGGTCAAGACCGATACTTCGACTGCGCTCAGTATGACGGTGGCGCTGGGTGATCCCAGGGCGTGTTTTCCCCAAGGTCATAGATTCTTCTAACCCACCTCTTATACACTGTACATCAAAAAAGCCCCATTCGGCCTATCGCGGTGGGGCTTAACCTGTTCCGCGGATGGGTATAAAAGGCTCTCCGGGCCGCGGAGCCCGAGAGAGCCTCGTCGAAGCAAGTGATACCGCTTGGTCAGTGTTAAATATCGGCATCAGAGGGCCCAATCTTGACCTCCATCTCCGGCCTCTATACCAAGCAGAAATCGCCCCAAATCATTGTTTTATATTGTACTTATGAAATAAATATGGGTAGGCGTTTCACCATAAGCCCGGAGGTGTCCAGGCTAGTGAAGCACCTTCTCAGTCTAACACCATCTTTCTCTGCGTTCCCCAGAGATCTCTACGGTAAAGCTTTTACCAGACGGGTCCCAAACGCCACCAGCGGATCTTGTTCCAGATCTGCCACAGTGGGATCTCGCTGTCCCACGAATAGTAGATCACGAGGGGATGCGCCTTGATCTTTTCCAGAGACACAGGGCCCCAGATCCGCGAATCGTAGCTGTTGTCCCGGTTATCACCCATCACAAAAATGTGGCCCTCGGGCACCTTTTTCGGGCCGAACGACCCTCGTCTGAATCGGCGCGGGAGGGAAGACCGCTCCAGATACTTCACACCGGGCGGCTCGTCGAAAAGCTCTCCATCGACGAAAACCTGCTGGTTCCTGACCTCCACCGTCTGGCCACCGACCGCCACGCACCGTTTGATGAAATCCTTCGACGGGTCCTCGGGAAATTCGAAGATCACCAGGTCCCCCGGTTCGGGGTCCCAGATACCGGGCATTCGGAACGACGGAAGCTTGAAATTGAGAATCGGAAGCCGGTCCGGGATCTGTGTTCCGAACGTCAGCTTGTCGCCCAGGACGTAGTCCCCCTCAAGAAGCGTATCCTCCATCGACCCGGACGGAATGTGATACGCCTGAACGAGCGTGGACCGAATCAGGATCACCAGCAGGACGACCGACAGGGTCGTCTTGAAAAACTCCTGGATCGTCGCGGGCTTCTTCTTTTCTCTGCGTCTTCGAGCCATTGACGTCGATCAATCCCGCCCGAAGCTCAGGCGCATCGGATTCCCCGTTTCCGCCGACCGGTTAGCGGCCAGGGTGACCTCAAGGGATTTAACACCATCTTCGAAGTCGGACCGGATTGCGGATCCGTCACCTTTCCGGATCGCATCGACGAACACCTCGTCGATGTCTTCATTCTCGGGCATCGGCGGCAACGAGCCCGCGCTCTCGGGCGACAGCTCGGCATTCGCGCCCGTCAGGTTCAATCGCGCATCGTCCAGGATGAACTCGATCCCGCTCGACCCTCCGCCCTCCCGCATCACGCAGGTCGAGCTCAACACTCCCACGGCCCCGCTTTCGAACTTGAACGACAGCGCGTAGACATCCGGGATATCCAGGTTCTCCACGTCACCCAGCGTGCGCAGGGCGTAGTAGGCGTGTACTTCTTCGATCTCGCCCGCAATGTATCGGATCATATCTACCTGGTGTGTCGTCTGTTCAACCAGTTGCCCACCCGACTGATCCATAATGCGCCACCAAGGCGTGCCTGGTAATCCTCCCCAACGATGAGAAACCACCATCCCCACCGTCTTGTCGGCCAGATACGCCCTTGCCTGCTGCACGGCCCCGAAGTACCTCAGCTGATATCCCACAGACGAAAGTACGCCCGCCTTCTTGATCGCTTCGTTGATCTCGATCGCCTTTTCCATCGACGGAGCGACCGGCTTCTCAAGAAACAGATGGATCCCGCGCTCCGCCGCGGCCGTCTCCGCATCGAAGTGCGCGAAGGTCGGTACGACTACGTAAAGCGCATCGAGAGACTCTGCATCGAACATCGCGCGGTGATCGGTGTAGACGTTGCCCCCGTATTCGGCGGTGGCTTCCGAAGCCGTTCCCCCGTTGACGTCGCAGATTGCGGCCAGTTCCACATCCTCGATCGCGGCCAACGCCTTCATATGGCTCCGGGCCCGACCACCGGCCCCGATGAACCCCACCTTGATTGCCATTCGAGAATCTCCTTGTGCTGTTTGTACCTGCGGGCCGAAACATAGACGTGCGTGTGGAGAGTGTCAAGAAACGGAAGTAAAAGCGGTGGGCCCGCCTTCGCGCTCTGCGCTACGGCGAGGTGGGCGGTGGGCGGACAAAGCAAGACGTCGCTGAAAGTCCAAGTCGATCCTATATTGCGTTTGGCGGAGAAACCATCGCAGGTAGAAGCAAAGCTGCAGCCACTGTCTAACGACCTCAGAGAGAACGGAAATGACAATCCACGATCTCGATACGCCCGCATTGACGATCGATCTCGACATCCTCGAGAAGAACATCCGAGAGACGCAGGAAGAGTGTGACAGGTTCAACATCCCACTCCGTGTTCACACGAAGACACACAAGATTCCCGAAATCTCGAAAATGCAGGTCGAAGCCGGCGCGATCGGCATTGTCTGCTAGAAGGTCGGCGAAGCAGAGCAGATGGTGGATGCGGGCCTTGACGACATTCTCATTCCCTACAACATCATCGGTAAAACGAAACTCGATCGTCTGTCCGCGCTCTCGCGCCGGGCGAAAATGACCGTCGCCGCGGATTCTTCGATCACCATTCGGGGCCTTGCCGATGCAGTCGCTCGCCACAGCGTGGAAATCCGTGTCATCGTGGAGTGTCACACCGGTGGAAACCGTTGTGGCGTCCAATCACCCTAAGCGGCGATCGACCTTGCGCACCAGATCGACGGGGCAGATGGGCTTCTCTTCGACGGCTTGATGACCTACCCCAGCAACCATCGGGCGAAACCGTTCATCGATCGGGTCAGAACACTTGCCGACGAAGCCGGACTCCCCCTCCGCACGATCAGTGGCGGCGGAACCGGGACCCCCGAAGTCTCCGCCGCCATCGGTTGCACCGAGACCCGAATCGGTTCCTACGTCTTCGAAGGCTTGCGTCGATTCAATCGGGATCGGAACCCGCCCAACCCCACCACCTGTGCGGAAAGAATGATCGTCACCGTGGTCAACACTCCCACCCCAGAACGGGCTATTGTGGACGGCGGTCAGAAAACCTTCACCAGCTACGCCCCCACCCCCTACGGATACATCGTCGAACACCCCGACGCGAAGGTCGTGGGAATGTCTGTCGAGCACGGTCACATCGACACGTCGTCCTGCGACCACGCCTTCACCGTCGGAGATCGACTGTCCATCATCCCCCTCCACCAGGGAATGACCAAGAATCTTCACGACGAAGTCCACGTCGTTCGCGACGGAAGCGTCGTCGCCACCTGGAAAGTTGCCGGCCGAGGAAAGGTGCAATAAATGAGACGAGAGGTAAGATGGGAACGAATGTTCCCCGACGAACTCGAATCCGCATTCGCAGAATGTCCGCTGGCGTGGTTCACCTACGGTCTGTGTGAGCCCCACGGGCCCCAAAACGCCGTCGGACTTGACGCGATCAAAGCGCACGGCATCGCCTGCCGGGCTGCACGCGCTCACGGCGGCATCGTCGCCCCACCCGACTACTGGCACATCCACGAGATTGGCGGCTACGCCGTCTGGTCAGAGCGGTCCGTTGGACAGCCACCGCACTCCTGGCTGACGTGTATGCCTCCCTGGCAACACTTCAAGAACATCTGCTACCACATCCGCCAGGCAGACGCACTCGGGTTTCACGCCGCGCTCTTCATCACCGGTCACTACGGTCCCAACTGGGAGGACTTGAAGACCCTCGTTGACCTCGTTCAGCCTCACGTCGGTACGCGCCTTTACAGCCTTCCCGACTTCGAGGCCAATCAACCCGGCTTCGATGAAGACGGGAACAGCGGCGGCGACCACGCGGGCAAGGTCGAGACGTCTCTGCTCTGGGCCATCGAGCCAGAGTCGGTCGACCTTTCCAGACTTCCGCCCGAGGACGATCCCGGTCCTCACTTCGCGATGGGCCGGACCGTTCGTGAAACCAACCGCATCGTAGGGGAACGAATGGTTCGGGACGAAGTCGAGTGGCTGGGTCAGAAAGCAAGGGAACTGTTGTCGGATTACGAGAAGGCGAGCCCGCCCCATAGTCTGACCACGTTCGACGCGGTCGAAGAGCTGTGGGCAGACATCGTGCGACCCGCCCTGTCAGCTTTCAAGACGATGCAGCCGACCTGGAACGACGGCGAACCCGTGCCCCTGGATTCGATGTGGTTTGAGAACTGGAAAACCGATGGGGAAAAGTAGCTGAGAGGCAGGAGACGGAAAAACTAAGCATGCAAAATGCAAAAGGGAAGGCGCCCTGCTCGGTTGAGAAGCGAGCAACGCGCCTTCCTATTTTCGTCGTCAACCGTCTACCGTCAACTGTCTGCTGTCAACTGCTGATCCTACAAAGCCAGATTGAACGTCACCTGGGCATCCAGGTAGTTCAGGTCCAGAGGCTTCGTCACATAGTCCGATGCACCTTCGTTCATTGCTTCCCGCGCGCTCTCTTCGTCCTCGACCGCGGTGATCATAATCGCCTTGAGGGTCGGCTTGACCTGTTTGAGGAGGCGCAGGAGCTGAACGCCGTGCATCCCCGGCATCATAATGTCCAACAGCGCCAGGTCGGGGTCGTGCTCGCGCACCAGGTTCACGGCCTCGTCCTCCACTTGCGTGGAGATCACTTCGTGCCCCTTCAGGTCGTGGAAAAAATCAGTGATGAGCTAACAGATGCTCTCGTTGTCGTCGACCACGAGAAGTTTGGCCATACGGATTTCTTTACTCGATAAAGGTGTCTTTCGCACACCGGAATCCGAAGCTCGGATCCTTTGATGCCCTGAAGTTGCCAGGGCGATGCGTGCATCTGGCGTATCTCTCGTTGCTGTACCAAGCACCGCCTCGAAGGGCGCGGCGCGTGCCCTCCCGAGGACCGGAAGGATTGTCGCGGTCGCCGTTCCGGTAGGCCCCTCGATCGTACCAGTCCGAGCACCACTCCCATACGTTCCCGGTCAGGTGGTAGATCCCTTCCGGACCTGGAGGATGTTCATCGACTACCACGGGGCCGGCATATAGGCCCTTCCCCACACGGGCGACGGTCGAATCGTACCGATGACCGTTCGCATAGACCCGATCATCGCTCCCACGACACGCCCGCTCCCATTCCGCCTCCGTCGGCAGTCGTTTCCCCTGCCGACGGCAGAAAGCGGTTGCGTCAGCCCAGGTTACGTTCGTTGCCGGGAGCCCGTCCCCGTCGAACGGCGGAGTGTAGCGCGTTCGGAATCGCCTGTAGTCGGCCATCGAAACTTCCGTGCGATCCATAAAGTAGGGTCGCAGTGTCACACGATGGGCAGGCCGTTCGCTGTAAGCGCCGTCATCATCGCCCATCGTGAACGTCCCCCCTTCGATGAAGACCATCCCCAAAGGGGCGAGCATTCGGACCACCACAACCGAATCGCCCTGAACGAGGATCGATTCTTCGATCGACTCGAACCCTTCCCGTTCCAGACGCAAGAAGTGCGCGCCGCGTGACACTTCGACCGCCAAACCGTCGATCGTGGTCTCGCCGTAGGGAGTTCCATCCACCAGGACGGTGACCCCTGAGGCGTTCGTCCTGACGATCAGCAACCCCGGGCGAAAGCCGATCCAGTATACGAGGCCCAGCATCAGAACCACGGTGGCAACCAGAGCCAGACGTTTCATCACGCCATCCGATCGGTCTGCGCGACGACTATCGCCGTTCGAAAATCGAATCCCCCAAACCGCCGAACGTGTCATAGCGCCTGAACACGTCATAGCGACACGACAGGGGCCGCCCCGAAAAATCGCGGACGGTCTGGTCGAGGTCGCATTCCGCCCGGGCGATGCTGCCGGGTGACGTGTCCGCCCGATCCAGGATTTGCCCTCGGGGGCTCACGACCATCGTCTGCGCGGGCTTGTTCACAGCCGCCACGCGGACCTTGCGGGAAACTGGCGGGTCGATCTCGTAGCATCGCGCTTCCGCCCAGACGACCCGTCCTCTGTTTGTGTAGGCCAGAAACAGATTGAGCGTCAGGGCACCCCGGACAGCGCCCCCATCCAGGTCTCTGGACAGAATAGCCCAGCAGTCCCTCCCAGGTCCCGGGTTCAACTGATCGTGGAAACGACCGTTGCTGTCATCGGTAAGGATCGCCCGGACCGACTTCTCGGGCGACGGCACGCCTTCCGTGCGGAAAGCAACCTCGACCCTGTAATGACGCCCGGATTCGAACCTGAGCGACTGCCGCCAGCATCCACAGGCATTGACGGCCCCGGTCGCCTCGATAGCAAGGCCCGGTCTGGCGTCCGGACCGCCTTCCCCATCGATCTGAAAAACGGGCTCGGACGCTGCCGGAGGAAACCACGTCGTCCAGGCCTGCGTATCGAGCATCAGGTCATCGAAGTGAGCCATCGACTCAGCTCTTGATCCTTTTTTCCACTCGCTGAATGGTCCACACGCCGTCAGCCTCCTCCCCCAGGATGTTGAACCCCCGAGAGGCGAACAGACCCTCAGAAGAGGCGTCGCCCGTCCGATATCGAGCTTCGATCTGACGTACACCTCGCGCCCGAATTCGATCAACTGCCGCATCGAGCAGGGCGCCACCCAAACCGAATCGACGCCTGTCCGATCTGACGTAGAGGAGGCCCAGGGCGGCCACGAACTCGTCCTCGCCCCACTCGCAAACCCCGACGGAGCGCTCTCGGTGCATCACGTGCAGCCGAGAAGCGTGCTCTGATCTAAACGCCGACCAGGGACAAGCCAGCCGCGCCTCGTGCATCATCGACTCGTCATCAACGTCGGCGATACGGATGTTTCGCAGGGCCACAGCTCGGTTATTCGCCCACCGGGGTGGAATCAGGCCGTTCGAGCAACTCGATCTCGTAGCCATCTGGATCGTCGACAAAGGCCATCTTCCGACCTTCGGGGAACGTCTCTCGCCAGTCTCCAGGCCAGATCTCGAGGCCTTTCTTCTCGAGCTCGTCGCACAGAGCGATCAGGTCGGGCACCCCGATGGCGAAGTGCATCAGGTCCTCAGGGACGTTCATCTCGTAGTCGTCCGAGTAGGTCAGCTCCAACGTGTGTTCGTTACCAGGTAGTTCAAGGTGACAGATCTGGTTCCCCGCCGGCGACTTTTCGGAGCGGCTCTTGACCTTGAACCCGAGGTGTTCGCAATAATAGGCGATCGACTTGTCGAGGTCACTGACTCGCACGCGAGTGTGAAGAAAATCGGGCATTGGGTGCTCCTGAATGGGTTGCGATGGGCATCGGCGAGGCCCAAAAATATGGTTGCGGCACCGCCGCATAAAGCGAAATGTACACAAAAATACCGGAGCGGAGGCCCCGGTTGATCAGGAAAGGGGGGTCTGTCAGACGGCGGCGACCGGCAGGGGTTTTTCGACCGGGCGATCGACGCCCAGCGCTCGACGCACCCGCTTGACCGCCTGGCGATGATGGCTTTGCACCGCACTCTTGGAGATGGACAGCAGCAGGGCGATTTCGGCGAACGTCTTGCCCTGAGCTCGGAGCAGCAGAACCTCATACTTGCGCCCGTGAATGACGGTCTCGATCACGTCTTTGACCTGCGACAGTCGGATCGGATCGGGCCCCGTGCTGATCATCTGGCTCAGATGACACAGATGGTCTTCGCTCTGGAACGTGTCGGAGAGCATCACCAGGCGATCGGGTGAGTAGGAGACCTCTCTGACAGTATCGTATCTGACTTTATTCATTGTTTTCCATAATGTTAGAGGGCCGGAGAGTGTCCGAAACCACCTCGCTCCGGCCCGCTTAACGACCGTAATGTAGGGTCTCCGAGAGGGGCGGGCAAGCGAAAACCCGGCGCGCTCGACCTCTCGAATTCCCTTGACCCTCCCGGGCTGGCGTCGGACTTTTACAAACCCCTTCGCCCCTTCCTCACGCTTCCAAAAGGTCCTCCCAGAATGACCGAACTAGCCATTTCCGTCGCCGCCGTCATCCTGTTTTCCGCGATGTGTTCGCTGTTCGAGGCGGTTCTGCTGTCCTCGCCGCTCAGCCACGTCGAAAAGCTGGCACAGGAGGGGAATCGCTCGGGTCAGATCTTCCGAAGGCTGCGGCAGAACGTGGACCGCCCGCTTTCGGCCATTCTCTCACTCAACACGATCGCCAACACCGGAGGGGCCGCCTTCGCCGGCGCAGCCTTTATGCGTTGGCTGGGCGACACGGGCGAAGACTACGACGCCTATTTCCAGGGCTTCCTGACCCTTTCCGTCCTGTTTTTCGCCGAGGTCATCCCCAAAACAGTCGGAGCCGTGTTCAGCCGCCCCCTCACGGCGTGGATCGCTCGCCCCCTGCTGTTGCTCGTCTGGATTTTCGCACCCCTGATCGGCCTGTGCCGACTTGCCACACGCGTGGTCCCCCGCCAGGAGGGCCAGAACGATGTGTCGAGTGACGACATCCTCTCCCTAGCCCGCCTGGGCGCCCGGACGGGTGGCATCGAAGCCGATGAAGCCCGCGTGATCCAGAACATCCTGTCGCTCAAGACCAAATCCGCCAGAGAAGTGATGACGCCGCGCACCGTCGTGTTCGCGCTGCCCGAAAGCATGACTGTCGGCGAGGCGCGTGGTGAAAGCGGCACCTGGGCCCACAGCCGAATCCCTGTCTACGCCGAAGATTTCGAGGACATCGTCGGGATCGTGATGCGAAGGGACATCCTGGCCGCCCTCGCTCAGGACCACGGGCAAGTCCAGCTTTCGACCCTGATGCGGCCCGTCCACTTCGTCGTCGAATCTTCAGCCCTCGATCAGATTCTGGACACGTTCCTCGAGCAGCGCCAGCACCTCTTCATCGTAATCGACGAATACAGCGGGCTCGCGGGTGTCTTGAGCCTGGAGGACGTGCTCGAAGAAATCCTGGGCAAGGAGATCGTCGACGAACTGGACCAGGTAGAAGATATGCGCGAGCTGGCCCGTCTCCGCAGGCGGCAAACGGCGGAACGCCGCCAGAACTGACCTACCTCAGACCTCCCTTTCCGCAGAAACGCCTGTCCATATACAGCTTCCACCCCACGGTTGAACGTCCGATTTGAAGGGCTTTTCGGCTGATCTGCCGGGGGGGATCACGTGTGTTTTGTGGCCCCCGAACCCCTCCGTGGGTATATTTTCCAAACACTCGAATCGGGGCCCCCAACCCTTTGAGCCAACTCACCACACATCCACAGGTCCAAGATCCCACGACGCTTTTCAGCGCGCAAGAGGCCGCCGCGAACGAGAAGGCTCTCAAGCGCGCTTCCGGAGACTCTCTCCTTTACGACCTGCTCGAAGCCGCGCTCCACGTGCGGTCCTCGCACAACCTTGTCCTTCTGTCCGACGCCTATCACTTTGCAGAACGAACCTACCGTTCCGAGGTCCGGAGGTCGGGCAAACCCCTGATCGAGCACACTCTCGCGGTCGCGAAAATTCTCATCGACATCAACGTCGGTTCGACAACGGTCGCCGCCGGTCTCCTTCACGAAGCCATCGACGAAAAGGCCAGAGCCCTCCCCTCCCTGAGAGAGGAATTCGGAGAGGAAATCGCAACCCTCGTCGAAGGCATCGGAAAGATCAAGGACAACATCTTCCACGCGCCTGAGGAGGCCCGGGCCGAACACTTCCGCACGATCCTGCTCGCGCTTGCCGAAGATCTGCGCGTCGTCCTCATCAAATTCGCCGACCGACTGCACAACCTCCGCAACCTCGACGAGCTCGACGCTGAAACCCAGCAGCGAATGGCCATCGAGAGTCGCGATATCTACGCGCCCCTCGCCCACCGACTCGGGATCGCTCGGCTTCGTTGGGAAATGGAGGATCTCTGCCTCAAGTGGATCGAACCGGAGGCCTACGCCAGCATCCGAGACAAGATCCTGCTCAAGAGGCAGGAGCGTGAGGCCTTCATCGAGGAAGTGCGGGAACCGATCCAGAATGCAGTCACGGCTGCCGGCATCGACGTCAGCATCGCGGGGCGACCTAAAAACTTCTTCAGCATTCACAAGAAGATGAGACGGCGAGCCATCGGCTTCGATGAGATCTACGATCTGATGGCTCTGCGCATCATCGTCGGGTCCGTCCAGGAATGCTACACAGTGCTGGGCATCGTGCATTCCATTTACACGCCTGTAATGGCTCGTTTCAAGGACTTCATCGCTACGCCCAAAGCCAATCGCTACCAGTCCCTCCACACGACCATCATCAGTCCTCAGAACATTATGGTTGAGGTGCAGATCAGAACCTGGGAGATGCATCAGACCTCCGAGGTCGGTATCGCTGCGCACTGGCGCTACAAGGAAGGGGGCGACAAGCCCACAGAACTCGACGCCCATATGCCGTGGTTGCGCGGGCTGCTCGAATGGGAGCGCGAGACGCCCGATCCGCTCGAGTTTCTGGAAGATCTCAAAATCGATTTGTTCCCCGACGAAATCTACGTACTCACGCCCGACGGCGACCCCATCCAGCTTCCGAGCGACGCCACCCCCGTCGACTTTGCCTTCGCAATTCACACCGACCTAGGACTTCATTGTGCGGCCGCCCGCGTCGACGGTCGCTCTGCCCCGCTCCACCTTCCTCTCCACACGGGTAGCCGCATCGAGGTGATCCCATCTGACGAGGCCAGGCCGGTACCTCACTGGCTCGACTTCGTAAAGAGTCGGAAGGCCCGCGCCCAAATTCGTCGCTACCTGCGCGACAGCCTGGCCGCCGACGCGGAATGGCCTCGCTCAATCGCTGTCGAAATCGCTGGGTCCGATCGAGAAGGACTCTTGATGGACATCACCCGTACGGTTTCCGACCTCGACATCTCCATCCTCGAAGGCCGCGTCAGCACACGCGACGGTCAGGTGGGGGACCACTTCGTCGTCAGCGTCCCAGGCCAGGCCGCCTACGACGCACTGTTCGTCGAGTTGGCCAACGTCCCCGGGGTCGACCGCGTCCGGGACGTGACGGGTACATAAAAAAGCCCCGGTCGCACACCGAGGTACCTCCCGCCGACTTCGCTTTCGATCGCCTCTATCCGATCGTTTCTCCCTTCGGCGTTCCGTTCGTTCTTTCCGACGCAGCGACTTCCCGCTTGAGCTCCGCCAGCTTCACGATCGCCTCGACCGGTGTCATCCCGTCCACATCCAGATCTTTCAACGCATCCACGACCGGATGAGGCGTCTGGCTTTCTTCCATCCCGAATAGGCTGATCTGCCCGTCGCCCTGTTTTGCTCGACGTGACTTTCGGACCACCGAATCCGACATCGAAAGGTCGTTCTGCTCGAGTCGCCGAAGGATATACTTCGCCCGGTCGATCAGATCCTGAGGCATCCCGGCCAACCGGGCGACCTCGATCCCGTAGCTGTGGTCGCATCCACCCGGTACGAGCGTATGGAGGAACACGACTTCCGCTCCCTTTTTGCGTACCGCGACGCTGAAGTTCCTCACCCTTGGAAGCATCTCCTCCAGTTCGGTCAGTTCGTGGTAATGCGTGGCGAACAACGCTCGAGGACGAATATCCGAATTGTGCAGATACTCGGTCATCGCCCACGCAATGCTTAAACCGTCAAACGTGCTCGTCCCTCTCCCGATTTCGTCCAGCAGAACGAGACTTCGGGGCGTGGCGTTGTTCAGAATGTTTGCTGCCTCGTTCATCTCCACCAGGAACGTACTTTCCCCTCGTGCAAGATTGCCCGACGCGCCCACCCGTGTGAAGATCCGATCCGTCACGCCGATCTCCGCTGAAGTGGCCGGCACGAAGGCCCCCGACTGGGCCATCAGCACGATCAGGCCCACCTGGCAGAGAATCGTCGATTTACCGGCCATATTCGGGCCCGTAATAATCAGCACCTGGTCTCCGTCGCCATCCACGGTCGTGTCGTTTGCCACGAACGACCCGGCGGGGAGCAACGACTCGACGACCGGGTGGCGCCCCCCTTCGATCCGAATGGCCGGGCCTTCGTCCACCTCAGGCCGCACGTAATCCTCGTCCACGGCCACCTCTGCCAGAGCGGCCAACACGTCGACCGCGGAGAAGATCCTGGCCGTCGTTTGCACTTCGTTCACATAGTCGGCCGCCTGCTCTCGCAGCGCGAAAAACAGCTCCTTTTCCAACGCTTTCGCCTGTTCGTCTGCCCCCAGGATCTTCGCTTCCCAGGCCTTGAGGTCCGGAGTGATGAATCGTTCTGCATTCACGAGCGTTTGCTTGCGTTCGTAGGTGTCCGGTACCCGGTCGATGTTCGCCTTCGTGACCTCGATGTAATAGCCGAACGCCCGGTTGAATCCAACTTTGAGCGACGGAATCCCCGTCGTCTCACGCTCCTGACTTTGAAGCCGGGCGACCCACGTGCGCCCCCCGGACGCCGCTTCTCTGAGGGAATCGAGCCTCTCGTAGTGCCCTTCTCGAATCACTCCGCCATCGGCCAGCTGAGCAGGCGGGTCGTCGACGAGCGCCCCTTGAATCAAGGTGGTCAGTGTGCTCAAGTCAGGTAGCTCTGCCCTCTCAGACTGAAGAAGCGCGCTGTTCGCGGGCTCAAGGCCCGACCGGAGTGAGGGCGCGCGCGCGCAAGTGCGACCCAGAGCGGCGACATCGCGCGGTGTCGCCCGTCCGCAGCACACACGCGACATCAGACGTTCGAGATCTGCCACCTCCCGAAGGGTATCCTGTAGAGTCGTCCGCATCCGTGACTCGACCACCAATTCTTCGACCGCATCGTGACGTCCTCGGATGGCTGTCACGTCCGTAAGCGGATTGAACAGCCAGTCACGCATCATCCGGGCACCCGGCGACGTTCGCGTACGATCGAGCACGGAGATCAGGGTCCCGTCCCGTCCGCCGTCTCTTGCCGAGGCCGTCAACTCCAGATTCCGCTGAGTCACCGCATCCAGCACAACGTGGGCACCCGCCCGATCCACGGTGATCCGGGTAATGTGCGGGACCGCCCCCTTCTGATTCTCGCAAACATACGCCAGGGCCGCACCCGCCGCACGAATCGCAACCTCCATGTCGGCACACCCGAACCCTTCGAGAGAATGCGTTTTGAAATGGGCGAGTAGCTTGTCCTGTGCGTAATTCGCCCCGAATGTCCAATCGTCGACAGGCGTGACGAGCACGTTCGACCACCGTTCCGCGATCGAATCAGCCCCCGTTTCGCACCAGGACGAGGGGGCCAGGATCTCCGAGGGAGAAAGCGACTCCAATAGCTCCCAGAGGTCCGCAGACGGACGCTCCGTCACTCGGAACGACCCCGTTGACAGATCCAGCACGGCCAGACCCAGCTTCTCACCTTCGAGTAAGAGAGACACGAGATGGTTGTTCTGCCGATGATCGAGAAGATCCTCGGCCAGCACGGTCCCCGGCGACACGACCTGAACGACTTCGCGCCGCACGACCTTCTTGCCCTTGGTCGGAGGCTCCATCTGTTCGCAGATCGCCACCTTACGACCGGCCTTGACCAGGCGGGCGAGATATGTGTCCAATACGTGGTGAGGGAGACCAGCGAGCGGCACCTCTTCGGCTTTGCCGTTGTTGCGTTTGGTAAGGGTCAGACCCAGCAGTCGCGACGCGTCCCGGGCATCCTCGAAGAACGTCTCGTAGAAATCGCCCATTCGGAAAAGCAGCAGCGCGTCCGGATACGCCTGCTTGAAGGCCTGATACTGCTGCATCATCGGAGTGGGTTCAGAAGCCATCAGGGAACCAAAACCATCGCATCGATATGTTCGACGTCTTTGAGATGGCGGACGATTCTTACCGCCTCCTCACGAGAAGAAAAGGGTCCGACGCGTAAGACGATCAGGCCCCGATCGTTCTTTGTCTGCTCGACCGAAAGATGCGCCAGCCTGAGCCGCTCCGCGAGCTTGTGTGCGCCCTCCGAGCGACGGAAAGCGCCGGCCTGGATCCAGAAACGGCCAGCCCCTTCACGCCCCGTGGGCTCCACAGTGGGCGAAGGCGTTGAGAGTTCCAGACTGAAGGGGTAAACCGGAGTCGTCTCCGCAGGGTCAACGCGCCGCCCGAGCGCTCTGGCCGCGGCGTCTTCAGCGACACGCACGAACGTAGCGAGGGGGTCCGCTTTCATTTCGACTCGGGCAAAATAGGCAGCAGCAGAGTCGGGTTGCCCCGTGATCATAAACGACTTCCCCAACCTGTAAAGTGCGAAGGGAACGTGCGGGCTGCCCGGGTAATCCTCGACCAGCCTCCTGTAGTGACGTCGAGCGGTCTTGAACAGTCCGAGTGGGCTGGCATAGGCCGACTGGGCCAAAGCCAGTCGTGCGTCATCCGCGAGTTCGTGGCTCGGAGACACCTTCAGGAGTCGCTCGAAGTAGCGTCCTGCAGGTCCATCTTCGGACGTCAGCCGCCCCATATGGTAAAGAGCCTCCGGGTCGTCGGGCGCCTGGGTCAGCCGCGTGGCAAAGGTATGCCGCTCGGACGCGCTGTCATCGGACAGAACGGCCTGTGCGTGAACGATACCGATTCCCGCCAGGACGAAGGCGAGAACTCGCATCATCCCCCGACGGCCTCCCGGTAGCAGGAGTCGAACAGGATCTCGAACTCCCGTTGCTGAACCTCTCGGCACAGAGCATCTGTACCGGACTGTCCACCCAGGGCCGACTCGCAAAGATCGATAAACGCGTAGGGGTCCCACGCACCCTGTGCACCCAGAAAAGCGGCTTCATCGGGCGCGGCAGACGCCTCAGCGCGAGCCGCTTGGGCCACATCGTCGAAGACCTCGTGATCGCCGACCTTCCTGAACCAGTACTTTGAGTTCGGAAAGTCGGGTTCACGTCGATGCATAATGCCGTGCCAATAGCTGCCGCTGGTTGAATGGATGCCCTGACTGATCGTGTGTGATTCATCCAGAAAGTTGTGATACAACCACACCGCGGATACGCAGCACTCGGCCATATCCGCGTCGACGATCTTCTTTCCCGCAAAAGCAGCCTCTGCGGTCAGTGCATCGAGATCCGGACGAGCATCCGTATTGGGCGTTCCCCCGTCCAGCGGGTTCGTGCGCGTTTCAGACAACAACGACGAAAAAGCGGTTCCGTATCGGTCTGTTTCAAAAGCCATTTCTTCTCCTTTGTCACGCCCCGGGAGCTGGTTTCGTCATCACCAGCCGATCTTCTTCGGGACGATAGTAACCTTTGACGAAGGTTCGTTCGGAGAACCCCCAGTTCTCATAGAGCGAAATCGCGGCTTCATTCACCGGGTCAACCGTCAGAAAACACGGCACACCGAGGCTCTCCAGCTCCCGAAGGGCCGCTCCCATCAGGTCACCCCCAAGACCCTGTCCCCGCCGACTCCGTTCGACGAAAATTTTATGCAAGCAATAACTAGCCGCCTGAGTCGGAAAAGCCAGCGCCGCCCCGACAAGATCTGCGTCTTCTTCCACGACGAAAACGATGGCGTGTTCTACCCACAGGCGCCACGCGTGTTCGCCGTCCGGTATGAATGTCGCGTGCCGGCTTTCCGTCCACGCTTCACGATCGAGGCGCGCGACTTCTATAAAGTCAGACGGCCCGGCGCGACGTATGTTCGCCATAAGACCCTCGGGGCTCTTCGGGTTGATGTGATCGGGGGGAGCTGAGAAGCAACTACGAGAGGGGGAGTTCTTCCGAACGCAAACCAACTTCTGATATACGACCGATCATTCGCTCGGCTTCGATCGATTCCAGTCTGACCGGCAGAATACGGTCGCGGGCCGAATCGGGGCCGGGAGCATAGACCCGGATGTAGGTATCGGTCAAACCGTGTAGAAAGCCCGTTTCGGCATCGCGTTTATTCTCGAACAACACGTCGACCGTCTGATCGATGAATCGGCGCTGGTAGGCGTCGGCTTTCGCCTTACCCAGTTTTCGCAGTTCTGCGCCACGCGCCTTCTTGACCAGGGGAGGAACCTGGTCGGGCATACCTGAGGCCGGCGTGTTTCCTCTGGGAGAATACGGAAACACGTGAAGGAAAACCAGGGGAGTTCTCTGCACCACATCGAGAGTCTCCCGGAAGGCGGCATCGGTTTCCCCGGGAAATCCGACCATCACGTCAGCTCCTACGGCCAGATCCGGAATGCGCTCGCTCAGCCGCGCCAGGAGATCGACGTAGTCGGCAGAACGGTAGGGACGTCGCATCTTCTCCAGAATGCCGTCATCCCCGCTTTGCAGCGGAATGTGCAGATGTCGACAGCATCGCTCTGAGTCGGCGAAGAACTCGACCATCGCATCCGTCACGAACGACGCTTCGATCGAGCTGACCCTGAAGCGTCCCAGCCCGGGCACCCGATCGATGGCTTCGAGGACGTCGACCAGCGGCTCTCCGTCCTCACCGGCATAATCGCCGATATGCACGCCGGTGAGGACGATCTCGGCGTACCCCGCGTCGACCAGTCGCTTAACCTGGTCAACCGTACTCGTCAGAGTCCGGCTGCGGCTTCGTCCCCGTGCGAATGGGATAATGCAGAAGGAGCAGAACTCGTCACAGCCTTCCTGGATTTTCACGAAAGCCCGCGCCCGGCCCCCGAAATTGTAGATGTCCATGTCCTGGAAGTCGGCCGCCCGGCTGCGCGTAACAAAGGTCCGCCCCAGCGAGCAGGTACTGTTGAGAAGCTCGATCAGACGAGTCTTCTCCCGGGTGCCCACCACGAGATCGACTTCAGGCATCTCCGCAAGAGCGTCGGGATCCGTCTGCGCGTAGCAACCCGTGGCCACCACGGTGCCCTCCGGACTCGCCCGGTGGGCACGGCGGAGCATCTGGCGTGACTGGGCATCCCCCTGTCCCGTCACCGTGCAGGTGTTCACCACCGTCACGTCCGCAGACTGGCCGAAGGGCACCTCGACATATCCCACATCCAAGAACTGCTCGCGGTGCCATTCGGTATCGTAAGCATTCAGCTTGCAGCCCAGCGTATGGAAGGAAACGGTCCGAACGGGTTTATTCACAAGGTGCTCGCGGATGAATTCAGTCCATAAAAAACGGAAGAGTTGGAAGTGTGCACTCCCAACTCTTCGTTTCGCGAAACGGTCGGCGGACTACGCCTCGACTGCGGGCTCGTCCTCCGAAGCTTCCTTTTCTTCTTCTTCCTCCTCGGAGGATTCGGGTGCCGCAACGGCTTCGGCGGCTACGGATTCGGCTTCCGCCCCGGCGGGGTCGTAGAAATCCGAATCGTCTTCTTCCTCGGGATCGACTTCGCGAGGGGTAACTTCACGTTGCTTGTGAGCCTCGAGATAGGCGTCGATCTCGTCCTGCTCTGCATCGCGCAGGTACTCCTGAACGCTCAGGACGATTTTCTTCTGCTCCTCATCGAATTCGACGACTTTGGCCAGTACTTCCTCATCGACGTCGAAGTGCTCTTCGGTCCGCTTCAGGTTCGGCACGCCCAGCTGAGAGGCAGGCACGAAACCCTCCACGTCTCCTTCTAGATCAACCACCACACCCCTTTCGAGCAACCGCGACACCTTGCCTCGCGTCTGGGTGCCGACCGCGTAATGAACGGCAAGTCCGGCCCAGGGGTTTTCGATCGTCTGCTTGTGCCCGAGTGAAATGCGTCGTCGCTCCTTGTCGATGTTGATCACGACGACTTCGAGTTCCTGCCCCTTCTTCACGATCTCGTTCGGATGGCGCACGCGCTTGGTCCAGGACATATCGGAGATATGTACCAGCCCGTCGATGCCCTCCTCGATCTCCACGAAGGCGCCGAAGTTCGTGAGGTTGCGAACCTTGCCGTTGAGCTTCGTTCGCGGCGGATACTGTTCGTCCAGGGTAAGCCACGGGTCGGGCGTCACCTGCTTGAGACCGAGCGAGATTTTCTGATCGTCCGCGTCGACGTTCAGGATGACGACTGTGACTTCATCGCCAATCGTCAGAAGTTTGGAAGGATGGCGGATGTGCTGCGTCCACGACATTTCGGAAATGTGAACGAGGCCCTCGACGCCTTCTACCAACTCCACGAAGGCACCGTAGTCCGTGATGCTCACCACCTTGCCCTGGACTCGCGCTCCCTTCGGATACGAATCGCCTACGTTCTCCCACGGATGCGGCTGCAGCTGCTTCATTCCGAGCGAGATGCGCTCCCGCTCTTTGTCGTAGTTCAACACCTTGACTTCGACGTCATCGCCGATCGACAGCACGTCGGACGGATGTCCCACGCGACCCCAGGAGATGTCGGTGATGTGAAGCAACCCGTCCAATCCACCCAGATCGATGAATCCGCCGAAGTCGGTAATGTTCTTGACCGACCCTTTCCGGACCTGACCGACCTCGAGCGTCTGAAGGATCTGCTTGCGCAACCGCTCGCGCTCTTCTTCCAGGACCACCCTGCGGGAGACGACGATATTCCGACGATTCTTGTTCAGCTTGATGATGCGGAACGGGAACACCTCGCCGATGAACTGGTCGAAATTCTTGACCTGTTTGATATCGATCTGCGACCCCGGCAGGAACGCATCGACGCCGAAGAGGTCGACCACGATACCGCCCTTGATGCGTCGCACCAGCCGCCCTTCGACCATCTGATCGCTGTCGTAGGCCTCCTTGATACGATCCCAGACCCGCATGAAATCGGCTTTGGTCTTGGAAAGGACGATCTGACCTTCCTGGTCTTCGACCGTCTCCAGAAAGACCTCGACCTTGAGACCCGCCACGATGTCTTCGGGATTGGTGAACTCATCGATCGGGACCGACCCCTCCGATTTAAACCCGATGTCGATCACAACCGTGCCGTCGTCGACGTTCAGCACAGTCCCTTCGACGATCTCGCCCTGCTGGATGTTCGACATCGTGTCCTCATAGAGGCTCATCAGATCGTCGAACTCCGTATCGGAGTACTCCAGCTCGTCGAGCGCCTTGAGGGCTTCTTCAGGGGTCGGCAGAGTCGACTTATCGGCAGTCATAGATTCTTCAGGCATCCGTTCTGAACCTCCTCGTCCCCCGAAGTGAACGATGGATGGGCAAAACAAGCGTAGCCCGGGGGGAGTTGGGAAAAACGGCCGCAATGCGGCCGAAAGTTCCGGCATTAACGATGAGAGGCAGACGCGACCGTGCCGGTTGGGGTCGGCGACTGCCTGAGATTGTCGATTTTGTGCATCACGTCCTGGCTGATCGCCTGGTACGCGAGCCTTCGTGCCGTCGGGAGCTGCGACCGGTCGTAATAAACGGCCGCTCCAAATCGAACGACGATCGGCTCCCACCCCAGAAGCGTTCGCCAGAGATTGCGTGTACCGGAGACGTACGCTGGCAGAACGGGAACCCCCGTCCGGTAAACCAGCATCCCCACGCCCGGTTTGGGCGGAAGAAAGTCGCGCGCCTTGTTCCTCGTACCTTCGGGCGCGATGAATACCGCCTTTCCCTCTAGCAACTTGCCCTCATATGCGGAAAGGGCCGCTCGATCGCCCCGGGAGCGGTCGATCGGGATGGCGTTCCAGCGGCGTAAGAGCCACCCCAACACGGGGATAGGGAACACTTCCCCTTTGGTAACATAAAAAAGTTCTCTATGGGCCGCAACACCGACCATCGGGGGATCCGCGTAAGAGGCGTGGTTGGACGCCACGATCAAACCTCCCCGCGGAATTCGGGACGCCCCCTCGATCCGAACCCGGAAAATCAACCTGGCCAGGCCGAGAGCCAACCACCAGCACGACCGGTAGAATCGGGATCCCTCCCTCACGCGCCTCGCTCCCGGGCCAGCGCGACCACTCTTTCAACTTGTTGATCAATCGTCAGTCCGGTCGTGTCCAGCCGTGTGGCCTCCGGCGAGGGCCACGGCCCGACCCGCAGCTGGGTTGCCCGATCTCGCTCATCCCGCTCCCGGATCTGGCGCCGGACCTCATCCACACTGAGATTCTCGCCGCGTTCGGCAAGATCGGCCACTCGACGCTCCGCCCGGGCCTCCACGCTCGCCTCGAGAAAAATTTTGAGTTCCGCGGTCGGGAACACCACCGTCGTCGTATCCCGACCTTCGACGACGACTCCGCCCTCCACCCCGAGGGCCTGTTGCCTCTTCACCAGGGTGACCCGGACCGACTCGTGGGAGGACACCCAAGAGGCCGCGTCGGAAACTGCTGCCGACCGAATCTCGTCCGTCATATCCTCACCATCCACCCGCACCCTCTGGCGTGGATCGCCGGGTTCGAAAGTGATCTCGAGGGTTCGCGCGATTTTACCCGTGCGCGAGGCATCATCGGGGTCGACACCGTCCGCAAGTGCCCGATGGCCGACCGCACGGTACATCGCTCCCGTGTCCAGGTAGAGGTAACCCAGAACGTCGGCCACTTTGCGAGCGGTTGTGCTCTTCCCCGCCCCGGCCGGGCCATCGATGGCCACCACGATCCCACTCACACACCACCACCTAGGTCGACCGCCTGCTTGAGCGCCTTGACCTCATTCGACTCAAGGTGCCTCCACTTCCCTCGATCCAACCCACTCCCGACGAGCGGACCAAAAGCGACGCGTTCCAAGGTCTGAACTGGGTGCCCTACGACCTCGCACATCCTTCGGACCTGTCGGTTCCTACCCTCGTGGATCGTCACCTCGATCGCCGAGGGGTTCCTTCGGCGCACCCGGGCGGGCGCCGCCGGGCCATCCTCCAGATGCACCCCTTTGGCCAGCTGGTCCAATGCGCCGTCGGTAGGTCTACCCCGGACCTCAGCGAGGTAGGTCTTTTCCACACCGAATCTCGGATGCATCAACCGATGGGCGAGATCACCGTCGTCCGTCAGAATCAAAAGCCCTCCCGTGTCCATATCGAGCCTTCCCACAGGATAAACGCGTGCCTCCACACCGTCGATCAGATCCATCACGGTCCGTCTTCCCTGGGGATCGTCGACTGTGACGACGAAGCCCCGCGGTTTGTTCATCAGAATATACGTACAGACATCCGGCGGCCTTACCACACGGCCGCCGTAGGTCACACGATCTCGTTCAGGATCGATCCGCATCCCGGGATGGTCTGCGGGACGGTCGTTGACGTACACCTCGCCCGACTGAATCAGGCGATCACACGTCCTCCTCGACCCGATGCCCGTTCTCGCCAGGAATCGGTTCAGCCGCTCCCGAGACGGTGTCGTTGGATTTTCCATTGCCCTCTTCAATCGCTACCCCGATGTGATCATCTGCATCGTCGTCCGTTTCTCCATCCTGGGACTCAACTTCGGGTTCGTCCTCCTCGCCTCCGTTTGCGACAGGCGCCTCCGCCGACTGGGCAGCTTCCTCTTCTCTCAACAGCTCTTCGACTTCCTTGATCTCGGGAAGTTCGGCCAGGGTCTTCAACCCGAAGAACCGAAGGAAATCCCGGGCGGTACCGTAGAGAAGGGGCCGACCCACGCCCTCGCTCCGACCGGCGATTCTGACGAGGCCTTTCTCCAGAAGATGTCGAAGAACACTGTCGGATACCACTCCCCGAATGTGCTCCACCTCCGCTTTCGTGATCGGCTGTTTGAACGCCACGATCGACAGCGTCTCCAGAGCCGCCTGCGACAGGCGGGCGGGCTTCTCCTGAAGCAGCTGGCGGATCCAAGGCGCAAACTCCGGGTGGACCGTCATCTGATAGCCACCGGCCACGTCCGCGATCCTGAAGCTCCGACCGGTCTGGACATACTCCGTGTTGAGCTCGTCGATGTACTGCCTCACCTCACTGGTCCCGAGGCCGTTGCCCACCAGGTCCACGAGACGGCCGATCGTCATCGCGTCGTCCGACGCAATCACCAGCGCCTCAATGACGCCGCGGTGCCGGGCGTTCTCGTCCAGGCCGAACATCTCTGCGCGGTCGCGTGTTTTTTCAGCCATCGTCAGACTCCCCGGTCGCTTGCGTGGCGGTATGCTCGGTCGAGGGTTCCGCGTGATACACCCAGAAACCAGCCTCGGGTTCCGATTGCTGGACGGTAGCGCGGCCTTCCTTCATCATTTCGAGGATAGCCACAAACGTCAAGACAACCACGATCCTGGGTACGTTCGTCACCAGATCGAAGAACGGGACCTGCCGTCTCCGAGACAGCACCTCGGAGACGTAGGCGACCCTTTCCTCCGTCGTGACCTCCACGCGATCGATCTCGTGGAAATCAACCCGGGGCGCCGCGTCGAGCGCGTGCTTGAAAGCAGTGAGAAGGTCGAACATCTCGACACTGCGAAGGGATTCGATCCCCTCCGAAGTCTCTGTCATCTCTTCATCAGCGTAGAAGGATGCGCCCCGAAAGAAGATATCCCGTGTGGTCGCGCGCCGATCCTCCAGCCAGCCGGCCACTTCCTTGAATTGCTGATACTCCAGAAGCCGCCGAACCAGCTCGTCACGCGGATCCTCCGGTTCCTCGTCGTCCGTCTGTTCAACAGGAAGCAGCATCCTGGACTTAATCTGCATCAGCGTGGCTGCCATTACGACGAAATCGCCTGCCTGCTCCAGGTCGAGCTGCTGCATCAGATCGACGTAGGCCAGATACTGACGCGTGATCTCCGCGGCCGGAATATCATAAATATCGACTTCTTCCTTGCGAACCAGATAAAGCAGTAGATCGAGCGGGCCCTGGAAGATGTCGAGATTGACACCGTACTCGTCGGACTCGCCGAGCTGAAACGGATGACTCACCATTCAGAGTTCTCCCGAGGGAACGGGGAGGAGAGACTGCGAACCTGCCCTGCGAGGCAGTTTTCGGAAAGTGGGGGAAGGGTCAGGACGAGGGGGCCACCTTCTTCGCGTAATCGCGCCCTTTTCGGGAGATACGATTCCAAAGGCCGGCAAGACCCATCGCCTTTTTCATATCGGTCACGGTCTGGTGGGCGATTTCCTGCACGCGCTGGGTCCCTTCATAAATCACGTGCTCCACGTAGCCCGACTGAGCCACGATGTCAGAACGACGGTCCCGAATCGGTTCAAGGAAGTTGTCCAGGCACCGCGACAACTTCTGTTTCACTTCGACATCGCCCACCTTGCCTTCACGATACCGGGTTTTCAGATCCTCAACCTCGTCCTTGTCGGGGTTGAACGCATCGTGGTATGCGAAAACCGGGTTTCCTTCGACCGTTCCGGGGATATCGGCCCGTACGCGCTTCGGGTCCGTGTACATCCCCCGAACTTTATTGTCGACCGTCTTCTCATCGTCGGACAGATAGATCGCATTGTCCAGACTTTTGCTCATTTTGGCCTGGCCGTCCGTACCCACCAGAATCGGCACATCGCCGATCAACACCTCGGGGACGGGGAAGACTTCCCCATAGTAGGTGTTGAACCGGCGAGCGATCTCCCGCGTGATTTCGACGTGGGACTCGTTCTCCTTCCCCACCGGAACGAGATGGGCACGAGGCATCAGAATATCCGCGGCCTGGAGCACGGGATATCCGATCAAACCCAGCGGAATGGCTTCATCCTCGAAATTCGCTGCCCGGGCCATATCCTTGATGCTTGGAAGACGCGTCAGCCTTGGCAGCGTCACGAGCATCTCAAAGAACAGGTTCATCTCGTAAACCGCGTGCACTGCAGACTGGAGGTAAATCGTGGACCGCCCCGGATCGATCCCCACGGCCAGGTAGTCCGCAACCATTTCACTCACGAACGACCGGAGGGCGTCGATGTCGTCCTTCCGCGGCTTGGTCGTGAGCGTGTGCAGGTCCGCGATGATGAAGTAGCACTCGTACTCGTCCTGCAGACGCAGACGATTCTCGATCGAACCGACGTAGTGCCCCAAATGGAGCCGTCCCGTCGGCCGATCCCCGGTTAAAATGCGCTTCTTGTCCGCCATCGAATACGAAGTCCTCGGAGGGCACCTGCTGAATTCTGGTACCCACCCAAAGCTGTCATCAACGGGAAAGCAAAGCCCGAGAATCGGCAACGCCGATTCTCGCCAACTCGGGCCCTGCGGGCCCGAGCCTCAGTCCATAAAAAGGTAGGGCCGCCACTTCTGATCGGATACACCAATGAAGTGTCGAATGAACGTGACGTGATTGGGCAACCTCGGGCGTCGAGCCAGGGCGATGCCCGCCTGTTCGGGCGTTCGATTTCCTTTTCGATTGTTACAGGTCAGACACGCGCACACCATATTCTCCCACGTGTCGCGTCCTCCCTGGGTCTTCGGCAGAACGTGGTCAACCGTCATCGGGGCGGACCGGGTCGAGCAATACTGACACTGGAAACCGTCTCGCTTGAGTACGTTCCGCTTCGTCAACGAGAGCGGCTTGGGGGGAATCCGAACATAGAAATCGAGGCGAACCACACTCGGGACAGGAAAAGCACGAGAAACGGAGTGAATCGAAATATCGAGCGACTCCACGACCTGCGCGCGACCCCGAAAGACAAGAACGATCGCTCGCCTGGCGGAGCAGACGTGGATCGGCTCGTAGCTCTGGTTCAAGACCAGAACCGATTGGTGCAACGGGTTCGGAGGCCTTCTCTTCACAACCTCTGTGATGCCGTTCGTCTTCACCATCGTCAGCTAACTTTCGATCAACTCCCGATATGCGTCCTCATCCATCAATCCGTCGGCTTCGGAGGGATCGGACAATCTGATCTTGATCGTCCATCCTTCCCCGTAGGGATCGCCATTCACCAGGGAGGCATCCTTCTCGAGCGTCGCGTTCACCTCCACCACTTCACCCGACACTGGCGCAATCAGATCGGCGACGGTCTTTACGGCCTCGATCGTACCGTAAGGTTCGTCCTTGGTGACTGAATCCCCCACTGACGGCAACTCCAGAAACACGATGTCACCCAATTCGCCCTGTGCGTAGTCCGTCACGCCCGTGGTCGCAGTCTCTCCATCGATCGACAACCAATCGTGGGCTTCGTGATACTTCAACCCTGCTCTCACGTTCGACATTCGTCATCCGGCTCTCCGCCGGCCCCCTCGTGTTACAGTCCCAGTTTCTCCACGAATTCCGTGGTAATGTCCCCGGACCGGAAATCTGGATGGTCGATCGCCCGGAGGTGAAACGGAACGGTCGTCGCGACCCCTTCCACGACAAATTCGCTCAGGGCTCTGAGCATCCGGGAGATCGCCTCTTCCCGCGTGGTTCCGTGAACGATCAGTTTAGACAACAATGAATCGTAGTGCCGGGGAATCGCATAGCCCGCGTAGGCGTGCGTGTCGACGCGAACCCCGGGGCCTCCCGGCACGTGGAAGGCCGTGATCGTCCCCACCGACGGACGGAAGGACCGATCCGGATCTTCTGCATTCACCCGACACTCGATCGCGTGACCCGAGGCCACGATGTCCGCCTGAGATAGCCCAAGAGGCTCTCCGTCGGCCACACGGATCTGCGCCTTCACAAGATCGACCCCGGTCACCATCTCCGTCACGGGATGCTCGACCTGAATCCGGGTGTTCATTTCCAGAAAGTAAAACTCGCCGCTCGCATCGAGGAGGAACTCGACCGTCCCCGCGCTGAAGTAGCCGACGGCTTTCGCCCCGGACACGGCCGCCTCGCCCATCCTCTGCCTGAGCGCCTCGTCGACGGCCGGCGAGGGGGTCTCTTCGACGAGTTTCTGATGCCGTCGCTGGATCGAACACTCGCGTTCGCCCAGGTGGATGACCTTGCCGTGCTGATCGCCCAGGACCTGGATCTCCACGTGGCGAGGCCCGACGATCTCTTTCTCCATATACAGATCGCCACTCACGAAGGCGGCCGATGCCTCGGAATGCGCAATCTGGTAGGCGCGCTCGAGGTCGGATGCCGTCTCCACGATTCGCATCCCTCGTCCGCCACCTCCCGCGGCCGCTTTCAGTCGGACCGGGTAGCCGATTTCGTCCGCTGCCGATCTGGCTTCGTCCAGATCCGCCAGAATGCCCGTACCGGGGCAAACCGGAACGCCCGCCCCCTCCATCGTCCGCCGAGCGACCGCCTTGTCGCCCATTGTCCGAATAGCCTCGACAGATGGGCCGATGAACCGGATCCCACAAGACGAACAAAGTTCTGCGAACTCGGCGTTTTCGGCCAGAGGACCGTACCCGGGATGAATCGCATCCGCGTTCGTGATCTCTGCCGCGGAAAGGACCCGCGAGTAGTTGCGGTAACTCTGGTCGCCCGCCGGAGGACCGATACACACATCTTCGTCCGCCAGGCCGATATGGAGTGAGTTGGCGTCGGCCTCGGAGTGAATGGCGATTGTAGCAATCCCGAGCTCTTTGCAGGCTCGAATCACGCGGAGCGCAATCTCTCCCCGATCGGCGACGAGAATTTTCTCGAACAAGGCGGTCTCAGAGTGGCTCGACCGCGAAGAGCGGTGTGTTGTATTCGACGGGTTTCCCGTTCTCTACCAGAACCCGGGTGACACGCCCACTGACCTCGGCCTCGATCTCGTTCATAATCTTCATCGCCTCGATGATACATACGAGCTGGCCAACCGCGACAGTATCGCCTTCCTTGACAAACGGCTCTGCTTCAGGCGAAGGCGCTCGGTAAAAGGTGCCGACCATCGGGGACGCGATGTGAGGGCCTTCTCCCGCGGCCGGTTCGGGCTCGGCCGGTGGTGACGGATTCGAAGACGTCGCCTGAGGCATCGGGGCGACGGGAGTAGCCTGGACCGTGGGCGCAGCAGCAGCCCCACGGGAGACCCTGATGCGCCACCCCCCGAAGGCCCGACGCTCGACTTCGATTTCCCGGACTTCGTCTTCACCGGCAAGCGATAAAAGTTCGCGAAGACTCTGTTTTATTCGACTCGGTAAGCTCACGTTGGGTTCCTCAGACTCGCTCGACGTAGGTGTCCGTTCGGGTATCTATTTTTAGTACATCCCCCTGTTCGACGAATAGGGGGACCTGGACTGTCGCCCCCGTCTCAACCGTCGCAGGCTTACTCCCCCCGCTGGCGGTGTCGCCTCGAACGCCGGGATCGGTCTGGATCACCTCGAGCGCGACGAAGATGGGCAGTTCGACACCGATCGCCTGGTTCTCCGTCACGAGCACATCGCAGGGGTCGTTTTCCTTCAGATACTTGACCGCACCTCCGACCGTGCCCTCGTCGAGCTCGTACTGTTCGTAAGTCTCATTGTCCATAAACGTGAACAGCGCATCGCTCCGGTAGAGATACTGCATCTTCCGTCGCTCCAGGCGGACATCCTCGACCTTGTCGCCGGACCGGAACGTGCGGTCAATCACGGCGCCCGTCTTCACGTTCTTAAGCTTTGTCCGAACCACCGAAGCGCCTTTTCCCGGCTTGAAATGTTCGAACTCGCTCATCGAGAACAGCTCGCCATCCAGCCTGAGAACCATCCCGTTTCTGAAGTCAGAAGTTGCTACCATCGATACAAGACTCCCCTGTGCTGTGGTCGATCTAACGTGCGGCTTCGAGCTCGAAAATCAGCTCCTGAACTCCCTCTGCATCTGGATCATATCGGGCGAGCCAGGTTGCCAGATCGAGTGCTTCCTGGCAGTGGCCCTGATCTGCATAGAGACGGGCCAGCGTCACCGTGGCGAATGGCTTCGGCTCCTGCGAATCTGGAGGCCGGCCAACCTCCACCGAAGGCTCTAAAATGCCGATTCGCTCTCCGTCGCTCGCACGAGGAACGGGTGACGTATCGACTTCGAGGGGGTCGACGACGGCTACCTGACTCAGATATGAATCTGCCATTTCGGCGTCCCCCATCGTTCGGGCCAGTGTTGCCAGTTGGCCGAGCGCCGCGGGATGGTCCCGATCGAGTCGAAGCACTTTCAAGAATGCGTCTCTGGCTGCTTCTTCCTTGCCTGCCGCCAGGAGGCTTCTGCCGAGGATGAAGTGCCCGGCAACGTAGGCCGGCCGATATCGAAGTCCGCGGAGACAGATCTCCGCAGCCTCTTCGTGTCGGCCCTCCTCGAGGTAGGCGTCTGCCAGACGCGCAAACACCGTCGAGGTTGGGTTTTTGGCCCAGACGCGTTCCAAACGGTCTCGTTCGGCCTGATCGTGCCTGGAAGCGGCGGGCGAACCGGCGATCGCGTGTGTCAAAGTGAACGACCCGTAAAAGCCGCGATTATAGAGAAAAGGCCCGGAACTATCAATCTGACCCGGTTCGGACAGCGAGGGGAGGATGGTGGGAAGGAAGGCGGCAGACTACCCTATACGGGGCTCGCCGAGATCCCGGTTGAACTCCCACCCGGTCACGAAACGACCGTCGTCTTCGGGGCGTGCCCAGGCCAGACGGGCCTGAATACGAATCTCGAAGGTGGCTTCATTGTGCTGGGCGTCGAAACCGTCTTTGAGCACTTCGAAGTCATCGCTCCGAATCTGCATACCCGATCCCGAGATGTCTACGATCTCGAGGTCGAGGTGACTGCCCTCCCCCAATCTCGCCTGAATGGGCAGGTCGATCTGGAGGCGCGAGAGTTTTCGCTGCTCGTCATCTTCGGGCACGCGGTGCTCCGTATGGCTGACCATGAGCTTGCTTGAAGGCGTGCCCTAATGTAACACATCCCCTGTAAAAATCTATCAAAAAGTCCCCTGTTTTCGGCCCTTCCGAGCCCGGAATTGCCTTGTTTGGTGTTCGCTCGGCCGGTATCTTTTGCGCGCAATGAAGCTGATTCTGCGGTCCATCTCATTCAGCCCGAGCGACACCTTTGCCCGCACCGTGACGGACCCACCCCAACTGAGGGCCCGGGCCCTCCCGTCGTACTGCCTGGCCCCGTCGGAATCCACCCCGATCCCCAGGTCGGTGCTCCCCCAGGAACAACGCCCAACCCCGTTCGTCCCGTCCCTCGGACCGCGGGCACGCGATCGTTAGACGTGGCACTCAAATCGACCCAGGAGGCGGTCGTTCGCAGAGTCGTCCACCTCACGATTCACGATCAGCCGTATCTTCAGATCGACTATTCCCCTGAGGGCGAGCAGAATGTCCTACGCGCTCGCCTGGGAACGGAAGCCGCTTACGAAAACGTTCGCGAAGGGGACAGAGTCGTGGTTTACACTATGATGAGCGTCGTGACACGCGTCGAGAAAGTCTGATCACCGGAAGGAAACGACCTTGAACCTGACCTCACTCGTAGAGGCCGGCATTGCCGGCGACGCACCCGAGCGTGCCGCCTGCCACAGCCTCCTCCGAACCGCCGACGACGACCTGCTTCCGCTCCTCCACGCCGCCTTCCAGATACGGAAGCATTACTTCGGCACCCGAGTACAAATCCACGTACTCAAGAACGCCAAGAGCGGTCTCTGCCCGGAAGATTGCCACTATTGCTCTCAGTCTTCCGTATCCAACGCCCCGATCGAGCGATATGCGCTACGTCCCAGGGAAGAAATCGTGAGCGGCGCTCTCGACGCACATCGCGGCGGCGCCTCCCGCTATTGTATTGTGACGTCCGGACGAGGCCCGACCGACGGCGAAGTCGAGGCCGTCTGTGAAGCCGTCGAGGAGATCAAACAGACCGCCGACATCGACATCTGCTGCTGCCTTGGCCTGCTGACCGAACCCCAGGCGCACCGCCTCAAATCGGCCGGGGTCGGGCGCGTCAACCACAACCTGAATACCAGCCGGAACCACCACGAGACCATCTGCTCGACCCACGGCTACGAAGACCGGCTCCGCACGCTTGAAATCGTGCAGAAAGCAGGGCTCGCCACCTGCAGCGGCGGGATCGTCGGCATGGGAGAATCGCACAACGACATCATCGACCTTGCCTTCGCCCTTCGCGAGGTCGGCGCCGATTCGATTCCCGTGAATTTTCTGCATCCCATCGACGGGACGCCGCTTTCGGGCCGCGACGATCTGACCCCAAGGGATTGCCTCAGGACGCTATGCCTGTTTCGCTTCGTGAATCCCGATCGCGAAATCCGGGTGGCCGGAGGCCGTGAGCGAAACATCCGGTCCCTGCAGCCTCTCGCCCTGTATCCTGCCAACTCGTTGTTTGTGGAAGGATATCTGACGACAGGCGGGCAGGACACCGGCGATACGCACAGGATGATCGAGGATCTCGGCTTCGAAATCGACGCACGAGCTCCGTCGCCGACCGTCGACCTCACCGAAGCCATCACCATCGCCTGAACCCATACGATGTCGACCTGGACCTACGACAAAATCTACGACGTTATCGTCGTGGGTGCAGGCCACGCGGGGACCGAAGCCGCGCTGGCCGCTGCACGAACGGGGAACCCCACTCTCCTCCTGACGATGAATCTGGACACCGTCGCTCAGATGTCCTGCAATCCAGCCATCGGCGGGATCGCCAAAGGCCATATGGTCCAGGAGATCGACGCGCTCGGCGGCGAAATCGCGCGTAACATCGACCTCACCGGAATCCAGTTTCGCCTCCTGAACCGCCGGAAGGGCCCCGCGGTCCGTGCTCCACGCGCTCAGGCCGACAAGAAGGCCTACCAGTTCAGAATGAAGGAGGTCGTCGAAAGCCAGCCCCATCTCGACCTCAAGCAGGGAACCCTCGAGGAACTCCTCGTCGACAACGGGCAGGTTCGTGGAATTGTCCTCAAGGGCGGCACGCGATTCCTTGGAAAGTCAGTCGTCCTCACCACCGGCACCTTCCTCAAAGGCCTCATCCACATCGGGGACGTTTCCTACGCTGCCGGTCGTGCCGGCGAGCAGGCTGCTGAACGCGCTTCAGACGCACTCGCTCGACTCGGCTTCGAACTCGGAAGGCTCAAGACGGGCACGCCTCCCCGCGTGAACGGGCTGACCATCGATTACGACGGACTCGAAATCCAGCCGGGCGACGAGAACCCCAGGCCCTTTTCCCACCGTACGGCTCGGATCGAGCAACGGCAGATCGCCTGCCACCTCACGCACACGACCTCCGGCACCCACGACATCATCCGTGCGAATCTGGATCGTTCCGCGATCTACGGCGGCCGGATCGACTCGGTCGGCCCCCGCTATTGCCCATCTGTCGAAGACAAGGTCGTCCGGTTCGCCGACAAGCCATCGCACCAGATCTTCCTCGAGCCCGAGGGCTACCAAACTCGCGAGGTCTACCTCAACGGCCTGTCGATGAGCCTTCCAGAGGAAGTGCAGAACCAGGTCGTCCGCAGCATACCCGGTCTCGAACATGCCGAGGTAATGCGCCCCGCCTACGCCGTCGAATACGACTACGTGCCGCCGACCCAGATCCTGCCGACCCTCGAAACCAAGCTGATTTCGGGGCTCTACTTCGCCGGTCAGATCAACGGCACGACGGGTTACGAAGAGGCGGGAGCCCAGGGCCTCGTCGCCGGCGCCAACGCCGCGCTTGCAGTGCGCGGCGAAGATCCACTCGTGCTTGACCGATCGAGCGCGTATATCGGCGTGCTGATCGACGACCTGGTCACGAAGGGGACCGAAGAACCCTACCGGATGTTCACCTCGCTGGCTGAGTACCGACTCTTGCTTCGCAGCGACAACGCAGACCTGCGCCTGACGGAGATCGGACGCCGTGCGGGGCTCGTGTCCGACGAGGACTACAAGGTCTTCTGCGACAGGAAGAGGGCAGTCGAGTCGGAACTCGAGCGTCTCCAGTCTGTCAAGGTCGAACCGACGGACCACGTTCAGGAAGCACTCACCAGCTTCGGATCCTCTCGGATCGCTTCTCGCACCCTCCTCAAGGATCTTCTGCGGCGCCCCGAGGTACCCTACGACCTGATCCAGGAAGTCGCCCCCCCCTTGATGGCGCTTTCCGAGCGGGACCGAGAGTCGGTCGAAGTCCAGCTCAAGTACGAGGGCTACATCGATCGCCAGGAAGCCCAAGTAGCCCGGTTCCGGGACCTGGAGCAGAAGCTCATTCCCGGAGACCTGGTTTACGACGCCGTCCCTCAGCTGTCGCACGAGGCGGGCGAAAAGCTGACCCGCGTGAGACCCCGCTCGCTCGGTCAGGCCAGCCGGATTCCGGGCGTCTCGCCGGCCGACATCTCTATCCTGATGATTACGCTTCGCAAGCTGAGGGCCGCCTGATGCCAATGCCACAAGGCGACATCCAGGCCATCGTTTCCCTTCTCAACGACGCCGACCCCGAGATCGCGTCCACGATGCGTAATAAACTGCTGCAGATGGGTGAAGCGCGGGTCGCCGACCTCCTTGCCGGCATCGCCGACGCCGACCCCGCACACCGGGAAGTCAGTCGTGTCCTTCACGCCCTGCGCAGCCCCTCGGTCGAAGATCGGTTAAAGATGCTCGTCGCCGGACCCTCCAACACCATCGACCTCGAAGAGGGCGTGTTCACGCTTGCCCGATTCGGTTACCCCGATCTCGATCCCGGACCCTACCGTGCCCAACTGGACCGACTCGCCGCCGACCTAGCGCCCAACGTGGCCCCGCACGATCACCCCGTCCGCGTCGTGCGTGCCCTGAACCACTGCCTGTTCGAGGAACAGGGTTTCCACGGCCAACAGGACTACGATCGGTTTCCCGATCCAGACAACAGCTACATCCACCGGGTCATCGACCGCAAGGTCGGACTGCCGATCGCCCTCGCCGTCGTCTACCTTCTCCTCAGCCGACGCCTCGAGTTGCCCATCGTCGGCGTGGGAATGCCAATGCATTTCATCATAAAGTACACGTCCGACCAGGACTTCTACATCGATCCCTTCAACGCCGGCAGAATCCTGACCGCCAACGAGTGCTGCGCCCTGCTCGGAAAATCCACCGACGTCTCCCTGCTCCCGGTCGCAGACGCCAGGGACATTCTCATACGGACGGCCGCCAACCTGTTCCGGACGTATACCGTGATGGGAGAGGCCGATCGGGCCGAATCCCTCAAACGCATCATCGACCTCCTTTCTCCGTGAGCGAACGTGGCCGAGCCCGCAAAAGACGGCATCAAGATCATCGTCCAGAATCGGAAAGCCCGGCACGACTACGAAACGCTCGACACGTTCGAGGCCGGGATTGCGCTTCAGGGCACAGAGGTCAAATCCCTCAGACTCGGGAAGGCCAACCTGGTAGACAGCTACGCCCGTGTGGAGGACAACGAAGTCTTCCTGCACAAGGCACACATCAGCGAGTATACCGAAGCCAACCGATTCAATCACGACCCCGTCCGGAAGCGAAAACTCCTCCTGCACCGGGCGGAGATCAACCGGCTGCGCGGGCGCGTGGAGGAAAAGGGTCTGACGCTCATCCCTCTCAAGCTCTACTTCAAGCGGGGACGGGCGAAGGTCGAACTGGCCCTGGTACGGGGTAAACGCGAATACGACAGACGGCAGGACATCGCCAAAAGGGATGCCCGGCGCCAGGTCGAACAGGCACTCAAGGAAAGGACACTGGGGAGAGCGTGAACCTAACATTCCGTGTACGCCCGCCACGCCCTCATCCCCCTCGCGCTGGCGTGTGCGCCCTCCTGCTCATTCTCCTCCTTTCCGTCGACGCGACCGCGATCGAGACCATCCCCCTGGACACGCTAAAGCGCCATCTGGACGCGCGCGAGATTCATTACCCCCTCAAGGACAAGATCGAGTTGCGGCTGGATCGCAATCGTCGCATCATCTTCACCATCTTCTCCCCCGTCGTCGTCGTCAATCAAGTCGCGTATCGTCTGCCTCATCCGGTCGTGCCCACGCCTGGAGCGATCAACATCCCCGTCGCTGTTGTCCGGGTCCTGGCAACAGCGGTTCCCGAGATCTCGGGGCTTGCATCCCTCTCTCCCCCAAGGACGTCGCCCCACAAGGCGATACCGCCGATTGTCGCTCTCGAAGGGTCTGATCCACTCGAACCGCTTCCCACGCCGGATCCGGATTCGCTTCAGGCTCTGCTGGCCATCGATCGAATCGTAATCGACGCCGGTCACGGTGGGAAAGACCCGGGCGCGATCGGTCATAGAGGGCTGAAAGAAAAAACGATCACACTCGCCGTCGCGTGCGAACTCGAACGGCTCATCAAAAGACACGAAGGGCTGACGGCCGTGATGACGCGATCCCGGGACCGATTCATCTCTCTCGGACGGCGCGCCCGGCTTGCACGTGAAACACGGGGCGATGTGTTCGTCAGTCTGCACTGCAACGCGAGCAAACGCAGGGGCGCCGATGGCCTCGAGGTCTACTTTCTCTCTGAAGCCAAGACCGAAGCGGCCGCAGCCGTCGCCGCCCGGGAGAACGCATCGATTCAGTTCGAGGACAATGCCGATGGCTATACCATCGAAGAGATCACCGGCATCCGTCTGTCGTTGTTGACCTCACAGTTTCTGAAGGAAAGCCAGGAGCTGGCCGGGAGCATACGGACGTCTATGACACGAGCCTTCGATCGAATGACAGACCGCGGTGTTAAGCAGGCCAATTTTCACGTGATGCGGGGTACGATGGGGTCAATGCCATCGGTACTCGTCGAGATGGGATTCATCACGAACCCGAAGGAAGCCGGTCGCCTCAAGACCTCCCGCCATCAAAAGGCGATGGCCAAAGCCATCTATGAAGGAATCCTCCGATTCAAGCAAACACACGAGCGACAACTGGAGTCCCCCGGTGAGTGACGGAACGAACGGCGCCGGCGCGAGGCACGTCGGACTCCCCGACGGGGATCCCGGCTACTTCTACGACCCGACCGTTCGCTCCGGCCAACACGGAGAAATCAGGATCTCTCCGCAGGTCACGGCCTGGTGCGAGAAAACGGGCTGTCCGCAGCGTCCCCCCTATCAGGTGCTCGACACGAAGTCGGGCGACATTCGATGGTGTCCTTGCCGGCCCTATCGCGCGAGGGCCGCCCGTGTTCGCAAGCTGATCGACGGTTCCGAGATCCCCGCCCGGTTCCGTTACCGTTTCTTGTCGGACTTTGAAGAGCAGGTCGACGGGAAACCCATCCCTTCCGCGAGCCAGCTCAAGAATTACCTGCGACCGATTGTAGAGAACTTGGGCTACGTCGCTCGTCAGAATCTGGCCAAGGGTTCGGCCTCCCACGCGGACCTGTCGGAGGTTCCTCACCCCAAGGGGCTCCTGCTTTCGGGCCCGCCTGGTACAGGCAAGACGATGTTCGCCTGCATCGCACTCAACGAGCTGATGTTTCACACCGGCCGACCGGGGAAGTTCATCAGTCTTTCCAGGAATTTTCTGCAGAAGCTGCGGGCCAGCTTCGATCAGGAAAGTGTCATCCACGGACAGGGGTTCCAGATCCAGGAAGAACTCAGCAACGTCCCGTTCCTCGTCATCGACGACCTCGGCGTGCAGAAGAACACGGAGTGGGTTGTCGAAATTCTCTACAACCTGGTCGACGCTCGTTACAGCGAACAGCGCCTCACCTTCATTACGACGAATCAGTCCGCCGATCAGATGAGAGATCTGGCGGATGGACGGATCTACTCTCGCTTCGCTGAAATGTGTCAGCTGATTACCATCAAGGCCGACGACTACCGGCAACTCGCCTCACGCGAAATCGAGATCTGACCGCTTCCACATCCGGAGAACCGAAATGACCGAACGAGTCGACGGACGTGCGCCCGACGATCTACGCCCGCTCACCATCACCCCACACTATATGAAGCACGCCGAAGGTTCGGTCCTGATCGAGATGGGCGACACGCACGTCATCTGCACCGTCAGCGTCGAGGACCGCATCCCCCCCTTCCTTCACGGCAAGAAGCAGGGCTGGATCACGGCCGAGTACGCGATGCTGCCGCGCTCCACCCACACGAGGGTCCCGCGCGAAACCCGCGGCGTCAAAGGCCGTACCCAGGAGATCCAGCGCCTCATCGGTCGTGCGCTTCGTGGCGTCTTCGACCTCAAGAAACTCGGGGAGCGCACCTTCTGGATCGACTGCGACGTCATCAGCGCCGACGGGGGCACGCGAACAGCTTCGATCTCCGGCGCCTATGTGGCCGTTCTCCACGCCATCGCCACCCTACAGGCCAAAGGAAGCATCAAGGAAGATCCACGACTCGACGCCATCGCCGCTATCAGTGTGGGTATCGTCGACGGCACGCCGTGCCTCGACCTCTGCTATTCGGAAGACTCGTCAGCCGAAGTCGATATGAACATCGTGATGACCGGATCGGGAAAGTTCGTTGAAGTTCAGGGAACGGCGGAGGGACATCCGTTTACATCTGAACAGATGGACCAGATGCTGGCGCTCGCGAAGAAGGGCATCGAAGAAATTACGGCTGCTCAGAACACTGCGAGTCCAGGGTGACCCCCCGACCTCTCGTCATCGCAACGCGAAACGCGGGTAAGCTCAAAGAGATCACCGCAGTCCTGGGCGACGACGTCGACATTCTTTCGCTCGAAGCCTATCCGGACGCCCCCGAAGTCGAAGAGGATGGAGACACCTTCGAGGCCAATGCACTCAAGAAGGCCAGGACGATCTCCGCCCACACGGGCCAGATCACGTTGGCGGATGACTCCGGCCTGGAGGTTTATGCGCTGGACGGTGCTCCCGGGATCCATTCCGCACGATTCGCCGGCATTGATGCGTCAGACGACGAAAACAATCGCAAGCTCCTCGACCTTCTTCACGATATTGTCGAACACGATCGCTCTGCGCGGTTCCGATGCGTCCTTGCGCTCGTCACGCCCCAGGGGGGCGAACAAACTGTCACCGCCGCCTGGGAGGGCCGCATCCTGACCGAACCCCGCGGGCAGCACGGGTTCGGCTATGACCCGCTCTTCTACAGCCCCGCCCACGGTGTAACATCCGCAGAGCTCCCGACGGAGGAAAAGAACAAGGTCAGTCACCGTGGAAAGGCCCTTGACGCCGCGAAAGACATCGTCCTGCAAGCCCTCACTGCTTAGCAGCCGTACCATACATCTGTTTGTTTTACAACAAATTATAGTTTTTGTGTCTATAAAGTGGCCCCGGAGCCACTTTTTGGTCCCAAGACATTCCCCTACTCTCCTCGTGGCTTCTGATACCGCCTGACTCTACGAATCAGAATCCAGACCAACCCCACGAGAGCTAAATATTGTAGAACTTCCCAAAGCAGACCGGGCCAGTTCAGAATCCTCGGCCAGAGAACGAACACCGATAGGACGAGAAAAACCTCCTCCAGAACCAGCCAGATCCTTCGACTTTCACCCTCAGACATACGCTTCCTCAGTTGACGGCCGGCATTTCGATCAGCCCGTCGGTCTCACTCTGCAGATAGGTGTATACCTGATAGTTCCGATACACCAGCTTCACGTAGTTTCGAGTCTCTCTAAAGGGAATGCTCTCGACGAATGAATCGACGTCGTCGCTTGGTAATCGTTTCGACCAGCGCCGAGCACGCCCGAGCCCGGCGTTGTAGGCGGACAGTGCCAAACCCAGCTTCCGAAAATCGTCCTGCTTCCTAAAGTATCGCAGATGATCCGACAGATGCTCTCCCCCGAGCCGGATCGAAGTGGTCGGCTTCCACAGGTCCTCAACCGTGAAGTCCCTATCCCGGAGTTTTCGCGCCATCTTCCGGCCCGTCTCCGGCATCACCTGCATCAGCCCCCGCGCACCCGCCGATGACCGTGCACGCTCGTTGAACGCACTCTCCTGTCGCATAATCGCCAGAATCAGGTTGGGGTCGACTTCAACTTCATCCGCAGTGCGGTTGACCAGACCCCAGTAATATGTGGGGTAGAGTCTTCGAAAGGCCGCCATCGTAATTGGCACACCTGACGACCGCTCTGCATTGAGCAGATAGTTCGAGACCCTCAACGCCCGATCCATCGACCCGATCCGTTCGTAACGGTGGAGGAGGTCGTTCAAAGCGTATCGATTGGTCATAAAAACGGGCTCTGTCTGTCGGTATTCTCGTTCGGCCTCCGCATAGAGTCCGAGGGAGGCCAGCAGGTCCCCTCTCACAAGCTCTTCGGACGCCTCGTAGCGTCCGTCCGTCCGTTCGATTTCGGGCGCGGCAGGATAGGCCGGCGTGGTCAAGCCCAGTACGGCGCGTGCGCGACTCGAGTAGTAGGACCCGGGAAAGCCCTCTGCCGATCGCTCCATCCAGTATTTGGATTCGTCATCACGTCCCAGTTCCGCGTAGCACTTTCCCGCCCAGTAATGCCCCTGGTCCTTGAGATAGTGTTCATCCGTCCGATTCGCGAGTCTCAGGAAGTCACGTGCTGCTCCTTCGTGGTCCCCTCGTCGGTATCGGATGAACCCCGCCCGCCACATTGCCTGTCCCGCGTAGTCGTTCTTGGGATACCGATCCGCCAGACCGATGAAGACACGACGCGCGTTCTTGAAGTGGCTTCTGCGTTCATAGGCCATCGCCGCCTGCCAGAGTCCTTCGGCCGCCCCAGAGATGTTGGGGAACCGGCTCGCGAACTTCTCGAATTGACGTGCGCCTTCTATATCCTTACCCAGCCGGACCAGACTGCGGGCCCCCTCCAGCAGTCCCTTCGGCACTCGATATTTGTCGAAGGCAACCTGAAAGGCCCTGCGGGCTGTTCGGTAATCTCGTTTCCGGTAGTAGACACGGCCAAGCTCGTATTGCGCTCGTCCCTGCCAGACCGGATCGTCCGAAGCGATCACCTTCTTCAACAACCGGGTCGAGGTCCGGTATTTCCCGTGGCGGGCGTAGGCGACCCCGGCGTGGAACCGATCACGGTCACTCCGGAACGTCTTGATCGTACGTAGTGCGGCGAGCGCTTCTCGGGACCAACCGTAGTCCTCGACGAGTTGGAGCCGAACGTCTCTTGCTGCGGCCGTATCCTGCACATTCTCCAGTACGTTCGCAAGCCCTGCCAGGGCGGGGCGCTCCTCCAGACTTCCCCCGACCAATCGTCCATAGGTCTCGATCGCGCGGGCGGCCTCTCCCTCACTTTCGAAGGCCTGCGCCAGTCGGAGCGTTGCGGCGTCACTCAGCCACCCACTGGATGACGAAGACACCTTTTCATAGAGGGCCGAAGCGGAGTCCCGCTCCCCGGTCTGCGCAAGACAATCCGCCTTCCAATACTCGATGTGGGACGACAGGGGATCGAATCCCTGGATTTCATCCTCCAGAACCGTGAGCGCGGCCTGATAGTAGCCAAGAGCCCGATGACACAGCGCGATCTGCAGGCGCACTCGCTCCCGCTCCCAGGAGTCCAGGCCTTCATCCGGTAACTCTCTGAGCACTTTCAACGCCCACGTGAACTCCCGTTCGGAGATCAAATGTGCGGCTCGGGCAAGAGGATCGAGCCGCTCGCTCAATGCAAGGCGCGAGGGCGTGGCCAGGGCGGCCAGAAGGGTGATGAGCATCGTCAGTACACCCCACAGCAGCCAAGATCGATGTTGGGAATTCAACGGCATTGGCGTGAATTACAGTGGGATTCCGATTTTTCGAGCATTCTTCAAAACGTAGGACAGGGGCTTGGTACAAGCAACTCATAACACTGAAGTTCGCTCCCCTCAGAACAAGAAAAACTGCCCGAACGAGCACCATCCGGGCGGTCAATGGCTCGTTCGGGGGGATTGTCAATCCATTCGGATCGGTCTCAGTGTGTACATTTCTTTCTAATCGATTTCGTCAAAGTTCACGATCATCGCTTCGATATCCTCCCTCACACTGATGTGACGCCCAGACAAGGCGTCGGCCTGACCAGAAGCCAGTTTTAGAACCAGGTTCGCAGCGTCCTCAGGAGGCCTTTCTCTCCCTTCTTCGAATGCGTCGAGGATCGTCGCCGACCACTTCAACATCTCCGACGATTCCGTGATTGCCGTGCGCACAATCCCGGGGACATAGAGACAGCTTTCCCCATCGCTCCAAGGCGGATTCTGATTCCGGAACAAAAAGCAAAGCGGCGATGGGATCGCTCCCATCGCCGCTTTGTGATGCCGATCGCTCTTCGCGTTAGAACGTTACAGCCACCGTGAACATCTGAACGGCGTCGAAGAACTCCGAGGTGAAGTGCTTATAGGCGTAGTCGGCACGAACGCCACGCCCATCCTCGTTTGAGAAGTTGATACCGCCACCGAACGAATAGTCTTCGGTGTCGTGGTTCATCTTGTAACCACCACGCAGCGCGAATCCGATCGACTGGTCCGGCCGTTTGTAGCGATACTCGGCTCCGAACAGCCACCGCTCGTCGAAGTCGATGGGCGAATCGATCTCGGCCAGGATATCGAAGTGGTGGGGAACGGGCGTGCTACCATACATGGAGATGGCGTCGATCACGAGCCCGAGTCGATAAGCTCTCGGCAGCTCGAAACGTTCTCTCTGGTATTCTTTTTCTTCCGAGAAGTTTCGAATGCTCATTGCCAGCACCATGTTGCGGAACCCCGTGTTGAAATACGTTCCGAGGTCAACCGCGATGGCGTTCAGATCGGCGGACTGGTTTCCAGGAAGCGGAAGTTCCTGGTGAGCCATCCTCAGCATCGCACCTACCGAGAAGCGGTCGGTGATCTGGAATCCCCAACCACCGGAGATGGCGTAGTCCGTGGTGCTGAACGTGCCAGTTTCGGTGAAACCGATGCTGGTAGGATCTGCGTTGATTGCCGTTCCATTGATCGATCCAGAGTCGTGGGTGATGAACCCGAGCGCGAAGCTTCCCGGGATCCCCTGGAACTGCGCCACGACACCACCAACATCGTGCTTGGTGTTGGCGATCCATTCTGCGTGCGTGAAGAACACCTCACGCTGATGCGCGAAGCCGAGCATTCCGGGGTTGAGGAAGACTGCCCCGGGACCGTCTCCGAGCAGACCCACACCCGCATCACCGAGCGCGGCTCGGCGTGCGTCAGCGGGGAAGTTGAGGAAGATGAGACCGCTCTGTGCGACCTTGACACCCGAAGGGTGCGCTTCTTCCTGGTTGTCGTAGATGGGCCGAAGGTCACGGATCAGCGTACCTCCGAGGACGCGCGGATCTTCGAATTGCGCGTCCGCCTGGGCAAGTGGCAGGGCCATCGCCAGCAGGCAGGCCCATATCAACTTACGATATTTCACAACAGCCTCCTTGTTGGTTGGGCGCCGCCTACCGGACAACAACGAACTTCTCGATGTCGCTGTTGCCCGTGGCCGGATCTGTAATGTGAGCGACGTAAACGCCACTTACGATGAATTGGTTGTTGTCGGACGCCATAAGTTCCCACTCCTCGTCGCCCGAGCCCGATGTGTGATCCAGGCGCGTAACAAGGTCACCGTTGGTGGTGAAAATGCGGATGATTGCGTTGGCCGGCAGATTAACGAAGAGCAGCTTATTGGGCTGTCCCGTAAAGTTCGTGCCGCCCGATGAAAGGTCGCCACCCAGGATGCTATACGGGTTGGGGACGACGCGTACGGATTCGAGGTTGTTGACGGGCGCCGAGAAAGGACTAACGCCGGTGCTACCACCCCGGGTCGCGAAGATGCTGCTCTCGCGGCCGTTGGCATCGACGGCCGTGACGGCGTAGAAGTAACGCTCGCCACGCACGACATCGGTGTCGGTGAAGCTGGTGCTGGCCGTGTTGCTTACGATCGGAATCGGCGGATCAGGCAATGCCGTTTCGTGACCGACCATCTTGTAGACGTTGTAGCCGGATGCGCCGGATACGGAGGACCAGTTGACGGTGTTCTGAGCCGGCCCTGAAGCGTAATCGACGGTGGCAGGCCAGGCGGGTCCGAGCGGAAGGCTCGGGGCCACACCGATCGGCCAGGTTACGGCCTTGCCGTTGACGTTACCGGCCACCGTGCGCCGGTTGGCCCACGCTGCGCGGGCCTGAGCCACGACTGCATTCATCGAGTCAGCGCCCGAGTCGAGGAACGCTTCCTTCTCAGCGAAGGAAATGGAGTTAGACGCCCACAGCGCGCCGACTCGCTTGTTCTCTGCTTCGTGCGGTCCTGCGACGAACATCGCTTCAACGGTGTGGACCCACTCGCCAACGCCCAGGTCCCACGGTCCCCACGTGATCTGAAACGCCCACATATCGACCGACGTCACCGAATGATCGGGCGCATCGCTCTGAAAGATGCGCTGGTCACGTGTAGTGTTGGGTTCGACGATGAAGTTGTAGGTCTCGGTCCTTGACGCACCATCTGTCGAGACCCACTCGTTCCCCTCGACTCGCTTCATCACGCGTGGCTGACGGGCCTCGGGGTCGGCCTGCTCTGCACCGCCGTCTGCCACTGGCAGCAACGCATTGTTTGCATCCGAGAAGTCATCGAAGGTCGTCGGGCTCGCCGAGGCATACAGCCAGAGCTTGCCCTTGTATTCGCTCTCCAAGAACTCACCGGCCGTCACTCGGGCTTCGGAGGCAAGATCAAGGGCCGCGTGTCCGGCTGGCGGTGCGGGTTCACCCCGATCGTCGCCGTCCGAGCGATAGCCGTCCTTGATGGCCGAGTCTCCGTCGCGCGCCCAGAACAGCTTCTGGGCGTCGTCATAGGAGTAAACCTCGTCCCATTCGCCAAGCGCGCCGAGGTTGGCTACAAAGTGCCTGGAGCCCGTCTCGACTTGACTCTCGGCCCGGACCTCACCAGCAGGACCCTGACCGCCACCACGCTGGTAGTAGAGGTTGTGGCCGATGTGGAGACCATTGAGCACCGGATTGGCCGTGCTCGATTCAGGACTCGGAGCCGCCCCACGGGTACCAACGCGCTGGTCGGGGACAAATGGAGGATCCGGTCGACCATAGCTTCTCATCAGGATGAAAAAGTCGTCGGAATCGGCGGTCTGCCATGCATACATCCTCCGCCGCTCTGTGACGCCACCGGGGTAGGCTACCTCGATCGGAATCATCAGGTCCGCTGTCAGATCCGGAATGACCTGATCGAGTCGATCCGGGAAGATGTTCCACCGCGCGGTGTTCGGCGAGTAAGTCACGCCATCCTGCTTGATCGTCGGAGGCTGAGTCCGATAAATCTTCGGTGTGATACCGTCCGACAGTTCGAAGTGAGACCGGGTGAAGTCCAGGGCATCCTCCTTGTAATCCATCGCAAAGAATGGAATGTTCGTTCCCTGGAGTTCAGCCTGCCCGGTTGCAAACGGCTCGAAGTAAGACGGAACATTGAAATCGGAAACCGCATACTGCCACCAGCCGTCAGCAACGTTCGCTGACAGGTAGGCGACATCGGGGTTCGTGAAGCCCGTCGCACGACCACCGGGAGCTTGCATCCGCTCCCACCAGTCAATGTTGGGCCAGAGCGGTCCCCAGACGCGACCGATCCACTGTGCGTCTGCATTGCCCATCGGGACAAGCACGGCGCACATCAAAAATACCAACAGTAGTCTTCGTGACACGTTCTTCTCCTATGCGTGAGTTGCTTCGGTGTTTGGCCTTCCCGGGACTTCTGTCCCGGGAAGGCTTGGCCCATTTGCCTAGAAGCTGAACCTGGCACCGAACGTGATATCGCGACGGTGACTGTAGAGGAAGTACGCCCGACGATTGTCGGAGTAATCCTCGAGTTTCGTCCCCGGCCGGTCGCCTTCTTTCAGGTTCCCGTTCGAGTCGACGGTCCAACCGAGCCCTTCCATGTAGTCCTGGAAGCGGTTGCGCGTGCTCGTGCCAGAATACTCGAACGCACCACCACCGGAATAGCTGCTGACCGCCGTACGTGGTGTGTCTTCGTCGTTCACACCAAACACATCGTTCCGGTTACCACCAGGACTGGTGTGCGAGTTCTTGAAGTTGAGCGGATTGGTGATCTCCATGTAAAGCATGGGCTCACCCTGCATGTCGAACATCTTCGAGATTCTGATGTGACCCGTATACTCGTCCACCCACTGCGCGTTGAGAGCGTTGATCAGTGATGCATCGGAGTTGCCCGGGTTGTAGTTAAACCATTCGCCAGCCTCACGCTCGAAGAAGAAACCGAGGTTCCAGCCACCCTTGAGCAAGGCAGAACTGCCACCGTAGTCGAGCGGCGTACGGAAGTTACCACCGATCTTAAATTGCGGCTTGGCCTTGAACGGAGGTGCAGCCTGGTTCGGGTTCCACTGGAGCACTTTGCTGGTCGGGTTCGACGTCGTCTTCTTGTCCTGGATGTCACGCCATCCGGTATTCCGCACGCGGGCCACGCGAACGTCGTAGGAGAAGAAGCCAGTGAAGAACTTGCCACGGGTCTTCTGCAACTTCAGTTCAAGACCACGGGCGTCGGACGCGAAGGCGTTCTGCGTGTAGCGCGTGCTACGACCGCCGAACCCCAAGCGCAGACGTCCGTCCGTCCAGGCTTCGTTCTCGTTGTCCTTGAAGTAGACCGTACCGGTCAGGAGATACTCGCCTCTGAAGCTGCGCTCGTATCCCAACTCGTACTGGATCGTCCGCTCCATCGTCGCCCACGGGTTCCCGAGGAACTCGAGAGACTGACCCAGTCCACTCTGCGCGCGATACGTGTCACGTGTGTTGATGTTCTGATTGAAGTGCCCGTAGTTCAGGAACATTTTGCTGAGCGTCGTGATCGGATAGGACGCTCCAAACCTCGGGCTGAACGCGTAATCCGTTGGGGGACGCACGAGACGGGCTCGCGAGTAAACGAGCTCGGCATCACGTCCGAACCAAGGAGCGTGCGTTTCATTCGGGAGGTCGAAGAAGAGGTCGGGACGATAGAAGTCGAGCCGGAATCCAGCGTTGGCGACGATCGACCGATACTCCATCCGATCCTGGAAGAAGAACCCACCGTAGACCGGGGTCCTTACGAAGTAGTTGTTGTGGTCACCCGTCGCGCCGCCTGTGGGCACGTCGGACTCGTTAAGGATCCCGTCACCGTTGACGTCACCGTTACCGGGGAGCTCGGAATCCTGACGACCGTACCACGGGTAGACCACGTCGTCTGTGGCGCTGATCCGGGGACCGGAATACTCGTCAGCATAACGAGGATCATTGAACTCAGGAACGGCACCGGGCACGTAGCCACGGTTCTCGTGGAGGCTGAAGTTGTGAATCTGCAACCCGGCCTTCATCTGGTGATTGGGCGTGACCTGGCTGGTGATGTCGAGGGAGAAATCGTTCTCCCAGATCTCCGACCAGTCACCTGCGCGGCTGTTACCACCACCGCCCTGAAGGCGGAAGATATTCAGGATGTCGTTCCCACCCGGTTTGTAGTTCCAGCCGAACGGCGCTTCACTCAGGACCACCGCACCCGAAGCGCGGGCCGAAGCGGCCGACGATTCGTTGACGGGCGAGGCGTTACCCTGCGTGTCGATGGCAACCGCGGGGGTCGAAGTGAGCTTTTGCGGATGCCAGGAGGCGTTCCAGTCCGCGGACCCAGAGCGTGCGGTCAGGTTGTAGAACGTCTTCGGCGAGAGGGTGTGCGACCAGCTGAACAGCGCGTGGTTACGCTTGACCGTCATAATCTGATAGTCGGCCGTAGGCATAAACATGCGGGAGTGCCCCAGGTTCTCGAACACAGACTGCTGCGTTCGCATCGCAGCGCCCACGTTGTTGCCCTGGTGGCTTCCGTTCTGATAACCACGGATGTACTGGGCCGTGAACTTTGTAGTCGCTGTCGGGCTGAACGTCAGCTTGACCTGGTTCGTGTTGTCCCGATACGAGATGGTGCCCACGTCGAACGGATAGGCCATTCGCTCCTTACGAGTCGAGTAGGAGAACCCGATTTTGTCCTGAACGAGCGGTCCACCGACGGTGGCGTCCCACATGTAGTCTGCATCGCGATCTTTGGCGGGGGCGTTCCACATGCCATCCGTAGCGGCCGGATCCACGTCGTCGATACGGCGATGCTGCCAGTCCCAGATACCCTTGGCCTGTGCTGCAGTCGTAATCGGATCGGAAGCAGGGCCGGCGGTCCAGCTTCCTGCACGATTGGCGAGTTCCTGGTCCCAACCGATGAAGTCGGGGTCTCCGTCACCGTTCGTGTCGGCAGTGGGGGAGAAAGACTGGAAACGGCCTACATCCCACCAGTTTTCGTCGGAATACACGTCGGGACCGAAGTGCTTTCGCCCCGCGGCGTTGTAAGTCGCGTCTGCGGCGAGGAACCACGACGTCGGTTCCTTCGTCACGAAGTTGACCACACCAGCCGTGATGTTCCCGTGCTCGGCGTTGAAACCACCGGTCAGGATCTGCACTTGCTTGATGGCCGTCTTCGAGAACGACGTATAGGCGCGGCGCTGGCGAGTGTCGTTCTGCGAGACACCGTCCATGTTGTAGCCGATCTGCGTGTCGGACTCACCACGGATCGTGATCCCCCACGCGTCGGTGTCAACACCGACCTGGGAGGCGACCTGGTCGCGAATACGCGGGCCGACCGGGATCGCTTCAACCTGCTCTTGTGTCAGCGCCTGCTGAGCGAAGGACACGTCCATCTGGACGGGGTCCAGATCAGCCGTGACTACGAGTTCGTCAAGCTGTGCGTCGGTTTGACCGAGTTCGAAATCGACGGTCGCCGTGCGGTCCAAAAGCACGTTGACGCCGGTCCGGTTCACCGAACGGTAGCCGACCAATGAAGCCTGGACGTTGTAAATACCAGGCGGAACCTGAAGGATGAAGTACTCGCCGTTGACCCCGGCAGTACCTCCTAACCGCGTGCCTTCCAGCACGACGTTCGCACCGGGCAATGACTCGCCCGTTTCTGCGTCCGTCACGCGGCCAGAAACCTTACCCACCGTGGATTGCGCATCCACACCCGATGGGAAAGCAACCAGGGCCACCATCAACAACACGCAAAGGCCCGGCAGCCGTTTAATCCAGGAGCAATGCATCATGCCTTCCTCCTATGAGGTTTTCTGTACGGTCACGATTAGCAATTTCCCAGGAGATTTTCCCCTCGAAAACAGCCAACCGACGAACTTTCGTGGATTCTATGCTGATTCTGCTGACAAAGTAATGGTCTACAGATTCGATTCTACGATAGTAGGGGTCTCTCTTATGGAATCCTCCTTACCTTGAGCCCTCCCTTTGGGGAATGTGTATAAGGTATTGTTTTATAGGTTCTTATATGAACTGACCCAAATGACTCCATACGCCCCCCATCCAACCTCGGGGTTGAATATTGTAATTTCGGGAACCGGATGAAAACACGGATCCCGGTGAATTACGAGGGCACCAAGTGAATGGTAACACCTCGCCAACACGCTTGTCAAGAAAAAAGAACGTTCAGAAAACACCGATAAATCCTGATAATTAAGCGCTATAGCGCATTTTAGTAAGGTTGGCGAATCAAGGTGACCCCAAAGGGTTGGGCATTTCGGATTTCGGCAACTTTTTTCAGCTACCAGGAAACGTGGATTTCGTGTCCCTGCCCGTTGAACCAGATGATGTCGACCAAGACATTGAGGGCGATGCCCGTCATGAATCCGACGAGGAGCCCGAGAAAGAACGGGGTCGCTTTCCGGTATCGTTCGAGTCCACCCAGTTTCAAAATGACTGTCTTCACGAGCCAGATCAGGAAGACCGAGGTCACGAGGCGCCGTGAAACGACGGTTGCTGGGAAAACGAACCCGATCGGGTGCAAAGGAAATGAGGGGTACCGGTACCTGACGAAGATCAGAAGCGCCGTGAACAGGCTTCCCACCCCAAAGAAGGAAATTCGGGTCCAGTCGGTTTTCAGGCTGCCTTCCTGGATGCGGTTCGCGGCCAGCTGCCAGGCCCCGACAGGTCCGTCATTGTGTCCGTTGAAACTCTTCACCCCGAAGTTGTAGCTGCCTGCTACGTGGTAACCCTCATATAAAGTGAAGGAGAAAACGGTGCAGGCACCAATCAGGCACCCTAGCATAATCGCCGGGATGAGCCGTTTCCGGCTTTGCAGGTTCATCGCCGTGCCGAACCGGGGTACGTGGGCGAGAGCTGTCATACCGAGGGTTTTTGTGTCGCAGTGAAAGGCATACGTGAGCCCCATCATCGCAGCGCTGGCGGGGCCCATTCCGGTCACTCCGAACAGGTGCCACGTAAAAGCCTGAGGCGTGAGGGGTCCTCGCATAAAGACCAGGCCGCTTTCCACCATTATCCGGGATAGCCCCAGGTAGAGGATCCACGTCGCGAAACCGAAACTGAAGATGGGTCCCCAGTCCATTCCAGCGACCCGGAAGTAGAGCACGAAGTAGACGTTGCAGAAGAGGAAGGTCCAGGCGGCCGTTCGATATGAAAGGAGCTCGCCGGAGTCGTCTACTTCCGATCCGCGTCCCCAGGCCTTGTCCCACACATCCTTCAAGTGTTCCCGGGCAACCCATAGCCCCCACAGGACGAAGACGAACATCCCGCCGAAGTTCTGCCAGCCGATTCCTGGGTCGGAAGAGGTCCAGGGATCTGCACTACCCACGTCCACTCCGAGTCGAACCGACAGACCGACCTGGAGTATCGCGAGAAGATTGAAGAACCAGAGGCTGAAGAGGACGTCCGATTTGGTAAAGTACCCGAAAACGAACGTCAGCAGGCTATCGGTGAGGATAAAGCCTGGAAACCCTCGACCCAGGATGATGGTTCGGACCGACATCGCCCCGTGGAGGAGGGGAATGGGGGGAAGTGCGAAGATGAACCAGGAGATGATGTTCCAGCCGATAATGCCCACGACGATCGAGAATCCGAACCAGAACAGACGTTCCTTCAGCAGTGCGCGTAGCGTACCCCTGGAGCCCGAAACACCCGTTAACTCGAGCAACGCTGTGGCGACGGGGAACGGAAGACGCTCGTTCTCCATCCACTGCCGACGCAGAATGACGCTGATCGAGGCATTGGCCATCAGAACGGCCCCGACGAACGTGGCCCACCAGAAAAGGGGACCGATCCACGATCCCAGCGGAATGCTGCCCCCGGCTAGGCCTTCGTAGAACCCTTTGGTCGCTTGCGCGTCGATGATGGCCCACTCGGGCAGATACTGGATCAACAGTTCCTGCCAGCGATTCTCGGCCGTCGCGAAATAGGTGGGCGCGGTGATGACACCGAGGAACCAGCCCGACAACCACTCACCCTGCATACAGGCAGCCACCATCCCCATCGTGGAGATCGTGAGCAGTTCGGTCGAGGTCAGGTGGTTGCCGCGGCGTTCGAGCAGCTGGTTGAGGAGAAGCAGGAAGGTGAACGGGATGAGCATCGCGAGGGAGAGGTGCGCGTGGTCGGCACGCGAGGAATGGACGATCAGGCTCGTATAGGCAGGCCAGAGGTTGGCGAAGAAGGCCATCACGAGCCCGATGATCAAGGCGCGACGCGTCACGTACGAATTCCTCTCACGACAACTTGCCGAGTGCAAGCCATCGTATTCCTGTGGTGAGCCGGGCGGGACCCGTCCCGTCGATCGCTCGAACCAATAAACGGAAAAAGGCTCGCGTATCGCAACACGCGAGCTTCTCTCGGCCAGTCGATCGACGACGGTTCCGACGTCATTCTAAAGGTTCAGACCACAGGTCACGTCGGGACGAAAGTAACTTCAGGTGTGGGTCACTTACTCTCCGATGAGAAAGATGACGTCCTTCGCGCTTGTCTGTTCGGAGTTCAGATCTGTAACGGTCACGGTCAGTTCGTAGCGCCCCTCTTTGGATTCTCCGGGGTCGATTTCGAGATAGTTGTGCTCGTCCGGTTCCGTGCCCGAGCGCTCGTAGGAGATCGTGACCACCGACTTTTCCACGATGCCGAGGAGACGCCCGAGAGCGCGCAGGACCCTGATCCCGCTGAGCTTTCCTTCCTTGGCCGAGATGCGGTAATCAACACGATAGTTCGTCTGGCCGAATTCGTCCGGCTGCAGGGCGTAGACTTCGTAGTAGACGATGACGGGCTGCCCAAGCTTGAACGTTCTGGAGGGCAGGGAAACGACGCGTAAGCCGCCCTTGGTCACAACGGTCGAGTCCTGTTCGACGTGCCCGGCCAGTTCGATGTCGCTCATCGAGAGTTCCGGCTGGTCGTAGGCTTCCACGACGAGTTCCTGCGTGTAGCCGCTCTGCCGATGCGTCTGCGGGTGATTAATCTGCAGGCCCAGATAGTACTTCCCGGGTGGAACCTGTAGCGCGAGTTCGTCGATCGCCAGGGTCCCTGCCTCCACATCCAGATCGGCCACCTCGAAGCCGAGTGGAACGACGCGACGGTAAATTGGCGTCCACGTGCTGTCGAACAACGCCACTCCGCGCTCGAACGTTTCCCCGCCACCGGCCATCACCTCCTGGAGAGGGACCCCCAGATAGACCTCGAGGCGTGAACGGTCGGGAGTGCCTCTGAAGTCGGCGGTCGTGAAATGGAATTCGAGGGTCTTGCCTGGCGGGCGATAGCGATCGGGTTGGGCGCTGGCGGCTCGTGCGACGACAATTTCTGGACGACGTTCGTTCCAGGTAAGCTGGTTGAAGTCGGAAATCTTGCGTCCGATGGTCAGATCGGGATAGTCGTAGAATTGCTCGTTCGCCATCGAGGTGAAGACGACTTCGATGCCGCCGGCCACATCGGGGTAGATCCAGTACTCCCACGGCGTCGTGCTATCGATCGGGAACAACGGAATGCCCCGGATCAGGAAATCCCGTGACCGGCTCCGGTAAGTTGCTTCCTCAGTCCCGCGGACGTACTGGGGGTCTTCATCCTGGTCCGAGATGAAGTACGCGCGGTTCGGATTCATTTCGAAATCGATCGACTCGAAGTCGGAACCGTCGACCTTCTGCCCGTACTCCCCGATGATCTCCGTATCGCGCGTGGAGGTTCGATAGCGTCCGGCTCGCTCGATGATTTCCTGTCGCGCTTCGGGGCTGAGCGTGTTCTGGAGTCGATCCTTCACGCGTACGACGTGTTTGTCCGTCTCGAATCGCTTGTCCCCGCTCTTGCCGACGTGGGCCGGTTCGCCATATCGAATGTAGACGTCGCCACGCCGGTCCCATTTGACACCGTCGTTCGAATAGTGGCGCAGCGCGTAGACGACTCGACGATAATGCTCGACAAGCCGTTCGTTGCCGGGGGTTGCTGGAGTGGGATCTCGTTTCTGCCAGAAGGCGCGGACAAAGGCGGGCCGGTCCTCCTCGTCGAGCGCGTTGTAGGTGGTGACCTCGTCAGGTCCTGCAAGGAGGGAGATATCCTCCACGCGCATTCGGGCTTCCTCATCGAGCGTCAGGATTTCTTCAGCGACGAGCGCTTGCGCCTTGCCGGTTTCCCCTGTGTTGAGGTAGGCGTCGAGGAGGGGGTGCGTGCAGACTTCGCGGAAGTCCGGCCGTGCTTCCATCAGGTTGCGCCAGACGACGGTGGCTGTGTCGATCCGGCCCTGTTTGAATAGGACCCGGCCGAGGTCGAACAGGGCCCACGCGTGGAGAGGGTTGACCTCGACCTGACGCTTGTGCGCGGCCACGCTTTCCTCCAGGCGGTTGTGGCGTTCGTAGAGTCGGCCGGCGATATAGTGAAGCGCCGGGTGCAGACTGTCGTGCTGAAGGGCGGTTCGAATCCTGCCCAGCTCCTCTTCATCGTTTCCTTTTCCACGAATGAACAGGGCGAGCTCCTGGTTGATCAGGGGGGCGACCCAGCCGGGGCGCAGTCGGGCGGCCGTCTGGAACCGCTCCGCCGCTTCGCTCCAGTCCTTACGACCGATCTGGGCAATGCCCCGGGCGTTGTAGGCGTCGGCAAACTCCGAGTTTATTTTAAACGCCTTCTGCGCGTAGATCTCACCTTCGGAGAGCAGGCCGACCTCGAGTGCGAGCAAGGCGTCGGCCGTCAGGGCAAATGGATCGTCCTCGTTTTCGTCGAGTACGAAGTCCAGAATTTCTCGGCTGGCGACGACCCCCAGCGTGTCACCCTCCGGAATGCGCTCCGCGAAGGTCTTGTCGACACGTTTCCGCAGGTTCTTTACGTGGCCGAGCTCGCGGATGGTGGGGAGCGACACCTCGTGGCTATAGAAGCCGGTTAGGAGGGCGACGTAGGCCTGGGCGAACAAAGGCTGTCGCTCGAGCCAATGACCATACAGAAATCGTGCGCGATCGGGTGCGTCCAGCCCGGCGTATCGAGAGGCCGCGTCGGATGTGGAGAATTCTTGAAGGATGCGCTGGCCGAGGGCCTGCATCGGTTCTGTGAAGGCTTCCGAAACCTCGCCCGCCGGGCCATCGATTCGGAAGTCCCGCTCCGTTGATGCGCTATGGGAGCCGGCCTTCACTTCGACGCGGAGCGTATACAGGTCGGGGGGCAGGTAGCGAAGGGCGGCACCCTCGATAAATCGGGCTCGATCCCGGTAGGTGGGGAACGCCCGTTCGTGTGTGAAGACCGCGTTGCCAAAGCGATCGAGGACGAGGAATCGAACGGTGTGGGCGAGCTGGCCGATCTCGTAGAGTTCGACATACCAACGCAGGGACTCGCCCGCGGGCACGATCCTCGAGGGCAGCGGTAGCAGAACCTGCTCGTTCTTCTTGAGGAGGTCGGGCTCGGGCCCCGGGTTGTGAGGGTTCACTTCACGGACGAAGAAGAGATCACTCGTCGTGAGCTTGCCGGTGGAGAACTCCGGGACCGAGACATTGAACTCGGATCCGGCCGATCGTCCATTACCGACAGCTTCGATTTCCAGCTTGGCGATGTAGTCGCCCGGGTCGAGGCGGAAACGGGCAATTTCGTCGATCTGTTCCGGGATGTTCGCGTCGGCCGGGAAAACGACGCGTCGTTCGCCCTCGATGTTCCGGACCAGATCGCCCTCGCTGTCGTAAAGCATCAAATGGGGTCGATAACGCGCGACTCGCAGGCTGTCGTTTTCAGATTCGAAGACAAGGTCCCTGGACTGAATCCGGAGTGAGACCTCCTCGTAGGGAGCACCGTCGCCCCCGAAACTGTGGACGTCGACGACGAGCCCCAGGTCGCCCTGAGCAGGCTGGGGGAGTGGGCGCTCGCCGGCGAACGCAGGTTGAACCACGACTAGGAGGTTGGCGAGGGCGACGATCGTGATCAGATCGGTTATGCGAGGGAAACTCTGTGGTAGAAGCATCATCTCTTATCGATCCGGCGTGTCAGGTGGAGGTGGCAACCCGGGAAATCTAACAAGAAACCCGGCGAAGGGCTCGCGACCTGCTACAAGAGGCCCTCCAAGCCCTATTTCACTTTAACCCTCGGAAAGCGCTCGGGTTGCAGTCAAGTCTGATCTTGTGAGTGCTTGACGTTCCTGCGACCCGCCGTATAGATGCTGGATGCAGCCGCTGGGAGCGTCGTCAGATCCAGGTCGGAGGTCCAAGTGTTTGTGTACGGCCTCGGGGAGAGAGGCACCTAGCAACCGGGCTGCCGATCGCTACTCCCCCTTCACCGCGATCTTTATGGCGTCTTTGCCATCGAGTCGGTAGCCGTTGTGCAGGGCATTGAACCCTTCAGCGACCCGGTCGATAGGAATGACGTGGCTGACAAGATCCTGGATTGGGAACTCCTGCTTCTCCAGGACGGGCATCGCGCGAACGAAGTGTTCGGCGTTGCTCGCCCAGACGGCTTCCAGTCTAAGATTCTTCCGCATAAACATCGTGTTGGGATTGCACTGGAACGTCCCGACGTCCACGAAGTGCCCCATCTCCACGTAGGTCCCGTCCTTGGCAAGGTAGTCGAGGCCTTCGGGAATCGCGCCGAGGAACCCGGCGCATTCGAACACAACGTTCGCGCCCTGGCCTCGAGGCGTGTGGTCCCGAACCAGCTGGGCACGATCTTCAGGGTCAGATACGTCCGCGATGTCGATCGTCAGGTCGGCGCCCAGTCGCTTTCCAAGCTCGAGTCGTCCTGGAGGCCCACCCACAAGGATCAGGCGACCCGCCCCACTGATCTTCGCACACACGAGCGTGAGGAGGCCGATCGCACCCGAGCCCTGTACGACGACGGTATCCCCGAATTTCAAGCCGGAGCGCATTACACCGTGGACACCGATGGTGAATGGTTCCGTCATCACCGCGGCTTCAGGGAGCATCTCCGTCTTGAAGAAAACCGTGTCGGGATTCCAGAGGTAGAGATACTCGCCGAATCCACCACGAAGGTAAGGCTTCTCTTCGGCCTGAATGAACCCGTAGGCGCCGTTGTTCGTGCCGGGAACGACTACGACACGGTCACCCTCGGCTACGGACTGGCCGAGATGATCGGTCTTTACGTTGGCTCCCAGCTTGTCGATGATGCCGACGTTTTCGTGGCCGAGGATAATCTCGCCAGAGAGCCGCTGGTGTTCCCAGTTGTGCAGGTCGGTTCCACATATGCCGCCCAGTTCCTGTTTGAGGAGGAGGGTGTCCGGCGTGATCTCCGGGATTTCATACTCTCTGATCTCGAATCGCTCCCCCGTCATTACAGCTGCTTTTGCGGTGGCCATCGGGCTGCTCCTTGCTGTTCACGTTTACAGATTCCGGCCTTGCTTGAAGTATTCAATGTCGGCATCGACCATCTCTCGAATCAAGCCCTCGAAGGTCGTCTGCTTTTCCCAGCCCAGGATCTTCCGGGCCTTCGAGGCATCTCCGATCAGGAGATCGACTTCGGCCGGGCGGAGAAATCGTTCATCGACACGAACGAATTCCTGCCAGTCCAGGTCTGCGTGGGCGAACGCGAGTTCGCACAATTCGCGGATCGAGTGGGTTTCACCCGTGGCGACGACGTAGTCGTCCGGTTCGTCCTGCTGAAGCATCATATGCATCGCCTGGACATAGTCGCGGGAGTGTCCCCAGTCCCGCTTGCTGTCAAGTTTTCCGATGGCCACGTGATCGGTCATCCCCAGTTTGATGCGCGCCACGTGCGAGGTGATCTTGCGCGTGACGAACTCGAATCCGCGTCGTGGCGATTCGTGGTTGAAGAGAATGCCGGACGAGGCGTGCATCTCGTAGGCCTCTCGATAGTTTCGGGTCAAATCATAGCCGGCGACCTTCGAGATGCCGTAAGGTGAACGGGGATGGAAACGCGTCGTTTCTTTCTGTGGGACCTCCTGGACTTTTCCGAACATCTCGCTCGAGCCTGCGAAGTAGAAGCGGCACTCGGGCTGAAGATCGTGGAGGGCGGCGAGGATAAAGTGGGTGCCGTTGATGTTCGTGTTGAGCGTCGAGAAGGCATCCTGGAACGAGGTCGCAACAAAACTCTGAGCGGCCAGGTGGTAGCATTCCTCCGGCTCGACTTTCTTTACGACGCTGTAGATGCTCGGAAAGCTCTCCATCGAGGCGGGATGGAGCACGAGGTCGTCCTCGATATGCGTGATGCGGGAGAGATGGTGCTGGGGCGCTTCGATCGCCACGCGCCGAATGATCCCGTGGACTTCATACCCCTTCCCAAGCAGGAGTTCGCTCAGGTAAGAACCATCCTGCCCCGTAATCCCTGTGATCAGTGCTTTTCGAGCCATTTCTTAGCCCCCTCCTACGGAGAGCAGAAGGTAAACTTTCGCTCAGAACGTTTCCTGCCTCCTGCCTGCCTCGCCGTAGCCACGAAGTGGCGAAGGAGGGCCTATCTGTCGTAGATGCGCTGAGGCCAGTCCACGACCTCGATCTCCTGCTTGAGCAGCACGGCCTTGTGTGCGGGTACGTTGTTCATCAGGACGACGCCTGCGCCGACCATCGCTCCGGGTCCGATGATGCGTCCCGGCATCATCATCGCTCCGACCCCGGTTCGCGCATAGTCGCCGAACAGTACACCGCTGAATCCTCTCGCCACCTTGCGCTGTCCGTTGACCTCGACCTCGATCGGGCCATCGTCGAATCGAAGGGTCCCGGTCTGAGTCCCGGCTCCGATCTCGGCCCCGAGGCCGAAGACGCCTGACAGTTGGATCTGATGTGTGACTCGTCCGCCATCGCACATCGTGCCGCTGAACTCTCCGAGGTAGGTAATGCGACAGTCGTCGCCTACGAATCCGCTGACCTTCGCGTAGGGTCCGATCAGACTGTGACTCCCGATTGCGCTGTGTCGGGCGATGTGTGACCCCTCGGCGATGTGCGTATGATCGCCGATCCAGGCGGGACCTTCGATGTAGGCATCCCGCTCGATGACCGAGTGTTCGCCCACACTGACCGGGCCGGCTATCCTTGCATCCGGGTCTACGCGTGCCGACTCCGCAATCCGGTATTCTGTCAGGTCTCTGCCCGCACGTTCGGCGACGATGTCGCCCACTGTGTCCGGCTCCCAGGGGTAGTCGATGTCAAGAACCGGGGATGGCGATGGGACGGCCGTGAGAGGGGTCCCGGCGCGGTGGAGAACGCGAATCGCCGCGTGAAGCTCCCGGCCTTCAGGCGGCGAGATCCCGAACTGGGCACGGAGCACGTCCGGGACGTTTGCCAGAGATGCAAGTGCTTGGTTGTGAAAGATGAAGATGTCTGTAGATGCGCTTCCCGTTCGACCGCGAGGTTTCCACACCGCGTCGACAAGCCGGCCGTCGGCATCTACGTCGACTCGGACGTTTTCGGAGATCGCATCGACCTGTTGCGTGACCAGAACGCCGCTCCCCTCAACATTTTCGAAGGCCGACACCAGCGTGGGGAGCACATCATCATCGAACCAGACGTCACCGGGGCAGACCAGGAAGTCGTCGCCGGCGATGAAGCCGCTGGCGCACGTCACGGCGTGAGCTGTGCCGAGTGGGTCGGGCTGGTCGATGTAGGTGATGGAACAGCCGAAACGATTTCCGTCGCCAAAGTGGGCGCGGATCGATCTGCCTCGATGACCGATGACGATCCCGATGTCTGTGATGCCACATTGCACGATTCGGGCGACAACCCGCTCGACCGTCGGCCGGTTGCAGAGCGGGAACATCACTTTGGCGTGGTATTGATTGAACGGGTAAAACCGCTCGCCTTTTCCCGCGGCGAGGATGAGAGCTTTCATCGAGGTAATTGCCCGTGAAGTGTTGAACCTGAGCTGTTTCTGTCAGGGCGCCAAGATACCGGAGGGCCCTTCGGCACGCAACGGCTGCTTGCGTTTTCCTCCATTCGAGGCGGCCTGTTGGGCGCCTTGCGGGGGTTCGGGCCGTCGTCGATCTTGATGCGTATGTCAACTTCCGACAGAGTCGTACTCCTGCGAACGACCCACCTGTTCGAGTCCGCACCCGAATCTCTCGTTCGAAGGACAGCCACGCAGATGTTCGAGCAGCGATTCCGTGCCGGAGAATATCTGATCCGGGACGGCGAAGCCGGCGAGTCCGCTTTTATCGTCGCGGAGGGCGTCCTTCGGCTCGAGAAGGACGGCGTCCACCTGCTTTCTCGCGGCCCCGGCACGTGCGTCGGTGAGTTCGCTCTGATTGACGAGGCCCCTCGCAGTCTGGACTGCGTCGCCGAAACGGAGATGCTTCTGCACGCGTGGAAGCGGGGAGAGTTCCAGGCTGAGTTGAGGGAGGATCCCGAAATCGCGAGCGGACTCTTCAGGATTCTTCTCGATAAGCTTCGTGAGGACATGGATAGTCAGGCAGAACGGGCAAAAGAGTTGCAGGAAGCAAACCTGCTGCTTGAACGAGAGAACAGAAAACTCAGAATTTCTGTCTCCCCAACGCCCGACCCCGTATTTGAGAGCGATAATATGGCCCGGCTTTTTGACGATGTGGGCCGCATCGCACCAACGCCAAGTACGTTCCTCATTCGGGGGGAGACCGGTGTCGGCAAGGAAGTCATCGCCGGACGTATTCACGAACAGAGCGCGCACGCTGACGGACCCTTCGTGGCCCTCCACTCCGCGGCTCTCCAGTCAGGTTGACCTGCCCCCAGTTATGTATC
>DJHM01000055.1 GCA_002433075.1 Latescibacteria bacterium UBA6620
CTGCCGTGTAACGCTTCCCGGCCATAGGGCCCCCCTTCTGTGTCCCACATCCTGACATTAGGACTGGGAACAATCCTGGGGGCAGGTCAGAGACATCGAAAAGCTTGCTCTCTACACAGGCGGCAAGGCGATTCCATCAACAGTTGTGGGTGTCGAGCCTCACGAAATAACGAGAGCACCTGGATGGAGGGATGAGTCTATAGGGTTGACTTTAAGGCTTCAGAGTCCTCACTCCTCTCTGTGGAAGGAGAAAGGACTTAAATGCTCCATCACTGCAGTAACTAAGGAAGGCATTGCGGTGCAGCATCCGATACCTACCGTTGGCCATGCGGAAATTAGATTCTCAGACATTCAAGAACTGGTCATCTACAAGCGAAAGGCGACCACCGGCAAGTCGTTAGTGGCGACGATAGCTATGGCTGGAGTTTTTGCACTCGTCATACTCGCGATAGCTGGTGGGGGCGCGAGTGAATCGGGTGGTGGTTTCAAGGGCTTCATATAGCCTTTGCCATCCCTCGGCTTGGTATTTCCGCACGAGTCATCTTCCCATTCGTACCACAGCTGATGCTGAAGGGCAATCTCGGCACGACCCCTCTCCGCATCGGGACGTGTCATTGGACCAGCTGATCCTTTTCATTGATTGAGGTGTCTCCGGCTAACAAAAAACGCCTATCCCAGTTAGAGACAGGCGCTTGAAGAGAGCTGGTGCGGATGCCAGGATTCGAACCCGGAACCTCCTGATCCGTAGTCAGGTGCTCTATCCAGTTGAGCTACATCCGCATTCTTGTCGTTTGAGTGGCCAAGAAGTAACCAAAATGCATCGGAGGTGTCAAGAAATCGCCCTCCTTCGCGAAGGGTCGCTCGGGAGGGCGGAAGTTCTAGCGGTCGGAAGATTCAAGTCAGGTCGGGTTTCTGCAACTCCGTGATTCGGATGGCCAGGTTGTCGCCGACCACCACCACCTCACCCTTTCCGAAGAGACTCCCGTTGACCATGATCTCCATCGGCATTCCGGAGAGTTTCTGCGTCTCGACGATCGACCCCTCTTTCCATTCGAGAATGTCGCGCAACGACTTGGGAACCCGTCCGAGTTCGATCGACACGTGCATCGGAACGTCATTGTATCGCTCGACGAATTTTTCGAGTTCTCCCAGATCCTGGAGTTGTAGCTGCTGAAAAGCCGCGCGCGATGGGGTCGGGTCTACGGCCGCGTCGTGGTCGGGCGCGAACTCCGGCGTTTCTCCGCTCGGAGTGGGCTCCTCGATGGCGTCCGGTATATCTGTTGGCTCTTCGATGGGGGGGTCTTCTTCGGCCATGATCAGTGGCTCCAGACAGTGGGGGAGGTCATTCGGATTCGTCCGGGGGAGTTGCGTCAGCGGACGCACCGCCGTTTTCGGACTTACCGGAGAGAACGTTGCTGACCTTCCCGAGGACGTCCAACTTTGAAATTGCGCCCCGGAGTTGGTCGACGCGTTTTCCACCATTCAGGAAATGTATGGTGGGGATGGTCCGAACTCCCTGCTTCTGCACGATGATGTCTTCCTTGTCGGTATCCACCGAGAAAAACAACATTTTGTCACCGACTTCCTCGGCTGCGGCCTGAATCGTTTCCAGCATTTCCTGTCCCTGCTTGCACCAGGCCGTATTGTAGTAGACGAGAGCGGCTTTTTCCGCTTGCAGGACCTTTTCCTCGAAGGTTTCTCGGGTGACTTCGGTCAGATCAGCCATCTTTTCGCTCCAGAGCCGTACTGCGATGGCTGTTCTGGTGGGTCCCGTATTGTTACAAGGCTGACAGTCTCTTAAGTATAGGAAAATGCTGTCCGCCAGTGCGGGGACTCCACTGGCCTGCTCTCGCTCGTGCTTTTCTTCTCTCAGCTTTTCGATTTCGCCGTTCGTATCGTAAAGCTTGGTCGAGAGGTTTTCACCAGAGTGAGAAGGATTTTCCGGAAAATTCCGTCGCGCTCGGTGAACAGCTGGAGCAGGGCATCCTTGGTGATCTGGAAGCCCATCGCCTGGTCGATGGCGATGACATCGGCCGATCGGACCTCATCCGCGATGACGCCCATTTCGCCTACGAGCCCGACAGGAGAGATACAAGCAATGTCCACGCCAGTCTTGGTACGCGCGACGATCTGGCCGTCCAGGAGAATGAACATGCTGTCGCTGGGATGGCCGAACTCATAGATCATCTGGTCTGGCTCGAACCGAACGACCTGGCAGATTTCTTAGATCTTGGCCACCTCCGCGTCATCCAGGTGCTCGAAGATCGAAATCGCCTTCAGGTGGCTGATTATCTGCTGCTGAGCAGCTGCGTCGTCAGACATGGGAACGCTCCTGCGCGAGCTGTTTGGGGGTTCGCTGTAGTCTTGGTGTCATTCAAATCCGGGATGCCGATGTTATGTGTCGTATCTGGCCATGGGAGTCACGATGGGACATCTGGAGCAAGGTTCCTGCGGTCCTTCCTTAGGATGAATCCTAATGGTAAGCAACAAGGGCACCCGATACAATCGGTTGCAGAAGGCATCCTTTTCCAGGGATGATGCGCCGGATGGGTAGTAATGGGCATCCTCCTGCACATCGTTGACACCCCTCTGGCCCCGGCCTAACTTACCGGCTTGTCGACGGAGAGATCACCAAGTGAGCACTGAAAACCGTCCCAGAACCACTGCGGAGCAGCTGACCTTGAGGGTCGGACAGACCGCCGGTCATCTGGTCGGAACGGACGAGAAGGTGATTCAGGGCGCCATCGATTCGCTCCGAAGATTAGGGGGCGGATGCGTCCGAGTCGGCCCCGGGGTATACAATTTCAGAGGGCCGTTGTGGATGGCGCCCGGAGTGAAGCTGGTTGGGGAAGGTGACGCCACGGTGTTCCGGAAAACGCCCAGCCACACGACGTCCGTCGTGCGGGACGCGGATTGGTACGAGGCGCGGGTGGATGTCCAGGATCCCCCCGGGTTTGAGCCAGGCGACGGGATTATGATGCAGGCCACGCCGGATCACGGAAAGCGAACGGTCATCAAGCGAATCGTGACGACCGTGGATGGCGATTCCGTTCATCTGTCCGACCGGCTATTGGACAACCTCTGGCTGGGGGACGAGGCATTAGTGAGTTCGCTCTTTCCCCTGATTACCGCGGAAGAGCAGACCCACGACGTGACGGTCGAGGATATCGTCCTCGATGGGAACCGCGAAGAGAATGATGAGATCAACGGGAACTACGCAGGGTGGCGTGTTCATTCAGCGCTGCGACCGGTGGCGGTTCAACCGGGTCACCTCTCGAAAGTACAATGGTGACGGATTCAGTTTTCAGGTCTGCGACGATGTGGTCTTCGAGGAATGTCGTGCTCTGGGCAATGCCAATCTGGGCTTCCATCCCGGGAGCGGATCTCAGCGGCCTCGTTTCATCCGATGTGAATCGCGAGAGAATGGCCAGGGCATTTTCTTCTGCTGGGGCGTGTCCGACGGTCTCGCCCAGGACTGTGTGTTGTCGGAGAATCGAGACTATGGCGTATCGATCGGACACCGTGGCACGGACAATGAGCTCCGCGGCTGTGCGATCGAGGACAACCACAAGGTGGGCATTCTGTTTCGCGAACAGTCGGATTTTCGATCGGGTCACCGCACGACGGTTCGTGGCTGCGTGATCAAGGGCAATGGTTTCACCCTCGACGGGGCCGGTGTCCGAGGGCCTGTTGGCGAACTGCTGTTTGAAGGAAATACCTTCGATACGGGTAACGGTTGGCAGAAAGTCGGGATCCAGGTCAGCGCGGAGGCAGACCCCGTCACTTCCACAGAAAATGTCTTCGTCGGCCTCGAGGCTGACATCGTTGAGGCTTCCGAAAGGAAAGGAGAGGCAGTCACGTGAGCGAAGAAGATCTGAAAGACAAAGCAATCAAGTATCTCAAGAGCCACTACAGCGAAGACACCGTTTCCATGGACATCGTCGAGAACAGCGTTCAGGACGGCAACGGCGTTCTCCACGTCGACTGTACTGTCAGCATCGGCGGGCAGGAATCGGATTGGACCAAGTGGTTCACCTTTCAGTCCGGCAACGTGGTAAGCATGGACTGGCGCATGCGGTAATCGTTTTTGGGCTTGCGGAGGAATGCCCCAGAAGCATCGGCGACGGACCTTTCCCTCGCGCCCGATTCGGGGATAGCCCCGACATCTTCGGGCCGTCCCATTCGTATCCATTTCGTGTTCATTTGTGGTTCCCGCCTCTGAATCGGTGCTTTCGTGAAGTTCAAAGATATCCAGACCAAAGCCATCCACGCCGGCGAAGCCTCCGTTCGCGCTACGGGCGCCGTAGCCCCACCTATCTACCAGAGCGCCACCTTCACCTACACCGGTGAAGACAGCTACCACGACCTCCGCTACATCCGCCTGAACAACACGCCCAGCCACATCGCACTACAGGAAAAAATCGCGACGCTGTGCGGCGGCGAGAGGTGCGTCGTGACCACATCGGGCATGGCGGCCATCTCGACGGCCCTCCTGGCGTTTCTCGAAGCGGGAGATCATGCGCTTTTTCAGGATTGCCTCTACGGAGGTACGCACGGTTTACTGGCGGATCTTCACGCAACCGGCGTGGAGATGACCTCGATCGACGGGGGAGAGCCGGAGGGCTGGGACGCGCACCTCAGAGAAAACACGCGCGTCATCTATGTAGAAGCGATGACGAATCCTATGTTGCGCGTGGCCGACCTCCGAGCCGTCGTGGCGTTCGCGAAGCGGCACGGACTGGTATCGATGGTCGACAACACGTTCGCGTCCCCCGTGAATTTCAATCCGCTCGAGATGGGATTCGACATCGAAATCCACAGCGCGACGAAATACCTTAACGGGCATTCGGACATCGTCGCGGGGTGCGTGGTGGGGGCGTCGGACCGAATCGATGCGGTCCTTCACAAACTGAACCATCTCGGTGGATGTCTCGATCCGCACGCGTGCTTTCTGCTGCATCGCGGGATCAAGACGCTTCCTCTCCGCGTAGGATATCAGAACCAGTCTGCCTCGAGTCTGGCCTCTTTCCTGGATGCGCATCCCGGTGTCGAACGGGTCGTCTACCCCGGTCTCGAACACCATCCGGACCACAGTCGAGCGATCCAGCTGTTTCGCGGCTTCGGGGGGATGATCAGTTTCTGTGCTCACAGCGATGTGGCCGCAGCGGATCGCGTCGTTTCCGCGCTCGAGTTGCCCGCCTGCGCGCCCAGCCTGGGTGGCGTCGAGTCCCTCGTAACCCGACCCGCGACGACAACCCACAGCGGGATGACGCCCGAAGAACGATCGGCCATGGGCATCGAGGATCGTCTCATTCGCGTATCCGTCGGGATCGAGTCGACGGACGATCTCTGTGCCGATTTCGATCGCGCACTCGAAAAGCTTTGATGAGCAAGCGGGTGGCGATCGTCGGGGCGGGCATCCTTGGTGCCGCCATCGCCTACCGGCTCAGCAAGCGTGGGGCTGACGTCAGGGTACTCGAAGCTGGGGAGCCCGGACAGCAGGCGACGCGCGCATCTTTCGCGTGGATCAACGCACGAAACAAGAATCCACGGGAATATCATGCACTCAACCGCCAGTCCATGGATCGGTGGGCTGAGTTCACGGATGAGTTGGGGGACGTCGGCTGGATCCACGGCGGGGAACTGCGTTGGGCAACGAGCGGGGCCGGTGCAGAAGATATCGAGTCACGCGTAGCCCTTCTGCGCGACTGGGGCTATCCGATCCAACTGCTGGATGAAACGGAAGCCCACGCGTTGGAACCGGACTTGCCTTTTCGGGACTTTCGCGTCGCCTCATATTCAGAAGCGGATACGCACGTCAATGCGCCCCTCGTGACAAGACGGTGCCTGGAGCTGGCCGTGGAACACGGGGCTTGTCTCAATGCAAATTGCGAAGTCACCGGCATCGTCACCCAGGGGGCGCTTGTGACCGGGTTGGAGACGTCGTTGGGGCCCGTCGACTGCGATGTCGCCCTCCTTGCCGCTGGAGCCGCGACACCGAAACTGGCCAGCGCATCCGGGGCCAGGTCTCCCGGGTATGACACCTTCGGCGCAACGGTTGTGACGACGCCTGTAGACCCGATCTTTCAGACGGTATGCGTCATACACGCGCCACGAGAAGACGAGATTCCGATCAACGTAAGGCAGATGGGGGACGGGCGTGTCGTGATCCACGGTGGCCGACACGGCCACACGCGAGATGCCTCGCACGGGACCACGGATCGAGAAGCACAGGAGCTACTCCAATGTGCGTGCCGCTACTTCCCGGGTTTGGACGCGACAACCGTTGATGAAGTTCGCCGGGCCCGAAGGCCGATCCCCGAAGACGGACAATCGATCGTAGGCTTCAGTCGCCAGATCCCCAACCTCTACATCGTCACAACGCACTCGGGTGTGACCCTGGCCCCTCTGCTGAGCGAAATCGCGACGACCGAGGTGCTCGATGGCGCCCAGGATCCTGCGCTGGCCCCCTTCAGGCCATCCAGATTCACATAGTCTTATCGAGCGATCGTCGTCACCCATCCCGGCAATGTCGTGTGATCATCGTTTCCGAGGGCCACCGGCCCGCCATCCTGCAGCCCAGCCCGATGGGCTGGGCTCGATGGACCGCCACCCCAGACCGCGCCGCTGTATGGGATGGGTGATGGCCAAACAACACAATCCGGCGCCTGTTGTATCGTGAAGAAAGCTATCCCTGTCCGCATTCAAGGGCCAACGGCCCGTCATCCCGTCACCGAAACCAGGAGCCACCATGTTTCGCGTCGCCTTAATCGGAAATCGCGCACACCAGAACACATACGGACCCCGTTTCCAGAACCACGACAAATGCGAAATCGTCGCCCTCGCCGAACACAACGACGAAAAGGCCGACGCCCTGTCGGCGATCTACGACTTGCCTTGCGAACGAGACTACGACGCCGTGATCGAACGAAACGATGTGGATGTGGTCTGCATTGCGACGGATTTCTACCTGAAACGAACACTGGTTCCCAAGGCCGCCGCCTGCGGGAAACACGTCTTCGTCGATAAAAGTCTCGCCCGTACCGTCGCGGAAGCACGCGAAATCCGGGACGGTGTTCAGGGAACCGATGTGAAAATCCTCCTGGCCTACCCCGCTCGTTTTACACCGTCCTTCCGGACGATCGCGGACCGTCTGCGGGCCGGCGCGTACAGCCGCCCCGTTTCCTACGTGCACCATTTCATTCGGCAGTTTCCCGACGGAGATCTGATGGAATACGTCAGCTATCCTACCGAGGCGAGGGTCAACGGGGGCGGGGAACTCATGAACCTCGGGAGTCATCCTGTTGATTTACTTTACTACGCGATGGGAATGCCGAAACGGGTCTATGCGAACTTCGAAACGGCCTACTGGGCCGATTTCTACGACCAGTTCGGCACGGAGGATGTCGCAACGATGTTGTGGGATTATGACGGCCTGACGGGCCACATCGTCACCGGCCGAAACCGCGTGGCCCCGGACGATGTCAGCGGGTCTTCGAACAGCATCGATGTCTGGTGCGAAGGCTATCACGTTCACGCGACACCGGAAAGACTGCTCGAAAACGGGGATGTGGTTATTGAGAAGGACCTGGACAACGGAGAGGCGAGTGTCGATCACTTCATCGACTGCCTCGAGCAGGACAAAACGCCCATTTCGGGTGTAGAAGATGGACTGGCCGTGGCTGAGATCGTCACTGCAGGCTATCAGTCGGCAGAGCAAGGACAGTTCATCGATTTGCCCCTGAAGGACGACCGTCACCCCATGCTGGCGGACGACGAGCAGATCATCGAAGGGTATCTCGACTGAAGCTCGACGTCACCGGAAACAGAAAGGCGAAGAATGTCCAGATACAGATCCGTCATCATAGGTCTTTCCGGAATCGGCGCGAATCGCCCTCCTGAGCCGGAGGGATTGCCCATCTATGGCGCAGTCGCTCGTTCCCATACGTCAGCCTACCACCGTTGCCCCGATACGGAGCTCGTTGCGGTCTGCGATCTCGATGACGAGCGGAGGAATGACTGCCTCGAACGATGGAAGGATGTATGGCCCGACTTGAAGGGCTACACCGACTACCGAGAGATGTTCGATGTCGAGAAACCCGATATCGTGAGTGTGGCGACGAGCGATCATCTCCACGCAGATATGGTCGTCGAAGCCGCGGAACGGAAGATTCCGATGATCGTGTGCGAGAAACCGATCGCGACCACCCTCGACGACGCCGACCGGATGATCGCGGCGGCGGAAGCGAACGGCGTTCTACTCAGCGTCGAACATTCGCGCCGCTGGCATCCCTCGTTCCTGCAGGCACGGGAACTGATACGCGGTGGAGAATTGGGGGAAGCGAGGACGGTGACGACGGAGATGTTCAGTCAGCGGGCGATGCTGTTTCGAAACGGCACCCACGCGATCGACATGATGATCTTCCTGGCTCAGGGAGATCCTGCGTGGGTGACGGCCCAACTCGAGGACGGGTTCGAGCACTTCACGGAATACAAGAGCGATGGGGGGCACGATCCGACAACGGATCCCTACGTGTCTGCTTACGTACGGTTCGCGAACGACGTCCGGGGGTTTGTCAACTTCATGAAAGTGGACCTGCCAGGTTCGCAGTGGACCGTCACCTGTGACGGAGGGCGGATCGAGGTCTCGGACCGTGAATTGAAGGTCGTTACAGGCGGGTCGTACCGGGAGTGGTCCGAGACGCCCTACCCGGTGGACCAGTACGTGCACCAGCACTTTGGTGGATTCGTTCCCGAAATCATCCACGTGCACGAAAACGGCGGAGGACTGGTTTCGCCAGCCACGGAGGCGAGGAAGACGCTTGAACTCATGCTCGGAATGTTGAAGTCTCACGAGCTTGGAAACTCGCGCGTGGACTTTCCGTTGTCCTGAATCCGAACGATTACCCGAGGATCTGGGCGCTGTCGATCGTCGGACACCAGAATTTCTCGATGAACGAAACGACGAGGCGCGTGCCTTCGTCGTGTGCGACATAAGGTGAACGGGCGGGGTTATACATGGTGTCGGTCAGGTCGCGGATCAGGGCGACTCGGACTCCCCACTTGACCATGGCTTTAATGCCGAAGGTTCGATGCAGTACGCACATGTTGGTGTGGACACCCATGATCAACATTCGCTCGATGCCGCGATCCGCGTAGACGCTGTAAATCTCCTCCCCATTATCCGATATGACATCTCGGTTGTCGTCGATGTCGATAGAAGGGTGTTGCTGCGTCCAGGCTTTATGGGCATCCTCTCCGCCAGTGTCCGAACCGCCGTCAGAATCGTCGATCGGAAGGGGAGGATCTTCCCGGTCGGCGGGAGCGGGAGGTGAAGATGGCGCGGTGTCGACCACACGCTTCCGCGCCTGAGTGTCAGCGTAGAAGTCGATCGTGTTCGACGGCGCGTGAACGATGAGGCCACCCCCGTCACGAACGGCTTTCGTAACGTCGTTCATCCGGTCAACCATCGCGTCCAATCGTTCGACGGCCCCCCTGCACCAATGACTGTTCCAGACGTCGCACAGCAGGAGGGCTGTCTTTTCGGGAGACCAGGATTCGCGGATTTCTTCGATCGGCCAGACGGCGTGACCGTTTTCGTCTGACTCGAGGTTTTGGCTTCTGAGTAAGAGCTCCATGGGGTCCTCAGGCAGTTGGTTAAGCAGTCGGGGCGTGATCTTCAGACTGGGTTAACAGGTTTCCACTACAGAGGGTGCTAATGAAGAAAGCAGTTATTACGGGAGAACGCCAGAGTGGTGTCGTCGATGCGCCTGATCCTGTGGCGCGCGAGAATTGGGTGGTCCTCAAGGTTCACGCGTCTCCGATGTGCACCGAGTATAAAGGATTCATGGCCGGGCGGCCGTCCGTGTCACTCGGGCACGAAGCAGCGGGGGAGGTCGTGGAGGTCGCTCAGCCGGGTCGAGTGGCGGTGGGGGACCGGGTCGTGGCTATGCCCCAGTACCCGTGTGGAACCTGCGCCCTATGTGTGTCCGGGGAATACATCCATTGCCAGGAGTCGGTGAATTTCTCTGAGTTCACGGGCGAGGGAGAGGGGCGCGCGACCATGGCGCAGATGATGCTTAAACCAGACTGGATTCTGCCGCCCATCCCGGACGACATCTCATACGACCACGCCTCGATGGCTTGTTGTGGACTGGGCCCGACGTTCGGGGCGCAGGAAAGGATGGATGTCCACCCGGGCGAGATCTTGATGATCACAGGGCTGGGTCCGGTCGGCCTGGGAGGGGTGGTTAACGGATCGGATCGAAATGCCCGCGTGATTGCCGTTGACACCAACGAGTGGCGACGGAAGAAAGCGCTCGATCTCGGTGCTGAGGTGGCTTTTTCTCCCGATCAGGCACTCGAGGGGATTCGGGATCTGACGAGTGGATTGGGAGTGGATGCGGCGGTCGATTGTTCCGGTGCTCCCGCGGCCCATCGGCTCGGAATTGACGGCGTCAGAAGGAGGGGACGCGTTGCGTTTGTAGGGGAGTGCAGCGAGGATACCGTGATACGAATCAGCCCGGACATGATTCGAAAGGGAATCACCCTTCACGGTTCCTGGCACTACAACCTGAGCCTTTTCCCCCGGCTGATGGGCGCGGTGCGGCGAAACCCGGACAAGCTCGAAACGCTGATCAGCCACCGGTTCGACATGGCGAATGTCCAGGATGCGTTCGAACTCCAGACGTCCGGCGAATGTGCGAAAGTTCTCCTGCGCCCGTGGGGACTCGATGCCTGAGGTGCGAGGTTGAGAAGGCCAAATCTCACATTTCCCGCAGAACACATGTCGTGGATTTCCTGGAATCCAAGGCTTGATTGGTCACCCTGAGCGAAGTCGAAGGGCTACCATCTCGCCCAACACCACCACGGTCCCGCCTCCACTCGCCAACGAGCTCCGCCAGACGTGCTCAGAGTGGCAGTGTGTTTAAGTGACTAGAAGCAGAACCCGCAGTCAGGTACGGAGCCCAAGACGATCCAGGACCTGGTCGATCGGCAGCGCCTCTCTCGTATTTCCATCCCTTCCCACGACACGTGTCGCTTTGAACATCGAATTCAGGATTGCTTCCTCCGTGGCGTCGGCCACAGCGGGAAACACGATATCGATGAGGCCCCGGTTCTGGCGGAAGGCATCACGAAGGCCTGGTTTATCTTCGTTGCGGTAGGTTTTCGAAAAACCGATGACGTAATCGCCACTCCCGTGGCCTCCGCGCGATCCTGTGCAGGCGAGACCGAACGTTGCGCGACGGGCAGCGCGCTGCAACAGGTGGCCGGATAGCGGCAGGTCCGTGGCGACGATCATCGTGATGGAAGATCCATCCGCCGCATCCTCTTGCTCGGGGGAGAGATCGGGCATCTGGATTCCGTCGATCGTGAGGAGCCCTCCGAAATTCGATTGGACCAGGACTCCGACCGTTCCGGCTTCACCCTCAACGTCTATCATTCGGGAAGACCTGCCGATTCCGCCCTTCCGCCCCAGACAACTCATGCCCAGGCCGCCCCCGACGGCACCCTCGGTCACGACGCCGTCCTTCGCGGATCGAATGGCCTCGACCGCGTGTTCCGGGCGCACGTGAAGACCGCCGATATCGTTCAGGAAGGCATCGGAAGTCTCGCCCACCACGGGGTTGAACCACGGTACGTAGCCCTCCTTCGCGAACACTTGGTCGACCACGTAACGGACGATCCCTTCGTAGACTGTGCCGACACTGAGCGTGTTCGTCAGACAGATGGGTGCTCTCGATGCGTGCGTACTCGTCGATACACGATAGGCCCGCAGTCGTTCCGGATCCGTTCCACGTAAACTGGGAGGATTCGACGGGATGACTCCACCAGTCGTCCCACGGTGGAAGGATCGCGGTGACGCCCGTTCGCACCGGCCCCTTACCGATCTCCAGGGCGCCTTCCCCTTCATTCAGGGTGACATGCCCGATTCGGACGCCGGCGAGATCGGTGATCGCGTTTTCCCGACCGACGGGCAGATCGCCGGTCTCGATTTCGTACTCACGTGCGCGGTTACGTGACACAGTGCCTCCGCATTACCAGTGGATGTCGATTGGACGGCACTTTTCGGCGCTCTCGATCGCGCCGAAGACCATGGCGAGGCTCTTGATGTTGTCGGAGCAGACCGTTTCGGGTGTTCGGCCAGTGAGGACACACTCCACGAAATCCTGGATCAACCCCTCGTGCCCTCCGATGCGGTCTGCGGTGTCTTCCGGCGAGACCTCGATCGGCGCGCCCTCAGAGCGAAATTCTCCCCGGGCGGTAATGGCTTCACCCTCGAACCTGTCCGCTCCGTCCCAGGTGATCGATCCGTCCTGGCCGATCATTCGCCAATCGCACTCCCACGTCGTATTCAGCCCTTCCGAGCACCAGCTGCCGCGGTAAGTGTAGACGATCCCGCCCGTCATTTCGAAGACCGCCACGGCAGAAGCATCCCGGTCGTACCAGGATCCGGACGGGTTCCACTCCTTGCAGAAGACGGAAACCGGGTCCGCGCCTGTAATAAAGCGCGCCGCATCGAAGGTGTGAATGGCCATATCCAACAACAGGACGTGCGGCATATGGTTGCGGAAGCCATCGAAATGAGCGCCGATATAGAAATCGCTGTTGACGGTCGTGAGAGGGCCGATCGATCCATTGTTCAGCGTTCGACGCAGACGGCGGATGTTCGGATCGTAACGCCGATTCTGGATGACGGCATAGGTCAGGCCAGTGGCCTCTGCCGCGTCGACGGCCTTTCTGGCGTCAGCCATGGAAGTTGCGAGCGGCTTCTCCCCGAGGACGTGACATCCGCTGGACAGTGCCTCGAGCGTAACGGCGGTGTGGGCGTCAGGGATCGTGCAGTCGAAGACCACGTCCGGCTGAGTCTGACGGAGAGCCTCGGTCAGGTCGGTCGACACAAGGGGCGTGCCGCCGTAATCGGCGGCTCTGGCTTGGGCCGCTGACTCGTCAAGGTCGACGAAGGCTAATAGATCCAGATCGGAGAGGGATCGACTGACTTCCGTCCAGCGACGGCTCATCCCCCCGCACCCGACCAGCAATCCTCGCAATCGGTCAGGCAAGGTCGGCCTCCCGGTTTACGGGTTTTTGAATGTCCTCCGTCCAGATCACGAGGCGATCGGGATCTACGGAGGGATAGATCGTGTCTCCCGGGGCGAAAGAGGAGGAAGTGGGCGCGGTGAGATGGACGGTGTGTCCGCCCCACTTGGCGAACAGGATCTGGCTATGGCCCAGAGACTCTGTGCCCACGATCGTGGTTGCGATGGTTCCCCCCGTGGGGGAGATGGCTTCGGGACGGATGCCCACACTTCGTGCGTCCCGGGGAATCACCGAGGGGAGGGCGCAGATCGGTTCGCCTCCACCGGTCGTCAGTTTTCCACTCGCGGTATGAAAGGGCAGAATGTTGATCCGGGGAGACCCTAGCTGACGCGCGACACGAGGAGAGTTGGGCCGTTGGTAGACGTCCTCCGGGGTTCCTGACTGGACGACGCGGCCCTCGTCAAGGACGAACAGTCGGTCGGCCATCGACAGAGCCTCCACGTCATCGTGGGTGACGAAGAGCGTGGGGGTATCCAGGGTTCTCTGGAGTGCGACAATTTCCGTGCGAAGATCTTCCCGAAGCCGGGCATCTAGGTTAGTCAGAGGCTCGTCCATCAGAAAGATTCGGGGCCGGCGCACGATCGCCCTGCCAATCGCCACGCGCTGCATCTCTCCGCCCGAAAGATGTGAGGAGGGACGGTCCAGGAGATGGTCGATCTTCAGGAGGCCGGCTGTCGATCGAACTCGGTCCTCGATTTCGTCTCCATTCAGGCTACGTCCGGGTGCCTTGAGGGGGAATGCGAGGTTATCCCTGACAGTCCGGTTCGGGTAGAGGGAGAAGTTCTGGAAGACAACCGCTGTATCTCGTTCAGCCGGTGACATTTGTCGGGCGTCTTGACCTTCCATCAGAAGGGTGCCCGAGTCCGGGTGCTCCAGGCCGGCAATGACCCGTAGAAGGGTCGTTTTCCCCGCGCCTGTGGGTCCGATGACGACAACGAACTCGCCAGGCTGAACATCGAGGGAGACCCCTGCGAGTGCGCGGGTGAGTCCGAAGTGCTTGACGACGTTCTGAAGGTCAACGATCGGTTTCACGCCAGACGTCTTCCGGTTTTTGTGTCGAAGAGGCAAAGCCTCTCGTCCGGCAGGCGCACGTTCATCTGCCCGGATGTATGCGCGCGGTCGGACCTGACAAGAAAGGGGCCTGCAGGGGTGTCGAGGTGCAGAATGTAGTGGTCACCGCGATACTCAGACCTCTTGACCCGGCCTGTCAGGTGTGCGGCACTCTCTTCGAGCGGGGTCTCAACGCTGACGTGCTCGGGTCGGACGCCAAGTGTGATGTCCCGATCATTTTCGATTTCGATCTGAGGCATTGAGATACGACTTTCCTTCGTCGCAAAGAAGGCACGCTCCCCTTGGTCCTCCCAGCGCCCTTGGACAAGGTTCATGCCAGGGCTTCCCAGGAAGTCCGCGACGTAGAGGTCTGCCGGTTCGTCATAGACTTCGTGCGGGGATCCTTCCTGCACGATCACGCCGTCTCGCATGATGATGATGCGGTCGGCCAGTTGCATGGCTTCTTCCTGGTCGTGGGTGACGTAGACGGTGGTGACTTCGAGGTCGAGCTGTTGGGTTCGGAAGGTCTCTCTGAGGTCCGAGCGAAGCCCGGTGTCGATCGTTCCCAGGGGCTCGTCCATCAAGTAGAGTCGAGGGGTCCGTACCATGGCGCGGCCGAGTGCGATCCTTTGCTGATCGCCCCCTGAAAGCTGACTCGGAAACGAGTCGAGGAGATGCGCGATGCCCAGTCTCGTGACGACGTCGTTGATAGCGGCTTGACGGTTCTCGGCGTCCAGACCCACGTTTTGAAGCGGGAACTCGAGGTTGGCGAGGACGGTCATGTGGGGGTAGAGCGCGTAGAACTGAAAGACGAATCCAATGTCACGTTCCGAGGCAGGGGAGTGTGTGACTTCCTGGCCGTCAAGACGCACACACCCTGCCGTGGGGCTTTCGAGTCCGGCGATCATTCGGAGTGTCGTGGTTTTGCCGCATCCCGATGGTCCTAGCAGAACCAGCAGTTCGCCCGGGTCAGCCCCGAGGCTGACACCACGAACAGCCTGGGTTCCGTCTGGAAAGGTTTTGGAAAGATCGACAAGCTCGAGCATTCGTACCTCAATCGAGCGGATCAGCTTCGTCCAGCCGGTGGCTGGTGAGGATGTGCAGAACCGTAGCAGCGGCCGTGAGGAAGAACCCGACCTTCAGTCCCCACGACCACCAGGGCTGAAGGATGATGGCGATCCCGACGAGTAGTCCGTTCTTCGCCAGGCTGTCGGTTCTCATGAGCCAAGAGGTCCGGCCGTTCATTGCTTTACCGTCCCGAACGTGACGCCTCGCAGAATATGGTTTCTCACAAGGACGGTGAAGACGACGATCGGTGCCACGAAGACGAGCACCCCTGCCGTGATGCGTGGCCAGGGGATGCCCTGGATGTCACCCTGCAATCCGGCGAAATAGACAGGGACCGTAATGGCCCTGGCGTTGTTTAGGGTCATGGCAAAGCCGAATTCATTCCAGGCGCTGATCAGACAGAATACCGCGGTGACTGCCATGCCGGTTCGGGCTTGGGGCAGGATAATGCGGGTGAAGGCTTGCCATCTTGAGTACCCGTCGACGAGCGCCGCTTCCTCGTAGGCTTTCGGAATCTCGTCGATGAAGCCCTTCATCAGCCAGACCGCGAGCGAGAGGTTGAACCCAGTGTAGAGAAGGATGAGCCCGATGTGGGTGTTAGGGAGATCGAAGGTTCGGTACATCACGAGTAAGGGTACGACGACCGCCAGTGGAGGCAGGAAGCGGGTCGAGAGGGTGAAGAACAGCCAATCTCGTGCGCCCGGAATGTCGAATCGGCTGAACCCATAGGCACAGCTCGTTCCGAGTGCGACGGAGGCGATGGTGCTCAGCAGGCCGATAACGATGCTGTTCCAGAGGAAATGGAGGAACCCGTGGACCGATCCGGAAATGGGTTCATTCAGATCGCGGTAACCCGCGGTCGTTGGATTGAAGGACGGAGGGGATGCCTCTACCGTTTGGGTGGGGAGGACCCGGAAGGATGGATCAATCACGTCCGTGCGAGTTTTGACGGAGGTGAGCAGAAGCCAGACGAGCGGGAGCGCTGCGATGAAGAAGTAACTGCCCAGGAAGAACCTTTTCACCATCACGCGGCTCTTCCGTGACGGGTCTGGAACGTCTGGATGTGCCGGACGAAGATCGTGGACAGGGCGATGACGATCACGAGGACTACCATCGCGTAAGCAGAACCCTGTCCCATCTTGTAGTTTCTGAAGATGACCTGATACAGCAGTGCGCTGAGCGTCTGGGTCGCTTCGTCGTTCGGGCCGGTCACGGCCATGACCTGGTCGAAGAGTTTCAGGGCGTCGGTGGTTCTGAATAAGGCAGCCAGGGCCACAAGCGGGAACGAGAGAGGAAGGGTAATTCGGCGAAAGACGGTCCAGCGGGATGCCCGGTCGATCTGGGCGGCCTCGTAGAGGTGCCCGGGAATGGCGTTCAGACCTGCCAGCGAGATGAGCATCGCGAAGGGGGTCCACATCCAGACGTCGATCAGGAGGAGGGAGTAGAGCTTCAAATCAGGGTCGGTCAGCCACTGCGGCTGCCCCGCTCCGAGAGCGCCGAGGATCTGGTTGAGGATTCCGTAGTTGCCGTTCAGGATGACGTTCCAGTAGAGTCCCACGACGGCGGGGGAGAGCATCATGGGGACGAGCAGCACGGCCAGCATCACCGACTTCCCGCGGAAAGGGGCTCGGAAGCAGAGGGCGAGGGCGTAGCCCAGGCTGACTTCGATGGCGACCGCCAGACAAACGAAAGTGGCCGTAGTACGCATCGCGGTGGCGAAACGAGGCGTCGAGAAAACCGTGGAGTAGTTCGCGGTTCCGACGAACGTGGCTGCGCCTCCGCTCAGTTCTGCGTTCGTGAAACTGAGGAACAGGCTGTAAAACAGAGGGAAGATATTCAGCGCGATGAGAAGAAGGAGAGCGGGACCGACGAAGGCGTATTTGAGATGGTCGTTTTCGTGTGGGATCAAGGTCGAGTTCCAACAATCACTTTGGGGCCATCCGTACTTCCCGTCTCGGCCGAGCACATCATTTCTTGCGGCGCGAATGATAGCGCCCTCTCCATAGGCTGTCAACGTATGCACTCGAACCGTTGACACGTTTCTATCACGTTGTTTATTGGGAAAATGGTCAACCTGGGTCCGTTTCAAAGGAGCGATTTGTGTCTGTGAAAATGGTCCTTCGTCCTTCCCTCGACGATCACGTGATTGAGGCCATCCTGGGCCTTGACGTCGATGTCGTCGTGCCCGAATCCGATGACGAGGCCGTTGCCGCGATCGGGGATGCCGACTGCTTTTATGGCAGGATCACGCCCGCTCTGCTTCAGGCGGGGCGAAACCTGCGCTGGATTCAGGCAACCAGCGCCGGGCTCGACAATTACTTCTTCTCCGAGTTGCGATCAAGCGACGTCGTCATGACGAACCTCCGCGGGATCTACAGCGACGTGATCGCCGATCACGTGTTCGCGTTCGTGCTGATGTTCGCCCGCGGGATGCACGTCTACCACGCGCATCGCCTGGAGGGTCGCTGGCAGAAGGGGGCGCCAGTGATCCATCTGGGCGGCACCACGGTGGGCGTGATCGGTCTCGGGGGTATCGGTCTGGAGGTCTGCAAACGGGCTCACGCCTTCGACATGCGGGTTGTGGGGGTCGATCCGGCGCCGAAAGACGAACCCGACTACGTGGAGAAGATCTACGACCCGTCCGGGCTGGAGGACATGCTCAAGACCTCGGACTTTGTGGTCATCTGTGTGCCGCACACGGGAGAGACGGAATACATGATGGATGAACGTGCGATTTTTCAGATGAAGCGAGGTGCCGTGTTGGTCAACATCGGCAGAGGGAAGGTCGTGGATCTGTCATCGCTGGCCGATGCGCTGGAGGCGCAACATCTCCAGGGGGCCGCGCTGGATGTGTTCGAGGAAGAACCTCTGCCGGCTGATCATCGGTTATGGTCGATGGAACAATGTCTTATCACCCCACACGTGGCCGGAACGTCACCCCAGATCCAGAGTCGTAGGGAAACTGTGATCATCGAGAATGTTCGTCGGTTCTGTTCAGGAGATCCGTTGCTGAACGTCGTGGACAAACCGAAAGGCTACGTCGTGGAGCGGAATCCCTCTTGAGCCAGGATAGCTTCGGAGGACGCCGAATCCACCTCAGGATTCGGAATCGGGCAAGGACACCCGGATTTTTGCCTGGAGTTCTGTGATCTGCTGTTCGTAACCCAGCGCTTCCTCTTCGAGCTTTGTGGCGCGGTCCTCGGCTTCTTTTCGTGCGTGCTCGGACTCGCGTATCTGTTCTTCCACGCGATCGACATCCGAACGCGTCTGTTCGATCTTCGCCTTGTTTTCGCGATAGTTCTGGACAAAGGCAAGCACGATCAGCGCGAGGTAAGCGGTCGAGCCGACCATGATGCCGACGAAACCCCAGTCCACTCGGATCCACCCATCTGGGGAAGTGGGGATCACACAGGCGAATCCCGGCTTTGATGCGGCTGGAACTACCCTATCTGCGACTCTCCTGCCTCCGGCGCAGGCCAAGAACGCGTTCGAACTCTGCCGAAAGACTCTCCCCTTCGCGGGAGAAAGCCAGCATCACATCGTGGGCCATGACCATCATCGTGCCCCGGACCGGGTCCGGGTATCGGCAGAAACTGTGCTTCGTATCTTCGCCTGTGATACAGCATCTTGTTTCGATCGGGTACTCTCGGTCGGAGTCGATGAAATTCCCGCCTGACGGTTCGTCCGCAACCGCTTCCTGATCGTAGTCCTTATCGAATCCCTTGTAGTCTGCCATCATTTCCTCGGTCTGAGTGGTTCGTGTCGTTCTGAGACCTTAAATACTAAGAGAAACACGATTTTTGTAAAGAAGAATGCGGTTTTAGGCACCCTCAAGACGGGTGGGTGCCACCGGGTTCGCCTTCTGAGTCCGCGACCCCCTCAGTTCGGCCAGTCTCTCATACCGGTTTTGCACGAAGACCATCAACAATCCGATCAGGGCGAACACGATGCCGACCTGGGGAATCGAGAAGAAGGCGTCGATTCCCCAGGCGTGTTTGAGCACAAGCGCCTCCAGACCGAGCCAGATGCTGACGAGGTAAATGACCAGCACGGCCTTTCGGTTCCCGATGCCGAGATCCGACAATCGGTGGTGGAAGTGATCGCGACCCGTATACCGTAGCCATTGGCCGAAGGAACGCACCTTGCCGGTTCCTACCCGTACGATCGTCGTCTGTGTGGTGTCGAAGATGGGAACACCCAGGATCAGAATCGGCAAGGCCAGACCGACGAGGTTGTCGGTGCCCCAGTCCCCCAGGATGCCGATGCCAGCCAGGGTAAATCCAAGAAGATTGCTTCCTCCATCCCCAAGGAAGATTCGTGCGGGGGTGAGTCGTCTGAAGTTGAATGGAAGGAAGCCGAGGCAACTGCCCGCCAGAGCGAGAGACAGGAGCATCATGAAGCTCTGATCGGTCTGAAGCGCGACCAACCCGAAAAAGAGGGCGTTCATCCTGGCCGAGCCGCAGGCCAGTCCGTCCATCTCGTCGAGGAAATTGAGGGCGTTCGTGATGCCGGCGACCCAGATGATCGTGATGAGGATCTCGCCCAGGTCGCCCCACCACGTTTCGGGGAGGAAGGAAAGCACCACGCCATACTTGATCAGGATGCCGACGGCCAGGAGTTGAGCGACCAACCGGATTCGAGCGGTTAATCCCCAGATGTCGTCCAGAACGCCGATCACGAAAACGAGGGTCCCACCCAACGCGACGGCTTTGAGTTCGACCGAGAAGTTGAGGATGCCCCGGCCGAGGACCATGACGAACGCATACCCGAGGAAGATGGCCCCGCCACCCATCAGAGGCGTGGGAGATTCGTGCGTTTTGCACCCCCCGGGGTCATCGATGGCCCCGATCCGGACCGCGACGGCGTGCACGACGGGGACCAGCGTGAACATCAAGGCGGTGGCCATGATCCCGACATACGCCCAGAGCAGCTCGTGGTCCTGGAACAGCGCCTTCACATCCGCTACGAGCATCGCAAGGATGACGAGCGCACCGAGGCCCTGGAAGAGTTAGGCGCGCCGGCTCACGGGGGTGCTTGGGCGAGCGGGAGGGTGTAGGAAGCGGAGGCTTTGAAAGGGGTCAACGGCATATGTAGATGATGTGTGGATATGGGAGCATGCGACTCGATGCTTATGTCGCCAGTTCACATCCTCGTTGATCGTGACTTCTCGAATCAGCTGGGGGAACCGATACCGAACGGGTACGCTGATCCACTGCCAGCCTTGGGAAGTCTTGATCTTGTTGCGATTTTGGAATTCGTTCTTCTTGAACTGGACCGAATCCAGCAGTACGAAAACGTCAGACTGGATCATCTTGTCGAAATAGCCGAGCCAGAGCGCATACTGGGGCTGGTGAACGCTGACGATCAAGACCGAGCCTTCCCGAGTCCAGCGTAGAGCGCCTCGGTATTTCTGACCGTACTTTCGATGGAAAACAGGTTCACCGCCCGCCGGCGCCCGGCATCTCCCATTCTTAAACGAAGCCCCGAGTCTCGGGCAAATGCGATCATCGCGTCAGCCATGTCGTCTCGCGCCCGTGCGGTGACCAGGGTCCCTGTGATCCCGTCATCGACGACTTCCGGTACACCCCCGACAGAGGTGGCGACAACGGGGAGGGACTTGGCCATGGCTTCCACGAGGACGAGTCCCAGGCCTTCGTTCAACGAGGAGAGAACGAAGACGTCGCACGCGTCGAGGATGTCGTCGACGTCGTCCCTCCAGCCCAGGAATTCCACGAGCGACTGAAGACCCAGAGCGTCCCGCTGAGCCTCCAATCGAGATCTCAGCTCACCCTCACCCACGATCAGGAGCCGCACGGGTTGCTGGGGCGCCTTTTCGGTCACGAGTCGAGTGGCTTCCAGCAGATCTTCGTACCCCTTGACGGGGACAAGGCGGCCGACGGTGACGAAGACAACGGTCTCATCCGAGAAACTCAGTCGGCCTCTGGCGGCTTCACGGCGATCCGGGTGCGTATTGAAACGTTCGACGTCGATCCCGTTGTAGATGTGCGTGTACTGGCGCCTTCTTCCCACGCCTGCGTGAAGGAGCTGGTCGATCTCCTTCCGTGTTAGACACGCGATGCTGTGAGAGATGAGAGCACAAAGACGCTCGAGCGTGGCGAAGAATCTGGCGACGAAAGGGGAGAAGTAGCCGTGAAGCACGGTGCCGTGCGGGGAATGCACGATGGTACGAACACCAGCCGCGGCTGCCGCCAACCGCCCGAGGAATCCGGCTTTGGAAGTGTGTGTGTGAACAATGTCGTATCGTCCGCGACGGATAATCCGGAACAGATGTAGCGTAGCGATCAAGTCACGGACAGGATGAAGGTCTCTCTGCATGTGGGGGACAAAATGGAACGGAACGGGGACCGATTGACCTGCCTCGAGAAGATCCAGGGAGGGATCTTGCGTACGGCCTGCGGCAAGATGGAATTCGAAACGAGATCGATCGTAACGACGCAGGATCTCCAGGAGCGCCATGGGGGCTCCCCCACGTTCCAGGCGCGTGATGATGTTCAGGACCCGTAGCTTGCGCAAGCCAACCTCGCCCGACGGTCTGCGAAAATAGGATTCGTGAGGACGCCGGATTGCTTCGGGGCGTGGACGTCTACCCGATAGACGTGAAGCCTTCCGGGAGGAAGATCCTCGTCCGTCCATTCGATTGCGACGGAGCCTGTACCCTTCACTTCACGTACGGAGCGGCCGTTCTTGATCACGTTCACAGAAAGTGTTGATTCGGCCACTGGTCCGGAAAGCGATACCTCAACGTGGAGTGTGACCGGGGTTCCTGACTGAAGGGTCTGACCCATGTAGGCAGTCTGTTCGCCGTTGGCTGAGCGGAGTTCGTAGGCGTCGAGCGACACGTGAGGGCCGTTCGGGCCGGCTGTTGCGTAGATCCTTCCCGACTCCAGCGCCCGCAATGCGTCTTCACGGGTAAAGGACTCGAGCAGGAAAACCGTCTGACTCAGTTCGGGGGAGAAGTGATCACCTTCGACGTCACCTTCTGCAATGGCCCAGACAGGATGGTCCCGGATTCCAGTCGCATACTGCTCGAGAACACGATCCCAGATCCCGCCCGGAGGAATGATGAATTCCATTCCCTCATAGAAGGCACTGAACCCGGTGTAGAGCAGGCCGTTGTGATACGCCTCTGTCTGCATCCGCACCTTGAGTGGAGGCTTGGAGATGATGCGGTTGACCTCGATCTCGGGGTGCGCCCAGAACACGAGGCCCCCACGGTTCGTGACACGATCGATGAAGTCCTGGTAGGGGGCCGTGCCCTGATCGCCGTTGCATTGGTCGTAGGTGTAGGGAAAGTTCTGGACCAGGAAGACGATAGCAAAGATCGTCAGCACTCGACCGGCCAGAGGCCCGATCCCTTCGTATTTTCGAACCTTCACCGCGACGAAGAGGAGGGCTGACAGGCCAGGGGCTCAGCAAGGTGGCGAACCCAATGCGCCGGTTGAAGCCCTCCCCAATCGATGGGGTGTCGGCATAGCCTTCACTGTCGAGTCCGAAGGCCAACAGGTGCTTGTAGACGCCATGGACATTGTAGGCCTTACAATAGGACCAACACCCGGTCCCTTCCCAAATGCTCGGCCCACAGACACAGAATACGTCACCCATCCTGCTTGCGACGATGGCAATTCTTGGCTTGCTCGCCGTCGTCATTGGCACGGCTGTGCCCAATTTTTCTGCAGTCCTCACCTTTGGCGCCGTAGCGGGCCTGATCGTGTTTATCGGAAGTTTCGCTTCCACCCGGTTCGCGCTCTTCATGTTGATTTTCGCGACGCTTCTGTCCCCCGAATTCGGGAGCCGAACCACTGGCGGCGGGGTTACGGTTCGATTGGACGACTTCCTCCTGCTGGTCATCGCTTTTTCACAGCTCACCAAAGCGGCCGTCAATCGGGACATCGGGATCTTTGTCTGGACCCCGCTCAATGGTCGTCTGCAACTATCCGCAACTGTCGCAGGAGCCATTCTCGCGCTCGGGACAGCCATCAAGCCGGTCGACATTCTGCTGCTGCTGGCCATCTCCACGGGGTAGAAGTGAAAAAGATGTCATCCGCACGGACGTAGGGAATCCCGTTCCAGGAGATTGCGCCGATGTGGAGGTCGACGGCTACTTCTGCACCTTCGATGAAGCAACTGAAGTCCCTGTGGAATGTGGATAGACTCTTCCCGAGTTCGACGAAACCCGCATTCTCGAGCACAAGCCTCACGGCCGATTGATCACTTTCCCGTATCAGGAGGTCCGGGTCCCGTTCGGAGTAGGGGGGCCTCGCGTCCAGCCCTTCGAAGTTCCTGAGGACGCAGACCCCGACCTCGTTCTGGGGGGGTAGCAGTTTAGGGGCCCGTACGTAGGGTCTTCAGTTTTTCCCTCACTCCCGCATCCTTCATTCGACGACCCAGCGCATCAGCTGCCTCCCGGCTACGTTCAGCGCCTACGATGACTCGATAGAAAGTTCCCCGGCCGTCGAGTTGGGTACGGACGACGTGACCCTCAAAGCCGCGGTTCGCCAGGGGAACCAGCGCTCTCTGGGCGCTGCGGGCTGTACGATACGAGGCTACGTGGATGCCGTAGACGGGTGCTTCTTGAGAAACCGGGGCCTCGGTACGATGGACAAGGGGGGACTGCCCTGAGCTCGGGACCGCCTCAGGAGAGGTGGGAGTTGAAAGCTTGGGCAGGCCTGTATCCGATGCTTCTGAAGGGGGCGTGGCTGCCAGCGTTACCGTCGAGCGCGACGGCGCGGTCTGCCCGACGAGGACAGAGGGCGCACGGGGCTCGGAAGGCGGCTCGGCAGGCAGGTTCGCGAACGAACGCGTGGTGGGAGAGTCGACGCTGGCCGTGCGGCGACCGAAAAAACCCGTTTGCCAGAGGAGCCCCATTAGGATGAACAGACCCACGAGGCCCCATAGGGCAAATTTGGCCTTGTGTGTATGGATGATCTCTTTGACCGCCTCGAAGGGCAAACGCCCTCGACGGTCGTGTCTGGGCCGGGTCAGCCCGGCATAGAAGTCGGCGACGCCAACGATTCGGGCATACTCGTGGATCTGGCCGGCCTGGACCTGGTTTGGATAGCCGGATCCGTCGAAGCGCTCGTGTTCCTGTAGGGCGATCTGGGCGAGCCATTGGAGGTTCTCGTCCAGATCGCTGAGTACGGCGTGACCGTCAAACGGGTGCTTGTGCAAACGTTCGATGTCTTCGGCGTCGAGTTGCCCTTTGGTGAAGAACTCGGGAGGAAGACGTACCATTCCGAGGTCGTGTAGGAGACCTGCGACACCCAGATCGATCAATTGATCACGCCCGTATCGAAGGCCTTCACCGATCTTGAGGCAGTAGATACAGACGTTGACGGAATGGAGGACGACGGCAGATGCGAAGCCCTGTTCATCGTCGCTGGATTCTCGAGTGTAAATCGCGCGTCTGTAGAGTACGTCGGACGCAGCCGGAGTGTCGACTACCTGGGACACATAGCCGAACGCTTCGTCGACAGTGAAGGGTCTCTCCTCCCGAACGGCCGTGGCAACCCCCGCGACGAATCCATAAAGCTGGTCATAAAGGGCGTTGATTTCCTCCTCGGAAGCACCGGGTGTTCCCGCGCCTGCTGAAGGTGGATCTGCGACCGGAGGCGTGGGTTCGGCCGGGAGAGCTTGGGTAGGAGGCGGAGCTTCGGGTGGGGGCTCGGCCTCCGCAACAGTTGGAGTAGGAGGCTGCTCCGGCGCGATCGTCGCCGGAGCAGCTTCCTGGGGAGCAGTCTCGCGGGGAGGAGACGGCACACTTAGACGTTCACCTGTTGCGATATAGTGAGAGATGTGATTGATCAGATCCACGACTGAAGCCATCGTGCCGACTTCAGCGTGGATCTGACTCAGGATCGGGAAGTCCCTCAGGGGGACCGGGTCCGGCTTTCCGGCCTTTGGAAGGCTCGTGAAGGTACCCTGTTCCTGCGGGGCGGATTCACCTTCGCCCGCAGGGGGCGAGGCCCCGCCTGTTTGGGCGCGTTGATGCTCTGCGAGATCCTCGCTTCGCATCGCGGTTTCTCCGGACCGCACCATGTCAGACAGTCGAGGCATTAGATCTGTTTGATGGCCTGAGCGGCTTTGTTCGCGATTTCGGCGTTCACCTCTGTTGCCTTTGAGCCGAATCCGAGCAACAGCGAAATATCACAGATGTTGTTGATCTCTCGGGGGATACCTTCGGACGCTCGATGGATGAGGGCCAGTGCATCATCGCTGAACAAGGTGTTCTTGACGCCTACTTTCTCGAGTCGGGTGAGGACGTAGGAGCGAGTTTCCTCCGCCTTCAAGGGCCCAAGATGGAATTTGGTCGAAATTCTTTGTTCGAGCTGTTTCACCGCCCCGATTTTTTCTCTGAGTTCGGGTTGCCCAATCAGAAGCAGGGTGAGGAGAAAGCGGTCGTTGAGTTGGAAGTTTAGCAACAGTCTGAGTTCTTCCAGAGTGGCCGGGTCCTCGATCGTCTGGGCTTCGTCGATGATGACGACTGTGTCTTTACCCGCGTTCAGGCTCTGCGTGACTTGGCTGTTCATTGCGTGCAAGAGGTCGAGTTTAGACTCGGAGGAGGACTCTGCACCCAACTGGTAGAGGATTTCCCTCAGGAATTCCACGGGGGACAAGCTTGGGTTTGCGACGAGACCTACCTCGTAACGATCAGGGGGCAGGTCCTGAATCAGGGTTCTACTCAGAATGGTTTTACCGCAGCCGATCTCACCCGTGAGCATTGCGGCCCCCTTCCGGCTGTTCACAGCATAGAAAAGCCTCAGCAGAGCCTCCTGGTGTTCAGCCGATGGGTAAAAGAATCGGGGGTCTGGGACATTTTCGAACGGGAGTTCGTCAAGCCCCCAGTGTTCGAGATACACCGTTTTACTCCGGGAGTTCGGTGTCGTCTTTATCGCCCTAAGATGTGTATTTACAGGACGATACAATCTTTATATCGGCCCTTTGCCGGTCGTCTTCCTCACCAATATACGCAAGCTTGAACCTACAAGTCAAGCACAAATAGACAAAACTAAACAAAACCCTTGCCATTTGTGTCCATATTTGTATATTATCATGCAGAGACTCAATGATAACAGGAGTAAGTTTATGAACTTCCGCGACGCACTCGAGCACGAACTGCAGGTCCAAGGAATCTCCGTTGCTGCCGTCGCCACGGCAAGCGGTGTCTCCAAGGGCGCAATATATAACATCCTCAATGGGACAACCGAAGAGGAACGAATCCGCCCGTCTACCCGACACGCCCTGGCCAGGGGCTGCGGGAAGTCGTTAGAGATCGATCCTGACGGGGCCCACCGGTTCGTGAATTCGGCCGAGGAATCGACGTCCCCGGCCACTGGAGAGGAGGTCGATGTTCCGGGTCTGAGAGTCTCGTTTGTGCCCGGGCAGCCCTTCCTTCCCGATAGACACATGGCCGAGGTTTTCAACTGGCTCAATCGACTCGAGGAATCGGGGACTCTGAGCGGGTTGGGGGTGGTAGATCGCGTGTATCAGAAACGGACTGAGTTCCTTTCTCTGGTGGTTGAGAATATTGGCGAAAAGATGACGTGGGTCGAGTTTCCTCTTTCGATCGCGTTCGACGAGGGTCCAAACGAAACGTTCACGTGCCGGCTGCCCTCGGCGGAGGCGGGGGGGCGCCTGGAGGTGACGATTCATCTGGCTGGAGGTCCACCGTATACGTTGTTCCTGCAGGACGGCAGAGCGGGGACCGCCGAGGAGGAGATGAAGCTGTCGACTCAGGCGTCTTACAGACATCGAGGCTCATCGTGATCGAGCAACTCAAAGAGACGGATCGTATCCAGATCCACAATGATTCTCCCGCTGAGCGCGCGCATCACTTCGGGTTTTCTGTCTACGCGGAGACGTTCGCCAAAATCATCGCGGACCGGTCCAATCAGACTCCGCTCGCAATCGCCATAAACGGTGCGTGGGGCAGCGGGAAAACCTCGCTGATGCGATCGATTCGTGAACTGCTGGTCGACATCACACGCGAAGTCGATACCGCGGGCGGCGACGAAGTGTACCGGCCGTGCCGGACCGTTTGGTTCAACGCGTGGAAGTATTCGACCCAGAGCGCTATTCTTGTTGCCTTGGTCGAAGAGATTGTGTCCCAGATGATGGCAGAGGATTTTCCCCGGCAGCGTCTGGAACAGATGCGGAGATCCGATGGCGGTCTGGATTGGTCTCGCATCGCGCGCTCTCTCGACGGCCTGGTTCAGCGCCCTGACTTGCCCGATCTGGCGAATCCCGTCACGAATGATGCTTCTCTGCTGCGAAACCTCCCCCTGCTGCGAGAGTTCGAGCGCTTCTTGGATCGACTGATCAGCTGGTCGATTACCGGGTCTACGCCGGGACGTCAGTCTTTTACTGACACCAAAGGCGCGCTCGTCTTTTTCATCGATGACCTCGATCGCTGCCAACCGAACCGGGTTGCTAGAGTGCTGGAAACCGTCAAACTGTTCATGGACCGACCGGGCTGTGTCTTCGTGCTCGGGATGGACAGCGAGATCGTCGAAAAGGCCGTCAAGGCACAGTATCAGACGATTGAGGGTTTCGATGAGCACGCCTACATGGATAAAATCATTCAGCTGCAGTTTAACCTGCCCCCGATTCGGCCCGAGCACATTCAGGGATTCATCAAGGAGGAACTGCTCGATGCAAATGTAGGCCAGCATCCCATCCTGCGATATTTGGAGACGGTTTCTGAAACGGTGTCGACGAACCCGCGAACTGTGAAGCGGTTCCTGAACACGTTCTCGATCCAGCGAAGTCTTGCCGAGCGCCGCGGGTTCCTACGGGACGGACTGATGGACGAGGATTTACTCGCCAAATGGATCATCATTTCGTTCTCCTTCGAGGAATTCTCCGAGCGAGCGCTTCAGAGACCTCTCCTGATCGCCGAAGTACAGGATACGATCAAAGAGTTGGGCCTCGGTGCCGAGGCCGTTGCGGACATCGACCTTCCTCCTCACCTTCGAGAGTACCTGGAGGACCGTAGGTTGGTCAGTTTGCTCAGCCGGGGTAAATTGTTCCCGACGGACGAAGAATCCATCTCCGTCTACACCCATCTGAGTGCGTCTACTCAGCCACGCCGCCCGGTACCTACAGATTTCCGTGCGCCGGCTCAGGCGGCTGAGGGCATGGTCCTGGTGCCATCTGGAAAATTCCTGATGGGCGATGTCAGCCGAGCGAGTTCTCTTGACGCGTTCGAGATCGACCTCTATCCCGTTACAAACCGGCAGTACCAGCGGTTTCGGGATGAAACAGGGCATCCTCATGTGCCATCGCACTGGCGGGACGGGGTCTATCCGGCCGAAAAGGCGGAACATCCGGTCGTCAACGTGAGCATCGAGGATTGCGTGGCTTATGCCACCTGGGCGAGAAAGCGTCTTCCCACGGAACAGGAGTGGGAAAAGGCGGCTCGAGGTCCGAGCGGGCGAAAATTCCCCTGGGGCAATACCTTTAACCGTCAGAACTGCAATAACCTGGAAGTGGGTTATCACGATACTTCTGAGGTGGCTGAGTTTGCGAATGGCGTGAGTCAGTATGGGGTCTACGATCTGTGTGGTAACGTGTGGGAGTGGACCTCTACACCAGTGATGCCCGATAATCAGGAAGCTAGGGTGATTCGGGGGGGGAGTTGGGCGAGTCCCCAAGAAGGGGTTCAAGCAACCACGCGGGGATATGAACGCGTAGAGAGGCGACGAAGGGATCTGGGATTCAGGTGCGTGAGAGACCCAAAGTCAGTGAGTGAAGAATGAAACACGGTTTGAGCGCCGCACTCATCTCATTGGTCATTGTTCTGGCGGGTTTTGTCCTTGCCCAGGATGCCGATGTTGTGGCCGGCAAGCGCCAGTTTCGGTCTCGCGAAGACTCTGGCTCGGCAACGGGTATGACGTGTTGGCACTGTCACGCGGACTTCAACGAGAAAAAGACGCCGGACCAGTATGTCAGACCCGGTCACCCGATGTTCAACGTTGGATTTCGAGCCAAATATCAGGCTTGGGACGGGAGTGGGCTGAGCTCACTGGAGATGGCGGTGAAGACCTGCCTGGAAAGGTGGATGACCGAACGAAGAGCCGGTTCCCTGACGGGTGAAGAGGCACCCCGGCATCGAATCAGACAGTTCGCGGCCTATCTCCGGTCTGAGGAACTCTCCCCGGAACGTAAATCCAAGGCGGCGGAGCCGATGCGTGCGGAGGCACTCCCGAGCGATCGAATGCTCACGCTCGGAGATCCGGCCCTCGGCTCGACTGTCTTCAGAAGATCCTGTGTGATCTGTCATATCAATGACGGTAGCGGGCCTGCTCCTTCCTTGATCAAGAACGGCTACAGCAGATACCAGATCGGGAAGAAGATTCGGGGTATCAAGAATACCGGCCTGCGGGGGATCGCAATGCCTCCCTTTACGAAGGGTCGACTGTCCGATCGGGAAATGCTGAACGTCATCGCGTATGTTTATCAGATGTAAATTGCTCAGCTCTTGCTGTCCTTCCTGCCCGTTCCCCCCACGGTCTTGCCCCCCCGGAATGAGCTGGTTAAATTCCCGGTCCGTGCCGGGAGTCGATGAACGTAGGATTGCGCGAGTCGATGGAAGTGTGGCAGATCCTCCTGCTGCCCGTCTATGTGCTGTCCCTGGCGCTGCTGATGGTTTTCAGCTTTCACCGATTCGTGATCGTCTGGCTCTACTTTAAGCACGCGGATCATCAGGTTACACCCCTTCGAGCTAAAGACCCGGATCTGCCCGGCTTTACCGTTCAACTTCCCATCTACAACGAGCAGTATGTGGTCGAGCGCCTCGTGCGGTCTGTTGCGCCGTTGGACTACCCTTACAATCTGCTACAGATTCAGGTGCTCGATGATTCCACCGACGAAACTCAAGAACTGGCTCGTCTGGTTGCCGCGGAATTGGCCAGAGACGGACTGGATGTCCAGTACATCCACCGAGCGGATCGAGTAGGGTTCAAGGAGGGTGCGCTCGCGGCAGGGATGCAGGTCGCTCGACACGACCTCCTGGTTGTGTTCGACGCGGATTTCGTGCCGTCGGCATCTTTCTTGAGGGATACCGTACCACATTTCCAGACCAACCCGATCTGGGCGTAGTGCAGGCCAGGTGGGGCCATTTAAATCGGGACTACTCGCTCTTGACGAAAGTCCAGGCGATCTTTCTGGACGGGCACTTCGTCAAGGAGCACGGAGGCAGGAGTCGGGCAGGTCTGTTCTTCAATTGCAACGGCACCGCCGGGATCTGGAGGAAGGCCTGTATCGAAGAAGCAGGGGGTTGGCAACACGACACGTTGACCGAAGACCTCGATCTTAGTTACAGAGCGCAGATGGCGGGATGGAAATTTGTCTATCTGCCCCAGGTGGTTGCACCAGGGGAACTCCCGGTAACCGCAAGTGCGTGGAAGTCGCAGCAGTTTCGCTGGGCTAAGGAGTCGATTCAGACCGCCCGGAAGTTACTTCCCAAACTGCTGAAGAGCAGGCTCCCCTGGGGCGTGAAAGCCGAAGCTGATCCACCTCTGCGCGAACTCATCTTAGCTGCTCATGGCCCTTCTGGCGTTACTCGTGTTTCCGGCTGTTTTGTCGCGGCAGGATATGGGCTGGTTCAGGATATTGCTGGTGGACCTCCCCCTGTTCGCGAGCGCGACGGCAGTCGTATTCCGCTTTTACATTCACTCCCAGAAGCAAATCTAAGCCGACTCGAAATCACGACTTAAATACATCCCGTGTGTCCTGGCTCTGGGCGTGGGCATCTCCCTCAACAACGCCCGGGGTGTGATTGAGGCGCTGGCAGGTCGTTTCCGGGTTTACTACAACGGCGGTCTCTGTGATACGGCTCCAGTCGTGCACGACGATGTGGTCGTGAGCATCGAAGTGACGACCCTTAGGCTGCTCGACAGCAGGGCGGTTCCGGAGCCGATCGAAGGCAAGCGGGTGAACCTCCTGCGATCCAATGGTTCGAACACTGGTGTCCGAGACTACACGGATGTCGACGGCTACGTTCGGTTCGAAATCCTGCCCCGGGTCGCTCACAAATTCCGTGTTTACTTCAGCGATGGCACGACGGTCACAGACGAGCTTCCGGCGGCTGGCAGCACGACTGTGGCAACGGTCACGACGAGCCTCACGCTTCTCGACAGTTCGGGTGAGAACGGCATCGAAAACAAGCGGGTCGACCTGCTTCGCCATAATGGCTCGAATACAGGCGTCAGGGTGAACACCGATGAAAACGGGTTTGCCACCTTCGAGGTTCTGAACGATTTCCAGCATAAGTTCAAAGTCCACCTGAACGGGGGGACTGAAGTGACTGCCGTCGTCAGGACGGGCGACGAAGACGAGACAGTTCAAGTGGGCCTCTCGACCGTGACCTACAACGGTGTGGCACAGAACGATGTCCGAGTTGACCTCCTTCGCAGCAACAAAAGCAACACGGGTCAGCGTCTCTACACGGACGAAAATGGTCAGGCAAGCTTCGAGGTCTTACCGAGTTTAGTCCATCATTTCCGGGGTCGAGTGCAGAACTCATGGGAGTCGACGACCGACCCCGTTACGGGTGGGAATCCTGCGACGATCGCGGTGACAGGCCCGCCAGCCACCAAACTGGTTGCGGCGAAGCAGGCGGTGGTTGACGAGTGGGGAGAGGCATACGAATTCGGGCTGTCCCAGAACAATCCGAATCCGTTCAATCCCGCTACGGCGATTCGCTACACACTGGCTGAAGAGTCCAATGTCTCGCTTGTGGTTTAGAACACTCTAGGACAGCAGGCTCGTGTACTGACCAACAATGTCGAACACGCCGGTCAACACGCGGTCCTGTGGGACGGCCGCGACGAAGTGGGTCGGACGGTGGCCACCGGGAAGTACATCTATCGCCTCGTAGCGGGCCGCAATGTCGCCAAGAAGAAGATGGTGTTTGCCAAGTAACCAAAGTCGGAACTTTTTCATCAACGATGATGGCCCGAGGGTGTTTACCCTCGGGCCATCATCGTTTAAACCCCGGCCTGTCGGCTTTCGTCACGCTTTGGGCTTGTCTGCCATGAGGCCCTACCATATCGTTAGTCGTTCGATTCACGCAGCCTGATCGACTGGATCGCATGCCCATCACACCGCTCTCAAAGCGTTACTCAGCAGCCTACACGGCCGCCCTCCTCCTGCATCTTCTGTTTCTATTGCTGTTGGAACCGGCCCGCCGTTTTACTGCGGTGACGGATCCGACCCCAATTCTTATCGAGCCCGAACCCCTGGCCTTCGAATTCGTGGAATCTGAAGCAGACCCTGAAAATACGCCCCCGGACCAGACAAATCTCCTCGCAGACCGAAACGCAAGGTCTCGTGACCGCAACCAGTCAGATCTGCCCCGATCCCACCTTGTCTACAACGAAGGTATGTTCGAGAGCAAGGATGCTTTCGAGACCCAGATGGGACGTGACTTCGATCGTCTGGGGGACCCGCGCGGGAGCCGTCAGTCAAATAGAACCGGGAGGGACGGCGCGAGGGATCCGATGTGGCGGGAACGAACGGTGCAAGAAGGTCATTTCACGCAGGAACAACGAGAGGCAATGGTCTATGGCCTGCCCTTGCCCGCAGCTCAGTCTTCAGTCCCATTCGACAACACTGCTTCGAGAGCGTTGGAGGAAGGTGGGCTGCAACTCAGCACCTACACTTGGGATTTCGCTCCGTACCTCAAATATCTGAAGCGCAGAATCCAATCACACATCTTCCCGCCGGCTGCGTTTACGCGGCTTGGCATCATCGAGGGCAAGAACACCATTCGATTTCGTATTCATCCTGATGGTACGCTGGACTCGCTCACGGTACTGGCACGCGGTGGGAGCGATCTGCTGCTCACCACGAGCCGTCAGGCAGTGGAGTTGTCAGCGCCGTTCCGCCCGTTGCCGGAGGATTTTCCGGAACCGTTCCTAGAGATTACGGCGCTCTTTGGCTACATCATCTATCGCGGTGCCGGTTAGAGGATAACGTATGGCCTGGGATCTGTTTCAACAGGGCGGGATCATCATGTATCCGCTCTTTATCTGTTCCGTAGTTGCCCTCGGAATCGCCATCGAACGTGCTTTCAGCCTTCGCCGGCCGCGCATCATCCGGCCGGAGATCGTCAGCGTCATCGAGAATATCGGTGGCCCGGAGGATGTGGGTCTCGCCCAATCCGTGTGTGGGCGGTTCGAGGGTCCCTTTGCGAACGTCGTGAGGGCAGGCCTGGATGATCGGGATCTGTCTGTCGATGAAATCCGCGAGAGCATCCTCGACCAGGGCCGTCAGGAGATGGGCGATTTGCAGCGAGGGCTTGTCGTGCTCGAAACTGTGGCCAGTATCACGCCGTTGCTCGGGCTACTGGGGACCGTCATCGGTATGATCAAAGTTTTCCAGGAGATCTCGGAGGTAGGGGTCGGGAAGGGTAACCTGCTTGCGGGGGGGATTGCCGAAGCCATTCTGACGACGGCCGCGGGACTGTTCATTGCGATCCCGGCACTCGTGTTCTACAACTATTTCACCGCTAAGGCAGAGAGTTTGGTACTTGAAATCGAGAAACATTCGAATGCGCTGCTAAAGAAACTTCGCGGGTTCAGAACACAGACGGATATCTCCGGGCACCAGGGGGAATTGTCGTGAGAATGGTCGCGACAACCCGGCGTCGGCCGAACGTGAACATCACTTCCTTGATCGACGTGCTTTTTCTGTTGCTCACGTTCTTTTTGGTCACGACCAGTTTTATCGAACAGTCCGCGCTCAAAGTAGAATTACCGTCGATGGAAAACGCCGATCGGTTGCAACGCGAGAAGAGCTTCATCCTCAACGTAAGCGCATCGGGCGAAATGGCCTATAATGGAGAACCGGTGTCCGAGGGAGCTCTCCGCGGCATTCTGACCTCGACGTCGAATCAAGTGGATGCCGGGGGAGGACTCGTGCTCCGGGCAGATCAGGGCCTTCCCTACGGGGATGTGATGAGGATTCTTGATCTGATCAAAGGTGCGGGAGTCAAGCGGTTCATCATTGCGACCGAAGACGCACAGCCTTGATGCGAGGTTATTCGTTGTCGATTGCGGTTCCTTTGGTATATTGGACATGTTAGTAACCACTCGCTTTTCCGGCCCCTTCGGGGAACCGGCCTGCGTCGATCCTCGTCGAATCACCCCACTGGCCTGCTTTCCGACAGACGGGCCTCGTCTGTCTGGTTCCAGAATCAGGAGAGTCATTTGAATCGGTTGTGTTTCGTGTTGCTCGTCGTTTCTCTGTCCTCTTGCGGGTCCGACGAGGCCTCCTCGGGGCGCCAGGGGGGACGGGGAGTTGGCCGCCAGAGCGCCGCCGTCCCGGTGAAGGTCGAGGCCGTGGCACGAGGGGAGATCTCGAGGAGCGTTCTCAAGAATACCACTCTCGAAGCAGATCGTTGGATTGATGTGCGTTCGCGCAGACCAGGGCAGGTTGTTGCGATCCTGAAGGAAGAGGGTGATCCCGTCCGTGTTGGGGACGTGCTGGCGCGCCTCGATTCCGAAGACGCGGAACTTCAGACGCGTCAGATGGAAGTGGCGTTCGAGGATGCAGAGAGGAACTACGCGCGTGTACAGAAGATCTTCGCATCCAACCTGATAAGTGAAGAACAGTTCGAGGCCGCGAAGACCCAATTGGATCGGGCCCGCGCGCAATACGAACAAGCCAAGCTGGATTTGAACTTTACTCGAATCACGTCTCCTGTCGAGGGCACGGTCACGTTGAGGCAGGTCGAGATCGGGAACGTGGTGAGCAACAATCAGATCCTTTTCTCGGTCGCGGATTTCGACCCCCTGCTCGCGCGTATTCTCGTCCCCGAGAAGGAGATCGGCAATATCGCTACGGGCCAGGAGGCTCGGATCACGGTCGAAAGTGCGCCGGGCCGCGAGTATCGCGGAAAGGTCAAGCGGATCAGTCCAATCGTGGACCCTGAAAGTGGTACGGTCAAGGTGACGGTCGAGATACCGTCGCAGACCAACACTATCCTTCGTCCCGGCATGTTCTCGTCCGTATACATCATCACTGAGACCCGCCACCACACGCTTGTCATTCCTAAAAAGGCTCTCGTGCTGGAGGGAGAAGGCAACCAGGTTTTTGTCTACGAGCAGGCCGAGGAGGGCGGCCGTGCCGAGCGTCGGAAGATCGCCATTGGTTTCAGCGATAACGACCGGTTGGAGATCGTCGATGGGCTACGGGATGGTGAGGTCGTCATTACGGTTGGGCAGGACGGGCTTCGCCCGGGGACATCCGTCCGGATTGTGGGTGAAGCTCCCGCAGTTGTGGCGGCGACGGAGCAGGACCTTCAGGAAGGTCGGCGTAGCGACGGTCGGGGAGGCGGAGATATAAAGCGCTTCCAGGCCAGGATTTTCGAGCGATTTCCTGAAGCCAAAAAAATCTACGATGAAAGAGTCAAGAAGGATCCGGAAATTGGCACGGATTCGGGTAAATGGCGCGCCTTTGTCCGCGAATTGGCGGAGAAGGGAATCGTGACGATGAGGAGACGCGGGGGCTGACGGTCGCCGAATGAAGATCATCGCATTTTCCACACGCAGACGAGTCACCGTCACGATGTTCGTCGTGGCTGCGTTGATATTCGGAATGGTCGCGTTCCAGCGACTGTCGATCAACCTGCTTCCGGATATCACCTATCCCACCGTTACCGTGCGCACCGAGTACGAGGGTGCGGCGCCATCTGAAGTTGAGCGACTGATCACGGAGCCCGTCGAAGGGGCCGTGGGTGTGGTCACGAACGTGATCCGTGTGAGTTCGACCGCCCGCCCGGGCGTGTCCGACGTCATCGTCGAGTTCGCCTGGGGCACGGACATGGATTTCGCTTCTCTTAACATCCGTGAGAAGCTCGATCGTCTGCGGTTGCCGCAGGATGCGGAGAAACCCGTCCTCCTGCGCTTCGATCCCTCGCTGGATCCCATCATTCGCATTGGTCTCTACGGCGAAGAGAGCCTGATCGCTCTTCGGCTTCTGGGTGAGGAACATCTCAAGCCTGAACTGGAGAGCCTGGAGGGTGTTGCCGCGGTACGTGTGAACGGCGGCCTGGAAGAGGAAATTCACGTCGAGGTGGACGGACCCAAACTCGCAGCGTTGCGCATCCCTTTGAATCAGGTCGTGGCGCGTTTGGGGCAGGAGAACGTCAACCTGACCGGTGGCGAGCTAAAGGACGGGGATGCGGAGTACCTCGTCCGCACGTTGAATGAGTTCAAGTCGGTTGAGGAGATTCGCGATATCGTCGTCGGCGACCGCGACGGTGCAATAATCACGCTGGATGATGTCGGCGAGGTAAGCCGCAGTCATCGAGAACGACAAGTTATCACTCGAATCAACGGCCAGGAGAGCGTAGAGCTAGCCGTGTTCAAGGAAGGTGATGCCAACACGGTTACCGTCGCCCAGCGGATTCACGATGAGTTGGCAAAATTTCGCAAAGACGGGGACGTTCTGCTGGGTCGGTCGAGTCTGGAGGTGGTCTTCGACCAGTCCGTGTTCATTCGGGAATCTGTCGCCGAAGTCCTGAACACCGCGCTGATGGGAGGCTTCCTCGCCATCATCATTCTCTACCTGTTCTTGAGGAACCCGAAGAGTACGGGCATCATCAGCCTGTCGATCCCGATTTCGGTCGTGGCAACGTTCTTTCTGATGTTCGTGTCGGAAGTCAGTCTCAACATCATGTCCCTGGGTGGCCTGGCCTTGGGCATCGGCATGCTAGTGGACAATTCGATCGTCGTGCTCGAGAGTGTCCAGCGCTATCGAGAGGAAGGTCTCGGGGCTCTCGAGGCGACCAACAAAGGTGCAAGCGAAGTTGGACAAGCCGTCATCGCCGCCACGATGACGACCATCTGCGTATTCGTGCCGATCGTATTCGTAGAGGGAATCGCGGGACAGCTCTTTCGGGACCAGGCGCTGACGGTAACGTTCTCGCTCGTGGCCTCTCTGATGGTTGCCTTGACCCTGATTCCAATGCTCGCTTCGCTCGAGTTCCGTTGGATGGGCGAACTGGCGGAGGTCGAAAGGCGCCGTCGCGCCGTGGGTGAAGGTCGTAGTCAACTCGCGCCTCGATTGATTTCACTCCTTCGGGTTACGTTTTCAGCGGTCGGCCGTGGCCTCCTGAAGCTTCTCGCCCCCTTCTTCTACCTATTTCATAAGCTGATGGACAGTGCCTATGCGACGTATCCGAGTGTGATTCGATGGGCGCTACGACACAGGCTGGCTGTCATTCTTCTTGCGGTGGGATTCCTGAGCGGATCCGGTGGGCTGGTCCGGTATCTGGGCAGCGAACTCATCCCGGAGATGAGCCAGGGCGAGTTCATTATCGGCGTTGAAATGCCCGTCGGAACGCCCCTGGCCCAAACAGAAGCGATGATAAAGGACCTCGAGCAAGCCGTGAGACAGGGAAGCCAGGTGAGGACGGTCTACAGCATCGTGGGATCCAGCTCATCGAGTGGCGGGTCTTCTGCCGAGGAAAGGGAAAACATCGCCCAGATCAACGTGGCTCTCGAGGAGGGCGTGATCCGGGACAAAGAAGAAGCGGTGATGGAACGGCTTCGGGTTGCGTTGGCGAACTTCCCGTCTGTGGAGTGCAAGTTTTCGAGACCGTCCTTGTTCTCGTCGAAAACCCCGATCGAAGTCGAGGTTGCCGGCTACAACCTGTCGACCCTCAAGATTCTGTCCGACGAAGTGGTCGAGCGGATATCGAGCATCGAAGGCCTGGCGGACTTGAAAACAAGCGCTGCGGGAGGGAATCCCGAAGTTCAGATTCGGTTCAACCGAAAAAGGGTCGCTCAGTTGGGTACGACCATTTCTTCGATCGGGCAGATCATTCGGAATCAGGTCCAGGGTGAAGTGGCCACGGAGTTTGCGCGGGGCGATCGGCGCGTCGACATCCGGGTCAGGGCCTCGGAAGAACACCGTAGTACGGTCGATGACCTGCGTCGTCTGATCATCAGCCCAGCGAGCGCGCAGACGCCGATTCCACTTGCCGTCGTTGCTGATTTGCAGGTGGAAATGGGTCCCGCCGAAATCCGAAGAGTCGATCAGGAACGTGTCGCGATCGTGTCGGCCAACCTCGAAGACCGCGATTTGAGTGAAGCAGTGGTCGACATCGAGGCCCAGATCGCCGGCATGAACGTGCCGAACGACTACACGATCCGGGTGGGAGGGCAGAACGAAGAGAGGGAACGTTCCTTCGAGAGTATGCGGCTGGCGATCGGTCTGGCGATCTTCCTCGTCTATCTTGTCATGGCCTCCCAGTTCGAGTCTCTGGTCCATCCTTTTGTCATCATGTTCTCGATCCCGTTCGGCCTCGTCGGGGTCATCCTGATCCTGCTCCTGACCGGACAGTCGGTGAGCGTGGTCGTGCTCATCGGGTTGATCATGCTTGCGGGTATTGTCGTAAACAACGCGATCGTGCTGATCGACTATATCAATTCGCTTCGACGGGAGCAGAACGTGCCCAAGTTCGAGGCCATCGAGCAGGCATGTCGTGTCCGCCTACGTCCCATTCTGATGACAACCTCGACGACGGTCCTGGGGTTGACCCCGATGGCAATGGGGATCTTTAATCTGCGGCCGATTGTCGACGGTTTCGATCGCATGTTCGGATCGGTTCTGCCTGAAGTGCTCCATGCTGTTGTGCTCGCGGGCCTGAACGTGGTATTCCCTGTCGGGCAAGGGGCCGAAATCAGAGCTCCAATGGCGATCACGGTGATCGGGGGGCTCGTCTTATCGACGTTTGTCACCCTTGTTCTGATTCCCACACTCTATTCGCTGTCGGATCGCAGGGACTGATGGGCGAAGAGCACGACGGGAGTAGAGACGATCGTGAGTTCGAGGACAGGGTACGGAACTATACCCTATCGCAACTCGAGGATGTCTTCGCGCATATCGACCGCGAGGCGCATTTTGAACGATTCGATCGGGTTCAGACTGAAATCCGATCACGTCTGGAGGATCTGACGCCGGAGAACGAGGGTGGGGAGGATCCGGACGAGGTCCCAAGGGCGGCTAGACGTCTCTGGGCCAGCGTAGTCGATCTATTCGTGTCTCTTCTGCCGGCGGCTGTGGTGGGGCTCGTTCTGGTTGCAGCGGGGGTCGTCTCGTTGGGAGGGGGAGATCCGCCGGGTCGGGGCAGGGGAGGCCTGGGGGGGCGTGGTGGAGGTGGGGATGAGCCGACGTTCTTCGATCAGGTTGTAAGTTTCCTTTCGGACCCTGAAAAAATGACAGAGGCACTGGAGACGTATGGGCCCTATTACGGTGCTCTTGTGGTCTACAGGATTGTTCTGGTAGTGCCGCAATGGTCCAGATCGGGGTCATCGGCTGGTTTAAGGGAAGCGGGGGTGAGGCTGGTCGACTCGAAAGGGGGGGCGCCAGGTGCAGTGAGGGGCGCGGTGAGGATCGTCGGTGCCTACATCATCTATCCTATGACGCTCGGTTTGGGTGCAGCGTGGTTGCTCATCGACCGGTCGGGGAGGTCGATCGCCGATCGTGTTTCGGGTGTCTTCGTTCTCCGGGCGAGAGGATCGTAACGCCCTTCTCAGATTGTACGACCCCATTGCCTTAGGATGACCCATGGTCTATGTTTTAAAATTCATAGAGTTTAGATCGACCTCCCGTTCTCCTTCCCGACCTGAAAGCCGTTCCTCAGCTGTACCCAGCGAAACCCGATTGTCGGATCAAGGGTCTAATGTGACTGAATCCGGCCACGTGCGTTGCCTTTATGGCTAGGAGTTGGACCGCCATGCGTACAACGAAATGGCTGTGTGTTGTACTTACACTTTGTTTTTGCAATCTCTCGACGGCATCCGTACACGCCGAGTCGATCTTTACAGTCAGGCGCACTTTCGGTGCTCTTTTCGTGGGGGGAAGCGCTGTTCTGGCAAAACGAGCTCTCTACTTCCGGAGCGACGCAAACGAGATCTACGATCGATATCTGGTCGCGGCGTCCTCTGAGGAAGCAGAGGCGTTGTTCAAGCGGACGAGCGACCGCGATACGAAGAGCCAGATGGCAGCTGGACTGTCGGTGGTCCTCTTGGTGAGCGGCCTGCGGCTGCTCCTCGCCAGTGGAATAGATGACAACATCCCTAAAATGGACCGAGGGTTGCCCATTCACCGGGACCTTACGGTCAACCTGAACAGCAACATCTACACCAAGCAACTGGGCGTGGCGCTGAATCGGCAGTTCTGAGCTCAGCCGCCCACTTAGGAGACAGCAATGACGTGTTTTAGACGGCGCCGTGCGAGATGGTTTGGCGCGGTGGTCGCAGGCCTCCTGATCGCCGCCTGCGGTCGTGAACGGACCAATCCAATCGACCCTAATTTCGCGGGGAACGAGGCACTCAACCCGCCCACCAACATCCAGGCAGAAGGTGACATCGGCCGGATTCGGTTGCGGTGGAATGCGGTCGCCAGCAGTGGTCTCAAGGGGTACGGGATCTGGCGGTCGACGGTGGCGACAGAGGGCTATGTGCGTTTGGGCGGGGAAGTCGCCGACACCCTGATCACGACGGCTCGAACAACGTTTGTCGACTCTACGGTCGACATCGAGGCGGCAAAGGTCTACTTCTACCGACTCACGACGGTTGACGTCGTAGACCGGCAGAGCGAACTCTCTGTTTTCGTGAGTGCGGAAGCCCAGGACGATGCGCGCCCACCCGATCAGCCCACAGACCTCTCCGCCGTGGCGGACCCATCGAGCGGGTTTGTGACCCTAACCTGGAATGCTCCGCTGAACGATTTGAACAGCCAGCCCCTCACCGGTCTGGAAAACTACAAGGTGTTCCGGTCGCAGGACTCCCAGGACGCCTTCGTCCAGATCGGGGAGGTTCCTTCGCCAGAAACCACATTCGTCGATTCATCCACGCTCGTTGTCGGCTCTCAGTATTTCTATCGTGTAAGCGCCGTCGACGGAGACGAGAATGAAGGCGGTCGGTCTACGTCGGCGTCTCTGACAACGGCGAACACAGGGCTCGAAACACCGACTGGACTGCAGACGGCGTCACGGATCGATGCAATCGACGTGAGTTGGATGGCGGTTGATGACCCAAGCCTCATAGGATACCTGGTGTTGCGTTCGACCGACACCCAGGCCACCTTCAATCCGGTGACCGCCGATACGTTGTTCACAACGGCGTTGACAACCTACGTCGATAGCAATGTCGTGGTCGACCAGGTCTACTTTTACAAGATCCAGGCGGTTGCCGACGATCCGCAGCTCGGTCTCCGGCGGAGCGCCGAGTCCACCTTTACAGACGGGGTCGCTGTCTCTGATGAAACCCCCCCGTCGGCGCCCTCCGATCTCATTGCTAGCCTCAACGAAACGGACCTGGGGCGCGTTTCATTGACTTGGACGCCCCCCACCAGCGATAGTGACGGAAACGACCTGACGGGCCTGGCCGGATACCGCATCTTCAGATCGAAAGAATCATCGAGCTCTTTTATCCTGCTGGCTGAGATCGACGCTCTTCAAGAGGCTTTCGAAGACACGACTGTCGGTCAGTTGACTATCTACTTCTATGCGATCAGCGCGATCGATGAAGTCGGGAACGTCGGGCCGCGGTCCACGAGTGCCAATGTGACGACAGGGGGTGTTGCCACCCCGCGTAATGCCGCGGCCGTGAGCGGAATCGAGCGGGTGACGGTGAGCTGGTCGCCCAACACGGAAGCGGAGTTGATCAGCTACCGGGTACTTCGGTTCGCGGACCCCTCGGACACATCTCCTCAGGCTACGTTCACGACGCTCCAGACCACGTTCGTCGATTCGCCTCTGACGGTCGGTGAGACGGTGGTCTACAAAGTTCAGGCTGTGGCAACAGGTGGATTGGAAAGCGATCTGTCGCTGTTCGTCTCGGCAGTTGTGGGCGCAGACGATCGTGCGCCCGATACACCGTCACAGATTCTCCTTGAGGGCCCAAGTAGCACGACAATCCAGGTTTCGTGGAGAGCACCCAGGACTGACACCGGGGGAGACGAGTTGACGGGGTTGGACACCTATCGTGTCTATCGCGCGCTTGAGACCGAGTCTGCCGGCTTGATCCTGGTGGCCGAGATTTCTTCGTCGAGTACAGCCTATCTCGATGAAGGGCTGACGATGGGCTCAACCTACATCTATCGTGTGAGCTCGGCCGATGCCGAGGGCAACGAGAGTGTGTTATCGAGCGCTGTGTCCCGGACTGCGCTGGGATCCGGTATTGTCGTGCCGACGAACGTTCAGGCTCAGGCGACGGCAACCCCCGATGTCATGGTGTCGTGGACGGCAACAGGTAACTTCGACTCGTTCAGCGTCCAGCGTAAGGAGCCTGGTACCGACTCCGGGTCGGGCAACTTCATCACGGTGGCCAACAGTCTGACAACGACGAGTTACGTGGACACGACGGTTCTGTCCGGTCGGGTTTATGTTTATCGGGTTGTGGCCCGATTGGGTAGTAGCTTCGGCGACGAATCAGCCGAAATCGCGGTCGCCGTTCCGTAGTGGACGATCATCGATAGGAACAGCGCGTCTCCTCTACCGCTGGTGGGGGAGGCGCTTTTTTGTCGTCTGGACGATGACGCTCGATAGCGAAGGTGTCGCCTGGTTGGAGACATCTCACAGAGCTTCAGGCGTCGACCGTGCGGAAAGTCCGGGATCCGTGAGAATGCACGCTGTTTGCGAAGAGACCTCCTGGGCCGAAAAACCTAACGAGGAGGTCTTATGTCCAACGTGCTCATCGTCGATCCGGAAAGGGACGCTCACCCTCTCTAAGAGGACTGCTGTCTCTCTTTCGCCGATACGGTCGGCGAGGCGACGCGCCTGATGTTCGGCAATTCGGTCGGTCCTGCTACCCCAGATCTGGTCGCGACAGAAGCTGTTCTGCCCGATGGGAACGCCCAAGACGTGATTCGGCCCGGGAACGAACGTGTGCCTGCCGTTCCTGTGGTGGTCTGCAGTGCGAAATACACGTCCGAAACGGTCTTTGACGCCATCGCTTCGGGCGCATTCGACTGTCTCCCCAAACCCCTTTCGATTTGTGCGTTACAGTCGACACCGAGCCGTGTGTCTCGGGTCAATCAACGACGGCATCCTCCCGGGGTGACTGGAGATGGGACGCCCGGAGTGGACATTGTCGTTGGAAGTAACCCGGCGATTATCCAGACCTATCGTACTGCGGCATCGTCGGCTCCGACGGGGGCCAACGTCCTGATCCGCGGGCAGAGTGGAACGGGCAAGGAGATGCTGGCCCGATCGATTCACGATGCTTCGGGACGTCGAGGGGCCTTCGTAGCTGTGAACTGCGCTGCGGTGATGGATTCCCTGGCCGAGAGCGAACTCTTTGGCCACGAGCGCGGGGCCTTTACGGGAGCTTCGGATGGCTGTAAGGGTTGTTTCGAACTTGCGGATTCCGGGACGCTGTTTCTGGATGAGATCGGAGATGCCCCACTCAGTCTTCGGGCCAAACTTCTTCGGCCGCTCGATAGGGGCGAGTTCTACAGAGTAGGTGGCCGTGAACTAGTCCGGCCCGATCTGCGCTTGATCGCTGCGACGAACCGGAACCTCGAACGCCGGGTGGTAGACGGCACATTCCGAGGCGATCTCTACTATCGTCTGGCAGAGGTAACCGTTAGGCTCCCTACTCTGGCGGAGCGACGAGAAGACATTCCCAGGCTCGTCACCGGACTCCTGGCGTGTATCAGTGGGCGAATCGGAGTCGGACCTGTCGAGGTGAGTTAGGATGCCATGATCCAGTTGGTGGGAGCTCCTTGGCCGGGAAATGTAAGACAGCTTTAGAATGCGCTCACGCGAGGGGCGCTCTCCTGTCGAAGACGAGTGATCGAGCCCGAGGACATCGTTCAGGATGATTCGGAAAAATCGTGTGCCCAGGGTGTAGCCTCGCTGGAGGACGTAGAGCGCGACCACATTCACGAGGCCTTGCGGCTTGCCGGCTGGAATCGGGGAAAGGTGTGCGGTCTTCTGGGTATTACCCGACCGATGCTACGTAGAAAGATGTAGGATTATGGAATCATCCAGCCCTCCAGAAGGGGGGCATCTTGACTGTTGGGGGTCGGGTGGCCATAATTCGGCATCCTTAACCAAATGGAGATGCCAATGTCTTTTCTTGTCGATCTGATCTGTACGAAGACGGCTCAGCCCTATCCTGCGGATGAGCTCCTTAATCTCTCTGAGGAGGGCGCACCCCTGTTCGCACGCTACGACCTGGACGCCGTGCGATCGGCCGTAGATCGCGATGCCCTTGTGGACCGGGAACCTACCATGTGGAGGTATGCCGAAGTATTGCCCGTTGTCGATCCACGCTTCCGGGTGAGCCTTGGAGAGGGTTATACGCCACTCATGCAGACCAGGGCGTTGGGGGAGCACATCGGTGTGCCACACCTTCTGGTGAAGGACGAGGGCCTGAACCCTACGGGCAGCTTCAAGGCGCGAGGTCTCTCTGCGGCGGTTTCGAGAGCGGCTGAGTTGGGGGCGAGAGACCTGGCCATCCCGTCTGCGGGAAACGCGGGTGGGGCCACAGCAGCCTACTCCGCCCGGGCAGGTCTAAAATCACACATCTTCATGCCTCAAGATGTGCCGGTCGCAAATCTTGTCGAAAGTCGTGCCCTCGGAGCGGATGTTCAGCTGGTCGATGGTCTGATTTCGGATTGCGGGCGGATCGTGGCGGAACGTAAATCGCGTGAAGGGTGGTTTGATGTCAGCACGCTCAAAGAACCCTATCGAGTGGAGGGCAAAAAGACGATGGGGTATGAGCTGGCGGAACAAATGTCCTGGACCCTGCCGGACGTGATCATATATCCAACAGGTGGGGGGACTGGCTTGATCGGTATGTGGAAGGCCTTCGCTGAAATGGAGGAGCTGGGTTGGATCGGCTCCGACCGACCAAGAATGGTTTCGGTGCAGGCCGCAGGATGTGCTCCCATTGTGCGGGCGTTCGAGGAAGGCGCCCATCACGCTGAGCCCTGGGAGGACGCCCGGACAGTCGCAGCCGGTCTCAGGGTGCCGAGCGCTGTGGGTGACTTCCTGATGCTCAGGGCCATCCGCGACAGCGGAGGATGCGCGGTTTCCGTATCGGACGAAAGCCTGATGGCGGGTGTCACCGAGATGGCGGCCTTTACCGGTATCTTTCCGGCACCTGAAGGCGGCGCCACCCTGGCCTGCCTGAAGTCACTGCTGGCCTCCGGTTTCGTGTCTGAGCGTGACCGGGTGGTTCTGTTCAACACCGGATCAGGATTGAAGTATATCGACGCGTTCAACGTTCGGGGTGGCTGAGCGTGGATGAGGGGATACCTCGCGCACTCTCGATTCTGCTCCGCGCATTCGGCCCTGATGCGCGAAGTCGTCTGCTGGGTGCGTTTCCTCCCGATCTGCGTGAATCGACACTCGTCTGCCTTGACGCGGATCCCCTTCCACCTCGAGACCAGTCGATCGTTGAACAGATCCTGTCCCAAGATCTCGAGCGAATCGTAGGCGACGAGCCGGATCAGCCCGACAGCCTCGTAGAGGCCCGCCCACTCCAGGTCGCGGACCTCATGGCCATCGTTTTCCTTCACGGGTCCCCCCAGGCCGCTGCTGAGATGATCCCTCATCTTCCGGAGTCCCTCCAGACCGAGGCAATCAGAACGTTGTGCACCCAATCGTGGGACGCTTTCGAGCGGCACGTTGGACACGATGAAGCTGCTTTCGTCGCGGAATTCGACCGGGCCCAGGGGAAGGAAGTGCGGCGCACCGACCCTGATTTCGCCTGCGCGGTTCTCTCCTCGGTAGTGATGGTACCGAATCTCCGACGCATTTTGACGGCTCTCTACCGGCTCGACCCTGGGGCTGCGAACCAGCAGCGCTCGAAGCTATTCACTGTCCTCGACCTCGATCGTCTTTCAGACGGCGAACTCCAGATCGTCCTGGTCGGGATCGACGACTGGGATCTTGCGATGGCTATGAATGGATTCCCGAGGCGGCTCTTCGGCCGGGTGCTCGTGAACGTGTCTGAACGACGAGCAAAGCTACTGGAAGATGACGTGGCATATCTGAGCGAAACGGAGGTTGAAAAAATCGACTCCGTTCATCGTCTGATTCTGGAACGGGCACGAGGCCTTTACGAATCCGGCCGCATCACCACTTATCTCGGATCGATTGCCGCAGCGGATGACCCGGTAGAAGAATCGACGGAGGTCTCACCTCAGGGCGGAAAACGGACAAGAAAGGCGCCTGTTGAGGAAGAGGAGCGATCCCACATTCCACTCTTTGCAGCAGGCGTTGGGCTCGTGTTATTGTCCGTGGCCTGGCTGAACTGGTTCGGCACCTCTCCACATGAACGGAGGGGCGCGGGGACGGGCGGTGGGGTGAGCGTAGAGGATTATGTAAGGAAGCAGGGGGCTGGTGCCGGGGCTTCTGGAGGTGGGGGAACGGGGGCATTGGCGGGACGAACCACACAGGGCCAGGTTCGTGCGACAAAGGGATCAGTCCTGGTCTACACGGAATCCGACACCCTTCCTCTGGGAGAGCAGCCTATCCTACCAGGACAGGAAATCGTAACAGGCAAAGATGGTGAGGCTGTTTTTTCAGTTCGGGACGAGGCACGGGCCCACCTCGGGAACGAGAGTGCCGTTCGCGTGGGGGAAGGAAAAGTGCACGATCCCCGATTACGGGTGCGCCTGGGTCGGGTGTGGATTCGTGTCAACGATCCGCGTATCGTTGTGGCATCCCCCGTGGCCTCGATTGTGGGATCGGAGGGTGCGGTCTACGAACTTCGCGTCGTGCTGAGTTCGGCGACCACGGTTCGAGTCAAGGACGGGACGGCCTGGGTGACAGCCCGTCTGGGGGAAGATGAAGAACAGCTGGTCGTTGCCTCGGGGCGATATGTACTTGTCGATCCACGTCACGGGATCGATACGGGGCCCCTGACGGAAGGCTCGGAGCCGACGTGGCTCGGATTGTTCTGAAGGCACCCGGTAATGTGCCGATGGGATGAGAGAGGTCCCCTTGCGCCGTCTGCTCGTGCCCATACTACTCACGCTCCTTCTGACCTTATCTGTCGATTCGGCTACCATTATGGTCTATGGGCTGGAGTCCGCATCCTTTGATCGGCTGTTCGATCCGGATGCACGCCCGGAACTGCTCCTGCTGGTTTCGGGGAATCTGAAGATGGTTGGAGACCGAAAAGGAACGTGGGAGGCTGTGACCTACATCCCGCAGAGAGCGGCTGCTCCACGCTCCGATCGTGGCATTTTCACGAGGGTGGGTGACCGGATCGTGTTCTATTCATGGCTGACTTTTTCTCGCTATGCCGGTGAAGTCTTGGAAGATGGGGAACGCATTCAGGTTACAAAACTGAACCGTTTCGGACAGTCGCAAATGGAGACGTGGTATCTGGGACGGTAGGGGGTCATCGATGAGAGAGAAGAAGGTAGGCGCTTACGCGGCATACGTCCTCGAACACGAGGATGTCGTTGTCGTGATGGGTGAGGTTGGCGAACATGCCAACCTTCTCTCAAAGGCCGGGTTTCGGCTTCAGGAGTCTGGCGAGTATCTGGGGAAGGGGTCCGATCTGTATGGGCTGGGGCCTCAGGCCTACTTCACTCTGTTCAGCGGACGGGATACGGGGAGTCCTCGATTAGAGGCACAGGTCGCGGACGGAGAGCGATTCTACCAGGTAGATGCGCTGCCATTGGTGACGGGTGAGGGGAAGACAGGGCGTATCGAGGAAATCTATGCGCTTGATCTGGAAACGCGGACCTTCATCACCGAAGGTATTTCGAAATTCAGAGTTGGATAGGCGGTCACGGTCTGAGGATATCCGCCGCCTTGACTCCGCTGCGTATCGCGCCCTCGATCGTACACGGGAAGCCGGTATCCGTCCAGTCGCCCGCTAACACAAGGCTGTCTATGGGTGTTCGCTGACTCACCGGAGGATCACCCAGGGGATGTGCGTAGGTGGCCCTGGGTTCACGGACGACCGTATGGTGGAGCAATGCCCTCCTATCGATCGTGATCCCCGCACCGCGGAGGGCATCCAAGGCGGTCGAGAGGATCTCTCGATTCTCCACACCCACGAGATCGTTCGCCGCACTTGCGATTAGCGATAGGTGATAGCCCCCGCTGGTTCCCCTATCTTCGTGCAGTAAATCCCTTCTGAACACCCAGTCGAATGCTGCCCCGACGAACCCAAGAAAGGGTTTGTCCAGGAGCGGAGTCTCTGTCCACAGATTGACGCTGACGATGGGTGAGGGGGTGAACCTTGCGAGGCGACGATGCAGATCTGGAAACTCTTTCGTGCTGAGGAGGCGCTGGAGAGATGGGGGGGGCAGCGCCAGAACGACCGCGTCGGATAGGAGCTGTTCCCCGGATCTCAATTCGACGCTGCAGGGTGGGCCGATGTGGAGGCGACGAACCGTCGCACCGAGTCGCAGGGAGCCGTTCCGGACGGTGATGTAGGCTTCTGTAGGTTCGTGCAGGGCGCTGAGGCCCACGGTTGGCCATCCAAGATCGGCGCCCCGGCCAGATGAATCGAACGCTTCACGCAAAACGGCCGCGAAAAGTCGGGCTGAAGCGTCCCGTGGACGCTGATTCATGACGGACAGGCAGAGAGGATGCCAGAACCGATTTACGAGAGGGGGCGGTTGCCGTGCGGCAACCATCCAATCGTCGACCGACTCGTCGTTCGGTCGATCCAGCGATCGCATGACGCGAGCGACGGCTGGGGCTGAGTGCCACGGAACGGCTCTGTATCGCATCAATGCCGCGAGAAGACCCGTTTTCCCAGTCAGGAATCTCGGCACGCGAAGAGACGCAATCCCATTGGGGTCGGCGAACGCTAAATCGAGCCGGCTTTGGAAGTCGACGTCACGGGCTGTCCCAAGAAGCTCAAGAAACTCGAGCGTTGCCGAGCAGCATCTCATCAGGAGGTGCTGGCCGTTATCTACGACCGTGCCCGTGAGATTGTCCTTGAAGGAACGCGCTCTCCCACCCAGGTATTTCCGGCTTTCAACAAGCGTCACTTCCACAGAGCGCCGCGACAGCTCGACGGCCGTCGACAATCCAGCAACGCCTCCACCGACCACCGTCACCTTCACCGTGAGACTCGACTGGTCAGGAAGTGACGAACTGCCACGCTGACCTTGAACAGGGTCGGTACGGTGACGCGCTCATTGAGTACGCGAAATTTCCTCCCCTCAATACGATCGAGTAGTCGAAAGTAAATTCGACCCATCGTTTCCGCGGCAAACATGCTGGAGCGGTCCGTTGAGGGTAAAGCCATTCTGGCTCCACGGTAGTAACGCCTGGCCCGCTGAGCCTGGAATCGCATCAGATTCGAGAACGCCTCCGTCTGTTTCCGCCCCAGGACATCGTTTTCAGAACACCCGAAACGTTTCAATTCGTTTTGTGGAAGGTAGATCCGACCCCGTTCCGCGTCTTCCCCGACATCCCGCATGATGTTGGTCAGCTGAAGGGCGATCCCAAGACGTTCGGCGTAGTCGCGCGTGAGGGGGCTTTTATATCCGAAGATTTCGATGCAGATGAGGCCCACAACCGAGGCGACACGGTAGCAGTACGCGTAGAGGGACTCAAAGGTAGGGTAGCGATGGTGTGAGAGATCCATCTCAACGCCTTCGATAAGACGGTCGAAGTAAACTTTGGGGATCGGAAATCGTGAGAGGGTCTGAGCGAGGGCAATCGTGATAGGGTGCGTCGCCCTGCCCTCGTAGCACGCCTGTAGCTCACGACGCCATTGCAGGAGATTCTCATCCGCTATCTTCGGTGATGGGGCCTCATCAACGAGGTCATCCGTATGACGGGCAAAGGCATATGCCGCGAAAATGGCCTCCCGCCGAGGTCTGTTCAGGAATACAAAGGCCCAGAAAAAATTCGACCTGGCCCTTCGCACAATGCGGGCAACCGGGTTATTCACTGTGAACCGGACCCCTGGAATCAACGGGGCGGAACGTTCGAAAAAGAAGCGTCAACTTGGACAAGCCCCTCAGGCGTGGCCTTCCACGGTTCACGTCGTAATCGGCGGCCTGAATCCGGTTCAGAATGTGTACCCCGCAAAGCCACGTCATCCGGAGCTCGTAGCGTAGGCGCCCGCTGACTCGTTCGGGGAGAGGGCTTCCCTGATCGAATAGCGTGTGGGTCCGGCGGACCAGACTGTCGAGCAGGGACCGGAGGCCCGGTGTCGGGTGTGCGAGGTTCAGGTCCGGTTCCTCAACTCCGTGGGCGACCATCTCCTCTGCGGGAAGGTAGATTCGGCCACGTCCGGCATCGATGGCAACGTCCTGCCAGAAATTGGCGAACTGGAGAGCGGTACAGATCTTATCCGAAAGAGCCGCCCGATGCTCGTCGGGGTAGCCGAACAGATGTAGGATGATGCGCCCCACGGGATTCGCCGATCGCGAGGCGTAGTCCAGCAGACCCTCCCACGTTTCGTGTCGTTGCTGAACGACGTCCTGGCGAAACGCGGAGAGCAGATCCGAGAACAGTTCTGTTGGAATCCCGCTCTGGGCAAGCGTGTGTCCGAGGGCGCGGAAGATGACCCCTTGAGGGTTGGTTGTTGCCGTATCCAGACGATGGTTCCATTCTTTGAGATGATCCAGACGTCCCGCTCTATCCAGGCCGGGTTCGTCTGCGAAATCATCGGCGGTGCGCGCGAAAGCATAGATACAATAAACGTGTGGGCGCAGATGTGCAGGGATGAGGAACGAGCCGACAGGGAAGTTCTCGTAGTGCGAGGTGGTGATTTCGCGACATTTTTCGTAGTCTGCGTGGAGTTCGGTTGGGATCCTGTGCCCTTTTCGAATCATAGTTCGAAGATAGGCGCTGCTCCCTGCCTGTTCCACAGATTTGTCCCACGAGGCAGAAAGGCGGAATGATGGAAGAGAATCACGTGTTCGACGGCCTTGACGGTAAACCCCGATCATCCAAACCCCGGACTACGGGCTTGACGATGGTCGTCGATTGGGGGATCGGTCCGAATCAGCAGGAGGATCTGTTGACCGTCGGCGGATCCTCCTTCGAGTTCGCCAAAGTGGCCGTAGGGATGTCCCGGATGTACTCAGAGTCGGCCCTCAAGAGGAAAATTGAGACCTATCGGGACGGCGTGGTCGAGGCTTACCCGGGAGGTCAGTTCCTGGAGTACGCGGAGATCATTGGAAAGGCAGAGGAGTATTTGCCCGCCTGCCAGGCGGCTGGCTACAAATGGGTCGAAGTATCAGACAACATCGCTCCGGTGTCACTCGAATGGAAGACGGGCGTCATCCGGCGTGCGGTGGAAGAATTCGGGTTACAGGTGTTCGGCGAAGTCGGGAAAAAGGAGGGGCTGAGCCACGGCCCCACGTTGGCCGAGGATGCGCGGGCGTGTCTGGACGCAGGCTCATCGATCATCCTTCTCGAGGCGGCGGAGCTCGTGAGCGAGGATGCGGAAACGGCACTGGAGGTCGAAGAGGTTGTCGATGCCGTTGGTCTCGACGTCGTGATGTTCGAGTTGCCGGGGCCCTGGATAGAAGGCGTGAATCCGCAGGACGTTCACAGAATGCGCCGTAACCTCGTCGACCGTTACGGCAATGAAGTGAATGTAGGGAACGTGGCTCCGGAAGATCTCTTTTCGTTTGAGGCGTATCGCAGAGGGCTCGGAGTCAATGCCGGGGGGACAGACTAAGAGCCTCCCGCCGCGCGCCATTCTGCGAGGATACGCTCGTGAGACACAGCGATCTGTGACAAAGCCTTCTCGGGTGCCTTCACGCCGTCCAGAGCTTCTCCCAGATGCTGCTGGGCGACCGAGAGAAGCTCGTTGAACACGGGGACGTTCCAGAAGTCTTTGACGTGATCAAGCGATTGAGCGAATGCCTTGTTGTAGGGAGACGCCGCCGCAAAGGTCTCGCTCTTCAGGATATCCGTGTGGGCCGTGAAGCCCGCATCCTTCGTGATCCAGGCCTTCTGGATATCACGCTGCAGGAACCACGCGATGAACTTCTTAGCACGTTCCTGGCGCTCGGGCGAGGTCTTGGTAGAAATCGAGAAGCCCTGCCCCCCCAGACTGACGTGGCGCTGGCCCTTTCGCCCGGGGACTTGGGCAAACCCTACATTGTCGCCGAACTGGCTCACAATCCCTGGAAAAAAAGCGAAATAGTTCAGGGCCATGGCTGTTGAGCCATTCGTAAACATTTCGAGTGCCTTACCGTAGTCAAGATTACTCGCATCCGGGGGGGCGAATTGGAGCAGGTCGATGAAGAACTCCAGGGCCTGCGCGGCGGCGGGGGTGTCCAGCACGCCCTGGACGCGCTGATCTTCCTCCCAATTTGCCCCGAAAGCCCAGAGGATCATCTGAAATCCCATCGTGAGGGAGTCGTAACCACGCCCCGTGGGAAGCGCACATCCATACCGTTTCTGGTCGGGACGGTAAAAGTGGCTGGCGACCTCTCTGAACTCAGCCCAGGTCTCGGGCGGGGTCAGGGGACGTCCGAAACGGTCCTCAAAGGCGCTTCGTTCCTTCGGGTCCTCGAACCAATCCTTGCGGTAGATCATGCCGATTGCGTCGGTTTCACAGGGGGCAGCGTAGAACCTCGCGCTTCCCGCTGGATACTCACAGAGGTAGCGAGCGGCTCTGGGATGGATCGTATCGATGTCGATGGCCGTGGGAAGCCACTCTGTCAGGTCGAGGTACAAGTTTCTCGATGCCCCCCGCCCGATCCACTGGCTGTCACCGACGACAATGTCGAAGTCCGTCTGGCGGTTCCCGAAGTTCAGGAAGACCTGATCCTGGTAGGCGCTCCAGGGAATCTGATGGACCTGGACCTGGATGCCCGTCTCATCCGTGAATCGAGTCCCTAGTTCGCTCAAGCCGTCCGCAGGGGCCCACTGGGCCCACCAAATCCGGAGGGTAGGCGTGGTTTCCGGCGCGTCAGTCGGACCGCACGACGTCATCATCGCGCACAGGGCGAGGAAGACCAGGTTGAAACGTTTCATTGCCACAGACCCTTTCGTGCCAAGGGTGGAGATCCATTTTGAGGTGGTGATGGTAGATATGTGAAGTCTGATCCGCAATGCCTTCCTGCCCTGCCGGGGTTTTTGCTTGTGCAACATCGTGGGCGAGCCTTCTTTCTGTTTGTGGAGGCACTGCAGAACCGGGGGGACACGAAAAGGCGCGCAAAGCGGTCCGGGAGCGATGTTGAAATAGCCTCCCCAACGGCTGGATGTTGGCTGTGGACGCTGGCGTTGGTCGTGCTTCTTTCGCTGCCTGCGGTCGGGCAGGTGAACATCGAGACCGTGCGGTCCCGAGCCGACTCGGTCGGCACAAAGGGCGTGTTGGAGTTCGGGCTGACCTTTCGAACGGGGAACGTGGACCTGTTCGAATTCGGCCCCTCATTCAGATTGGATCGGCTTTCGGCCCGATCCAGGCAATTGGTGATCTTGAACGGGGATCTGGGATGGGAAGGCGGTGAGCGCTTCACGAACAGCGCGCTCGGTCATCTGAGACACGAGATAAGGACAGGCCACGCTCGGTTTGCTCCCGAGGCGTACGCGCAATTGAATTACGATCTTTCCCGCCGCCTTAAAATGAGAATGCTCGGCGGGCTCGGGGTGAGGGTTGGGTTTCGGAGACCGGGGATCCGGCAGTTCTTCGGGCTCTCGTACATGTTCGAGCACGAACGAAACGACCTGGTCCCGGGGGATCTTCACCGAAGAACTACATCCACCCACCGGACGAGCGTCTATGTTTCGATTCTAACCAGGGAGTCAGCGGACTTCACGTACGCGGGTGTGATTTATCTCCAGCCGCGGCTTCCGAATTTCGACGATCTACGAATCCTTATCACGAGCCGTGTGGGCGTCGCAGTGACCGAGAGGGTCGATGTGGTGACAACAATGAGATTCAGGTTCGACGCTCGTCCACCGGTGGATGTGGGGAGGACGGACTTTCGTCTGATTTCAGGGCTCTCCATCGATTTCTGAGGGATCAGGATTGGATTCCAACACTCAATTTTTCGCACCCGATGCAGAGCTTGTGGTGGTTGCTGAAGGATACACGTTCACTGAGGGACCGGCGGTGGACGCCGCCGGCACGCTCTACTTCAGCGACTGTCCCAATAATCGAATTTACGCTCTCAGCCCTGAGGGCCAGACGTCGGTATGGTTAGAGCCAAGCGGTCGAGCAAACGGCATGAATTTCGATCCGTCGGGGCGTCTCATTGCCTGTTGTGCCCAGGGCGAGGGCGGTCGCCGGTCGGTAATTCGGTTCGAGCCCGACGGGACGGAGACGGTACTGGCATCGACCTACCATGGGAAGCGCCTGAACAGCCCGAACGATTTATGTTTCGACCCCGAAGGGAGACTCTACTTCACGGACCCACGGTACGGTGACCGGGGAGATTGCGAGCAGGATGCAATGGCCGTTTACCGGATCGAACACGACGGCACTCTCACGCGTGTTATCGCGGACCTGGAAATGCCGAACGGGATTGTGATGACTGACGATGGACGAACGATGATCCTCGTCGACAATAACCCCGATGACTGGGGCGCCCGCAAGCTGATGGCCTACAGCCTGAGCGACGAAGGGGATTGGCTCCCGAAGGGAGAGATCCACGATTTTGCTCCTGGACGGGGCGGTGACGGCATGGTTCTGGACTGCGAGGGGAACGTATATGTGACCGCAGGCAGCGAGGAAGGCGCCGGCGTATACGTATTCTCATCTCACGGGGAACATCTCGCGTTCCTGGCCACGCCTGAAACTCCTGGGAACTGTACTTTCGGGGGTGATGGGATGCGGACTCTCTACGTTACGGCGTCCTCGTCGGTTTATGCGATCGAAAACACGATACCGGGTGCGTTGGCGTTTCCAACGCCCTCAACCGGGAGGTGAAGCGGTGAAGATCGGTGTGACCCAGATCATTCTTAGTGACCTGTCTCTGGACGATACACTTGAGCTCTGTCAAGTCGCGGATTACGAGGTCATCGAACTGGTTTTCGGGGAAGGACGCGATCCAGACGTGGCCATGAGCGACGATGAAATTCGCGGGGTGCGGGACCGGTGCGAACGGGCGGGGATAGAGATCGGTAGCTCGATCGGGTGGTATGCTGAGCGAGGGTGTTTCATTCACCCGGATCGTGCCGAGCGGGATCAAGGTATGAAGTGTCTGGTTCGCTCGATCGAGATCGCGAACACTCTCGGGGTGGATGCCGTGCTTCTCCACCCCGGTCAGTTGACCGCCGAAGCGACGTACCGGGAGGCCTGGGACTGGATGGTAGGGGGGATGAAGGAGGTTGCGCCGTTCGCCGAAGAGAAAGGCGTGACAGTTGGGATCGAGAATGTATGGAACAAGTTCATTCTTTCTCCCCGCGAAGCGGGGGAGATCGTCGACGAGGTCGGTAGCGAACGGATCGGCATCTACCTGGACACGGCCAACATGATGTTCTACGGATACCCCGAACACTGGATTCGGGGTCTGGGAAAGAAGATCGCACGGGTACATTTCAAAGATTTCGTTCGGAAGGATCGAGCCTTCGTCCCATTGATGGATGGAGACACTGACTGGGCGACCGTCGTCTCTGATCTTCGGAAGGTTGGTTACGATGGCCCCGTTATCCACGAGGTGGGTGGCGATCGAGAGCTCCAGATCGAAATGGCTGCGCGGATGCGCAAGATCGTGAGTCTGTAAGTTGCCCACGAAAAGACGAGTACTGACTGCGGATGGTGCGGGACGCATTGCCGTAATCGAGGACGAGGTGAAAGACCCTGGACCGGGCGAGATCGCCATCGAGGTTCGGGCCAGCATGGTGAGCCCGGGTTCGGAGCTGGGCAGGATTCCACAGCGCCGCACAAACCCGACCGACGCCGCACCGAGGAGCTTCGGTTACTCCAACGCGGGTGTCATCACCGCGTGCGGTTCCGGTGTCGAAGGGCTGGAGCCCGGTGTTCGCGTGGCCTGTATGGGGGGTGGCTATGCGGAGCACGCTACCCACGCAGTTGTTCCTCAGAATCTGGCGGTGCCGATCCCCGTTGGTGTGTCGGATGAAGATGCGTCTTCGATTCATCTCGTCGCGACGGCACTGAACGCTGTTCGGCGTATGGTCCCCGAAATCGGAGAGTATGTGGCCGTCGTCGGGCTCGGGCTCGTGGGTCAGTTTTCCCTGCAGTGGGCTCGGGCCTCGGGGTGTCACGTCATGGGGATCGATCGGATGGGGCTCCGGCTCCAGATCGCGGAAGCCTGCGGCACGGGGGACCTGGTGAACGCGTCCGAACAGGACCCGAGGGAGTTAATCGGGGAGTTCACCCGAGGTCGCGGATTGGACGCCGGGATCATCGCTTTCGGCGGAGACGGGACGGGAGCGCTCGTTCTGCTGGCGGACTGCGTCAAGCGGGCACCGGATACGCATCGGATGGGACGTGTGGTCATTGTGGGTGGCGCCCGTATCGATCATGTTTTTGCGGCGGCGCTCGGGAATCTGGATGTTCGGTCGGCCGCCCGGACAGGGCCAGGCTACCACGATGAGGCGTGGGAAAAAGGGGCTGACTATGCACCAGTTTTCGTGCGTTGGGACACACGGCGCAATCTGGAGGAGTGCCTTCGATTCATGGCGAGCGGGCACATTCAAGTAGATTCAATGATCACGCACCGGGTGTCTCTGGATGATGCGCCCGATGCGTGCGAGATACTCATCCAGACGCCGACCGAGGCACTCGGCGTCGTTTTCCTTCCTGGTGGAGGATCCTGATGGCGGACTACAAGGCTTGTGCAATTGGACGTACCGGCGGAGGTGACTTCGGCCATGGGTTACATACCTGCTACAAAGATGTCGATCAAGTCACGCTTGTTGCGGTTTCGGATGAGGATGAGGAAGGGCGTGAGGCCGCCCGCGTGGACGCTGGCGCCGAGCGATCCTATGCCGACTACAGAGAGATGCTGGAGAAGGAGAAGCCGGACATCGTAAGCGTCTGTCCACGGTGGGTCGACTGTCACGAGGAGATGGTGCTCGCCAGTCTGGGGGCGGGCGCCTACGTCTACTGCGAGAAACCGCTGGCGTCTGACCTCGCGTCGGCCGATCGAATCTGCGAGGCGGTCGAGAAGACCGGCCGGAAGGTGGCGATCGCGCATCAGGCCGTTTATCTCCCGCAGATCCAGCGGATCAAGGCGATGATTGAAGAAGGGCGAATTGGTGATGTGGTTTCGATCTACAGTGCTGGGAAATGCGATCGTCGCGGTGGTGGCGAAGACATGATGGTGCTGGGCACTCACACTTTCAATCTCATGCGATACTTCGTGGGTGACGTCGCGTGGATGTTCGCCCGGGTGACGCAGGGTGGGCGCGACATTGAACCTGCTGACGTGTGTGAAGCGGGCGAACCGATCGGCCCGATTGCGGGAGATCGAGTTCACAGCTTTTTCGCGTTTGAATCGGGTGTCACCGCGACATTCGAATCGAGGGCGAGGCAGACTCGGGGTGGGCGCCCCTACGGCGTAGAGTTGATCGGTTCAGAGGGACGCATTGCTTTCAACGCTTCTGCTAATGAGGCAACCATCCTGGAGGATGAGGCTTTCACACCCTGGGCGGAACAGGAACGGAAGGATCTGGAATTCGAACTTGCGCCATTAATGGATGGGAACCGACTGGCCATCCTGAGCCTCTTGGATAGCATCGAGAAAGGTACGCAGCCCTGTTCGAGTGCGTTCGATGCAAGAGCGGCGCTTGAAATGATTGTCGGTGCCTACGCATCGCAGATCGCCCGAGGCCGAGTCGAACTTCCCCTAGCGGACCGGACACATCCGCTGGATCGCCTTAAGGGCGCATCGTGAGTCTCAAAGTCGATCGTGATATCCGGGCTGAACTGGGGTCTCCAACGCTGATCGCAGGGTGGCCTGGCATGGGGAGCGTAGGAGTCGGGGCGGTGAATTATCTCCGCCGATCGCTCGAGGGCGAAGCGTGTGCCCACGTCGACCTCAGGTCCTACTTCTCTCCCGACATGGTGGTTGTGGAAGACGGGTTGGCTCGGTTCCCCGATGTCCCTTCGCACGTGTTTTATCACGTCCCGGGGCTGGACCTGATTTTATTCGAAAGCGAAGCGCAGGTACCGGGGGAGGGTGGCACCTCTATGCTGAATGAGGTGCTCGATTTCGCTCAAGAGCTGAAAATTTCCGCGATCTACACAGCAGCAGCTCTTGCTGTGCCGATGAGTCACACAGACGACGTACAGGTCGTCGGAGTTTCGAACACGGAGGGCATGCGCGATACGTTAAATCACTACGATGTGGATCTACTGGAGCAGGGACACGTATCCGGTCTCAACGGGTTGTTGCTGGGCTTTGCCGCCCTTCGAGACATTCCGGCCTCGTGTCTGCTGGCTACGATGCCCCATCACGTGATCCAGATGCCCAATCCTCGCGCCTCGAGGGAGATTGTGAGGGTCCTCCAGGGTATCCTGGATGTGGAGGTGGATCTGAGCGAGCTGGATGAGGCTGTCGATCAAATGGGAAAGGTCCTGAGCGAGATCGAGGAGAAAATCCGATCGACGTTCTCGAGCATGCAAGAACCCGAATCGGACGAACTCAGCGAACTTCAAATGGTTGACGAGGAGCAGGTTCCCCAGTATGTGATGGAGAAAATCGAACGCTTATTCGTGATGGTCAGCCAGGCTGGAAGCGTCGGACAGGCGCGCGAGACCGCGGCCGAATTGAAGCTGGAGCTGGACAAGTGGAGCCTGTACGCCTACTACGAAGATCGCTTTCTCAATCTCTTCAGGGAGAATCCAGAGTAATCTCGCGGGAATCAATCTTCCATAGAAGTCGCGAGGCGGCCCCGACATCAGTCGGGGCCCGTTGTGTTTCTGAATCCTCTTGCACGGGGTTCGGGCCAGCGCTAAGTTTTGATGTTTCCAGCATTTGCGAGACGTTCAGAACAAGGAGTGTGTATGTCTGCTGTAAAGATTGATCTGTATAGTGACACCTCGACCATGCCCACACCGGCTATGCGGTCCTACATGTGCGAAGCTGAGGTTGGCGACGAACAGAAGATGGAAGACCCAACTGTGAACGCACTCCAGGCGCACGTTGCGGAGCTCACGGGGAAGGAAGCCGCACTGTTTATGCCCTCGGGGACCATGTGCAACCAGATTGCGATCGCTGTCCATTGTGGGCCCGGTGATCTCATCCTGCTGGACCGAACGGCCCACCCGCTTATTTCAGAGTCCGGGGGGGCGGCGGTGCTGGCCAGCGCGACGATGTATCCGATCGACGGTGAGGACGGACAGTTCACTCCCGAACAGGTCGCACAGATTATCGAACCGCCCACGAGATACAAACCAACTTTTCGCCTTGTCTCGATCGAACAGACGACGAACAAGCCGGGGGGGAAGATCTGGGATCTCGATCAGATCCGTGCAGTTGCGGACGTTGCCCGTGAACGGGGTGCCAACCTACACATGGACGGAGCCCGTTTGCTTAATGCGGTGGTCGCGACAGGGATTCCGGCCTCCGACTACTCGGAGCCTTTCGATTCAGTCTGGATCGATCTGAGCAAGGGCCTCGGTGCGCCGGTAGGGGGCGTTCTGGCCGGTTCGCAGGACTTCATCGATCAGGCGTGGCAGTGGAAGCAGCGAATCGGAGGGGCGATGCGCCAGGCCGGGATCGTCGCAGCAGCTGGTCTGTATGCGCTCCAGCACCACGTAGAGAGAATGGCTGAAGATCACGCGAATGCCAAGCGATTGGCCGAAGGAATCTCCGGGGCCCCAGGGATCGAGATCGACCCCACGGATGTGGAGACGAACATGGTTCGGTTCGATATCGTCGGACTCGGGATGGCATCTTCTGAGTTTGTCGACGCCTTGATCGAGCAGCACGGCGTGCGAGTGAGTGCACCCGGCCCAACGTTTGTCCGAGCGATACCGCATCTGGGCATCAGCGAGGCGGATATCGACGAGGCGGTCGATGCGATTCGAAACCTGACGACCAAGCTGAGCGAGGCGGCATGAAGACCTACCGGGTTGCCATCCTCGGGTGTCGTGGGCGAGGAACCGCTGCTGCACGGTCGTACCACGCCCACCCAAGGACCGAGATCGTCGGTCTCTGTGATCTCGTACCCGAATTGCTGGAAACCTTGGGGGACGAGCTTTCGGTAGAGGCTCGATACGACGACTTCGATCGTATGATCCGGGAGGAAGCGCCGGACATCGTGGCGATTCCGGTGGCGACTCAGCTTCACTACGAGTTGGGCATGGCCGTCCTTGAGCACGGTGTCCATATCGATGTCGAGAAGCCGATCTGCACGACCCTGGAGCAGGCCGACAAGCTGGTGGCCAAGGCAGCCGAGAAGGACGTCAGAATTGCGGTACATCACCAGGGGAGGACGGGTGTTCCCATGCGTGCCGTCGCAGAGGCCTATCGAAGCGGTGCGATTGGCGAGCTGCGCTATGTACACGCAAGTGGGAAGGGCTACTACGGCGGGTACGGATTGCTCAACATCGGCACACATTCCTTGAACGCGATGATGGAGCTGACGGGATCGTGCCATTCGGTCACGGCACTCGGCAGGACGGGCGGCCACACCACTGGCCCCGCAGATGTGGTTCCTTCGCCGAATGGCATGGGCACGATGGCCGGAGAATACCTGACCGCCACCCTTGCGTTCGACGGAAACCACACAGGCACGCTCTTGCAACATCGATTTTCGAAAGTCGATATATCCGCCTACTCGTGCGAATTCTACGGAACGGAAGGCCGACTGTTCTGGGGCAGTCGGTCGGCGGGGATCCTGCGTGTGCCCAGCGATGTTCCCGGGGGCAAGGCCTGGGAACCCCTTCCGCTCGTTAACCCGGACGGTTACGACCCGGAATCCTCGGCCGCGGCAGACGACTACGGCTATGTTGACGAGTATGTGAACGCTCTGGACGAGGACCGGCCGCATCGATGTAGCGGCGAAGTCGGACGGCACGTGCTGGAAATCATCATGGGAATCTTCGAGTCTGTGGCTACCGGGAAGCGAGTCGATCTGCCTCAGCTCTTGCGATCGCATCCACTTCCCCCGTGGCGCGAGGCGGCCGGACATGGACCGACGCCTGACATGCCCACGCCCTATTGGGACTGGCTCGCCGCGGAAGACGAACGACAAGGACAATAGAGGAACAGAATGTTTCGCGAGTCGTTCAATGGCACAAACAAGAAAATCTTCTGGCAGGAGCTCTGGCGCCACGAGTTCGAGGACGCGCTGATCAGGGATCCTGTTGTGATCGTCCCCGTTGGCTCGATCGAACAGCACGGTCCTCATTGTCCGATGGATGTGGACATCGCAGGACCGTTCTACATGGCAGTCGAGACGGCGCGGCGCGTAAACGACTTTCCCGTGATTGTTGCGCCTCCCATCTGGTCGGGGTTTACCCATTACAACATGGGATTCCCTGGAACGATCAGCCTCCGAATCGAGACTTTCCTGAATCTGGTGGGTGACGTTTGTCGCAGCATTCACGCGAACGGGTTTCATAGAATCGTGCTCGTGAATGGACATGGGGGCAACGATGCGCCGATCCGCGTCGTTCGCGATACGGTGTCCGAGGAGGATGTCTTCGTCGTTGCTTTCAGCTGGTGGCAGATGGTGGCAGACAAGATGCTGGCCCTGGGTGAGACCGATGATGGCAGTGTGGGCCACGGAGGCGAGTGGGAAACATCCGTCATGCTGCACCTGAGAGCACACCTGGTCTATCAGGCGCGAATCAACGCCGATCGGTTTCCGAATCCGTTCAGTCCGGAGATTCAGTCCTTCGCCCGTTTCTCCGAGCGCCGTCGGGACACCGCGGAGGATACGGGGACCATGGGCGACGCCAGGGCAGCTTCCTTGGAAAAGGGCCAGAAGATTTTCGAAGTCGCTGTGGATCGACTGACGCAGCTGGTGACGGAGTTCCACCAGGTGCCCCCGAGAACCTACCGCCAGTTCGGGTCGCATTGTGAATAGCTCCAGGAGATACATCGTGCGTTTGATCTTCATTCTTCTATGGTCTGTTCTCTTTCTCTTTGGTGTGCCCAGAGCCGAAGAGCTGACTCTCGTGTACAGTGTCGACATCGGCGGGCACGTTGCGACGCTTTCGAAGATCGAAGCTTTTGCAAGGGGCGTGCGAAAAGGGGGGCGGCCGACGCTTTTGTTCGACGGCGGGAACGCGCTATCGTCCGTCGAGGGCGCATACAAACACCCCAGACACAGTAGCCTGTCGGTTCACTTGATGAATCAGGCAGGCTACAACGGTTGGTTTGTGGGTTACGCCGACGCTAGCCGCGAAGGGTTCAGCAGCTACGCGGCGACGGCAAACTTCCCAGCCGTGGCGAGCAATCTACACCGCCCGGAAACCGGAAGACCCCCGCTGCAGGTACAGCCGGTCGCCGTTGTGCGTGAGGGACGTGCCCGAATCGGGCTCCTGGGCGTGACGCCTCAGGCCGAAGGGTTCGCTACCGGGAGTCCGATTCAGGCTGCGCAATATCATGTGCGTCTGTTGGCACCTCGGTGTGACTTGATCGTGGCCCTGTCGAATCTTCCACGCGACGAAGCCGACAGGCTCGGAGAAATCGAAGATCTGGACGTGGTCTTGAACCGGTCGCCAGGGGAAACGGTCTGGGTTCAGAGTGGAAGTGCCTACGTTGCCCACGTCGGGGCGCAGCTCGCAGGCATCGACCTGACATACGAGGGACGGTCCGTCACTGGAGGATCGATCAACGAGATTGACATCGAAGGCCTCGGGCCCGCACCCACGAGGTTGCCGGGATGGTCGATGATTGTAGAGGGACAACCCGTGTCTCTAACCGAAGAAATCGGGCGTTCGTCGGGGGGCTTTATCCACGCGGCAGTGGGCTATCTGATCGCGGACGTCATGCGCCAGGCGGCGGGGACAGACCTGGGACTGGTTTCCGTCGGTCAAGTCGGGGTGGGACCGCCTTCCGGCGGCATCACTCCTGACCGCTTAATCGATATGTATCCGTTCGATGCGAACGTCGGCGTGGCCACTCTAAAGGGCGCGGCTCTGCGCGAATTCCTGAGTTTATCGGACATCGGCGAGCTGATGTTCTATCCCTCAGGAGGTGTTCTAGTCTATGAGAGGCAACAATCGGGGGGTACGACGCTCGACATTCTGATCGGTGGTTCTCCGATCGTTGACAAGAAAGACTACACGGTGGCAGTGGAGACGAACGTTACGATGCCCGCACGAGTTCGAGTGACCGAGACTTCGGTGCTGGATGCCATCGCGACGAAGGTCCGAACCTCGCCGACGATCAGGGGTGTCGTTGACGCGCGAATTCAAAAGCGATAAGCGAGGCGACCGGAGGGCCCGTGGGACACAATGACAGGTTGGAGATCGAACCCGCGCTCTGGCCCGAGATCGAGAAGATCTTCTATTTTTTCGTCACGACCCCTGGCGGGCTCGACGGATTCGCGGTGCAGGAATTGCGTTCGCTCCAGGGGGTCCGCGGAATCAGGGTAGACCGCCGCCGCCGCCAATCGAGGATCCATTTTCAGTATGATCGGTCGCCGAGGCGTCTTCTCGATCTGCGATGCGTGAACGGTGTTTATACGGACCTGGGAAATGTCCAGGGCGTTACTGTCGGGCGGCCTGGAATGCTGCGTGTCGCAGAAGCTTTAGCAAAAATCGACGTCACACCCGCAATTGCCCTCTACGATATCCTGCACGGCGTCCAGGATGCACCGGGGCTTCGCGTTACCTGCACGGTAGGTCGCGGGCATCGGTTTACCGCCGGTGAGCTTAGCCAGATTCTGGTCGCCGTACTCGCGGATCGGTATGACCTCGACCCACAGGAACAATCCGGTCCGTACACCGTACACGTCTCGATCGAGCGTCGAACAGCCAGGATCGGGTTCAGGCTTGCGCGTCTGGATGAGCGGAACTACGTGGGCGCGACCGTAGGAGGGGAGCTCCCTGCTCCGGTGTCCGCCGCCCTCTGGCGAATCGCGAAGCCGAGATCGGGTGAATGCTGGCTCGACTCGGCCTGTCGCAGCGGGTTGAACCTGATCGAGGCTCCACAGACGGACCTGAAGAAAGTCGCCCTTGACCTTCACCCACCGTGTCTGGATGCAACGTCCATCAATGCCGAAGCGGCCGGGCAACGCCTGTCCTCCGCGCTCTGGGACGGCCACCATCTCCCGTGTGCGCCGTCTTCAGTCGACGGGGTCGTCACAGACCTGTCAAGGCGAACGGAGTTCAAGGGCGTATGTCATTGGCTCGAGACCCATCGGGCCGCGCTCAAGCTTGACGGACGTATCGTTGTTCTGTGCGATCGAGATCGCGACCTCGAAGACCGTCTCGAGTCGGGATCCCTTCCCTTCCGTCAGGTTAGCCGCCACTCAATCAAGGCCGCCGGTCGATCTCGTTCGGCCTATCACCTGCGCACCCATACCTGATTTATGCCTTCGCACGGCAGACCTGAGTCTTCGATTCGCGGCCGTCTCCACGAGGTCATCTTCGAGTCCGATACACGCTCGGGCAGGATCTTCGACCTCTTATTGAGCGTCTGCATCGTGGCCAGTATGGTGGTTGCCATGCTGGACAGTGTGGTTGAGGTTCGAGTTCAGTATGGCAGGATTCTGGAACAGCTGGAGTGGGTTTTCACGATCCTGTTCACGGTCGAGTATCTACTCAGGCTGGTAGCCGTGCGGCATCCCACCGGATACGCTTGGAGCTTTTACGGCATCGTCGATCTTCTGGCGGTGATTCCCACCTATCTGAGTCTGCTGCTACCCGGAAGCGAGTACTTCCGGGTCATCCGTGTGCTTCGACTTCTCCGTGTATTCCGTGTCCTGAAGCTCGCGCAGTACGTCGGAGAAGCCGAACACCTGCTCGCCGCGCTGTGTGCAAGTCGGAAGAAAATCACGGTGTTTTTGTTCACGAGCTCGACGCTGGTCGTTGCGTTTGGATCCACCTTGTACGTGGTGGAAGGCGCAGAGAATGGATTCACCAGCATCCCGAGGGGTATCTACTGGGCGATCGTAACCCTCACGACGGTGGGATACGGGGACATTGCCCCTCAAACGACACTTGGACAGGCGATAGCGGCCGTCATCATGATTTTCGGCTAGGGTATCATTACGGTTCCAACTGGGATCGTGAGCGCCGAAATGACCCGCGTTTTTGCCCCGGTCTCGGGTTAAGCCTGTCCGTCCTGCTCGGCGGAAGGACATAACCCCGACGCCAGTTTCTGCTGGAGCTGTGGGGAAGAACTGTAAGGAGATCCCTTGGCGGAGAGACGACCCAACATTCTGTTCATCATGTCGGACGATCACGCGTCCCACGCGATGAGTTGCTACGGAAGCCGTATTAACGAGACCCCGAATCTGGACCGCATCGCGAATGGCGGCGCTCGGTTCGATAACTGCTTTTGTACCAATTCGATCTGCGCCCCCAGTCGGGCTACGATTCTGACGGGCACCTACAACCACGTTAACGGAGTGACGACGCTTGGAGCCAAGATCGATGGGCGACAGGACAACGTGGCCAAGCAGCTTCGTGCCAGTGGATACCAGACAGCGATCGTGGGGAAATGGCACCTCGGGCACGGAGGGCACCACGATCCGACAGGGTTCGACTACTGGGATGTTCTCCCCGGACAGGGCGACTATCACGATCCTGAAATGAGCCGGATGGGAGAGTCTCGGAGAATCGATGGGTACGTAACGGACATCATCACTGACCTGTCCCTCGATTGGCTCGCGGGAAGAGACAGGGACCGACCGTTCTTCCTGATGCTGCATCATAAGGCTCCGCATCGCTGGTGGGAGCCCGACGAGAAGCACGCGAACCTCTACGACGACGTGGACATTCCCGAACCGGAGACCTTCTGGGACGATTACGAAAATCGGGCTTCGGCCGCCGGGGAGGCCCGGATGCGCGTGGATCGAGATCTGACTGAACGCGACCTGAAAGGCCCGACCCCAGAGGGCCTGTCTGCGGAAGAGGAAAAGCGCTGGAAATACCAGCGATACATCAAAGACTACCTACGCTGTGTCGCCAGCATCGACGACAACGTGGGTCGCGTACTGGACTATCTGGATGAGGACGGAATCGCGGACGAAACCATCGTTGTCTACACTTCCGACCAGGGTTTCTTCCTTGGTGACCATGGGTGGTACGACAAGCGGTTCATGTACGAGGAGTCGCTTCGGATGCCTCTGCTCATCCGTTATCCGGATGGCATCGAAGCGGAGCGTGTGAACGAGGATATGGTCCTGAATGTCGATTTTCCGGCGACCTTCCTGGACTATGCTGGCGTCAAGCAGCCGGCCGATTACCAGGGCCGTAGCATGAGGGGTGTCCTGGAGGGCGCTACCCCGGCGGACTGGCGAACCTCGATGTACTACAGGTACTGGATGCATCTCACCCACCATCATGTATATGCCCACTATGGCATACGTACGCACGACCACAAGCTGATTTACTACTACGCCGATGCAATGGGTCAACCCGGTACCGTCGACGAGAACAAGCCCCCCGAGTGGGAGCTTTTCGATCTGAAGGAAGACCCTCACGAGCTTGTGAATGTCTATCACGACCCCGACTATGCCGACATCGTGCAGTCCCTGAAGACGGAGATGCGGAACCTTCAGCTGGCGGTCGATGACGAACCTTACCACAAGGAGGATGAGTGAGCACAGCGATGAAAGTAGCGTTCTGCGGTCTCCGGCATCCGCATTCTGACGCGCATATGAGGACCCTCGGCCACTCGGACCGTGTGTCCGAGGTTATCGTCTACGACGAGGACTCAAGCGCGGTCGACTCCGCAAAAACGAATTTCGACAAGGTCCAACAAGGGTACACGGATCTCGATTCCTTGATCGCCGAAGCGTGCCCAGTCGGCGTCGCGTGTCTTCCCAACGACGCCAACGCCGGGTTGTGCGTTCGACTCCTGGAGAACGGTGCTCACGTAATCAGTGAGAAACCGATCGGCTCGTCTGTCGAGTCCGTTCGGGAGGTCGTGCGAGCGGCCAGCGATAAGGATCGCACGTTGGGTGTGATGTATCAGAACCGGTACCACCCCATTACGCAGGAGGCCAGACGGCTGATTTTCGAGGGAGCCGTTGGCGAGGTAACGACGTGTGAACTCAGGATGGTGACCTCCCAGGTTCGGTTCCGAGATCCCGGGCATTGGCTGTTCGATAAGGCGGTATCCGGAGGAGGCATCCTGTCCTGGCTGGGCTGCCATTACCTTGACCTGCTCCGATATCTTCTGGGTGACGAAGCGGTTTCCGTCAGTGCAATGGTCGACACCAGGAGCGGGGAGGCGATCGATGTGGAAGACGTGGCGTCAATGACCGTACGCTTCTCCAGGGGTGCGATCGGCAGCCTTCAGGCCGGATACCAGCTGCCGATCAGTGGTGCAGGCTATATGGGCCCGAGCTACGACTCCTACATCTCCATTCGTGGAACCCACGGGCATCTGATCTGGCGACCGTCGAACGATCCTCCACAGCTGGAGGTGACGAGTGTGGCTCCAGGCTGGGAGATGGCTCCGGTCCGAACGTTCGACTTTACCGTAGCGGACAATGACGCCTATGGCGGAGTCTATGGGGTCGCATTTCTGGATGGCTTCATTGATGCTGCAACGAAAGGCGGGGCACCTCCTGCTTCGGGGAGCGATGCACTGGAGGTGGGCAAGATCGTGGAGGCAGCCTACCAGTCTAGCGAAGAGAAGCGGCACATTGACATCGGCAGGGAGTAAGCGAATTCGAAATCGCGCGGGAGGCGACGTCTCGATTCTGGGGCTGGGTGGGAACGACCGGACCACGCCACAGATGGTGGATCGCGCGGTCCGGTCAGGCATCAACTACCTGTTCTTCTATTCGACCAGATTTGAGGGAATGGTGGAAGGGGTTCGTTACGCCTGTCGGGATAAGAGGGATTCGATTGTCGTGGCGACAGGAACCGAAGACCGTTCTCCGGCCGCGATCAAGCGGTTCGTGGACGAGGTGTCAGCGGGGGTCGGGATTGACGTCATCGATGTCCTGTTCGCTGAATACGTTTCGCCGGATGAAGATATGGCCTGTATCCTGGGTGACGGAGGGGCTGTAGAGGCGATCGAGGAACTCAAATCGGCGGGTCGGGTGCGCTATGTGGGGCTGAGCGTGCACGACCGAGATCTTGGAACGAAGATTGTCGAAACCGGTCGTGTGGACGTGTTGATGCACCGGTACAACATGGCCCATCGAAAATCGGAGGCCCAGCTTCTGCCGACGGCCCTCACCCATAACGTTCCGGTGGTTGCGTTTACGTGCACGCGCTGGGGTTCGCTTCTGAGAGGACATCCTGACTGGCACGGTTCCGTACCTACGGGCGTAGAGTGCTATCGATTCGCTCTGGCACACCCTGCCGTAGAACTCGCAATGACGGCCCCGGGGTCCGTAGCCGAACTGGATGCGAACCTCCAGACTCTCGACGGCAAGACGGTCGATGCCGGTGACTGGAACGCCTATGGTGACCTGATCTATGGACAGGGCATGGATGCGTTCGAGACTCGCTGGCCGTGACTCAAGCTGTAATCTGAGTGGGTAGAGGACGACCTCCCAGCCCCGCCAATAGATTCTCGACCGATCCACGCCCCATGGCATCCCGCGTTCGGTGGGTGGCGCTTCCGAGATGTGGGGCGACGATGAAATTGTCGACGCTCAACAGCGGGTGATCGCGTGGGAGTGGTTCAGGATCGGTGACGTCGGTGGCCGCTGCCGCGATTTCTCCATCGCGCAGGGCGGTCAAGAGCGCCTCGTGGTCGACGACACCCCCCCTCGCGGCGTTTATGAGGACCGCTGTGGACTTCATCCTCGCGAATTGTCCTGTGCCGATCAGGTGCCTGGTTTGGGGTGTAAGCGGACAATTCAGCGCCACGAAATCGCTCTGATCCAGAAGGGCCTCGAGTTTACAGTATGTCGCGCCGGTTTCAGATTCAGCCTGAAGGTTCCGCCTTCGGTTGTGGTAGAGAACACGCATGTCAAACCCGTTTGCGCGCCTGGCCACTTCCGTCCCGATCTTGCCCAATCCAACAATGCCGAGGTTTGACCCATGGACTTCGGCCCCTAGCAGAATGTTCGGGTCGTATTGCGTGAACTCCGGGCCGCGAGCGTATCGATCGCCTACAACCAGATTCCGGGCTGCTGCGAGCAGCAGGGCGAATGTCATGTCGGCGGTCGCGCCGTTGAGTACGTCCGGGGTGTTGCCGACAGGGATGCCGCGGTCGGCGGCCGCCCTCAGGTCAATGTGGTCTACACCGACCCCGAAGTTGCTGATCACCCGTACCTTCGGAGTCCGATCGAGGTAGGCGCCGTCGATCGGCATGTGCCCATACGTGTAGATTCCGTCGAACATGCCCATGGCTTCAAGGGTTGCCTCACCATCGACCGAAAGGTCGTGAAGATGGCAGGAGCGACTCAGGGCTTCCAGAACGAGGGGGGACGGGGTCGTATCCACAAGCACACGGTGGGGCATTGGCTCTCCTTCCTGCGAGTGAGGAACTCAGGATAGCCGAGGTCCAACTATGTGTCAACGGATCGTGCTCTTGAGGTAACAGATCCGTATATTCCCTGAGTGGTGAAGACGAGAACATCGGCGCTGACTTGCCTGATCGGCCTGCTCTGCTGTTCTCCCGCCCTGGCGGGTGGGGGGAGCGTGAGGCCGTTGGAGCAGATTCCGACACCCCTTGGTGGAGATCCTGTCGGGAATTGGGTCGGAACGGCGCCCGCAGTTTGCGTTTACGCGGACAGTGCCATGAGGGCGGGGGCGCAGGATCTCGCTTTGGACGTCGTCTCTACGGGGAGACTCGACCTACAGTCCGGCGGGGCCTATGTCCTGTCCTACGTGCTGTCTGTTCAGATCTCGCTCAAGGTGCTGGGTGCGCCCTTGGAAATCAGTCTGAGGGACACGATCGACGAATCTGGGAGCTACGCGATCGTGGAGTCGGATTTGCAGCTGCTGTCGTCCGTCTCTGCGGACACGTTGAGTTTCACTGCGTCGTCGGACACGCTTACCCTTTTTAGGAACGTTTCGCTGGGGGATTTGTCGACGCTCGCTGCCTCCGTCGCTCCTGATGCTCCACCACCGGTCGGGATGATCACGCTTGTGCGGTCTGCGCTCAGCGCTGATTTCGATGGGAGCGGCTTGGTGGATTTCACCGATTTTCTCTTGTTCGCCCAAGGTTTCGGAACTGTGGCGGGCGAGGCTGAATTCGATTCGAGGTTTGATCTGAATAAGGACAGCGCAGTCGATTTCGCGGATTTTCTGGAATTTGCACAGCAGTTCGGATAGTTTCGTGGAGGTTGGATGAAAGTTCTCACCGTAGACGACGATCAGGATGTGAGAGACTTCTTGAGCGACTGTGTGACCGCAATGGGTGCAGAGCGGGTTGAATCGCCGAGAGCGGAGAAGGCGCGCTCGCACGCGCCATTCAGACCCGATTCGACCTGGTTACCCTGGACATCAGAATGTCGGGTGTCAGCGGAACCGAAATTCTTTCTGTAGTCCGAGGACTGATGCCGTGGGCGGTCATCGCCATCGTGTCAGGCTGCACAGAGGAAATCTCGGAGGATGCATTTGACCATACGGATCTCGTTCTGGCCAAGCCAGTGAGAGCGGAGACGATCGGCAAGCTCGTCGAGTTGACGAAGAAACTCGTAGAAACACGTGAAACCATAAGAGAGCTGAGAGACGACGAAGATTGACGATCGGAGTGGGGGCACGGAAGGGAGCGACATGCTGGGACCTGACGACCACACCGATGACGAAGAAGAAGAGGATGAACTTCGGATCATCAGGGAGGTCACGGCCGAGGAGGAACTCGATCTCGGCGAACAAAACGCGCTGATTGAAGGAGCCGTCCACCGCAACGGTGTGATTCGGGGCAAGGGTCACGTGATCGTTCGTGGCGAGGTGCTGGGTGTGACCTGCCCCCAG
>DJHM01000026.1 GCA_002433075.1 Latescibacteria bacterium UBA6620
AATACCGCTTCCTCGACATAGAAAACCCCTCTCTTTGTCCCAGATTATAACTCTGAAACTGGGACAAAGAGAGGGGTCAGGTCAGGTGAGCCCACGGCGCCCTGCCAGATCGATGTCGAGGAAACCCTTGTGTTCGAGAAGGATGTTCGGCACGCAACGATCCGAGCTCGCCACATCGTCGTAAGAGGGGACGTGTCCGACGTCGAACCGCGTTCTGATCTGGGCGTGGAGATCCACGACGATTTGCGCGATTCCCTGGTCTCCCTCGGCTACCGAACGGGGGAAATTCAGGATCTCAATCGGCAGCGTGTCGAGATGCAGGCTTCGGAGAAGGAGCTTTCAGAGCTCGAAGTCCGAGTCGGCGCGGGTGCGCGAAGTTTCGCCAGGGACTATCCACAGGTCAACCTCCAGCTTGGTAGCATCCTCATCCCCAACCAGCGTGAGCTCAAGGTCGACCTGAGATCGTTTTACGACGCCCTGGGCGAACGCGGCAACGTCGATCCCGAGAAGCCCTTCAGGAGTTCTATATGAGGGTGGTCGTGGGTATGATTACCCGCACGAACAAGGCCTACATCAGTCAGAATCCCAGCCGGCACAGAATTTTCCTCAAGGTGATCCAGGAATTGCGCGAGCACGTGATGCTTGTTCGTAGAGCGGACGAACTCAAGAACACAGTGGAGCGTCTCCAATCCGAGCGAAACGAACTGCTGGACGGTCTGGGTAGGGCGTTCCCTCTCCGGTGTCGTGTCCGGGCCGAGATCGGAGAGGGCTGCCGAATCCGGGCCCTGCAACTGTCGAGCGTCAAGGATTCTCAGTCCGGCAGCGTCGCAATGGACGAAACGTGGTCTGAAATGAAGGTCCTGAAGTCCGATCTGGGCTCTCAGTTGGAAGCGTGGAGCCTGGACGGGAAAAAGACACTCTTCAAACTCGAAGAACCGCCTCGAAATGGACCCTTCGAACTGATCGAGACTGCCGTTGCGTGGAAAAAGGCGACCTGAGACGTATCCGGGTTGTCTTGCGAGGTTATCTGAGTTGTATTACATTTTGTAAATTGTTGGAAAAAGGCATCTTGCCCGGCCTGTCGGCTTTCCCCCGTCGTCTTCCCCTCGACGGATCTCCCTACGCCGTCGAAACATCGACGACACGGATCGGCAGGCCGGGATTTGTGTACCCTCCGAACGCTGCCCATCCTTTTTAACGGCGTAGCAGACCTCTCCCATGCATCGTTGTCCCATCATTGCAGTCTTCGGGCACCATAACTGGTTCCGCTGGGGTCTGGTGTTTCTCTCAGCACTTTCTGTGTGGCCCTCAAAATCCTGCTGCACAAGCATTTATGGAAGATTTACCGCGGCATTTTATGCGTTTGAGCGTGCCGTTCAGGACACGGTCACGTCAGCCTCTTTTCGTGTCTACCAAACGGGTCGGATCCGGATCAGGGGGATCGGCAGGCCCGATGTGTCTTTCCAGGCATATGGCCGCGTGTCCGACGAACTGGGCCCCCGCGTAGGTGGTGGACCTGTCTACCGCCTCTATCACGGCTACTTCCACTACCGCGAAAAGAGTCGATTCGCGAAGGTCGGCCGACAGACGATTCTGTCGGGTGTGGGCGTCGGTCGTATCGATGGGCTGCGGCTGGGCGGGCGGGTTGCCTGGCTGGGAGAGATGGATGTCTACGCGGGCTCGCTGGTTAGGGGCGGAGAGGGTGTGAGCGCGTGGAGCGACGGCCACGTGTATGGCGCAAGATTGATCACAGACCCTCTCGCAGAAACCGTTATTGGGCTCAGTTATTACCGCCGAAACCGCGATGCGACACCCTATGAGTCGGAATACCGACAGGCAGCCGGGCTCCCCGGGTTGGAAATCCGGGCAGGTGAGGTCGAGCAGGAAATGTTCGGTGTCGACGTCCGGCGCCAGTTCGGGCCGGTCTCGGGCTACTTCAGGTGGGACCTGAGCATTCCGGGTCGGTTGCGTACCCGACGGCTGGAAGGGGTTCTCCGCTACCGGCACGGAAAAACGACGCTGTCGGCGGACTTTATTCACAGGACGCCCTACGTGGACGGGAACAGCTTGTTCTACGTATTCGCAAGAGCGGGCAATGAAGAATACTCGGTTCGCGGGAACTACCGGTTCAACTGGCATTTGGGGCTATACGGAGCTGCAAGTCTTGTAGACTATGCGGGTGATCGAGGCACACGGGTGAACGTCGGTGCGCGAGTCCTAAACGGATATGTGGGTTACGTCGGCAGGCGGGGGGCAGGAGGGGTATCTGACGGAATCAGTTCGACACTGAGAAAGACCCTGCAAGAACGGGCCTGGGCGGAGGCATCCGTCCATTTCACGCGGTTCAGAACTGCGGAGGCCGGGGGGACTCGTTCCACGGTAGCGTCCCAGACACTGAGCGTTCACTTCCGAGCCTCGCGACATCTCAGCCTTGCCTTTCAGGGGCAGAATCTGTCTCAGGATCTCGATCTGGCAACCCGATCGAACCCGTTCCAGGGGAACGGCCACGACCTCCGCTTTTTCTTCAGTGCCACCGGGTGGTTCTTCTCGCGAGGTACGGGCGAATGATGGTCGCGGTCTGGATTCTATTGTTCGGCTTGTCCCAAGCAGATGAACGGGGTCTTGTGACGATCCCGGAGCAGGATCGGGCCTCTCTCATCGTGTTCTCGCACGCCGAACACCTGGTCGATTATGGACTGCAGTGCACGGATTGTCACATCGCGGCAACGGATAGCCGGACGTCTGCGGATAATATTCTCCCCAAAGAAGAAACGTGTGAGGCCTGTCACGCAGAGGAAGTGAACGACAAGGCCCAATGCGAGAAATGTCATCGGGCAGAGGCACCCAGGGTGGAGTTCGCGAACCCCGAGCGATTGATTGAGTTCCCGCACGACTATCACCTGTCCGTCGTTCAGATGGATTGCGAGAACTGCCACATAGGGATGGCGACGACCGATTACGCCAGCCGCCACCACTGGCCGATTATGGACGACTGCCTGACCTGCCATCAGGACGAGACCGCGCCAATGGAGTGCGAAACGTGCCATCCGAAGGTCGAGGTCATCCGTCCGCGCACCCACGGTGCGGACTGGGTCTACGAGCACAAACAGCACCACCGGGCAGACGATATGCCCTGCCAGAAGTGCCACGATGACAGCTGGTGCGAGGACTGTCATACCGGGGCTCTGCTTGCTCAGACCATGGAGCCGACGGATCGCGTGGCGACGTATGCACCCAGTTCGCGAGGTCGGATCGCCCAGGTCATCGCCAGACAGCACGAACCTAATTATCGATTTCTGCATCCGCTCGACGCGACGGGGAAAGAGCGGCAGTGTCAAACGTGTCACGAACCGGACTATTGTATCGACTGCCATCGCGTCGAGGATCGGGAGGAACGTTTCAAGCCGATCTGGCACGGCCCGTTGCCCGAAGATCCCGAGCCCTGGATCGCCGCAGGGATGGGGTCGGGAGGGGGACGGCACGCTACCTGGGCACGTCGCGACCTCGAGCGTTGTATCGCCTGTCACGACGTCGATGGAGCCGATCCCAGCTGTCTGCAGTGCCACGTGGATTTCGACGGGGTCAAAGGAACCGATCCGGCCACGCACGGTTCAGGCTTTGCGGAAACCGCAGGGAATGGGTCATTCCATACAGATCCTGGGGCGAGTTGTTATGCGTGTCACCTCGACACGCGAACCGAAGGCGTAGGGTTTTGCGGATACTGTCACTTATAGCGGGTTGCCTGGCTCTGATTTCCTGCAGCGACGTGCGGTCACCGCGAACCTTCTCGACCGCCCCGCTCGTGGCGGCGCCCGCCGGGACGAGCGTTTTCTACGATCGGGACGTTCAGGCGGTGTTCGATCGATCGTGCACGGGAGGATGCCACGAACCCGGAGGGATCGGTGTCATCGACTCAGGTCTCGACCTGACGCCGACGGCCGCCTACGATTCGCTGTTCGACCCTACCCTCAGCCGAAATGGGCCGCAGGCCGTTGTCGAGGATCCCGACAACAGCTTGCTCGTTTGGAAGTTGGAAGGCGTTGATCCCACGGGGCGAGGCGTTTCGGTTCCCGTATGCCTCTGGAGCGACCCGCGCTCACCGTGTCCGAAGTCTCGGCCATCCGGACGTGGATCCAGGCGGGCGCTCTGAGGACGGAAGCGCCGCCGCAACCCCCGGGTGTGTGGGATGTGGCGGTGTTGAGCGAAGGCCAATTGCGAATCACGTTCACCGAGATTGTCGATCCTGCTTCCAGCATCGTCGTACGGGTCGAGGGCGAAGGCAGTAACGTGGAGGTGCTTTCGGCTCTGATCGTCGATGACGGCCTGGAAGTGGTGACAGCGCCCCTGGTGCCCGGTATCGAGCAGACGATTACGATCGAGGGCGTGGTTGGGGCCAACGGTCTCGGAGCGGGCTGCTCTCTGGCCGCCGTGGCTTCGTACCGTCCTACGGCCCTGTATGCGTCGGACATCCAACCTGTGTTCGATCGAAGCTGCGCCTTCGTCGGATGCCACGCCGCCTCCGATCAGTTCCCGCCAGGCGAGGGACTTGTCCTGACAGCGGACCGTTCGTGGGGTTCCCTCGTGGGGATTTCCAGCGGGCAAATCTCGGGCCGCGTGAGGGTGGCACCCGGTCTGCCCGATTCGAGTTACCTTGTGCAGAAGCTGCAGGGGCCCGAGGGCATCATCGGGGATCCCATGCCACAGGGTGGGCTCTTCCTGGCCGGATCGGATCTCGCACTTATCGAGCTCTGGGTGGAGCAGGGGGCTTTGGACAACTAAGCCCTTGATTTTAAAGCATATTTCGACACCGGGCTTGACTCGGATCGAAACCCGGTGCTATGATTCAGCAGCGGATGGAGCTGGATTTGATTCGTATTCTGACCGTCTCATATCTGGTGGCGCGTCTTGCCTGTCGGCGGCTCGACGTGTCAGCGGAGTTTTGCCTTCAACTTTGGAGAAACCGGCCCCCGATCGCGGTCACGATGGACCGGGTTGTGCCGGACGGCAGCCTCAGGGAGCGAATCGATACCCTGTTTCCGTTCTAGTGCATCGTGGGAGGTGCTCGATTGGCCCGTTTCCGTGTCGTCCTCCATATCGTGTTGACCCTTGCGGTGTTGTCCGGCGTCGCCAACGCCCAGGATACGGAGGCACTCTTCGAGGAGGCTCAACGGGCCCAGCTGGGGATCGACGCCCCGCGGGACCTGAGGAAGGCGATTGAACTCTATCTCAAGGTCGTGAAACGGGATTCCCGCCATCGGGACGCCCGCTACAACCTGGCTTACCTCTGTTTTATTCAGAAACGTTACGACCTTGCCGAGAAGTACTATCGTGAGGTGCTGAAACTGGACTCGGAAGACGCGGACGCCTACAACAATCTTGGCACTGTCTACGAGCGACAGGGAAAGACAGAAGCCGCCGAGCGTCTTTACAGACAGGCCGTTCGAGTCTCACCCGACGTTGCAACCCCGTACTACAATCTGGCGCGGCTTCACTATGGTCGTGGAGAAGAGGCCGAGGCGAGAACGGCAATCGAGAAGGCCTTGAATTTGGAACCGGAAAACGAAGTGTTCATCAAGATGCACGCCGAAGTCCTGGGAACCCTGGGCGGACTGTCCAATACGACGATACTTGCTGTGCTCGGTGGGTTTGGCGGTGTTCTCGGGGTCTATACAGTACTCTACCTCAAGGGGAAGGTTCTCGGTTGACCTGGCGAGGACTGCTATTGATTGCGGCGTGGGCGGCTGTCACGCTAGACACTCCATCGTCGGCGCAGACCGATTTGGATCTGCTAGGGGTCACCGATCCACTGCTGGAGCCCGACACACTTGGCGTCGTGCTCGACCCGGGCCTGGAAGGGGTCAGGCTTGCGATGGAAAACGGCGAGTACGCGTCGGCCGCGTCGGAACTGAGCGACTTTCTTCTCCTTCGAACAGGGCACGTACAGGCCTTGCGTCTGCTGGCGAGCTGCTATCTGCATCTTGACGATCTGGAACAGTCGATTCAGGCCAGTTTACAGGTTGCTGCAGAGGATACGCTCGACACCGGGATTCTGTCGAGCCTGGGGTATCTGTACCACCGGTCGGGCGACCTTGATAATGCCAGTCTCTACTACAGACTTGCTGAGGAGAAAGCCCCGCTCCAGCCGTACAGCCGTTTCGGAAGAGCCTGGATCTACGTGAGCCGGAGAGACTTTGAGACGGCACACGAACTTGCGACCCGAATCACGGAACTGGCGCCGGATTTCGCCGAGAATTACCTTCTCTTGGGTCGCGTGCTTACGGCAAAAGGCCTGTACAGAGAGGCGGCTCGGTCCTACAGGCACGCTTTCAGGCTCGATCCCGAATTGAGGACCTCCTACGGAGTTCTGCTTCAGGAACTGACCCTTCGTCACGGCGTCACGCGCCGATAGGGTACCCGTGTGAATGGAATCGACCACCAGACGCTGAGTCTATCCCCCCTGCTGGTGGGGCTGAATATGGATGAGTTGGAATCCCTCGTGGGGGCTGCGGCTATTCATCAGTTCAGATCCGGAGAGATCATCGTGCAGGAAGGAGAGCCCGGGGAGTCGATGTATATCCTGCACGACGGGGAAGTCGTGGTCGAAAAGAAAACGGGTGATGAGGACCACGTCGAACTGACGAGGCTACACAGACGAGGGGATTTTTTCGGTGAGATGGTTTTCGTAGACGTGCTGCCCCGTTCAGCTACGGTTCGGGCCGATCCCGAAGCGATGCTGCTGGAATTTCCTCTTGAGGTGTTGCGGCTATTCTTCGAGGCCCATCGGGATGCACATCTGAGTATGGTGGTCAACATGACGCGTGTTCTGTCTAAGCGTCTGAGGGCGGCAAACGAGCAAATCGTTTCCCTCAAAAGAGGTGATGGATAGGCCTTATTTCTGTTTCCCGAACCCCAGGTCGAATTCCTTCCATACTTTTCTAACTCTGCCCTCGTGAACCACCGGGCTGAATCGGTAGTCGAACCCCTGGGCGATGGCGAAGTCTCGCGCCAGCTCAGGTCCTGCCAGGAACTTCACCTCCTTCACGAACCCCCGTTCGTCGATCAGCAATTTGAGCCGGACTTTGATGAACCCTGCCTTCTTGATGGCAGGCGGCAGGTCGAGTGCGGCCGGCCATCTTCTGACGTGGGGATCCTCTTTCAGTTCGGACCCGTCGATTGGCTCGTCCGACAGGGGACCCCCGGCTCCCGTGGGTCCGGCTATCGCAAGGTCGACGGGTACGGCGTCCAGATCCAGGTCTGTGGGTTCGATCGTCACTGTGTCGGGGACATCCGATTCCACAGCGAGGGGAACGACAGGTCTGGGTGGAGCGGGTGGCATAACCTTTTGGACCGTTTCTGGAATCTGCTCCATCTGAATGACGATGGGACCACGAACGGCCTTGCCAACCGTGGGGATGTGTTCGGGGTAGAGCAGGAAGGAAGCGAGCATCACGAGGGCGGTGGCGGCCCCGATTCGAAGGGTGTTCGCACCGTAGTGTCGGTTCAGATCCGCGTGGGGTTGCTTGGTGCGGGTTTCGATTCGGATGCCCGTGGGCCGGTCTTCGAGGAGCCGAAAAAACTGTTTCCGAAGCTCCGTTGCCCGGGCAAGCACCGAAAGCAAGGAATGCCCGAATCTGATGTGGAGTACGTTCATAAGGTCTGCTGGGGCCGTCGTTTTAAGACTCGCCTGCCCAGAAAAAGTTCCGGGCCGAGGGTCTCCGTCCCCGGCCCGGTGGTGCAGTTGTGGCTTATTTTCGCGAAATTTAGGTCCACCCGTTCAAAAGTCAAGGTGACGAAAGTGAATGCCGCAGTTCCCGTTAAAATCCACTTCTCCGTCGACGATGCTACGATGCACATTCACTGGCAGGACGAATGTGAGTCCGTGTTGCCGTTAGAACGGGTCAGGCGCCTGTGCCCGTGTGCGGTATGCGAGGGCCGCCGCTCGGAAGACGATGGTCTGCAGATGATCACGGCGGACCAGATGGCGTCGACAGCCGTTGTGGAACGTGTGCAGAAGGTAGGACGGTACGCCGTTCGAATTGTGTGGGAAGATGGCCACGATTCCGGCATCTACACGTATGCCTACCTTAGACAACTGGATGACGACCGACCGTTCGAAGAGTGACATCCCGGCTGCCGCACCTCTCCGCGGATACCAACGGCTTCAGACAGAAATTGATGCTGCGATCGCTGAGGTAGTGGACAGTGGATGGTACGTGCTAGGCGAGGCCTGTACCCGGTTCGAGGCTTCGTTCTCCTCCTATCTCGGCGTCGAGGGGGCAGTGGGCACCGCGAGCGGAACGGATGCTCTGGAGGTGGCTTTGCGGGCGCTGGGTGTGGGCCCGGGAGACGAAGTGCTGGTCCCCGGTTTGACGGCTTCGGCCACGGCAACGGCCGTCGTGCGCGCAGGCGCGCGTCCCGTGATCGTCGACGTCGATCCCGTTTCCTTCACGATCGACCCCGAACACGCAGCAGCGGCGGTTTCGGGGATCACGAAAGTGATGATTCCCGTTCACCTCTACGGCCATCCTGCACGCCTTCCCGAACTGACACCCATCGCAGATCGTGCCGGGCTTGTCGTCGTCGAAGATTGTGCACAATCCCACGGGGCCACGAGCAGCTCGAGAAAGTGTCGAGGGAGGCTCCCTCTCTTCGGGTTATCCAGCACAGGCTGAATCGCGGGTATGGCGCTGCACTGTCCACCGGTTTCGGTGCGGCGTCAAAGGAATGGGTTTTTTACACGGATGGTGACGGACAGTACGACGTGGGAGACCTTGCGCTCCTGGCTGTCGAGGCGGAGGAGGCTGTCGATGTGGTGAACGGATACAAGCGAGGGCGGTCCGGTCCGTGGTACCGTACGGTCGTCGGCCTAGTCTATCGCAGGTTCTTCGATCTGCTTTTTCGGTTTCCCGTGCAGGATGTAACCTGCGACTTTAGATTGATCCGAAGATCCTCGATGGAGGGGTTTTCCTTCCTCTCCACGAGCGGAGCCATCTGTGTCGAACTCGTGACTCGCTTGCGCCTAGCCGGTACCGCGTTCCGGGAAGTCGTGGTCACGCACCGCCCACGTGCTTTCGGGCGGTCACAGTTCTTTCGGCCGGGTCGCATCTCGAAGTCGCTTCTCCAGCTGTTGTGGATATGGTGGCGCATCATCGTGCGCCGGGAGGGAGTCCATCATGACGGTCGCAGCAACCGTACCGCCTCTTGAAGGTACCGAGTCGATCCCTCAACGCGTTTTGGGAAAGACGGGGGAGCGTGTGCCTATACTGGGCCTGGGTACTGCCCCCGGAGGGATGGGATTGACCGATATCGAAGCCGTGGACGTGATCCACGCAGCGATCGACGAAGGCATTACCTATCTGGATACGGCACCGGGGTACGCACGTGCGCAGATCCAGCTGGGCGAGGTCCTGCCGAATCGTCGCGAGGAAGTGTTCCTTGTCACGAAGACCCTGGCCAACACGGCCGTGGAAGTTCAATCGATTCTGGAACAGAGTCTGCGGGACCTGAAGACGGATGCCGTCGACCTGACGTTCGTGCATTCGGTCGGTAGCCTCGATCCCGAACAAATCCTTGCGGCGGACGGGGCGCTGGCGGGATTGCGGGAAGCCCAGCGACGAGGTCTGACGCGATACGTCGGATTTACGGCCCACCATCGGACTTCGCACGCCGTCCGCATTCTGAATGAGGCGGATCCCGATGTCGTGATGTTTGCTGTGAACTACGTGGATCGTCATACCTATGATTTTCAGGGCAAGCCCCTGGCCCTGGCTCGCGCGAAGGGGCTTGGGGTCGCGGCGATGAAAGTGTTCGGAGGAGCGCCCGGTATGAAATACGACAAACCGACGCGATCTCTCCTGGCCCGGTCGGACCCCGACGCGAAGAGGGCACTCGACTACGCGCTGGCCCTGCCTGGTGTGACCACTGCGGTCGTGGGGATGTTCAGTACGTCGGAAGTGGCCGAGAACGCCGGGTACGCCCGCGCCCATACGCCGCTTACTTCGTCGGATGTGGAGCAGCTGGAGGCGGCCGGTCGGACCCTTGCAGCCGAGTGGAAGGACCATTACGGAGAGGCGGTCTGAGCGACGTGGCGACAATCGAACTGGATCGTGTGAGCAAAGTGTTCGAGGGAGACCGTCGCCGCGTGCAGGCCGTGGAAGAAGCCACGCTTCTTATCGAGCAGGGGGAGTTCGTGAGTCTCCTCGGACCCTCAGGGTGCGGCAAGACGACACTGATGCGAATGGTCGCTGATCTGGAAGAGCCGACGGAGGGGTCGGTTCGTGTCAATGGGTTGTCGCCGCAGGAGGCGCGTCACCGTCGCCAGACCGGTATGGTCTTCCAGAAGCCCGCCCTGTTGGAGTGGCGAACCGTGTATCAGAATGTGGTCCTCCCGGGGGAAGTTTTCGGGGATGCCGACGTGCGCAACAGAGCGGGGGATATGATCGGCAAAGTAGGATTGGGGGGGTTCGAGGATGCCTTCCCGCGTGAGCTTTCGGGGGGAATGCAATCGAGAGTGGCGATTGCCCGGGCGTTGACCCATCGCCCCTCGGTCCTGTTGATGGACGAACCCTTCAGCGCTCTCGACGAGATCACGCGCGAGCGTCTCCAGTTGGAACTGCTGGAGGTCTGGTCTGAAACGAACGCCGCGGTTCTGTTCGTGACGCACAGCATCTCCGAAGCGCTCCTGCTGTCCGATCGAGTGGTTGTGATGTCTCCCAGGCCGGGGCGTATCGTCGAAGACGTGCGCGTTGCCTTCGATCGGCCACGTAGTCCGTCGCTCCGGAGCGATCCCGGTTTCGTTTCACTCGAGGCCCACCTGCGGGAGGAGCTGAATCGTGGCGGAGGAGCGGTCTGATGGCCGAAGGATATGATGCGTTTCATATGGGGCGGTGTTCGATCGATCTCTACAGCGATGACATCGGCGCCGATTTCGCGGACATCACCCGGTTCTCGGCCTATGTGGGGGGCTCGCCCACCAACATCAGCGTCGGGGCGCGAAGGTTGGGGCTGAAGACGGCGCTTCTGACGGCCGTTGGCGACGATCCCGTCGGTTCGTTCATCCTTTCATTCCTTCGGAGGGAGGGTGTAGAGACCGCGCATATTCCTGCCAAGGAGGGCCGCCGGACTCCCGCGGTGCTTCTTGGAATCCAACCTCCGGATCGGTTTCCACTCGTTTACTATCGAGAAAATTGTGCCGACGGGGACCTAAGCATCGAAGACGTTCCTATCGACGAAGTCTCCACGTCACGCGTGTTTCAATTCGCAGGGACGAACCTGAGCTTGGAACCGAGCCGCAGTGCGACGGTGTTCGCCGCGGAGGTAGCGCGTCGAGCGGGGCGTACCGTCGTGTTCGATCTCGATTTGAGGGCGGATCAGTGGCGAGACATCCGTTTCTTCGGGGCCGCAGCGAGGGATACGATGCGGGTCGTCGATGTGGTCCTGGGTAATGCCGACGAGCTGAAGGGGGCCGTGGCAGAACGGGCCACAGATGCGTCGGTCACCCATTCGCAGGTTTCCGACGCGCACGTGGAGGGAGATTCGTCCGCCGCAGTCGAGACGATTCTGGGATTGGGTCCCAGCGTAGTGTTAGAGAAAGTGGGTGACCGAGGCGCCAGGGTTCACGAGCGGGTAGTGGGAGAGATCCGTGTGACCGAAGCCCCCGGCTTTCCAGTCGACGTGGTCAATGTGCTGGGCGCCGGGGACGCTTTTGGCGCGGGTCTGATCTATGGACACGTGCAGGGCTGGTCCTGGCAGAAGGCAGCCCGGTTGGGGAACGCGTGTGGGGCGATCGTGGTCACCCGCCACGGGTGCGCCAACTTCATGCCGACACTACAGGAAGCGATGGACCTCGCTGATCGCCACGGCGGCCTCTGAGCCTATGGCTTGAGCTGAAACCGGGTCGTGAAGAGCGCGTCGATGTCGGGAGCGTTTTCGATCATCTGGAGGTCGAGCAGCACCTTGCTCGTCGTCGTCCAGCGATCGGCTGACTGGGCCCCGATGCCAGAGGCCCGCACGTCCGGGCTATCCAGGATCGGTAGGAGCTTCTGGAAGTTCGCACGGTTGAATTTCACATCGCTTTCTGGTCGCGCGGCCACGTAGGCCCTCACGGCAAGGTCCGGATTCTCCACCGCTTTCTGCCAGCCTCTCAGACTCGCCCGAATGAACCTTCTGACAAGATCCTCGTTGCTCTGTACGAACGACTCGTTCCCGATGATGTTCGTGCTATAGAGATCGATCCCGTGATCCGCGAGAAGAATCCGGTTCACCTCTTCTCCTCGCAGCTCGACCGTAACCGGCTGATCCTCAGTATACCCCAACATCGCGTCTACCTGGCCCGCAAGGAGAGGGGCAGGGCTGGATTCGGTCATTCCCATCATCTGGATGTTGTCTTCCGAGATCCCGAGGTGCCTCAGTAACGCCTGGAATTCTCGGTGCTTGGTGCCACCGATGTTGACACCGACGCGTTTGCCGACCAGATCCCTGGGCTGTTTAATGCCTGAAGCGGCGAGGGAATAGACGACGACGGGCGAGTGCTGATTGATGACGGCCAGGGAGACGACGGGGATTCCCTTCGAACGGGCCATCACGGTGGCCGACCCGCTCGACACACCGAGGACGTAGGTGCCGTTGCCCACGAGTTGAGCCGTGGTGGGCGCCCCGCTACCATCGAGAATTTCTACGGAAAGGTCTTCCGATCGGTAGTACCCCTCGCTGATGGCCACGAAGAATCCCGCGTGCTCCATCTGAGCTTTCCAATCGAGGAGCAGTTCGATTTTCGTTCGGTCTGGATCACCGTTCGACGAACACCCGCTGAGGACGAGGGCGAGGAAGAGCAGCAAGAATCGCTTTGTCACGTGATTTACCTCGAGAGGTTTTCCAGTGTGCCGCCCCATCGACGGAGCGCGCGCTTTTCAACAGCGTCGACGATCAGGAACAAGCTGGTGCCCATCGCTCCAAGGACGATGAGAGCGGCGAACATCAAGTCGGTCGCGAGCTCGGCGTTCGCAAGCCTGACCAGGTGACCGAGTCCAGCGCTGGCACCGACGAACTCACCGACCACGGCCCCGATGACGCTGAGTGTGATGCACATTTTGAGAGCCGCGAAGAGGTAGGGGACTGCGTTGGGTAGGCGGACCTTGGCGAAGATCTGTCGGGGGCTCGCCGACAGAGACTTCATGAGATCCAGAATCGTCGGGTCTACCGAGAGCAAGCCTCGGGTCGTGTTGACGACGACGGGGAAAAAGGAGATCAGGGCTGCGATGACGACTTTCGGGAGCAGGCCGAACCCGAACCATACGACGAAGACCGGGGCCAGCGCCTCCTTGGGGAAAGTCTGTGAAGAGATCACGAGAGGGTATAGCATCCGTTCGAGGACGTGAGACCGGGCCATCAGGAGGGCGAAGGTCGTGCCTGCCGATGCTCCGAGAAGGAATCCGAGCAGCGCTTCCTGCAGAGTTACGGCGGCGTGACCGAGCAACATTGGCAAAGAGGTGTAAAGACGGACCAGCACTCGACTCGGTGCGGGAAGAATGTAGTCCGCCGTACCCGTTTGCCGGACGAAGACCTCCCAGAAAAGGAGGGTAATAAGGATAAAGAGTGCTGAGAATCCGTAGCTGTAGAGGAAGGACCGGACTGCGCTGGGGATGTTCAAAGGTCGAAGAGGATAATCTGTGCGTGGACCGAGCCGGCCTGGTTATGCCGCTCAGGGACTTCGTTCATTGCCATCCAGAGAGGGCCGGAGTAGGTCGAGTAGTAGTCGAAGTAGTTGCCAGCGCTCATAATGGGGGAGTCGTCGATTCGAAGAAGGAGCGCACCCACGTTCGTGCCCGGACTGAGATACTCCTCCGTGGCGGGGCGCCCCTCGATTCCGTCCGGTCCGCACCACACAATGGTCGCGGGACGCATTTCGGGCGACCACAATCCCTCGGCGGATACGACGATGCGCTGGTCTTTCTTGACCTGCAGATACATCTCCTGCCAGGTCGCGTTCGGTCGGACGATTTTCGTGATCGTAAGGGCCATTTTATTGTCTCCGCGGCCTATGATAGGCCGGTGAAACGTGGGTGTCAAGGCGCATCAAAAAGATTGACGCCCCATTGTCCACGACGTAGATTTATATCTTTTGTCTACAGGCGTTTACGACTCCCCTCGAGGCCCGGAAGGTACCAATGGATACGGATTCCAGGTTCAGAAAGCTCAAGATGGGCCTCAAGGGTAAGGGTATCAACACGGTCATCGGAAGAGGATCTGTGTCCGAAGGTCGTTTCAGAGTCGAGAGGGGTGTGCGCGTCGACGGGGTTCTGAAGGGCGAACTCGTGTCGTCGGGCACGTTGATCGTGGGTGAATCCGGTGTGATTGAGGCCGATGTCAAAGTCCACGATGCCCTGATCAGCGGCAGAATCGTTGGCACCCTGGAGGCGGACGAAAAGGTGCACCTACAGGCCAACGCAGCCTTCGCCGGGAAGATCAAGACACGCATGCTGATTGTTGAGGAAGGTGCGATCTTCAAGGCCGAATGCGATGCGGGCGGCGAGTTGCAGATCAAGGAGCCTGACGAAGCGGGCGAGGGAACGCCCGAGCTTGCAGACCAGAAGTCGGGCTGACAGTCCCGGTGGCGCATATGCGTCATCCTCTCTCGGGACTCCGCTCATCCATATCCCATAAAATATTGAAAATACATCGGTTAATCGTTGCGTGTCAGCGTAGCGTCCTGGTACGGGATGTGCTCGGTTGTGGGGTAGCTACGATACCCGCATCGCCCGAAGTTCCTGTCCCTAACCTTGGAGAGCGCATCCTATGATGGTTTGGGTGCTTGTGACCGCCGTTCTGATTGCCAAGTAGGCGTCGACGGTACACACGGTCAAGCTTCAACAGAAGCTGGCTGAAGCGACCAAACTGGCCCAACGTAACCAGGAACGTTACAAACGGCTCCAGCAGGAACGCCAGGCAGTAGAGGCCGAGGATGCCCAGACTGTGAACGAGAAACGCGTGATTGGATGAGCACTTGGATGGATTACAGGAAGAACTGAAGGAGCAGGAGCACAAGAACAGTGAATTGGCGGAACGCATTGAAAAAGTAAAATAGTCACAAAATGTGAGTCACCTGTGGAGCGGGCGTCCCTTTCGGGACGGCCTTTTTTGTACGCAGTCCAGAGGATAACGAAACGTTATCCTCTGGCAGAGAAAGGCTCCTGCAAAGTATTATATAAATCATTTAAAAACAAATACTTGGTTGATGTAAAGAGCGGCGCGACCCTTGCAGTCGATAAGGGTAACTCGCGCAGTGGACTCCCCTCCACGGCGAGTCGACTCGCACCGGCTACCACCCCGAAGCGCCGTGTGCATCCTTCGAAAGGGGGCCGTCGTAGAATGGGTATACGCATCTCTGGTGATTGGATGTCTGGTGTATGCAGGCGGAATCGTGATCGACTACACAAACTACGCGACCGGTATGCGACCTCGGATTCGGGACCTGGAAGAGGGATCTCCAATCTCGACCTTGAGGCGAACGCGGAAGCAGAGCGGCTCGTTGAGGTCAGGAAACGAACGACAGAACTAAAGACATCGGTCGATGATCTCCGAGGGCAGTCCGTCAAGCTGAAGGTTCGTCTGCAGGGGGAAAAATCCAGGAAGCAGAAGTTGGAGATGGCTGTGTTCAAGAAACGGCTGAAGTCGTGCGAACGCCTGGTGTCCGCGTAACTGGAGGTCGATATGTTCCTCGAAATTACAACCATGCTGATGCTGTTTCTCGTGATCGGGCTCAAATACGGGGTCGTCTCGCGAATCCTGAAGCTGAACAAGCATCTTCGGGAAACGGAGGGGATCTGCAAGCGCCACGAAGCCTACCTGCAGCGTCGACAGCGCGAACGGAAGGCAGCGGAACGTGAGGAAACCGGGCTCGCGCGGAAGCAAGTTGCGCTCGAGAATGAAATGACCTGCCTGGAAACCGAGTGGCGCGAGCTGAAGGATCAGAATACGGACGTCCTTGGGGAGCTTCTGCCTCAGTAGGGCCCTGAAGCACTGAGTCATCTGAGCGAGGAGCCTGATCCTGACCAGGAAGAGGAGGAAGCGTAGGGAGGCAGAGGGGGCTGGGTGTCGGCCGGCGGCTCATCGTGAATCGTCGGCCGATGCCATTTGGGGGAAACTACGACAGGATCGGGTCCTGAACGCCCGCCTGGCCGAACGCACGGGCGCGGAGGCTGCAGGACTCGCATCTCCCGCACGGCCTGTCGTTGTCCGAGTAGCACGACCAGGTAAGGTCGAGAGGGGCCTGAAGAGAGACCCCAAGGCTTACAATGTCGGCCTTGGATTTATGGATGAGGGGGGTTTCGAGCCTGATGCGAGTTTCCGGGCGCGTGCCGAGATCGATTGCCTTCTCAAAGGCGCGGCAGAAATCCTCCCTGCAGTCAGGGTATCCCGAGCTGTCTTCTTCGACCACGCCGATGTAGACCGCATCGGCTGAGAGCACTTCGGCCCAGGATACTCCCAGACTGATGAGGTGCGCGTTTCGGAAGGGCACGTAGGTGATCGGGATGGAGGGGGAATCGAGATTGGCTTCGGGTACAGCGATGGCCGAATTCGTGAGGGCCGAGCCACCGACCCGCTCCAGGAACCGGGCTTCGACGCACAGTCGGCGCGCTTTTGACACGTCGTAGTGATCGGCGATCGCCTTGAAGCTTCTGACCTCGCGAGCCTCGGTACGCTGTCCGTAGGAGAGGTGCAAAAGGGCAAGGTCGCAGGACTGTGCTGCGACCGCAGCCGTGACGCAACTGTCGAGCCCTCCACTGAGGAGGACCACGGCAAGTTCTTTGCTCATCGGTGGTGGTCGAGTTTGGGGATCAGGCTGTCCGGTGTGCGGTCCGTGATGCGGCAACGACTCGCTTGGCCCACGCACTCAGGTCGTCCATCAACGAGTAGACGGTCGGCATCGGAATCAACGTCAGAACGTTCGACGCGAAGAGTCCGCATATGACGACCAGGCCAATGGGCCTCCACCGGCGCGCGCTTCTTTCGGCCATTCCATAGATCATCGGCACGACGAGGGGGGCGAGACCGAGGATCGTTGTCGTAGCAGTCATCAGAATGGGACGCAACCGGTCCTGGCCACCGCGAACGATGGCTTCGCGCCTGGGGAAGCCCTCCCTGCGGTAGCGGTTGATGTGGTCGACAAAGACGATCCCGTTGTTCACAACGATGCCGAACAGGATCAGGAGGCCGTAGGAAGCGTTGCTGTCCATCGTGATGTTGAATGTGTACAACCCGACTGCGACCCCAACGAAGGCGACCCCGATCGTGAACATAACCGTGAATGTAGGATTCGAACAGCGAGGCCATAATGATGTAAATCAAGATGGCCGCGAAGATCATCGTGAAGTGGCCTTCAGATTGTTCCTGCTGCATCCAGCGGAAACTTCGATCCATCTGCCAGGTGTAGCCTTTGGGCAAAGGGGCGTTCTGCATCCGGGGCATCATTTCCGACCCAATGCGAAACCGTGGCCATTCCTCGGTGTTGGCGAAGACGCTGACGGTGGACATTCGGTCGTCGCGCTTGATTGTGTTGGGCCCTTTTGCGTAACCGAAGTTTGCCAGGCTGGAGAATGAGATAAGCTCGCCCTGATCGCTTTCGAACTGAGCATTCATCAGCTGAGCGAGCGTCGCACGGTCTTCCTCTTTCAGCTGAACGGAGATGTCGATTTCCCCGTCGGCGGGCTTGAACTTGCTGTTTCCGCGGCTTCCGAGCGCGGTCGCCACGGTGGTCGCGATCCCCCGGGGCGTCAGTCCGAGCCGTTGAGCTCGTTCCCGGTTCAGGCTGACCCGGATTTCCTCGGTCCCGCTCTCCAGACTGGTCTCGACATCGTGTACGCCATCCAGATCCTGCATCTTCAACTGGATGTCTTCGTCCAGCATTGCCAGCACCTGGGGATCCCGGTCTTTCAGTTCCACTCCCACGCCTGTGGCTGAGGAGCCCCGCCTTCGGCCCGATTTAAACCGGACTCCCGGAAGATCCTTGGGTAGCAGGGCCGCGACGCGTTTCTTGATCTCGTCCGTCGTCAGGGTGCTCTCGTTCGCGGGTTTGAGGTAAAGGCTGAGACGATTGCTGCGTCGGGAGCTGATGGCCTCGATTTCGAGTTCGTCCTTCAGAGGGAGAAGAATGTCCTCACACTGCCTGAACAGCATCTTGGCCTGGACCACGCTGTAGTTCCGGGGGAGCTCGACAGTGAATGTGACGCGTCTTGTGGCCCTGCCAGCGATAGGGGCTCTTTTCGATCTTCCCGTAGATGTGAAAACCGAACGCAAGGAGCACGCAGGCGTCAGCGACCGTCGACCAGCGGTAGTTCAAGGTGGACCCGATGACCGTCGCATAGGCCTCTCGACACCCGACTTTTCTGAACCTGTAGTCTAGGAAGACGGGGATGCTCAGAGCGAGCAGGACGGCCGCCCAGGTTGTCGGCGGAAGCGTGCTGAATCCGCCCAACAGCCAGGCGATGTTGTCAGTGATCCAGGCAAAGGATTGTGCCGTGCCCGTGTGGTAGATCGTATGTGAGATTCCCCCAACGGCTACGATCGAGATGAGGGCCTTGAGTGCGATGTCGACGTGCCTGCCCCGATCGGTGAAGGCGCGAGAGGCGGCAAGAGGAATCAGGGTCAGTGTAACGAGGAGCGAGGCGATGACGGAGATGATTACAGTCACCGCGAAATCGCGCATAGACAGCGAGCTGCGTGAATCGGTGATAAAGATCATCGGAACGAAGACGCATATGGTCTTGAGGGACGCGGCGACGACGGGCAGTCCGATTTCGCGAGCTCCTTCGATTGTGGTCGGACAGGTCGCAACCCCCCATCGTAGCGCTTGCGAAAGATGTTTTCCAGCGCGACGACCGCCGGGTCGACCAGCATCCGGATAGCGACCATCAGGCCCATCATCGAAATCAGATTCAGTGTGATGGTCGCATCACCGAACAGCCGCATCAGGTACATAATCATAAACACGCAGAGCGCAGAAATGGGGATGGCCGAGCCGATGATCACGGTGCTACGGAAACTCCGGAGAAACACGTAGATGACTAGGATGGCTAGGAATCCGCCGAGGATGGCACTCTGGGCGAGGCTGCTGACGCCGTTGGTCACCTGCTGGGACCGGTCGCGGATCAGTTGCAGGAGGAGTCTATCCCGGCCGACCTCGTCTCTGATCTTTTCGATCTCTGCACGCACAAGGTCGGCGACACCCACGAGGTTGGCGGTGGACGCCTTGCGGATCTCGATCATCACGGTGTTGCGACCGTCGAGTCGCTCGAACCACTTCTTTTCGGGATAGTCGTAGGTTACTTCGGCGACATCGGTCATCTGGATGCCGTTTCGAAGTGGCAGTGTACGGATCTCGTCGGCTTGCTGGAACTCTCCGATCGATCTGACGGATAGCCTTTTGCCCGCTTCGTGAACGAAACCCGCAGAAACGTTGGTGTTGTTCGTACGGATGGCAGTGTTCAGAGCGCGAATATCGAGGCCGTGTGTGTTCAGGAGATTCTGGTCGACTTCGAAGAGCAGGGCGCGTTCGGCCATTCCTTCGATTTCGACACTGCCCACACCTTCGAGACGTTGAAGTCTCGGATAAATCGTCTGCTTCCAGATGTTGACAAGCTCTTCGGGGTCGGACCCACCCCAGGTTACGGCGTATTCGAGGATGGGGAAGTCTTCCGTGTTCCAGCGCCGAATTTCGATACGTTCCACGTCATCGGGCAGGAGGTTTCTGACCTGGTCCAGGCGATCTCGGATGTGCACGGCGACCAGATCCATATCCGCATCGAGGTCGAATTCGAATCGGATCGAAGATCGATTCGCGTAGGAACTCGAGCTCAGACTCTTTACCGCGGACAGGGTCCCCATAATCTCCTCGATCGGTCGACTGATGTTGCGCTCGACTTTTTCGGGGGAGGAGGATGGGTAGTTGACGTTGACGTACATCGCCGGCCACGTCAGGTTGGGCATATACTCGAGAGGCAATCGGAAAAGAGAAATCCATCCGAGCACCATCACACTGAGTGCAACCATAATTGTCGAGATCGGACGTCGTACCGAGGATTCTGAAACATTCATCGGAAGGTTCTCGCTGCCGGCGTGTGAGTGGTCACTTACTTAAGAAAGATAGGCGAACACCCACGAGGGTCAAGTTGGTCCCTTTGCAACTTTTTGACGATCGAAAGGCCACGAGCGTTCCCTGATCACACGAACAGCCACCATTTTCGGGGTCTCGCGAGGAGCAGGCGACCGGTAAGATCCAGCGGAAGGTTTGGGATGGTCGGGATCCTGCTGGTGCACCGATTCAGGTGTTCCGGAATGTCGACCGGCTGTGGGAGAGGGTATCCGGGGACGGATCGACTGTCCCGAATCAGGTCCTTGTGAAGGATTTCGACTCCCTCGTTGACAGCTTCCAGGTTCGTTCGAAGCCGCTCGATCGAGCGGCCGGATCTGGTCCGAAAGTGATGCTGGAGATCGAGCGTGCGGGCAGACTCCCGTCTGATTCGCCTGCGGGAGGGCCATCTGGTGCCCGCACCTCGAGGGAAGTCGCTGGGCCACTCGGTCGCCAGGAAGGAAGCCAGGGGCTCGGAGGGGGCGAGCGGGGCAACCAGGAATTGGAGCGCACCTCGGAGGGATTCCCGCATTACCTGGAGGGCTTCGAGATCTTTGTCGAAGTCTGTCGACGCGGCGATCTGCCGTCGCCCGATTTCTTTCCGACCTTGCAACTGCTGTGGGAGGACACCGTTGTCCTGAAGGATCTTGTTAGCCACACGATGCTCCTCGCCTGATTGAAAGTAGCTTCTCAGGTCCAGCCGCTTTCCTTTGCCGGGAAGCCTGGCCCATTCCTCCTCTGACATCGCGTCCTTCAGCTGATCGTCAATGGATCGGCGTTCGAGTTGGCCATCGTGCTTTCGAAGCATCAGGGCGTCCTCACGAACACGACGTAATAGTGATGGGGCAGAAAAGTGTGGGTCGCCATCGGCCGAAGTCCTGCAGCATCGGCAGCCAGGCGAAGATCGGTCTCGCTCAGTCTGTGATCGAGGGGAGGGCCGATCTCAGTTTTTTCGTCGATCCAGTCGAGAACGGCAACCCGGCCGTCGCGACGAAGCATCCGCGTTGCTTCGGATAGCGCAGCGGCGAGGTTGTCGAATTCGTGCGCGACGTTGGCAAGAAAGACCAGATTCGCCGTGTCTGCCTGGATGGTGGTGTTTTCACCCGGGGCGGCGACGAGATCTACGTTATCCAACTCTTCTTTCTCGCATCGTGCTCTCAGAGCATCGAGCATCCGCTCCTGCGCGTCGACGGCGATGACACGTCCTTTCGCGCCCGTAGCACGTGCGATCCGGGAGGTGAAGTAACCCGTCCCGGAACCGACTTCGACAACGCAGTCACCGATCCGAAGATCAAGCGCATCCACGACAGCATCAGGCTTCTGCCACGCCTCCCGTTCGGGTGCGTCGAGTCGGTGGCTCCGGTCCGGGTCGAATCGATGAGACATCGTTTTTGAATATAGGGAGGTGTCCCTGACCTGCACACCTGTTGATGGGGCAGTCGACGCTCATTATACTCCAGCCGATGGACTACCCGACTTGTTATTCCACCCACGTCGATGATGCGGAAGTCTGTCGGGCGTGTTACGTTCGACCTGAATGTGCCGCGGCATCGCCGGAGCCTGTCACTCGAGATGAGAGACTTTTTCGCCACGAGACGTGGGTCGAGGGAGACGTCCCGCTGTCGGATTTCAATCTTCCTTTGACCTTGTATTCGGGGCAGCTGTTTCGCTGGGGCCGTGACGCGAGTGGGTGGTGGAAGGGAGTTGCCTACGGGGAAGCTTTCAGGCTGCGACAGGATGGCGATCGACTCCTGTACGGGGCTACGACGACCTCCGTTAAGACCTATGCGGGAACGATGGGAACGGGGGCGTTTCTGAGGTGGTATCTACGTACGGACGAAGCTCCCAGAACCCGGGTGGCGCGACCCGACAAGCACTTGAGAACGGCAAGACGGAAGATGCGTGGCTTTCGTTTCGTCAGACAGGATCCGTACGAGTGTACGATATCCTACATCTTGAGCGTGCAGGCCCATATGGGTCTCACCAAGCAGCGCCTTCATACCCTCTCACGTCTTCTGGGGACCTCGATCGTCGTCGAGGGGGAGCGGTACTTCACGTTTCCGGATGTTGCCTCACTCGCACGGCTGTCGGAATCCTACTACCGCCACCTTCGGTTCGGCTGGCGGTCCAAGTTTCTTCCTGTCGCGATGGACTGCCTGGCAGAGCACACGCGTGGGACGTCGGTAGACCTGGATCAGTGGCGACAGATCGTGGATGAACTCAAGGCGCTTCCCAATTCCGGCGTAGGCCTGAAAGTGGGAAAATGTATCGACCTGTTCTCCCTGGAACGTCTCGGAGCGGTGCCTGTCGATACCTGGGTTCGGAAGATGGCAGCGGATTGGTATGGACAGGAAGGGTCTGATGCGCAGATCTGTCGGTGGGCAGAAGAGCGAGGTGAGCGGCTTGCGGGCTACCTGAACGAATACCTGTTCGTCTACTATCGGGAACTCCACGCTCCCGCTCTCGATGATCGGGTGCTGTCTTTTAGCGCTTCCGATCAGCCTTCCTCCGAACTGCCCTACACAGAGGTGGAGGGGGGCTCGGTGTGAGGGGGTGCCGAGTTCTGGTTTTCGTTTGGGCGAGTCTGGCCGTTCCTGTCCGGGCGCATTTCGATCACGGAGTAGGCGGGGAGCGTCTTATATTCGAGGCCCCACCTTCCATCGATCGCCCTGGGTCACACGGATCCTCTCTCGATTTCGATCCGTCGCCCGTGGCTCACGTTCCGTACACGCCGGCGATGGACGCCCCTGCCGGGTTCACGATAAGCGCGTGGGCGTGGATCGATTCTACGGTTGTCGGAACCTCCCCGGGCGTAGCGGTCGCACGGTGGCACCAGATTCAGGGTGAGGCTGCGTTCGTCCTTTTCTCGGACGGTTCTGATCCTGGAGGCTTCCGAGTGACTTGGTCCGACGGTTCCGTTTCTTCCGTCCAGGGTTACGATCTCCCCGCAGGCCGATGGTTTCACTATGCGGCCACGGTCGATGATTCGACGATGGGCGTGTTCGTCGATGGGAAGCGGGTAGCAAGGGCGGAAAGGAACCCTGGCGCCCTGGTCGCCGTGACCACGAGTCCGATGTGGATCGGCGCGTCGCCCGAAGGGATCGCTTTCCCCGGTTAGATCGGCGACGTTCGATTGTTTTCAGCTCCTCTTCCGAGCGACCACCTCCTTCTACTGTCTCGGGATCAGGCGGTTGGCGACCCTGCCGGTCGTTGGCTGGCCGATGGGGTTGGGGGTGATGTGGAAACCGCAGGGGAGGTACGCTGGCTGACCAAGAAGGAACGTAGCGGGGCCGACTTCCGGGGACGCTTCCGATTCGACCTGGGAGACCGGGATATCGAGTCGGAAATGACCGTCGCAGGATGGGTCCGTAATCGGGGTGTGATGCGGGGAGGAAGTCCGGTCGCGGGCAGGTGTGGACCGGATCCGGGAGACCGCTCTTTCATTCTATACAGCACCGGGGGCGACGGTTTCGGTTTCCGTGCGTTTTGGTCGGATGGATCGCAGAGTAACCTGACGGTGTTCGAGGCGCCGACCAACACCTGGTTTCACATCGCCGGCGCCTACGACGGATGCGCTTTACGTCTTTACCTCAATGGGATCGAGGCTGCAAGGACCGTGGCGGTGGATCGCAGCCTGGCGCGTGGGAGAGGTCACGTGTGGGTCGGAGGGAACGGGGACCCTGTTGCGCCCCCGTTTGCTGGATCGGTCGATGATGTGGGGGTGTGGTCGGCCGCGCTCACAGCCAGTGAGATCAGGGAACTCGCAGCGAGTGGTGAGCCGCTCCTCCGGGAGGCACTGGAGGCGTTCGAGTCGTTCGACGGCTTTCCGCAATCGACTTCGGATGAAACTACCTTCCTGTTGGCTTCCTCTGCCGACGACACGGTGGCTCTTGCCTGGTTTTACAGCGGGAACGCTCTGCGGCCTGAGGCACAGAGCCGAGACCCCGGGTTCACTTTCCCGCAGATCTCGGGCCAGCGGTTGATCGACGAGGCCCTGTGGGTCTCCGTGTTGGGGGGGAGATTCAAGGCGGCCGGATGGCTGATCGGAAAAGGGGCCGACATCAACGCGCCGATCGGGCAGGGTGGCTCGACCTCGTTGCACGAGGCGGTCGCGGCCAAACGATTCGATGCGGTTCAGTTCGCGATCCTGAACGGAGCCGACCCGACGTTGGAGGATCCGACGCATCACGCGGCGGCGTGGGAGTGGGCGGGACATTTCGATCTGCCTGTCGTTCGTGCCTATCTGCTCGATGCCGCTTCCAGGACGAGTCTGAAGGCCGCGGTCGAGTTGGGTGACCTTTCGAGTGTCGAGGCGATTCTGGACAAGGAGCCGCTGCCCTCCCTGGTGTTGAACGAGGCTCTGGGTCGGGCAGCGCACGGAGGGCATACCGAGATCGTCGATCACCTGATCCGATCGGTCGCGGATCTGCTGTTTCGGGACGTACAGGGTAGACGCGCTGTCGACAGGGCGGTCAGGGCTGGTAGATACGAAACGGTTGACCTGCTTCGTCAGAAAGAAGGCGATTTAGGGGACCTGCCTTTCCGGACCCTAGTATCCCGGCTCGAGGAGGCGATCGAGGATACCAATCACGTTGCAGCAAGTCGACTCCTTGGAATGGATCCAGGCCTCGTCCTGAGCCTCAACGAGAGTGGGCGAACCTGGTTGCAAAGAGCGGCCGATGTGGACGGCGCCGGACTGATTCGTTTGTTCTTGAATCTCGGGGCACCCTTGGAGCGAGAAGAAGGGGAGTGGACGGCACTGGCCTGGGCTGTCTCAAGGGGGAGCCTGAGGGCTGCCAGTGTCCTGGTCGAAGCGGGCGCGCGCACGGACTTCTGGACCTCTGCGGGTCTGGGAAACTTAGAGGAGCTCAAAAACGATTGGGTCGATGGAGCCCTGGTGGAAGGAGCGGTGACCACGGGGAGCATTCGCCGAGGGCCCGACGGGAGGAACCTTTCTCGACCGCCCCAGACTCCGGAGAACGTCCTTTCGGACGCACTCTACATCGGAGCAAAGAACGGACATATCGAAGTCGTAGATTGGCTGCTGAGTTGCGGAGCTGATCCCAACTTTCGGGCGGAGAGGGGTGGCACCCCGCTCTACTGGGCAGTTCGGAAGGGGCACGTAGACGTGGTTCGGATGCTTGTGGAGGCGGGGGCGGATCCACGTATTCCAGATCGGTATGGCCGGAATGCCCTCCAGGCAGGTCGGGGTACGATCCAGGAGGTCCTGCGAGAACCATCAGGGGGAGATCGTTGAAAGAAGAGACGACGCGCTTTATTGCGACCGAGGAAAAGGGTGAGGTCTCGGGTCTGCTGACCTTGCCGGACAGTGCCCGCTCGTTGCTCGTGTTGGGGCACGCCGCAAGTACGGACATCCATCATCGGTCGATGGCCCAAATCGCTCGATCGCTTGCCGATGTGGGCTTCGGTACGCTGCGATATAACTTCCCCTATATGGAAAGAGCCGGGCGCAGGGTGGACGGTCGTGCGGTTTGTTATGAGACGGTGCGATCCGCGGTAGCGCATACCAGGGGAATGTTGCCTGATATCGACCTGTATGCTGGAGGAAGGTCCTTCGGCGGCCGGATGACGTCGATGGCGGCAGCGGAAGGTGGGCTCGATGTGGGCGGGATCGTGTTTTACGCATTCCCGCTTCATCCATCGAGGAAGCCGGGAGTCGAACGGGCCGATCACCTGTCTGATGTGAAGATCCCGATGCTCTTCCTGTCCGGGACGCGGGATGCCCTCGCTGATCTGTCGTTGCTCGAGCCGATCGTGGAAGGCCTGCCCGCCGGAACCCTCCACATTCTGGATACGGCCGACCACAGCTTCGGAGTGCTCAAGCGATCCGGCTATACGAAAGAAGGGGCCTATGCGTCGGCCGCGGACGCGGTCAAGAAGTGGATCGATGAGATCTGAGGGCTTCTGTGACTTAAAAGTGGCCCCGGGGCCACTTTGTCTCAAGCGACATTTCTGGCGGATTTTTCAGTCTCTCAGGTATCTCGGATTGCCGAATCCATCGTTCACAACGTGGCTGCGTGCCGGAATCTCTGACTTTTCCGGGATCAGGAGGTCGAGTTCGGTGCTGTTCTCGATCACAGTCCCGTCGCCGACCCTGACCCCCTCGCCCAGTCGGATTCTCCCCGGGCGGCGAGTCGAGGCCAGTACGGTCCCGATGACGACCGCAGAGGCGATACGGCATTCGGGGCCAACCTGGACGTAGCCGTAGACCTGACTGTTGATGCCGATGCTCGACCGGTCGCCGATCTCGACGGGACCGAGGAGCTGGGCGTCCGTTCCGATCAGGACGAAATCGCCGATGATGGGATGTCTCTGTCGGACCTTTTCACTGATGCCGCCGAGTGTACAGGGATAGAGGACGCATCCTTGACCGATGATGCCGGTTTGGCCTGTCGTGAGCCCACGGTGGGGATGCTCCAGGAAGTTCGCGTCTCCGATCCGGGTTTCAGGATGAAGGTCGGCCTGGTAGTAGCGTCCACCAAGCTCAGCAATCGCGCGGGGCAGCAGTGGCACAGCGACACGGTTCACGCCGATGCGGTCGGAATCGCCTGACTGAGTGAACGCGTGGGCCACGTCGTGGTAGAAGAGAACCCGCCAGCCGGGATACGAACTCACTACCAGCTGAAGCTGGTAGTCGAAGGCGAAATCCAGGCCTTCGGTCTTGAGAAAATCCTCGTAGGCTCCGAAGTCCCGCTCGGCGATCGCTCGATCGATGGCGGACTTGCCATCCAGGCCGGCCAGCTTATGGCGGCACGCTTCATTGCCCGAGGTGATGTAGGCATCCCAGGTGGCCGGATCCTTCAGGGAGGCGAATCGATTCCACCTCGCCCGTTCTTTGAGCTGGGGGATGTCGGCGAGCAGCGCGAAGGTCGTTCCCAGGGCCATTTCTTCGATTTTAGCTCCGGGGCCCTCCACGGCCAGTAGCGACTGAGCAATCATCGCGTAGATCTGGTCACACAGTTCTTCGACACCGTGTTCGAAATCGAGCGCGCCGTTCGTTTCAGTCGCGTTGTGAGAACCCGGTGCGGCGAATTCGAGAAGATTCCCCAGTACGGTTTCCAGGATGTCCCGGTTGACAAATCCGCGCCCCGAACGGTGGGAGAGGATGGCCGGGTTGATGCGATCGATGCGCAGAACGGCCAGTTCTTCAGGGTTGAAGATGTCCCGAAGTTGCTCACAGACGTCCTTGAGCAGCGGGCGTTTGAGCGATTCGTAGGTCTTATCGAATAGTGTCTGGGGCTGGTTCATAATTGGCTTGCCTCGTTCGTGTCTGTTCAGCCCACAATATTAGGCAATTCCGCAAGGAGCGGCCACCCTCAGTGGAGCAGAATTCGGGCGAGCGGCTGGTAGAGGGACTGCCCGTTCCAGGGCTTTCCGGATGTTACCTGGGTCAGAGCTCGCACCGGGCGGCCCTTGTAGCGCCCTTGGGTCAGGGAGGTCGCCCGGTTCAGGCGTGCAAGGAGGGTGTAGGGGCCGGGAGGGATGGAGGCCGGGATTTTTAACGTGAAGCGCTTGGCTCGAAAATGACCGACGGGCAGGTCGTCGGGGAAGATCTCTAGGGTGCGTGCGGCCGTAAAGCCGTCTGCACTCGGAATTTCGAGACGCGTATTCGCGAAGGCGACTTCGATGAAGTACTGGCCCTCGTGTCTTTTCCGCGCCACGAGAGTAAGTGTGAAGAACTCGCTACGGCCGATGATGGCAGACCCTCCCTGAATGCTGGTGATGCCGCCATCGAGCCCAACGACGTTCAGCCCCACGATGTCGACTTCGGCGAACGTGTCTTCAGCCGAGAGGATCGGGGGGATGATGGGTTCCGGGCTCGCGACGGGGGGTGTCTTTGTGCGCAGTTCGACCAGACGAGGATCGAAGGGGGATCGCCGAATGTCGAAGTGGTCCAGTTCGGGGGGCATCCGGTCGTCGAGGATGGAATACACCGGTCCCTTCGCCGACGACAGAATGCTTTTCAGCACACGCAGACGATCGGCGACGTTGAGACTCGCCATCACGCTGTCGAGCGCACCCTCGTAACCTGCGTATCTGGGCGCAAGCCGGCCCAGCGTTTCGACCGTGACGTCCGGTCTGAGATTTCGCACGGTGCTGAAGTATTTGTAGCGGGTGGCCCTGCCGTCGTCCGTGCTGACGACGGTCGCCCTCGGCGGAAGCGACTGGAAACGAGTTTCACGTTGGACGTAGCTCTCTTCGTTGCCCGTGACGGTACTGACATCGGGGTAGTGGGCGAAGAGGAGCAGGAGGGGAAGGAGGACGAGCGAGAGCGCCGTCCAAACTGGGGGAAAGTGTAGCAAGATCTTCAGTTCGAGCAGCTGGTTGGCACCGAGGGAACCGATTGCAATCAGGAACAGGAAGGAGGGCATAAAGAAGACCTCTTTGTCCGCGACGTCATAGGGGAGGACCGCCAGCGTCGTGATGACGAGGGACAAGAGGAGGACTTCGGAAAACGGATCTGCGGGCCCGGCGCCGAGTCTGCGGCACAGAGTAGCGATGCTTCCAACTGCGGCGAGGATGGGAATGACGGCTGAGAAGTTGTCTGCGATCGCAGCCAAAAAACCAAGGAGCAGCGAAAGTGCGTGTCCCGCCGAGTGGATGGAAAGGCTGGAGCCCGTGAACTCTTCGGCCGTGAAGTACCATAGAATCCAACGGGCTGACAGGGGCTCATAGCCGCCCAGGAAGACAAAGTCGGATACAAAGCCGTCGGCGAAGAGTCGTAGTGGGATGTATGCGAGGGGCGTCAGGCCAAGGAATGCACAGCCGACGCAGATCGCGAGAAAGCGGGGCATCCGGGCGATCCCCTGAACCGAGACGTGGGTGGCGTAGACAACGCCCGGCAGGAGGAGGACGGCGAGCAGAATATTCGAAGTTGCCGTCAGACCGAACAGGAACCAGGTGAGTAGCAGCCAGGGCGGATCGAGTCGTCTGAACCACTCCGAGAGCGCATAGAGCACGGCACACACACACGCGAGCTGGACCGCATAGACCTCTGCGATCGCCGCGTGGAACCAGAACACCCGGCCGAAGGCAAACGTCCATCCGGCCGCGATGGCCAATGCGGCTCTGCGGGTGTGCGTGTAGATGATCAGGCTCAGGAAGGTGGAGGCGAGGGTCATCATGCAGACCGAAGTCAGGATGACACCCTCATCAGGCAATGGGAAAGGCAGCTTTGAAAACAGGTGAGCGAGGATCAGGTAGAGGGGGTGGCCAGGAGGGTGGTCCACCCCCAGGGTCGTCGCGGCAAGTACCATCTCTGCGCTATCGATTGCGTAGAGCGTGTCCAGCGCCCAGACCCGTGCTCGCGTGTCGAGGTAGATGATGAAGGGAAGAAATGCGGCGGCGAAGGCGACCGAATGGGATGGATGGGCCTTTACTCGATCCAGGAGCGCGCCGAGCATCATCAGTCGAGCAGACTCTCCACGTGCGCTCTCAGACCCTCAGCCACGGGGGTTTGGGGCACGTCGAGGCCGGCGGCCCGAATGCGGTCGAGGCTGTAGACGCAATGGCAGCAGAAGGGCGCGCCGGAAGGGTTTTCCGCGAGGTGAGCCTGCACGCTGATTTCGTTCACGGGTGACGGCGGGACACCAAGAGCAGACGCAATCAGGTCGTAGAACGTGCGGGATTCGATGATGTTTGGTCCTGCGGTGCAGAAGATTCGGCCTAAGGTCTCGGCGTTTCCAGCTGCACTCAGGATGAGGCTGCAGAGGTCCTCCGCGTAGATCGGCTGCTGGAGGAAGTAGCCGCCGCCGACGAGGTCGAGGGGTTCGCCTCGACGGATTCGGTCGATCAGGCCGTCATCGCGCCCGTGCCTGGGCAGGCATCCGAGCTTGCTGCCCGAGCCGTAGATGTGGCAGGGTCGGACGATGGTCCACTGGCTGTCGCCGAAATCGCTCCGCTCGAAGATCCTTTCGCATTCGCGCTTTTTCCCACCATACCCTTCAGTCGCGTAACGATCTGCCTCCTCGGTCTGTGGGAACTCGCGTGCAGTGGGGTCGAATACGAAGTCTGTGGAGACGAACACGAGCTGCGCACACCGGTTTCGGAACACCTCGATGTCCTGGTCTGCGTCCTCCGGGTTGTAGCCGATGCAGTCGACCACAAGATCCCAGTCGTGGACGCCCGACAGCGCGGAGGCAAACCCCTCGCGATCGTCTCGGTCTATGGTGATCGCTTTCACGCCCTCGGGCAGGGGACGCCTGCCACGGGTGACGACCGTGACGTCGTGACCTTTCGTGGTGGCGAGTCTGGCCATCGTGCCGCTGACGAACCCACTGCCGCCGATGGATAGAATTTTCATTGAGGATCCTTGATAGAGGGTTTCCAAGACACAATTAACTGAAGATCAAGGAGGGTGCAAGATGTGCAAGTGGCGGCGAAGATCTGCGCCTGGGGCTTCAGCTGCCGGTCGAGGAATAGTGCCGGACGCCGAAATGCCAAATTCTGAGAAATCCCATCAGGAAGACGATCCCAGCAAGGGGGGGCAGCCAGGCGAAGTCACTCGCGGCCGGAGACTCCAAAATGGCCAGAACCGGGTAGTAGTTCGCGAAGGCGAGGGGTACGACGAATGTGAAGAATTTCCGGAACCAGTCACGGTAGATCGATAGAGGATACTGCGCGGTTTCGACGCCGCCGTAGGTGACGGTGTTCATAATCTCGAGCGATTCCATCGTCCAGAAGGCAATCGTGGCCTGGAAGACGATCAACCCGACGAACATACACGCCGCTCCGATGACCGAGAAAAGGACAAGGCCGGTTTTGGCGACGGTCCATTCCAGGTCGAGCGTGTAAGCTGCCCATGCAGAGACGAAGAGGCCCTAAGTGAGGCGGCCGATGCGGCGGAGGGTGAGTTCCTGGCCCGCGATCTGAAGGGCCGTGCTTCTCGGTCGCAGCAGAATCCGGTCGAAATCCCCCGACTTGATCTGGTTTCCAATGACGTCGAAGCCGCGGCTGGCCGCATCGGCGAGAGCAAAGGCGATGTTGATGAGACCGTAGAACAGGGCGACCTCTTCGAGCCGCCAGTCGTCGAGTTGGCCGAAACGATCGAACAGAATGACCATTCCCGCGAATTCGGTGGCCGTGACCAGAAGGTGGCCGAGGGTCAGCATCACGAACGATGCGCGGTACTGCAGCTGGCTGCGGACACTGATACCGAGGTATCTGACGTAGAGTTGATGGGCGTCGTTCATTCGCAGAAGGACCACTGGTTGCCGATAGCGGTCATCCTCCCTGCACCACGAGACGGCGGCGGGCGACGAGGGGGACCGACCGGAGGAGAGTAGGTGCGGTCCGCATCGCGATCGCTCGGCTGTACCAGAAACTGTAGAGGTCGAGGGGCCGTAGGAGCTCGTACGGCACCGTGCTGGACCGGATCTGATCCCTGATGTCCCTGTCTACACTCTAGGGCTGAATCAGAATGAAGGCCTGGCCGAGACAGACGTAGCCGACGACCACATCGATCGTCATCGGCTGGGCGGAGGTGGATGCCCGATAGAAGGCTTCGAAGATCATCATTCGAATCAGGCCCCAGAAGAGCTGGGTTCCCAATCCTGCGACGGGCGGCGGCCCGATACTGGAGGAGCGTGCGAAAGCGGGCGCTCAGCACGGCTGTGTAGCCTTTCATCCTTCGCGTCCCTCGTAGAGTCGGGCGATGATCTCCTCGATCGGTGGGTTCTCGACGAAAAGGTCGCGGACCGCGTGGCGTGCGGTGACTCTCGCGATGGCCTTCCTGGGAAACCACAGCGGCGTCGGGATCGGTGATGGTATCCCCCTCTTCAGTCAGGTCGACGATCAGTCTTCGCTCGCGCGTGCAGAGGGCGTAGATGTCGTCCATATCGTGCGTGGTGAGGATAACGGTCACCCTGTCTTCGCGGTTGAGTCGCTTGGTAAAGTCGCGAACCGCGAGTTTCGAGGCGGCATTGAGCCCGATGGTGGGTTCGTCGAGGAACAGGATCGTTGCCCCAGGCTGAGTTGCCTCACGGGAACGTCGAGGAAGGCCTCGAGAGAGAGAAGGTCCACCGTCTGGTCGCGGGTCCGCCGGTAATTCTGTTCGGGGATGCGATAGATGTCCTTCAGGAGGTCGAAGGACTCGATCACAGGCAGATCCCACCAGAGCTGAGTGCGCTGACCGAAAACAACTCCGATCTGTGCCACGTGGCGAATCCGTTGGGTTCAGGGCGCAAGACCGAGCATCTCCACGCGGCCCGCGTCCGGCACGAGGATTTCCGAGATGATCTTGACCGTCGTGGATTTGCCGGCACCGTTCGGGCCGATATAGCCTGCCAGTTCACCAGGTTCGATCGAGAAGGAGACGTGGTCCAGCCCGGTGATGGTGCGGTAGTTCCTGTGGACCACACCTTTGAACGCACCCCAGATGCCGGCCTGACATTCCGCAATCCTGAAGGTCTTGACGCGCTCGTCAACGACGATTTGAGACATCGGTATCCCAGTTTGGTTGTGCGGTGCGGCGTAGGAGAGCTGGAGTAAGACCGGAAGGAGCGAAGGTGGGTTTCAGCGGGTGGTTGCGGGATCCTACGGGTCAGGGGACTCGGCCGACTCTTGGGTGACCTCGGGTGAGGGTTGGGGATCTGAATCCTGCGCGTTGGAGTCGGCCTGGCGCCGTCGTTTCTTTCGTTCGCGAATGTAAACGGCCGGGTTGCTGACGAGGAGGCTGGTGATGACACCAGCCGTGAACGTCACCATCAGCACGACGGCGAGGGAACTTTCGGCAATGAAACCGTAAATGTTGACGGTCACGGGCGTGGCGTTCTGGATGGCGAAGATCGCGGACAGAATCGCGATGACCAGCGCGAGAATCATATAGGCACGCATAGCTTGTTCCTGTGAGGCCTTCAGTCTACGTGAACGACCGTCTCATTCTTGAGAGATTCGATGGCGGCGGCGAGCACCTTCTGTGCGGCGAGTCCTTCGGCGCCCGAGCCGTCGATGTCCTCCGGGCTCACCCCTTCGTCCACCTGGCGAACGAATGTCTGGATTCGGTCGATGAATGTGTCCGTGAAGTCTCGAAACCCGCCGCCGAAGGCGGGATTCGTGTAGACGGTCTTCTCCATATTGCCGGCGGGGTAGAGGGTCAACTCCTGCCACATATCCTCGAGGACGAAACGCCCACCCGTGCCGGCGACCTCGCATCTCTCCATCGGATGGCCGCGTTCGATGTCGTAGCTACCCGTGAGCGAACCCACGACACCGTTCTTGAATTTCATATTGAACTGAGCTGTCGACCAGATGGCTCGACCCGGCGCCTTCGTCGCAAAGCACTGCACGGCTTCGATGTCTCCGCAGAAGTAGCGCATTACGTCGACCGTGTGCGGGTGAAGGGCTTTGAGATGGAAGTACGGGGAGGACTCGTTGGGGTTCATAATCCACATACTCATATTTATAAAGAGCAAGTGTCCAAGACGTCCTTCGTCGATCCATTTTCTGGCAAGCCTGGCGGCGGGGGTAAAGCGGTGATTGAGGTCAATCCCAAAGCAGAGGCCTTTCTCCCTGGCTTTGGCGACCATTTCCTCGGCGAATCGGATCTCGTTCGAGATCGGTTTCTCGCACAGGACGTGGCACCCGGCATCCAGGGCCTGCATCGTCGGTTCGTAGTGGTCGCTTCCGTATTCGTAGCCTCCGGTTGCGACACTGCAGATGTCGGGTGCGAGTTCTCGGAGCATCGTTCGAGCATCATAGAAGGCGGGGACCCCGAGCCTCTCGGACGCCGAATCCGCGCGTGTTTCGTCCTTGTCGCAGACGCCGACGAGCTTCGCCCGTTCGTCGAGGTTGTAGACGTCGCCGTGTCGATTCCCGATGGGTCCCAGGCCTATGATGCAGACGCGTTTCACGTTCAGTTCGAAGGGACGTCGACGACGGTTCCGGTCTGCCAGGATTCGATGGCAGCCTCGATGACGAGCTGGGCCTTGAGCGCCTCCTCACCGGACCCCTCGATCGCCGAAGGTTCGGCATTTTCAAGGTTCTGTTCGATCCACCTGCCGATCCGACTCTCGAACGTCTCCCCAAACGCCATCATCCCACCGATGTAGTCATGAGTCTCCGTTTCGCGAGAGAACCTGGGATGGAAGTGAAGGTGCTCGCACGCGTCGTCGAGGATGAACCGTGCTTCGGATCCGACCACTTCTAGCCGCTCCAACCCGTAAGAGCCTCCTGGGCCGGTGGCGTCGTAGCTACCCGTGAGGTTACCGACCACGCCGTTGGTGAAGAGCATTCCCACCTGTGCGTTCGACCAGCACTTGCGCCGATTGCCATCCTGATCGATGCCGCGTTTCATAAACGCGTTCACCTTCGCGACGTCGCCGCAGAAGTACCGCATCACATCGATCGAGTGGGGATGGAGCGCTCGCAGGTGAAAATGTTCGGAGGTCTCGTTCCGATTGTTGATCCACATCGTCATATTGATGATGTTGACCTCGCCGAGACGGCCCGAATCGACCCACTGTTTTGCCCGCTCGGCGGCCGGGGTGAATCGGTGGTTCAGGTCGATGCCGTATCGGAGGCTCTTCTCGCTGGCGAGCGACACCATCGCGTGGGCCTCGTCGACGTTGTTCGAAATCGGCTTCTCGCCCAGGACGTGGATGCCGGCGCCCAGTAGTTCCATCGTCGGCTTGTAGTGATCGCCTCCGTTTTCGACTCCCGCAGAGGCCACACTGGCGATGTCGATCGGTAGGCCGCTCTCCAGCATATCCTGGACGGAATAGAAGGCTTTCGCCTCATACGCGTCGGCGGCCCTGTCGGCCTTCTCCTCGATCAGATCGCAGACGGCCACGACATCACAGGCTTCGTGGGCGTGATAAATGGAGGCGTGACGGTTTCCGATTCCGCCGAGACCGACGACGGCGATTTTCAGGGGCATAGCTATATCTCTCTCAGAAAAAGAGGGGTTCGAAGGCCTGGAAGGAGCGCTGAATAACGGGATCGATTTCGTCGACGGGCATCTCCTTTGTGCCGACGATTTCGAGCACGGCGTGGGTGACCCGAGGCGCTGTCTTGAGTTTCGCGGCCAGAGCCGCCAAGTTAAGGTCCCCTTCACCGGCCACCTGTTGGGCGACCGGGCAGATGTTCAGCTGTCGGGTCTTGACGTCGCGGATTCGAATCGAGAACATATGCTCCAGGAGGGGGTCCAGGGTCTCTTCGGGGATCTCCTCCTGAGGGGTTCTCCAGATGTGTGTCGGGTCGTAGTTGATGCCGATCACGTCACCGTCCACTTCCGCCATCATTCGAAGTGCGGTCTCCGTGTTATAGACGGCGTTCTTCACGTGTGGCTTTATGCTGATCCGGACATCGCGGGAAGCCGCTTGCTTCCCGAATCTGTTGAGTTTGTCGATGACTTCCCCAAACGACGCGTCATCGTCTGGCTTACCCCCGGGACCGGTCGTGATCAGGGGAGCACCCACGGCAGCTGCGGCATCCAGTGCCTGACGGAACCGGTCCTCATCCCCGAAATTACCGCTTCCCCCGATGGATTCGATGATCAATCCCCGCTCGGCCACGGTGGCCTTGATGTCTTCGTAGTAGGCTGTTTCCTGGCCCAGCTGAAGGTGTGGGGCCATTCTCTCGATGGCGCAGAGCTCGATCGCCGAGTAGCCTGTGGCTGCGATCCGGTCCAGGGCCAGGTCCAGTTCCTGCCCTCCATAGAGGATCGTGCTACAACCGATTTTCATAGTGATTCAACTCCTTGTAGCGTGTGGGTTCGGCTGAAGCGGAAATGTATACCGGTCGCTCTAGGGGTTGTCAAGGGAAAGACCCGAGTGCCCAGATCGGGGAGGGTACAGAGAAAAAGCGTCCTGAGGGGCACTTTGGATAGACCGCTTTGGGGAGGTTACTTCTGCAATTCTTTGAGCAGCTCCTGGGTGGCCTCTTTCTGGATTGACTCTGTGGCCTTTTTCTGAATCTCAGCGGTGTCGACCTGGCCCGCGTACCAGCGCATCAAGGCCATAAAGCTGGCCACGGCAACGCAGGTGAGAAACAGGTTGCCGAAAAGCATAACGTTGCGTCGAGTAAAACGCCTCCGGCGTGGTAAGTGATGATGGTGGTAGCGCCGCTCGCGAATGCGCTCGGGCTGTGGCGAGGACCCGACCATCGCGTCAACGAAACCGGCCTCGGGCGGGCGGGTGGTGGAGTTGCGGGGGGCGCCGGCGGTGTCTCCTGGCTGGGCGGCGTGACCGTGGGGGGAGCGGCTTCCGACGGAGGCCCAGGGGCGGGGGCTGCCGCTTGGGGTTGAGAGTCGTTCTCTGGGGTGGGTTGAGCCCCTGTATCGTGCCGCTTTAGCTCACTGAGTACGTCGGAGGCGTCGTCGGCGGGAGGAGACGTCTCGGTCGGGGGTGTGGCCGGTGCCCCGTTCCCTGGGCCCAGCTTGGTCAGGGCGGCCAGAACATCGGCTTCGTCCTCTTTCTTTGGCGGAGCGGATTCCGGCTTGGTCTTGTCCGAGTCGGACGAAGTCAGGAAGGTGGCCATCGACGGGGGTTGATTCGTGGCTGCGTCTTCCTCGGCCGGCTCAGAAGCAGAACCGATGACGCGCTCGACGTGAGCGAGAATATCCGTGGCCCTGAACGGCTTTTGCACGAAGGCTTCGACGTCCAGTTGCTTAAGGTCGTCCGAAACCTCCTCGGTAATGAAACCGGAGACGATAATGACGGGGATCTGCACGCCTTCGTACCGGATTAATTCCAGAAGAGACGGACCATCGATGGTGGGCATCTTGAGGTAGAGGAGGATCAGCGAGGGCGACTCGTGACCGATCGCGTCGACGGCGTCCGTCCACTTGACGGCACCAATCGGCCGATAGTTCGCGGACTTGAGGATGTCTGTGAGCAGATCGACAATGCTCGGTTCATCGTCGATGATGAGCACGGTCTTGGGGGCAGTAGAAACCGGCACAGGCCTCATCTTACGGTTGTGATGTGGGCCCTTGAATACTGATGCAATCGAATACGGCCGACAACACGAAAGGTGGTCGGGAACCGGCAATGTGGGCTAAAACGAGCGTTCGTCCAGGCCCGAAACTGTGCGCCTTCTCGTCTTGCGAGGTGCACGGATGGATACTATATTGCTGTCGTGGCATCCTCCCTCACAACCGCGGGGTAAGTGTAAAGAGTGGCCTCATGTAGTCAAGGTAATTAACTGGGCTCTAATAAGCTATGGAAACAAGAGACATTGTCGTGAGAGGGGCGCGGGTCCATAACCTGTCGGATGTGGACGTCACGCTCCCCGATCGAGAGCTGATCTGTTTTACGGGTGTCTCGGGGTCAGGAAAATCCTCATTGGCGTTCGACACGATTTACGCTGAAGGCCAGCGCCGCTATGTGGAGTCCCTGTCCGCCTATGCTCGGCAGTTCCTCGGGCAGATGGAGAAACCCGATGTGGATCAGATCACGGGTCTTTCTCCCACCATATCGATAGAGCAGAAGTCGTCCGGACGGAACCCACGTTCGACCGTGGGAACGATGACGGAGATCTACGATTACCTCCGGGTCCTGTTCGCAAGGGTCGGAACCCCCCATTGCTCGAAGTGTGGGGAGCCGATCGGCGCCCAGACGCGGGACGGGATGGTCGATCGGGTTCTGGACCAATATGACGGCGATCAGGTTCAGCTTCTGGCCCCTGTTGTCGAGGGGCGGAAAGGTGAATACCAGGACCTGTTCGAAGACCTCCAGCGTCAGGGCTACCTTCGAGTTCGCGTTGACGGCAGAGTGGTCCTGTTGACCGAGGTCCCCGTTCTGGAGCGCCATATTCGGCACGACGTGGACGTGGTCGTCGACCGGCTGTCCATCAAGCCCGAAATCAGGCCCCGGCTGGGCGAGGCGATCGACGGGGCGACTCGCCTGAGCGGGGGGACCGTTATAGTCCAGTGCGACGATCGGGACGACTTGCTGCTCAGTGCATCTTATACCTGTTCCTCCTGTGGTCAGAGCGCATCTCCTCCCACGCCCCAGCTCTTTTCCTTCAATAGCCCGCAGGGAATGTGCCCGACGTGTCGGGGGTTGGGGACGCACGTCAGAATGGATGAAACTCTCGTCGTGCCCGACGAATCCCGCTCCGTGAAGCAGGGCGCGATCGCCCCTCTCGGTGTGCCCCGAAACCGGTGGAAGATCCACTACTATGAAGGCGTGCTGGGGCGACACGGGGCCAATCTGTCAACGCCCTGGTTCGAGATTCCCACCCGTGGCCGTCGCGAACTCCTGTTCGGTGTAAAAGGGTCGATCGACTTGACGTGGAAGCGTCGAAACGGATCGATTTACCGTCATCGCGGTCGATTCGAGGGAATCCTTCCACCGCTGGAGCGTCGCTATGCGGAGTCCGGGTCGCCGGTCGTGAGACGGAAGCTGGGGGCGTTTATGCTGGAGGGCCCGTGCGGCGGATGTCACGGCTCGCGGCTCAAGGCCGAGGCGAGGAGTGTGCTCATCCACGGGCGCTCGCTTCCAGACGCAGCCGAACTGACGATCGACGAGGCGAGAGCCTTCTTCGACGGAATCGAACTGGGGGAAACGCAGACGACGATCGCGGAGGATGCGCTCAAGGAAATCCACGCACGATTGACTTTCCTGCTCGACGTGGGCCTGGACTACCTGTCGCTCAGTCGGACGGCACCCACGCTGTCCGGCGGCGAGGCGCAACGTATCCGGCTGGCCAGCCAGATCGGTAGCGGGCTGGTGGGGGTGACCTACGTGCTGGACGAGCCGTCCATCGGTCTTCATCATCGCGACAACGGACGCCTGCTCGATGCCCTTTGTCGACTGAGGGACGCGGGCAATCGAGTGGTTGTCGTGGAACACGATGAGGACACTATGCGCAGGGCCGATCGGGTACTCGATTTCGGCCCGGGCCCGGGCCATCTCGGGGGAAGGGTCGTGGCCGAAGGGCGGTGGCAGCAGATCGCGCGATCGCGACCGTCCGTTACGGGGGCCTATCTGAGCGGCCGGCGACGAATCGAGGTTCCCGCAGAGCGGCGATCGCCTGCCGGGGGTATCACGATTCGAGGGGCCCGGCACAACAATCTCAAAAATGTGACGGTCAGGATTCCAACCGGGGTTTTCGCTTGCGTGACCGGGGTGTCAGGATCCGGAAAGAGTTCGTTGATCAACGACGTACTCCATAGCGCACTCGCCCGTGACCTGAACGGCGCAGAACCCCGCCCCGGGTTGCACCGCCGGATCGATGGGATCGAAGAACTCGACAAGGTGATCGAAATTGATCAGCAGCCGATCGGGCGCACGCCAAGGAGCAATCCTGCGACTTACACGGGCGCGTTCAGTCCCATCCGGGCCCTCTTTGCTGAGCTTCCCGAATCCCGGGTTCGGGGATACAAGCAAGGACGCTTCAGCTTCAATGTTAGGGGGGGGCGATGCGAGGCCTGCCAGGGGAATGGCGCGAACCTCGTGGAGATGGACTTTCTGGCCGACGTCTGGGTCTCCTGCCCGGTGTGCGAGGGGCGTCGGTTCAAGCGCGAGACCCTGGACGCGAGATTCAAGAATCACTCGATTGCGAACGTGCTCGAGATGGAAGTGGAAGAAGCCTGCGACCTCTTCCGGGACATTCCGGCCATCAACCGGGTGTTGAGCGTGCTGGTCGACGTCGGAATGGGATACGTCAAACTCGGACAGCCTGCGCCCACGCTTTCGGGCGGAGAGGCCCAGCGGATCAAGCTGGCGAAGGAGCTTTGTCGTGCGAATACGGGAAAGACCCTTTACATCCTGGACGAGCCGACAACGGGCCTCCACTTCGCGGATGTGCAAAACCTGTTGAACGTACTCAACCGGCTCGTCGACCTCGGGAACACGGTCATCGTGATCGAACACAACACGGACGTGATCAAGATGGCAGACTGGGTAATCGATCTCGGGCCTGAAGGAGGAGAAGAAGGCGGGCATGTCGTGGCGGCCGGAACACCAGAGACCCTTGCGGATACAGCAGGTTCTCACACGGGGTACGCGCTCAAGCAGGCATTGACCCCCCCGACGTCCAGCACGAACGGCCGGGCGGGACGGGCTAAGCGGTCGCAGGGGCTGAGCAAGATCGAGATCTATGGGGCCCGTGAGAATAATCTTCGTGATATCGACGCTGTCGTTCCACGGGAGAAAATGACTGTCATCTCAGGCGTCTCGGGGTCCGGAAAATCTTCGCTGGCCCTCGACACGATTTTCGCCGAGGGCCAGCGTCGCTATGTTGAATCACTATCGGCGTACGCGCGTCAGTTTCTGGGCCAGATGCCGAAGCCGAAAGTCGATCGTGTTGTCGGTCTATCGCCTGCCATCTC
>DJHM01000042.1:0-114493 GCA_002433075.1 Latescibacteria bacterium UBA6620
CGCACGCCTGGAACGGGGCGTGCGGCGGGCCGTCGAGAGCGGCAATTGCCTCAACGGCGATAAGCCCTATCCGACCCCGGCCACGCAGTACACCGTCGAGGGCCAGTACCAGGACGACCCCGATCTGCTGTTCATCGCCGAACACCCGGCGGTGCTCGACCCGGTGGAGGAACTGCTCGGAGGACCGGCCTGCCTGTCGGCGTTCATTTCGTACTTGAAGACGCCGGGCGCCAGGGGCACGGGTGGCGATTACCAGGGCAGTCATCCGACGGGGCACTGCGACTACAAGACCTATCATCAGGCGGGCTCATCGCTCAACTGGCTGTTTGTCATCATTCCGCTGGTCGATCTCGACGAAGAGACGGGGCCCCTGCTCGTGTCACCGGGCTCGCACAAGGCGTCCCGAATCGTTCCGGTCAACGACCGAGTCAGCCGCGTCGAGCGGGCGAGCGCTTCCAACATCGCGCCGCTGGTCGATGCCGAGCTGCGCCGCGGAGACCTGCTGCTCATGAGCATGTTCACGTGGCACGAGGGCCGGGCAAATGACTCCAATCACGACCGCTTCGGGCTGTACAACAAGTACCGGGCGCTCGATGCGCCGCCGGCCTGCGGGCCGCAGCTCTTCAGCGAGCGGTCCTACGACGCATTGAGCGAGGCGGGAAAGCGGCTCATGCCGCATCACAGCGATCTGCCGTTTGCCGAGGCACGGTTGATCGTCGAGCACGACGGGAAGGTCCTTCTGACGGCGGGTGACCGTGGGGGCTGGCAGCTCCCGGGCGCACCGGCTTCGATCGACAATCCAGCGGGGCAAGCGGTCACGGCCAAGCTGATCCGACAGCTGGAGGTTGCGTTGCTGGATTCGCTGGGGGTGGAGATTCCATGGATGACGTTCGTGGCAGACTACTTCGACACGAACGGTGTGCGGAGGGTGTTTGCGTATTCGGATGACGAGGGGGCGAGTGTGGGGGCAGTGTCCAGTCCCGAGTTTCGGTGGGTGGACAGCGTGGGAATCAACACGCTGGTCGAAGCCGAGGAACTCGGCCGTGACGACGCCGACGCGATCCGACTCTGGTCGGGCAAACCTTGTCTACGGGGAACCGGAGAATCCGCTGAGCGGGCGAAGAGTGTGGCGGGGGCGCCAGGGGGTGGTACTACTTGAGAACGGTTCGATTTCTCGAACTGGCTGTGCGATGTTGAGCCATTGGTGTCGAACACGCCCTAAACGATCTGCCCATAGTGATTTACGAGGATTGAGACGAAATTGAGCTGGTTCGATTTCTCGAACTGGCAATTACAGAGCCGGTTCGATCCATCGAACTTGAGAACACGTTCGCTGGTTCGATCCGTCGAACTTGAGAAAAGCCCATTCCCGGCCTACGGACGGCCCTTCTTGAAGCCGGGATGCCGAGGCTTTCGTGGGCGTGGCTTATCGACAAACCCGTTGTGTCGCCGGTAGGTAGCCTCAGGATGCCACTTCTCCCATCGGTCCGAGAAGCCGTAGACGCTCGTCTGCTTGTAGGTGCCCGCCCCCTGTCGCACGATGTCGATCAGGCCCTTGTCGTTCAGCTCGTCGATGGCCTTCGTTACGGTGGACCTCGACTTTATCTCCCACTCCTTCTGGATCTGATCATAAGTGTAGACCAGCTCGTGATCATTTATGCCCTCCCATTGGTCGCGGCCTCGGTGCCTCCGTTTTTTTTTAACCTGCTGCCTCCGCTGTAAGCCGATATAGACCTTGGGGGCCGATGGGCCCAAAGACTTGAAAGCTTTTGAATCCAGCATTTCGGGTTTAAGCCACGCACGCCTGTATCCTGCCATTCGGTCCCCCTTCAGACGGAGTCGCGAGGACTGGCTGAAGGTCCAGCCCCCGCTTCTCCGGAACGCTCAAACAGAGCGTTTATTGCCTTTGATCCTTACAACGATGGCTGAGGGAGGTCTCCACAAAGACTCCATCACCACGTTCCACAGGGCTATTGCTGGTTCAATCCCATTAGCATACATTAGTGTTCGAACTTCTACGCATTCAATAGGTTACATCGAAAGTCGTTCTCTTGCAGCCAGTTGTGGAAGATGCCGGAATACGACTCATAATCGATCGGTCCCAGGTTCGAGTCCTGGTGGGCCCACCATTTACATTGAAGATTTGAAGATCGATCATTGGGGTGAAGGTCGATTTTCTTTGCTGATCCGAGGGGATTCTCGCAGGACTTGAGATCCGCACCCTAAAAGTGTCCCCGGGGCCACAATTGGGATGGCGGGCTTTGTCGCCGGGTTGCTCCTCGATATTTTGTGTCCTATGTTTGCAGGGTAGAAAGTGACCGAAAACAGGGGATTGCCGATGTCCAGCCCAGACAGAGAGAACGCGGAAGGCGACGCTCAGCCACAGGACGGCACGTCCCGCCGGGACTTCCTCAGGAAGAACCTGAAACGTTCCACCCTTCTGCCCTACGTGGCTCCCGTCATCCAGACCATCTACCTACCAACGGACGCCCACGCGCAACCCAGCATTATCGGCAACGTCGATCCGAACGCTCCACCGCCGGTCCTGACCAGTCTGACCCCGGACAACGGAGAGATCGGCGTTCGACCTTCGCGTTCCCAAAGCGATCGAGCTCGACCAGCTCCATCGAACCCTCGCTCACGCGATTGACCTGACACTCTCGCAGACTGTCCGAACGTCCGAGGGCTGACATCTCCACACTCCCCCAAACCGAATCCGGGTCGGGCCCGATCCGCATCACCTATCGCTCCATCTTCCTCGGGTTGGCCACCGGCGCCCTCCTGAACATCTACAGCGACTACACAGGGATGATTCTGGGATCGGCTTCGCTCGTGAAGTCCCAGCTTCCGATCGCGATGCTGATGCCTTTCGTCGCGTGGGTCGTCATCAACACAACCATCAAATTCGTTCGTCCTTCACTCGCCCTCCGTTCGCACGAAATGCTCGTGATCTACAGCTGTTCGTGGATCGTAGGAACCGTGCCCGCGAGCGGCTGGACCACCTATTGGGGTGGGATCGTCAGCGCACCCGTCTACCACGCGTCCCCTGAAAACGCTTGGAAGGAACACCTTTTCGACATCCTGCCGTGGTGGAATCTGCCTCATCGGTCAGACGCCATCATCAGGACCTACTACGAAGGTATTCCCGCAGGACAGGCGATTCCGTGGAGCGGCTGGTTCGGGTCGTTGTTCTGGTGGACGGCCGTATCCGTCGCGCTGGTCATCGTCGGCCTCTGCATCGCCACCATCTTCCAGAAGCAGTGGGAGCACGCCGAACGTCTGACTTTTCCGCTGGCCGAGTTTCCGCTCGAACTGACACGCGGCTTCGACAGCGACGATCGGATCCCGGCGCTGTTCCGGAATCGGGTCTTTTGGACCGGCTTCTTCAGCGTCTTCGCTGTCTTTGTCTACAACATCACAGGCTATTTCTATCCCGACCTCCCCCGTCTGGCGATCTACGATGACGTCAACACGAAGGTCGTGACGCTTGCGCGAGGGTTCCCACAGGCCTACCTGCGGATCCTTCCACCCGTCATCGGGTTCACGTTCCTGTGCAACCTGGAGATCCTGCTCAGCCTCTGGGTCTTCCGAGTTTTCGCCATCCTGCAGGAAGGGCTGATGACCCGCGTCGGGTTCGCCGTCGGACTCCAGGGACAACAGGCGGAAGCGGCCGAGATAATGACCCTCGAGTCGCACGGCGCGCTCGTCTTCCTGGCCATCTATGCCGTATGGGTCGCTCGGCATCATCTCGCCGGGGTCTGGAGGTGCGTGAAGGAAGGCCCGCGCTCGCAGAACGACGACGGATGGATCCCCTATCGCTACGCCCTCCTCGGTCTGATCGCCGGATGCGTTTTCATCATCGGGTGGTTCCGCGGGCTCGGGCTCTCTCTCGGCCTTTGCGTGTGCCACCTTGCCCTGATGCTGGTGGGCTACTTCACGGTCAGCAAGTTCATCGCCCTCACCGGTTTCCCCTATCTGTTTCCGGTAGGAAGAAAAGGTGGGGAGATCCTTCAGATGTTCACCGGTACGGCCAACCTCAGCAATAGTGACTTCATTGGACTCGGTTTCATCAACTCGAACGCGTTCTTCGGGAATATTCGGATTCCAGCCTGGCCAGCGCTTCCTCACCACCTTCGAATGTTCGGAAGAGCAACGCACCAGCGACTGCTCGTATTCTGGTCGGCTCCGGCCGCGTTCGCCGTAGGGATGGTCGCCTCCTGCGTCTTCATCGTCTACCTGGGGTATGCCTACGCCGGCCAGAACCTCGGCCTTACCGGCTTCAGCACGGGACACATCCGGACTTACGATGGGATGGTCACCGCGATGATCAATGACGACAAGACCCTGCCCGACCCAGGCAAGGCCACCGTCTGGGCCCTGGGGTTCGGGTTCGCCTATCTTCTGACGATGTTGGGTAATCGACTCTCTTGGTGGCCGTTGCACCCTCTGGGTTTCGCGTTCCAGACGATGGGCGGGTCCCGGTTCTACGCATTCAGCATCTTCCTCGTCTGGCTCACCAAGCTGGCCATCCTCCGGATTGGCGGGATCGCTCTCTACAACCGTTCGAAGCCGTATTTCATTGGCCTCGTGGTCGGTTACGTCGTTTCCGTAGCGACTTCGGCCGCCGTCGACTTCATCTGGTTTCCCGACGATGGGCACGGCGTTCATAACTGGTAGGCAAGTCGAGAAGGAGAAAAGCAAAAGGAGGGCGATTTTCATTTCGCCCTCCTTCTCTACTTCTATCCTTCTCTACTTTTCCCTCTTCACATCAAGGCAAGGATATCATCATACACGGCCCTTGCTCCGAACAACGTGAACACCAGCCCGCAGATCACATTCATCCACACCAGAAACGGTCCCATCCTGAACGGCTTGGGCAACCACTTCCGATCGATCCACACCATCGCGAAACACCAGGGGCCAGCTAGAAACACGCCGGTGACGTGCAGGGGAATCGTCATCATCGAAATCGGGTTCCATCCAATCCCTGCGGGATCGTTCAGCGCCGTCCACCAGGCCACGCAGACCAAAGCACCTCCTGCGATGGCCGTGTAGGTCAGCGTCCACACCCTTGTTCTCTCCAGGCTAAGCTCAGACCACTCGGGACGAGCGGATCGAACACACTCGTGAGCGGTCCGCACGTAGAGTTCGAACGCGCCGTAGACCGTACCGAAAATCGCGAAGAACACACCCGCCTTGTAGAGCCCCCCGAGAAACCGCTGCACCCAGGAGCTCTCGTGCAGACCCGTCAGGAAGACCACCTGGTGATTGTAGAGGTCCATCCCGGAAGGCACGATCTCGTTGGGGTGAAGCAGGGTCGCCCCCAGGATCAGGAACGCGGCCGTAAACAGAAGCACGCTGATGAATGAAACCACCGAATCGATCAACGGGGCCTTCAGCCACGCCAGTCCGAGCGCCACGTTTTCATCGTCTGTCGCAAGCGGTACCGGTGCATCGGTGTCGACGTCTTTTCGCCGCCCGATCATCCCCCAACCCTTCTCCCGTAACATTCCCACGTAGCCCACGTAGTCCTGGACGCCTCCGCCCATCACTCCCATATAGGCCACCATTTCGACAATCAACGTCCGATCCGCGAACAACGGGTTTCGGGCTACCCAATCGGGGTAGGCTGGCAGGGAGGGCACGACAGCACCCATCAGGGCCGCAGACCAGTCCGGGGATGCCGCGACTGTGGCCACCAGCATCACGACAAGCATCGAGCTGACCAGGATCGTCTGCGCCTTTTCCAGGAGCCCATAGCTCTGCAACAGCGTCAGCGCGATCAGCAGAACGATGAACAGCAACGCAATCACGTGCGGGTAGGCCGCCGGGTTCTCGAACAGTACCCATGAGGTGATCGTGCCCAGCATAATCGGCAGACTCGACAGGTAAAACGGGAACGAGACGACCATCACCAGCCCGACAAACCACGGGAAGAGCCCACGCGGTCCAGGCAGCACGGCCCACCGGTCCATCGGATGTTCCCCGGTCAGGGTCATATACCTGGCGGCTGAGTAGACCTGCACGATTTTGGTAATCGTGAACAGGCTAAACGCCCAGAACATCCCGTACCCGAAAATGGCGCCGCTGCGCGACGCCCACACCGTCTCCCCACTTCCGATCGTCACCGAGGCAATGATTGCCCCGGGACCAAAGAAGGCAAGGAAATCCCGGACCTTCTTCGAAGTCAGCTGCGGAGCGAGTGCCGGGAAGGTGAGGGATGAATTGTCTGCCAAATCTGCCTCCTTCGACGCAATCAGAGCGGGCAAACCGAACGGGCGAGCCCAACGAACTCAAACGGACTATATATGGATCGCTGCTTTGTCTACGGCCAGGGCCGCTTCCTTCATCGCCTCGGGGAGAGTCGGGTGTGCGTGCATCGTCCGTGCGATGTCTTCCGCGCTGCTCGAGAATTCCATCGCAAGAACGGCTTCTGACAGCATCTCCGACGCGCGCGCCCCAAGGATGTGCACACCTAGGACCCGATCGGTCCGGGCATCGGCGATCATCTTGACCATCCCCTCGGTGTCTTCGAGACTGTGGGCCCGGCCGTTCGCCATAAACGGAAACTTGCCAACCTTCACGTCGCCGACTTTCTCGCGAGCGAGCTCCTCCGTCAAGCCCACCGAGGCCAGCTCCGGATGTGTGTAGACAACCCCGGGCACGGTATCGTAGTTCACGTGGCCGGCCTTGCCCGCGATCAGCTCCACCGCCGCGATCCCCTCCTCCTCAGCCTTGTGCGCCAGCATCGGCCCGGTGATGACATCTCCGATGGCGTAGACGCCTTCGACCGAAGTCCGGTACGCGTAGTCCACGACGATGCGCCCACGGTCATCGAACTCCACACCGGCTTCCGCGGCACCCAGCCCCTCGGCGTTCGCTCGTCGGCCGACGGCCACGAGCAATCGGTCGCATACCTCCGAGTGACGTTCTCCGCCTTTCTCAGACAGCGTCACATGTACCCGTCCATCTTTCACTTCGCCGGTGTCGGCCTTGCTTTCCAAACAGAATGAAATGCCCTGCTGCTCCAACGCCTTCTGCAGCTGAACGGCCATTTCTATATCCATCCCCGGTACGATCTGCGGCATCAGTTCCAGCACGGATACCTCGGACCCCAATCGGTTCCAGACCGACCCTAATTCCAGACCAATCGCCCCGCCCCCGATCACGATCAGCTTCTCAGGCACCTCTTCGAACCCAAGCGCTTCGGTCGAAGACACGATGTGCTGCCCGTCGAAAGGCAGGTTCGGAAGCTCCACTGCGACAGACCCCGTCGCGAGGATGATGTGTTTTGCAGAGTACTGCCCCTCCCCCTTCCCGTTACTCACTTCGACGACACCGCCACCGGCAAGCCGTCCCAGCCCTTGCAGGTGTGTCACCTTGTTTTTCCGAAACAGCCCACGGATGCCACCGGTCATTCTCTTCACGATGCCGGACTTGCGTTTCATCATCGTCGCCAGATCCAGAGACACGTCTTTTGCCACAACGCCGTGACGATCCAGTGTCGATGCGGCCTGATGGTAGAGTTGACTCGATTCGAGCAACACTTTGCTCGGGATGCATCCGATGTTCAGACACGTCCCCCCCAACTGGGACATCTCAACGCAGGCCGTGTTCATCGCGAGCTGAGCCGCCCGGATCGCGGCCACGTACCCGCCCGGGCCGGCGCCGATCACGATCACATCGTAGGTCTCGTCAGCCAATGAAGTCCTCGGTGCGGCCATCAGCCGCAGGTGTTCGGTGTCCAGTAATCAGGAGAGTTTTTCGATCAAACTTCCAGCATCATTCGAGCAGGATCTTCGAGCAGTTCTTTGACCCGCACGAGCCAGGTCACTGAATCCCGACCGTCGACCAGCCGGTGATCGTAGGTCAGTGCCAGATACATCACTGGGCGCACTTCTACCTGGTCCCCGACGGCGACCGGGCGGTTCTGGATCGAGTGCATACCCAGAATGCCCGTCTGGGGTGGGTTCAGGATCGGGGTCGAAAGCATCGAACCGAAGACCCCCCCATTCGTAATCGTGAAGGTGCCCCCGCTCAGGTCAGGAATACTCAGCTTCCCTTCTCGACCGGCCAGGGCCACTCGCTTGATCTCCGACTCGATCGTCGCGAACGACATCTGGTCCGCATTCTTCAGAACCGGAACCACGAGACCCTTCGGTGTGCTGACCGCGATCCCCATATTGACGTAATCGTGATAGACGATGTCGACATCTTCGATGCTTGCGTTGACGTTCTCGAATTCCTGTAGCGCCAGTACGCTCGCACGGACGAAGAACGACATCAGACCCAGGGAGATCCCGTGTTTCTCCGCAAAGGCCCCCTTGTAGTTCCCTCGCAGCTCGAAGATGGCCGACATATCAACTTCGTTGAACGTCGTCAACATCGCGGCCGTGTGCTGTGCGGTCACCAGATTCGTCGCCAGCCGCTTCCGCAACCGGCTCATCGGCTCTCTTCGCTCTCCTCCGACCGCAGGAACTGCAGATGCAGGCGGAGCAACTGGAGCCTCTTCCGCTTTCGCGCCTCCGTCTGCCGACGACAGGTGGTTCTCAACATCTTCCTTCGTCAGGCGACCGTCTTTACCCGAACCCTGAATCTCTTCAGGATTCAGTCCGTGTTCGGTCACGAGCCTGCGCACGGCCGGACTCAGCCCATCCTCCTGCGGCGGCGATGCGGTCGCCCCGGCATCCGGTTCGGCCGCCGCCTCAGCTGACGGCTCCTCAGCCGCAGGGCTACCGGCCCCTGACTCGTCGATCGTGGCCACCGTGTCTCCGACCTGCACGGTATCGCCTTCCGCCTTGACGCGAGTCACTACACCCGCGGCCGTTGCCGGTAGTTCTGCGTCCGCCTTGTCCGTTTCAATCACACAGACCGACTCGTCCACTTCCACACGATCCCCGTCCTGCTTGAGCCATTCGACCAGGATGGCTTCTGTCACAGATTCGCCCAGCTCTGGAATCTCCACGTTCACAGCCATCGCTTACGCTTCCTTTCCCGTTCTGTTGAGCGCATCGTCCACGAGGTCGGCCTGTTCTTTGAGGTGCCGCCCCATCAACCCGGTCGCCGGACTCGCCGACGGCTTCCGGCCGGCATAGCCGACGGGAAGTCGGTTCTCCAGCGCTTTCCGCAGTTTGGGTTCGGCGAAATCCCAGCTGCCCATATTCTGAGGTTCTTCCTGGGCCCAAACCACTTCCTCCGTCTTGCTGTAGCGCGCCAGGATTTCGGCCACCTCTTTCCACGGGAAGGGGTGCAGCTGCTCCACGCGGATGACGGCCACGTCCTTCACGTTCCTCTCGTTTTGCGCGGCGAGAAGGTCAAAGTAGACTTTCCCCGTGCAGAAGACCAGTCGCCGGATGTTCCCCGGTCGCTTGACCAGCGGGTCGTCGAGGATCGGATAGAATACGTGATCGGTCAGGTCTTCGAGGGAGGAGGTCGAATCCTTGTGCCGCAAGAGGCTCTTCGGCATAAACAGAATGAGTGGCTTTCTGAAGTCGCGTCTGATCTGGCGTCGGAGAAGATGGAAATACTGACCCGGCAGCGTGGGGATAGCAACCTGCATATTGTCCTGGGAGCAGAGCGCCAGATATCTCTCGATACGCGCGCTCGAATGTTCGGGCCCCTGCCCCTCGAACCCATGAGGCAGGAGCATCACGAGTCCGCTCATCCGCTGCCATTTCTGCTCCGCGCAAGAAATAAACTGGTCGATCATCGGTTGGGCCATATTCGAGAAATCGCCGAACTGGGCCTCCCAGATCGACAGCCGACGCGGGTCAGCCAGACTGATCCCGTACTCGAAACCCACGACCGCAAGCTCGCTCAACATCGAGTTCAACAGCGTAAACTCACCCTGATCTTCCGACAGGTGGGCGAGCGGCCAGTATTGCCGGCCGTTCTCGTGATCATGCCAGACGCCGTGTCGGTGGCTAAAGGTGCCCCGTTGGCAGTCCTGCCCGGACAACCGCACCATCGTGCCCTCCAGTAACAGACTCCCGAAGGCCAGCATTTCGGCGCAGCCCCAGTCCATCGGGGTGTCCCCAAAAACCATATCCCTCCGGGTCTTCACGAGCCGATCGAGCTTTCGGTAGATGTTGAACCCATCGGGCGTCGTCGTCGCCCGATCGGCGATCGTCTTCAACATCTCCGCTTCGACTCGCGTATCCGCCGTCCAGTCGTCCCCGGCTCGGCTCAACCCCTTCCAAGCGCCTCCGAACGAACTCATGCTTTCAGCCGGAACCTTTTCGTGCGCACGATCCAGCGCCTGGTCCAACTTCTGGCGCAATGCCTCGCGGATTTCCGTGACCCTTTCCTTCGTCAGCACGTTGTGTTCGACCAGGTCGGCTTCGTAGATCTTGTCGATCGTCGGGTGCTTGGCAATCGCCTTGTATCGCGTCGGCTGCGTGAAAACTGGATCATCTCCCTCGTTGTGACCGTGACGGCGGTAACACCAGAGGTCGATGATCACGTCCGCCTTGAACGCCTGCCGATACCGCATCGCCATCATCGCCGTGTGAACCACGGCTTCGGGGTCATCGCCGTTCACGTGGAAAACCGGGGCCTGTACGATCTTGGCCACATCCGACGGGTAAGAGGTAAACCGGCTCTGTCGGGGTGTCGCCGTAAACCCGATCTGGTTGTTCACGATAATGTGAATGGTACCGCCGTTGTCGTAGCCGTTCAGCTGGGCCAGGCAGAGCGTCTCCGAAATGATCCCCTGCCCCGTGAACGACGCATCTCCGTGAACCAGAACGGGAACAATCTGGCCCTTCTGGACGTCGCCTCGAATCTCCTGCTTGGCGAACACGAGCCCCTCGACGACCGGGTCGATCAATTCGAGGTGGGACGGATTCGGGCTCAGGGACATGTGTACGGTCTGACCGCTCTGCGTGACATAGTCATTCGAGTAGCCCATATGGTATTTCACGTCGCCCGAGCCATCGACGCCCTGATCCGGCACGGTCCCTTCAAACTCGCTGAAAAGCTGCTCGTAGGGCTTTTCCAGAACGTGGGCGAGCACGTTCAGTCGACCGCGGTGGGCCATACCGAGGACCATCTCATCGACTTCAAGTGCGGCCCCCGTTTCCGCAAGGGTCGTGAGGAGAGGCACGAGCGTTTCTCCCCCTTCGAGGCTGAACCTCTTGTGGCCGATGAACTTCGTATGGAGGTAGTTTTCAAAGCCCTGGGCGGCAACCACCTGGCGGAAGATCTGTTCTCGATCCTCGTTCGTAAACTTGGGTCGGTTGGAAGTCGGCTCCATCTGGCGCTGAAGCCACTCCTGCTGGCTCTTGTAGGGAATCTCCAGGTACTCCACCCCGATCGACCGGCAATACGTCGCCTGGAGCTTATCGATCAGATCCCGTAACGTACCATCGGTGTTCCCCCCGAACCCGCAGGAACCGACCTGCGTGTCCAGGTCGGCTTCGGTGAGCCCGTACTCGCCGATGTCGAGCAGGGGGTGGGGCGGCCGGTCGTAAGAGACCGGGGCGAGGTGGGCAACGAGGTGCCCCATTCTCCGGTAGGCCGTGACGAGCGAGTCCGCACCCCGCAGGATGCGTCTGGCTGGACCCGCTTCATCTCCCTCTCCGTCCACGGAGAGGCCTGTAGACCCATCGGCCCCATCGGCGAGTTCGAACCCCGCGAAAAAGGCTCGCCAATCCGTGCTGACGACCTCTGGATTCTGACGATACTTCGCCCACATCTCCTCGACGTAAGCGACATTCTCGATGTGAGCGAAGTCAAATTCGGACATACGCATATCTCCGGATCGAGATTCGACTGAAAGGCCGGCTAAGGTAGCAAGACGCTGACGCTAATGTCAAGGTAAACAACAAAATATGACTGATTCAGAGCTCCGGGAAGGGCACCGATCTGCCGGTGGCGCGTAAGATCTTTTTCATTGACACCCTCTAATCTATAAGTTATCTTTTAAGTTCTAAGCAGGACAGGACCTTACACTCGTCTCGACACCTGAAAATCATGAACGGTTATGCCAAAACAGCCGATTTGACGGCCTCCCCGGCCCGACTTTCTTCGTCCCCACCTGCCGGTCGCTCGATCCTGCCCCGGGCGACCGCTGGCCGTTCGCTTATTCTACTCGTAGTCATCATTGTTAAGAGCCTTCCTGCAGCTCTTCTTGCAGCTTAGCGGCTCAATTCCACTCACACCCACATTCGAGATTGTGAATTGAGCCTCTGAAGCGATTCAAAGGCTTTTTTTTGTGCCCAACAGGACCTGAACGATGCCGAAAAAACATACAATATGCGCACTTGTCGAGAATCACTTCGGTGTCCTCGGCCGGGTCGCCGGACTCTTCTCCAGTCGTGGATACAATATCGACAGCCTCTCCGTCGGTGAGACCGAAGATCCCAAAATTTCCCGGATGACGATCGTGGTACGTGGAAACGATCGCGTACTCGAGCAGGTCGTAAAGCAGTTGAACCGGCTAATCGACGTCATCCGTGTCATCGATATCACGCAGGGCGCCTTCATCGAACGTGAGTTGGCCCTCGTGAAGGTCAAGGCAACCCCGGCCACCCGATCCGAGATCATTCAGATCGCTGAGGTCTTTCGGGCCAACATCGTCGATGTCAGCACCTCTTCCATGACGATCGAAGCCACCGGCAAAGAAGACAAAATCAACGCGATGACCACGATGCTCGCTCAATACGGCATCAACGAAATGGCCAGAACAGGCAACGTAGCCCTGCTGCGAGATTCGCAACCTGGACAGGCCTGAGGCCATTACAGGGAGGAACGCAGGATGGAGATGTATTATGAAAAAGACGCCGATCTCGGGCTCCTGAGCGACAAGACCGTGGCCGTCCTCGGCTTCGGGAGCCAAGGACACGCCCACGCGCTCAACCTGCACGACAGCGGTGTCAAGGTCGTCGTCGGCCTGCGCGAAGGCAGCGCGTCGCGTAAACACGCCTCCGACGAGGGTCTCGAAGTCGTCTCCCCCGCAGACGCGGCGGCCGCAGGCGATATCATCATGGTCCTCGTGCCCGACGAGCATCAGCGAACCGTTTTTCAGACCGACATCAAGCCGGGCCTCAAGGCAGGCAATGCCCTTGCATTCGCCCACGGGTTCAACATCCACTACGGTCAGGTCGTGCCTCCCCCCGACGTCGACGTTTTCATGATCGCCCCCAAGGGCCCGGGACACCTGGTTCGTCGCGTATTCTCCCAGGGCGGAGGTGTCCCCTGCCTGATCGCCGTCGAGCAGGATGCGACCGGCAAGGCCAAGGAAATCGGGCTCGCCTACGGGAAGGGCATCGGAGGCGCACGCGCGGGGATTATCGAGACCACGTTCCGCGAAGAGACCGAGACCGACCTGTTCGGAGAACAATCCGTTCTATGCGGCGGCCTGACCGAGCTGATTCGAGCAGGATTCGACACACTCGTCGAAGCCGGCTACCAACCCGAAATCGCCTACTTCGAGTGCTTGCACGAGGTCAAACTCATCGTAGACCTCATCTACGAGGGCGGCATCGCAAACATGCGGTCTTCCATCTCAGACACGGCCGAATACGGCGACCTGACCCGAGGACAGCGCATCATCACCGATGAGACCCGCACGGAAATGAAGCGCATTCTGAACGACATCCAATCCGGCCAGTTCCCACGGGAGTGGCTCGTTGAGAACCAAGTTGGGCGCCCGCTCTACAACGCCCGCAAGCGCCAGGACCAGGAGCACCTGATCGAGGAAGTCGGTACGAAACTGAGGGGCATGATGTCCTGGCTGGAACAGGACGGCTAACAGTCCATTAAGACCCGACACAGGCGACGCACTTGAAGGAGGTGAGGCAGATGGAATCCGACCTTTCAGACCTTACGGGCACACAGAACAGATTCAACCTCGTACGGCGGGTTGATCGATGTGTGGCAAGGTTCCACCTGCCTGCCCCATTCAGCTCCCGAAATCAGGAGTAGCAGACCCATGGATCAGAACACCAAAGACCAGGTCGTCATTTTCGACACCACGTTGAGGGACGCCGAACAAACGCCCGGATGCTCGCTGACGACGCGTGAAAAACTCGAAATTGCCCATCAGCTGGCGCGTCTGAACGTCGACGTCATTGAGGCCGGTTTCCCCGTTTCGTCGAACGAAGACTTCGAGGCGGTTAAACGCATCGCGAACGAGGTCGAAGGCCCCCGGATCTGCGGTCTGGCCCGCGCGGTCAGGCTCGACATCGAACGTGCCGGAGAAGCTCTGGCCGGCGCCCCGAAGACGCGGCTGCATACGTTCATCGGCAGTTCGCCCCAGCATCGTGCCATGATGAGAAAATCGCCTGAGGAAGTCCTCAAAATGGCCGTCGATGCCGTCGAGCTTGCCCGGGCTCAATGCGAGAACGTCGAGTTCTCCCCGATGGATGCGGTCCGTACCGAGCCGGATTATCTGTACGAGATGGTTGAAGCCACCATCGCCACCGGCGCTACGACGATCAACATTCCGGACACCGTCGGATACGCCGTCCCGGACCAGTTCGGACAGCTCATCGCGGATATCATCTCCCACGTGGGGAACGTCGATGACGCGATCATCAGCGTGCACTGTCACGACGACTTGGGGATGGCCGTCTCCAATTCCCTGACCGCCCTGAAGCGCGGAGCCCGTCAGGCGGAGTGCACGATCAACGGTCTGGGCGAACGCGCGGGCAATGCGTCGCTCGAAGAGATCGTGATGGCCGTCCTCACCCGGGGCGACTATTTCGGCATCGCCTGTGATGTCAACCCAAAAGAGATCATCAACACGAGCCGCCTCGTTTCCCGGCTGATGAACGTCAGCGTCCCCCCCAACAAAGCCATCGTCGGGGCGAACGCGTTCGCGCACAGTTCGGGCATCCACCAGGACGGCGTCCTCAAAAGCCGCGACAACTTCGAAATTATGGCTCCCCAGGATGTCGGTCTGGAGCAGACACAGATCGTCCTGACGGCGCGTTCGGGTCGCCACGCCCTGCGCCATCGCCTGGAGGAACTGGGCTACGAGCTCTCTCCCGAAGACATCGAAAAAGCCTACGAGCGGTTCATCGTCGTCGCCGACAAGAAGAAGGAAGTGTTCGACGAGGATCTCATCGCCATCGTCAGCGACGAGCTTACCGACATCCCGGAAAAATATCACCTCGAGTATATGCACACCGTCAGCGGCACCGGAATGGTCCCCTCCGCCACCATCCGGCTCACCATCGACGGAAACAGCGAGGTGCAGGAATCCGCCTGGGGTGACGGCCCTGTCGACGCCGCGTACAAGGCGGTCAAGACTGCTGCGGGCACGGAGGCTCGGGTCGAGCAATACGCCATCCAGGCCATCACGAGCGGGGCCGAGGCCCTCGGTGAGGTCACAGTGCGACTGAGCGAAGGAGGACGCGCGGCAACCGGCCGGGCCGTGTCGACCGACGTCATCGAGGCGAGCGTCAAAGCCTACATAGACGGCCTCAACCGGCTGGAGATTCAAGCCGGTATTCAACGCCAGCGCGCCGAGGCCGTGTAGGGGAACGTCGATGGGAAAACCACTGTTCAACAAAGTCTGGGATGCGCACGCAGTCCGTAGGTTGCCTTCGGGAAAAACACAGCTGTTCGTTGGACTCCACCTGGTTCACGAAGTCACCAGTCCTCAGGCCTTCGACATGATGCGCGAGAGCGGTCTCGAAGTCGCCTACCCGGACCGCACCTTCGCAACCGTCGACCACATCGTGCCCACAGATGTTCGGACACGCCCGTTCGCCGACGAAATGGCTGAGCAAATGATGGTCGCGATCGAGAAAAACGCTGATGAGTTCGAGATCCCTCTGTTCGACATGAACGACGACCGTCAAGGCATCGTTCACGTCATCGGTCCCGAGTTGGGACTGAGCCAGCCCGGAATGACGATCGCCTGCGGGGACAGCCATACGTCAACCCACGGGGCCTTCGGAGCCATCGCCTTCGGCATCGGCACTTCACAGGTAAGGGATGTGCTTGCCACACAATGCCTTGCGATGGATCCCCTGAAGGTTCGCCTCATAAAGGTCGACGGGGACCTCGCCGACGGCGTCTACGCCAAAGACGTCGTACTCAACGTCATCCGCCAGTTGGGCGTCAAGGGCGGCGTGGGGTATGCCTACGAGTTCGGGGGCGACACCCTGGCTCGGATGTCGATGGAAGGCAGAATGTCGATCTGCAATATGTCGATCGAAGGCGGGGCGCGAGCCGGATACGTCAACCCCGACCAGACGACCTTCGACTATCTGGAGGGACGCCCTCACAGTCCAGCCGGAGATGCATTCGAACGAGCGGTCGACTGGTGGACGTCTATCGCATCTGACGAGGATGCCGACTACGACGACGTCTACGATCTCGACGCCGCATCGATAGAACCGACCGTCACCTGGGGCATTACCCCCGGACAGGCCATTGGCGTAAGTGAAAAGGTCCCCGCCCTTACCGACCTGCAGGACGACGATCGGGATGTCGCGTGCGAAGCCTACGATTACATGGATTTCCAGCCCGGCCATCCCATCGCGGGAACCAGAATTGACGTCGCCTTCATCGGGTCGTGCACGAACAGCCGGATCTCCGACCTTCGTGAAGCGGCCCGAGTCGCCAAGGGCCGCAAGGTCGCCAGCCACGTCAAGCCGCTTGTCGTTCCCGGTTCAAAGAACGTGCTCGAAGCGGCCGAGGCAGAGGGCCTGCACGAAATTTTCATTGAGGCCGGGTTCGAATGGCGAAGCGCCGGATGTTCGATGTGTCTTGCCATGAACCCCGACAAACTTCAAGGCCGTCAGATTTCGGCCTCGTCCAGCAATCGAAATTTCAAGGGTCGTCAGGGAAGCCCAACGGGGCGCACGCTCCTGATGAGCCCCGCAATGGTCGCGGCCGCCGCGATCGCGGGTGAGATCACCGACGTTCGGCAAATGCTGTAAACACCGAGGAAAACATGCCTGCTTCTTCCATCAGCCAGGTCGCAGGTCCCGGAATCGCTCTCCGCGGGAGCGACATCGACACGGATCGCATTATCCCGGCGCGTTTCCTGCGAATGATTACGTTCGACGGACTTGGCGATCACGCCTTTGAAGACGACAGAAAGTCCAACCCAGAACACCCATTCAACGACGGCCGGTTTCGAGACGCTGCAGTGCTCGTAGCGAACGGCAACTTCGGGTGCGGATCATCCCGCGAACACGCGCCCCAAGCTCTTCAGCGTTGGGGAATCCAGGCGATCGTGGGCGAGTCGTTCGCGGAGATCTTCCAGGGCAATTGCACGGTAATGGGCATCCCCTGCGTAACCGCATCTTCCGCAGATGTGGCGAAACTCCAGGATGCCGTCGAAGCCGACCCCTCGCAGCCTCTGGATGTGGACCTAGCGAAGAAGACCGTCACCTGCGGGAACCTGGTCACGCAAGTCGACCTGCCGGAGGGAAACCGCGTGTCCCTGCTCGAAGGAGCGTGGGATGCGACAGGTATGCTTCTGGAGGGCGCCGACGCTGTCAGGGAGGTGGCGAACAGCCTCCCCTACGCACGCGGATTCGAGCGGGACTGAAACCAGCGATTCATGTGGGACGGAATCCCGCGAATCTTGCGGACTGAATCATCACGAAATCTGTACTAACAGCTTGATCGGAGGAATACGTGGCGCATCAGATCGGAGTCATTCCCGGGGACGGAACCGGGCCTGAGGTGACCGTCGAAGCCCTCAAGTGCCTGGAGGCGGCTTCGGCGAAGTTCGGGTTCAAGTACGAGACGACAGAATTCGACTTTGGGGGCGATCGCTACAAACGTACGGGCGAAACCTTGCCCGACGAGGCGCTCGACGACCTCCGTGGGTTCAGGGCCATTCTGCTCGGAGCCATCGGCCACCCGGACGTCAAGCCAGGCATCCTAGAAAAAGGCATCCTCCTCAAGGCCCGCTTTGCTCTCGATCAGTACATCAACCTTCGACCGGTCAAGCTCTACCCCAACGTCGATTGCCCCCTCAAGGACAAGACTCCGGACGATATCGACTTTGTCGTCGTCCGCGAGAATACGGAAGGTCTTTACGCGGGTGCGGGCGGCTATCTGAAACAGGGAACGCCCGACGAAATCGCCGTCCAGGAATCGATCAACACCCGCAAGGGCGTCGAACGGTGCCTGCGCTATGCGTTTGAATTGACCCGCAAGCGCGACAAGGAAAAGACCCTCACGCTTTGCGGAAAAACCAATGTCCTCACCTTCGCGTTCGATATGTGGGAACGGGCCTTCCACGAAATTGGCGACGCCGAATTCCCGGACATCAAGCGGGATTACGCGCACGTCGACGCGACGGTGATGTGGATGGTCAAGAATCCCGAGTGGTTCGACGTCATTGTGACCGATAATATGTTTGGCGACATCATCACCGACCTGGGGGCGATGGTTCAGGGCGGCATGGGGGTCGCGGCAGGCGGCAACATTAACCCCGAAGGCGTATCGATGTTCGAACCCATCGGAGGTTCCGCGCCCAAGTACACGGGCCAGAACGTCATCAACCCCATCGCCTGCATTTCCGCCTGCCAGATGATGCTTGATACGCTGGGCGAGGCTGAAGCCGCCGCAGCTGTCGAGAAAGCCATTATCGATGTGGTCGGCACCAAGCTGAAAAGCATGTCCGCAGGAAGAATGGGGTACAGCACGACAGAAGTTGGAGATCTCGTCGCGGAAGCCATCGCATCATAGACTTGCCGCGAGATCCTACCTGTACATTGAGAGCGAACCAATTGGGGGAAAGAAAATGGCCGAAGTGACTGTCTACCACAACGAGCGCTGAAGCAAATCACGCGGCGCGCTGGACATCCTGCGCGAGCGAGGCGTCGAGTTCGACGTCATCGAATACATCGAGAACCCCGTCGCTGAATCCGACCTGCGCAGGTTTCTCGATTTGCTGTCCGTGGAACCCAAGGAAATGCTGCATTCGGGCGCTTTCAATGACCTGGGCCGAAACATCGAGGACTACAACACCCCCGACGCACTCGTCGGACTTCTCCTCGAACATCCCGAGGTCATGAACCGCCCCATCTGTGTGCGCGGCGACTGGGCCGTCATCGCCCGCCCGGCGGAAAGGGTGAACGAAATCCTGGACTGATTTGGCCGCGTCTTCATTCATCGCTCCATGGTTGGCCCGAAGAGAGATCGTCGTATGCATCAGTATTGGACTCGCGGTCATTGCCGTCCTGGGGGTCCTGATCAAAGAAGAGGCAACGTAGACTCTTGCAACGCGTAATCGACACGAAAACGAGGTGGGATCATCCGGGCGGGGTTTCCTGCCCGGACGCCATTGGACGCGCATGGATCCTTTCGTGCGCTCACTTCTCACTCGATCTCAGGAGTATCTGACCGTGTCCGATTACGTACAAATCTACGACTCGACCCTGCGGGATGGCTCGCAGGCCGAAGACATTGCCTTCTCACTCGATGACAAGCTCCTCATCACGCAGCGACTCGACGACCTCAGCGTGGACTACGTCGAAGGGGGCTGGCCGAATCCTACCAATCCCAAAGACCTGGAGTATTTCGTCCGAGCATCCAAGCTCGATCTGTCACACACGCGCATCGCCGCGTTTGGTAGCACGCGAAGGGCCGGGAACTCACCCGAGGAGGACGACACCCTCAACACGCTTCTGGGCGCCGAGACTGAAGTCGTCACCATCTTCGGGAAGACCTGGGACCTTCACGTCAGGGACGTCCTTCGTGTCGACCTCGACCAGAACGTAGCCCTCATCGAAGACTCCGTCGCTTACCTCAAGTCGCATGGTCGCGAAGTCATCTATGACGCCGAGCACTTCTTCGACGGTTACAAGGCCGACCCCGATTACGCGCTTCGAACGCTCAAAGTAGCGGAGAACGGAGGGGCGGACCGGCTCGTCCTCTGTGACACGAACGGGGGCACAATGCCGGGCGAGCTTCGCGAAATCATTCTCGCCATCCGGGAAAGCCTGACCGTAGCCTTCGGCGTGCACGCGCACAACGATGCAGGTATGGGGGTCGCCAACAGCGTCATCGCGGTCGAACTCGGGGCCGGGCACGTCCAGGGCACGTTCAACGGGTACGGAGAACGGTGCGGCAACGCGAACCTTTGCGGCGTGATCCCGAACCTTCAGATCAAGTTGAACAAGCATTGGAAGGGTGCCGACCGGCTGGGCGATCTCATGGAATTTTCACGCTTCCTGAGCGAGATCGCCAACGTCTACCACGACCACCGTCAGCCCTACGTCGGTGAGAGTGCGTTCGCCCACAAGGGCGGGGTTCACATCGACGCGATGTACAAGGAGCCCTCTTCTTACGAGCATTGCGAGCCGGAGGTCGTAGGCAATCAACGCCGCTTTCTTCTGTCCGAGCAGTCCGGCGGAGCCACGGTCGCCGCCAAGCTCGAGGAAGCCAAACTCGACCACCTCATTCCCGGACTCGACAAGCGACACCCCTCCGTCGTCGAGCTCCTCCAACGAGTCAAGCAGCTCGAAAATGAAGGCTACATGTTCGAGGGTGCCGAGGCTTCCTTCGAGATCCTCGCACGCAAGGCACTCGGCTCCTTTACCGACCCGTTCAGGCTGATCGGATTCCGCACCATCAATCGTAAGTCGGACTCCGGCACGGAAGTCGAGGCCATCGTCAAACTCGAAATCGACGGACGGCTCTACCACACCGTCGCCGACGGGGACGGACCCGTCAACGCCCTCGACGCCGCCTTGAGACAAGCTCTGGAGAAGGAGTATCCCATCCTCCACGACGTCCATCTCGAGGACTACAAAGTACGCGTCCTCAGCGGAAGGGACGGAACCGCGGCCAAGGTGCGCGTCCTCATCGAATCGTCGGACGGAAAACGGGTGTGGAGTACGATTGGCGTTTCGGAGAACATCATCGACGCCAGCTGGCTGGCCCTCGTCGACAGCCTCAGCTACAAGCTGATGATCGAGGGGAAGCTGAGGGGAGAAAGCGTCCTGCCGAAGGGCGAAGCCGCGGACTGAGTCGACCATGCAAATCCACTCACGACGAATCGAGCGCCTGCCGCCCTACGTGTTCAGCCAGATCAATGCCAGAAAGATGGAGCTGCGCAGGCAGGGCACCGACATCATCGACCTCGGCATGGGAGACCCCGATCAGCCCACGCCTCAGCACATCATCGACAAGCTCAACGAGGTCTCGAAGGACCCAAAGACACACGGGTATTCCCCTTCGACCGGTTTGCCCGCACTACGTCGGGCGATCTGCCGACACTATGAGCGAAGATTCGGTGTCGACCTCGACCCTGAATCCGAAGCGATCGTCACGATCGGATCCAAGGAAGGCCTTGCCCACATCTGCCTGGCTCTCCTCGATCCCGGCGATCTGGCCATCGTCCCCAACCCCGCCTATCCTCTACATCTCTACGGGGTCGCCATCGCGAACGGCAACGTCCTGAGCCTCCCCCTCCGACCGGAAAAAGAGTTCGTCCCCGAGATCCAGATGATCGCACGCGAACTCTGGCCGAAGCCCAAAGTGATGATCTTCAATTTCCCGAACAACCCGACGACGGCCACTGTCGACATCGGTTTCTTCGAGGAAATCGTCGATTTCGCCCGCCGCCAGAACATCATCGTCATTCACGATATGGCCTACTCCGACATCACGTTCGACGGTTTCGAGGTGCCCAGCCTCCTCCAGGTCAAGGGCGCCAAGGAAATCGGCGTCGAATTCTACACGATGTCGAAATCTTACAACATGGCGGGGTGGCGCGTCGGTTTCTGTCTCGGGAACCCCGACGTCATCAAGGCCTTGTCGGTCATCAAGCAGTACTACGATTACGGGGTCTTCACCCCCATCCAGGTGGCCGCCATCGCCGCTCTCGAAGGGCCACAGACCTGCGTCCGAGATGCGCGCGAGCTCTACCAGAGCCGTCGTGACACCCTCGTCGACGGGCTCTGCCGTATAGGGTGGCCCGTACCCACGCCCAGGGCGTCGATGTTCCTTTGGGCGCCCATCCCCGAACGCTACAAGCATATGGGGTCGATGAATTTCTCACTCAAGCTGATGGAAGAAGCGGAAGTCGCCGTGTCGCCCGGGGTAGGCTTCGGTGACATGGGCGAAGGCTACGTTCGAGTCGGTCTGGTCGAAAACGAGCACCGGATTCGACAGGCGATTCGAAACATCAAGCGAGTACTGTTCTGATGGCCATTCATTTCGAAGAGAACGTCTTTACAGCCCCGACGGGATTTCGTGCGGTCGGTCTTGCGGTTGGCATCAAAGAGAGTGGGGCAAAGGACCTGGCCTTGATCGTATCAGACCGGGATACGTCGGCCGCGGGTGTGTTCACCACGAACCGCGTCCAGGCAGCCCCTGTTCACCTCAACCGCACACACCTTCAGTCCGGAACGGCCCGAGCCATCATAGTCAACAGCGGCAACGCCAATGCTTGTACCGGCAAACCCGGCGATCAGGACGCAGCCCGCACCGCCCAGGAGTTGGCCAATGCGCTCTCCCTCTCGGCTGAGGATGTCCTCGTCAACTCCACGGGCGTCATCGGCGTCCCTCTGCCGATGGACGTTCTCCTTAAAGGCGCCCAGGAAGCCGTCAGGGGCCTCGGTGAGGGGGGGTGGGGAGATGCGGCGGAAGCCATCATGACGACGGATACGCGCCCCAAGACCGCCTCAGCGACGTTCGTGGTGGAAGAGGCGACGATCACCGTCAGTGGAATGGCCAAAGGGGCGGGCATGATCGCGCCGAACATGGCGACGATGCTTGGATTCATCGTCACCGACGCGGACCTTGACCCGGCGGAGCTGCAGAGCCAGCTTTCGAGATCGGTTCAAACTTCGTTCAACTGCATCACCGTCGACGGCGACATGAGCACGAATGACACCGTGCTCGCGCTTGCCAATGGTGCCTCCGGATCGTCGCTCTCTGGCGACGATCTCGACGCCTTTGCCGCCGCCCTCGACTGTGTCTGCACGAGTCTCGCTCGGCAGATCGCCAGAGACGGTGAGGGGGCGACCAAGCTCATCACGATCGAGGTCACAGGCGCACCCGACGCCGACTCCGCCCGGACCGTCGGTCTGTCCGTCGCCAACTCCAACCTCGTAAAGACGGCCGTGTTCGGTCGCGATCCAAACTGGGGCCGTATCCTCTGTGCGGCGGGCTACGCCGGAGTCGATTTCGACGCCGATCGCACCACCGTTTCGATCGTCGGCATCCCCATCTACGCATCGGGGGGCGGTGTCCCCTTCGATCACGAGGCCGCCGTCGAGGCGCTGGGCGCCGATGAAATCACCATCGATATCGATCTGGGCGCCGGGGATGCCGTGGCCACTCTCTACACCTGCGACCTCACCTACGATTACGTCCGCATCAACGCGGAATACACGACCTGACCGTGTCGGACACCCATCGCTATGCCTCACGCGTCCGATCGATGGCGCCCTCGGCGACCGTCGCCACGACGGCCCTCGCCGCAGACCTCGTACGACAGGGACGTGATGTCATCCCGATGAGTGCCGGGGAGCCCGACTTCGACACACCTGATCACATCAAGCAAGCCGGAATCCGGGCGATCCAGGACGGTCAGACCAAGTACACCGCCCCCGCCTCCGGTCTGATCGAACTCAAGGAAGCCATCGCCCGGAAACTCGATCGCGAGAACGGGCTCCACTACGATCCGTCACAGATCGTGATCACGTGCGGCGCCAAGCAGGTTATTTTCGCCGCCATCGTTGCTCTCGTCGACCCGGGTGACGAAGTCCTCCTCCCCGCCCCCCTCTACGTCAGCTACGCAGATCAGGTGAAACTGATGGGGGGCGTGCCCGTCATCATCCCGACCGAACCGGACGCGTTCTGTCTCTCGCCCGACCAGTTCCGATCGGCGCTCACCCCTAGATCGAAGCTCATCATCTTCAACAGTCCCTCCAACCCGACCGGCGGCATCTACAGTCGGGCGCAGTTTCAGGCGCTTGCCGAACTGATTGCCGAGGCGGGACTGTTCACGATCACCGATGAGATCTACGAACATTTCATCTACGGCGATGAAGAGCACGTCTCGCTTGCCGCCTTGCACCCCGGCGTAGCCGATCGATGCCTCACCGTAAACGGCTTCTCCAAGACCTTCGCCATGACGGGATGGCGAGTGGGCTACGGTGCTGGCCCGGAAGAATGGATGAGCCATATCGCCAAGGTTCAGAGTCAGGAAACGACCAACACCTGCACCCTTTCCCAGCACGCCGCCATTGCCGCCCTCGAAGGTCCTCAGGACTCTGTAGGCACAATGAGGGCCGCGTTCAAGCTGCGACGAAATGCGATCGCCGACGGTCTAAATGAACTCGACAGAGTGACCTGCCCACGACCCAAAGGGGCGTTTTACGTTTTCCCGAACGTGTCCGGACTGTTCGGAAACACCATCGCCGACGACGTGGAGTTCTGTCGCTACCTGCTGGAGGCAGCTGGCGTGGCCGCCGTTCCCGGTACCGGATTCAGCGCTCCTGGTTACGTCAGATTCTCCTACACCCTTCCCGACGATCGGCTATCTGACGCGATCGACCGGATACAGACGGCTGTCACCGCCATTCAGGGATCGTAACGATGCCAAACGGCAAACCTTATCTGGACTTCGAAAAGCCCCTCGAGGAGATCGAGCTGAAGATCGAGGAAATGACGGCCCACGCAGAATCGGAACACCTCGACATGTCCGCGGAGATCGCCGTCCTCAACCAGCGGCTCGAAAAGGTACGACAGGAGATATACACCGACCTGAGCGCTTGGCAGAAAGTGCAGATCGCCCGGCATCCGCAGCGACCCTACACGATGGACTATATCGACCTGATCGTCTCAGATTTCATAGAACTACACGGCGATAGACTCTACAGGGACGATCCAGCCATTATTGCAGGGTTGGGTCGCATCGACGGGCGACCCGTCGTGGTGATCGGCCAACAAAAGGGGCGGAATACCAAAGAGAACCTGCATCGCAACTTCGGCATGGCCCATCCTGAGGGGTACCGAAAAGCCCTTCGACTCATGAAAATGGCGGAGAAATTCAGACGGCCTGTCGTTTGCCTCGTCGATACACCTGGCGCCTATCCCGGAATCGGATCCGAGGAGCGCAGTGTTGCCGAGGCCATCGCACGGAACTTGTTCGATATGGCGCAACTTCGCGTCCCCATCGTCATCGCCATCATCGGGGAGGGCGCCAGCGGGGGAGCGCTCGGCATCGGAGTCGGCGATACGATTCTGATGATGGAACACGCCTGGTATTCCGTCATCAATCCGGATTCCTGTTCCCTGATTCTCTGGAGAGACCGTGAGAAAAAGGAAGTCGCTGCCGAAAACATGAAGATCTCAGCCAGCGACCTCGTCGAGCTCGGCGTGGTCGACCGCATCGTCCCAGAACCCCTCGGGGGAGCCCACAAGGATCCCAACCTCGCCGCCACCAACCTCAAGCAGGCCATCGTCTCGGCCATCGAAGATCTGAACCGTCGGTCAATCGACGAACTCGTCCCCAGTCGGATCGACAAGTTCGCCCGCATGGGCAAATGGGAAGAGTGAACCGCGCCGAGCAAAACGTGAGCCACGCTCCGCCGATTTTGACAGCCGCTTGTCCCCCGTAGTCGTCCATCGTCAGTAAACTCTTGTCAAATATCACCCTTGCGATCCAAGGTATTTTGCCCGGTCGATCGGGGTGCGCCACACATCGATTTGTGCCTGAAATCGCACAACAAAAAAAGTGACGATAACGATGCTTTTGTGTTACAAGACCTTATCGCAAAACCCAGCCCTGAGGCCCCTAAAATGCGGAAATAAGTGCTTGACGCTCCCTGATCACCCGCTTATATTCCTACGCAACTCGAAGATAGGAAGTGGCGTATCTCCTTAATATACAAGGAGATAATACGATTTTTTGCACCCCAGACCAGCTCAGATGGGTCGGGTGGTATCCAGGAGGATTTTCAGACAAAATGGCATTTTCATCCCCCAATAAATTGCGCCAAATTGTCACCCCCCCTGTTTCGGACCCAACCCCCTCTCAGCAGTCGAAGTTCTTCCTGACGTCCTCCCCCACGTGGATGTCGTTTCATTTACGGAACCCGATCGATCCTGAAATAACCCGAGCGCCATGCTCGGACCCCTTTGGGCGGAGTTGAGGTAGTTCGCTTCGTGCGTGCGGTGGAGTCCTATCTCTGTTCGGACAGGACTTGGCGATATTGGGGGAGATAGCGCCAGGTTAACGTCCGTCTAAAACCAGAGTGCCCGATTCCTTAGATGCATCCCGCACATTTCGAAACGGGTTGCTTCCTCCGCCCTCTAAAACAGCGGCGGATGCGCTGAGTCACGCGCATCCGCCGTTTGTGTTCGTGCAAGGAAAGGCGTGATCCGGTAATTCCCGTCCCAGACGTCTATCCGGATTGCCCCCGCGAGGTCCGTTCGCTCCACGCGAATCTGCTGCGCTTCTTACCGCAGAACGACTTCCGGCGAGGGGTGCTTGAACTTGTTGTCGGTCCCGCACGAAATCAGGGCCACCTCAGGCCGAACCGCGCTCAGAAACTTGGCCGATGACGAAGTTCGGGACCCGTGGTGGGTCACCTTAAGGATTTCGGATTGCGCCCTGGCTACCCAGGCCGCGACGACAGAATCTGTTTCGTGTTCGGTGTCTCCCGTCAGCAGGATGCTCTGATTACCTCTCTGTAGACCCAATACCACAAATCCGTTGTTCCTACCAACCGGCGCCGGCCCCTCGAGGTTTACGAAGGAAGATGTCGGTAACAGGACCACACCCTCCCAAACCCGAAAGCGAGTCCCCTGCAGCCACCGCAACGTGTTCGACCCCCCGCTCTTCGATCACATCCCATATCCGCTGGGCCATCCAGGAATCGTACGGCTGCCCGGGATCGATGAAGGTCCCGACCTCCGTGTGTTCGAGGACCGTGATCAGCCCTCCGATATGATCGCTGTGTGGGTGGGAGGCCACCATAACATCCAGCCGACTCACCCCTGCCTGACGTAGAAACGGAAACACGACACGCTCGCCCGCGTCCTGCCAGTTTGTTCGTGGCCCACAGTCCACGAGCATCGTCTTTCCGTTCTGAAACCTCAGAAAGATCGCGTCGCCCTGTCCCACATCCAGAACGTGCATCTCCAGTCGGTCTTCACGCCCGAGAATACCGCCCCACGTCTGAGCATTCAGGGCGATCAGTCCCCCGCAGAGGGGAAGCCACCCATATCGGCGACGGACTTCATCGGAAATCAGCAAGCAGACATAGGCCATCGTCAGCCACGAACTCAATGCGGGGAGGTCAACGTTGCCCAGGTGGGAGAAGCAGCCAGCTTCGTCAGCCACAGCCCCGAGGACAAAAACACCCAACTCGCTCCGTTCAGAACCGTGCCCAGCCCAGCCGAGAAGGTCCCACCAACCACGGCCATCAGACCGAGTCCGGTCGCAGCACCGAAAAGCGGCACCACAACGAGGTTAGCCGCCAAGTCAACGATGGAAACCGCGCCGAATACGCTTCATAAGGATCGGCATCGTCCCGACCTGAGACGCGACCGACACGACGAGGGGATCCAGGAGCACTCGACCGACCGTTCAGTCCTTCGTGGGAAAGACATTTCGTATCGGCTTGTAGAACAGCAGGATGACCCCCGTCGCACCGAACGAGAGTTGGAAACCCACGTCGAAAAGATGGCCCGGGCGCCAGGCAAGAAGTACGAAAGCCGCGAACCCCAGCCCGTTCAGTGCGTTACCCTCCCGATCGATCAGTCCACCGCCAAGGACTGTCGTGGCCATGGTCGCCGCGCGTACCACCGATGCGAATCCACCCGTCACCACCGCATAGGCCCACACCAGACCGAGAGTCAGACAACCCGTGAGTCGACGGCCACACCCGACCACCCGAAGTAGGAAAAAGGCGCCCGCCCCGATCAATCCCACGTGCAGCCCTCAGACCGCCAGTACGTGGGCGACACCCGCTCGCGTGAACGCCGACCTGACCTCTTCGGCCAGGTCGCTGCGGTCCCCCAGCAACACCCCCTGCAACACGGCTGCGGGATCCTCACTCAGGTGCCGTCAGATACAGGCCCGAATGTGACGACGCATTGCTCCGATCGACCGTGCTGAATAGGCTCCGCCCTGGCTACTCTCGAGGACAGCGATCTGGCTGGGCCGCCGCACACCTGCGATGCGATCTATACCGCGAGGTCGGAGGTATCTGGCGTAATCGAACGCTCCAGCGTTCCGTGGAGGACTCGGGTTCTCGAGGGAGGTGTCAACCCGGACCCGATCTCCAGGGCGCAGGTCGGGAACGAAATCCCGGAACTGCACGAGGACCGTCCCTCTCGCGGGGATCCCGGCTGCAGATCGCAAGGCGGTGCCCACCCTCGAACCTTTCGGCCGGCGCTCCGGCGCCGTCTGTACGATGCCACTGAAGACGGTCACATCGCGATTCGTCACGTCCGGCGCAGGGTCCAGGGTGCTCTGGTGACCGCGCAGGATCCCGCAGAGAACGATGAGCACCGTCACGCACGTGGACCAGAGCCCACGCCGACCGTACCGAACCCCTGCGACGACCAGGCACCAACACCCGGCCACCCAGCAGAACAGCGCGAACGGAGCGGGATCGATTCACTGGCCGATGAACACACCCGTTCCCAGAAACAGGGCGGCAGTCAAAGCGGGACACCTCATCGCACATACGGCCGTGCCAACATCGGGCCTCCAGAACAGGCCCTTCTCAAGCGACCGACCGGCCGGTTTCGTGGAAAGAATCTTTCAATTGGAGAAGAGACTTAACCGTTTGTTTCACACATGGTTGTGTCTCCAATAAGTCGTTGACTGGCCCTCCGGGGCTTGGTATATTTTCTGGCCTTCCCCGCAGCTAATTCGTGGATTTATACTCACTTACAGACCCCACCGTCGCGAATAATCTGGTGAGTCTACCCCTTTCCAAAGCCATTACATTCGGCCGATTCGTGCCGGGGAATTCGCCCCTGCACCGCCTGGACCCACGAGCCAAGATCCTGACACTCAGCCTCTGGATCATCGCGCTCACTTTGACCGCTCGGAGCCCGATGCTGGTTGGCGCATTGCTCGTGTTTATCGTGGCCGCCAGGTTGGGCGAGCTCCCGATCAGGCTGCTGCTCGGCAACTTCAAGCCCTTGATGCCCGTGCTGCTTCTGACCCTCGCGTTCAACGCCTGGCTCATCGAAGGGCAGGCCATCGTCCTCGCCGGCAAGCCCACCGTCCTGACTATAGAAGGTCTGGAGCGAGGTCTCTTTCTCTGTCTAAGGCTCTCCGTGATCGTCGTGGGGACATCGCTCCTGACCCTGACAACCTCGCCCCTGTCTCTGGCCGACGGGCTTGAGGAGCTCCTTAAACCACTGGAGCGCCTGAAACTACCCGTCCACGAACTTGCCCTGACCGGAACGATCGCCCTGCGTTTCATTCCCTACCTGACAGATGAAGCAGGCAGGATCTACAACGCGCAACGGGCCAGAGGCGCAGACTTCAGCGGGTCTCTGATCAACCGTGCACGCAGGTTGGTTCCATTGCTCGTTCCGCTTTTCGTTGCCGCCTACGCCCGTGCAGACCGGCTGGCGGTTGCAATGGAAGCAAGGGGCTATGCAGGAGGCCGGGGACGAACCCGGTACCGTATGCTGAAGATGAGCGGTCTCGATCTCACCGTAACGATGGCCGGCCTGCTCGGCGGAACGCTCGTCTTACTCCAATGACCGTGCACAACTTCCGACTCAGACTCGAATATGACGGGACAGAGTTCAGAGGGTGGCAGATCCAACCGGAAGGGCGAACGGTACAGGGTGTGCTCGAAGCCGCGATCGCACAGGTTACGGGCGAAACCGTACGGGTCCAGGCTGCCGGGCGTACGGACACGGGAGTTCACGCACTCGATCAGGTCGTCAACTTTGATTATGCCGGCGACCGTTCGCCGGAGGAGCTGTCACGCTCGCTCAACGGTGTCTTGCCTTCTGACGTTACCGTACGGGCTGCCGACATCGCACCTCCCGGGTTCCACGCCCGCTTCGACGCCAGGCTGCGAGCTTACGAGTATCGGCTCTCTTCCCGACGGAGAGCCGTGGGTCGCCCCTACACCTGGTGGGTGCGCGCCGATCTCGACCTGGAGGAGATGAACCAGGCCGCCGGTGTTCTCCTTGGCCGGCACGACTTTACCTCGTTCTGTGTGTCCGCAGAAGAACGTGAATCCCGTGTATGTGAGGTCACACTCTGCAGGTGGCACGCCCCCGACGATGACACGCTCGTGTTCGACATCGAAGCCAATCGGTTCGTACGGGCAATGGTCCGAAGCATCGTCGGCACACTCGTCGACGTAGGGCGTGGCAAGAACGAGCCTTCTATAGCATCGATCCTGGCAGCTCGGGATCGAAGCCAGGCGAGTCCGACCGCACCACCGACCGGTCTCTTTCTCAAGCGTGTGGACTATTGAGGCGAACGTGCTGCGACGCTCCATCACCGTTATGATCCTCACCCTATCCGGGGCGGTCTGGCCTTCTGCCTCCCCAGCGCAGGTTTTCCTGCGGGATGAGATCGCCACCACGCGACGCAATGCGATCGTCCGGGCCGTCGAGAAAGCCTCCGGTGCTGTCGTCAGCATCAACACACACCGTTACAAGGAGTACCCGCGCTACCGCGACCCGTTCTGGGGCGATGCGTTCTTCGGCAGTCCGGCCATCATCCGGGAACGAATTCCGAGTGTGGGGTCGGGATTCATCATTCGTGAGGACGGATACATCCTCACGAACAGCCACGTCGTCGAAAATGCTCTTGAGATATCCGTCACTTTTCCCGATGGGCGAAAATTCGAGGTGACGGACACGGCCAACAATGTTCTGATGGATCGTCAGCACGACCTGGCGATCGTTCGTGTCGATGCAGACGGGCTCGAAGTACCCCCACTGGGCAGTTCTGAAGAAGCCATTATCGGGGAGTGGGTCATCGCCATCGGGAACCCTTTCGGCTTGACGATCCGGGACCCCAAGCCTACCGTCACCGTGGGTGTTGTCAGCGCTGTGGACCGTAATTTTCGACCTGAAGAGGACGGCCGAATCTACCAGGGAATGATCCAGACCGACGCTTCGATCAATCCCGGGAACAGCGGCGGACCGCTCGTCAACAGCCTGGGCCAGGTCATCGGCGTCAACACTTTCATCTTCTCGCAGACCGGGGGTTCGCTCGGGATCGGGTTCGCCATTCCTATCGAGCGGGCACTCGAGGTCGCCAACCGCCTGATCGAAGGCGGCAGTCCCGATTTCTGGACCGGCCTCGTCATTCACAACAACAACCGGAGGATTGCCCGAGCCATGCGTCTGGCCACGGCCTCCGGAGCCCTGATCACGTCGGTCGAGGAAACCAGCCCCGCCCAGAAGGCGGGACTCATCCCCGGTGACGTCATTGTCATGGTCAACGAAGAACTCGTAGACAGTGCGGACAAGGTCGTGGAGATCTTTCGCGAGGGAAGGGTGGGTGCGGTCTACGGCCTGAGGGTATTGCGAGGTCGGGTCGTGTTCAACGCGAGGCTCGTGCTCGAGCGCGATCCGAACAGCTGATATGCGAATTGCCCGTGAAGCACGGCCATTTCTGCTCGTGACTGGATTACCCGCCCTGGTTGCCGTCTATTGGGCCGTCCAGACGGCAGGACTGGCGGCCAACCTGCTGACGATACTACTGCTTGTCTTGACGGGATTTATCGCTTTCTTTTTCAGGGATCCCGAAAGGGTCTCCCCGCCCGAACCGAACGCGATTCTGGCCTCGGGGGACGGGCGGATCGTAGCCGTCGAGCCGATCGAAGACCCTTGGGTCGGTGACGCGGTCAAGGTCAGCGTTTTCCTGTCGATTTTTAACGTGCACGTCAACCGGATGCCGTGTGCGGGCAGAGTGGAGCGAGTAGAACACGTCCCCGGACAATTCAAGCTCGCCTTCGTGGACAAGGCCTCAGAAGACAACGAGCGCACCGAGATCGCCGTCGAAGGGGCGGCGGGACGAGTCATCGTCAAACAAATCGCGGGCTTGATCGCCCGGCGCATTGTTTGTCGTCTTGTGCCAGAGCAACGTGTCGAAGCCGGGGAACGTTTCGGGTTGATTCGTTTCGGATCCAGAATCGATCACATCCTGCCCGCATCAGCAGAAATTCGAGTCGCCATAAAAGATCGTGTTCTTGGCGGCGAAACTGTCATCGGAGTCCTTACAACATGACCAAACGAGCGGCGGTTCCGAGTCTCTTCACGATCTGTAACCTGTTCTGCGGATTTTTGTCGATCTACTACGCCTCCCGGGGACATCTGGTTCCCGCTTCCTGGCTCATCGTCATCGCGGGATTCCTCGATGCTTTCGACGGGAAGATCGCCCGGCTCTTCGACGACGGATCCGACGACGGGCAGTTCGGTCTCCAGTTCGATTCCCTCGCCGACGTCTGCTCCTTCGGGTTTGCCCCTGCCGTCCTGATGCTCCACTACTTCGAACCCTTGCTGCACATCCGATGGCTCCCCTTCCTCGTGGCGTTCGTCTACCTTCTGTGCGGCGCGTTGCGTCTAGCTCGATTCAATGTGCATCACGACGTGGACGACGAGGACGCGGTGAAACCCGACTTCATCGGACTCCCGATCCCGGTCGCGGCAGCCACGCTGGCCAGCTATATCATCTTCAGTCAGCTGGTCTGGGAAAGCACGCGGGAGCCTCACGTGGCGCTGTCACTCTGCGCTTTCGTCGCGTTCCTGATGATGAGTCCCTTCGACTATCCATCGTTTCCGCGGTTTACGTTCGAAACGGCCCGCGACCGCTTTCGTCTGGCCCTGTCTTTCGGAGCACTCGTGATTGTCGTCGTGGCAACCGAGGAGGCATTCTTCCCCGTAGCCCTGACCTTCTGCCTGTCGGGCGCAATCAGATGGTTGGTCCACATCGTCACGGACCGCGAAGTCGCCGACATCCACTGACATACCTATCAAGCCGGAGCGCATATCTTACAAGACATGGGTAGACGCAACGTTGGCTTCCTGATTGTCGCCATTTCCGTCGGAATCCTCGCCGGGAACATCGTTGGCGAAGTGCTCGGTGTTCTGTTCGAGAACCTGGGCCTGCAGAACAACGTCGTCCAGAAGGTGCTCGTCGATCCGCTTGTCCAGTATGAGTTTTATCCGATCCGGCTGAATCTGATCGTCATGACAATCACGTTGGGATTCTCACTGAACTTCAATGTGTTGAGCCTGCTCGGAATCGGAACCGCTTGGTACTACGTCAAGTATTCCTATTAGTTAAGTGGTGCGTCTCCCCGCAGGAGGCCGGCGGCATAGCCGCCCCTTGAAAGGAACGACCAATGTTACAGGGCATCGGAACCTGGGAAATACTCCTCATCTTTCTGGTCGTGTTGCTGGTCTTCGGCGCCAAACGCATCCCGGAAATTGCCAGAGGTATGGGAAAAGGTATTACGGAGTTCAAGAGGGCCGTCCGGGATGTGAAAGACGAGATCGAAACCGGTACGGAAGCCCCCCCACCATCCAGCTCGGCATCCGCCGATCAGCCGGAGGCGGAGGAAAAGAAGGTGGAGTCCTGATTCAGGCTGGTGGGAAGAAGAGTGGGAGAATCGAACGAGCTTAACGCCAGATCGGCACACGAGTTGCTTCCCCTGATCCTGAAGGGCGAAATTACGGCACTCGTGGTATGCGAAGCCGTCCTTTCCGCGATCGACGCGCAAGACGCCGAAGTCAACGCCTACATCACGGTCGACAAGGAAGGCGCCCTCGCACAGGCCGATTCCGTCGACAAACGCCTCGCTAACGGCGAGGACGTCGGCCCCCTCGCTGGAATCCCCGTTGCACTCAAAGACCTCATCTGCACCCAGGGTCTACTGACCACCTGCGGCTCCAACATCCTGCCTGATTTCGTTCCACCTTACGACGCCACGGTCACTCAACGACTGCGACATGCTGGAGCCGTGATTCCCGGCAAGCTCAACATGGACGAGTTCGCAATGGGATCCTCCAACGAGAATTCCGCCCGCGGACCGGTCCGGAATCCACACGCCACCGACCGGGTTGCCGGAGGATCCAGTGGAGGATCGGCAGCAGCCGTGGCCGCGAACGAAACGGTCCTCGCTCTCGGCTCGGACACAGGAGGATCGATTCGACAGCCCGCCTCTTTCTGCGGCGTCGTAGGCCTAAAACCCACTTACGGCCGCGTGTCTCGTTACGGCCTCGTCGCCTACGCCTCCTCGCTCGACCAGATCGGCCCTCTCGGCCGGAACGTCACCGACACCGCCCTCCTCTACGATGTCATTGCCGGACACGATAAAAGCGATGCGACGTCGGCCGACCTCGCATTCGAGCCCACGCTCCCTTCGATCAACAAGGGCGTAGAAGATTTCGTCGTCGGCGTGCCCACAGAGTATTTCGCTGAAGGGCTGGACGCCGAGGTCCGTGCGCGTGTCGAGCAGGGAATCGCCGCACTCGAGGCGGCCGGGGCAACGACCCGTGAAGTGTCCCTCCCCGTCGCCGGACATCCCGACTATGTCATCGCCAGCTACTACGTCGTTGCGACAGGCGAGGCCTCGTCGAACCTCTCCCGGTTCGACGGAGTCAAATACGGTCTGCGGGTCGAGGGTGAAGACCTTGGCGATACCTACTGTTGCACGCGCAGCGCGGGCTTCGGGGACGAAGTCAAGCGCAGGATCATGCTGGGCACCTATGCGCTCAGCGCCGGTTACTACGACGCCTACTACCTCAAGGCACAGCGCGTCAGAACGCTGATCAAGCAGGACTTCGAGCGCGTGTTCGAAGACTGTGACGTGCTCGCTGCCCCGGTTGCACCCACACCCGCCTTCCGGATCGGCGAAAAAGTGGACGACCCGCTGCAGATGTACCTGTCGGACATCTATACGGTAGCCGTGAACCTGGCTGGCATCCCCGGAATCTCCGTGCCGTGCGGCGCGTCGTCAGAAGGTCTGCCCATCGGTCTCCAGTTACTTGCACCTCCGTTCGAGGAATCGCGGCTCTTTCGTGCCGCCCGAGTCGTTGAATCCGAAGGAGGCTCCACCACGTGAGCGACTTCGAAACGGTCATCGGCCTGGAAGTTCACGCCCAGCTTGCCACTCGAACCAAGATCTTCAGTGGGGCACTCGTGTCGTTTGGCGACGAACCCAACACCAACGTCACCCCCCTCTGTCTGGGCCTCCCGGGTACTCTGCCCGTCCTCAACCGGCAGGTCGTCGAACTCTCGATGCGAATGGGATTGGCCGTTGGATGTACGATCCAGACACGCAGTCGATTCCTTCGGAAGAATTACTTTTATCCCGATCTGCCCAAGGGGTATCAGATCTCCCAGTATCAGAGTAACAATGAGATGCCGCTGGCAACGGGAGGCGGCATTGAAGTCGTCACAGCCGACGGGGGCACGCGCTTCATCCGGCTCGTACGAATCCATATGGAGGAGGACGCCGGCAAGAGCATCCACGACGAACCGTTCGTTCCCCCTGGCGAATCCATGGTCGACTACAACCGGACCGGCGTTCCCTTGATCGAGATCGTCTCCGAGCCGGACATACGAACCCCGGAAGAGGCTTCCCAGTTCGTCAACCGCCTTCGCGAAATCCTCGTCTACACAGGCGTCAGCGAGGGTGACATGGAGAAAGGCCACGTGCGCATCGACGCGAACGTGTCCATCCGCCCTGTCGGGAGCGAGGAACTCGGCGTCAAGGTCGAAGTGAAGAACATGAACTCCGTTCGTAACTGCCAGCGCGCCCTTGAAGTCGAGATCGACAGACAGATCGATGTCGTCAATTCAGGCAGAGAGATCATCCAGCAGACCATGTTGTTCGACCCCGTTCGCGAGGATGTCCGCCCGATGCGAACCAAGGAAGCGTCCGATGACTATCGGTACTTCCCCGACCCCGACCTCGTCCCCATCGTCGTCGATCAGCCGTGGATCGATCGCGTCCAGTCGCAGATCCCGGAGCTTCCAGCCGCCAAACGGGAACGGTTCGAGTCGGATCTGAACCTGTCGCAAGATCAGGCTGATGTTCTGACCGCAGACCGTCAGACCGCCGACTACTTCGAGGCCGTCATCGCGGTTGGAGTTGAGCCTGCCACTGCCGCGAATTGGGTCCAGGGCGACGTTCTCCGAACCCTCAACGAAGCGAAAATCGAAATCGACCAGCTTCGTGCGACCCCGGCGCAGCTCGCCGCCCTGATTCATTTGATCGATAACGGCACAATCAGCGCAAACGTCGCCCGCAAAGTCTTCGCCGAAATGGCCAGCACGGGCGACGATCCGTCCGACATCGTCGAGCGACAGGGTCTCGTACAAATTAGTGATGAGAGTGCACTCGAAACGACCGTCGACGAACTGATCGCCGCACACCCGGACGAATTCGCCCGTCTCAAGGAAGGCGACAAGAAGCTACAGGGCTTCTTCATGGGGCAGATCATGAAAGCCACGAAAGGGCAGGCCAACCCGAAGATCGCCAGCCAGCTTCTGGCTCAGAAGGCGCAGTGACATCTTCACCAGCCGACGAGGGCTTCGGGAGCGCGAGACTCGACCCTCCGGACGACGTGATCGCCGGGAGCCGCAGAACCTGGCGATTGACCTATACGGCTGGCAACCACGCGATCCGCCCCGGCGGCAGGATCCGCATCTATTGCGACAGCGACACCGACCGTGCCCTGCCCCAGTTCGGGGATCCATCCGGTCCCGACTACACGACCGTCACCACACCCGACGGAGTGTTCGCCGACGCGCTGGCTCCGAACTACAAGGTCCTGATCCTCACCCTGCACGGCCGAGATCTGCGGCCCGGCGAACAGCTCGTCGTTACCTATGGCGACACCTCGAGCGGCAGTCCCGGATTCCGATCCCAGACGTTCCTCGAAAATCGCCACACGTTCGACATCTCTGTTGCCCGATCAACTGAAGACCCGCTCCATCCCCTTCCCGAATCGCCCGCCCAACGCATCGTGGGCGGGGACATTGATCGACTCGTGGTCGTCGCTCCATCGACAGCCGTCGTTGGTCGCCCCTTCCGTCTCCTCGTTCGGGCGGAGGACCCGTGGGGGAATCCAGCATCGTTGTTCAGGTCGCGGGTCACCCTGACCAGCGATGCCGTCAAGCTGCCTCAGTCCGAAATCGAATTCACGGAAGCCGAGGGTGGGGTTCGGTGGCTTGACGAATGTCGCCCGAGTAAAACCGGGCGGGCCACCATCGAAGCCGAAACGGATGGCGGTTGCGTCGGGCGGAGCAACCCCTTGAGAATCGAGGACGAATCTCCGGACCACGAACTGTTCTGGGGCGACTATCACGGCGGCCAGGTCGAGAACGCCGAAAAGATCGACGACTTCTTCCGCTACGCACGGGATGTTGCAGGCATTCAGTTCGCAAGCTATCAGCGGAACGATACGGTCCACTCGGACGCGGAGTATGCCGTCCAGCAGGAGGTCGAACGCGCCTATCACGATCCCGGCCATTTCGTCGCCATCCCCGGATACGAGTGGTCCCCCGCAACACGCGTCGGAGGTCACCACAACGTCTACTTCAGGCGATTCGACCAGCCCATCCGCAGATGGACGAGCGCCCGTCTGCCTGGCCACGACACGCGCTACGACCTCCCCCACGTACGTGACCTCTACCGTGCCTTTCGCAACACGGACACCGTCATCACACCCCACGTGGGCGGAAATCATTCCAACCTGCATTGGCACGATCCCACGGTCGAACCCGCGGTTGAAATCACCTCGGACCACGGCAGCTTCGAATGGATGCTGAAGGAAATTCTCGCCTACGACTATCGTATGGGCTTCTTCGGTGGAAGCGACAGCCACACGGGCCGCCCCGGCCGTGACAGTCCCGGTCACCAGCACCGGCGATACGCAAACTCCGGACTGGCCGGCGTCTATGCCGAGGACGTCACGATCGACGCGCTGCTCGACGCCCTCAAGGCTCGGCGCATCTACGCCACGACCGGTCCCCGCATCCAGGTAAAGACCGAGGCCGACGGCCATCCGATGGGAGCCGAATATGCGACCTCTTCATCTCCTGAGATCAAGGCCTCTGTCACCGGTACGGCTCCGCTCGAGTCCGTAGAACTCTACCGGGGTCACGAACCCGTCTACGCCTACCCCATCGACACGCCGACGACACCCACTCGTGTCCGAATCCTGTGGGAGGGCGCCAGCCGTGAGACGAGCTACTCAGGCGTCGTGTGGGAAGGCTCGCTCAGCATCCTGGACGGGGAGCTGTCGAACGTCCACAAATTGCGTTTCGACAGCCCTCGCTCGTATCTGTCAGATACGCCCCCGGGGGGGATCTCGTGGTACTCAGTCACGTGTGGTTATCGAAGTGGATTTACCTTCGATGTCGACTCACAGGAAGCCCGTCTCGACCTCGCGTTTACGACGAGTGTGATGACCGGCCCGAAGTACGAGAACCGTGGAGAGAGTGGTGCGCTGCGCATCGCACACGCACCTGCTGACCGAGTCGCTTCGACAATCCAGGTCGCCGAGCTTTCCGACGGACCTCGAGTCATCGATCTGGGTCATCTGAACCGCCGCATCACCATCGCCCTTGCCCCCGAACCCACCACCGAGCACGTCGAACTTTCCTTCGAAGATCCTGCACCTCAACCCGGGGTCAATCCCTACTGGCTTCGGATTGTCCAGGTCGATCAGGAAATGGCCTGGTCCAGCCCGATCTACGTCGACTTCGCGGCGCCTTCAGGTTAGCGATGTCCACGGACCAACCCTGGTACGATCGTTTTTTCCAGCAGGAATACCTCACCTTCGACGACCATCCGACGACCGATCGTGAGATCGAATTCGTCGTGCGCACCCTCGACCTGAAACCCGAAACAACCCTCCTGGACTTCGCGTGCGGCTACGGACGACACGCCCTTCCCTTGGCCAATCACTGCAGAGTCATCGGGCTCGACCGGTCCCCCAAGATGCTCTCTGCGGCTGTAGCGCGTAAGGCCCAAACCGGCTACGCCTCTTCGCCCCATATCGTCCGCGGCGACGTGCGCCAGCCTCCCTTCATCGAGGGTGCCTTCGACGCCGTCATCAGCCTCTTCTCGTCCATCGGCTACTTCGAAGAAGACGATGTGAACTTCCGAGTTCTGGCCAACATTGCTGATGCGCTCCGTCCGGATGGAGATTTCCTGCTCGAAACCGTCAATCGTGAGTTCATCGTGCGTCACTCCGCGCCCCAGCAGGTCTACCATCCTGAGGGAATGACCGTTATCGAAGAGCGAACGTTCGATCCCGTCTCTGGACGGTCCCACGTGGACGTCACTGTCATCCAGGACGGCAAAGAGACCCACCTCTGGCACACGATCCGTGTCTACGCATTCACCGAGATCGAGATGCTGCTACAAGCCGTCGGCCTCCGACCCCTCGACGTATGGGGCGACTTCGAGGGAGGTCCCTACACGTGCGATAGCGAGCACATGATCCTTCAGGCGCGAAAGGCATGAGCGATCATCTCATCGTTTTCGCCAAGGACCCTAAACCCGGCAAGGTGAAGACGCGCCTCTTCTCCCGGTTCAGCCCCGAAGATGCGGCCGGCCTCTATCGGGCTTTTATTCTCGACACGTTAAAGAAAGCGCTCTCCGTTTCCGCGGATTGCCACCTGCTCTGCTACGCACCAGCCGACGCCGAAGTGTCGATGCGGGGGATCGCAGGCCAAGGATGGATCCTCACCCCCCAGAGTGAGGCGGACCTCGGTGTCAGGATGGCCACCTCGCTTCGCCACAGCCTGAACTCCGGCGCGGAGCGCGTGATTCTCATCGGAACGGACATACCCTCCCTCCCCTCCAACCACCTTACTCAGGCCTTTGATGCACTCAAAGACAACGACGTCGTCCTCGGCCCAAGTACAGACGGAGGCTACTACCTCATCGGTGTCAAAGCGGACCATCTGGGGCTATTCGAGGGCATCGAATGGAGTACCCCGACGGTTTTCGCCTCCACAACACGCCGAATCCAGTGGGCGGGCCTTCGTCTTGCCCTTGTCCCGCCCTGGTATGACGTGGACACGCCAGAGGAGGTCGCTTTCCTGGCCGCACACGCAAAAGCGGCGGGCGATGCGGAATGGGTACCCGAAGAGACACTCGCTTTTCTGTCCCGGCTGAAGGGATAGAACCTCGTTGCCTTCTGTGACGCACTCGTAATTTCAGGGCCAAAGGCCCGCCATTCTACAACCCAGCCCACCTGTCCCACCGAAGCCTTGGCGAAGGCGGACCGGGCTGGGTACCGTAACCCAAATTCCCAAAAGCGAGGTCGCAGTCCTACAGACCGCACGGCGTTGTTGCGCACAATGACCCCGGGAGCGATGCCCTGGGCTGCAGAATGACGCGCCTTCAGCGCTGGCTACCGATAAAGCAGTCATCCCAGACGCAGGGCCAAAGACCCGCCCACCCTGCAATCTGCGAACAAGAACATTGTCACCCCGGTACGCCGTTTGGCCGGGGCCCATTTTGACTTTCGCGAAGATCAAAATGGGCCCCGGCCAGAAAACCGCCGGGATGACAATACTCGCGACGATCCTACCACGCGAGACGCCACACCGGCGCGCCCTGTCGCGCCGATCAACGCTCCCCGGTACGATCACGGCCCGCTTCCCCGACTTCCCTCATCGGTTTCCATTCGATATCTTGAACGCGCCTGCAAACGACACCACTCCGGTCCGACGAACGAACTAACCGATGGGGATCCCCGTGAACCGCAATCGCCTGCTCCTGCTATCCCTCATCATTGCCCTCAGTACAACCGCCGACGCCCAACCTTATCGATTCTCATTCGTCACGCACGGAGGGCCAGGCAATCCGTTCTGGAACGTCGTCATCAAGGGCATAGAAGATGCCGGCGAGCGATACGGAATCGAGGTGCAATGGCTCAGCAATCCTTCCTTCTCGATCGAGGATATGCCCGAATTCCTGGACGACGCCCTCGCTCGCCAGGTGGATGGCATCGGCATCACGTGCCCCGACCCCGAGGCCATCCGCGAAAGCGTGGAGCGAGCCCAGGAAGCCGGTGTTCCCGTCATCGTACTCAACACGGCCGACCCGAACGCAGCGGGCCCGGATGCCTTGCCCACGATGTTCTACATCGGCGCCAGCGAGTTCCTTGGGGGGCAAAGCAATGCCAGGGCAATCCTCGCCGAGGCCGCACGCCGAAACGTCGAGCTCCAGCGCGCCGTATGTCCCATCCAGGAAATCGGGCACAGCGGGCTGGAAGCGAGGCTCGCTGGCTTCAAGAGCATCCTCGAACCCGCCGGTGTTACGGTTGACGGACTGACGATTTCCAATGACATCGAGCAATCGTCGGGTCTGCTGAGCGACTACTTCCTCAGCCATCCGCAGTCGACCGCAATCGCCACCCTCGGCCCGCTTCCCGCCGACGCATTCTACCTCTTTGTCGACGACAGCGGCCGGGACGACATCCTGCACGCGACCCACGACACAAGCCCGGCCATCTTCGAGCGCATACGCCGCGGTACCACGATTCAGGCCATCGATCAGCAACCCTACCTGCAGGGGTACCTGGCCGTCGTTTTCCTCTACCTCAACCTCGAGTACGGGTTGAGCCTCGCGCAGGATGTTTTGACCGGGCCCTTCGCGATCGACCGGCACAACGTGGATCGCGTATCCAAACTCGTCGATCAGGGTGTCCGTTGATCCTGGGGACGCGCACCCGGCATATCCTCGCCCGCGAGCCGGCGGCCGGAGCAGGGGTCGGCTTCCTGTTCGTCTTCGCTTTCTTCACCCTCGCCGCCCCAGACACCTTCCTGACGCACGCATCTCTTTCTTCCATTCTGAGCAGTCAGGCCGTTCCAGGCATCGCAGCAATCAGCATCACCTTGCTCATGATCTCGGGGGAGTTCGACCTCTCCGTGGGTTCAATTCTGGCCGTTTCCTCCCTCGTTTTTCTCAGCTCCACTGTCGGCGGCACACCGATTCTACTCGCTGCGCTGCTCGGTATTGTCACCGGATGCGGACTGGGCCTGATCAATGGGCTCTTACTCGTCTGGACCCGCATCCCCTCGTTCATCGTCACCCTCGGCACGATGCTGGTCTTTCGTGCGATCCCATTGACCGCCGTGTCTGGTGGCCGCATCGTCCGCTACGCCGACTTCTCACGCGAGGACCCTACGATTGCCGTGCCTGGTCTCGTCGTGCTTCTGGGCGTGTCTGCCCTGACAGTCATTGTCCTCTGGATCGCCTTGCCCGTCCTTCGCCACCGGGAAGGCGCGACCCGTGTTTCTGCGGGACTCGCAGCGCTCGCGAGCCTCGTCGTCGTTTACATCCTGCTGCGCTCGCTCGACACGCACGGCCTCTCCCCCTTTGCGCGTGTCGAATTCAACGTGTTTCACATCCTCAATGGACGAGCCGACCTCGGGCTGCCCGGTACGAACTATCGAACTTCTATTGTCTGGTGGCTGGGGCTGACAGGGGTCTTCGCCTTCATCCTGCTTCACACTCGCTACGGCAACGCCGTCTTCGCCACCGGAGGGAATTCGGAAGCCGCCCGAGTACAGGGCATCGACGTCGACCGCGTGCGAATTAAGAGCTTTGTGTTATCCGGCGGGCTGGCGGCCCTCGCGGGCATCATCCAGGTGGCACGACTGAAGAGCGTCGATCCGCTCCGGGGACAGGGGTTGGAGCTCGAAATTATCGCCTCCGTTGTCATCGGCGGCACACTTCTATCCGGAGGCTTCGGGAGTGTGGCAGGATCGGCGATTGGCACAGCACTCACCGGGATGCTCAGAACGGGGCTCGTCCTGATCAGCGTTCCCTCGAACATTTTCCGCGGGGCGATCGGCGCCATCATGATCGGCGCGGTGGTCATCAACACCTACGTCAGGAAAGATCGATGACGCCGCTGATCGAACTGGAGGGCATCGGCCAGAGGTTCGGGCATATCACTGCCCTCTCCGACATCGATCTGCAGCTGCACGCCGGCGAGGTCGTCGCACTGTTGGGAGACAACGGGGCGGGTAAATCCACGCTCGTCAAGATCCTCTCTGGCGCCCACCGGCCCACGTCGGGCCGAATCCTGTTCGAGGGCCGCCCAGTCAGGCTCGATACCCCACAAGATGCGCGCGCACTCGGTATCGAAACCCTGTATCAGGATCTCGCGCTCATCCCCAGAATGAGCATTGCCCGAAACTTTCACCTCGGGCGAGAACTGACCCGGCTCGTGGGTCCCGTCCGCGTGCTCGACCACGCGAGGATGAGCGCGCAGGCCTCGCAGGCGCTCGCGGACATCGGCATCCACGTTCGGAACACGGACGAGCCGGTCGTCTCTTTGTCGGGGGGCGAACGGCAATCGATCGCCATCGGCCGAGCCGTCCACTTCGGCAGCAAGGTCCTGATTCTGGATGAACCCACGTCCGCTCTTTCTATCGGCGAGACACGAAAGGTGCTCGGCTACATTCGCTCCGCGAGAGAGAATCGGATGTGCGTCATCTTCATCACCCACAATCTGCATCACGTCTTCCAGGTGGCCGACCGGCTCGTGGTCCTGTCCCAGGGAAGGAAGGTGGCCGAACACCACAAGGATGAGGTGACCGAAGAACAGGTTGCCGATCTGATCATGAGCGAGCATCAAGAACTTGACGGTGAAGGACGACACCGTCACACTGAGCAGAGTCGAAGTGCCGGTTCCCCGAACAAGGGGCGCCAGCCTACTGGCTGATTTCAATGTCCCGGTTCGACTTCTCGATCACCCGTCCATATCTCGGTCTAACCTTACCGCTCGCCCTCTCCACCCAAGTGGAGAACCTCGTCGGCTTCGCCGAAATTTTCATGGTTCGATCGCTCGGTTCGGAGGCAATCTCGGCGGTCGGAATTGCAAGGACGATCCTGTTCGTCCTTGGCATCACGATGATCGCGGTCGCGACCGGAACGATGGCGATGGTGGCTCAATCGGTCGGGGCCAAAGATTTGACCGACGCGAGCAAGACAGCGAAGCAATCGGTTACCCTCGTGATCCTCATCAGCTCTGTGATCAGCGCCTTGGGCATCCTTACGACGGACATCGCGCTCCGATTACTCAGCATCCCTGAACCCGTGGCGATCATCGCAAGCCCCTATCTGCAGGTCGTTTACCTCAGCCTGCCGCTGATGGCACTAGATCGGACACTTGACTCGTGTCTGCACGCCGCAGGAGACACGCGAACATCCTTCTACATCGCCCTCGTCTCAAACATCGTGCATCTCATCGGGGCCTACGCTTTTATCTTCGGGGCTTGGGGATTCCCCGAAATGGGCGTCACGGGTGCGGCGGTCGGGAACCTTGCCCGCACGGTCTTCAGCAATGCCATCCGGTTCGCCGTACTCTACTCGGGGCGGTTCGGCTTCACATTCCTACCGGGCACATCCTACACGCCAGAGTGGGACCGATCGAAAAGAATCCTCTGCATCGGAATTCCATCCGCGCTTCAGGGGCTCTTCAGAAACGGTTCGAACGTGCTTTACATGAAGCTCGTAGCGATGACGGCCAATCCGACCGTCGCTCTCACCGCCTATTCCATCGGTCGTCAGATGGGCATCACGCTCCGACGAACCTCGCTCTCCTTCGGCACGGCGACTACGTCCATCGTCGGCCGAAGCCTCGGGGCCCGTGAACCCGATCGCGCAAACGCACGTGCCTATACCGCCCTCGTGCTTTCCGTCGGGATCCTGGGCCTCCTCGGAGGTCCCTTCTACCTGTTCGCCGAAGAACTAATGGGCATCTTCACGCAGGATGTCTCCGTCATCCTCGTCGGGATTCCCTACCTCTACTCGCTTGCTGCCGCCGAACCCTTCATGTGTTCTGCGATCACGAGTCAGGGGACCCTGCGCGCTGCCGGAGACACAGTATCCCCCCTGATCTATACAATCATCTCGCAGTGGCTGGTCCAGTTGCCGGTCGCCTACCTGCTCGCCTTCACGATCGGCTGGGACACCGACGGAATCTGGCTCGCCCTCGTAATCTTCAGCGCGATGCAAGGCTTCCTCACCGTGCGAAAGTTCACCCAGGGTCACTGGTTGCATCGAACGCTCTAGCGAGGTCGGATTCTCACCAAATCGAAAGGCCAGCCATCTTCTGCAATGGCTGGCCTTCTTCAACTCTCCGAGGAGTCTATCGTCCTTCGGCAACGTTCAGAAGTCGAAACGAACCCCCACCACCAGGGCCACTTCGTCCGATGGCTGTGCAACGTCGGATGATTTTCTGAAAAATTCGACGAACACCAGGTAGTGATCCCAAAAGGCGTGATCGACTCCTACGATGGAATAGATCTCGTTACGATCCACGTCGATCTCATCCTCCCGAACGGTAGCCGCACCCCGCAGGTTGTTCCTGGGTGTGAGGGCCACATCGATGGCGCCGCTGTAAAGTCTCTGTCCCCGTTGCAGATCCCGTTTGAGATCCTGGAAAACGCCCGTCAGGCGAACCTTGTTCAGTAAGAGTGATGCAGCCAGACCGAACAACCCCTCGTGGTCGGGGTCGTCGACATACCCGGCATGAATCTTGACCGCCCCCTGCGACTACGTCCCCGCCACCTCAATCCGCTCGTCGATCGCATTCCCGGCCCCGTCCGAATCATTCAGTTCGACGAGGGCACCGAAAACAAAGGGTCCCATCGCATTCGAATCGAACCGCGTTCGAAACGAACAAATCACCGAACACAACCGCGTCGGCATAGTGACTCCGATGGCGGTCGAGCTCGTCGTCGATGAAATCGTAGTAGAGACCATAGTGACGTCCGATGGCCACGGAGCCGAACTTCCCACGCATCCCTACGTGCACCTGACGGAGCTCGTTGTTGTCGGCCCGAACGGCCCCATCATCCTGCCTATCGTTTGCCGAGACACGACGCTCGTACTTGTAAAACCCGACCAGCTCGTCTCGAAGCTCGGTCGCGCCCTTCACGCCCACTCGCGAGTAGCCGTCATCCATTCGGCGTAGCGTTTCCCTCCTTCGGGCGTGCGAACGATCAGCTCAGGTCTGAGGCTCCCATAGATGTCGACCAGGTCTGGGTCTTCCCCCAGGGCATCGACCGTGAAAACCATCACCAACAGAATCCCCAACCCCACTTTCATCGGCCCTCCCTTACATTCAAGTGCTTACATCACGCTGAGCAGGACCTATTGCGAGATCCTACCAATTCGACTCAGACAGCGAGGATTCTAATGCCAGATGGCTGGGACTATAGACAAGGGCGGAGGGAACCAGTCCAACAAATCGTTCCTCGGGTATCTAATGGCTCATTTCCCGATCCACCACCGCGTCAAGACCTCCTATAGGCATGGACCCGATGTAGTGGCCATTCACGAAGAACGTTGGAGTCGATCCCACACCCAGCGAGTCTCCCTCGTCGATATCCGCCTGAACGATCCTTCCTCCGTCGCCTGACTTGACACAAGCATCGACCGCCAACGCATCCAGCCCTAGCGCTTCGACGTGATTCCAAATCGCACGCTTACTCAGATCGTTCTGATTCGCGAATAGCCGGTCTACGACTTTCCAGAATCCATTCTGTTGCTGTGCGCACGCAGCAACTTCCGCGGCATACCTCGCGTGTGGATGCATATTCAGCGGGTAGTGCCTGAAGATGACACGGACGTCCTTCGGCCGCCGCTTAACCAGGTCGTCAATAGCGTGATGTGCCCGTGCGCAATAGCCGCATTCAAGGTCGGAGAACTCTACAATTGTAACGGGTGCATCAGACGAGCCCTTCTCCGGTCCCCCACGTGGATTCGGGTCGATAACGAAGCGTTCGGACGCAGGAGGACGATAATCCGTCCCGAATCGCTTCTTCAGGCTCGCCACAAAGACATCCAGCGCTGGTTTACTCTTCCGTCGCCCAATTTCGCTCCGAATGCGCGACTCGACGTCTTCCCTCGTGGTCCCCGGTTTCAGTCGCCCTTTGATTTGCTCCCATCGATGAGTCACTTCTCCAGCTGTCACGTCGATCTTTGAGTACACCTCCTGCTGCACCAGACTCCGGATCGACATCCCCCTATTCTTCGCCTCTGCTCCTAACACCTGCCTGTCCAACCACTCCGACCGATACTGGTCTTTCGTTTCTTGAAGCTTCATTCGAATGCCCGCATCAACTTCCGAACGCGTGATCTCCCGGTCCCCAATCCTGGCAACAACCTCTCGTCCCTGCGATCTGGAACCCACGATCAGCCCACCAATACCTGCTTCAACAACCGAATAGATCCCGATGGGTAATGCAATCGCCAGCATAACGGGAGCTACAACAAGATGAAGTGGCGGCCCGAATACGGATTGCCCGGGATCTCTTCGATCCGCCGCCCGCCACGCAACGATAAGCAGGGCAAGCATCAGCATCGCCGACCCGAGGCAGAAAGGGCACCAGGCCTCGATCACAAAAGCTTGAAGATAAAGAAGGAACAGACTTGGCAGGTTGCCCACCACGGCAAGGAGGGAAACGATCCGAATGGCGTCCCCACGTTCGTCCTCCCGCAGCCCACGCCACGCGGTCATCCAGATGGCGAGGTACAGACCCAGGCCGTAAACCGAAAGCGGGATCCCGAGTAATTTGGAATAGGGGCTCGCCAGAATTTCCCCACACCCGGATCCGTCCCCGCACGCGGCCGACCCGAATAAATGCGAGTAGGTTAGATACGCGGAATCAAGTACCCCGAAGGTGGCAAGAAAAATCAGAATGAGCGTGGTAGTCATTGGAAAGTCTTGACGTTCCCAAGCTTGTTTCGCTCCGCGGCCACAGGAACACTAAGCACCCGTGGTGGACTGTGCACTCTACACTTCGCATTCTTAACCCGAACACTAAGGCTTGGCATACTCACCAATCAGCTCCTCAAGCCTCCCCGAACTCTCCATCTCTTCCAAACGTCGATCGAAGGCTTGCTTGAGGCGCCATCCCAGTTCGCTCCGTGAAAACATCAGATGCATCGTCGTCTTTTCGAGGCCTGGAATCACAGGATAGCCGAGATCCGGATCGTCAATAAAGGGCTTGTCGATTTCTCTGAACCCGCCAAACACCTCTGACCATTCGATGAACAGGTCGATTCTGCCACGATGCAGCTTGCAAATCAAAATCTCGTGTCCATCAACCCGACCTTCGAGGTCATCCTCCGTAAGTCCATAGTCGACATAGTTGTAACCGTGAATACCATTGATCCGATAGTTCTTGAGGTCCTCGGCACGCTCGATGGGCAGCCCATCTGGATAGTGCCGCTTGGAATAAAAGTAGGACGGCGTCATCTGATAGATCGGGCGTGAAACGTGGTAGATACCTTACCGCTCAGAGTTCACAGTCGCATCCAGCAGGATCTGGTAATGCGTTCCCTTCGCCACTTCCCGAAGACAGCGACGCCAAATCGACAACGACTGCCGACTTCTCCAGAGCAAGCACCTCACGCACCAAGGCAGGCGTGTACCCCCCAACCTTCTCCGTCTCTCCAGAGTTTCCCCGGACCATAAACAGATAGGGTGGCCACTCCGCCGCATCCCCGCACGCCCGGACCGTCTTCACGGTGACCTCGGTCCCATCCACGCACAGTGGTGTGATGACTCCCCACACCATCAAGACCAGATAGCCGAATGATCTGAGAGAATACACTTCCCGAACCGTATTCTGAGAGATGATACAGTCAGCGCTGCGAACTGAGTGAATCAGCAGATCCACCCCTGACTCGGAGATTCCAAGCGAGTTACAGGAAGCTCGGAAAAGATTGTTTTGTCAAGACTTGAAGCAAGGTCCGGGGCAGGAGTTCTGAACCACCTCACCCAGGAGCACAACGAGAAGAACGTCCCAGGTGGGCCATACCTCTACCGCCAGAACCGTTCGACGCGTCCGCCCGCCTCCGCAACGGGCCAGTAACTCTCAGGCGCATCTTCCCACTTCGGCACCGTATGGCCGTCGCGCTCGAATTCGACCTTCCCTTTCCGCACCGTCATCACGCAGGACAGTTTCTCGGCTGAGTCCATCCGCGTAAAACCACAGTCCTGGAAGGAGAAGGATCCTTCCTCCACCTCGATCACGGCAACATCCGCCTCGGCGCCCTCGCTCAGCGTTCCCAGATCCGTCCGCCGAATCGCCTGTGCCGGCGTCACCGTCGACCGGTAGATGACATCGGTCAGCGACATCCCCATCGCCAAACACTTCGACATCGTATCGAGCATACTGATGACGGGGCCCCGGATATTTCCCATATGCAGATCCGTGCTGATCGAATCGGGTACGAACCCGTCTGCGATGGCTCGTGCACCGTTTCGGAACCAGAAGCTGCCAGCCCCGTGCCCAAGGTCGAACCAAGTCCCACGCTCACGCGCCTCGTGCATATAGGGCTCCACCCTCTCGTTTTCGTCGATGACGGGAAATTGCCTCGCGAATACGTGCGTGTGAATATCACCGGGCCGCATCTTTTCCAGAATGAGATCCGGATAGGGACGATCCGGGGGTCGCGGCCAGAAATCGACCATCACCGGCATTTCGCACGCCCTGCCGGCGTCGACCGCCTTCTCCACCGACTCCCACGGAGGATGCAGGTCGTCGAACGGCTCTCTCGTCCAGTAGTGGGCAGTCTTGATGCCGACCACGACGTCGCTGTGCCTGACCGCCGCCGCAGCCGCAGCATCCACGTCGAAGTTCGAAATCGTCTGTTCGGGGGCGCCCATCCCGGGTTTGGAGATGTTCATGTAGGCCAGGATGCGCGTGGTCGCTTTCTCGATTACGCTTTCCCGGAAGTGGTCCATCTCATTTGCTCCCGCCGTGCCCGTGTCCACGCACGTCGTCACACCCGAATTCAGGAAGTGGGCATCCGCATTCAGACTCGCCACGAACAGCCCGGGCCCGTCGTTCAGACGCCCCGTATAGGCGTGCACGTGGATGTCGATCAGCCCCGGCGTCACCAGCAGACCGCTGACATCCACGACGGCCAGCGCACCATCCGCAGGAAGCGAAGTCCCGACCTTCGCGATCTTTCCATCCGCGATTGCCACATCAGCGATGCCGTCGACCCCGTTCGCGGGATCGATCACGCGTCCACCCTGAAAAATCAGGTCGTAGCTCAATTCGAACTCCTTGTCATATTATGGATGTTCAACTTATGGATGTTCAACGGTTCAGCACACCGACCGTCTTGTTGGCTGACCTGCCCCCGCCTTGAATCATCACGGTGTAGATCCCGTCACTCACGATACGTTCGTTCCGGTCTCTGCCGTCCCACTGCACCACGTTGATGCCCGCGTTCAGGCGGCGGCCCGTCACAACCTCTCGAATCAGGTTGCCGCCAACGCTGAACACGGCTCCAATTCCCCCAAAAAATGGGATTGCGACTTGCATCACGCAACCCGCGGGACCGCCGATCAGGGCCTGCCTCCATCCAGGTTGCTCTCGACCGCCGGGTAGGTTTTCCTATAGACCCGCTATTCGACCTCAACCTGGAGAACGCAGAATGTCCAAAGCTGTCTTCATCACGGGCCTCGAACCCGATCTCGCCGCCGATTTCGTCGGTCAAGCCCCACCACACATCAAAACCACCCTCCTGCACCATACCGCGTCAGTGGAAGAAAAATTGGCGCACGTCGCCGACGCGGATGCGCTCATCATCTTCCGTCCCAACCGCATTGAAAACGACCTGCTCGGTGCGGGGCAGAATCTCAAGCTCCTTCAGCTTGTCAGCGCGGGTTTCGAGCACATCGACCTCGACCTTTGCGCTTCACTGAAGCTGCCTGTTGCAAACAATGGCGGAACGAATTCTATCGATGTTGCCGAGCAAACCCTGGCACTGATCCTGGGTATCTACCGGCGGCTGACTGATCTGAACGCGGAGGTCCAGGAGGGTGCGTGGGGCAGAATGCCGACCGGGCAGTGCACCCATACAATCCACGGGAAAACGGTCGGCATCATCGGGCTGGGTCACATTGGCCGGCAGGTGGCAGAGCGCTTGAAACCTTTCGGGCCGCGGATGCTCTACAGCGATGCGATTCGTGCAGGCGAGGATGTGGAAAAAACACTGGGTGTGGAGTATGCAGAACGCGAGGCGTTGCTGGAGCGGGCCGACATCGTCACGCTGCACGTCCCCATCAACGATGCGACACGCAATATGATCGACGCCGCAGCCCTGGCCCGGATGAAGTCGACTGCCATTCTCGTCAACACCTGCCGGGGGGGCGTAATCGACGAACCCGCTCTCACCAAAGCTCTAAGCGAAGGCAGCATCGCATTTGCCGGTCTGGACGTGTTGGCCCAGGAACCGCCCGAGCGGGACAACCCCTTGCTCTCATTGCCCAATGTGCTGCTCACCCCGCACGCGGCGGGCATCACACGTGATACGTGGACGCGACGAGGCAAGTTCGTCTACGAGAACATCGAGCGTGTCCTGAATGGTAAAGCCCCTCTCTCTCGCATAGACGGTCGATGACGGACTTTATGGTGACGAGAGACAGCAGCCTCTTCGCTTCACCACCTTGCATCAAGGAAGGATTCAGTGACCCTGAGATTCTGGTGCTTCACACTGCTTGCCTTACTCCTGTGCCCGTTTGCCTCTCACAGCGAGCCCGTCGGAAATAGGATCACAAACCTGTACGATGCCTTCGGGAAGGACATTCCGGGGTTGACCCAGGACTTCGGGTTTTCTGCATTAATCGAATGGGAAGGGAAGAAAATCCTGTTCGACGCAGGGCCGGACGCTGAGATCCAGAAACAGAACGCAAAGACCCTCGGGGTCGATCTCAGCGATGTCGACCTTGCAGTCGCTTCACACAGTCACTTCGACCACATCAACGGGTTCGACTATCTATTGACCGTCAACCCGGACGTGAAAATCTACTTTCCCAGCGACCCCTTCTTCGAAGCCCCTTTCGTCTTCGATGTAACCGGGACTGATTCGGCGGCATCGAACGCGCTGTCGGTCGATCAACGATACTTTCGTGGGGGGAACACACGGTTCACGTTCGAACAGAGCGGACGCTTCTGCGAAATCGAACATCGAATTCGTTTCGGAGAGCAGAGAGATCTTGCCCGGCCTGAATCTCGTGACAACACGATCTCCGTTTCTAGGATATTTCAGTCGGTACCCGAATCTTACCGGTTTCGGAGAGGCGACTACGAACGACGAGATCAACACCACCGGCCTTCCCGAACTCTCACTCACTTTAGAGACTGAAAAGGGTACGACCCTGATCGTGGGTTGCTCGCACAGTCTCGTCAAGACGATTACCCGTGAAGCCCGGTCCTATCTGGGTCGAGACATCGGCTTTGTAGAGGGTGGCTTCCATCTCCTCCCTTACAAAGGCGACGAAATCGGCGAAATGGCCCAGCGGATGCGAGACGAACTCGGGGTGAGCCGGGTGGCCCCCGCTCACTGTACCGGCCACCTCGGGTTCAAGGTCTTCAGCGAAATCTTCGGACCCTCCTACGTTCAGGCCGGTCTCGGGGCCATTACAGACTTCTGATCCTGCTTCACAAATCCAGCCGGGCAAGTGCGCGGCTCATCCAATCCAGTCGAGGATCGTGGTCAGATGGACTGGACGTCCCGTCAATCCTTCTGACGTACCGCCGACGGTCGACCAGCAACGGAACCGGGGCGTTTGGCCAGCGATCTCTTCGCAATCGGATTCTGTGTCTCGGCTCTGCGGTATGGGGTGTCACGGGGTTACCCCTCCTTTCCTCGGGTTGCTCGATGAAAAAGCAACCTCCGTGCCCGGAAATGGATACCCCTCCCCACGTATTAAAGCCGATGAGCAGGCCCGAGACCCCAAAAATTCGAGACATCATCGCCCCGGTCGAGACATTCGTGTCCCACCACGTTTGGAGCCCCACACAATGTCCGGGTACGAAGCCAGCGGCAGACACTCCGACTGAACGCAGGCAGGCAATTCAACGTCGTGGTATAAACGAAAAGGCCCGAACTAGAAAATTAGGAGAGCTTTTCCTCGATCATCTTCGGATGATCCCCGGACTGAATGCTCATTACCCCTTCAACCGCTTTTCAAAGTTTGAGCTCCGTTTCCCGAGCGAGCGACTCCGACAGCTCTCCCAAGATCGCCTGCAAGAGGGCAGGCCCCACCCCAAGCTGTGCGCTCTCTATGGTTGGTCTTCGGAATCGACGGGTGTTCTGAACCCTCATAGCGCTTGAATTCGCGTCTGAGTAACCCGATATTCTCCACACGGTTGTCCGCAAGAGCACACGCCCCAGCAGTCCTTTTGCTGCAGATTTCAGGTGAGGAGATCTTTCGATGTCCGTAGCCACGTATCGCCGCCCGGTAGAGCGGGTCGAGGTCGACGTACCCGTCAAGACCAAGTCCGTTCCAGAGATCATCGACTGCGACGTCCACCACAACCCTGGAAAGCCCGAGGCGCTGTTTCCTTTCCTGCCCCGACAGTATGTGGAGCAGATCAAGGACTTCGGGACCATGATGCCGGGATTGGGCTACACCAATATGCCGGGCAAAGGGTCGCGTCACGATCTCTGGGCCGAAATTGACGGCGAGGAAAACCCGGCCGCCCTGGTCGAAGTCTGTGTCGAAAAGCATTTGGATCGATACGAAATCGACCTCGGTGTTCTGACCGGCGGGCCATACCCCGCCGCCGTCCACCACAACCCGGATTATGCCTCCGCCTATTGCCGCGCTTTCAACGACTGGACGGGAGAAGCGTGGCTCGCGGTGGACGATCGACTACGTGGATCGATCCATATCTCACCCGCCGATCCGCAGCTCGCCGTCGAAGAGATCGATCGGCTCGGCCCCGATCCCCGCTACGTCCAGGTGATGATGCCGGCCGGGGCACGAATGCCCTTTGGCAACCGACACTATCATCCCATCTACAAGGCGTGCGAGCGTCATGGTCTTCCTGTTTCCTGTCACTTCGGCGCTGAAGGCGCCGGGACCTCCTCGCCTCCGACGGCGGCAGGTTACCCCACCTATTATCTCGAGATGCGGATGGCCCGGCCGCAGATCGCGATGGCCCACGTTACGAGCCTGATCTGCGAGGGCGTGTTCGAGAAATTCCCCGAATTTATGTTCCTCTTCGTCGAGGTGGACACGTTCTGGCTGCCCGGGCTCCTCTGGCATATGGATAAGGACTGGAGATCACTCCGCGACTACACGCCCTGGGTCAAGAAGCTTCCCAGCGAATATGTTCGCTCCAACATCCGTCTCGGCACTCAGCCAATGCCCGACCTGACCGATCGCGGAGATATGGAGACCTATCTCAGGTGGTGCCGGGCAGACGAGGTCTTCGTATTCGCGAGCGACTACCCCCACTGGGACTGGGACGAGCCATCCAGTCTGCTCAAAGGCTTCGACGACGACCTTCGTGCGAAGATCTTCGGGACCAACGCGCGCAAGATGTATGGCATCTGCGACTAAACGCCACATCGTCGCAAAGACCGAGGAACTGGAACCGGGACATCGGAAGATCATTCGGCTCGGAAACCGTGAAATTGGCGTGTTCAACATCGACGGAGACCTCTACGGCCTTCGAAATATCTGTCCGCACCGAACCGGCCCCTTGTGCCTGGGCCGCTTGCGTCCCCTTGTAGTACCGATGGAATTCGGTTACGGCCACGAGCGGGAGAACGAAATCCTGAAGTGCCCCTGGCACCAGTGGGAGTTCGACATCAAAACGGGCATAAGCATCACCGATCCGGACATCCGCGTACGGTCCTACCGGGTCGAACGTGAAGGAGACAACATCGTCCTCTATGAGTAGAAGTCCGTTGAAAGTCGTCCGTGGTCTCCTGTCAGAAATCGGCTTCTCCAGCCTGCTCTTCGCCTCTCTTCTTCTTCCCTCTGAAGCTCTCGCGCAGTCCCCTGATCGGAACGAGTACGGAAACCCTCCTCCTCAGGTCTTCGAATCCGAAGACCGCGACCGTTGGCAGAAACCCGAATGGGTTGTGGAACAACTCGCCATCGTCCCTGGAACGACTGTGGCCGACCTGGGAGCCGGGTCGGGATACTTTACCCGCCAGTTTTCCCGTGCCGTCGGCCCTTCGGGCAAGGTTCTCGCACTCGACGTCGACCCGACGATGCTGGCGCATATCGCCGAGGACCTGAACGCACTCGAACTGGCCAACGTCGATACCGTCCTCGTCCCCTTTGACAGCCCGGGACTGCCAGACCGTTCGGTCGATCTGTTGTTCCTGAGCAATACCCTGCATCACATCGAAAATCGCACCGCCTATTACCCCCGAATGATCGACGTCCTGCATGAGGGAGGACGCGTTGCCGTCGTCGATTTCTACAAGAAGCCCCTGCCTCTCGGACCGCGATCACTGTCCCACAAGCTGGCCAGGTCAGATGTCATTCGAGAGTTCACCTGGGCAGGCCTCCACATCACGGCCGACCTCGAAGACCTGCCGCATCAATACTTCCTGATCGCCAGTCCCATTCCCCAGTTCCTCAACGCTCGGCTTGTCTCTCAGAATCTGGCCACAGGCGGGCATCGCTCACTTGCAGACCTTCCGCAACCTGAGCTATCGAACAATTTTGAACCTCAGGCGTCCTGATGAGGGCAGCGATGAGGAAGGTGTGCAGGTTCGTGCGTTGGGAATGAACTACGTCAACATTCCTATCAGAGGCGCCACCATCGCTCCCGATCAACTCGGAGAATTCACGGCGGCATTGACCGATTCTGCCAATTACCCGATGTTGGTGCACTGCGCCAGCGCGAATCGGGTGGGCGCGATGTTCTACCTTCATCGTGTGATACACGAGAAGGCTGATAATGCTACCGCGCTGTCGGAAGGGCGGGCAATCGGCCTGAAGCCGACGTTGGAACCCGCGTTAACGAAATACCTGAAGGACCATCAACCGTAACAGGAGGCAAGGGTGGAAAACGTAGTTGTTGTGGGGACAGGCTGCGCGGGCTACACCGCCGCGCTCTACACGTCGCGAGCTGGCCTCGAGCCCCTCGTTTTCGAAGGCGATTTACCGAACGGCCAACTTGGCACGACCACCCTGGTCGAGAACTATCCGGGGTTCCAGGAAGGGATCGACGGGCCTGTATTGATGATGGATATGCGGGCACAGGCCGAAAGGTTCGGAACACGCTACGAGTACGGGCTGGTCACGGACATCGACACGTCAGGTCCTCCCTTCAAGCTCACCATCGACGGCGACCGCTTCGTGGAGACCAAGACCGTCATCATCGCGACCGGGGCGAGTCCACGGTATCTCGGTCTCGAATCGGAAACCAAGCTCCTGGGCCACGGTCTCAGTTCCTGCGCGACCTGCGACGGCGCCTTCTTCCGCGACCAGGAGCTCGTCGTCGTAGGTGGAGGCGATACAGCGATGGAGGACTCGCTCTTCCTCACACGTTTCGCCTCGAAGGTGAATGTCGTACACCGTCGCGATGAACTCCGGGCATCCAAAGTGATGCAGGAGCGCGCGTTCGAGCACGACAAAATCGATTTCATCTGGGACACGGTTGTCACCGATGTCTACGACCCCGATCAGCAGACGGTCACCGGGGTGCAACTGGAGAACGTCAAGACGGGCGATAAAAGCGACTTCGATTGCCAGGGCGTGTTTATCGCCATCGGTCACGTGCCCAACACGAAATGGCTCGGCGGCAAGCTCGATCTCGACGAGAACGGCTACATCAAGGTCCAGTCGCCCACGACCTACACGAGTGTCGACGGTATTTTTGCCTGCGGTGACTGTGTCGATCACATTTACCGCCAGGCCGTCACCGCCGCCGGCACCGGCTGCGGTGCCGCGATCGACGCAGAGCGCTGGTTGGCAGAGCGCGAGTAGAAATGTCACTGGACGCTGAACAGAAGACATTCTTCAAGGAGAACGGCTACGTCGTCCTCCACGACACCCTGACAGAGGATCAGATTCAGGCGGGCGTCGAAGCGATTTGGCCGCACCTGGACGCAGACCGTGATGATCCTTCGACGTGGATTGGCGCGGGTCCGATTTCACCCAACTGCGGAGACGACCCGGCCCTGCTCGCCACGCTCTATGACTCCTCCGTCTACGAAGCCGCCGAGTCACTCGTTGGCAAAGGCAAACTGACTCGGCCAACCTCTTTCGGCCCGAAGCTCAACTTCCCCACGGGCGATTCGGAATGGGCGGCGCCCGGTGTCCACCTTGACGGCTACTACACACCGACAAACGGTGTTGCTGAAGGGACCGTCGGCCGGTTCTTCGTCGGCGTGACGATGTATCTCAGCCATCAGCATCCGACCGGGGGCGGTTTTACGGTCTGGCCGGGAACGCACCTCCAGTCGGCGGAATACTTCAAGACGAACGCGATGTTGAGTGTCAAGGGCGGCAACGTCCGCGATGTGTATGAATTGCCCGAACCTGTCGAAGTAACAGGCCCCCCGGGCACGGTCTGTCTATGGCACGGCGGGACCGTGCATTCAGCTTCGAAGAACTGCCGACCGGACATTCGTTTTTGTATGATCACCCGCCTGAATCACATCCAAAACAGCGACATCCTGTTTGAGTTTCCCGACGACCCCTGGGCCTACTGGGACGGCATCGACTGAGCAGGAACACCGGATACCGGGGTCACCCTGGCGTCAGTCTCCCTGCCCCCCAAGTCTTTTCGTGCATTCCGCCTGCCTTGTCGTAGCAGTTGACAGGTGTGTTTCGCGGTAGAGTTTTCAATGAACCTGGTATTCAGCCCCACACACTGCCCGAACGCCCAACTCCCCGAGGCCACCGACCTCGCCAGGCGCGCTGGTTTCGACCGAATCGAGCTCTTCCGTACCTGGACGCAGAGCAGCCCTGTCCATCCGAACTGGTCCGTTCGGATGGTCAGAGATCAGTTGGATGATGCGGCCTTACAGCTGACCAGCCTCAATATCCGAAACGTTACCGGCCGCAAAGCAGACAGCGACGAGCGAAATCTTCCCTACAACCTTCGCCAGATCGAATGGGACATTCATCTCGCCCGAGCCCTCCGAATCAAAACGGCCAACATTAAGGGGGGGCAGCGCACCGATGAGGCGTTGAACGATCTGATCGAAGGCGTCAACACACTCCTCGAGCGCGTTCCAGACTTCACTCTCAACCTAGGGAACCATCACGGAAACCGGCTGGAAGGCATCGAGGACTACAAGGCCGTGATGCCGAACGTCGACGAACGCGCGCGCGTCCTCGTCGACACCGGCCACCTCCTGAGCGCAGGCCTCGACGTCCTGACCTTTGTCGAAACCTTCGCCGAGCGCATTGGCCTGGTTCATCTACGCGATCAGAAGGGGGAAACTCCGGTCCCGTTCGGGCAGGGCGACCTGCCGTTTGAGGACGTCCTTCGTGTTCTGGTCGACGTTGGCTACGACGGCCATCTTGTCGTCGAACTCGAACACGCGACCTGGGATCTCCCTGTGCGGGCGGCCGTGGACGCTCGTGACTTCGTGCAGTCACTTATCTGAGCATCGGTTGAACACCCTCGGCAACCATCTCCTCGTCGAACTTTACGACTGCCCTCAGGACCGCCTGAACGACGCACCTTTTCTGGAGCGTACTCTCGAAGACAGTGCCAGGGACGCCGGAGCCACCATCGTCATCTCATCCTTCTACCCGTTCTCACCTCACGGCGTGTCAGGCGTGGTCGTCATTACCGAAAGCCACCTCGCCATCCACACGTGGCCCGAGCGCGGCTACGCTGCTGTCGACGTCTTCACCTGCGGCGACGCCGTCGACCCTCGCTCGATTGCCGAAGCCATCGTCATTGCTCTGGGTGCTAAACGCCACGAAATCATATCCCAACCAAGGGGCGAGTTCGGCAAGCTCTGATACACGGACGGTATTCAGCTGGCGACCAGCTGGAAGGTTGGCCGCGTGTGCCGCTGGCCTAGCAGCGGGGATGTAGCGCCTGCCCTGAGTAGGAGCGCAGCTCCGTATCGAAGGGAGGGCCGCGTGCTGTGGCAGTGAAGCGCACCCCTCAATAGCTTTCCCATCGGTTTTCTGCGAACGGTACTGTGTCCGACAATGACCTTGCTCAAAGGGTGACCGTGTGCACGAGTGTCCTCGTTGCGAAATGGCGGAGATGTATCGAGGGCCGCGCACTGTGGCGAAGATCTATGGCCTTCTATGTCTATATGCTCCTCTGCTCTGACGGTTCCTACTATACGGGCCACACGGACGCGATAGACACCAGGTGGGGACAACACAGGGCGGGCGAAGGAAGTCAGTACACGAAGAGTCGCCTGCCTGTGAAGTTGGTATGGGTGGGAAATTTCCCCACGCGGGAACAAGCCAAAGACTTCAAACTCAAGCTGAAGAAGTGGAACAGCGCAAGAAAGCGGTCCTGGCTGCCGGCGATGATGACGCGTTGTTGGAAGCAGCTAAAAAGTACGGGTGGGAAACTTACAGGATGAGAAAGCGAATCAAGCAGTGAAGCGCACCCCTCGATACACCCCGGTCTTCGACCGGCATACTCGGGGACGAGGATGACCGCGTGCGCGGCAGATCGCCTCAAATAACCTCCCTTGGAGACCCGCGATGCGTATCGGTGTAATCGGTACTGTCGGCCATCTTAACTACGTGCTCAATGGAATCCCCGTTCTCGACGGTGTCGAACTGGTCGCCGCGGCCGCGGGCACGCCTAACGAAGACCTTGGTCGAATTCGAGCGCATAACGCGTTCTCAGACGAAACCATCTTCTACGACGACTGGATGACGATGTTGGACAAGGCCGATCTCGAGATTGTGGCGGTCTGCCGGCCGTACCCGATGAACGCCGAGGCCACCATCGCCGCGCTCGAACGAAACATTCACGTCGTCACCGAAAAGCCTGTCGCCACGACGTTCGACACCCTGAACAAAGTGGAGGAAGCACGAGCCGGAAGTAGCGCCAGGCTCACCACGATGTTTGGAATGCGGTTCGAACCCGCGTTCCGTGCGGCCAGGAAGGCTGTCGAAGACGGACGGATCGGTGAACCCGTACTCGCTGCGGGGCAAAAGTCTTACAAGTTCGGCAACCGACCCGAGTTCTTCAGGAATCGTGACACGTACGGCGGATCGATCCTTTGGGTGGGCATTCACGCCGTGGACTTCGTGCGGTGGGTTTCCGGACTGGACTACACTCTGGTTACCGCACTGCACGGAAACGCTGCACATCCGGACTACCCGGGCTGCGAAGATCACGGAGGAATCCTCTACCGCTTCGCGAACGGCGGTACTGCCGTCATCAATCTCGACTACCTCCGCCCGGAAGGGGCCCCGACCCACGGTGACGACCGCCTGCGGATTGCCGGTACCGAGGGTATCGTTGAAGTCATCGATGCGGGTAGCCGTGCGGTTCTACTTCGCGGTGGGGCCACCGAGGATCTCCCGCTCGCGGAGTCCGTTAATCTACTCGTGGATTTCGTCGGCGACCTCCGGGGCGGCCCCTCCCACCTGATCGAACCCTACGAAGCCACTTATGTGACCCGCCTTGCCCTGATGGCGCGTGAAGCCGCAGACCGGGGTAAGATCCTTTCTCTTCCGACACCGCCCGGTCAATCGAAAGTTTTCGGCCAGTAACATCTGATTGGGCCCACCGTGCAGAAGCAGGCAAAGAGAAGCGAGGCCCGGTATGTCCATGGCCTCGCTTCAGTATCCAAATGCGTTCGCGTAATCCTTACTTCCTCGGCACGATCTCGATAGGATACTCCGAGAGATTCTCGATGCCGTCTTCGCCGATGTAGAATGTGTTCTCGAGCCGTATTCCGAAGTTGAGCTCCTCGTTGTAGGCCCCAGGCTCACAGGAGAAGACATTCCCGACCTCGAAGATTCCCTCCCGATCTCTGTTCAGGTCCGGCATTTCGTGGGGCCGGATCCCGACAGCGTGCCCGGCGTGATGGATCAGTCCTACATCGACGAACTCGGGGATCTCCCGAATGCGGGCGTCGATCGTCCGAAACAACTCGGTCCCCCTCCCACCCGGTTTCACCAAATCCGGAACGTCCTCCAGGATGCCCTTGATGTGGTCGAAGACGCGTGCCTGAAAATCGGTCGGGTTTCCGTCCACCGCCCACGTGCGGCATAGATCCGACCAGTAACCGCGGTAGCACGTGTGGGCATCGATAGGGTAGAGTTCGCCCGCCTGGATCTCGTGGTCGCGGGCCCAGCCTCCCATCTCTGCGGCCTGGTAGTCGCCCCCGTGGAAAATGTTCTCGCCTACGGCCTCACGTGCGGCCAATTGACCTGCCGACAGAACCTCGAGCTCATTCACACCCGGAGCCATCACCTTCTGTGCCGCAGTGTAAGCGGCGAGCCCGGCCTGCGCCGCCTTGCGCAGAAGGGCCAGCTCATCCGGGTCCTTCTTCTTTTGCAGATCCCGGATCATTCCGTCCACCGCGATCCACGTAGAGGGCCCAACGGCGTTGGCCACGGTATCGGCGAGGAGCTTCGGCGTGGCTTCTTCCTGGTAGCCAACCGTTCCCACCGCGGACTCTTCTGCGATTCGACCACGGACTGCCTCGTTAAGACACACCGTCAGGTCGGGATTCATCGTATACAGTTCGTTCCAGCCGTAAGTGACACGTTCGTCGACGAGTGCGGGGCCGTCTTCGACGTGAGACGCGAGCCAGCTCCCCCCTTCCGTCTTGAAGTAGAGCAGCGAGGGAAACGGAAACGACGGATAGTTACACAGAAGCTCGCCCGTCAGATAGTAAATCTCCCTTTGGTCCGTGATCACTGCGACGTCGATCCCATCCGCAGCCAGGGCAGCCCTGAGCCGGGCCTGACGATCTTCGCTCCCTTCTCGCGTCAACATTCTCTGCCTCCTGTAGCCGGCCGTTTAGGCCGGTGAATTGACTCGGTCTGCAAATGTCCTTACCTATTGCCCGATCCCGCTGAATGATAGACGACAACCCGCGACACTCAAAACGTTTTGCCGTCCGACAACCCTGTAGGAGCACATATGCCAGGTGGAAAGAAAGTTCGTATCGCCATCGTTGGAATGGGTATCGGCAAACCGAATGGCCGAGCCCTTTCGGGTCATTCAAAAGGTGAGGTCGTCGCCCTGTGCGACCTGGATTCAGACCGGATGACCGAGTTCGCGAAAGAACTGCCCGGCGACCTGAAGTTCTACACGGACTATAAAGCGATGTGCAGGGATCCCGAGATCGACGCAGTGTTTGTCGGTACACCCAACCAATGGCACGTCCCGGTCGCCCTCGAGGCGATCAAGCGGGATAAACACGTCCTGGTCACGAAGCCTCTGGCCGATTCCGAGCGGGCGGCGAAGCGACTCGTCAAGGCTGCGGAGGCGTCGGGCGTAGTGAATATGATGTCGCTCTCGACACGATTCGGTCCGGCCTGCAGTTATCTGAGCAAGCTGTCACGGGAGGAGTATTTCGGCGAACTTTACTACGCGCGCGCCCGGAGTGTTCGAAGAAGCGGGATCCCGGCCTGGAACCTCGGCTTCATACGAGAAGGCGGAGGTGCGTTCCGGGATATGGGGGTCCACGTGCTCGACGCGGCCTGGGCGATCCTCGGATTCCCGACTCCCGAGACCGTAACCGGTGTCGCCGGTGCGAAATTCGGGCCTCGAGGGATTCACTATCTGAGAACCGGGTCCGTCCCTCGATCCGTGGCCCGCCAATTCAAGGCCGACGACTACGCCGGAGGGTTCATTCGGTTCGAAAACGGGATCGGGTTGCAGATCGAAAGCTTTTGGGCATCTCATCAACCGGGAGAGTTCCAGATCGAGCTGTTCGGAACAGACGCCGGCGCCACGCTTTCGCCTCTGACACTCTTTCGGAGTGACGGACAGACTCCCTTGAACACAAGCGTCGACCTGCCGCGAGGAGGCGAGGCCAGTTGGAACGCCATCGCCGACCACTTCATCACATCTGTCCTCGAGGGAAAGCAAGCCAGCGCGCCCCTGCGTCACGGGTTGATCGTCCAGCAGATGATGGAAGGGCTCCTGAAGAGCGCCAACGACGGGAAGGAACTCAGGCTGAAGATCGATCCTTGAGCCTGGACAGCACCCCCTTCAATATCCTCCGAACATCGGCCAGGCTTGCCTGGATCTCATCCTTAAAGGGACTGCAATGACGGATCGTAGACCACTCCTTGTCACCGTGGGGCACGCCGATGCCGACATCGTCGGATCGAATCATCGCGCACTCCAGTCGGCCGTCGACTACGTTGCCGGCCTCGGCGGCGGCGTTGTTCGCGTCGAGGCTGGACGCTACGAGATGCGGGATTCGCTTCATCTCCGGTCGAACGTCGTTCTCGAGAGTCGCGGAGCCGTCCTGGCCAAAGCCGACGCGGCCTCCAGCCCGCTGGTAATCGACGGGGACTACGGCGAAGAGCAGATTACGCTGGCCGACCCCACCGGTTTCCACGTAGGCGACGGCGTGAGTGTGGGAGACGACGCATCGGGAGGCTTCCATCACGTCGTAGCCACCCTGCTGTGGCAGGACGGATCGACGTTCGGAGTTAGCAAGCCGATGAACGGTGATTACCTCGTGTCCAGGAACGCTCGCGCGGCCACGACGTTTCCCGTCATCAGTGGTTACCACGTCGAGGGTGTGTCCATCTCAGGCTTCGAGATTCAGGGGAACAGGGGAAACAACGAGTACCTCACGGGTTGCCGGGGAGCGGGCATCTTCCTCTATCGCAGTCACGGCACGAGGATCCGGGATTGCCGTGTGCTCGACTACGCCGGGGATGGCATCAGCTTTCAGCAGAGTCACGGCGTTACAGTCGAAGACTGCCTGTCGGAAGGCAATACGCATCTCGGCCTCCATCCTGGCAGCGGCAGCGGCTCACCCGAAATCCGTCGGTGCCGATCTCAGAAGAACGGCCAGACCGGGCTGTTCCTCTGTTGGCGCGTCAAGCACGGCGTCTTCGAAGACAACCAACTCCTAGACAACGGGCGAACGGGGATTTCGATCGGTCACAAAGACACGGACAACCTGTTCACCCGGAACACGATCCGGGGTAACGGCCGCGAGGGGATTCTTTTCAGAGACGAATCGGAGCCGATGGCAGGACATCGGAATCGATTCATCGGCAACGACGTCGTCGGGAATGGATCCGCCGAAGATGGATGCGGGGTCCGCATCCTCGGACACACACACGACCTCGTGTTCGAGCAGAATCGCATCACAGACGACGAATCGGGGGTTCAGACAATCGCCCTCTACGTCGGCAGCCACGCCGAGACACCTCGACTCGATGAGAACGAAGTCGCCGGCGCAATCGTCGACGAAACCGAACAGGTCGACGCATGACCTTCGTTGTCGCCCTCTGCCTTCTGTTTGTCCCTTCCGCGCAAGCCGATAGCGAGCTGGCCGAGAGGAACGCCACCCTTGCTCACGCTGCGCTGGGACAGGCGCACGATCTGCTCGTTGTCTGGACCGGTCGCAAGGATTCAGAGTCCAGTCTGCTGCGATCCGGTGAGGGCGGAAACCGCTGGACCGTCGCCACCACCGCCGCTGAACTGTATACATCCCTCGTTGTCGCCGCCTGGCTCACCGACACCCCCCTCTACGAGGGTCTTCTCAGGGAAACGCTACGCGACGAAATCAGGCTGACTTCGCGTCTTGCCGCGTTGCCCGACGACTACGACCTGAACCGCAGGCGGTTCAGAAGATCCACAACCGACTCGGAACGAATTGTGGACGGTGCCGCGCGATATGCAGAGGGCCTTTCGCAGACCTCCGCGCTGACCGGCCCCGGCCCCTGGTCGGAGCGAATGCGTTCGATTGTCGACGCTGTCTTTCTCCGTGCCGATGTGGTCAGCGGCTACGCAGAAGGCCCACTCCCCTCCGATCGGGCAGCCGTCAACGGTCGATACCTCAAGTTGCTCCCCCTTCTGGCCATGGCAACAGGCGATGAGGGATATCTCTATTACGCCCGGCGAATCGGTGACGCCTACTGCGTCGGAATCTTCCCCGGGAACGAGGGGCTTCCTGCGGACCGGTGGGATTTCGTCGCCGACAAACCCCGGGACCGCGAATGGACGCTTGACGGCGGCGGTGCAGCGTTGGTGGAAGGCCTTATCGATCTCTACGAGACCGAAATTAGGGACGGATCGCCTCGCGCAGAGATCTACCGACCCGCCATCGCCAGGGTCTTTGACATCCTCTTTCGCCAGGGACAGACCACCGGGAATCGCCTGTCCTATCGGATCGAAACCGACGGAAGGGGAGGGTTCAACATCGACCGACGGCGGGCAAGTTCCCACGAATCGCGTTTTCTCGCTGCGGCAGCCCGGTTCAGTACTCTTAGCGGCAACCCGACATACTTCAGGCTGGCGACGGAGGCAGCCTCCAGTCTCGCATCCGAAGATGAAATTTCGCTCCAAGACCTTGACCTGCTTGCCGTTGAGATCGGCACGGAAAAACTTCTCGCACGCACGAGGGCGGACGTGGAACGGGCCGCACAGATCGCCCCGTCTTCACACATCGATGAAAGAGCCGACGCAAGACGCCTTCGCAGATTGACCACGCTGGCTACGGACGCCCAGGCAGGTGTCAGACTGACTCCCTGGCGTACCGACCTTCGGTGGGGTGCATCGATCCAGGGCCACACACTTCACGTTTCACTAGCGTCGGATGAACCCTGGGAGGGGCAGATCCTCTTCGCTGAACCCCACGCGCTTTCCCAAGCCGGTTACCCTCGCCACTATCCGATCGATGCCGACACCAGATACGCCGTGCGATTCCCCAGCACGAACACATCCGCCGTCTGGCAGGGCAGCTACCTTGCCCGAGGCCTGTCCGTCGAGTTGGAAGGACAGCAGCCCCTCACCTTTTCGATCGTACGCCAACCGTAGCCGCTCTTCAGGAACCCCACCCCTCTATCCGAGTTTAAGAAGGGTTGTCGCAGGAAGAGGCCGAACGAGCCGCTACCAGGATTCTGGTGCTGCGCCACCCATTCGGGGCTGCTGTGAACCGATTTTTTTCACTCACCGCTTCGCTTCTGCTTATGGCGTGTGGGTCGACGGACGAGGGGCCGTTCGTCTCGAAGCCCGACGAAAACACGCCGGACGAGCCCGGTCAACCATCACTGAGGCGGGGCGTTGGCTGACCGTTTACTGCGGGACGAACAGAAGACACACGCATTCGGGAATGTCAGTCACAGCCCCTGTAGGGGAGAGCGCTCCGGTATCTCTGTCGATCGCGAAGGTCGTCGTCTTGTTCGAGTTGGATCCTGCCGACAACAGGAAGGACCCACTCGGGTCGATCGCGAAATTCCTCGGCACAGGTTCGACATCCGTACGGGCAACGAACTCGATCGCGCCCGTGGCCTCATCGATGCTGTAGCACGCGATCGTGTTGTGCCCTCTGTTGGACCCGTAGACGAACTTCCCGTTCGGATGAACGTGAACGTCCGCGGTCGAGAAACCCTGCTCGACCTCTCCGGGCAACGTAGACAGAGTGTTGATCTCCTCGAGCGACCCGAATTTAGGGTCGTAACTCAGTGCGCTCATCGTGCATCCGATCTCGTTAATGAGATACGCATTCTTTCCATTTGGATGGAAATCGAAGTGTCGGGGACCGGCGCCAGGCGCCGTATCCAGATATCCGGCCGGGCGCAGCTTCCCACGGTTAATTTCGATCTCGTAAATCACCACCTGGTCCATCCCCAGATCTGCCAGATAGGCAAACCGGTTCTGCGCATCGATGTTGACCGAGTGCGCGTACGGGCCCTGCTGCCTTTCTAGAATGCTCGATCCCGAATGCTGAATCTTCTCGGTCGCCTCACCCAATCGGCCGTCGCTCCCCGTGGGGTAGACGGATACCGTTCCGGATGTGTAGTTGGCCACGATCAGGAAAGCGCCGGTCGCATCACACATCAGGTGACAAGGCGCCGCACCGTGGGATGGCTGCTCGTTCAAATGGGTCAGCCCGCCTCCACTCCCGATCTCGTAGGCAGTGACCGCGCCCACGTCGTCCTCGTTTGCCGCGTAGAGATACTTCCCGGTCGGATGGATGGCCAGAAACGACGGATTGCTCGCGGGAACCGGTTCGGCTACGGGCTCGAGGCTCCCATCCGTCGAATTGAACTGGAAAGGATAGATCCCAACACTGCCTTTCCGTGTGTAGGTACCGGCGTAGACATAGGTATCAGCCAAAGCTCACTCCTTTTTTGGCCGTCATAATCAGAATAATGTTCGGTCGATTCATTCAAGTGCCCTGAGCTGTGTATTCTGCAAGTCAACCGCCCCTGCGTTTCAAGCCACGAAGCTGAAGTTCGCGACCGGAGATCGCTCCTACCCTTTCAGCTTTTGTCTACCGCAACCGTCCACGCCTGCCGCGCCGTAGCGGAGGAGGGTCAACCGCCACCGCCTACGCCCACCCTCCCGGGTCTATTCCCGCGGCCCGGGCTTCCTCGCAAATTCTCGACCACGTCGTGTCGTCCAGCTCGATGCCTTCCTTTTCCCGAACTTCTGCACATCGGAACTCCGGTTCCCCCGGCAACAGGATTTCGTTCACCCCGTCCCGAAGGCGGCTCGACTTGACGTGCGCCACCAGAGATTCGAACTCGTCGTAGTACTCGTCCAGATCGGAAAAGTGTTCGATGTTGTAGACGTTCAGGAAAACCCCATTACTGATCATCGTCCGCGACCCGTTCGCACATCCGAGCCCGCTCAGCAGTCCGCCCAAAACTTCGACCATCAGACTGAGTGCAGTGCCTTTGTGCGCGACGACCCCGCCCAGGGGCAGGATCGCGCCGTATGGCTCTTCGCTGAAATCCTTCGGGTCGTTCGTCGGTTGTCCGTCGTGATCGATGATCCACCCGTCGGGCAGACGGTCTCCGCGATTGAGCGCGACTCGGATCTTTCCCTCCGCTACGACCGAGGTCGTCATATCCACCATCAAGGGATCGTGGTCGCGGCGGGGAGCGGAAAAAGCCAGGGGGTTCGTACTCAGTTTGCCGTCGATCCCCCCGAACGGGGCGATTTGATACCCGAGATTCCCGGCGTTCACGAAGATCTGTCCGACAAAACCCTGCCGCGCCGCCATCAAGGGATACGCGCCCACGCGTCCAATGTGGCTCGTGTTTCGCAAGGAGACGGATCCCACGCCATACTCGCGAGCCTTCTCGATCGCGAGTTCAGTGGCGAACGTCGCCCCGACCTGACCCAACGCGCCTCCCGCATCCACGACCGCCGCCGCCGGATGGTCTTTCACCACTTTGGGCTGGGCGTCCGGTTGAAAGCGACCCTCTCGGATCGCCCGCGCGTACTCATACAGACGAATGGCCCCGTGAGAGTCGTGCCCAAACAGATTGGACTCGACGAGATGATCGACCGCGGCCCGAGCATCCGATTCGCGGCAACCGAGTGCGTTGAAGAGTTCGTATCCAATGTTTCTGAGCTGTTGTGGAGCAAATCGAGGCACACGTATCTCCTTTTCCTGAAATGAAGGCCCAATAAAGCCCAATCCCGCTCAAGCTTCAAGTTCGCGGTTTCGCCGCCACCCGGTGGTTGCTTTTTCCTTGTTTCGCATCATCTTAGACCCGGTTGATAAACGCCTATGAACACATCCGTGAACGAAATTATCTCCGAGTTCGACGAACGAGGATTCGTCGTCGTCCCGAACGTCATTGACCCGAGCCTTGCGGATCGCGCATCCGTTGCTCTGGCGGGCCTGCTGGCCTCCGAAATCACGCCGGAGGAACGGGAAAGCGGGCACCAGCGTGTGGGACAAATCGCCGTCAAGGACCCGATCTTTCTCGAGCTGATGTGCCATCCTCTTGTCGTCGACGTTTGGAAGACCTATCTCGGCGAAGACGTTATCTGTTCGACCTGGACCGCAAACACCCTTTACCCGGGCCACGGACGCATCGGATGGCATTCTGACTACCCCTACTGGTCGATCTCACCACCCTGGCCCGAGGGCAACTTCGCAGGCCAGACGGTGTGGCTGCTCGACGACTTCACCGAGGAAAACGGGGCCACCGGAGCCGTCCCCTTCTCCCACAGGAAAGGCCACCCACCCGATGATCCTCGCGATGTCTGGAACCCCGACGGCGAAATCCTGACCGGCCAGCGCGGGTCTGTCGTGTTCGCTCACGGCGCCTGGTGGCACACCTCCCGCCCCAATCGAACCGAACAGCCACGCTCCTGCCTGCTCGGGATGTATATGCTTCCCTGCTTCATCCCGCAGGAAGATATGCGCGCCCAGCTCGACGAAATCGATGCCCCTTCTGAACTGGCTCAACAGTTGATGGGCGCGAACGTCTACCAGCCCAAAAACATCGGGGCCGAAAAGGGAAGGAAGACCGATGGCGTGGCAGTTTGAGCGAGTGGCCGGGCCCTACGCCTTCGGGGAAGGCCCCGTGTGGTGTGGAGACCATCTGTTATTCACGGACATCGGTAACAACCGGATTATGAGATACGATCCCGTGAGGAAGGATTGTACGGAATTCCGGACCGACACGAATGGAGCCAATGGCCTGACGTAGAGGAGCGACGGGCGACTCTACGCGTACGAAGGTGACGGCCGCCGCGTCGTCACCTACAAGGAGGGCGCCGATCCAATCGTGCTGGCAGATCGATTCACGGGGAGCCGCTTGAACAGCCCAAACGACATCGTCGTCGACTCCAGGGGGAGCGTCTGGTTTACCGATCCGCGGTATGGGGATCGAACGGATATGGAACTCGACCACGAATCGATTTTCCGCCTCGATGCATCAGGTGACGGCTACGACATCACCCGGATCACCTTCGACACGACCCGCCCCAACGGACTGATCGTCACACCCAATGTGAAAACGCTGTTCGTCGCTCAGAGCGATTACGGACCGGACGTCAAGCAGGAGCTTCGCGCCTATCCCATTCTGGAGGATGGGAGCGTGGGCGATCACGAGGTCGTGCACAACTTCTACCCTCACCGGGGCATCTACGGGATGCGTCTGGATGCCGAAGGCAACATCGTGGCCACTGCAGGCTGGGCACCGAGCAGACCGGGCCCGATGATCTACGTCTTTTCGCCGCAGGACCGTGTCCTCGAGACCCACCCGATAAGAGAAGGCATCAGTCCGACCAACTGCGCCTTTGGAGATGCGGATCAGACCTCGCTCTATGTCACGGGAAATGAAGGCAGTCTTTTCCGGGCAGAGACGGACCGCAGGGGGATGTCCGTCGGCAAGGTTTGATCGCCACCTCGATTCACGTCACCACAAGGAGAGAAACGTGTCCGAACAGGAACTGCTCGAAGAAATCAGAAAAATCGACACGCCCACCATCACGAACGTGGTTGCTACCTATCCCGGCAACGAGCTCTGCCTCAGCCTGTACAATCCGTGGACGATGAACTGGTATACAGACAATTCGCTGCAGTGCTGGTACCCCGAGCTGGGTGCCATCGCCGGGTATGCGGTCACCTGCGTCTACAGCGTACCCGACCCGAATTTTCCCGCCCGCGACTTTACGGAGGTACTCGAGGCGATGGACAACGGGCCGAAGCCCTCCATCTTCTGCTTCGAGCAGCGATTCCCACCCGAGCTGGCCAACAAGGTCGGACTTGCCGGCGGGAATATGACCTCCAATATGATGACCTGCGGCGCCATCGGAGCGATCACCAACGGGCCATCACGAGACATTCACGAAATCCGACCGATGGAATTCCAGTATCTGACCAACGGGATTACGCCGGGCCACGGGCCGCAGGCGATCCAGGCCGTTCAGGTGCCCGTACACATCGCCGGAATGGACATCGCCCCTGGCGAAATCATCCACATGGATGAGAACGGCGCCGTAAAATTCCCGGCCGAACACCTTGAAGCGGTCGTTACGAACGCCAAGGCCCTGATCGAAAAAGAGGAAACCACCATCGCCCGAGTCCTGGCCGTCAAAGGACAGGGGCTCGAAGCGATGCGCAAGGCACGTGCGGGGGACGATCCCTACATCAAGAAATAACACGCCGCTGATCGATTCGCCCAGGGGCACGGGCTCAACGAGAGTGCCGTGGCCTTGCTGTACAAAGAAAGGGCCACGGCGTCCCATGGCCCCCCATATCCAAACTACGGTCAAGAGCCGGGTCAGATCTTTTCGATCGCTTCTCCTGCCCGGACGACCCCCTCTTCAATCACCATCACGTAGACGCCTCGCAACCGAAGATCCGCGCGTTCTTCAGCATTGATGTAGTTGAGAGCGTCCGCCCCATATCGGGCAACGAATTTCTTGCAGCCTGTATGTGGGATCTCCGTGACCTCGACGATTGTTTCGCCGATTCTGAGTCGCTGTCCGACAGGCAGGTTGGAGACACTCAGGTCGAGGTCGGCAATCAGCTGATCTCCTGCGAGCTCCCATCTCGAACGGTCCCCTTGGCTCACACAATCGAGAACCTTCGCGTTCATCAGCGTGATCTGGGTTCGCGGATCGTTCGTGTTCCAACGGTCGCCCCCGACCCCCTCCGCCTTCGTGAGGGATGCTTCCTGCAGTTCTTCTCTCCCCTCGTTCGGGAGCCGGATGAAGATCGCTTCGAGCCGTCCGTGGTCTCGGGTGAAACCTTTTTCGACCAGGTCGGCCAGCGCATCGGACACTGCGACAACTTCTGACATATCTCCTCCGAAATTAGACAGCCCTAACAGGCCCTGGACCCTCGTCCTGAAAGTATCCCAATCTCGACTCATATGCCAGTCTTCGAGATCGAAGCGCGTACTCCACGTCAGCCTTCCTCACCCAGCCGCTTCGCGAACTTCACCAGATTGATCTTGTCTTCGACGAAAGATTCCGGCCAACTACCGCCGCACGCAACAGGCTCACGACCACGCCCCCTCCGCAGAGACGGCAGAAAGACTCCTTCCTGCGCCAGACATCACGTAGATGCCCTCTTCCGGGAACAACCACCAGGGAATCCCGTATTTGCCCTGATCGCTCGGTCGGATCGAGTGCTGCACCCATACGAGTTTTCGGGCCTCACTATTGAAGTAAAGGTGGCCGTCGAAGGTCCCATCACTGATCATCATCTGGCAGAACCGATTGAGATCCCGATCCGTCGTGTAAATTCCGACGCCCACCAGGTGCTGCTCGTGGGCCCAGTAATAGACTTCAGGGGGATCCCGCTCCGTGTCAATCCGACGCGGGAGGACCGGGAGCCCCGAGTCGCCGTCGAAGACAAAGCGCGTCCCTTTCAGTCCCAGGGGATCGAGAATCCGCTCCCGCAGTGCGGTCTGATAGTCCTTCCCCTTAGCAGCTTCGATCGTGCGTTGAAGGAGATGCATCCCGATCGACGAATAGTCCCAGACTCCCCCAGGTGGGGTGTCGATCTGAACCCACTCCAGATCGGGGGGCGTATCCGACCATTCATACTTCCCTTTCGGAATGGACGATCCGGAGGTATGTGACGCAATGTGACGGGCCAGCACCTCCCGCCTGTCGAACAACCCCGCTCCCCGGGTCCTGAACGCCGGGAGGAACTTTCCGACTGGATCGTTCAGCCAGAGCAATCCGTCCTTCTGCAGGTTCAGTAGCAGTGCCGCCGCATAGGATTTTGTCGCAGATGCGATCGTAAACATTGTCCTCTCGTCGACTGGCACAGAGAGTCCTTCAAAAACCCCTGCCTGCTACCGTTCAAGGAGGACTTCGCCCCTTTTCGTCACCACCAGCGCGGCGGGAATGTTCCCCGACTTGATGCGTGTCGAATCGTAGTAGGCGTTCAGTTCGGCCAACACACCCGTGACCTGCGCTCCCGAAGAGCCGATCAACAGATTCGCTGCAATGACCAGGATCGCGTATTTCATAGGATACCCTTCATCCGTTAACCATTTTAATCAGTCCGAAAAGGGGACGCTGTGCCCCTGCCCCGGAAACCAGACCATATCCACGACGAAGGAAACGCCAGCTCCCACAAAGTGCCCCAGAATCAGACCGATGAAAAATGGCTTGCCCGCCCGGTAGCCGCGAATCCCACCTACGCTCAAGATTGCCTGTTTGATGAACCACGCGGTCAGGAAGGACAGGAGCAGATAGCTCGCCGGGATGACCGGCCCGGCCGCGAAGCCCACCGGGTGGAGCGGCCACGCAGGATATCGGTACCTGACGAGCATCAGCACACTTGTGACCACCATCCCGATGGCCATAAACGCAATCGGCTTCCACTGCGTGGCAAAGGGATCCTTCGTTTTCTTGACCAGATTGTCCCACGGGAATTGTGCGAGCCCTCCGGTGAAGATCCCTCCATAATTTGCGGCACCTGTTTCGTAGCCCGCGTAGATCGTGTAGAAAAAGGACGCACCGACACCTGCCGTCATCGCGAGCAGGATGACTCCGAGTAGCGCCTTCCGATGCCCCCTTATCGTATCGTAAAGCCGAAGCGAGTGGGCCAGGGAAGGCATAATGGTCGTCTTCGTATCACTGCACCACGTATAGGAAAGCGCGATCGAAACCATCGTCCGCTGGGTAAGCACTTCCGAGCCCAACAGGAACAGTGCAAACGGCTGTGGCATCAAGGGCGCTCGAAGGGCGATCAGCCCCGTCTCGGCGATCACCCTGGTGATACCCAGGTATATCACCAGGCAACCGATCAGAAACAGAGGGATGAACTTGAGTTCCATTCCCGTCTGATAGTGCCAGACGACGAGGTAGCACGCGCAGACCCCGAACCCGATGGTGGCGGCACGATAGGACATCACCTCGTCAGAATCGTCGATCTCGGGCGCACCTCTGAACGCCTTCCGAAAGACAGCTCTCAAATGATCACGTGCCATATAGAACCCCACAGAGACCATCACGATGAAAGCGCCCATTGTCTGGGCCGCCACCGACAACGGCTTCGTGGAATACTCTTCGTTGGCCCCCGCCTCGAAACCCAATCGGTTGAACATCCCGACTTCCAGGTTGGTCAGCAGGTTGAAAAGCCACAGGCTCAAGAGTATGTCCAGTTTGATGAAGTAGGAGAAGCCAACGATCATCGGATACAGGCGCATCCGAATCGGAGGGAACTGCCGCCCGAACTCCAGATCGGGGAATCGCCAGGAAATCGTCGGAAACGTGGAACTGAAGTAGGACCCGACGTTCCACAGGATCATAAACATCGGGATCCCGAAACCGATCCAGAAAAGGGGCGAGCGCGTCACCGGAATCCTCAGCCACCCGGACCCCGGTCCCGGATCCTCAACCACGGCCAGGGGCATCTCCATCAGGGGGTATTCGACCCGTTCGTAGTCCATCCACTGCTTGCGCAGCAGAACCATCAGACACAGACAGCAACCGTAGAACGCGGCGATGACCGTCAGCCACCAGAAAATGGGCACCATCCAGACGCCCCAGGGAATGGTGGCCCCTCGCGGTAACCCTTCGAAGAACCATTCCAGCGCAGGCCCCCGCCCCAGGACTGCGTAGTTCGCAAGATCCGAACCGAAGTGTATCGCCCACTGATTCTCGGGTGTGGCCAGATAGTAGGGAACCGTGATGTTCGCGATCAGCTTTCCGATGAAGTAGGTCGGCATCGTCGCACCGATCAACGCCATCGAAAAGATGACAATCATCTCGCCCCGACTGATTCGGAAGGGTCTCGCCAGACAGGCCGCGATCAGAACGAGCGGAACCACGGCTGCCATTGAGAGGTGGTTCTGGTCCAACCGCGTCGTATGCAGTACAAACCGGGCATAGGACCCGGCCACCGTCGCCAGACAGCACAGCAATGTCCCCAGGGTCAGTGACAGCATCGTCACAGGTGGCCTTTGTTCTACTTCAGGGGCAGGTTCACTTTGTGGTTCGATCGACATTCGATCCGTTGATTGGGAAAGTTGTCAGAAAAAGAGTATGTGTCGGGCCTTCAACGTACGCTTCACGGCTTGGATTGTCATCCGGACGGAATCCTGATCCGGACCTTGCCCTGACCTTCGTACGTGCCGACGTTCCTGGCTATGCAAGACGACGATTACGCGGTTTCGCAGCGAGAGCTCTGGCGGTTGTTCTTCCCGCTGGCGATGAGTGGAATCTTCTTTCCACTCTCTCGCCCCATATCCAACGGCGCGATCGCCCGAACGAGCAGTCCAATGCTCTCACTGGCAGCCTCGTCCGTCACGATGGGTGTCGCGATGCCGTTTATCGCTCCCCTGTTCGGTCTCAAGCAGGTCGTCACCGCGCTGGCCGTGGATCGGGAACTCCTTCGGCGGCTGGCACGTCTCACGCTCAGCCTCAGCGGATTGTCGACGTTCCTTCTGCTGATCCTCGCAATCCCACCGGTTTTTAGATATGCCGCTCGGGTCGTGATGGGCGTGCCCGCCGATGTCGTCGAGCTCGGAATCCCCGCGATGTTTGTGATGGCCGCCCTTCCGGTGTTCTCCGTGGGTCGCGGTTACTATCAGGGCATCCTTGTTCACTACGGTAACGCGACACCGATCGGCTACGGTGCGCTTGCCAATCTTCTGGGCGCCAGCATCGCCGTTTTCGTCGCTGCGATTGTGCTCGAGATGGAGGGAGCCCTTTCCACGGCCATCGCGATGCTCTTCGGGAGCGTCCTCTACCTCGTTGTCGTCTGGTGGCCCTGCAAACCCCTGTTCGCCCACCGCATTCCTCGGACACATTCATCCGTGGCGCCAGATAAGCGGTCGATGCGAGCCATCGTTTCGCTCTACGTGCCGCTTGCCGTCTCCACGATGATCACCACCGTCATCGAGCCCGCGATTCAGATCGCGATCGCAAGAGCACCCAACGCGATGCTTTCCCTCGCGGCCTATCCCGTGTGTGTATCGATCGCGTGGCTGACGCGCACCCACATCTCCAACGCCCAGCAGGTCGTCGTGGCCAGCGTCAAGAATCTGCAGTCCTATCTGGACGTCCGGCGATTTATGCATACGATTGCGGGAGTCACCACGGTCCTGATGCTGCTCGTCGCTTTGCCCTGGACGTCGGCCTTCGTATTCGGAACCCTGACCGGCCTCGAAGGCGAGATCCTCGACTTTGCAGTATCCGGATACCTGCTCCTGATCCCTGTCCCCCTGATCAACTGTGGACGCAGCCTCTATCACGGTACGCTCGTCAGCCAGGGGACAACCGGCGGCATCCAGCTGGCGGCCACCATCCGAGTCGTTGTCCTCATCCTGAGCCTCGGAAGCCTTGTTCTTCTGACAGAACTATCGGGTCTCTACCTCGGCCTGGTGTCCATCCTCGTCTCCGAGATCGCCGAATGCGCCTCGCTGCACATTTCCGTCAAACGGCTGCCCCTCTTATCTTGACAGCTCTGCACCGTTGCCGTCTCACAACCCGATGACATCGACTCCCAAAAATCCGCCTGTCCAAGCCGATTTTTCGCGCTCGGTTACCCTGACCGGGGCCGGACTGATCTTCTCTACAGCCTGGGTCTACTTCGGTGGAGTCTCGGATGGCGGACTGCTGCCGAAGTTCGTAGCTGTCGCCTGCGTCTCGCTCGTCGCGTCCCTGATCTGGATGGCCAGCGACCGGGGCGCGGGCGCACTGAGCCGACTGGACGTCGCCGTCCTGGCCTTCCTGGGGGTCCTCTTCCTCTGTTCCCTTCTGGGCACCGCCCTGCTGCGCACGGGGCTCGAACTTGCAAAATTCGCGATGCTCGTTTCGATTTACTTCGCCTTCTCGCGCCTTGCAACCAGAGATCACCTGCTTCGATGGGCGTACTGCCTGTGCGCGGCCAGTCTTGTCGTGTCCGTCATAGGGATTGCCCAGTTCCTCAACATTGCTTTTCTGGACTGGCCCACCGCGGGATTCCCCAGCGCGACGTTTTCCTACCGGAATATGCTCGCGATGTACCTAGTCGTCGTCATCCCCCTGCTCGTCGTTCCGTTTCTCCAGAGTCGTCACGTGGTCGGGGAGATCTTCGCAGCGCTGACCGTGTCGGCCGCGCTCCTTATTCTGATCTACACGCGAACCCGGGGCGGCTGGGTTGGTCTGGCCGGCGCGATCACGCTGGTCGGGGCCTGCCTGTTCTGGCGACGTCGCCGTCTCCAGTTGTCACCAGAAGTGCTCTTTTCTCGGAGAAAAATGGGCATCGCCGCTTTCTGTGCCGTCGCGATCCTCCTGGGCTCGCAGGTCCGGCCTGTGGCCGACCGACTGGGCGGCTCAGGTCAGATCCCCACCGAGAAGGCGTCGGTTTCGGCTGCGCTTCTTTCGATCGCCAGCGCGCAGGCCAGCGGAAGGCGGCCGGTCTACCTCAACACCCTGGAGTTGATCGGCGATCATCCTTTGCTCGGGGTCGGATTGATGGACTGGGAGGTGGACTATCCCCCCTACGACGAGGGCGAGCAGATGCGACCCGGGCGCTCGTGGCGACGTCCCCACAACGACTACCTGTGGTTTGCGGCCGAACTGGGCCTGCTCGGATTCTGCGTCTACCTCGGATTTCTTCTTTGTGCCGCTGCGACGGCCTGGAGAGTCGCCCACAGAGCTGAGGACCCGGGCGTATTCACCGTGGGTGTGGCCGCTGCCACGGGGTTCATCGCGCTGCACGGCCACGCGATGTTCAGCTTTCCCCGTGAGCGCATCGGCCCTTATGCGATGGCCTGGTTCGCGCTCGCCCTGGTCGCCGCCGCCCATCGGCTGTCCCAAAACGAACCAGAGCCGGGCCGATCCCCAAGATGGAGCTACCCGCTCGCTTCAACCCTGGTCTCCACAATCGCCCTGACCATCGGAATCAGAGCCACCCTCGCCGACCACTGGAACTGGCTCGGGTATTCCCACTTTCTCGCAGGTCGGCCGCAGGAGGGGGAGCCGTGGGTAAACCAGGCTGCCGACCTCGGCGTATACGACTTTCATCAGCTGCTCAGAAAGAGCCAGGTACATCAGGGCTCGGGTCACAGGTCGGCGGCCGTGCAGGCGAACGCGGACGTCCTCGCTCTGCACCCCAACTCGATGGCCGCCCATTGGAACCTCGCCAATCTCCACGCTCTCTCCGACCGCCTGAACGAGGCCGAACGCCACTACCTTGCATTGATCGAACTGAGCCCCACCCACGCCCCCGCCTACCGTGACCTGGCCGCCGTCTACCGCAAAACCGGGCGTATCGAGGAAGCCTGGGAAACCTGTGAGGTCGGACTGGCCCGGTCACCGGGTGAACCTGGGCTGAACTACATCTACGGAACGCTCAACCGAGCTGCCGGAAATCTCGAGGAAGCCCTCATCCGGTTCAGGGCCGCGGGCCCCAGCGTGAACGCGCTTCGGGAACGGAGTCAGGTCGCGCAGGAGCTGGGCAGGATCGAGGAGGCCACAACGTCACTCGAGACCCTCGTCGCCATCGACCGAACCTCCGCTGCCGACTACTATCCCCTGGCAGCGCTCTACTATAACGCCAGGCAGTACCAGAGAGCGCTCCAGGCATACGAGCGCTTCGTCGAGCTCTGGCCCGACGAAGACGCGGCCTGGGCAACCGCGATCCGACGTATCGAAGCACTTCGAACGGCCATTAAAAAAGAGGCGCCGCCCTGACGGCGGCGCCTCTTTCAGTACCCGATTGAAATCCTTATACGAAGACTTCAGCACCCTCCCCGAGCAGGTCCCGATCCCGATCCAGGATCGGGTCCACTTCCTCGCGGACGAATTGCTCCACCTGTTCGGGTGAGCGGCCAACGAACGCATCCAGATCGAGCAGGTTGTCCAGGTCGCTTCGAGACATTCCGAATGCATCGTCTCCAGCGATTCGATCGAGCAGATCGTTGTCCAGCCCTTCCTCCTTGACCCGCCTGCCTGCGTCCACCGAGTGTACACGAATCCTCTCGTGTAGTTCCTGGCGGTCGCCTCCACGTTTAACCGCTTCCATCATAATGTTCTCAGTAGCCATAAAGGGCAGCTCGGCCTCGACGTGACGCTGGATGATCTTGGGATACACGACCAACCCGCGAGCGACATTCATAAACAGGATCAGGATGGCATCCACCCCCAGAAACATCTGGGGCAGAGCCAGACGCTTGTTCGCGGAATCGTCGAGCGTCCTCTCGAACCACTGGGTCGCGTGAGTGAAGGCCGGGCTTTGCGCAGAGGTGATCACGTAGCGTGCGAGCGCACATATTCGCTCGGTGCGCATCGGGTTCCGCTTGTAGGCCATCGCCGAAGACCCGATCTGACCCTTCTCGAAAGGTTCCTCGACCTCCTTCAGGTTCTGTAGCAGTCTCAGATCGTTCCCGAACTTGTGGGCGGTCTGGGCAATCCGGGACAACACGTCCCCGATCTGACTGTCCACTTTCCGAGAGTAGGTCTGCCCGGTAATCGTGACCGCACTCCCGAACCCCATCTTTTCGGTCACCAGTCGGTCCAGCTCGGTCACCTTGGCGTGATCGCCTTCAAACAGTTCCAGGAAACTGGCCTGGGTGCCCGTGGTGCCCTTTACGCCTCTGAAGCGGAGCGTATCGAGATGGTAGACCAGATCCTGGTAGTCCATCACGACATCCTGCAACCAGAGAGTGGCCCGCTTGCCGACCGTCGTCAGCTGCGCTGGCTGAAAATGAGTAAATCCCAGCGTAGGCAGAGACCGTTGTTCCAGCGCGAACGCCCTCAGGTCAGCGATCAGGTTTACGAGCTTTTTTCTCACGATCCGGAGACCCGCACGGATCTGCACCAGTTCGGTATTGTCCTGGACGAACGCGCTCGTCGCACCCAGGTGGATAATCGGACGGGCGGTGGGACACTGTTCGCCGTAGGCGTAAACGTGAGCCATCACGTCGTGACGGACCTCGCGTTCACGTTTTCGCGCCAACTCGTAGTTGATGTCTACCCGGTGGGCCCGAAGCTCTTCAACCTGGGCCCCGGTCACGGGAAGACCGAGTTCGCGCTCTGCTTCGGCCAGGGCGATCCACAGGGATCGCCACGTCGAGAACTTGGTCTGGTCCGAGAAAGCAACCCCCATTTCGGGGCTCGCGTAGCGCGCTGTCAGAGGGTTTTGATAGGTATCGTATGTCGACATAAGCGGTTCCGTAGTGAAGGACACGTCTGGTAGTGGCTAGGATTCGTCCTCTTCTTCTTCCTCCCGCGCTGCCTTTTCGACCGCAGCCGAGCGGGAAGGGCCGTTGCGGGCAGACGCCTCCTCTCCGGACGCCTGCTCTTCTTGCTCTTTCTTCTCCGCTTCGGCTTTGTCCACTTGCTGCTGAATCGTATGCGCCTGACGAAGGATGTTCGAAATGCCTTTGATGCGATACATCTGCATCGCCGAAATCAGCATCCCCATCAGGGGGAGCGACAAGTAGGTGTAGTTCACCTCGCGAAGTACGCTATAGCCTATCCATAGAAAAACCAAGACCAGAGACGACAGCAAGGCGTAGCCCCACATATTCGCCTGCTTCTGATAGTGATTGTAGAGCTGCCGGATCGCTCCGAGCGCCGTCTTGGCGGTAATCGGCTCTTTACTCTTCTTCTTTTTCCACGGAAGGTTCATAGGATCCGCGTAAGGAACCGGGAAGTCGCAAGGAAAAGGAGACCGCCGAATCCGATCCCCGCAATGACCTGTGGCAAGGTATGCGCGCGGGTTTCGAGTCGAGACCAGCCGATGAGACACACACCCGCCAGGAGAACCGGGCCCAGCCCCGGAAAGGTATGGGCAACGGCAGCTGCTGAAGCGGCCGCGCCCGCAGCGTGTAGGCTCGCCATCCAGAACACGGCCACGAACGCCATTGTGAGCGCCAGAACCGAAAACGAAAACAAAAGAACTACCGGAACCGTCGGCCCCTCGGCAGCCAGCAGCAGCCCACCCGACACCCCACAGCTGATCGATGCCACCACCAGTGGTAGAATCCGGTCACGGGATCGGGGAATGAAGAGCCCGGGCACCCGACCCGTGGCCCGCAGCAATACCGCCAGCAACACAGGCACCCCCGGCCCCAGCGCGATCAGGAACCCCCGTCGGCCGTCCCAAACCGAGCAGTCCGATGTCGCAATCAATGCCACTGCCGCCACCGCAGCCGGGTTGAGAGAAACAGAAATCAGAGTTGCAAGCCGCGGGCGAAGGTCCCTCATAGCGCTGCCTAATATATATGTAGTCCCCCGACCGGCTCCCCCTTTCTGTATCCGTGGGTTTCCGATCTGAATTGCGCCCCCTTCAGACGCGGATCTCCGATTGATGATCAAGAAGGTCCGAATGGAGAAGGGTTTCCCATCCCCATTCGTAAATCGGCGATCCTTGATCTGAAATCCGCGCTTCAGGGTCGCATCTTCGACCGGCAATCAGCAGGCGCCGAGCAGAAGGCCCTGTCCCACCGGGAAATCGAGACCAATTCGGCCCTTGTCCCCGTCCCCTTCAGAAAAGAGCAAAAAAGTCTAAAGACGCTCCACTCCCCGCCGATAATTATACTGAGCACTACCAACAATTACCAAGTAGGATATCGAAGCACGAGACGCCACAAGGGAAGGCCTTTGAGGGTGCCTTTGGGTTCGAGTCCTGCTTACAGGATGGTCGCGTCAGACCAAGGAGTCGCGAGTCACAGCATCCCGGAGCCGGTGCTCCTTCCCCACCGACAGAACGTCTGATGGGGACACGACGCCGGAAGGTGAAGGAGCAGCAGATGCCGACTGCGGCGAATGCCACGACTTCGAAGCTCCGGAATGACAGACCATCTTCAACGTACCTCTTCGCTTCCAGATTCAGAAAGGGGCATCAGAGCGAAGGGTCTTCGAGACCGGTAAGGAAGCCGATCCGGAAGTAACAAACAAGGAGGTTCAGGATGCCACTTCGGGTAAACAACAACATCATCGCCTTAAATACCCGGCGACAGCTGCTGATCAACAATCGGCAACTGGCGACGAGAATCGAAAGACTCTCGTCAGGGTTACGGATCAACCGGGCTGCCGATGATGCAGCAGGGTTGAGCGTATCAGAAGGGATGCGGGCAGAGCTCGGCGGATGGCGCCAGGCCATCCGAAACGCAGAGCAGGGTACGAACCTCATCCAGACGGCTGAGGGCGCCCTCAACGAAGTCAGTGCGATTCTCATCAGGATGCGGGAGCTCGCCGTCCAGTCGGCCTCGTCGACCCTCAACGACGGCAACCGTACCGCCCTGAACTCAGAGGTTGTCCACCTGATCACGGAAATGGACCGAATCGCGAACGTAACGACCTACAACGGTATCTCGCTACTCAACGGCTTCGGCAACACGATCAGTGAAGACCTGACCGCATCTACGGCCATGGCTTCAACGACCACGGGGATCCTCGACGTCTCGATCAGTGGGGCCGAAGCGGGTAACTACGTCTTCATCGACAATGTCAATACCGACAATCAGATTACACTGGGTAACGGCGTAGCAACACAGACCATCGACATCGGCCCCGCTCTCGACCTGGATGGCGCAGGCGGCGTAGTGGCAACCGGCAGCGCGATCGTAGCCAACTTCGATCGAATCGGCATTCAGCTCACCCTGTCCGGGGAACGTGCAGCAACGCTAACCTCCCCCGCCCTCGACGGCTATCGTGACGGCGAACTGGATGGACTGACGTTGACGATTGAAGGTGCCCCAGGCGGATCCTTCCAGATCGGTCCGGAGGGCGGCGCGGTGCATCGCCTCTCGGTGAACATCACCGATATGCGAGCCAGCGGCGTCAACCTCAACCTGTCCGACGTTTCCATCGCCACCATGGAAAGCTCTCGAGGTTGTATCTCTACGATCGACCTGGCCATCGACCGTGTTGCTGGCGTTCGCGGCGACCTCGGAGCAATCCAGAACCGACTCGGATTCACGATTCGATCCCTGGAAAACGCCTTCGAGAACCTCCAGGCCTCCGAGTCTTCGATCCGAGATGCGGACGTCGCAGAGGAAGTATCGGCATTCACACGGGCGCAGATCCTGACCCAGACGAGCACGGCTCTTCTGGCACAGGCCAACGCGATCCCGCAGAATGCCTTGTCGCTCCTCCAGTAAGCTCAGGCGGAACAATAAGGCGCAGGCCGGCAGTCGAGCGATTCTCCGCTCCTGTCGAAGTCGCGGGAACTCGAAATCCGGCGACAGGTGGCCCACCCACCACGCCCAGCGCTCCCGCCGACGCTGGCGTCCCATCGAAATCGGCGGGTTTCTCGAAGCAGTTGTTGTTTTCCCGAAAGAGCCGCAGGCGATCATCGCCTGCGGCTCTCTTTTTTTCCCCGACTTGACGCGGACAGATCCCCGCGCTGAATCGCGCTGATCTTGACTCGCGTGGGCGCATTCCCTATCGTTTTTGAGCACTCAAGGTTGAGGCAAGCGAGCCCTCAGCCTTTTTTGTCTACTTGGCCCATCGGGTATTCAGAATGAACCGTTATATGCCCCTCGTGATGCTCGTCGTTCTCGGGCAGGCGAGCATCGCATACCTGCTCATCAACAAGGTCGTCATCCAACGCATCAAGGGGCCCCAGGTCGAAGAGATCGAGGAGGCACGGATTGACATTGCCATCAGCGACGAGCCCGAAGCGACCTTCAACACGCTGAGCGAGTTTCTGGTCAACCCCGCAGACTCGATTTCTGACCGGGGGCTCCGGTTCATCAAGGCCCAGGTCAGCCTCGGTGTTTCACCGGCCAGCGTCTACGATCAGCTCGATCTTCAACAGCCCAAACTTCGGGACGCCATCGTCCGCATCCTGTCCTCGAAAAAGGTCGAGGAACTCGACAACCCGGAAGATCGTGAGTTTATTAAGGACGAGATTCGCTTTGCCGTGAACGCAATGCTCATCCGGGGCGAGGTGCTCCGCGTTTACTTCCCGGATTTCATCATCCAATAGACCTATGACTCGTCATTCCACCCCATCTTCCCCTTCCGGGACCTTCCGCATCGCTTACCTCGAGATCAACAGATCCACCTCATATTGGGATGCCCGCATCCTGTCTGGTTCTACCCACCGATGAAGCTGCGCGCTGCCCTGACCGCTCAACCTGTTCCGCTCCTCCGTCGTATCGCTGCCGAAACTGAACTGGAAACCGAAGAACACCTCAATAAGCCGGCGTTGATCGACGCTCTTTCGCGTCACCTTGCCCAACCCGTTGCCGTCAACCGGCACCTCGCCCGCTTGAGCGATCCCTGTCGTGAGCTATTGTCTCAGCTTGCGGCCCAAGGCGGCGAGCTCCCGCGTTCGGTCGCGATCGCCGAGCTCGGCCACGGTTTCGAACACCGTTTTTCCGAGATGATCGAAAGCGCGACTCTGCTTGGACTCGCATTCCAGGACACGCAGGTTCACGGCGAGACCGATCCCCTTATCGGGGTCCCGGAATCGATCCTCCGATCTCTCGCCCTGCCCGAAGGAAAGCAACATCGCCTGCGAGCCGTCCTATCGAACTATTCTCTCGGTCAGCTCACGACCTTCGCCCGGGATCTGGGCATCGAGACGAGAGAGAATCGACGTCCTTTTCTGATCGAAATCATCCACCGCCACCTGACCGACCCCGATCACCTCAAAGCCTATTTGAAGGGACTAAGCGAAGACCGACGAGACGTGCTGGACTTCGTTCTGTCCGAGTCCGCCCCGACCCCTGCAGACGTGGAATCTCGACTGGGTGAGGGGGCGCTACGAGCACTCGAGGATCTCATCTGGAAGACCCCTCTGTTTGTCGCACCGGAGAGCAGCCGGCTGGCAAGAGACCATCCCCTCGTGATCGCCAGCGACCTTGCGAAGATCCTGCAATCCCTCGCCCGCGCTCAGGGAGGCAGACTGGAGAGCCCTCCAGAAGAATCTCTGAACGATCACGCAAGCCTCCCCTCCAGCATCGTGACCCCCGGCGAGCAATTGCCCCGCGACCTCGGTACGCTCCTGGGCCTGATCGAGCGAAAGAGACCGAAAACGCTCAAACGTGGGGGAATGCCCAAAGGCGAGCTCCGTGAAGCGGGTCGTTTCTTCCGAGCCGGTGAAGATCCGGGCTACCCGGACTTCCTGATGCTGTTCGCTGAGGATGCCGACCTGCTGTCCCCCGAAAACGGACGCTGGGTCTTGTCGAAAACAGGACCGCGAAGGCTCGCACGCCACAGCAGCTTGCTCAAGACCCTCGTCACCTTCTGGAAAGACACCGATCGATGGAATGAATGGGCGGCCGACAGAGCGTCGGTGAACGGACGTAAAGGCCGCGCCGAAGAGCTGAAGACCCTGCGCACCGAAGTACTCGCCGGACTGGCAAGGTGCCCGGACGACGCGTGGGTCTCCTACAATCAGTTCTACCGCACGCTCGTCAAGTTGTCCCCCGCCTTCAAGACGCTGACCGACGGGCCTGCCGCTGGTACGGTCCTGTCCTCTGGCGGGACAACGGCCGATGAGCTACTCCGGCGTATGCTCGTTGGAGCCATCGCTTGGATGGGCATTGTCGAAATCGGCAATCCCCGGGCGTTCGACCGTCCCCTTCACGCCAGCGAAGGTGCGTGCTTCAAATTGACTGCAGCCGGTCGCAGCATCCTGAAACGCAGCAAGGAGGAAGTCAGCTTCGGCATACCCGCCAGCCCCGACGCCCGATTCATCATCCAGCCGAACCTGGAAGTCCTCGCCCCCCCTGAACTGCCTGTCACCGACTATGTACAGCTCTGCGGGTTGACAGACCTCAAGAGCATCGACGTGGTCAGCCACTTTCAGATCACGCGCGAGGCTATTCTCGACGCACTCAACCGCGGATTCACATCCACTCGGATCCTCAGATTTCTCAGAGAACGCAGCGCAACTGGAGTCCCAGATATGGTTAAATCCCTCGTCAAAGATTGCGACGACAAGCACGGAGAAATCCAGATCCGCCTGGCATCGGGATATGTCTGTGTGGATGAGCCCGCCCGGCTGGACGAGCTTTTTGCTCAAAAGCAGATCGCCGAGCTCCTTGGCGAACGGTTCTCCCCCACCGTTGTGGGCATCAAGGTAGGTTCGAGGCCCGAGGCCCTCACCCAGTTGCTCACCCGGCAGGGCTATATGCCTTCTTTCGAACACGTCGACCAGGCCGAGACCGAGTCGAGCCACCAGGTGAACCTCAGCACGACCGACCTGTCCGAGCTGGTGGGCTACCTCGAGTCATCCATCTCATTCCTGGATTCGAGGCTTGGCGAGAAGCCGCGAGACATCACTCACCTTGCCCAGCGGCTGCGCAGGGTGCTGCGTCGTACACCCGGTGAAAGCATCGGCCAACGCACCGAGGAGCACGCCGAGCTGTTCGAACGCGTCATCGAGCAAGTCCGGGAGTCCGATGGGAGCGATTCCCTCGCTGAATTCGAGGGCCCCAACCCGGCCACCAAAGAAGAGGACATCCTCACCGTGATCGACTTCGCAATCCGCCGGAAGCTTTGCCTGCGACTCGAATACGGCGCCCGAGACAACCCCGACCGAATCGTCCAGCCCACCTCCGAAGATGAAAAAATGCTGTATGCCTACTGTCGGAACCGGAGGGGGGACCGCGTTTTCCGGCTGGACCGGATACAGCGAGCAGAGCTGATAGGGGAAACTTTCTAAGGTCCCGCCAGCCGAGGGCCCGGTTGCGCGCCTCTCGCCCTCCGCCTATATTCAGTCCGTCACGTGCCCCGCTCGCCCCCCGACGAGCTGTACGTGACTTGGCCATCAGCGACGCTTGGCAGAGCGGAGATCTGGTGGCCTTTTTATGTTCAATAACCAACTCTGGATTACATATGCGCTGTCTTTGGGCGACGTTCTTGTTGGCCGGCCTGAGCACGGGCCTGGATGCACAGATCGTTGGAGACCCCGTCACCACCCCCCTCTCGTCAGGACAGGGGACCCTCACCCTGAACTTCGAGACGACGGATCACGAGCTCATTCTCTACTCTCGGAACGTCTCTGAAGCCGACACCTCGCGGTCCTATGCTTACGAAGTCTTGGGAACCGCCGCGAGCAAGGTCATTCCTCTGGCTCGGCGCCCCCTCCCCCAACTCACACCCCACGATGAACTGTCTCTCCTGCTGAAGGCGGAGGAGCAGACATTCTCATCGATCCCGCTCCAGGACCGCGATCGCCTGCCCGCCTGGAAACAGTCCACTCCCGCGGTGGGCTCCACACGAAACTTCGCGTTCATCGCCCTCGGCGATGTCACGACGGATCGCTCGATCGTAGCCACACTCGTCGCCCTCAACGACAACGCCCTGGCCTATGTCGACAACGTACCGTCCGACTCGGTCAACACTGTCACGACGGCAGACGTTCAAGCCATCATCGACGAGTTCAGCGCCTCCTCCCAGCCCCTCATCGACAGCACCTTCGGTGGCCCTTCCGATATCGACGGTGACGGAAAGATTCTGTTCCTGTTCTCGCCTGTCATCGACGAAGTCGGGCAGTTCGGTGGATTCTTCAGATCGGGGTCATTGTTTGAAACGAACGTCGGCGGGGACGGCAACCTGGCGGATATGATTTATCTCAGCCCCAGCCGATCGGCGGAAACCTACGAATCGCTCGTTGCGCACGAGTACCAGCATCTCGTCAACTACAACCAGCACTTCTTCGTGAACGGCGGGGACGGGGAGGAATCCTGGTTGAACGAGGCACTCTCGCACTTCACCGAAGACCTGGTCGGGGGGCACGTCGACGGCGGAAACACCAGCCGACTAAAGAGCTTCCTTGACGCCCCCGAGAATTTCCGACTGAACGGGGACGCCTTCGCAAGCTCGGGGATTCGCGGAGGCGCATACCTCAGCCTCCAGACGATGATGGACATCCACGGCGATGGCATTTTGAGTACGCTTCTCAACACCAGCCTGACCGGCGTGGAGAATGTCGAGAACGCCATCAACGACCCGTTCGAATCGCTGCTCGAAACCTTCTTCATCCGGAACTACCTCTCGGGATCGGGCCTGAATTCGGATGCCACCCTCGCCTACGGTAGCAGCGTCCTCACCGACCCCGTAACGGGGGGGCGTGTCATCCCACCCGTGATGGACCGTCAGATTGCGCTCCCCGGAACGGCCGTGACAGGACTCATCCGACCCGCTGCCGCGGCCTATTTTCGGCTTACTGCGGAAGGCGGTGTGCAGAGTCTACAAATCAATGGGACCGCGGATGCCGATCTCGTCGCCGTCACGATTCCTGTCGATCGTGACTTCCAACCTCACAACGTGCTACCGACCGACTATTTTCCCAACATCACCCTCGATGCGCCGCTGCGTGGCGACTTCACGACCGGCCAGAACGTCGTCGTCGAAGGTACCCTTGCGAACCCGGCTGATGAGCTCGCCCTGTTCAGTTTCGAACCCATCGATGTCGGCCTAGACACGATCAAGTTCGAAGCGCCGGCCACCTCGGGCCGCTTCAAGGGAAACCTGCTCCTCGGTCACGATAAAGCCGGCGACTACGTGCTCAAGATCTTCTCGGGCCAGTCCGGCGAGTCTCTCCCTTTCGTCGGGCAACTGCCCAGGGTGGTCGTACGAAAGGGCGACGGCCCCATCGATCTTCCGGTCGATTTCTTCCCGGGCATTGTGTTCGACACGACGGTACCCACCTCCGTTACGACAGGAGATACCGTCCGTCTTGCCGGCACGGTATCGGATCCGACCGTTCAGGTCGTGCTGATGACGCTTGTAGATGCAGCGGGCCAGTCGGTCGAGGTAGAGGCAGACGTCACGAACGGCCGGTTCGAACTCATCCTCCTGCTTGCCCAGAATCAGACCGGGGCTTTTACGGCGCAGATCTTTATGGGGTTGTCCGGGCAGACGCTTCCGGTTGTCGGTCGCTTTCCGAGCTTCGCCGCTGTCGAGGGGGAGGGTGCTTTTTCTCTGCCCACCGACTTCTTCGACGGAATGAACCTCGACGCCGAGGTCCCAACTCAGATCACGGCAGGTGAGGACTTCAGTTTCGCGGGAACCGTGTCTGACCCGACCATCGAGGTCTTGTTGTTCATCCTGACCGATGCGCCCGGAAACGAGATACGCTTTCAGTTCAACGCGCGCAGCGGAGCCTTTCGCCAGGGCATCGTTTTCTTTCCGTCTCAGGCTGGTGAATACACCCTCAACGTCTTTGGGGGCCCCTCGGGGGGCAGTCTACCAGCGCGAGGATCGTTCTCCCCCGTCACCGTGCAATCGGCGGGGTCCGAGATCGTCGTGTTGCCGACCGATATCTTCGATGGCGTTCTGCTCGACGAACCTCTGCCCACGGATTTCTTCGACGACCAGATACGAACCATATCCGGCACCCTAACGGACACCGCGCCTACTCAACTGGTAATGCGTTTCGACTTCGCCGATGGCACCGCGGGTCCGTCGGTGAGCTCGGATGTCGCCAACGGCCGATTCTCGATCGAAACCCCGGCCGCATCCCTGGACCCGGGCGACTACACGATCGTCATCTTTGCAGGACAATCAGGGGGCTCGCTGCCGTTTGTCGCGCAGTTCGGGCCCATCTCCATCCTGAGCAGCCAGCCCAGAGTCAACCTGTCCGCCGATCAGCTGACATTCAACCAGACCGAGACCGGGTCGTCGGACACCCTCGCGCTCACGCTCGACAACACAGGTAGCGAGAATTTGTTCATCACCGAGGCTACGATCGAATCGGGCCCATTCTCGGTCTCTCCTTCGGCGGCCGAAATTGCAGCCGGGGCCACGGGGTCCCTGGACGTCACCTTCTCCCCCACCGAGGGCGGGACGGTGACCGGCACGCTTCGCTTCGTCACGAACGACCCCACCCGCTCGACTGTGACCGTGACCCTGACGGGAACCGCGCCCGAGCCTCCCCCACCGGTCGCGATGCCCGTCCTCAATGTATCTTCCGTCGATTGGGGGACCGTAATCGTAGGGGCCACGTCCAGCCAGTCCGTCGTGCTCGAAAACGCGGGCATCATCGATGTGACCATCGACAGCGTCAGAGTCTCCGGTCCGTTTACCGTCACGCCCGTGACCGGCCTCGTCGAACCCGGGGGGTCCCTCACCTTCGACCTAGTGTTCGATGCACAAGAGGTCGGACCCGTCACAGGTACCCTCACGATCCACACCTCCGACCCACCCACCGCGCTGACCGTGTCCCTGGCTACCACCGGGGCAGAACCGTGGGCGCGTTCCCCGGACATCAATGGAGACGGAAACGTGGATTTCTCGGACTTCCTGGAACTGGCGGGGGCCTTCGGGAAATCGGAAGGGCAGGAGGGATACCGGGCCGACGTCGATTTCAACGGCGATATGAGGATCGGGTTCTCCGACTTTCTCATTCTGGCTGGCCAGTTCGGCAAGTAACCCAGGCCGTCATTGCCGCACTTCGGCTTCGGGCGTATCTTCGTTTAACGTCGGGACAGCCTACATTCGGGGGAATGTGATGCAGATGCCGTCACCAGGAGCGCAACAGACCGCGCTCGAAACACTGAAGAATCACGCCAGGAAATATCGTCGTCGGGGAATCAGCGAGTTCCGGGGCCACTTCAAAGCGAATATGCTCTTCGTCTATGTCGTGAAGAAAGCCAAGAGCGGGCTGGTCGGCAGGGTCTTCGGAATGAGCAACGTCAAAGGCGTCGGCCGGCTCGCACGGCTCGAGTATCTCGACCCCGACAAGTGGAAACTCCTGATCTTCAAGTTTGACTCCAAGAAATACGGTCCGCATCCGACGTTCAAAGAACGTACGATCGAGAAATACGTCGATGCTGCGGCCGACAATTACATCCCGTAGCGGGACCCCATCGTGAAGCTGAAATATTCCATCCGTGAAAATATGGCCCCCGGTTCGTCCCTGACCGAGAAGTTCGACGCTCTCGCCGAACTCGGGTTTGACGGCATCGAGATCACGGGGTCGAGCAAGCGTGAATGCGCCGAAGAGATTCAGCGCGCATCCGAAAAATCGGGCATCATCCCGAACGTTTTCTCGTCTCCCGAGCTGGCCCTTCTCGATGCTCGCGCCGATCGCAGAGCCGCCGCCATCGACTCCATCAAAGAGGTCCTGACCCTCTGCGGCGAACTCGGCGGAGTCGGTATCGTCTTCCCTCCTTTGATCGAGACAAAGATGCGGAACGGGTATCGGATCCCCGACCTGTCCCCTCTCGTCACGACCGAGCAGCTCGAAAAGGATCTCCTTACCTCGATCCTCAAGGAAGAAATCGCCGCCCACGCGGAGAGATGCGGATGCAGTCTGATCGTCGAGCCCCTCAACCGGTACGAACAGTGGTGGCCGTGCACGGTTCAGCACGGGGTCGACATCTGCGAGGCCGTCGGAAGTCCGGGCATTACGACGATGGCCGACCTCTTCCATATGAACATCGAGGACGCAGACCTAGGTGACGCGATCCGTACGGGAGGCAAGCACATCGCCAACGTCCACCTGGCGGACAGCAATCGCGTCCTCCCCGGCTATGGCCATACGGACTTCGCTCCGGCTCTTCAGGCCCTGGCTGACATCGGATATGACAAGTACTGCGGCTTCGAGTGCCGCATCCCTGGATCGGATGCGGGTGACGAACTGAAGAAATCGATGGCCTACCTGAACGACCTCTGCTGAACCCCTCCGCGATCGAGCAGAAAAAAGCCCCGCCTGCGCGAGCAGACAGGGCTTCGATCTTTCCGTCAGATGTCTCTCAATCTCCCGCAGAACGAACGGCTTGCAGATGCTCCTTCCTCCGCCAGGCTCCGCCCAGCAGTCCGGCCGAAACGACCAGCCCCAACACGCTGACGGCCAGAATTCCCGCCTCGGCAAACACGACTCCGGTTCCCAGGCTGCCCACCCCAGCCGCAACCGCGATCACAGTCTCTCCTGCGCCCTGTGCACGACCCCTTTCATTCGAGGCCAGCGCGTCCGACAGGATCGTGGAACCAGCGATGAAACACAGGTTCCAACCCCACCCCAGCAGGAACAAAGCTAAAGCCAACAACGCCACACCGTGTGAAACGGGCGTCAGAATCGCTGACACCGCCAGAACCCCGGCGCCAAAACGCACCACGCGCACAGGTCCCACACGCGCTGACAACCGTCCCGTCAGACTCGACAGCCCGTACATTCCGAGGGTGTGGGCCATAATCACCCAGGAGATAGACCCCGTGCCGTGGGCGTGATGGCTCATATGCAGGGGCGTGATGACCATCAGGAGCATCATCACGAACTGACCGATCACCATCGCCGCCACGCCGAAGCGAGGCTCTCGACCGGAGAAGATCTCGCGTAGCGGCCGTCCTCCAACCTCTTTATCCCGGGGCGCGTCGAGCGACTTTCCCAGTGTGCCCGGATCGGGTCGAAGCAACAGTTCGGTCAGCAGGAACGCCAACCCGGCGAACAGGGCGGCCAGGAAATACGGCCCTGCGTCGGGGTGCATCGCGAACCTTCCCGCAAGGGAGCCGGACGGCTCCACGAGCAGAGGTCCACCCACCGCGCCGACCGTTCCGGCCAGCACGATCGCCCCGATCGCCTGCGGTCGTCGATCGACGTCGTAGATTTCGGCTGCCACGAATCGCGCCTGTTCGATCATCCCCCGCCCCATCCCCATCAGCAGCGCGCCTGACGAAAACCCTACGAACGATCCCCAGTCGCTGACCGACCATACGCTGAGGGCGGCCCCAAAACTCGTGAGCAGATATCCCAGGGACAGACCGGGTCGTCGACCGAGCCGATCCATCAGCCAACCCGCCGGATACGCGGAGACCGCCCGGCCCAGCATCATCAGCGTCGGCGGAACGCCCGCCGCGCTGTCTCGCTCACCCAGTCGAGCCGCGAGGATCGGCATCAGCGTGAAACACATAATCGTCGCCGCGCTGAAAAGGCTCTGCGACGCGAACAGGCAGGCCATCATCCGTTTCCGCACAGAGGGCTGGACTCGCTCCCTCTGCGTTGGGTACTCAAAATCCACGAACTTTGTCTACCTGATTCCTCAGCGGAAGCTCGCCCCTGATGAAGCGTCCCAGGTTTTCCTCGAAGATTTGCGCGATGTACTGCCCTTCCAGCTGCGTACCTCCCGCCACGTGTGGAAGAATCAGCAAGTTCGACAGGTCCCACAGCTCGCTGTCCGAAGGCAGCGGCTCCGGCGTAAAGACATCGAGTGCGGCGGAGGCGATCGTGCCCTTCCTCAGTGCCTCGGCGAGCGCGTCCTGGGCGATGATCCCCCCTCGCGACACACCCACAAGCATCCCTGTCTTCTTCATCGCCGCGATTTGCGTGCTTCCAATCATTCCATCCGTCTCGGCCGTCCAGGGAAGCGTCACGACGACATAGTCACTTTCGGCCATCAGATCATCCAATCTGGCGAGCGACCAGACCGATTCGACATCCTCCCCGCCGTCCGTCGTGAACGCGTCGACCGCGATCACGCGCATATCGAACGCCCGGGCGCGACGGGCGATGCCCTGGCCGATGGCGCCAATCCCCACGATGCCCATCGTACTCCCCGTCAGCTCGATCATCGCGGACCTGATTTCCTGCGCTGCCCATTTGTGGTCCTGTTGTGCCGAAACCCCCGCCCGGATTCCCCGTGTGAAGGCCAGGATCATCGCCATCGCGCTCTCTGCCACGCAGGCGGCGTGGGTGCCCCGGGCGCTCGTCAGCAACACTTCGCTCTCCACCAGTTCGGGAATCTCGAGATAATAGTTCGTCCCCGAGCTGGGTGACTGGATCCACTTCAGCTTCCTGGCATCCAGAAAAGCTTCCCGTCCGATCCAGCCCACGAAGACATCGGCATCGGCGATCGCCTCCTTCAACCGGTCGCGATCTGGCTCGAACACGAATTCCACGTCAGGATGCGATACGCCCGTTGGAGGCAGTACCCCCTCCAGTCCCATCGGATTCGCGCCGATCAGCACTTTCATTCCCCACCTCCGAACGAAGACTGCGTCTGTCTGATCCTGGCCAAAGCATCCTCAGGCAAAGGACCCTTTTCCACGCTCCGCAGCGCGTGCGTCAGGTGCTCGTGGCTCGACAACCCCACGAGCGCCGTCGTCAGCCCGGTCGCATCCGCAGCATAACGGATTCCCGCTTCAATCAGATCCTCCACCACGCCCTCCTCCACGAGAAAATCGAAGTCGGCGGCTCGATCCACGTCCGCTGCAAAGTTCGAACTGGTGGCGATCGGTCCCACCGACTGAGACGCGTAGGGATGCCGGTCCACCCGGCGGCTCAGAGCGCCTGCCGCCAGGATCCGGACTCCCACGACCCCTACCCCACGCTCCACCGACTGCCCGATCAGGCGCTGGTTGTCCTGGAACGGAAACGCAGGCGGCGCGGTCTCGACGCCGGACGGATTCAGAAGGTTGAAACAGGCCTGAATCACGAAGGGCTCGGTCTTCTCGACCGCTTCGATCACCGCCCCTGGTTCACCCAGCCCGTTGATTCCCCAGTAACGAGCCTTCCCCTGATCCACCACTCGACGAAGCCCACGTGAGGCCGCCTCCACGTCACTCACGCTCAGCCGGGCGCTTTCGACATTTCGATCGTGGACGACTGAATTGTGCAGGTAGATCAGGTCCACCTGCTCTCTTCCGAGCCGCTCCAGACTCCCCTCCACGTGTTCGACAACCGCCTGTTCGATCCTGTCCATATCGGGTTCGACCAGCTGCGCCTTCGCCCCAACCACCACATCGGGGGCCAGCTCCTTCAGCACCCATCCCAGGTGGGTTTCCGAAAGTCCGTCCCCATACGAGCGCGCCGTGTCGAAGTAGGTGATCCCGCCTTAGATCGCCGTCTCGACCGCTCTGGTCCTCTCCGTAGCGTCACCCTGAATCATCAGCCCGCCCACAGCCCCACACCCGAACCCGATTTCCGAAACTTCGATGTCCGTCCGTCCCAGTTTCCGGTATCTCACGCGCGCTCCTCCTTGCTCTGGGCCGCTTCCTCTTCTCTAGCCAACAGTCCTTCAGGGTCCACCCACTGGCTCATCACGAGGGACAGAGCGCTGATGGCCGCTCCACTGAAGAAGATCACCTCGTACCCGAATGCCTTCCACGCCAGCCCTCCCACGAAGGGCCCGATCACGGCCGCGACGTGATTCATCGTCACGCCCATTGACAGCGTCGGTCGAAGCTCCTCCGGCGGTGTAATCTTGTGAAGATAGGTTGTCATCGCGATCGGCCCGAAAAAGATCAGGTTGTCCAGGCAGAACAGGACGTAGAGTGTCGGCCGATCTTGAATGACAGCATAGCCCGTGAACACGAGGGTCAGACCGACATAACTGAGGCTCAACATCAATCGCTCGCCCAGGCGGTCCACCAGCTTGCCCACAGAGGGGGACGTCACCGTGATGAGGACCTGATTGATCAGTACCAGCACCATCGTCGTCTCGATCGGCATCCCGTGGACCTTGACCAGGGCAAAGATCGCGAAGGTAATGAACATCTGCCGCCGCACGCCCTGGAGGACGTTCAACGCATAGTAGACCCAGTAGCGACGGCGAAACACGAAACTCTTCTGATCCGCTTGGGTTTCGGGCTTGGACGCAACCGAGATTGCCAGTCCGCCCAGGATCACGGCCGCCCCTGCAACGAGGAACAATCCCTCGTACTGGAGGAAGTGAAAGGTCAGGAGACAAACACCGATCATCGCCAGCGTGGACGCGCTGGACACACTCCGCAACTGACCCAGCCACTTCCCTTTGTCACCCGGTGGAGAGTAGGCCAGCCCCAAGGCCTGTTGCATCGGCAACCAACTGTGAAAACCAAGGCTGCCGAAGACGGCGAACACCCCCAGCTGGAACACGGTGTGGATTTCGGAGTAGGCGGCGATCGCCACGCCCATCACGACGAGTGAGGCAGCCGCGACGATCGGCGGAGACCACCGGATGATCAGGGCGATGAAGATGACGTTCAGGAAGCCCGGGAACTCACGAAGCGATTCGATCAGCCCCAGCTGGTGCGCCTCCACCCCCAATCGCTCGACGATGAAATTGTTGAACAGCGTGTGCCGAACGCCGAAGTAAACGCCGAGCGAGAACATCCCCGCAGCAAGCAGTCGGAAGTCCCGATTCCATTCACGAATGGGATTCTGGAAAGCCAAAGCACCTCTTTCACTTGAATACATACGAAGAGAGGATCGCGCATTTGCACGATCCTCTTCTCGTCACGCCTGCGTCAAAGCGTCGCAGGACTGCTTAGATGTCTGCGACAATCGAGTCGTAAAACTTGACGTAGTCGTCCTTTTCCTTCGTGGCCCGGAACTCCATCGCAGCTCTCGGGTGCAGATTCAACTGGCCCGTGATGTTGTAAGGAACCAGCGCCCCCCACTCGAGACTCTTTCGCAGCGGGTCCATATGATCGCGCAGCAGCTGCATCACCGGCCGAAGATCGAACTTGGGATTTCGCAGGAAGCCGAGAAGCAGCTCCATCGGACAGTTCCCCGCGCCCCTCCCGAGTCCAGCCATCGTCGCATCCGCACGGTCCGACCCCAGGATGATCGCCTCGATCGTGTTGGCGAACGCCAGCTGCATATTGTTGTGTGCGTGAATGCCGATCTCCTTGCCTGTCCCTTCCATCGCCTCCGCGTACTTGCTGTAGAGCAGGTCGATCTGTTCCCGGTACAGATGCCCGAAGCTGTCGACAATCACCATCGTCCCCGCCGGGCTCGGTTTGATGGCTTCCAGAACCGCGTCGACTTCCGTCTCGGTGATATTCGACACGGCCATCAGGTTGGCCATCGTCTCGTATCCCTGTTCGTGAGCGTGATGGATCATCTCGACAGCTTCTGACGTCTGGTGTGCGTAGAAGGCCACCCGGATCATATCCAGCACGCTGTCTGCCGCCGGCTCGATCTGCTCCTTCCAGTTCGACTTGCCGCCCGCATCCGCCATCGCCGACAGCTTCAGCCCAGACGCCTCAGGATCGTGGTCCCCGACCACGCGACGCATATCTTCCTCGTCGCAGTGTCGCCAGGGGCCGAAATCGCTCTTTGGAAACATCTCGGAAGAATTCTTGTAGCCGATTTCCATCGCATCGATGCCAGCTGCCACGCACGTGTCGTAAACCGCTCGGACGATCTCGTCGGAAAACAGATGATCGTTCACCAAGCCGCCGTCGCGAATCGTACAATCGAGTACTTTCAGTGTCGGTCTGTAAGTGATCCAGGGGGCTTTTTCTGCCACGTCGTTTCCTTTCGCCAGATTCGGCCGTTCGGCCGGGGGGATTGTCTGCCTCAAAGTCTTGAGGAATGGATGGTTACATCATCCTGACCGTCCGCGCAACCCCTAAATGACGAAAGCCGCCCGCCACTGACCTCGGGGCAACTGAATTGTGGCCCCGGGGCCACAATCTCCTCCTGATTCGCCACTCCCAACCACCCCCGCCTTGCCCCCCATCGCGATCCGTGCTTACTTGCTCGGAATGACCGCCACAAGCTCGATCACTCCCTCCCTGAACAGCTATCGCGAGATGGGCTTCGCGCTCGCCCCAAGCCTGATCCCCGCTGATCTGATCGCAGACTGCAGACAGCGGGTCCTCGAAGTCGTCGATCACCGCCCCGAATGGAATCCCGCGCGATTTCAGGATCTCGATCCCTCGATCTATCGATCGGCATCTGGCGATCCCATCCCTGTGGGAATCCAGCGTCCTGCGTCAGAGGAGGACGTCTTCGACCGAGTGGCTCAGCATCCCCGTCTCGTGGAAGCGATGGAACATCTCCTCGAAGGACAGGTCGAGCTATTCGCCGATCAGGTCGGCGTCAAGCACAGCTGGCTCGAGACCGATCAGGGCGGCCGAAGCTTTTTCCATCAAGATTCGTGGTATTGGAAAATCGAGCCCGAACAGGGCTGCAACTGTTGGATTCCGTTGCAGGACGTCGGGCAGGATGCCATCGCCATCGCCGTGATGCCGCAAAGCCATCTTGGTTGGAAACTGACGGACCACGAGTCCTACCTTGACGATCCGGCGATGGGTCACGTACGAGAAGGGGGGTTCGAACCCTTCAAGCGGCACCGCATCCCACACGCACACATCGACCCCAGCCGCGAAGCCCTGATTTCAACAGACCCGGGAGACGGTCTGTTCTTTACCAACTACACGTGGCATCGGAGCGAACCCAACCGGTCGGGCGAAACCAAAGCCTTCTATGCCATCGCTTACCAGAGGGTGAACTGATGCACTCCCGAACGAGTCTGGCCCAGGACCTCCGCGCACTTGGAATCGGTCCTGGGGATCTCATCTTTGTGCATTCCTCCTTCAAGAGTCTGGGGCCTGTCGAAGGGGGCGCGTCGACCGTGGTCGGTGCGATGGAGGATGCCACGGGGGCGGACGGGATGATCGTGATGCCCTCGTTTAATCTGATCGGTGACCGGGACGAACGGGCCGCGCGATGGAATGTCGGGGAGACCCCATCCTCCGTGGGGTGGCTCACCGAATCGTTCCGTCGAATGCCGGGCACGTACCGATCGGACCACTACTCACACTCGACGGCCGCCCGGGGAAAGGGTGCCGAATCGTTCGTTGGCGAACACCTGAGCGACGAGGGGCCTGCGACGCCCTGGGATCGGGAGCCTTGGGGCCGGACCCACGGACGAAAGGCGCCGATGTTGAAAGCCTATCGTCGGGACGGCCACCTTCTGATGCTGGGCGTCGACTACGAAACATCTACGTTCTGCCACGTCGTCGAGGCCCTCTACTGGGAACGAAAGCTCGAAGAGGACCCAATGGCTGAATTCGTCAGTCTACATCGTGGCAACCTGGGCGAATTCTGGGAGCGGCTGGGACGCGTCAGACGTGGGCGCGTCGGAGACTCCGACAGTCGATGCTTCGGCATTCGAGACTACGTGGACATGCTGCTCACCGAGGTCGAACGAAACCCCGACCACTACGATCGTCTTAAACTCGAAGCGAAGAACACCACCAAAGGAGAAACGAATGGTTGAACTCGGGTCAGGTTCATACACCTACGAAACGACGGGCGAAAACTGGGGAAACATTCCCGAAGACTGGACCTACAAGGAGGCCACATCTGTCGCTGTCGACGAGAACGACAAAGTCTACGTCTTCAACCGTGGCACCCACCCGATGATCGTGTTCAATACCGACGGGGACATTCTCGACACCTGGGGAGACGGGGAGTTCACGAATCCACACGGCGTGACCATCGGCCCGGATGACTCCGTATGGTGTGTGGACAACGGCGACCACACCGTGAAAAAATTCTCGAAAAAGGGCGAGAAGCTCCTGCAGCTCCAGGGCGGGGAGCCGGCCCCCGCAATGAGCGGCGACCCGTTCAACGCCCCGTGTCAGGTCGCGATCGACCCCAACAACAGCAACATCTTCGTGGCCGACGGATACAGTAACGCGCGTGTTCACAAGTACGATCCAACGGGCCGTCTCCTCACTTCGTGGGGCGAGTCGGGCACCGATTCCGGTCAGTTCAACATTGTTCACAACATCATCATAGACAAAGAAGGGCTGGTCTACATCGCCGATCGCGAAAACCAGCGAGTCCAGGTCTTCGACAACGATGGCAATTTCATCTCCCAGTGGAACGATATGTCTCGCGTCGCAGCAATCACGATGGGCAGTGGCGACGACCCGGACGTCTATCTAGGCGAGTACTTCTGCGGCATCCGTAGCAACGAAACGGGCACCAACCTCGGCCCTCGAGTCTCGGTGATGGACCGGAAAGGCAACGTCAGGGCTCGTCTCGGTACCCAATCGTTCGGGGACGAACCCGGACGCTTCTACTCTCCCCACGGCATCGCCGTCGATTCGAAGGGCAACATCTACGTCGCCGAAGTCAGCTGGAGCGACTACGGAAGCCAGATGGACCCGCCACGCGAGCCCAGGTCGATGCAGCAGCTGGTCCGGAAGGGATGACGAGCTGTTCTTCCTCCAACCACTTCTCAAGGAACTGCCAAGATGCCCAGACGGGTAAAGCGCAACATCCGCGTCGGAGTCGTCGGCGTCGGACGAGGGATGAGGATGGGTACCGGTGCCGCGGTGGGACTCGAGGTCGTCGCCCTGTGTGACACGTGGGAAGAGCGGCTGACCGTCGCCGGCGAACAACTCGGTGTCGAAACCTACACCGATTACGACCGGTTCCTCGAGCACGATCTGGACGCCGTGATTCTGGCTAATTACTTCCACCAGCACGCGCCCTTCGCCATCAAAGCACTGGCCGCCGGAAAGCACGTGATGAGCGAGACGGCCGCCTGCAGCACGCTGGGAGAAGGCGTGGCGCTCGCACGTGCGGTCGAAAAGAGCGGCCTCATCTATATGTTCGCGGAGAACTACCCCTACTCCGCCTACAACCAGGAAATGCGTCGTCTGTATCGGAAGGGCGTGGTCGGGGAATTCAAATACGGCGAAGGCGAGTACGTCCATCCCGATCCACCCGAAGTCAAACTCGGCCGAAGTTGTGGCCGGGATCACTGGCGCAACTGGATTCCCGCCACCTACTACTGCACACACTCCATCGCGCCCGTTATGCACATCACAGGTACGAGGCCGGTCAAGGTCAACGGTTTCGTCGTGCCCTTCGACTTCGAGGACCCGACGATGACCCACTCGATGAAGCGCAGCGACACCAGTTGCGTCATCATCTGCCGGATGGACAACGGCGCAGTAATGAAAGCCATCCACGGCTCATTGCGAGGCCACGGAAACTACGTCCGGATCCACGGCAATAAAGGATTGATGGAGAACTGCCGGCACGGCGACCGACATCGCTTGAAAGTCTGGCGAGAACTCTGGGAAAAGAAGAAGGGCGAGCCGGTCGAAACCGTCTATACCCCCGATTTTCCCGTGCACCACGATCAGGCGAGTCGGGCGGGGCACAGCGGAGGCGACTTCTTCACCACCTATCACTTCGCAGAGGCGATTCGGACCGGGGAGCCCCCCGACCTTGATGTTTACACCGGTGTTGAGATGAGCATCGCCGGTATTCAGGCCTGGCGATCCGCCCTGGACGATTCATCACCGTACGAAATCCCCGACTTCAGGAAGGAATCTGTTCGGAGGAAGTACGCGAAGGACGACTGGTCCCCTGACCCAGATCGGAAACGAAAAGGGCAGCCCCCGAGCAGCATTCTCGGTCGCATCAAACCTTCGCCGGAGGCCCTGGCCCTTTCCAAAAAAGTCTGGGCGGAACGAGGCTACTTCGGGAAATAGATGGCAGACCCTCTAACACTCCTGACGGACCAGCAGGTTCAACGGTTCATCGTCGACGGCTACGTCATCCTTCAGACGGACGGGATGCCCGGTCTCCACGATCGCATCCGGTCCACGATCGAGGAGGTCTACGAGACCGAAGGAAACATCGGCAACAACATCCTGCCCCGAATCCCCGACATTGCCAGGGTCTTCGAGCATCCCAACGTCGCCGGCGCATTGACCAGCCTGCTCGGACCCGACTACGTCCTGAACCCCCATCGTCACGGACACCTCAACACTCCAGGGAGTGCGGGCCAGAAGTGGCACAAGGACTGTTACGTCTTCGACCACAACATCCGACACCCCAGATTCGACTGGGTCCTGGCCTTCTATTATCCTCAAGACACGACCGAAGAGATGGGCCCTTCAGGAATCCTGCCCGGAACACAATTCCAGCGCTCCATCAGCGATCCGGACGCGTCACAGACGACGGAGTCCCCCCTGCCCGTCTGTGGTCCGGCCGGAACGGTCGCCCTCATCCACTTCGATGCCTGGCATCGGGCAACTCAGAACACGAGCCACCGCAATCGGTATATGCTGAAGTTCCAGTTCGCCCGAACGCGGGAACCGCTCTCCGATCCCCCCTGGGATCATCGCAGCGCGCGATGGTTCCCCGACATCGATGACGCCCATCCGTCGGTCTCCCGGAACGTCTGGAACTGGCTGCTCTGCGAGAATCCGGATGGCCCCAACGATCCAGAGTCCCTGGACAACCTTCTGCATCGGCTCGAGGCCGAAGACGAAACCGACCGGCTGGATGCCGCCTACCGCCTGGCGAGTCACGGAGCCGTAGCGATCGATCCCTTGATCGATGCGATGCGGGTGGAGACCCTTGCCCTCATCGAGGAAACCACCTCCACACCTGCCGATAACCGCCACGGTACGAACCCGACCGCGGGATGCGCCTCCCAGGCCTTGACCGCGATCGGACCGGGCGCCATCACGAAGCTTGAAAAGGTGATGCTCGAAGACGAAAACTGGTGGGTACGGGCAGTCGCCACGCACACGGTGAGCCGGATGGGAACGTCGGCCCTCCCTGCGGCCGCAGCCCTTCGTAGGTCTGCGATGGACGACCACTGGTGGGTCAGACGAAACGCCGTCGAAGGATTGGGTCGTCTGAGCAAACCCAGCCACGAAACCTCTAAGACGTTTTGCAGGGCCCTGGCAGACGACGACTACCGGGTGCGCCGCGCCGGCGCTCTCGCAGCCGCCAGGAACGGACACACGGCCGCTGCCACCGTGCCGCACCTCGTCCCCCTTCTCCAGGATGAGAATCGCTACAACCGGTTCTACGGGGAGTTCGCGCTTCGACGCATCGGCACTGTCGAGGCCAACGACCTTCTCCTGAACGCCCTCTTCACATCCCGCTGGTGTCCGATAACTACCAAAGACGATCGCTACTGATCTCACCGGAATCGAATGAGCCGCTCCCTGACAGACCACGTGATTGCCCACGTCGACCGGGTCGAATCGGCCTGCAGTACGGATGGCACACCTCTTCTCGCCGATGGCCTCGACCTCGCCAGCGGAAAGCAGCTCCGTTGGAGCGAGCAGGTCACGGCCAACTTTGCGTGCCAGCAGAATCATCTAAGAACCCTGGGAGCGCTCTCGTCCCTGACCGGTGACACCCGTTATCACGAACGGGCAGACGCGTGGACGGCCGCCGCCCTCGACCGTTCAGTCGACGCCACCTCCGGATTGCTCTACTGGGGCGGTCACTCCAGTTACGATCTCCAGGCCGACGAACCCATCGTCGGCAATCACGAGATGAAGTGCGTCTATCCGCACTACGCATATCTGCACCGCGTCCGGCCAGACCTGACCGCCCGATTCATCGAGGCCTGCTGGCACGCCCACATCTGGGACTGGCAGACGCTGCTGTTCAACCGCCACGGCATCTACGAGCCCTGGGAACCCGGGTGGCACCAACCTTTCAGCGGGGGCCCGCTCCCCATCGTTGAAAACACTGCGCTCTCGTTCATCAACACGGGCAGCGATCTCATCCTGAGCGGCGTCCTGCACCACTCCTTCACCGGCGCTCCACACAGCCTGGCCGCTGCAATGAACCTGCTTTCCCGCTACGACCAGGTCAGACATCCCCAGACGGGACTCGGGGCTTACCAGTTCAATCACCGCGACCCTTGTCGTGTGCGAGCTTCTTTCAAGGCTCCTTACGACACACGTGAGGACGTGAACGAAACGACGGTCGTCACCGACGGCGTGATCAAGACGCGCTACGGTCGGGCAGCGGTCACCTTTGCCAACGCACTCGGAGTGCTTGGTGAGCCCGAGTCCCATCCGCTTCGAGATTTCATCGTCAGGGACCTCACCGCACTTGCCGAGCACAGCTACGACACAGACCAGCACGCTTTCATCCCCTGCCTCAACGACGGCACGCGGCTCGATCCGTCGGACAGCAATGAAGGTGTCGGGTATTGCCCGCCGTCCAAGCTGAAGAAGGTTCCTGCGGACGGGTTGATGTTCCTGTCGTATGCCAGGGCCTATCGAGTGACCAGGGAAGCGCGTTTTCTGGATGTGGCACGGTCACTGGCGGACGGAATGGGCTGGCCGTCCCTCGAGAAACCGTTACGCGAAGACGGCCCGGCATCCCCCGCCGATCCACACAGGTGGGTCAACACGGGTCAGAACGACGCGGCTGCGCTGTTCGGCCTGCTGGACCTTCACGATGCCACCGGAGAGCCCGCAATTCTGGACGGGGCCGCTACGCTCGCCCGACACATCCTCCCCAACTATGAGGTCGACGGCTTCCTCGTATCCGATCACCCCGAAGGTGAGACCAGCATCGATTCCGCGCTTCCCCTCGCACTCCTGCACATCGAAGCCGCCAGCCAGGGGTCGCGTGATGCCCTGCCCACGTTTTACCCGAACAACACCTACTTTGATCCAAAGATCGTCATCCGGAAACGGAAGGAGGCCGAATGAAGACGATTGTGAGGAAAGAGCCTCTGCCAATGCCCCCGATCCGGCAGTCCCTCTTCAGAGATCGCTACATCACAGGCAACGTAACGGGTGCGGACTATAACCGCCTCTATTGAGGAAGGAATGAACGACGTCTACGTGATGCTGACGATGGACTGCGAGGCGGCAAAGATCGACGTCAGCGCCCACGGCCGGGAGATATCGGGAAGCGGCCCGGCGGAATACGCCGACAGTGAGACGTCGATTCGAGGGTACGTCGAGTCAGCGCGCGCCCTGGGTTATCCGGTCACCCTGTTCGTCCATCCTGAGGTGGCTGTTGCCCACGCCGCCCTCCTGCAGGAACTGAAGGGGGGCGGGACGTGTCTGGGCCTGCACCTACACCCGTACAAATTCGCTGGAGATCGATACGATCGCGACCTTGGTGCTTACTCCGCCGAAGATCAGCGATCCATCCTGGCCGAGGCCGTCGATGTGTGGGGAGAGGCCCTCGGCTTCAGGCCCATTTACTTCCGCGCCGGCTACTTCTCCGCCAACGACTCGACGGTTTCCGCCCTGCTCGCGCTTGGGTTCGAGGGGGGAAGCCTCTCCAACCCGGGTCGCATCCTGCCGGACCACGCCAGCGTATGGGCCGGAGCTCCCGCTTACCCGCATCGTGCTCACGAGGCCTTCCGCCTGATCGAGGGCGATACCGACTTCATTGAGGTCCCTGTCGCTGTCGCCTACGGTCGCCCCGTAGAGCAAGGCCACGCCGGCGAACGTGGCTTCGAGTGGCCCTACATCCCGCATACATACGACCACAGCCGGGTCATAGAGGACATTCTGAACCGCTTCGTCGAAGAGGCTCCCGGATTCGGGACGATCGTCACAGATACCCACAACGATCAGGACTACGCCGATCCAAACCACGCGTCATCACAGAATCTGAAATCGATTATCGCAACCATCGAAGCCGTGTGCGCAGCCAGAAACCTTGTGGTTCACGGAGTTACACTGGATCGTATGTGTCATCTCGTTCGCGCTGCGTGATCCTTTCGCCGTTCGCGAGGAATGGCCCACGATCGAGGAGATCAAAGAAAGGCTCGCGGATTCAACGTCCCGAGTGTCATCGAACCCTTCGGCGCCTTTTCCTGCGCCGCCTGGCAACCTCCCGGCTGGGTACTGCACGTATCCGGACACGTCTGCAAGGACGTGAACGGTGAAACCGTCGGAAAAGGCAATATGGAAGCCCAGACCCGTAAAGCTCTGGAGAGTATTCGGGATGTGCTTGCCTACGCAGGCGGCACGATGGATGACATCGCAAAAGTCACCCTCTTCGGGACTGACGTTTCGGAACTGATGACCATCCACGACGTCCGGGGGGAGTTTTTCAAGCCACCCTACCCCGCCAGCAGCCTCGTTCAGGTCGCCCGGCTGATCGATCCGGACTGGTTGATCGAGATCGAAGCCGTGGTCGTGATTCCTGAGGATCGTGCGACCGTTCAAGCGCCACCGGACTAGCCCACGCGAGTGAGTTGAACCAACAGACAAGGATCAATCGGAATGTCCTATGCGATGAAATGGAAAGATGGAGGCGTGCACATCGAGTTTCAGGGCCACGTCACCGGAAAAAATCAAGCAGGCTGGAGACGCCGTCTACGGGAACGAGCAATTCGACCGAATCCGCTACCAGATTTTTGACTTCACCAACGCTGTCGAATTCAAGATCTCGCTGGATGAGATGAAGGAAATCGCCGCCATCGGCTCTGTGGCCGCGGCGATCAATTCAACGATGCGACTCGCGATCGTCTCGAATTCGGAAACGATCGACACCGCCATCGCCCTTTACGATGCAAACACACCCGACTCCCCCTGGACAACGGAGGGATTCAGATCTCTCTCCGAGGCAAGAGCCTGGATCGAGGTTGCAATTTGATCGACTTTTCGATCTTCCTTCGACCCTCCATCCCACAGTTCCCTTGTACACAGGAGGACGGACACAGATGAGTCGTCCCAACTTCCTTTTCATCACGACCGACCAGCAGCGCTGGGACGCGCTGGGCCTGCACAACTCGATCCTCAAGACACCGAATATGGATCGTCTCGCGAACGAAGGGATCCAGTTCGGACGCGCCTACCCGACCAACGCAATCTGTATGCCCGCTCGGGCCAGTATGATCACCGGTCGCAGCCAACGCGGGCATCAGGTATTCAATCACGACGTCAACCTCAGCGAGGCCATCCCTGTTCTGGGCGACAGCCTCCGTGAAGCCGGCTACACGACCGCGCTGGTCGGCAAAGCCCACTTCCGCACGGCCGACCTGGAGAACGTCCTCCCCGATCAGCCACCGGAAGGTGCAGACCTTCACGAGGACGGTCTGTGGTACGGGCCCTACTACGGTTTCGATCACGCCGAGATTCACACGGGGCACGCCTACGCAGCCGGCCACTGGCGGGTCTGGCTGGAGCGAAACCATCCCGAAGGGCTGAAACTGTGGCGAAAGGAAAACGCCCTGGAGCCACCCACCGGCGCCTATAGCTCGTGGAAGAACGCGATCCCCGCCGAGTGGCACTACACGCGTTGGACCGCCGACCGAACGGTCGAGTGGCTTCGTCACCGGAATCAAGACCACCCGTTCTTTCTGTGGATGTCTTTCGCGGATCCCCACCAACCGTTCGCCCCACCACGCCCCTACTGCGATATGTATCCGCTCGACAAAATGCCCGAACCCCTGCCACGGGAAGACGTCACCCGCAAGCCCCCTCACTACGGATGGGCACGCGACGGCAACCCGTATGGCGGCTACCACACCCACGAGGGATGGGACGGCGACAGGATGAAAGAGATCACGGCCCATTACTATGGTCTGACCACCTTCATCGATGACGCCATCGGCATCCTGTTCGAGGAACTCGGGCGTCAAGGCTTGTGGGAAAGCACGCACGTCGTCATCACATCCGACCACGGCGAGGGACTGAACGACCACGGGATCGCAGCAAAGCCGATGATGTCGTATGAATGCGTGAACCGCGTCCCGTTTTTCTGGCGACGTCCCGGCTCGCCAGAGGGTCGCCACTATGATAGCGTGATGACCCACCTTGACCTGACCCCGACCTTTCTGGACCTGGCCGACGCCGCTCCTCTGCCCGGGATGGAAGGCCGATCGTTCGCGGAAACCTTGAAAGGATCGGCGGAAACCCATCGCGACGCCGTCATCGTCGAACGGATCTCGGTCATCGGTGGCGAACATACGATGAAAGTGAAGATGCTCGTCACGGACGACTGGAAGCTGCTGCACTACGGTTCGGCGCCGTATGGCGAACTCTACAACGTGAAGGACGACCCAGAAGACTATCACAACCTCTGGGACGACCCCGCACACCAGGACGTGCGCCGTCAACTCACCGATCGACTTCTCGATGAGCTCATCGACAGCGAGTTGGGCGACCCCGGGCCGATCCTGGACCAAAGGCCGCTTGGGGGCGCCCTCAGAGATCGTCGACAGATGGAACCGCAACCGGTGGCCCGTCCCTCCTTAAACGAACAAATGTCAGGTATCCAGGGGACGTGAGCAACATCGACCCCGCTGGCCTGGAGACTCGTTTCGTCCTTGGACAACCTGGAGGTTCAGTGGCACACTCCACCACTCTCAACCTGGAGGAGAGCGATTGAGTAAGACACGAATTGGCATTATCGGGTGCGGTGGAATGGCCAAGTCTCACGCCTCCCGCTTCGCCGACGTACTCGATCGAATCGAGGTGACGGCCGTCGTCGACATCGAGCGGGAGAAGGCGCAGGCTGTCGCGAATCTTCTGGACGGTGACCCCGTCGTCGAGACGGATTACGCGAAGGTTTACGATGACATCGACGCAGCCCTGATTGTCGTCCCGCACGCTCTCCACCACCCGATCACGATCGATTGCCTGCGTGCGGGCAAACACGTGATGGTCGAGAAACCGATGGCGATCACCGAGCAGCAGTGCGTTGAAATGATCGCCGAGTCCGAAAAACAGGATCGCGTGCTGATGGTCGCCTACTGTATGCGCTTCCATCCCCTCGTCGTGAAGATGAAGGAACTCCTTGACGCCGAGGCCTACGGAAAGCTGTTTCAGCTCTCTATCTGGACCGAGCAGCTGACGCTAAGGGAGGACGGGCATTGGACCCAGAAGAAAGAGACCCTGGGCGGTGGCCAATTCTTCAGCCACGGATGCCACTATGTCGACTTGATGCTGTGGATGGCGGGTCGCCCCGTCAGAGGAAGCCACATCGGGACGACTCTTTGCACCCCGTGGATGGAAGGCGAAGGGACGAGCAACGTCACCATCGAGTTCGAAGGCGGCGTTCTCGGCTACCACTTCGGGACTTGGGGGGCCAGAGGGACCCGGCTCGGATATTCATTCCACGCCCACTGTGAGGAAGGCACACTCGAAATCGCGCTCCGTGCGGGGCGGCTCATCGCCCATACACGAGCGGAAGAGCACGACTCGGGCAAGCTGGTGGCGAAACAGAAAGAGGAAATTCTTCTCGAGCTCCCCCACGCCAAGCACACCGAAGTCGAGATGGCGCACTTCATCGACTGCATCGAGACCGGCAAGAAACCCCTGACAGACGGGGTTGGCAGCCTGGAGGGGCTTCAGGTGATCTGGAAACTCTACGAAGCGGAGGAGAAAAACGAACTGGCGGACTTGCGAGGGTTGGGTCTGGGCACCTGGAAAGGAAAATCAGGAAATGGGTAGAGGGATCACCGAGCAGTTACGAAGCAGCGACACCTAATACTACGCGCAGGATTTCGCTCCCGTATTTCTCCAGTTTCGCGGGCCCGATCCCGTGAGCCTGCAACAGGTCGTCTTCGTTCGCCGGCCCCATCGACGCCACATCCCTCAGCGTCCGATCGTTGGCCACCACGTAGGGCGGAACGTGGGCCGCCCGGGCCGTCTCGAGCCGCCACACTCGAAGCGCCTCGAAGATCGCCGTCGCCGGCCCGTCGAGCACCGACCCGTCATCGTCGCGCCCCGGCCCTTTGCGGAGAGCAGACGTCGAGGCTACTTTCACCGTCCTCTCGGGTGGCAGCAGCAGTCTTGCCGGGCGTCTCTCGTGAATCACCTCCTGGCCCTCTTCGGTCACAACCACGACCGGGCGCTGCCCGCCGTGAAAGTCGACCCAGCCCACCGTCACGCATCTCCGAAGCAGTCTCAGAATCCAGTCCTCACTGTGATCGGCCAGCGTCCCGAAGGTCGGTGTCGCGTTCAATTTGGACCAATCGAGTCGGTCGTCGTCGACCCCGCCGAGCAGCTTCGCCGCCACCTGAATGCCGAAGCGACCGTGAACCCGCGCGACGCCACACAGGGCCTTCCTCACGATCGTCGCCGTGTCCTCCGACTCCCCGTTTCCGTCATCCATAGTCAGACAGACGTCACACTTTCCGCATCCTGAAAGCGTCTCTTCCTCGTCCCCGAAGTAGCGCAGGATCGTGTCGTGACGGCAGCTCCCGCCCTCGGCCCATCGCATCAGTTCCAAGAAGAGATTCCACTTATGGCGTACGACGTTTTCGTCCGGGATACGCCCCTCCGTATCGCTCTCGATCAAGAATCGTCGTAACGGCATATCCCCGGGGGACACCAGCAGCGCACACACGGCGTCTTCGCCATCGCGCCCGGCCCGGCCCGCCTCCTGGTAGTAGGCTTCGACCGATCCCGGCGGAGCAAGGTGTATGATGCACCGTACGTCGTGACGGTCGATACCCATTCCGAATGCGTTCGTCGCCACGACGACCTCGACCTCACCGGCGGCAAAGGCTTCCTGCACCCGATCTCGCCGCTCCCCGTTCATTCCCGCGTGATAGGCTTCGGACCTCCATCCTGCTTCCCTCAGACGGTCGGCTTCCTCGTCCGTTCGTTTCCGTGTCGGACTGTAGACGATGGCGCGGCCCTTCCCCCCATCTGGCCGCTCGAGGGATTCACGTAGAAGCCGGTCGACGCGCGTTCGGGCCTCCGGCTTGCCCTGTACTTCGTGGACGCGGAACGCGAGATTCGGCCGGGCGAACCCCTTGACGAGCTGTGGCGTGTCGGCAGGAAGACCGAGACGTTCGAGAATTTCGTCACGTACGATCGGTGTGGCCGTCGCCGTGCACGCCAGAACACGGGCGGACGGCAGCGCCTCGAGCAGATCTCCGATTCGCATATAATCGGGGCGGAAGTCGTGACCCCACTCACTGATGCAGTGCGCCTCGTCGACGGCCACGAGTGGACATTCGATTTGCGAAATCGTGGCTCTAAACCCGTCGAACACCAGCCGTTCCGGCGCCACGTAGACCAGTTTGTATTCGCCGCGAGCCAGACGTCCCAGGCGATCCCGCATCTCATCCCCGTCGAGCGTTCCGGCTAGGTAGGTTGCTGGAGTGCCTCGCTCCTCCAGAGCTCGGACCTGGTCGTTCATCAACGCGATCAGCGGGGAAACGACGAGCGTCGTACCGGGCAACATCGAAGCGGGCAACTGGTAGGTCAGACTCTTTCCCCCACCGGTTGGCGCCACGAGCAGAAGTCGACCCGAGTCGAGCAACACATCGATGGCTTCCCGTTGACCGGGCAGAAACCGCTCGAATCCAAGCGCACCAAGACCCTCTTCAACCGTCCTCTGCTCTTCAAACAGAACGCCCATCCCCACCTCTTTCTCAGACTACGATGCCAAAGTTCACCGCCGACTTCGATCCAGTGTCGGACGATATGCCATAGCATAGTCACACGACCCGGAATGACAAGTCACGCCGGTTGGTCGGTCCGAAAACGAAAGGGGGAGAAAGAAGATTCAGGAAAAGGCAGCGTGTCGTCTCATCGTTCGGCGGGCCCGTTCCACGACCGGTGCATCGACCATCCGACCTTCGTGTGAGAAGACACCCACCTCCGCCTGTGCTTCGGCCGCATCGAGGAGGTTCTGCGCGGCCAAAACGTCATCGGGGGAAGGCTTGAAAACGTCGTTCAGAACCTGAACCTGATTGGGATGGATGCAAAACCCGCCTTCAAAGCCGAGGGATCTCGCTCGAACGATCCAGGATTCGAAGCGATCGACATCCTGATAAACAGTGATCGACCCCAGGTAGCCGATTGGGACCACCCCCGCCTCGCGAGCCGAATAGAGCGTCTGCATCGCCGGGAAGTAGAGCGCATCTTCATCGACCGCCCCCCCGACATCGGCGATCAGATCTTCCATTCCGAACCCCATCGCGGCAAGCCTGGGGGTCGCACCCGCAATCTCACGTGCATTCAGGATGCCTGTAGCCGATTCTATCTGCGCGATCAGCCGAACCGACCCCGATTCCAAACCTCGATCGGTCTCCAACGTAGAAACCGCCGCATCGACCGACTTCAGCGTCTCGGCAGAATCAACCTTGGGCACGGTCAGGGCGGCCAGACCGTCGTGGATGACGGCATCCAGATCCTTCGGCAGAAGAGCGTCGTCCAGATTGACACGAACCGCCCCCACCCGCCCCGCATCGGCAATATGGGTCACCGCCTGTCGCGCAGCCTCCCTCGCCTCGTCTTTCCGTTCCGGGGAGATCGCATCCTCGAGATCGATCTGAATCACGTCTGCGTCTCCACGCAGTGCGCTTGCCAGGTAGCGCTCGTTCGCCGCCGGAACGAACAACAGCGACCTGCAGATGTCGGGATCGAAGGTCATAGGTTTCAGCGCCTCACCTAGCGAATCAGGGCGAGTATCTCTTCCGTATGCTCCCCGAGTCGGGGCGCCGGTCGCGCAACCACACCCGGTGTATGGGATAATCTGGGGACAGGGGTCGGCACAGAACAGGTCCCGAGATCGGCATCCTCGGTCGGCGTGAACAGGCCGCGACCCTCGGCGTAGGGATGACCCACGAGATCTCCGGCCGACAGCACGGGCGCAACCGTCACGCCCGCCTCTTCCATCAGCGACAGGTTCTCTTCCAGAGACCTGGACCCGAAGTAGTTCGCAAGAATCTCGTTCAACGCATCGCAGTTCCGCACACGATCCTCGTTGGTAATGAACCGGGCATCGTCGATCAGATCCGGGCGACCGATTGTCCTGGCGAGACGCTCGAACATCGATTGCACCGATCCTGACAAGGCCAGGTGTTTTCCGTCGGCGCAGGAATAGACGTTTCGGGGAGCCGTGTTGACGGCCTGGTTCCCCATCCGGCTGCTCGTCTTTCCCGTTGCCTCGAGCTTGACGGCTTCCGCCGAGAGCGTCGAGTAAATGCTCTCGAACAGCGCCACGTCGACGAGCTGACCTTTTCCGTCACCGTGCTCGACATTCCGAAGCGCGGCCAGCACACCGAAGGCCCCGTAGATGCCGGCATACATATCGGCCATCGCAAGCGGTGGCAATACGGGTTCTCGATCCGGAAACCCGTTCAGGTGGGCAAACCCCGACATTGCCTCGACCAGCGTACCGAACCCGGGCTTGTGCGAGAAGGGTCCGGTCTGTCCCCAGCCACTCACTCGGGCAACGATCAAACGCGGATTGATCTCGTGCAACGTGTCGATGCCCAGACCCATTTCCTCCAGCTTGCCGGGCACGAAATTCTCGACGAACACGTCGCTCACTGCCACCAGCGCCCTCAAGTCGTCGAGCGACTTCCCATCCTTCAAGTCCATCTCCATACTGCGTTTGTTTCGTCCGTATACCTTCCACCACGTCTCGACCCCCTCGTCGCTCCAGTGGCGAAGATCGTCACCACGCCCGGGGCGTTCGACCTTGATTACGTCCGCACCAAAGTCGGCCAGCACGACCGTGAGGACGTTGCCGGCCACCAGGCGAGAGAGATCGAGAACGCGGATTCCCGCCAGGGATTGGTTCGCCTCAGAACTCATCTGTCCGTTCGCAGCCCCCTCGTCTGCGCTCGGGGCAGGCTCCGGTGGCTCCCACCGCATCCAGATTTCGTGAATTCGTGGGTCACTCTTTCAGTTCTTGATGAAGAGTTGCTCGTGAAACACCGGCCGAGCCCACCCGCGATAAGCGCTGGAGGTCGTGTTCTGCTTCGGTACGTTGCCAAGTCTGGTGCTCGATCCCCACACAGGGAAGGCGTAGCCGGGGAAGATCAGCGCGATGTTCTCCGTATGGAGGTCACGAATCCGGATCATATTGCGCCGAACCTGGTCCTGGTCGAGCGTCGTCTGGCTGTCCTGGATCAAACGTGCGCACTCCAGGAGCCAGTCCGGCCCCTCTGTCGCGGCGTTTCGGTGCCAGGTTGGCGTATTCGGCCCGATCGGGCCCCAATCCTGGGGCCTGGCGACCGCATCCTCCGACCAGGACCACCACCAGAAAACCTCGAACTCGCCTCGGGTCCATCTCGGAAACTGAATGTCCCTCAGCCCCACGTTGAGGTTCACCTGGATGCCCACCGATCGCCAATGATCCGACACGAGCTGGCAGACATCGACCCCCATTCCAGGGATGACATCCAGTGTGAGCGCGAATGTCGTCCCGTCGTCGTACTCGAGGAACCCGTCCCCGTCTCCATCCCGGTAGCCGGCCTCCGCGAGCAGGGCTCTGGATTTGTCCGGATCGAATCGGGCGTACTTTTTGGCCACATCGTCATCGTAGTAGTTGCTGGTTGGGGCGAACGAGTATCCGGCGGGGTCGAGAAGACCGTGGTAAAGAATCTGACTGATCTCGTCACGGTTCATCGCGTGCGACAGCGCCAACCGGACTCGCCGATCGCGGAGGGCCTTTCGCACCTGGGGTCTGGGAGTGTCCCAGTTGAGCCGAAACGTGGAGACCGGGACGGCTGCCCCCAGGTGAATCTTGACCTTCCCTTCGCGTTCGGCCGCCTTCAGGGTCGGAAACATCGCCGTCTGCGCGTATCGCCCGAAGAGGTCGATTTCCCCGTTGATGAAGCGCAGCAGAATGACCTCCGTATCCTGGATGATGTTGAACACCAGGCTGTCCGCATAGGGCAACTGATTGCCCGCCGTATCGATCTTGTAGTAGTAAGGGTTTCTCTCGTAGACAATCCGCTGCCCCCGCGTCCACTCGACCGGCATCCAGGGAGACAATACGGGCGTCCCGGGTCTGTAGAGCCGCATCGCGGTCGTTGTGCTGTCGCGAAGCGATTCGTAGGTCGCATCCGGGTTGTACTTCGGGTGGAATTTCGAGAAGTAGTGCTTGGGGAGCGCCGCCAGGTCACCCGTCGAAAGCGTGTAGAGGATCTTCCCTAAAGGCTTATGCGAACGAAATCGAATCGTGTAGGCATCGATCTGCTCCATTCGGAGGGGCTCACCCTCCACGAGCCACGCGACGGGAAAAAGCGGCGAACTTCGCGCGTCGGGGATTCCCGTCATATCGTCATACCAGAAAAGGATGTCATCCGTCGTGAACGGCGCGCCATCCGACCACTTGATTCCTTTCCGAATCCTGAAGATCGCCGTCCTTCCGTCGTCCTGAAACTCGTAGGATTCCGCAAGGTTGTGTTGGACGCTTCGGGGGAGCGGCTGCTCGAAGCCCATAATGTTTTCCCCGATCGTCTTGCTCACACCCGGCGTCTGAACCACATCGCCCGTCAGGGCCCTGCGGAGGGTGCCCCCATAGGTTCCGATCTCATCCATCGGTAGGACTACCAGCGGGTTCTCGGGAAGCCGTTCACTTACGGGTGGAAGCTCGCCCCGACCTACTTTGTCGGCCAGAGACGGGGCCTCCGTAAAAGCCCGTGTTGCCAGGATCGACGGGTCGATCTGCAGGGGCGCATTCGTGTGGCTCCCCGTCCCATCGCCAGACACAGCATCCGAAGGCCCCAAAGCGTCTCGCGGAGGCTCGGCGTCCAGACACGAGCAGAGCAACACGAAAAGTCCCAGCCTGGTGAGCTTCGTCCTCATCCGTCG
>DJHM01000042.1:114808-151658 GCA_002433075.1 Latescibacteria bacterium UBA6620
CTCGTCCTCATCCGTCGAGCCGATACCGGGCAACGTCCTCGGGAGGAATGACGTCCACGTCCATCGAAACTCCGTGTTTGGCCGCACAGGCGACGATCTGGTCGACTACGCTGGAAGGCAGGTCGATTCCGTCGCTCAGTCGTTGTCGTCGTGTCCTCGACTCGAAATCTCCAGGGACCATCACTTTGTCGACGCCCGGGGCTGGTCTGGAGGAACGGATCTTTTCCAGAAGCCGTCGGACCCGTTCCTGGTAGTCCGCCAGAGGTGAGAAGGCTTCCACCCGGATGACCTGCATAAACTCGCCGATGACCGATCCGTCCGGTTGGATCGTTCCCGGCAGCCCCGCGAGCAGGGCGGACATCAGACTCAGCCCGTAGCCCTTGTGGCCACCAAACGGCAGGAGGTGCCCTCCGTCGTAGAAGTCCGCAGTCTTAGTCGATGGGCGCCCCTCGCTATCCACGATGTAGCCCTCGGGCAGATCCTCTCCACGACTCCGAGCCACTCTGATCTTCCCCGAGGCGACCACACTGGTCGCCATATCGAGCAGGAACGGGGAGTCGTCCCCCGTGGGAATCGCGCAGGTCACGGGATTCGTTCGGAGCAGGCCATCCCCACCCCCGAATGGAATCGTGGATGCGTCGTCGTGAACGGCTCCGTGTGTGATCAGCGCCACGCACCCCGCCCTTGCGGCTGCCTCCGCGTATTCCCCCAGCCTTCCGATGTGATTCATATTCCGGAAAGCCACGCAGCAGACGTTCGACTCTTCTGCCTTCTCGATGGCCAGATCCATCGCCACACGCGCCGCGTGCAGCCCGTAGCCCTTGTTCCCATCGATCGTCAAGGTCGCCGACGTTTCTTCGACCACTCGGGGCTCCGCTGCTGGATCCACCGTCCCGTCCGTCGCCTGATCGACGCGCTGGGGCAGTACGATCACCCCGTGCGAGTCGTGACCCGCCAGATCCGACCCGATCAGAATGCGGGCCACGTTGTTCCCGATGTGTTCGGGCGCGCCAACCGCCATCAATAGCTCGCGGGCAATGACGTGCAGATGGGGCGCGCTGAAGGTTCCGCCATTCGTCATTGTGATCTCGGCATCCTTACCCCGTCGTCACCGACAGCCCGCCATCGGCCATCAAGGCCTGCCCCGTGATGTTCGACGCATCTTCGCTCGCCAGGAAGTAGACCGCAGACGCCAGTTGGGTGGGTTCCGCGGGACGTCCCAGGAGGCCATATCCTTCGTTTCGTTCCCGCAATTCGGCGGCAGAAATCCCTCGCTTCGCCGCGTTGCACTCGTGAAAATCCGTCACGGTGTAACCCGGGCACACCGCGTTCACCCGGATCCCGTCCGAGCCGTGGGCGACAGCCAGACTTTGCGCCAGCGAAACGACCCCCGCCTTGGTCGCGTCGTAAAGTGGCATTTCGCGCCGTCCGACTTTCGCGTTGGCCGAAGAAATAATGACGATCGATCCCGAACGACGTTCGATCATCGACGGTAGCACGGCCTTGCAGCAGTAGGTGACGCCCTTTCAGGTTCACATTCACAATCAGGTCCCAATCTTCCTCCGTCGCGTCCAGAATACTACCCCGCACCCGTGCCCCGGCATTGGCCACGAGCGCGTCGATCCGACCCCATACCTCGGACGCTTCCCGGGCCCACGCCATCACGTCGGACTCATTCGCAACGTTGCCGCCGAGAAAGCGCAGCTCTCCTCCCTCAGTTTTGAGCGCTTCACACATCGCTTCCCCGTCTTCCGCAGACATATCGCCGATCATCACACGATAGCCTTCCTGCACGAAGCGGCGTTCACAGGCTTTACCGATTCTGGCTCCCCCTCCCGTCACGAGTGCAACGGCTCTGTCATTCGCCATCTTTTCCTCCACCTCGCTGAACGCTCGTCAGTCACTACGAAGAATCGCGTGTCTACAGCCAGTCCCCGTCATACCACAAATAGGCCCTGCCGGTGTTCTTCCCGAACGTGCCGTCTCTCCCCCTCGCAAAGGATCCCGGGCCCTGCCACCCGAAGAAGGTCAGGTATCCACCGAGAGGTTTACCGGAGGACCGTGTTACGAGCTTCGGATTGTTGCAGATCATTCTGCTGTCCGGAACGAGCGACTCGCTGTAGGACCAGGACACTCCTCCGTCCGTCGACACCCAGACCTCCAGCGTCCCACCACCGTAGGGCAACGTGCTGCCGTCGTAGTCTCCCGTCACGACAAGGGCCGTAATCTCCCCGGGCCCGCCCCGGACCAGAAGGTTGCTGTCCCAGGTGCTGTTGAGCGGGGCGACGGGCACACTTACCCAAGCATCTCCTTCGCAGCGTACGAATTCGTGATGACCACGCCACGGACTCTCATTCCCCATCACGGGCAGGAGAAAGCAGGGACGACCTTCATCGTCGTTCGTCATCGACGGGGGGTTGGTCATTCGCCACCCCGTATCCACGATTTTCAGTTGTTGCGCCGCGCTTCGGTTGACCGGCAGTCCGAGCGATGCGCCTTCAAACGAGGTCAGCTCGCCTGAATCGAAGTCGAGGTGGGCGTAGTAGAGATGGTGGCGCCCGTTCGTATGCGTCGCCTCGTTGTAGAGTGGATTGATGGCGTGCTTCGAGTGCTTCTTCACCTCGACCTGTTCGTCCAGATAGACAAACCCGATGTGCAACCCCGCACCATCCTCGTCGAGCTCAGTGCTCTCGTAGCTGCCTGCCCACAAGTCTCTGTTGTCCTGGGGATTCTGGTCCAGGTCGATCAGCGGTTTCGAATCCGTCCAGGTGAACCCACCATCCTCCGTCAGACGATAGGTCCAGTAGCCCATATGCCCGAAGGTCCGGGAGTACTTCAGGTGACGGCCGTCCCGAAGACAAAGGACACGGGGGTAGCTGATCGACGGCGCCACTTCCGGTCCTTCCTTCCATCGATCGATGGAAGTCGGGTCTTCAGAAACGATGTGCGTGCTCGACTTCCCGTGACAGTTGAACAGCACGTGCAGCCGGTCGTCGGCATCGAACCACAGGACAGGCGCGAAGTGACGATCGTAGTGGGGAACGGTCCCGATCCGGCAGGGATCGGACCAGACTCTCCCCGCGATATCGTAGGACCGGATAAACGGATGCCCTTCGGGGCCCTCCCTCCCGCCTGCGTAAACGAAATAGATGATCCCCTCGTGTTCGACGGCCTGCGGGCCCATTCGAACATCGTAGATCATCTTTTCGCAACCGTAGTCCGCGTAGGACACTGCGACCTGGGTTTCCGTCTGGTTCATCCGTTCCTCGAAACCGGTGGCGCTTGCCACGCTTGCGTTGTCGCCCGTTCCAGCACATAGGTATGATGGACCTTCCAGACATCACGGATTCTGAGAAAGGATCGATCGTGTTACCCAACTGCTATCACATCGGGGCTGCCAAGTGTGCGTCGACCTGGCTCTATCACGCCTGTCTCGAACATCCAGACATCTACAGCCCGCCAGAAAACGATAATCTGAACTTCTTCCTCCTGCACTACGACCGTGGCCTGGACTGGTATCGATCACAATACTTCGGTGCAGTTTCCGAAGGAAAGGCGATCGTCGACTTCAGCAACGCCTATATGCTCTCCGACATCGCACTCGACCGAATCGCTCGCGACACGCCGAATGCTCGGCTGACCTGCCTAATCAGGAACCCCGTGGATCGGGCTTACCTGCACTGGGCGCATTCTTACTACAAGAGCTCACGTCCCCCTGCAGACCCGGCGACCGACAGCGGCAACCCGTTGGACGCGGCCGTCGAACGGCCTTCAGGGCGCACGTTCGCCATCCCCCTGGAAGTCGTTCGCCATCCGAACGGATGGGTGTGGGGTCGTGCGTGGCTGGAGCCCGGTCTCTACGCCGCCGCGATCCGGCGTGTGCAGGCACGGTTCCCCGAGGACCGGCTGAGAGTCTTCGTCTACGAAGACCTCCTCAGGAGCCCCGAAGAGTTCCTCTCCTCCTATTTCGAATACCTGGAGGTCGACCCTTCGTTCGTGCCAGCTTGTATCAACAGGGAGATCAATCCAGATACGGAGGAAACGGACCCGGCGAGGATGACCGACGATCTCAGAACCCAGTTGAAGGCCTTCTTTCGGTCCGACATCGAGGATCTGCAGCGAATCCTGGACCGCGATCTTTCGGAGTGGCTCTAGAGTCGTCGTCCCACAGTCCAGGCTGATACGAGCGATCGTCCTCGCACGCTCAGCCCTTCGCCTGGGCCAAACCGAGCACCGTGTAGGCCGAAGCTTCCGCGCCTTCATTGTCCCGGAACCCCGCCACGATGGTGCTGTCTTTGCGTTTCAGGACATTCTCCATATCGATTCGGTAGGGATCGTCCTCGGCCCTTCCGATGGGCCGCATTTCCGTACTGTGGTAACCGAAGCGCACGGATTTCCGCCACTCATCCGTCCGATTGCAGTCGGACCAGTGGATGGTCTGGTAGCTGAAGAAGATGACGTCCCCCACTTGTGCAGGCACGTCGATGGATTCCAGTTCGTCCGGATGATACTTCTCTGGGGGCAGGTGGGGAGACGTATCTGCCCCAAGGTTGTGAACGAGGGGGCCCAGCTTGTGGCTCCCGGGAACGACTCGAAGACAACCGCTCTCGACCGGTGTATCGTCCAGGTGCAACAGGCAGTCCACGAAATCCGGTCCGTCGTGAGGATAGAACGGAAAGTCCTGATGCATCGGAAACGGGGTGCCCAACTCTGGCGGTTTGGCGTGCAGCACGGTGTGGTGCCACTGAATCGCCCCTCCCACAAGAGCCTGAACCGCACCCGTCAGCTTCTCGTGGAAGATGACCCGGCCCCAGGCCGCTGAGTAGAAGTGTGGATTGTGCATGAACACCGCCTTGGTGTTCAGACGTTCCTCTTCCGGCAGATATCGGTCCCGCCAGGGCCCCCGCCACCCGATCGTTTCCTGACCCCACTGCTCGATCACCCGAACCATATCCGTAGCGAGCTCGGAGATCTCGGATTCCGCAAAAAGCCCTGAGACCCTGACGAATCCATTTTCGTGATAGGCATCGATATCGCGCTGATCCAGCATACACCACCTCCGAAACTGAAACATCGACACGCCGGATGCGTGTCGCTCGGGTCAAGAATAACGTCCGTCCAATGGCTCCACAAGCGCAGGTCGCTCCCAAATCCGGGCAACATCGCGTATAGCAACGAGCATTCATCAGATGGCCTTTGGCCTTCAATCTTAAACTCCTTATAATCGGCCAATTATAGCGTGTTCCGGTCGCCGGGCAGGAACAGCATTCAACGAACTGGAGAGATCTATGAACCGCCTTCGAGTGGTGCTCCTGTTGATTGGCATTGCGTTCGGTCCTTGTCTGAGCGATCGTGTGCTCGCGCAAGATGACGCGGAGCCCCAGGACACCGAAGATCTTCGCCGTAAAACGCCGAGGGGCAGTACATCGACCCGGCATCCTTCTTCCGATTCCACGGTTACGTCACCCTCACCTACGCAGAGCCCTGGGCTGAATTCGGTTCCGAAATCGGAGGGTCCCCCCACAGATCCTCGTCAGCGGCCGTTCTCCTCCTACAGGGCAGAATGAAGGCGGGTTCAAGAACGACGGCGCCCTCTTCATCGGTGGCGAAGGCGTTGGAAGCGTGGTCGAACTTCACTTCGTCGGCAACGCCCTCGAAGACGACAACCCCGACCTTTCAGACCTGGTGGGCCACCTTCCGGCCCTGAACCAGCAATACGACATGCTCGCGATCCAGGACATCCTCGATCGCATCGGTCCCGCGTAGTTCTTCTTCACCTACTGGCCGCCCGCCGACTGCCCCCGCAGGCTTTCTCGTCACAAACATTTTTCTCCTACGATCCGGGATGTGTCAGAGATCGAGGTGCGGCCCAGCCGGGACTATCCTGCTGGGATTGATGTCGTCGTGGGTCACGTAGTAGTGTCGTTTGATGTGGTCGAAGTCGACGGTTTCAGCGATCCCATCCTGACGATACAGCCACTGGAGATACGACTGCAGGTTCGGGTAGTCCACGATGCGTCTGATGTTGCACTTGAAGTGGCCGTGGTAAACAGCGTCGAATCGCACGAGTGTCATAAACAATCGCCAATCCGCTTCCGTGATCCGGTCCCCCACGAGGTAGGGCCGACGCGACAACCTGTATTCAAGACGATTGAGCGTTTCGAACAGCTTCCCTACCGCCCGGTCATACGCACGCTGGGTGGTGGCGAATCCCGAACGATAGACCCCGTCGTTGACGACGGGATATACGAACGCGTTGACCTCATCGATTTCCTCGCGAAGCGCTTCAGGATAGAGGTCCAGATCGCTGTCGGTAAACGCGTCGAACGCACCGTTCAGCATTCACATCAGATCGTCGTCGGAATTGGACACGATACGGTTCGTTTTCGTGTCCCACAGGACGGGCACGATCACGCGCCCTCGGTAACCTGGATCGGTAGCCGAATACGCTTCACTCAAGTACTCGAACCCGTTGACGGGATCGACCGAACAGCCGGGCCCGTCCCGAAAAGCCCATCCACGATCGTCCCTGATCGGATCCACCACCATCATCCCGATCACCTTCTGCAAGCCCTTGAGCCGACGCACAATCACAATGCGGTGCGCCCACGGACAGGCCAAAGAAACATAGAGATGGTACCGGCCCGACTCGGCAGGGAACCCGGACGAACCATCGGCCGTAACCCAATCGGTGAACGCGTCCTCCTGGCGTTCGAACGCGCCGGAATCGCTTCGCTCTTTTGGTGAAAGCACGCGGTTGCTCCCTTCTAGGACACTTGAAACGATGAACGACTCTACCGGGATCGTCCCACCCGACACATCACCTTACACCCCTGACACATCAGGCTGAGGAAACCCGTGAAGAAACTCATTGGATGGACGGTCTCGATTGTCGCCCTGCTCTTGATCGTTGCAAACGTCGTGGGAGGGCGTTTCGACGCGCCGGCCTACGAGGGCCCTCACTCGGATCATTTCGACGGCGATCGATTTCACAATGTGGAACCGGTCGATCTCCCAAGCTTATCCCGCGGGCTGCGTTACGCCCTGACCACCGATCACGGACCCTGGGACCCGTGGCGGGAGTACCCAGCTTTCGACCCACCCCCAGACAGAGTCGTCGGCGGGCGCCTGCGCGTCACCTACATCAACCACGCAACCACCCTGATCCAGGTCGACAGCCTGAACGTCCTCACCGACCCGATCTGGTCGGAGCGCGCCAGTCCCTTCAGCTGGATCGGTCCCGAGCGACGTCACGCTCCTGGGGTCCGACTCGATCAGCTTCCCCGATCGACATCGTGTTGTTGAGTCACAACCACTACGACCACACCGACCTTCCCACGCTGGACACCCTCCGCGTGGAACACGACCCGTTGTTCATCGTCGAACTGGGTTCCTCCGCCCTCCTGAGTGAACGCGGCCTCACGAACGTCAAAGAACTCGACTGGGGTCAAGACGTTCGACATCGAGGGGCCAGAATCGTAGGTCAACGGTGTCGCCACTTTTCCGGACGCGGGCTGAACGATCGCCAGCGCACCCTCTGGATGAGCTATATCCTCAAAACTCCATCGGGTCGAGTTTACTTCTCCGGCGACACGGGCTACGGGTCCCATTTCACTCAGACCGGCCAGCAACTGGGTCCTTTCAGGCTCGCCATTCTGCCCATCGGCGCGTTCCTGCCTAAGTGGTTCATGGGTTCGGTCCACATCAATCCTGAAGAAGCGATCCAGGCCCACAAGGAACTCGGTGCGCACACCAGCCTCGCTGTCCACTACGGCACATATCGCTTGAGCGAAGAAGGCTAGGATCGACCCCTCGAAGCGTTGCGGACCACCCTCTCCCAAGTTGATGACGTCCGCTTCTGGGCCCTGTCACCTGGAGAAGGACGCGATGTACCCTGACAAGGTGTCACACCAGGTTGAAGGGAGCTCGCCTTGACACGGTGAGCCGGCAGACGCTACTTACGAACTCACTCCGACTTAGAGGAACGCAATGTCCTACGACGCGAGTCTGACCGACATTCAGATCGAAGACGCCTACCAGGCCGCGAAGGGTCGGTACGCGGTGATTGGGGTCGACACCGAGGCCGCACTCGAGCGCGCCGCCACCCTTCCGATCTCCCTCCACTGTTGGCAAGGAGACGACGTCGGCGGGTTCGAGACCAAGGACGAAGCGGTCGAAGGCGGCGGAATCATGGCGACGGGAAACTTTCCCGGGAAGGCGAGGACCGCAGACGAGCTCCGGCAGGACATCAAGCAAGCCATCGACCTGTTGCCCGGTACCCAGAGAGCCAACCTTCACGCGTTCTATTGCGAAACCGGTGACGACGTCGTGGATCGTGACGCGCTCGAACCGAAGCACTTCGATCGCTGGATGGCATGGGGGCAAGAACACGGTATCGGACTCGACTTCAACCCGACCTACTTCGCGCACCCAAAGGCCAACGACGGCTACACGCTCGCACATCCGGACAAGGCCATTCGAGATTTCTGGATCCAGCACGCAGTTGCCAGCCGCAGGGTCGCAGAAGCGATGGCCGACGCGCAGGCCGGCGATTGCGTCAACAACCACTGGGCTCCCGACGGCGCTAAAGACCATCCGTCCGACAGACTGGGTGCTCGACAGCGTTTGATCGAATCCCTCGATACCGTGTTCGACGCATCACACGGCATCGGGCCGGGGTGCGTGGACGCCTTAGAGGGTAAACTGTTCGGCCTGGGCGTGGAAGACTACACCGTCGGTTCGAATGACTTCTACGCAAACTACGCGCTCTCGCGCGACAAAGTCCTCTGCCTCGACATGGGCCACTTCCACCCGACGGAATCCGTGGCCGACAAGATTGCGGCTCATCTTCCGTTCCACAAGAAACTACTCATCCACACGAGCCGGCCGATTCGCTGGGATTCGGACCACGTCGTGCTCTTCAGCGACGACGTCCGAAATCTGTTTCTCGAAATCGTACGATCCAACGCGCTGGACCGAGTCTATGTCGGGCTCGATTTCTTCGATGCGAGCATCAACCGAATCGGCGCCTATGTCATCGGTACCCGGGCGACGCGCAAGGCCCTCCTGTTCGCCCTCCTCGACCCGACGGCCCGCTTGTGCGAACTGGAACAAGAGGGGAAGCTCGCGCAGAAGCTCGGATTGATGGAAGACATGAAAACCATGCCCTTCGGACCCGTCTGGGACATGCTCTGCCTCCAATCCGACGTTCCCACAGGCGCGAGTTGGATTGGGGAGATCGAAACCTACGAACGAGAGGTCCTGGCCTCACGAGGCTGAGACCCCCGGCTTCGTCTTCGGGCAGAAAATGCGTCTCTGGGAAACTCCTTCCGATTCCGCCCCCCACAGCGAAACCTTAATTCAGCGATAAACGTTTACTAAACGGTATTTTAGAACTCTTGTGGCTGTCGGCATACCCTTTGCGAACAGCCGTAAGGGTGACACACAAAACCCATCTCCTCACATCCATCGCAATGCTCTACCTGGTCGCGCATCCTGCCACAGCCGCGTTCGGTCCAGGCCCTCTCTGGGGCATTGACCTTCTCGCCTACCTGGGCGCTCCACAGACTGCGGCTTTTGCGGTGCTCTCCCTGATTCTGTTTGCGGTCAGCCTTTTCGCGCACAGACTTCGCGTCCCGTTCAATCCTTAGGCCTCCTTCCGGACAGAACTCGCGACATCCCTCTTCCTCGGATGTGTGGGCGCCCCGCTGTTCGTAAGCTTCTCCTCGCGCACACACCTGCTCGGCGACGGTCTCCTTTACCTCAGGAAACTGTCGGAAGCCCTTTCGCTCCCCGACTACCCGAGAACCGATCGAGCTCCTCTTTCGTTCTGGTTGTTACATCGTGTAGGCATCGGGCTGGCAAACTTTGGCTTGTCGGCTGAAGCCACTTTCCGAACCTTCAGCTACGCGAGTGGATTCCTCTACATCTCGGGGGCCGTTCGATTGGCCGCCGTGCTGGCGACGCGGACGAGATCCAGAGTACTCATCCTGTTCGGCATCCTGACAACTGGAACGATCCTGCTCTACTGCCTCCTGGCCTTCGCGTGTCTTCGTGACACAACCAGCTGGGTACCCGCGGCCGTCGTTCTCGGCATCACCATCCCGCTTCACCTCGCCACGGCGGCGCTCGTCCCATCGCTGCTCCTGCTTACGTCTACTACCGAACGGAACTGGCGCATTTGTGTCCCGCCACTGGTGACAGGCTCGATTGCAGTCGGCATTCTCGCATCGCTGGCATTCAGCCTCTCCACCCTTGCGAATGCCGACAGCCTACTCCCCATCCTGGGATGGAAAACGGGGAAATAGCGGGACACCTTCTTCATCGCCGTCGCCACGCTGCCGCTCCTCGCCTTCACCCTCCTCGCGGAACCGGAGATCGGCGCGTTCCGAGACTGGGATATTCTTTCACTTCCGGCGGTGCCCTTGACCCTCTGGGCGCTTCTCGTGTTCCTTCACGCCTACGAAGAGCGGCGCGTCTCTGCGCGTGCGGCATGGCAAACGTGGGGCACGTGCGTCATCCATACGATTTTCTGGATTGGACTGAACGCGGATGCTGAGGCGGCAGAGGCCCGGTTCGATAAGAACCTGGTGCATCCCTCACTCGACAGACACGCAGCCACTTATGGATGGGAAACCCTTGCGGCCCATTACCGAGCTTCGGGGAGAGAAGAAGCCGCGCTCGGTGCGTATCGAAGTGCGATCCAGGACTTCCCGGAAAAAGCAAGGCTATGGACGTCCTTCGGTAGCACTGCGCTCGACCTCGGCCGGACCGACCTTGCCCTCAAAGCCTACCAGGAGGGTAATCAACTGGAGCCACATCCGGAAACCTACTACAACATCGGGCTGACCTGCGAAGTCCTCGGCAAGAAAGAGGAAGCGATGGCGGCCTAGGCGTCAGCGGTGAAGATGAACCCGCGGCTTCCCCGAGCGCTCAACAACCTCGGCAGTCTTCTTCTGGAACGCGGCGCCTTCGAGAAAGCGGCCGCCTGCTTCCGCACTGCCCTCTCGGCCGACAACAGTCTGGCGCGCGTCCACAACAATCTCGGCCTGACCTCCTTAGGGTTGAACGACCTGGCTGAAGCGGAGCAGTGCTACCTCCAGGCCATTCGCCAAAACCCCTCCACGCCGCAGCCGTACGGCAATCTGGCCGAAGTCTACGAGCACATCGGTCTCCACGATCGTGCCAGGCCGCTCCGGGCCCAGGCCCTGCGACTGGCCACGCATCGTTGAAGCAACTCCATACAGAAAGGCCGGCTTCTCACGAGAGAACCCGGCCTCTTCGATCTTCGAATGATCCCATGCTCGCCCTTGCGCGAGCACAGAAACTTCCCCGCTATCCCCTCCGGATCGCCACAAACTTCTCGATCTGCTCGGTAAGCGCAACCTCCGTCGGGAGGCGTTCCATTGAGCTCGCGCCGTAAAAGCCGTCGGCCTCCAGCACTCGGTCGAGCACGTACTTCGCGTCATCGGGCATTGCGATCGGGCCTCCGTGACAAAGCACGATCACGTCCTCGCGCACTCTTCGAGCTGCATCGGCGATGGCCTTCACTTCGGTCACCGACTCATCCAACGTCTTCGCGGTATGTGCCCCGATCGATCCGCTCGTCGTGAGCCCCATATGGGCAACGATGATGTCCGCCCCTGCCTCAGTCATCAGTTTTGACTCTTCCGTATTGAAAGCGTACGGGGTCGTCAGCATATCCATTTCGTGGGCAGCGGCCACACACTCGACCTCCATCGAGTAGCTCATCCCCGTCTCTTCCAGGTTCGCCCGGTAGAGTCCGTCCATCAGACCGACCGTCGGAAAGTTCTGGATTCCCGCGAACCCAAGGTCCTTCAGTTCACGAAGAAAGTGGTCCCGGATCATGAACGGATCCGTGCCACACACCCCCGCCAGGATCGGAGTGTGCTTTACGGCGGTAATCACCTCGAAAGCCATCTCCTTCACGACCTCGTTGGCGTTGCCATAGGGCATACAGCCCGACAGGGAACCTCGTCCCGCCATCCGATACCGGCCCGAATTGTAGATCACGATCAGGTCGATCCCGCCGGCTTCCTCGCACTTTGCCGAAATCCCGGTTCCCGCGCCCCCACCGATGATGGGTTCGTTTCTCTCGATCTTCCCACGAAGCCGTTCGAGGATGCCGGTTCTGCTATTGTCCATTCTGGTCTCCGATCATCTTGTTCCTGCTTCCAGGCCACCATCCCGAATCGGGTAGGTGGCGCTACGTCGCTAACCCTTCTCGGCAATCAGCTCCAACATCATCTCCACGGCCTTGGCCGAGAATGCCTCGTCGTTGATGTTCGCGTGGATTTCGACGACTCGGATGTCGTCGTTCAGGTCCTTTTTGAGGGCATCGAACATCGCCTGGTCCGCCTCTCGATCGCAGAACATTTCGCCGTCCCCGTCCAGTATCGATACGCCTTTCGTAGGAATCAGAAACGCCACGGGACCTTTGGCCGCATTCGCCTTCTCGGCGAACGCCTTCCCCATCTGCCGATTCTCCTCGACGTTCGTACGCATCAGTGTGACCGTCGGGTTCCACTCGTAGAAGGTGCGGCTCCCATCCTTGAAGCGCTCCGGCACGCTGTCCATGCCCGTGAAGTTTGCCATATCGACACAGCCGGGGGCGATCAGATGCGGGATTCCCATCTCACCCGCCGCGCTGAGCCGATCCGGCCCGGCGTCGAACACCCCTCCGCATACCGTGTCCGCCCACTCGGTCGTTGTCACGTCGAGCACGGCATCGACCAGCCCTTCTCGAACGAGCGACTCCATCGTCTTGCCGCCCGTTCCCGTGGCGTGAAACACGAGTAATTCGTATCCCTTGTCCCCCAACGAGGCCCGACAGGCATCCACACACTCGGTCGTATTGCCGAACATCGAAGCGGTTATGATCGGCTTCTCGTCCGCCGCTTCCGGGACAGACGACTCCACCATTCCGCAGATGGCCCCCGCAGCCCGCGTGAAGATGATCCGTGATACGCGATTGATGCCCGCCACATCGACAATCGACGGAATCATCGTCACGTCCTTCGTGCCCACATAGGGACTGGTATCTCCTGACGCGGCCGTCGATACACAGACCTTGGGGAATCCGACAGGGAGCGCACGCATCGCGGAAGCCACGACCGTAGATCCCCCGGTCCCTCCCATCCCAATGATGCCATCCACCGTTCCTGCGTCGTAGAGCCGTTTGGCCACCACGGGGGCTCCGGCCGACATCACCTTCATCGCTTCTCCCCGATCCTTATCCGCTCTGAGGCGCCCGAGATCTCCATCCCCAGCCGAAGCCACCTCCTCCGCCTCGACACCGACGGGGAACGATTCGGTCGTTCCCATGACGCCTGTGTTGACGGCCAGAACTTCGTGCCCACGCGCCACGATCTGCTCGCGAAGAAAGGCATACTCATCGTCTTTGGTGTCGAAGGAACCGATCATCAGAATCGTTGCCATGCGTTTCTCCTATTCTGCCTGGGCCGGCAGCACCGCCGCCTCGAACCCAATTTCGTCTTTGATCCGTCGGACATCGTAAACCCCGTCGAAGAGGTGCTCGCCCTCTCTGAAGTAGGACACGTCGACGTCGTTTCCCCACCAGTTCTGAAGAATGTCAGCGACCGGATCGGCAACCCACGATCGCGGCCCTGCAGCGTTCATGACCCGTACGCCCGGCACGTGATCCGATTCGGCCGCAAGACGGAATGCCCGAACGGCGTCTGAAAGCGCCATCATCGTGATGCCACCCAGTGACCAAGCCCCCAGCGGACCTACCCTGTGAAGTGGTGGCAGGTCGTCGTCGGGACGGACAGAAGAGAGACGGAGGTTGATCACATCGAGATCGGCAACCTGCCGCTGGACGTAACGCGAGACCTCTTCCATCAGGTATTTCGAAACCCCGTACCCATCCCGATCCAGACACGGATGCTCGTCCGGGATCGGCATTTCGAGCGGTCTGAACGCCACGCTCTGGAATCCGACGGCCGCGATCGAGCTGGCGAGGACGAACTTCCGGCAACCCCGCTCGGAGAGGTAGCGCATCAAACAACGTGTTCCCTCGACGTTGACCAGAATGCCATCCCGTTCGGCGCAGCCGCCCGTCACGGCCGCCAGATGGATGACCGCATCGAATGCGTGGTCGTCCATCGTGACGAGGTCTTCGAAATGCGCGAAGGATCCCTGGATCCAGGGATCCTCCGGGCCAGGACGGCGGCGGCTCAGAGCCACGACGTCGTGGGAGTCGTTCAGATCGGCAACCATCGCACGCCCGATCAATCCACTCGCCCCGGTGACAAGAATTTTTCCCATTCCGTGATTTCCTCTCAATCTGGAACCCATGGGTAAGCACGATCCTCACCCTGCGCAACAAGCGGGACGTGGACTCGAGTTCCGCGAAGCGTTACCTTGACCTGGGAATCCCCCCGAACCCACTATCGAGGCACTTTATGTTCTACGAACCCGCATCCGGGCACGGGCTTCCGAACAACCCTTTCGGCGCCATCGTCGCACCTCGTCCGATCGGATGGATTTCGACCCTGTCTTCCGACGGTGTAGCCAACCTCGCACCGTACTCTTTCTTCAACGCGGTCGCATACGATCCCCCCCAGGTCATGTTCGCGGCCACGAGCAGCCACGCCTTCGGGGGGTTGAAGGACACGGTCTCGAACGCCGAATCGACAGGAGAGTTCGTCGTCAATCTCGCTACCTACGATCTCCGCGAGCAGATGAACGCCTCGGCGGTGCCCGCACCTTCCCCTATCGATGAATTCGAAGTCTCCGGCCTTACTAAAACCGCCTCGAAGATCGTCAGCCCCCCACGAGTTGGGGAAAGCCCCGCCCATCTCGAGTGCCGATTCGTCTCGCGCGTCGATCTGCCCACCACGGACGGGGATCCCAATGTCGTCATCTTCGGCGAGGTCGTCGGGGTACACGTCGAAGATCGCTTCATTGTCGACGGCAAGGTGGACACGGTTGCGTTGCATCCGATCGGCCGCCTCGGGTACCTCGACTATGTCGAGGTCAACGACGCCTTCTCGATGGAGCGTCCTCGCTGGGAATCATAACCCCGCGAACATTTCCATTCCATATAAAGTACATATTAACAATGGTTTAATCGCGTAATTCCTTGTGCCTATTTTTGTGCTTGTTTTGGCACATATTTCCCTTAAATACATAACGCCCCGTGGAATCCGTAGACGACAAAAACGTCGTCATTGTGGACAAAGCCAGTATGGCGGGCCTCATTTCGAAGATGCTTGGCGAGGCCGACAACCACATCGTCGAAGATGGTGTGGTTGCCGTCGATCGCCGCGGGGTCGCCATCCCGACGTGATTGTGGCTGACGTGAACGTCCAGGAATCGGGCATCCGGCTTGCCGAACTGGTCGGGATCAGTCCCGAACTCAACCACATTCCCGTGATTCTCACTTCGGCCAACCCCACCGCGGAAACCATCCTCAAGGCCCGCAATGCCGGAGCGAGCTCTTACCTGGCTAAGCCCTTCCGTCCGAGCGAGCTCCGTTCCCGCATCGTCGTGATTGCAGCGGCGGCCGATTCTGAAGGCGATCAGGCGGCTGGCGACATCGCCAACCCCTCGGAGGAGAGCGACACGGCGAACATTTTCGAGACACGTGTTCGTGCCATCGACCCCTTCCCACGACCCACGCCGAGATCCTGAAGCTTGCCCGAAGCGAAGACGCCACGAGCGACGAAATCGCAGAGAAGGTCCAGCTCGACATCAGTCTTCTCGCACGTGTGTTCAAACTCGTCAACTCTTCCTCGTTCGGATTCTCCAAACGCGTCTCCTCCCTCAACCTCGCCGTCACCCTCCTCGGTCTGGAAGAAATCGCAAACCTCGTCATGACCGTCCAGGTCTTCGAGCGCCTTGGGGAGGGGCACGAAGACCTGGACGGCTAGACCTGGATGCGTTCTGGAAGCACACGATCGGGACCGGTTTCGCTGCGAAGGCCATCGCCGGCAAGCTCCAGGTCGAACTCGAGTCGGCCTTCCTCGCGGGTGTGCTTCACGACCTAGGCAAAACCGTGCTCCACCGGTACTTCTCCGATTACTGCGGCGCCGTACTCCAAAACGTACGCCGGGACGGCGGAACCCTGCTCGACGCCGAACAGGCCCACCTGGGCGTGACTCACGCGCACATCGGAGCCCAATTGGCCACCCTGTGGCAGTTTGCGGAGAATTACCTCAGCGTTATCCTCCATCATCACCAGCCCGCGGAAGCCAAGAAGTACCAACGACTCGTCTGCCTGATCCACGTGACCGACGTCCTGTGTTGGGAACTGGAGTTCGGATCGGGCGGTGACAGCGAGGTTCCGGAGATCGACGAACACGCACTGGACCGATTCGGGCTCAGAGAGCGTGGCCTCGATCATCTGAGAGAAGCTGTCAAGGCCGAATTCGAGAACGCAGAATTGTTCCTCGCCGCCCTCTCCAACTAACCCCTCTCCAGTCACAGCAACTGCGAGTCAGATCCTCTTTCTTCGGTAGCAGACCTTGACGGCGACATCGCATCGCCTTATAGACAGAATCAGTTACCTTCATCCACCACGGAGGGTTGCCGTGCTAAATCTGGCATTTATTGCCCGTATTCTGCTGGGCCTGATCTTCTTCGTATTCGGCCTCAACGGCTTCCTGCAATTCATGCCCATGCCCGAATTGAGCGAGGAGGGCGCCGCCCTGATGGGCGCCCTGGCTGCCTCCGGATAGTTCTTCCTTGTGCTCAAGGTCGTCGAGATCGTCTGTGGCGCGTTGCTCCTTGCGGGTCGCTTCGTGCCCCTCGCGCTGGCACTACTGGCCCCGGTTGTGGTTCAGATCCTGCCCTCCCACATTGCGCTCGAGCCGGTGGGAACCCCCATGGCGGTCCTGATCGTTCTGTTGACCGGTTATCTGGGGTTCGTCGGTTATCGGTCCAGTTTCCAAAGCGTGCTTTCGCCCACTCAAGACAGTTGATCGCCGTCGTCATTCGGTCGAGCGGGGAGGCCCAACGTGCTTCCCCTTCGTCTGTACGAAAGGGAAAGAATGCGTAGACAGTTCCTCGTCCTGTCCTTCCTCGTGCTTGCCGCCATCGGCGGAATCTGGACCGTCTGGAAACCCATCGCCTGGTCGCTGGTCGTCGTTGGCCCCCTGATTCTGTGGGGACTGGCGGACATGTATCTGGCCACAGCAACGATCCTCCGGAATTTTCCGATCGTCGGACGTTACCTGATGGAGGCGCTCCGACCGGAGATTTACCAGTAATTCATCGAATCCGACATCGACGGAACGCCGATCAACCGCGTGTTTCGATCCCTAGTCTACCAGCGGGCAAAGAAGGAACTCGACACCGTCCCTTTCGGCACCGAATTCGACGTCTACCGCGTCGGGTACGAGTATATCCACCATTCCCTGGGCTACCTCGCCGAAGCACAAACCCACAGCTTCGAACCCCTCCGAGTTTAGTGACTGCAAATACAGAGGCGCCGGACCCTTCCACTCCAGGGATCCGGCGCCTCTGTATTTCTTTCCGTAGGCTTAGGCGGTCACCGCCACTCCGTCGACGTATTCTTCGAAAAGATCCACATTCTTGCGAATCATTTCAGGATCGTCCTTCGTAAACATCCCTACGAGCGCGACGTCCCCCGCCCGCATGTTGTCACGCATGTGCTCGAACCCATCGAGAATCGGTCGATTGCCCGCCGCGAACACTTTGTAATGCACGACGGGGGTCGGCACCGTCGCGATCACTTCCAGCATCGCTTCACGATCGACATCTTCCCACTTCTCGCCTTCATCCGAATGGTGCGGCGACAACGAACGGTCGGTAGGGTTGTAGTAGCTGCACATCTGGAAGTCCACATCCAGATGGTCCCGAATCCACGCGTGCGCACCGAACATGTGCCCGGCGTATCCCGCCGCGATGTCGGCGCCGCGCATCAGCTCCAGCGATTCCTCGAACATGTCCCACTGTTCCGTCGCGAACCAGTTGTCGACAATGCCGCCGTGGATGTAGGCACCGTGGCAACCGAGATCGATCGCGCCCTGCAACCATTTCCTCCACGCTTCGGCATCGTCCCGCTCCTTACAGATCTGCGCGAACCACTGGATCTTTCCCCCTTCGTCCCAATACTCCCGGAGGATGCCGAAGATGTGATCGTCGGTCCGCCCGAAGAAGGTGTTGATTCCTGCCTCCTCGGCCTCGTGCAGCGTCTCTTTGATCTTTTCGGGCGTGAAGAAGTCCAGCATCTCCCGGCTTCGCTCCTTCGTCTGGTGGGCGAATCCGCTGAACGGGTTGCCCCCGATGCACAATCCGGAAACCTGGACACCACCGATCGGGACGATTCTCATAAGTTTCTCCTATCGTGTTCTTGATCGCTCTAAACGACTAGGAGCGATCCTTCTCTTGCTCCACTCAATACAATGTATGCAAAGGTGAACCCAATGCGACGGACTCCACTCTTCAAACAAGCGCCGGTCCCGGAGTTCGGTTCCAGTTCAAAGGCTCTGCCGGACCGTCATATACGGGGATGAGCGGCCGAATCTTCTCCTGCGCCTGAGCGGGCCATTCGTCGACCTGCCTTGGTCCCTTTTTCCTGCTTCCCAGGTGGGCCTGCATCGATTCCGGCAGTTCGTAGAAGATCGGATGATACCACAACGTGATGACGGTTCGACGCTGGTCCGTCGTGTTCGCGCGGGCGGAATGCAAAAGCCGGCTGTCCCCGATGACCAGATCTCCAGCCGTAACACAGACGTCAACCTCGTCCTCCAGGTCCTGGAAGACTGGCTCGGACAGATCCTCAGCTCGGCGGATTTCTTCTGTGTGCGCCTCGGGCGCATCGTGCATCGGATGCCGCGTCAGGTGACTTCGGGGAATCAGACGCAGGCAACCGTTCTCAGGGGTCGTATCGACCAGGTAGTACATGAGAAAGACCTGCTGGGGGTTGGGCGTATAGCTGTGCGGGTGCTCCCATCCCCACCAGTCCTGATGCCAGAACAGCGGCGGGCTGTGAGCGGGTTTGCTGATGACGAATCCCGTCGAGAACGTCGGCTTGAAATACCCCATTGTGGCCAGGACATCGATCGCCGGTTGCCACGCAATCAATTCTGCGAACCACGGATCGTCGTAGACACAGATCAGGCTCCCCGTCGACTTCTGCTTCTCGAAGTGATCTGGATCCTGGGCATCCAGCAGAGCGTTCGATGCGGCGCGCACGGCCTCAAGCATCTCCGCGTCGAGTACGGATTCAACGACGCAGTAGCCTTCCTCGACCAGCTGCTCCCGCAGCTGTGCTCCGTGTTCAGACCTGTTTGAATCCATCCGTGTGGTTGTCCATCGAAGGTCACCCTGAGCGCAGTCGAAGGGCGACCTGTTCACCCGACACCTCGACTTCGACCCTGCCTTCGCGCCGAAGGCGATTCGGCATGGCAGGCCCGCTCAGTCTGATGGTCTGTTGCACGTCAAAAGCGTGTGTCTCAAGCCAGAAAATAAGCCGGCTCCATGTTCGCCCACCACTCGCCATCCGCCCGATCCTCGAGCGGCTTCTGGCACGGCTCGCAGTGCGTCCACCATTCCTGGGTCTTCGGATCCGCTACCATTTTCGCCTCGTCAGCAGCGATGTCGTCACCCGTGTATTCGAAATACATAAAAAGGTAGTGGTTTCCGTCGGGCAGCTTCCTGATGAAGATGTTGAAGTTTTCCATATTGCACTGCTTGATCATCGATTCGACCTCGGGCCAGACTTCTCGGTGCAGTTCGAGGTATTCCTCGATCTTCTCCTCCCGAACGCCGATCACCTTCCCGTACCGCTGTCTCTCAGCCATGCTGTCCTCCTCCGGACCGATGCTCGCAAAGATCGATAACGGTTTCCATTCTGTTCGTCACTGCTAGATGAGTTCGGGATCCGAGATGATTTTTACCAGAGCCGTGCCCTCATAAGCGAGCGCAGTTTCTACTGCATCCTCGAGTTCGGATTCTGCAGGCAGGTCTGCCAGACCTGCCACTCACCTGCACGCTGCTCCTTGGAAATCTTGCCCAGCTCGTTGTTGTTCAGCAGGGTGTGGGTGATGTTCATCCCATACTTCACGGCCATCGTGAACTCGCCCATGTACTGTCCGAATCCGCCATCGCCCGTCACGCAAACGATCGGACGATCGGGCGCAGCCGCCCACGCTCCCATGGCCGCCGGGAAACCGAACCCGATCGACCCGAGGAAGCCCGACATCAGAACCGACTGTTGGTCCCCGCACTCGAAGTAGCGACCGAACGAATACGTGTTGTTGCCCACGTCGACCGCAATCACCGCATTCCACGCGATCACCTCGGTCAGGACCTCGAAGATCGACGCAGAGCTCAGCCCGATCTCCCACCAGACCGGAACCGTCACGGGATGGAACTTCCCCAGGGCAAGCTGGTCGAAATCGACCAGGATGATCGGTTTCGAACGCTCGATACCCGTATGGTCGAAAAAGGACGCGCCGAACACGATCAGCAGATCGGCTTCGTTCATGAAACTGCTCGCGATGGGCGTTCCACTGCGGCCCAACACCCCACCTGCAAGGGGATGCGCGTCGGAGACCTGCCCTTTCGCCTTGAAGGTCGTCATCACCGGAGCGTTCAGTTTCTCCGCCAGGGCGACCACGTCTGCCATCGCTTCCCTCGCCCCGTGACCGACGATGATCGTCGGCCGCCTTGAGAATCGGATCAAATCAGCGGCCGAGGCGACCGATGCTTCTGCGGGCGTGATCTCCACGTCTCCAAAGCGGCCGTCCGGTGACGAAGCTTCAGCCTCGTCCGATGCGGGAAGGACCTGCACTTCGTCGGAAAAAATCAGATGGGCGACACCGCGCTGAACTGTCGCGTGCTTCAGCGTGAGGGTCATCAGTTCGGCATGTTTGCTGTCGTGCAGCACGGACTGGCTCCACGCCGTCACAGCCTCGAAGACCGAAGACTGGTCGATCTCCTGAAGGCTCCCGGTCCCAGCACCTGGGTGTTCACCCGCCCTGTCAAAGCAAGTACCGGGGCGCGATCGACGTGGGCGTCCCATAGCCCAGTCAGCAGGTTCGTGGCCCCCGGCCCCGCGATCGTCAGGCACGCGGCCGGTCTCCCCGTCAATTTGGCATAAGCCGAGCACGCAAGAAAAGCCGCCCCCTCGTGACGTCCGCCGACGAAGGTGAGCGCACCGTCGGTCGGCGCTCCAGAAGCGGCCCATCCTTCGCGAGTTCGATTGTCGGTTTGTCTGCCATCAAAATCCTCTCCTGCCCGGCCTTACAGTTCGCTCAACTCGACGCGTCGCCCTTCCTTCGCGCTTTTTACAGCACCGAACACCATCGCCATCGACTTCAGATTGTCCGTCGCGTTGCATTCAGGCTCCCGGTCTTCTTCCAGGGCGGCCAGGAACTCACAAAGCACCGGATTCAGGTCACCCGTCGCGGGTGGGTCCAATTCGATCTGATCTCTCACCTGCGGGTCCTTCTTGTGCCGCTTCGTGCAGAACAGGTCGAAGCCCTCCCAGGTCAGCGTGCCATCCGGACCCTCGTATCGCCACTCCCCGTTGTGTCCTGCCGGTACGTGGCCGATCGTACAGCCGATGCCTCTGTGCGTCGCCACAACGCTGTTCTCAAATTCGAAATGAATCAGCTGGCACGCATCGCCCCGGTGCCACCCCCACGGAAGATTCCAGGTGATGGCCTGCACGCTCACGGGTTTGCATGCGAGCGTGTAACGCATCATGTCGAAGTGGTGAATCCCCATGTCCGTCAGGAACATGTAGGGCTCCGTGACGTAGTGGCTTCCAGGATTGTCCGCCCAGTCGACGTAGAGCGACACATCCAGCTGAGCAATGTCCCCCACGCACGACTCTGAGAGCAGGCGCCGCGTCGTTCTCGGCAATGGGTTGAATCGATAATTCTGCGTGATCATGTGTCGGACACCCGCCGCCCTTCCAGCCTCCACGACCCGTTTTGCCGCATCGAAGTCATCGCTCAGCGGTTTTTCTCCCAACACGTGGAGCCCACAATCAAACGCAGCTACGGCGATTGTTTCGTGCACCGCCGGCGGGGTTACGTCGACCACGAAGTCGGCATCCGTTGCGGCGGCGGCAGCCGTCACGCTGTCGTGAATCTGCTTCGCAGGAACGTCCCATTCGTCGACCGCGCGGACGATCGAAGCTTCTGCAGTTTCCACGTATCCGACAATCTCGACATTCGGATGTTCGCGACAGTTCGCGAGCCAGTGTCGCGAACGGCCACCCAGGCCTACCAGAATCGCTTTCTTCAAACGGTTCCTCCAGAATATCAAAGCACGCCAGAGCGAGCGATTACGAAAAACGAACGACGTCTTCCCTCACGATCTCCTTCTCATCTCCATAGCCCGCCTTCGAGATTAGCTCGATGGTCTCGGGCGACAGGCGTTCCTTGATCTCATCTGGGAAAGACTCGTTTCCCTGGTACTGCGGATGATAACGCAGCACCAGGATCAGCCGGTTACGGTCCTTCGGAGTCCACGCGAGCACACCGTGCGTCAGAGCTTCGGTGATGATCACCACATCGCCGGCCTTAGGTGTAATGTTCACGACCCCCGCCGGCAGCTGGTTCGCGTCGTCGACCAGACCTTCGTTGAACAGACTGCGAGGTCGCTCGAACATCGATTTGTGCGATCCCGGTACGGCCAGCAGTCCCCCATCTCCTGGATTCACATCGGTCAGGTAAGGAAAGACCACAATGTGATCGCTGAAAACCCTTCCATCACGCACCGCATACTGGACGGCATCCCATCCCCAATCGTCCTTCGCACAGTGCAGCCGCTGCGCCACATCGTGCTCGCCCGGAATGTTGACCTGTAACGTCCCGCTCGACAGACGAGGGCGCCCCTTTGTCAGCTCCTTCACGATCGGCCACACCGAGGGATGGAGCGCAAGCCGTTCGAGCGCCTTGTCGAATGCGAAGCCGTGCACGTGCCGCTTCCCATCCTTCCCGAACCCGGGCGGCAAGTCCTCCACCGGCGTGTCAACATACCGTTGGGATGCTTCTCGAGCCTCCTCTACCTCTTGCTCGCTCAACGCCCCCGGAATGTGAAGGTATCCCCACAGATCGAACTGGTATCGCTGCTCATCGGTCACGGATCACCTCAGACTGTCAGGATTCTTCCTTCTTTATAGTGCGGTGATTCATAGCGCTTTCGGAAGGCAAGTGATCTCGAGCGATGCAGGCTGCCCGGGCCGACCACGGTAGAAGCCTGTCCCGGAATCCAGATGGATTCTCTGTCCTGGTAAAAAGAAATCGTTTCAGACAAGAATCCAGTCTGAAACGATTCCTCGGTCACTTGAAACTGCGGTCTCAACCGGTTGCGAGCTGAGGGTTGCGTCGGACCCTTGTTTGGCGAGATTCGACTTTGACGTGCCCGTCAGACGTGACGTCGAGATAGGATCGTCCGTCCGACAATTCGAGTACGGTCGCAGATACGGCCGCTACCCATCCCTCATCGGGACATAGGGGCGAATTACCGACGCGCCTTTTTGGCCTTCTTTGCTTTCTTCGCTGTCTTCTTGGCGGCTTTCTTCACCTTCCTTGCTGGTTTCTTCACTTTCTTGGCTTTTTTCGCCTTCTTCGCAGTTTTCTTCACCTTCTTCGCAGTCTTCTTCACCTTTTTCATCTTCTTGGCCTTCTTCACTTTCTTAGGCTTTTTCACCTTCTTCGACTTCTTCACTTTTTTCGTCTTTTTCGCCTTCTTCGTCGGAGCGCTCGCAGCCCCTTCGATCCATACCTTATCGCCGTCCGAGTCGAGAATCGGCAGGCGGCCTCCGTGGTGAACACCGGGGCCATAGAGAACAGCCTGTTGTTCCGGTGACAACTCGTTCACCCATTCACCATATCGCTCTTGCGGTGTGAAATGCTTGCCGACCGCGCGCGCAGCAGCACGCGACGCGTACTTGTAGAGAATCGATCGACGATCGTGATCCGCCGTCCAGGGCAGGGTACCGTGCGTCGCAGTCTCGGCAAAGAACAGCAGATCGCCCGCCTTCATCTCGACCTGTTCCACAAGCCCCATGTCGTCTTCATAGGTGCGCACTTCGTCCGGCGTCGGCTCTGCCAGCTTGTGGCTCCCGGGGACAATCGCGAATCCACCGTCTCCGGGACCACAGTCGGAAAGCTGCCACGCGACCGTGATTCCGCGACAGTAGATCTTGCCGTTCTGCTGATGGTACCACGTCGCCTGGCTGAACGGTTCGCCACCTCCGTGGAACCGGTGACCTTCCGCACCCTTCTTCGACTGGATCATCAGCGGGCCGTGATCGAGCCGGAAGCCCTTCCCGCTGAACTCGTTGAGCCTCGAAACCACGAACGGGTGGACGAGCAGTTTCCGGAACGCCTCGCGATACTTCGGCTCCCACCCGAGCATGCCCGTCAGTTCGACACGGCTGGAGGAACCCGACAGCGCTTTCGCTCCACCCGCCAACCGGCCGGCGTCGAAATGTCTGGCTCGGTCCATGTTCGCGTCGAGAATGCCATTCAGTTCCGCGATCTCGGCCTGGCTCAACACGTTGGGAATCACCAGATAGCCGCGTAAATCGAAGAAGTACATCTCCTCGTCAGACACTCTGTGGGCTTCGTAGTTCATCTCGATGCTCCTTGCGTAACGTGATCGCGCCGATGCGCGAGGAATTTCGGATTAGGTGGCCCTTTGTGCGCTCTCGGGATGTTCGAGTCGAACCGCGCCGTTCTCTTCTACCGTCAGATACATATCCTCTCGCCCAGGAGCCGAACACGGTCCGAACATCACCGCTCGTTCTTCGGCCGACATCTCCTGGACGATCGGGTCGTCCCAATAAACCTCCGGGGCGACGCATCGCGCAACATCCTGTCGAGTGGAGGTCCGCGATGCATACTTCATCAGAATGGAACGACGGTCCCAGTCATTTTTCCAGGGTAAGGTCCCGTGCGTCTGAGCGCCGTCCGCGAAGAACAGCACATCGCCGGCTCGAATCTCCGGGTTGATGATGCTGCCGACGTGGTCGGTCGCGTCCCGAACGCCTTCCGGCATCGGAAAATCCGACTTGTGACTCCCCGGAACCGCGGCGAATCCACCCGTACCGTTCCCGGGATGGTCTGTCAGATTCCAGGTTACCGTCACACCCCCGCAGTAGGTTTCACCACCCTGATGCTTGTAGGCCACCATATCGCGGTGAGGGGCACCGGCTCCGTGCATCGTCAACCCTTCGGTGTCTTTCACCGCGTTGTTGAACTGAGGGCCGTGGTCAAGTCTGAACCCCCGGCCGCACATCACGCGAAGCCGGCTGATGACCTGGGGATGCGCGAGCAACTTCCGGAACGGCACGCCGTGGGGGTGAGGCAGTCCAAGCAGGTTATCGCCGCGATACCACCGGGCGCTCGAACCGTGAAGGGCTTCTGAACCTCGAGCCCCGCTGCGCTGCCGTTCCCTGACCCCCTCGATCGCGATCTTCAGGGCCTCGTTGACTTCATCGATTTCGTCCTGGTCGAGAACATTCCTCACCACCAGGTGGCCGTTCAGATCCCAGAAATATCGTTCTCTGGCATCCATATGTATGCCCCTCCCTTGGGTTCACACCGTTCTGACATCCGGTGTCGGCGCTTGGAGATGAGCCTGCCTCTCCGTCGCGTGGAGTGCAGAGACTGATTCTGCCCTTTCGCCTCTACGGCTCCCACGTCAGGCAGTTTCGGATGATCTGCTGATACGCCGGCTCTTCGAAGTCCTGAGGTAAATGCCCGGGCTGGAAGTAAAATGTCCATCCATCACCCGTGCTCTTCACCCACCCACCACGATCCTGCATCACCACTTCCCCATCCTTCGTCGTGCACTTCACCCCGAACAACACGGTCTTCTCACGCCCATCCGCGAAGTGCTGGTTCTTGAAGAACTCGGTTCCTCTGAACGTAATGGAGGGATAGGTGACGGTCTTGCTGGGCCAGTCCCCCGAGGTATATTCCGTGGACGTCGGGTAATCGACCCCGTTCGTGGAAATGTAGTGATGTGGGTCGAGCCGCACGAATTCGTGAGTTACATCGACCATCAATGTCCAGGGGTTGACTTCGCCGTCTTTGGGGACGATGTGCATTCCCGTGAACTCCAGCCAGTCGGGGTTTTGAAGTTTGGCCGAGGCCATCCCGTGATGCACAATCACGAGTCGCCCCCCCCCTTGCGCGTAGGCGATCATCGCGTCGATCGCGTTCTGTTCCACCACCTTGTGGACGTACATGAACACGGCGTAGTAACTCGACAGATCGGCCTCAACGTCCTTGTCCTCAGCCGTGGAAACAGAATGCCCGTCCGCCTCCAGAAACGCCTGCAACGGCTTCATCTGATCCCACTCATCCGCAACAATCAACAGATCGGCCATCGACTTCTCCTTTATCGCTTACTCACGTTCATCAACGCCTGCCGCTCCGGCGTCAGCCTGTTCATCAACTCACTCGGCGGCGTGTAGGTTTGCCATCTGGGCCCGTAGCGATACAGAATCGACCGCCTGACACCCGGATTGACTCGCTTCCCTGAACCGTGCGCCAGACAATCGACGAACAGCAACGCATCTCCGAAATCCATCAGAACCTCGACGGCCCCCTCGACAACATCGAGCGATCCCCCCGGCCCGTTCGCCTCGGTTCCAAATCTCGGATGGATGATGTTCGACTTGTGGCTGCCCGGAACGACCATCGTTACGCCGTCGCCCGAGTGCCAGTCGTTGAGCGCAATCATAATGTTCACTTCCCCACACCGAAACTGTCCGTTGTGGTACCGAAACTGTGTGTACATCCGACGCTTGTGGGCACCCGAGTGAAGCCGTGATGCCTCTCCTTCGCCCCGGAAGATGGCTGAGGACCCTTCGAGGATCGGCCGATCCTCTCCTCCGATGTATCGCCGAATGTGGTCCACCCAAGATGGATGATCGATCAGCGCCTCAAAGGTCGGCCCACACTCCACCAGATTCCCGATCGACCATCCGAACGCTTCGTAGCCTTTGCGCTTCGTTTGATCCGGATCTGGCGCCGGCTGCTCGGCGAAGAGCCGATCGAGATCCCTGTTCAGTTCGTCGACTTCTCCCTCCGACAGGGCCTGTTTCAGAATCACGTACCCGTTCAGGTCGAACAGGTAATCTTCCATCTCATTGGACATTGTTTCTGCCTGAACTTCGCTTGTTCGCTTCCGTCCTACCCCGCGGCCGCCACCGGCAATCCTCGTGCGGTCATCTCTTCCGGCGGCAGGTTGGGTGGTTTGGGCTGAATGATCTTCCGCCGCTCCGGCGTCAGCCGAGACAGAAGTTCGCTTGACGGTTCGTACCCGTAGGGATTCGTGTTCCATCTGGGCCCGTACCGAAACACCATAATTCGCCGCGTCTCGGCCGTCTTCTTGGGACCCGACCCGTGGGCGAGCGCGTCGACGAACAGGAGGGCATCTCCCGCTTTCAGCGGCGCCGGGATCGCGCCCTCCACAAGGTCCATCCGCCGAATCCCTTCATTGAAGGCGGGGTGGATGATATTCGACTTGTGGCTCCCCGGAATCACCATCGTCGGACCATCTTCGACATCCATATCGCGCAGTGCGAGCAGGATGTTGATCTGACCGCACCGGAAGAATCCATTGTGATACCTGAACTGAGTTCGGATGCGCCGTTTGTGAGCGCCGGAGTGCAGCCCACCGCCATCGCCCTTTTCCCGAAGCATCACCCAGTGTTGACCGAGGCAAAGTCCGTCACCCCCTACATAACTCCGAACCTGCTCGATCCAGGCCGGATGGTCGATCAACCGCTCGAAAGGCTCGCCCGCCTCACAGATGTTTCTGAGGTTGAAGCTCTCCCGGCCGCCCTTTTCCCTTACGTGAATGCGACCCCGCCACTCCTGCGGTTTCATGTCCTGATACCGGTCCACGATCGCGTTCAACTCCGCGATGTGTCCCTGGCTCACCACGTCCTTCAAAATCAGGAATCCGTTCAGATCGAACAGATAGTCCTCCATCTCGCGTGGAGAATTTTCTCTTCTTTCACCTGTCATCGGTCTATGCTTCCGCCCACGGCCCGCCGATCGACATCCGATCCGCTTCAACGTCCTCGAACCAGGATTCCAACATCGTCGACAGCTTCGAGGTCCGCGCAGGGTCGGCTGCGGCCAGATCATTTCGCTCGAGAGGATCCTCGACAATGTTGTAGAGCTCGGCGGGCGGCGGTTCCGGGATCGATCGCTCGGGCATCGGTGTTTCAATCGGATCGACGTGTTCCCACGGCGCGTCCCGAAACACCGAGTCGAGCGCCTGTTCGTCGGGATCGATCCAGACCGTCTCCCCGATCACGGGTCTCACAAGTTTCCAGTCCCCATCTCGAACGGCCGCGTTCGACGTAATGACGGGATCGTAACGATTCCACTGCCAGTATCGCTGATCGGGCAGATTGGCAGGCTCACCCCTCAGAATCGGAAGCACATTGGCCCCGTCCTGTGGCGCAACCCCATCCGCCACCACTCCGATAGCCGCCGCTAGCGTCGAGAGCCAATCGCATCCGTGAATCGTCGCATCGACCTGCGCGCCCGCCGGCAAGCCGTCGGGCCAGCGCACGATCGCCGGTACGCGCACGCCACCTTCGTAGACTTTCCCCTTAGCGCCGTTGAAATCGCAATTGAACCTGACGGTCGACTCTTCTCCCTCGCCGCTGAACTGGGGTCCGTTGTCGCTCGTGAACACCAAGATCGTGTTCCCCGCGATCCCAAACCGGTCGAGCGCAGCCAGAAGATCCGCAATCCCCGCATCCATCCGACGATTCATCCCGTAGATCGTACTGACCGCCTTCGTGAACGATCCCTTCTCCTCGAAAGGTTGAACGTCCTCCTCCGGAGCCTGAAGGGGCGAGTGCGGAGCGTTGTAGGCCAGATGCAGGAAGAACGGCTCGGACCGATGCCGCTCGACAAAACCGATCGCCTCTTGTGTGAACACGTCGGTCAGATACCGACCGTCCGCCTTCTCGTGCATCCCATTTCGATCGATCACCCAGTCCCAGTAGTCCTGCCACCCGCTCCGGAACCCGATGAACTCATCGAACCCGCGAGCGTTCGGATGGAAGCGATCCTGGAGACAGCCATTGTGCCACTTGCCGACCAGCCCTGTCGCGTAGCCCGACCGCTTGAAAAGATCCGCGATCGTCGTTTCCCGGAGAGCCAGATTGCACAGTCCCCGCAGTTCGCGTGTCTCGATCGCTCCCGTGCGGTGGGGATACCGACCGGTCAGGAACCCCGCCCTGGCCGGGGCACAGATCGGCGAAGCGGAGTAGAACTGAGTCAGACACACACTCTCCGACATCAGCGCATCGAGGCACGGGGTCTCGGACAGCCCGTTGTTAAACACGCTGAAATCCCCATATCCCATATCATCCGCCAGGATGAAAATAACATTCGGCCGGCCGAATTTTGTCATTTGTCACCTGTCATCGGTCACTGGCCACTGAGAAGGCTCCCGATCTCTTCCGCCACGCCTTTCATCTTCTCCAGTTCGTTGACGGCCGCTCCACACACGCCCTCCGCAGCTTCTCCCGTTGTCCGGTTCGAAACCGACCACTTTTCCGCTCGCGCCGCCTCGTCCACCACGTCCACCCATTCCGCCGGCAGTGCGTCGATGCCCCGAAGCGCACCCGCCATCCCTCCGGCCACATAGGCTTTGCAATCCGTGTCTCGCCCGAGGTTGATGGCATACAGGATCGCGTTTTTCGGTTGTCCATCCGCCAGGTAGAAGCACGCGAGTGCGCCGGACAGCACTTCGACCGCATTCGATGGGCGACTCCCCTCGTATCGCTCCGCATAGTAAGGTCGGAGATCCTTCCAGCTGTCGGCCGCCCTCGCCCGATCCAGTCCTTCCGTGACCTCAGCCAGTGGCTCCTTCGTCAAGTAGGACAACACGGTGTCAATGACGGAAGCCGTTGTGGCACCCGGCCGGATGGCCTCGGCCGTCCCTGCGGCCACTCCAGCGCACACCTCCAGCGCGTAGTTGCCTCGCGTGCCTCGCACGTCCTTGATCAGTCCGAGCTCGAAGGCATCCTGACCGGCCTGTCTCGGGTTGCAAGCGTTCACCATTCCAACCGGCTGAATCATCTTCGTCGTCCCGATGAACGTCGGCCACGACGCGTTCCGACCGACCTCCCAGGGGGGGACTCCGTGCAGGATCTGGGTGTAGATCACCAGATCCTGGGACGTCATCAGATAGCCGATCTTTTCGGGGTCGACTTCCGAGACCCAAACCTCTGCAAGGTCTTCGATCGTGATTCGACCGCCCTTCTTGAGGATGGCGCTCGTGCACAGCTTGTGCCGCTCCATCCCATCCTCGGTCGTCCCCGGCACCCGGTGGTGAGCGTGGTAGTGCCACGGAATCCCCCGCACCTGGGGACGTACCCGTTCGGGCTTGTCCTGCGCGAGAAACTGATCGAAGAAACCGTATTCCTGTTCGATCTTCTGCCACGACCACCCTTCGACCGGATCCCCCATCGCATTCGCGATCGTTCCTGCCGCTTCGCAGCCGTGGATTCTGTTGAGCAGTTGATTCATCTGTGAACAACCTCCTCCTCGGCAGGGATGCTGGGCTGTGTCTTAGGCTCCACGTCCTCCTCGGGAGCCTCTAGGTCAGGCAACCACGGGTGGGCGCTTGGGCAGAAGGGGCTGGATAATCTTGCGTCGTTCCGGCGTCAGTCTTGCAATCAGTTCGTCGGAAGGCACGTAACCGTGTCGGTTGCTTCCCCAATGAGGCCCATACCGATAGATGGCCACGCGCCGCTCGCCGGGATTCGTTCGGTACCCGGCTCCGTGTGCGAGCGCGTCGACGAACAGAATGGCGTCACCCGCTTTCAACGGAACCTCGACTGCGCCTTCGACGTGAGCGTCACGGAAAACCCGTTCGTCCGACACCAGCGCTGGATGGATCAGGTTGGACTTGTGACTGCCTGGAACGACCCGCGTCGGGCCGTCTCCATCCTGAATATCCGTCAGAGCCATCAGCACATTGACCTGGCCACAGCGGAACTGCCCGTTGTGGTAGCGAAACTGCGTGCGGATTCGTCGCTTGTGCGCACCCGAATGCAGGCGGCCGCTCGCTCCCGGCCCCTGGATCGTCATGAATCCTTCATCGATAAAGAGTCCGTCATCGCCACCTACGAATCGCGTGACGTGGTCGATGTAAGCCGGATGGTCGATCAGACGTTCGAACGGCTCACCGGCTTCGTAGATGCTCTGGAGGGCGCTCGGCCCCGTCCGGTGGACGTAGCCACTCCATTCACCAACTTCGACCTCCTTGAGCACATCGATTAGGTCGTTGAGCTCTGTGAGATGGGCGGAGTCGATGGCTTCGCGAATCACCAGAAACCCCTTCAGATCGAACAGATACTCTTCCATCTCAGTTGGCAAAAGATCCGCTCCCTTCGACAACAACCACCCGCGCCCCGGTGCTTTCCCGAACCACCAGCTCGGGTTTGAGCAACACGTCCTCCACCTCAGCGCCATCGACGAGAGAGGTAACCGCCCTCGCTGCGACCTTCCCCAGTTCCTCGGATCGCATATCCACGGTCGTCATCGCCGGTCGGACGATTTCCTTCTCTCGGGACTCGTCCTGACCGACAATGGCCAGGTCATCGGGAACGCGCACCCCGCGGTCGTGACACGCGGCCAGGAGGTCGGGTCCATCGTAAGACAGCGCGCAATAGACGGCGGTCACCTTGTTCTCGCTCTCCAGGAGATCGACACCTTTCGCGACCGTAACCTCTTCGCAGTCCGCCTCTCCGATCGCCCGCAGGTAACCGCGATACCGTGCTACCATATTGCTCGGCGCGTTCGGATCGTCGTGGTCCTCGATCCCCGGGTGACGACCCGCAAAAGCCACGGTTCGATGCCCGAGGTCGAGAAGATGCCGCGTTGCGATGTAGCCCATCTTCTCCTGATCCACCCCGACCGTCGTGTAATCCGCGGCCGCCGGACGATTGATCAGCACCACGTGACGCCAGTCCCGAAAGGAGTCTTTGAATCGTTCTGCTTCTTGAAGGAAAACACGAGTAGGCTCCAGGATCAGTCCGTCGAATCCCTTCCGGTTGGCGATCCGGATCTCTTCGGTTTCGATATCGGGGCTTCCGAGGGTGACCCTGCCCATCGCAAGGCTGAACCCGGCGTGATCGAGCAAGTCCGTGATGCCGTAGATGAGAGGGAGCTGCGCAGAGGAGTACTTAATCTCGTTGAGGACGAGACCGATGATGGACGTCTTCCCGCCGGACATCGCTCGGGCCGACAGATTGGGGAAGTAGTCCAGCTCCCCGGCTACGCGCTGAACGCGCTCGATCGTTTCTTCGCTGATGCGAACCGTGCCACGACTCGCCTTCTGATTCAACACGAGACTCACCGTAGCGACCGAGACTTCAGCCCTGCGAGCGATGTCCTTTAACGTGATCGTTCTGGCCACTTTGTCCCCAGGTTAAACGGTTTATCAACCGAGGTCACAGTCACGTCGTCAGGTACCCAGAATAGGGCCACCGCCCGACGCACGCAAACGGATTGCCGGGCGTTCAGGGGACCAGGGCGGCGCTGAATTCAGCCGACCACGCCTCCTGGCCGGTTGCGGGCTCCCCCAGAGCGCCGCCGGAGGCCGCTCCTACCCTTTTCGCTTTCTCACTTCTTTTCGACAGCTTGTATCAGAGCCTTGATATAACCGAACTGGAACGCCCAACCCTGGCGCACACGACTGGATACCCCTTCGGGCGCTTCGTCATCGGGATGATGGGGGGCGTGATCGGGCATCAGCATATACTCGTAACCCGCCTCCTGGAAGATCTTCGCCAGATAGTGCATATCGACGTCGCCCTCGTCAGGCCAGACCTCGACGAAGTCGTGCAGCCCACCGCGAATGTTTCGGAAATGAACGTTGAAGATCTTCTTTCGTTCGGCGAAGTACTTCACGATCGGAGGAAGCTCTTTGGCAGGGTTGTCCAATCCTTCCGATGCTACCCCGCAGCAGAAGTTGAACCCGTGGTAAGGGCTGTCGACGATCTCGCTGAACCGCTTCAGCCCTTCGAACACCGGCCAGTTCCAACGCTCGACGTGCTTCAGGTGCGGCGCCGGCGGATCGTTCAGATGACACGCCATCTGCACGTTGTTCGACTCCGCCACCGGCATCATTCGTTCGAGGAAGTAGGCCACACGATCGAACGCCTCTTCCCGACTCACCTCTCCCGCTTCGGACAACGTCTCGTTGTCGAACTTATCGATCTCGAACGAACTGTAGCCCGATCCACCACGGCCGTATCTTCGCTCCGTGCGTTGATGGGGCAGAATGCAGAAACCGTAATTGATGCCTCGTAGCCCCGCCTTCGCCACCCCTTCGATGCGTTCGCAGAAGGCGTCGATTTCTTTATCGCGCTGGGGATCCTGCGCCAGCGTAATAGCCGATGACGGGCTGACGTGCACCATCTCCAACTCGACGCCCTCTTCAGCCGCTTTCTCCCGATGCTCGGCCAGCTCCTCCGCGGTGGACCAGCTCACCGCTCCATCCATATGCGTCACGCCGTGCCGTGTGAGGAACTGCAGTTCGTGCTTGGACGTTCCGATACCCTGCACACCGACATACATTGCCTATCCTCCATTTAGAGAGCAGGGGAGCAGGAGTGACGGGACCGGGGAACGACAATGTCCCCCGCTCTCTCCTCTCCCTCTCCCGCTCAGTCTTTCTCCACTGCCTGAATCAGCGCCTTGATGTATCCGAACTGAAACGCCCATCCCTGACGAACCCGGCCCGACACGCCTTCCGGAGCCACATCGTCAGGGTGAATGGGGGCGTGATCCGGCATCAGCATATACGGATATCCCGTTCTGTGAAAGATGCGAGCCAGTTCGTGCATATCGACGTCGCCCTCATCGGGCCAGACTTCGACAAAGTCGTGCAGCCCGCCCCGGATGTTCCGGAAGTGGACGTTGAAGATCTTCTTTCGCTCGGAGAAATACTTCACGATCGGGGGGAGCTCCTGGCCGGGATCATCGAGGCCTTCGGCCGCCACGCCGCAGCAGAAGTTGAAGCCGTGGTATTCACTGTCCCGAAGTTCGATGAACCGCTTGAGCCCCTCGAACACGGGATAGTTCCAACGCTCTTCACCGCGAAGGATCGGAGCCGGTGGATCCGGAAGATGGCACGCCATCTGGACCCTGTATTCCTCTGCCACCGGAATCACGCGATCGAGAAAATACTGGATGCGAGCGAAACCCTCGTCACGATCGATCGGACCGGCCGGGTGGGGCTCCTCGTTGTCGTACTTGTCAAGTTCGAAGGAACTGAACTTCGAATCGGCCCGGCCGAATCGCGCCTCAGTACGCTGGTAGCCCACAGCCGTGAAGTTGTAATTCAGTCCACGCAGACCTGCCTCACCCGCGTTTCGGATCCATCCACAGACTGCGTCGATGTCCTCGTCACGCTGCGGATCGCGAGCGAAAGAGATGCTCTCGGGAAACGGGATGTGGATCATCTCGAGCGAGACGCCCTCCTCGTCCGCCGCTTCCCGCTGACGCTTCATCTCGTCCACATCGTCCGGATCGATGTTCGTGTCCATATTGTTGACGCCGTGACGCGTCAGAAACTGCAGCTCGTACTTCGACGTTCCGATACCCTGGCAACCTACGTACATAGCTTTCCTTTCACGATGTTCGTGGCGAAGAGAACCACACTAAACCGCTTCTCCTGTGGATTCACTCTCAGGAGCGGGAGAGCGGGTGAGGAGAGAGCGGGAGGTAAGATCCTATCTCCCGTTCACTTCACCCCCGCTCACCCGTTCAGCCTTTCTCGACTGCTTGAATCAGCGCCTTGATGTATCCGAACTGGAACGCAAACGCCTGCTTCACCTTGCCCGACACCCCTTCCGGCGCCACGTCATCAGGATGGTGGGGGGCGTGGTCCGGCATCAGCATATACGGATATTGCGTTCGGTGGAAGATCTGTGCGAGTTCGTGCATATCGACGTCCCCTTCGTCAGGCCAGACTTCCATAAAGTCGTGGAGTCCGCCCTTGATGTTTCGGAAGTGAACGTTGAAGATCTTCTTGTTTTTGGAGAAGTACTCCACGATCGGCGGGAGCTCCTTCGCCGGATCTTCGAGTCCTTCGGCCGCCGTACCGCAGCAGAAATTGAAACCATGATAGTCGCTGTCCTTGAGTTCGATGAAACGCTTGAGCCCCTTGAATACCGGGAAGTTCCACCGGTCCTCCCCTCTCAAAATCGGCGCAGGCGGATCCGGCAAATGACTCGCCATCTGCACCTTGTATTCTTCCGCCACCGGGATGACGCGATCCAGCCAGTACTGGAGGCGGGCGAACCCTTCGTCCCGATCGATTCGGCCGGCTTTGTGCGGTTCTTCGTTGTCGTATTTGTCGAACTCGAACGAACTGTACTGTGATTCCGCCCGCCCGAATCGGGGACTCGTGCGCTGATAGCCGACAGCCGTGAAGTTATAGTTCAACCCACGAAGTCCGGCTTTCCCCGCGTTCTCGATCCATCCGATGACCTTGTCGATATCTCTGTCACGCTGAGGATCCTCGGCCATCGGGATACTGTCCGCAGGAAAAATGTGGATCATTTCGAGCGACACACCCTCCTTTTCCGCAGCTTCCATCTGCCGGTTGATGTCGTCCAGATCGTCCGGATCCAACGTCGTATCCATATTGTTGACGCCGTGTCGCGTCAGGAACTGCAGTTCCATCTTCGACGTCCCCATCCCCTGACATCCTACATACATATGTGTCTCCTTTGGTTCGTGTTAGGCCCGGACGGTCAGCCCGGGAATGTAAATTAGAACGTGAACGCCCGGATGGAAAGCAGCCGTTCCACAACACGTCGGGGAGCCGCCCTGGAAGGGCAAAATCCGACGATGCGTTCCAACCCCGCACCTTTACGCCTGTCTCCACGGCGCTATATTAAGGTGTGGCGTGAAGGACGCCTCCTGTCCGCGGAAAGGTACCGAGTCCCACCTTCCCTCTTGTTGCATCTACATCACAGTCTTCTTTCGGCCTGACCTGCGGACATCGGGCATACGATTCACGAAAGGAGATTGTCGTGGCCACACATTCCTTCCCGCAGTCGCTTCCTGCTTCTCTGTCTCAACTCAAGCTCCAGGCAAAGGAACTTCGTGCGTCCTATCAGGACGGTAACGAGGACGCCCGGGCGCGCTCGCAGGCATCCCATCCCAAACCCGGAAAGCTGAACGGTGAGGGTCTTTCCCAAGCCGATGCCCTCCTCGTGATCGCCAGGGAATACGGGTTCTCGAACTGACCGAAGATAAAGCGCCACGTCGAAGATTTTGAAGGTGTCGAGGCCGAGGTCCGCGGGCTCGTGAAGAAATGGGCAGAGGGAGACTTCGATACCCGCAAGGCCCTGATGGAGGGGCACCATAACCTGCGTCGATTCGAGAACCTCGATCCCGCCACATCCGAACTCTCCGAGAACGACGCCCGCATCCTCCTTGCGAACAAGCGCGGCTACGCCCACTGGGTCAAGTACGACAACTACCTGCACCTCGATCCGGGTGTCCGTGACGTCATCGACGCCATCCAACGGAACGACCTCGCCGGCCTCCAGGCCGCGCTCGCTACGGACCCGGACGCGGCCAACCCGCATTACGTCCACGGCTACCAACCGATCGAACCCGATTCCAGGAACTACAACAACGACTCTATCCCGCTGTTCGAGGTCTCTGAAAACACCTTTCTCGGGGCCATCCCGGCCGGCACGAACGAAGCCGCGATGGTGGAGACCCTGATTTCGGCGGGCGCAGACCCCGAGATCGACCACGGTCATCCAATGACGGCCGCTGTCAGCTACAACGCCATCCACGTTGTCCGA
>DJHM01000042.1:151982-175749 GCA_002433075.1 Latescibacteria bacterium UBA6620
TGTCCGATGGCTTTCGCCCTCCACATCGGGTATCCCGATGTCATCCAACTCCTCGTCGAGCGAGGCGCCCGTCTCGACCTGCGGTTCGCCGCAGGCGTGGGCGACCTCGATCGTGTCAAATCGTTCATCAACGACGCTGGAAGCCTGAAGCCAGATGCCGGCATCCAAGCCGACCCCTATACACGCAGCGCGTCCCCCGACGACCCCGGGCGCTACCAAATGGAACGCACACGGGAGAATATTCTCCACCAGGCGTTCTACTTTGCGTGCCGATCGAATAACCTCGACGTCGCAGATTACCTGTTCTCCTCCGACATCGACATCAATGCGTGGGTCCCCGGACTGGACCAAGCCGCGCCCATTCTCCACTGGTGCGTCGGATGGGGTAGTTCCGCCGGTGCCACGAAGGCGCACGACGGCCTGTAGCCCCACATCCTGGACCGAATGGTCTATTTACTTGAGAAGGGAGCCGACCCGAATCTGCCTGAACGGCGCTGCCATCGTGCGCTCGACTGGGCGGCGACGGAAAAGGTGAAGGTGCTTCTGAAGGAGCACGGTGCGGAGGCCACATAGTGACCGGGCGAAGTACGGTTGGCGTGACGCACGATCATCTGCGGGACGAAGTCGAACAGCTCCTGGTTGCTTTTTCGTCAGGAGACGCAGGTGCAATTGAGGAAGTTGCGCAAGCCAAGCGGGAGACGATCCGCTAACGGACGACTCACGACTCGTCACGCACAGCGAGTCATCTCCCGGCGATACGGGCTGGGATGGGGCGACCTCCAGAGCCACCTTGAACTGGGGCCCGGCGTTCGGGAGGTCATCGAGACCGTGCGCAAAGCCGATCTGGATAGCCTCCAGACGCTCGTCAGAGAGCACCCGCGAGCTTGCAACCCTTACTGGCCGGGTCGCGACGGTCCGCCGAAACCCATCCCGCTCCAGTCGATCCCGTTGTTCGCCGTTTGTTCTTGTGCACGGGAAAACACCCGCGGCAACACGGCCGATCTTGCTCAGGCTCTTCTCGACGCGGGTGCCGATCCAAACATCCGGAACAGCTATCCATTAACGTCAGCCGCCAGCTTCAGCCGTCCAGACGTCACAGACGCATTGCTCGATGCGGGCGCTGTGATCGATGGGGTGAATGACGATGGGAGCCCGGGAGCCCACTCGTCTACGCCGTGTAATTCGGCCCCGACGTCGCCCCCATCCTGGCCGAGCATGGTGCCCGTCTTGACCTGCGAACGGCGGCCGGGATCGGGCACACTGATGCGATGGGGACATTCTTCAACACCGACGGTTCGCTGACCGCTGAAGCAAGCTCCCTCCGCGTAGCTTTCTGCTGCAACACACCCGAGCATCGACGCTCTGAGGTCCTCGCGCAGGCCCTCATCTATGCCAGCTGTAACGATCGCATTGAGGCGGTCCAAATGCTGCTCCACCGAGGCGTAGACATCGACGCAATGCCGGACGGATTCGATTTTGCCTCAACGGCCCTGCACCGCGCACTCCGACAGAAGAAGGAAAGGGTCGCGAGACTGCTTATCGAGCGCGGAGCCGACCTGACATTGCAGGACGGGCGCTACAAACGCAATGCGCTAGACTGGGCGGAGTATCAAAAACTGTTGGACATCATCACACTGATTCATTCGAAAACCTGACACCTTACGAGGAGAGAGACTGTTGCCAGCCACCTTCAAGCGCGCCGCCCCCTACAAGGATGATGTCCTGAACCTTCCCGTCGCCAGCGTCGCCGACGCGGTCTCCTACTACGAAACCGTGATGGGATTCCGTGTCGTCTCTCGCGGCGAGGCTCCGCACGCATCGGCCGTCCTAGCAAGGGATGACATCCAGATCGGCCTGGCCGAAAACGGCGGGGACCCAACACAGGAAGGCGCCTTCTTCGAGGTCGACGACGTCGAGGCCGCCTTCGAAGAGCTACAGTCTAATGGCCTGGGGAAAGACGATCCGGAGTATCGCGTGGATCAGCACGGCGAAAAATCGTATCGCGTGTTCTTCATCATTGCACCAGACGAATTGTGCTATTGCGTGGGTGAAGACGTGACGGGCAAAGCGTGAACCGCCGTAAAGCCATCGGGGCGATCGGTAGCGCCACGTTGGCTCTGTCGTTCATCGAAACGGATTCATTCGGATCAACCAACCGAGGAGGAAGAAAAATGGCAGATGTAGGAATGTTCGCAGCGGAACCCGTCCTGATTTTCCCCGACGTGGAAAAGGCCGCCGAATACTATCGCGATGTGCTGGGCTTCGAGATCACCCTTATCTGGCGTAACTCCGAGACGAGCCCGGCCACCAACGCCGTCGTCCGTCGCGGCATTTCGATCCAGTTCGACAATCGCCACACGAACGAGGCCAAGCCGTCCGGCTGGACCTATATCCGGCTGTCGCAGGACCTCGACGGTCTCTACGAGGAGTACAAGGCCAGTGGCACGAACATCGTCGCAGAAATCACAGAGACTCCATAGGGGAAACGCGAATTCGACATCGAAGACCTGAACGGGTATCGAATCCGATTCACTGTGGATGCATAGGTCTGCCAACCCACAGCGTGGCCCTGTTGTAATTTTAAATTACTTATAAATAAACACTTATAAAAGTGGCCCGGGGGGGGGCACTTTTAAGACTGAGACTGTGAGTCCCCCATACTCGGTGGCAGAACGGGGTGCCACCGAGTAACCCGCCCCCAAGTCCCTGGCCTCGGCACCAAAGTCAAATGGATCCTCCTTCGGCAGGCTCAGGACAGGGGGCCTGAAACTTGCCGGGATGACAATATGTGGATCTATGACCAGGCAAAGACCTGGATGAGCCTGTGGGTGACCCTGCACTGGAATTGGACCTGTGAAATCAGTGCGGATGCGACGTCTGCTTTTCGTCGCATTCTGATTTCCACGCGAGATGGGTCTCTCGCATCTGCCGGACCCGATCGGGGTGGCTTTCCATCAGGTTCACCTTTTCGTCAGGATCGCGGGCGAGATCGAACAAACCGTCCGGCTGTTCGTCCGTCATATGAAGCTTGAGATCACCACCCCGGTAGGCATCCTCCGAGCGATAGGTCCAGTGCATCGGACGATCCACAGGTTCCTCTTTCCCTTCGAACAGAGGCCACACGTCTCGTGCATCGATCACTCGGTCAGAAGGAAGCTGCGCTCCACCAAGCCTGGCAAATGTCGCGAACAAGTCGTAGTGGATCCACGGTACGACAGATCGACTCCCAACCGGAATCCGTCCTGGCCACATCGCGTTGCACGCCACCTTGAGTCCCCTTTCCCAGAGGACGCGACCGTAGCCATTCGTGCGCGACCCACCCTGGTCGCTCAGAAAAACGACCAGCGTGTTCTCGGCAAGGCCCTGCGCTTCGACCTCGTCGATCACACGACCGACGCAAAGGTCCAGGTACTCGATCATATAACGATAGTTGACATCAGGATCGTTGCTGTGATAGTAACCCGGCGGCGCCTGATAGGGTCCGTGGGGAGCATAGAAGGCCAGGTTCAGATAGAACGGTCGGTCGTTCCCTCCCCTTCCGCCTAGATATTTGATCGCTTCGTTCGTGAAGAGGGTGTCGAAATAGCCTTCGTCCTCGATCGGCTCCCGATCCCGAAAGAAATGGCTCTTCATATCACGGTTGTAGAGGTGCGTGTAGTAGTCTGCGTGTCCAGCGTTGCTTCCGTAGAACGTGTCGAACCCGTGGTTGAGCGGATTGAACTTCTCGTCATACCCCAGATTCCACTTCCCGAACAGCGCGGTGTCGTAGCCCGCACCCTTCAACAACCGCGCGATCGTGATCTCGTGGAGCGAAAGGCCGTGCTCGGGATCGGCCGGATTCGGCTGCTTGTTGATGCCGACGCGGTAGGGATGTCTCCCCGTATTCCATCCGCAGCGGGCGGGCGCACAGAGCGGCGTTGCGATCAGACAGTTTTCGAACACGACACCCGCACGCGCCATCGAATTCATCCGGGGCGTGTCGAAAACAGGATCGCCGTAATAGTCGACCGCCTCCCTCCCCATATTGTCCGCCACCATCAGGATGATATTCGGGGCCGAACCCTTCATCAGCTCACTCCAGGCTTGTGTGCTGGACAACGCAACCGCCGAGGCCGCCGCGCCAATCTGTTTGAGAGCTTCTCGTCGATCCATAGAAAGTGGAGAAGGTAAAAGTGGAGAAGTCGAGAAGGGTCGCGATCGATCATCGCAGGGAGGCGAAGCGCTCCACGAACGGGAGCAGTTCGCCATCCAGCGCCTCCCCCTCCTTTAGCGCGAGCGGGTCCGTCACGATGTGCTTGTTTCCACTGAACGTCGTCGTCGCATCCATATAGATCACGATGTGGGCTACACGCGGGACATCCGTGTCGTTCGGTGTGGCCATATGGGCGCATCGACTGTGATGAAACGTACAGTCTCCTGCTTCCAAGGGGACCGTAACCCGCTCGCCATAACGAAACTCCGGTGCGATCCCGAGGAAGCTCTCTGCGTCGTTCAGATTCTGCGCAGACAGGTCGGTCCGTCTGTGGCTCCCCGAGAGGAACGTCATACACCCTCGCTCCACGGGGACGTCGCACAACGCGATCCAGGCCGATATGGACTGCGTCGAATCCGCGTGAGGCCAATAGGGCTGGTCCTGGTGGAACTCGGTAGGCGTCTTATTGTGCGGCTGCTTGATCAGCATATGGTCGTGCCACAACCTCAGAGGGACTCCGGCCAGTTTCTGTGCGACCCCACCCACATTCGGGTGCAGCGTGAGCCCACGGATGCCTGCGTCCTCGTGCCAGAAATTCACGATCTGGGTGAAGACCTCACGATCCCGTACGCCAGGATCCTCTTCTCCAAGCGATCTCTTCCTCTCAGCGAACCGGTAGATGATGTCGTGAAATTCCGCAGCCTCATCCTTGCTGAGGATACCGGGTACTTTAACAAACCCCTTGTCGCGGTAATGCTGGATCTTGTCGTCGGATAGTGTCTCTGGTGTCGTCACAACCATCTCTTCTGTAGATCCTCTCCGTAGTCTGTAACGCACAAACAAGACGATGCCGACCCGGCCCTCTGACTCTCTGCACCGCGGCAACGTCCAATGCCATCCTACGATTGTCGGACAGCCGTCACCTCGATCTCGACGTGCGCTCCGGCGGGCAATGAGGTCACTCCCAACGTCGTGCGAGGCGGGGGCTGGACCTTGAAGTACTCGGCGTAGACCTCGTTCATTGTCCCGAACTCGTTCAGATCCGTCATATAGACGACCGACCTGACTGCGTCATCCATCGAGAGTCCCGCTTCGCCCAGGATGGCCTGGACGTTGTCGAGGGTCTGTCGCGTTTCGGCCACGATCCCTCCCTCGACGATCGTACCTGTCGCGGGGTCAATCCCCTTTTCGCCCGCTACGTAGACCGTGTCTCCATATCGGATGGCCTGCGAATACGGCCCGACCGGCGCCGCAGCTTTGTCCGTCTGGATTACTTCCTTCTTAGGCATAGCCTCCTCCACCCGTTTGCAATTCGAAGCGTTTGCGTTACGTTATGGCTCGCCAATGAGCCAACTCTGACAGGATTGGTCAAGAGAAGAAGCGCCAACAATGCCCGATCGACCGAGCATCGTGCTGATGATGTCCGACCAGCACAACCCGCACATCCTTGGATGCACTGGGGACCCTCTCGTTCGTACGCCTAACCTGGATGCGCTCGCGGCCACGGGGGTGCGGATGTCCAATACCTACTGCGCCCACCCACTCTGCGCGCCTTCTCGCGCCGCCTTTCTAACGGCCCAGTATCCGAGCGACATCGAGGTTTACGACAATAGCGGGCACTGGTCTTCGGATGTGCCTACGTTCGCCCACGCACTTGGAGGAGCGGGCTACGAAGCCATCCTGTGCGGCAGAATGCATCTCGCATCGAATGACCCGTTTCACGGGTTCGAACGACGCATTCACGGGGACACGGGGAGTGCCGTCTCCAAAGACATTCTGGGCTCGGGCCGCAACCGAACGAACGGACAGACTCGATACGCCGTCGAAGTCGCGGGCTACGGAAAGACGGGGTTTCAAGCATTCGACCGTTCCGTTACGGACTCGGCCTGCGACTTCATCACCGACCGTTCGCCCGACGATCGCCCCTTCGCGATGGTCGTCGGGTGGATTCTGCCCCACAATCCCCTGGTCTGTGAGAAGGACCGATTCGATCACTACTTCGCAAACATTCCGTCTCTCGAGCCCGAACCCGATGCGTATCTGACGGAACTCCATCCTGCACTGAAGATCTGGCGCGAACGAAGAGGTGTGGGGACTCTCAGCCCTGGGCAATGCCGTCGCGCGCTCGCAGCCTATTACGGTTTGGTCGAGGAAACAGACACCAACGTGGGTCGGATCGTGGAGGCCGTTCGGAAGAGTCAAGCTGCAGAGAACACGGTGATCATCTACGTTTCCGATCACGGTGATATGGCGCACGAACACGGAATGTGGTGGAAGAGCAACTTTTACGAGGGGTCCGCCAACGTGCCCGGCATCCTTTCGTGGCCCGGACATATCTCCGAGGGCGCGACCAGAGACGAGATCGTCAGTCTCATCGATATCGGGCCGACAATCCTGGACCTCGTGGGAGCAGACCCGCTGCCGGATGTGTCGGGAAGAAGCTTCTCGACGCTTCTGCAGGGGAACGATGCCCTGGACTGGCCGAATGAGATCTTCTGTGAGTACTCCGGCCTTCTAGGAGATCAGCCATCGTGTATGGTCCGGTCCGGTCGCTGGAAGCTGAACTACTACTCAGAGTTCGACAGCTGCCAGCTCTTCGATCTGGAGGCGGATCCGGGCGAGCGCAACGATCTAGGCACGCACCCGGCTCATTCCGACCGGGTCGCGGAACTGAGGGCCAGAATCGACACCCGATGGTCGGCCGAGCGAATCAAAGAAGGAATGACCCGACAGGAACGGGCACGTCGTGTGATCAGCGATGCCGGTCATCCATCGCACCCCCACGCAATAGAAGCTTTTCAGGCCAGCGAAGAGGGCAACGAGTTCGATTTCGATCAGTTGGAGGAACCACCGACCCCGATGTAGCCTGCGCATTCCACGGTGAGAAATTGGGGAGGGGGGGGAGCTACTCGTGAACACCTTCGACCTTGCTCGGAAGCATCCAGGTTCCAGATTCACCAACCTGACACCAACGATAACACCGTCATACTGAGCGCAGTCGAAGTATCGGTCGTTGCCATCCGCGGCACGGGCTCTCGCCCGTCGTAGCCAACACAGATCGCTCTCGTCCTCGTGCTGTGCACGAGAACGCTATAATCAGCTTCAAGCAATTGTGGGAAGATCGGTTCGAGCGATGGCCCTTCAGTCTTCGCTTGTAGTCCGGGGAGCGAGAAGAAGCGATGGGGCCTGCGTTTGATTTCGCCTGGCATCATTCGAGCGGCATTGAGCAATTCGCCCCCGTGCGAAGCACAGGGGCGAGCGAGGGATTGATTGTTTAGGGGAACGGGCGGGAGCCCGTTCCCAAACAGGAAGAAAGGAACGTGAATGAGTAGCAAAAATGAATACATCCCGGAGAACGTTTACGACTACATCCTTGACTCCACCCTTCGTGACGGCCCCCAGCTGAAGGCGCTTCGCGACGAGACGGTCGATCTGCCGGGTGCGATTATGCAAATCTCACCTGATCAGGGGCAATTTATGTCGCTGCTCGTGAACCTGATTGGCGCCAAGCGGGCCATCGAGGTGGGCACCTTCACAGGCTACAGTGCACTCGTCGTCGCTCTTGCCCTGCCCGAGGACGGGCTCCTCGTCGCGTGCGACATCGATGCCGAAATGCCAGCCGTCGGCCAGCGCCACTGGGAAAGTGCGGGAATCGCGGGCAAAATCGACCTTCGGATCGGCCCCGCTGTCGAATCACTCGACGCCCTCATCGCCGACGGTCAGAGCGGCACGTTCGATATCGCTTTCATCGATGCCGACAAAGAGAACTACGGCGAATACTACGAGCGCTGTCTCACACTCCTCCGGCAGCGAGGCTTGATTCTGATCGACAATGTGCTCTGGGGCGGCCGCACCGCCGATGCAAGCAACAACGAAGAGACCACCGTCGCCATTCGGGAACTGACGAAAAAGATGCAGGCGGATGATCGCATCGACTTCTCGCTGATCCCCGTCGCGGATGGGTTGTCGTTGGCTGTGAAGAGGTGAAGAAGGAGAGAAGGAAGAAGTGGAGAAGAAAGGCGTTTATCCCTTCTGAACTCTGCATTCTGCACTCATCATTCTCAACTCGCTCTCGACACCGGCCGAAAGAAAACGAGCCACCTATGTCACCCAGGATAAAGTGGTCAATCCTCGCCACACCCGCTCTCCTGCTCACCCTCGGCAGTGCAGCTGCCGACCCTTTCAGCGACTATTGGTATCAGGGCCTGGCCGAAATCACGAGCTACGACCTGAAGCAGGCGCGCTACGGTGAAATCCACGAGGGCCAGGCTGTCCTGATCTTCGTGACGGAGGACTTCTCCGAATCCAAACACGTGAAGCTGGATCGCCCGGGTGGACCTGACGCGGTTAGTGTCCTGAGCTGAACGCGACCCGCAAGTTCAACACGGGCATCTATCCGTACTCGATGATGACATCGGTCTTTACCCCTATGAGCGCGGATCGTTATCCTCGCACGCTGAAAGTCACGACGACCTCACAGGAGTGGTGCAGACACACGTTCACTCAACTGAACCTGGACGGCGCTGGCTACCGGGCTCGCCTCTATTCTTATTTCGAGCGCGAAAGCGACCGAAGCATCCGAATCGACTCAACTCTGCTCGAGGACGAGATCTGGAATTGCATCCGTCTCTCTCCCGACGCACTTCCGACCGGGGAGGTACGGCTCATCCCCGGCACGATCTTTCAGCATCTGCGACATAACGCCTGGGGTGCCCAGACTGCCACAGCCAGTCTTGCCGACGATCCCCAAGATCCGGCTGTCCGTGTCTACACGATCGCCTATTCAGACATTCGTCGTAAATTGGACATCCGCTTTACCAGACAGTTCCCCCACACCATCGAATCGTGGACGGAAACCAGCCGTGGCCGAAGCCCGGACGCTCCGGAGCTCGTTACGAGAGCGACCCGCAAGAAACGCATTCAGCTCGACTACTGGCGTAGGCACGACCTCGCAGATCTGCGCTACCGCGAGCAACTCGGCCTGGACTAAAGGCGACGGCGTTTTCAACTGAGCGATCGCAGCAACGATCTCCCCCGATCGGTCTGACATCTGGCCGAGTCTCTCATCGGCCTCTTTCAAGTATTTCGTCTCGTAGCAGCTTGCGCTGCGAGGACAGGTGGTCTTCTCTCTAGGAATTTGTATGCAATTCGGTGCACACGAATCGATCTCCGGCGGTGTCTTCAACGCCATCACACGAGGGCAGACGGCCACTTGCGACACCATCCAGATCTTCAACAAGTCGAACAACCAGTGGCGAGCGAAGAAGCTTACGCAGGAAGAAATCGACAAGTATCTCGCCCGCATCGAGGACACGGGCGTTACCGTCGCGTGTTCTCACTCAAGCTATCTCATCAACATCGGTTCACCCGACGATGCGCTGGGCGAAAAATCGCGTAACTCGTTGCAGGAGGAAGTGGAACGTTGCAATCGGCTCGAGATTCCGAACCTGGTCTTTCACCCGGGTTCCCACGTCGGGTCCGGCGAGGAACCGGGGATGGATCGGGTCGCGGACCGCTGCAATCGTGTCCTAGCAGACGTAAAGGACAACACCGTCGCGCTATGTCTCGAGACCACCGCCGGGCAGGGTAGCAACCTCGGATACACGTTCGAGCAGATCGCGTATATGCTGGACCGGATCGAAGACAAGGATCACGTCGGCGTGTGCCTCGACACCTGTCACATCTTCGCAGCCGGCTACCCCATCATCGATCCGAAAGACTACAAGAAGACGATGAAGACCTTCAACGACGTGATTGGGATCGACAAGCTGAAGATTATCCACGTGAACGACAGCAAGACGGAGTTCGGGTCGAAGAAAGATCGGCACGAGCACATCGGCGAAGGCCACATAGGTCTCGACGGATTCCGCAACTTTGTCAACGATCGGCGTCTCAAGAAGGTCCCCTTCATCCTCGAAACCCCGAAGGAAGACGACCTGGAGGAGGATGTCGAAAACCTGAAAAAGCTCCGTTCCCTCGTAAACGGCAAATAGGCCGGAGCCACCCGATGCCCTTCTCTATCCCCCTCCCTCTCCACGTCTCTTTTGACTGAGCCTCTCGAACTCAGAGCCCCTGGACGCGCGTTTCCGTTCGTCTTCCTCGTCGCCGGGGGCATCGTCTTGCTGAACGGCATCGCCCTGCTTGTCGTTCCACTACCAGGCAAAGATCGATGGGCCTTCGGCCCTGTGGCCCTCACTTTCGTCGGCGCCATCGGAATCATCGCCGCAGTGTGGTCGTTCCGTCAACAGTTTCAACTGAGCCGGCTGGCGAGTCTGATCGAGGAGGATCTTCCGCCGATCGACACGGAACCCTCCTCCCGACGCGACGGGCTCAGGACGATCCTGGATCGATTGGTCGATGTATCGAACGCTGCGAAGAGCTATCCGAAGGCGGGGGTCGACCTGAAACTCTGGATCAACGGACGGGAAGCCACGATCGACCGATCGATGGCCGGCACCTGGACCGTCCGCGCGCAGCTGAAGGGGCAGGACAGATCACGCGTCGAAGCAGCCCGCGCCTCGGTAATCGAAGGCGAACTGATCTGGTCGGAGGATGAGGCGGAGGAAACGATCGCGGCGGTGGAAACACTCGCCGGAGAAATCTGGGGATTGCCGCCCGATTATGAGGTGAGAGCGACGATTGAGGTGTATCGCAGGGAAGACAGCTGAGCGGGAGATACGGTGAGCGGGGGAGCGGGGGTGGCATTTACTATTTGACGAAATGGCGCGACAGGAGATGGCGATTCTGTCGCCACACCCGCTCTCCCCCACACCTGCTCCCCCGTTCTATCCTTTCAGTCTCCCCACGGTAGCCCGTTTTCGACAACCGCCTTCCGCATATTCCCCAGCCACGCACGCCAGAACCAGTTCGTCTTGCTCCCCGACGGGAGATACGCAGAGTCGATTCTGTATCTCTTGTCGCGATCGATGTCTTCCTTCAGGTAGCCCTCGACAGCCGAGTAGGGAATCCACGCGAAGTTGCTTCGTTCGAGGTAGGTTTCGGTCTGTTCGGGTGGTGGATGATTCATCACAGCCTGCGCGGGCACGAATGCGACCTCGGCGAAGAAGGCGGCAAATTCTCCATCCATCACGGGCTTCTGTCCCTCGATCAGCTTCAGCAGGTCAGCGCGCTTCCAGTAGCCACGCGACTCCTCTTCGCCCTTGTGTGCAGCGGTCTGTGCAAGGGTCTCGCCCTCGCGCGCGCCGCCTCCAAATCCTGCCCACCCGCGTGAACTGTAGTTGCCGTGTTCGGCCAGAAGGAGATACACCTCGCCCCCGGTCTTGAAGTAGAGTTGCACCCCGGCCGGCGGCTGGGCCTTCACAGAAGAAAGACAGAGGCCTGTTACCATCATTGCGAGAAAAAACATCCGCTTCATATGCACCTTCCGGAAAGATGTTTGTAAGCAGTTACTATGCATCATACGGAATCACGTCCGAGATCGCAAAAAAGATCGTCAACTTCCCACAAAGACTGGACGGACTCAGGGCCTCGTCCGCAACCCCGAAGACCTGATTGCTCAACGCCTGATCCCCCGGTATACTGGCGTGCGCCTAATCCGGCCAGGGCAACCACTAACCCTTGCCCATCTCGCAACCCATCTCAACCAAGCAGGAGAGAAACCGTATGTCCCCATCAGGTGATCTCACAACGACATCGATCCAGCCCAAAATTACGGACATCACGCCTATGGTCCTGCAGGGACCGGACCGAAACTACACGCTGGTCAAGATCACTGCGGACGACAGCATCTACGGGATCGGCGAAGGCTACGGCAGCCCGGGTATCGGTGTGAAGGCGCAGGTCGAGGCCATCGCACCGACCCTCATTGGCAAGAATCCGCTGGAAATCGACGCGCTCTACACTGGGATGGGCACCCGCACCGACGGCTCCGCCCACGCCCTGATGCGCGCGGCGAGCGGCATCGAAATGGCGCTGTGGGATCTCGCGGGCAAAATCCTGGGCGTTCCCTCGACCGTGCTGCTCGGCGGCAAGTTTCGGGACAAGGTCCGCGTTTACAACCACGCACGACCACGCGACATCCTCGATCCCGCGTCGTGTCGTGAGTGGGCACAGCAGGTGAAAGAGGATCCCGCAGGGTTCACCTGCCACAAGTTCGGCTTCCCCCACACGACACCTGAGGCCGACGTCGGACGCGATCTCTCCAACCGAGTGCTGACCAGCAAGGAATTGCGACAGATCGGGGAGGGCTTCGGGAACTGCCGGGACGCACTCGGCTGGGACCACGACATTATGGTTCACTGCCACTGGGAGTATGATACCCGAACGGCGATCCAGATTGCGGAAGCCGTCGCGCCGATTAAACCGTTCTGGTTCGAAGACGGGATGATCGTGAACTATACCGAGAGTTGGAAACGGCTGACCGCCAGTTCCCCCGTCCCGATCTGCACGGGGGAGAATCTGTGGCGGCGACAGGAGTTCGCGGATTTCATCGTCCACCAGGGCTGCGACATCCTGCACCCGGACCTGCGCAACAGTGGTGGTTTCCTCGAGAACAAGCGCATCGCAGATATGGCCGAAGTGTGGGGCCTTCCGATGGCCACCCACAACACCGGAAGTCAGCTGAACACCTGGGCGACCTGTCAATGGGCCGGATCGATTCGCGATTTCCTCGCGTGTGAGACGATCACCGGCAAGGGAGGGTGGATGGATGAAGTCCTGATTCTCGACGGGCCCTACATCGAGAACGGCCATCTACGGATCACGGAGAAACCGGGGCTCGGCGTCGACCTGAACCCGGATGTCGTGAAGGCCCATCTTGCGGATGGCGAGACCTGGTGGGGATGACATCGAAGATTGAGGATTGAAGATCGAACATTGGAGCAATGGCTTCTGTGACACTAACGGTAGAAGGGCAGAGTCAGTGCTGACCGGAAACCTTTGAGGCGCTGGATACGCCACATCAACAGACATCAGGCAAAATCAGACGAGGGGGCGACCGTTGGGATTCTGGACGGTGTGCCCCCTCGTTTCAGTTCGGCGTGTGGACTCGAAGCTCAGATCTGAAGCTTCTTCGCAGAGTCATCTCGTAGCCACGAAAACCATTTCGTCTGTGTGAGCCTGGGTGAACGCTTCGTGGGTGAAGTTTCCTGTAACCTTGATATCCGAGAAGCCGGCTCCTTCCAACATCCCCAACACCTCGTTGCGATGATACCAGTGGGTCGATCCTTCCCGCACCTCTTCCTCGACGAGATTTTTTCCATCGAAGATCTCGTACTTCCGTTCCCGCATCGTGTACTGACCAACTGAATCTTCGAACAGTTTCCGCTGTTGGACCACCAGACGGCGACCGTCCGGAAGTGGGTGGTCGGACATCAGGCTCCAGGGTAAGTGGGTTCGTCGTCCACATATTCGAAGTAGTACTTGTGAGAAGGCGCCAAGTTAAAGGCGAGCACGCCACCGGGTTCCAGGTGGGTGTGGCACCGCTTGAGCGCCTCTTTCGCCGCCTCTCTCCCCATCACGCATTGAAAGCTTCCGCACGGGATATAGAGCGTTCGGTACCGATGAGGCAGGTCCAGCTCCTGCATCTTCTGTTCGTATAGGACCGGCGACAGCCCGGCTGCTTCGCCATCTCTTCGACAGGTCTCCAGTTGACCGGCAGAGATGTCCCCCCTTCATCGTCCAGATCCATTTTTAGAAACGTCAACAACAACCGGCCCGCACCACACCCCAACTCGAGCGATTTCCCTTTGTTCTTCTGGATCAAGGCCTGATAGAAGGACTGATCGACCCGCTTGTCGAAGATCGAGATCTGCGACCAGTGAAGTACGGCAAGGCCCGTGAACAGTCCTGCTTCGTCGATTTTCGTTTCCATCATCTTCCTCTGCTGTGTGTCACTGTCCCAGTTTCGTCCGAACGATCTACGACCTCGAATGAGGTCCACATAACATCTCAACGGATGCACCTACGAGGAGGTCGTGGCCCACGGTCGGAAGACGGGGTACGGCCGTCGATACTGTGGAGCTGCGAAAGTGTACGTCACAACCGGCCCAGATATTGAAGACCAGTGGGCAGGCCCGGCCTTTGGATCTCATTATGCGTAGGGATCTCTCCGGTTCGCTGGATACACGAGACCGGTTCGAGATGACAGGCATTCCGATTCGCCTCACGGCCGTCGCGACCGAAGCCGATCTCGGTGTCACGGCCTGGGTCCTGGGCCAGACGCGTGCGATACCCGACAACTATCTGCACGTGGAAATCAACGAAGCCAGGATCGACTGGCTCAACGGAGGGTTCAACTACGGTGAGGTGGTCGCCGAAGCCGTCAACGATGCGGGGGGGGCAATGCGTTCACGACAGACTACGCCGGGTCATCGAGCATTATGGTCGACCGCATCTATCGCGAAGGTCAGTACGATCTCGCTTCGCTCCGGACGACCATCGACCCAGCCGAATACCTGTCCGCGCTCCTGATCCAGCGCTTCCCTCGCGACAACCAGATGCAGTCCCTCATCCGACGTCACATCCCGATATCACAGGCGGTGATCGACGAAGGCGCCCTTCAGGTCCTCTACCGAGGGGACGTACGCGATCGGGAGAACGGCACGCTTCTGGCGAACATCGAGCAGTCTTTCTACAACGACGTGAACGTCTACGCCGAATGGACGGGCGATCTCTCGTTTGATGCCAACGCCTTCACGGACGACGTCGACGAGGTCATCGTCACGCCGTTACGCGATGCCCAGACCTTGTTCGATGAGAATCCCTACCTGACGCGCCTGTTCACCACGCTCTCCGCCGACGAGATGATCCTCGATCCAATGTTCAACTTCAATCCGGACCTGGGCGATGTCGACAATGTCCGTCGCGCCACTGCCCGCTGCGAATGTCCTGAAGGGGTTCCGACGGCAGGGAATTCAGGATCGAAGGGCAGGCCGGTCCGGGCCCGATTCCGTTCGAGCCGCCTTTTCTTCCCTCCGCCGCTGTCGTTCAGCAGCTAAGCACCTCTGGACCGGCTGAAACGGTGCGAGTTCTGACCGCCATCACCTCCGACTTTAACAATGACGGAGTGACGACGTTCGATGACCTGCCCAACCTCGCCAATACATTCGGGAAAGCCTCACCACGCTTCGATCTGGATAATGATGGCGTGATCGGTTTCGGGGATCTGTTGATCTTCGCAAGAACGACCGGAGAGGGATAAGAGAGGTGGAAAGGGAGACCGTTCGCGTCCCTCCGGGTAATCCTATCCTAAACCATCGAAGGGCCACGGCCCACCTTCGCCAAGGCTTCGGCGAGGTAAACATACCGTGGCCCTGCACTTTTGTACGGTGATGTGCCAAGGCTACCAGAACTACGACGACGTGTGGATCTGCTGTTCGCGAACCGCCCCCACGGACAAACGTGATGTGCGATTGTGACGGTTCGCGAGTGAAGAGTCGCAGGGGATTTCACACAACCAAGATAGACCTGCTCTACGACCAGCTTTACGAGGGGACAATCCTCACACCTGGATCGTCTGTCCGTTCGCACCAGGCGCGAAGTCGATTGCGACACCACGAAAGATCATCCGCGTGTCGTGACTGAACCGCAAGGTTTACCATCTCCCCCGGATCGGATCGAAGATCGACAAGTTGCTCGCGATGACGACCCATCGCGTAGACCGAGTACTTATAGGAGTCCGTCACCAGCGCTCGTGCGTAGGAGGGGCCGCCGGGCCCCGTACCGAAATTAATCTCGGTTTCGATCACCAGTTGGTCACGCCACCCACCTCCATCACCACCCTCAACGAGAGGACGCAGGCTCAAGCCCTCTCTCCCATCGGGGCATTCCGCCCCCGCGTAATCGCAGACGGTCGTGAAGATGTCCAGCCCGTTCGAGACGAGATGCCGATCGTCGAGCCGCCCGCCTTCCTGTCCGGGCGCCGATACGATCATCGGGATTCGCACCTCCTCTTCCCATAAGGCAGTCTTCTGATTCCAGTTATGCGCGCCGTGACCGTCACCGTGGTCGCTCGTAAAGATCACAACCGTGTCTTCCGCCTTCCCTGAGGCGTCGAGCGCGTCGAGCAGACGTACGATTTCCCCATCAACTTTCTCGCACAGCCGATAGTACTGGTGACGGAGCCACCGCCACTCGTCCTCGGTCCAGCCCAGCGTGGAATAGATGCGGGGAGATGCACGTTTGAGCCATTGGAGCACATCGGGCGCGAACGGAGGGATCGCAAAATTCGCAGGCAACCCGGGGCAGTCCTCGGGGGAAGCGGGCTGCTCAACCGGTCCCTGTGGCAGGGTCTGATTTCTCGCGATCTGGCAGATGTCGTGGGGATTGATGAAGGACGCAAACAGGAAGAACGGCTTTTCGCTCTCCTTCATGAACGTCTCCGAAGCGACCGGAACGACCGAGTCGTCGGTTGGACACAGATGTTCGAGCCCGCAATCCGACGGGTCGCATCCGGGAACGTGCCACTTCCCGGCCAGAGCGGCATTGTAGCCCGCCGCTCGCATTACGTTCCCGATCGCTTCGTGGATCAGCGACTCGTGGATCGGGGTTCCGTTCGACGTTACGTTCGTCTGATGTGGCATCAACCCCGTGACGTAGCTCGACCGCTCGGGCGCGCACAATGGATGCGTGCAGTAGGCCCGCGCGAACCGAGTCCCTGCCTCCGCGATCCGGTCCATTCCCGGTGTAGACAGTTCGTCGTCCCCAGCGCAACTCATCGCATCCGCGAACTGTTGGTCGGTGGAAATGAACAGAATGTTCGGTTTCGCCATCGATCTCCTCGAAATGAAAAACCCGGACCACTAAGACTCCAAGACACCAAGCAGAATCAACAGATACGAAGTCAGACCACGGGTATCCCTGCCCCCCCTGCTCACCCTTACCCCGCCTCCCCCCTCAACACTTCCCGACACTGCCCCTCGCCATTCCCCGTCACGTTGTAGGCGAAGGTATTCGCCCTTCGGTCCCTGCTCGATGTGTTTGGTGCGGAACCGTGGATCACGAGCGCATTGAAGAAAACAGCATCTCCCCGCGCCATCGGAATCGCCGTCGCATCATCACGCGCCTGGTAGTGACCGGGCAGAAAGACGCCGAAACTCGTCTGTTCCCGCTCGTGTTCCTGAAGGCCCCAGTGATGGCTGCCCGCGACGAATTCGGGACATCCATTGTCGATGTCCGTTGAATCGATCGCGACCATACAGTTCACCATCAGCGGTCGGTTCCCCGCCTTCTTCCAGTACGCATAGTCCTGATGCCACGGAATCGCTGTGCCGTCGTTCGCCGCTTTCATCAGCAACTTGCTGTGGTAGAGCGAGAGGTCCGGGCCGATAAACGACTCGATGGCGTCGAGCATCCGAGCTGACCGGAGCATTGCGTTCAGCGTTTGGCTCACGACTTCACTGTGCATCAGTTGGCGAATGCGTTGCGGGACATCAGGACGATCGAACGACTCCCAGCTGATGCCCACACCGTCGATCGGTGCCGCTGCCATCCGATCGTGCAGATTTTCAATCTCGGCGTCGACCGAATCGATGAGCGAGGACTCGAAGAATCCCGGGCAGTGGAGATAGCCGTCCGCTTCAAAGGACGCGAGTTCCCGGTCCGTAATCGATGCTTTCATGGTGGTTCGGGCCGAGGCATATGGTGGGAAACGATCAAGACGGTTTCAACATCTTCTACGGGAGCGTCGGCTACGTCGACAACAGTGTCCGCAATGCCTGAATCACACGGTCGCCCAGAACTTTAGGGTCGAACGGTTTGGCAACGAACCCGTCGATCCTCATCTCCACCGCACGCTGTACGACCTCCGTCGTGGGAGACGAAGTAATAATCAGTAACGGCATGTACCTCGTCTCGGGATCCGATCGCAATCGCTGCGCAATGTCGAACCCGTCTGCGTGCCGAAGCCGATAGTCTATCACGGCAATGTCGACAGGACTTCGCTTCAGTCGCTCCATCGCCTCACCCGGGTCCGTGTAGCAGTCACAGAAGATTCCGCGTCGCTCGAACGCGACCTTCATCGCCTCCAGCGCATCGGCTTTGTCATCGATAATGAGGGCTTCCGCCTGTCGGCCCAGATTCCCGAGGAAAAGCAGCCCCTTGAGCAGGATCTGCAGCTCTTCAAGGTTCACAGGCTTCACGAGATAACCGGCCATATCTCCGTTCGTAAGCATCTCGTGCGCATTCTCGGGGACGTAGCCAGTCACGACAATCACCTCGATGTCGGGAAACCTCTGCTTGACTTGACGAAGAAGCTGCCAGCCCGTCATATCCGGCATCATCAAGTCTGTCACGACCAGATCCGCCTTTCGATTCTCGAGGCTACCCAACGCCTCCTCCCCCGACGAACTGCTCGAAACCTCGTATCCGCCGACTCGAACCAGCTTGGCGATCGCCTCTCGGACTTCTGGCTCATCGTCCACCGCGTGTACGTGGAAAGCTCCTGGTGTCTGCAATTTCGACTCGCTCATCTCACAGCTCCGATCTGGCCCTGGCACAGCCTGTAACGACCGGACGAAGAAGCCACCGTCCCCCCATTGGCGCAAGAGCCGATCCAGCCGGGCGAAGGGCAAAGCTTAAAGCAAGGGTAACAAGCACCCACCCCATTGCTCGAGAGGGGTCTACGACCTATTTTACCGCCGCACTGCGTTGCCTCTGAATCACACTCGAAGGAAAGCCTGCCTTGGGACAACTGGACGGGAAAGTCGCCTTCATCACCGGAGCGGGTAGCGGTATCGGCCTTGCGACCGCTCGACAGATGACCGCTGATGGCGCCTCGGTCGTTCTCGTTGGAATCCTGCCGGCACCCCTGGAGAAGGCCGCAACGAAATTGGTGGATGAGAGTCATCACGCCCTGGCGCTGCCGACGGACGTGGCCGATCCTGAACAGATGAAGGCGGCCGTGGACGCCACCGTCGACCGGTTTGGGGCGCGTCGATATCGTCGTGGCGAGTGCGGCCGTCCAAATGCACAACGAGGGTCGCGACCTTCACAGAATGGACGACGCGGTCTGGGATCGAACACACGCCATCAACTACCGTGGAGTCTACCTCACCTGCAAGCATTGCCTGAATCGAATGATGGAACAAGCTTAAGGAAGCGTCATCACCATCGTCTCCGCGGTCACCGCGATGAGTGGTGGGTCCGCCAACGTCAGCTACCTGAGCGGAAAGCACGGCCTGATCGGACTTGCTCGCCATATCGGCGTGCACTACGCCGAACACGGGACCCGCTGTAATGGGATCTGTCCGGGTGCGCTGGAGCGTAATCCCGATCACGATGTTCATCCCGACCCCGAAGGCAGAGCACAGCGACTTTCTGAAAGCATCCCCCTCGGGAGACCGGGAACGCCCGAGGACATCGCCCCCTGGATCGTTTTCATGTCTACACCCGCCGCGGGATATGCCACCGGGGCCACTTTCGTGATCGACGGTGGCCTGACCGTATCCTGAACCCAAATCGTCTGGTCGTATTCGTTACGTCAACGAGAGGAGAAAATCATGGTTATTCGTAGCTGGAAGGAAGCGGTACCTGTGGTCGGTCACGAAACCGCCATCATCTGGTCCATCTTCCGGGGGAAGGGGTCGGAGGGGCTCACGGAGGAAGAAGCTCCGCTGCTCGGTACCACCGGGTTCACGCTACACAAGATGCAACCCGGTGTGGAGGGCGACTATCACGACCACGAAGACCGTGAGCAGATCTACTATTTTACAGAAGGGCGGGGGAAGATGAAGATCGACGAGAAGATCTACGAGGTCGAGGAGGGGGACGCAGTTCATCTGCCACCCAAGTGCAAGCACCAGCTCATCAACGACTCAGATGCGTGGATCGAGCACCTGATCATTACCGCGCGAGTGCACTGAGATACGAGGTCCGGGAATCCGTTGTTACCGGCGACTCGGACTCAAGCCGAACGGAACTCGCACCTTTTGCGTGACAAGTATCAGGTAGGAAGATTCGCTACTTCGCCGCCTCTTCTGCAGGGGCATCTCCGAGAAGAGATTGGGCGAGGCGCGCGTGGGACCCGTGGCCGATCGTGTAGACCCGGGTGATCTCGGCGCCGAGAAGGAGAATCTGGCTGGAAATGTAAAACCAGAACATTATCACAATGAACGACCCGGCAGCCCCGTAGACTGAACCCATCGCGCTCGTCTTCAGGTACCAGACCATAAGCGATTCGGCCCAGGTAAAGGCGAGGCCCGAAGCCGCTGCCCCGAGTAGAACATCGCCCCAGGTGAGCTTCACGTTAGGCATGACCCGGTAGATCATCGCGAAAGCGAACGTGAGGATCGACCACGAAACGATGGACTCGACCGCCGTCGTGAGCACGGGATAGGCCGTGACCCGAGGAATCAGCGCCCTCGCAGAAGGTTCTACGATCACCACGGCAAACAACAGGGCACCGGCGCCGATCGTGGCCAGAAAAGCTGCGAATCGCCGTCTCAGCCGGACGATAATGTTCGGCCGAACCTTGGGTTCAACCTCCCAGACAGAGTTGAACGCGTCCTGGAGCTGAGAGAAAACCCGTGTGATCGCGTAAAGGAGGGTCAGCGCGCTGACCGTGGTGGCAAGCAGGCTCGAGGATCGATTCCTCACACCGGCGACCATAACCATTATGGTTTCCGCCGCGCGGCCGCCCAGTAAACTGCCCGCTTCCTGTATCAACCGCTTCTGAGCTTCTGCTTCACCCAGAAAGGTCCCAGCCGCCGCGATCAGGATGACCGTGATCGGTGCGAGGGCGAACATCGTGTAATAAGCGAGCCCGGCGGACAGCCGGGGAATCCGGTGCTGGCGCCAGCTCTCGGCGATTGTTTTGACGTGGTCAGAGAGCATGTGAACCTAAATGACAAAAAGACAAAAGCTTGTGGCATTGTAGGCCCATCGGACCAGCCCGTCAACCGCACAAAAAACAGGGCCCTTTCGAGCCCTGTAAGCATTCAGGTCAAGCGCACAGCTTCCGGTAACTCTGGTACCGCCCCTCTGAACTTTTCGATCCCCCGGAATCGACGTGACCCCTGCGTCGAGATCGCCCACCAGCACAGCCAGACCACGACAGTCACTGCCGTAAGGATATAACCCGCCATTTTTCCACGCCGTTCTGCACGTGCGAATGAATCGATCAATGCCTGGAACTTCCCCGACCCGGGCGCGACGGCCTCCTTTCCGTCCGCGATAAGCCTATCTACCCGACCTGTTAACCATCTATGATTGTACCTCTCGTGACAACCACGAAATGAGAAGGTAATTTGACGATTTCGAGGGTTCGTGTTCAGGGACGAAACCGGGCGTAAGTCTTTGACTGGATTGAAACAATCGGTATATTAGTGGCCGCCGTAGAAATAGCCAGAGTGATAAAAGCGGGGGCAGTAGATGCTACGCAGTCGAAGGCGGGGGTCCGTCGGGGAATCTATCCGCAACATCACTCACGAGTTCTGCCCGGATCCTTTCGCGCAAGACCCGTCAGCGTTGGACTTTTCAGAGGGGCCCGCAGCAAATAAACCGCCGGCATCTATCCTGCGCTGGATGCTTTTGGCTCTCCTCTGTCTGGATCCCTCCGGAGCCGTTTTCGCAGAACCCCTCCGCCTTGCAGCCGTTCAAGGCTCTTCCGATGTGAACTTCGGTGTCGCAGTCGTCAAGGAAGCCTACGCTCGTCTCGGTCACGAGATCGAGATTGTCTCGGAAAGTGGCCCTACTGCCCTCAAACGGTCCAACGGCGGCGACCTTGATGGCGAAGTCCAGCGCATCGACGGTATCAGTCGTGATTTCGAGAATCTGATCCCGTTTCAGGTACCAGTGAACTACTTGCAGTACGTCGCCTTCGCCAAGACGGACGCCCTCCTGGCCAACCACTGGCATAACCTCAGACCCTATAAACTCGGGATCGTTCGTGGCATTCTGTTCGCCGAGCAGGGAACGCACGGGATGGATGTGACGCGCTACGGAACCTACGACGACCGGATCGGCATGACGACCGTCGATGTGGCCCAGGGCCCAAAACGAAAAATCCTCGCGGTGGCCGCCCGGCAACTTGGCGAAATCATTAAAACCCGCCAGGAACTCCTGGGGGAGCGGAGCAAGCTCCACTCGGCGCTCGAAAAACGATCGTCCGACGCACGCATTACGGTTCACGAGCACGTCTATACCGGTGTCGATGTTCGCATCGGAGATCAGAACCTGAAGGTTACTACCGACATCGAGTGCGCCGAGTTCTTCGTCCGAAACGACGTCCTTACCCACCAACCCGTCGGTTGAACCCCCGATAGAGCGCTGAATGCCAGACCCTGTTTCGGTTTCCCTGATCACCCCGACCTACAACGAGCGGGAGAACATCCCCATCCTCGCCGAAGAGATCTTCGGCACGATGCAGGGACATCCCCACATCGACCTCGAGTTGATCGTCGTCGATGACAACTCACCTGACGGAACAGGCGAAATCGCCGAGTCGTTGAAGGATCGATACCCCGTCCAGGTCGTCCATCGTGCGGGAAAGCTCGGCCTGGGCAGTGCGGTCATGGAGGGATGGGCCAGGAGTAAACGGGATCTGCTCGGCGTGATTGACGCCGACCTCAGCCACGATCCGATTCTCGTCCCCCAGCTGATCGACGGGCTGGGTACCCACGATATCATGATCGGTACCCGTTACGATCCGGAGAGCCGTGTCGAGAAATGGCCCTGGTACCGGAAAGCCATCTCTCAGGCCGGTGTGTCAATGGCCCGTGCGCTCACCGGCGTGAAGGATCCTCTGGCCGGTTTCTTTTTTCTTCATCGCCGGGTCATCGCGGACTTCGAGCTCACCTCCCCTGGATACAAGATCCTTTTCGAGATTCTAATCAAAGGGGACTACAGAAGCTTCTCCGAGATCCCGTTCGTATTCCGCAATCGACAATTCAGCAGCAGTAAGCTCAACCTCCTCGAGTACTACCTCTTCGCGAAACAGCTCTACATCTTCAGTATTCGAAAGCTCCGGGAATAACCGCCAAGGTCCTTTGTCCTCGGCAAGCAAAAGGCCGAAGCGTGTCCGACAGCGCTTCGCGCCATTCTGCAGTTCTCCTCTCGAAGTCTGCATCTTCGCTGGAGTGAGATCGTTCCATCTGGTGAAACTCTGGACCGCTAATTCGAAAGTCCTCCCCACGGCATCGGGTACTTTCTTTCCCACCCGACGCGGCCGAAATCGGCGCTGCTCGAGTTTGTTTCGTGGCGTCCGGAAAAGGCTGATTCAGCGACAAACCGCATGATCTCGCTCGTCAGCAGAGCATCCAGTCTGTCGTAGATCGCCGAGCACGACGGATCCCCGATTCGGTTGTGTTGCTCTGTTGGATCCTCGGCTAGGTTGAAGAGATGGTCTCCCCGGGGATACTTACAAAGCTTCCACGTAGCGTTGAAAAGCATCCATCCGTTTTTCAGCACTCCGAACACGTGATCTCTTCGCGCTTCACCCGCCAACTCCAGCCCCGGAAGCGGCCTGGCGTCTGCATAGGCGGGAACCTCCTCGCCGGCCAGTTGCAGAATCGTCGCCGTGACATCCGTTAGCGTTACCAGATCGTCTGAAACCGACGACGACCCGACTCTCGGGTCACACACAAGCGTGGGCACGTGACCTGGCCTCATCTCTGTATC
>DJHM01000046.1 GCA_002433075.1 Latescibacteria bacterium UBA6620
CCCTGGATCATGAAATTCTTGATGACCCGGTGGAAGACCGTTCCGTCGTAAAAACCACTTTCTGCACGTGTGACGAAATTGAAGCAATGGATGGGTGCCTCGGCAGGATTGAATTCAACCTCAATGTTTCCCTCGGTCGTCACGAGAACGGCCTTCACACCCTGCACGCTCTTCTTGAGGAAGTCCATCCGGTCGTTGAGAACAGCTCGGACGGCCTCAGAGCCGGCGAGCTTTCGCTCCAGATCCTTAACTTTCTCTTGAAGCTTCTTTGTCTCCTGCTCCAGGTTCTCGACCTGTGTCTGATCGGTACAGGCGACACCCAGCGCTACGACGAACAAGGCCCATCTAATTGTGTTCACAGTTTGGCCCCCACCTGAGGTTGACCCGTACTCACCTCCGAATCGCGGCCAAGTTAGCCAAATCGTTCTCGACGTGCAACCCCCTGCCCGATCGGAGTCTGTGGGCGTCTTTCCCTTGCTCGTGAAGATGGCGCCGATTACCTTGCCCCGAGGAAGCTCCATCATGCCGGGCAAGGTCAACCCAGTGTGAGGCCCTGACGATGGTGGCCACGCAGGTCATCGGGAACGATACTACCATCGCGCTGTCCGGAGCATCAGGGAGCCTAGAGTTGAACGTCTAAAAGCCCGTCAGGATTCACAACCTGCTTCAATCGATACGTTTGTTCTCAGACGCGTGCAGCTCATTCGACGTCCATTGTGCTTCGGGGATTCGACCCCGCAAAGACCGCATCCAATATTTCCTCGAAGAATCCCTCATGCTGGTAACCGCCCTGAATCCTCATATCGGATATGACAGGGCGGCTGATGTCGCCAAGAAAGCCTACGACGAGAGCGTGACTCTCCGTGAGGCAGCTATCTTTCGAGCGAGCAGTTCGACGCTTACGTCGACCCCAAGAAAATAATCTCAAATTCTTTATAAACAATTATTTAAGGAGAACAGCCGGATGCGGTTAGTCACATTCGAGAATAGTGGAAACTCCACCCTTGGTGCAAGGAAGGGTGACAAAATCGTCGACCTGTCAGGGGTCGCCCCTGACATGAGATCTTTCCTAGAAGGCGGCGAAGATTCCCTGGCCAGCGCGCGATCGGCCGTGGAGGCGGCTCCCCAGACGGTGGAGGCTGGAAGCGCTAAAATTCAGGCGCCCATTCAGAATCCTGAAAAAATCATTTGCATCGGCCTGAACTATGCCGATCACGCCGAAGAGAGCGGCATGCCGATCCCAGAAGAACCGATCATCTTTTCAAAGTATCCCTCGACCATTATCGGACCGGGTGAGCAGATCCGGGTTCCCGCCTCTAGTGAGAAAACCGACTACGAGGTCGAGCTGGTGGTCGTTATCGGCAAGGGGGGTCGCGATATCACAGAAGCCGATGCACTTAACCACGTTGCCGGGTATACCGTGGGTCACGATGTCAGTGCACGGGACTACCAGCTCGAGAAACCGGGTGGCCAATGGATGTTGGGAAAGACCTTCGACACATTCGCTCCGATCGGACCTGATATCGTAACGAGCGACGAAGTCGATGATCCCCACGCACTCGGAATCAGATGCATTCTGAACGGTGAAACCGTCCAGGATTCGACGACTGCCCAACTCATCTTCAAGGTGCCTCAGTTGATCGCCTATCTCTCCCACGTCTTTACCTTCACGTCTGGAGACCTGATCTTCACGGGCACCCCCCCAGGTGTGGGCATGGCCCGTGACCCCCAGTTGTGGCTCAAGCCGGGTGACACCGTTGTGTGCGAAATCGACGGATTGGGGCGACTGGAAAACCCCTGCGTGTAGGTTCCCCTTTCCACTGCTGCCAGAGAAAAGCCCCTGTTTCGTGTCATCGAAACGGGGGCTTTCTATTGACGTTCGGTTGGTTGATGTTTCACGTGGAACGTGCTCGAGTGGCGATCATCAAGGCACGTTCGCGATTCGTGGCGGGATTCAGAACGAGGTGTGTCGTCGAAATTACCACACCGGCCTCGTGGATGCTGGGAGGATCATCCGGACCCTTATAGGCCACCAGGCTGGCACCTGGAGCCAGCAGTGAGACCGAGAGCTCCCACAACGTTTCGAGCGGAGCCACCCCTCTGGCCAGAACCACGTCGAAATCCTGGTTCCCAAAGCGTTCGGCGCGTTCCTGCACAACCTGGATATGGTCCAGCCCGACTTCGGAAACCACGTGCTTCAGGAACAGACTCTTCATGCGGGCTGGCTCCAAGAGTGTGAACCTCAGGTCTTTGCGAAGCATCGCAAGAGGAAGCCCAGGCAACCCCCCTCCAGACCCCAGGTCGAGGACACTGCCCTTGTCTGGCAGGTGGCTGTACCCGAGGAGACTATCAACAAAATGGCGCTCCCAAATCCTGGTCCTGTCTCCCCGGGAGATGAGTCGCACCCTTTCGGACCAGTCGAGAAGAAACCCGTGGTAGACACACAGCTCCTTGTGGACACCCTCGTCGACCGATAGACCCATTTTATATGCGAGGTCTTTGAATTCCGTCCAGTTCAAAGCTGCGCCACCAACCCATGTTCCACGTGAAACATTACTTGCCGATGCAGAATGAGGTGAAAATCGAGTCCAGGGTGTCCTGAGGCGTTGTTTCGCCCAGAATCCGATCGAGCGCTGAAGTCGACTCTCTGACCTCAAGGCTGACTATTTCCCACGGAGCTTCATCGGAAAGAGCCTGGACAGCTCTCTGGATCGCCGCACACGATTGCTCGAGTAGGACTGCGTGACGTTCGTGGGTGATGGCCTCCACAGGATTGCCTTCCCCAAGGCATCGGGCTCGAACAAGCGATCTGAGTTCGTCCAGCCCCGTTCGGTCCCGGGCAGAAATCCGGACCTCCTGAACGTGGGGCGACTCGCCCCACGAAGAATCCACCCCGAGATCCTCCTTGTTGACTACCAGAATGGATCGGTCCTGGTGGGCCTCAAGGAATTCCAGGTCCACGGGATCGGGTGGGTGGTGACCATCCACGACGCGAAGGATGAGATCGGCACTGGAAATCGCAAGTTCGGACCGACGGTTCCCCTCTCGTTCGATAGGGTCTTCTGTCGCACGCAAGCCTGCCGTGTCCGTCAGGGTAACACTCACGCCATCCAGGTTGACCGACTCCACAATCGTGTCCCGCGTAGTTCCGGCAACGTGCGTGACGATTGCGCGTTCTTCCTGGAGCAGTGCGTTCAGCAGGCTGGATTTGCCGACATTCGGCTGGCCACAGAGAGCGACACGAGCTCCTTCCCTCACTCGTTTTCCTGTGGCGTAGCTGTGTAGCTGGTCGGTGATCGCCTGCCTGGCTTCCTCCAAGGTGCCTCTGAGCACCCGGTTATCCACGTCCACGTCTTCCGAAAAGTCTAGCTGAGCCTCAAGGAGGACCAGAGCCTGGCGAAGCGTGGACCTGATGTGCTCGAATCGGTCCTTCTGCCCACCACGAAGCTGGAAATATGCCGCCTTTAGGCTGATATCCGTGCGGGCCTGGATCAGGTCCATCACTGCTTCTGCCTGCGTCAGATCCAGCTTGCCGTTCATGAAGGCTCGCCGGGTAAACTCGCCAGGATCGGCTTGGCGGGCGCCTGTGCTTTCGAGCGCACCCAAGATCTGCGCAATCAGTGCTCGCCCGCCGTGAGCGTGGAGTTCAACCGTGTCCTCGCCCGTATAGCTCCGGGGGGCTCGCATGACGACCACAAGTAGATCGTCGACGGGTTGTTGATCGATCGCGAATGAGCAGAGGGTAAGGCGGCGATCTTCAAGTTTTTCGAGTGGAGGACGAGTGGGGCAGTGTCTGGAGGCAATTGATACGGCTTCAGGCCCCGACAGGCGAACGATTCCAATCGCACCTTCCCCTGGGGCGGTAGCGACGGCAACGATCGTGTCCTGGTTGGAGGCGCTCACGGCAGGAGCCGCGGTCAAGCGGCTTGCGGGACAGTCTTCTTGACGGCCTTCTGCTCGATAACGGACAGAAGATTGTACATCGTGAAGTAGAGAACGAGACCCGAGGACATGCTCCAGAAGATCCAGATCATGAAGACCGGCATAATGTAGACGAGCGCGGCCTGCTTCGGATCCTTCATCGTGAGTTTCTGCTGGACGAACATGGATCCGGCCATGACGAGTGGGAGGATGTGCAGGTCGAACCCGGCAACGGTCAATGTGTCGGGTTTGGAGAGGTCCGTCATCCACCAGATAAATCCGGCCTGGCGGAGTTCGATCGCGTTTCTGAACACGTTGAAGAGCGAGAAGAGGATGGGCGCCTGCAGGAAGAGGGGCAGGCAACCTCCCAGCGGATTAACCTTCTGGTCCTTGTAGAGCTTCATCATCTCCTGGTTCATCTTCTGCTGGTTGTCCCCGTGCTTTTCGCGAAGAGCCGTAATCTGAGGCTGGAGCTCCTGCATTTTCCCGGTGGCTTCGGTGCTCTTTCGTGTAAGCGGGAACAAAACGATCTTCACCAGCACCGAGAAAACGACAATGACGAATCCGTAGTTTGGAATCGCGTTGTGGAGCGCGGAGAAAGCGTGGATGATCAGGATCGTCGCCGGTTTAAGAATCGGACGCAGGAAAGCCCAGCCGAACTGAACCATGTCGTCCAGGCCGATATCCCGACTCTGGCCGAAGAGATCGGTGTCCTGTTGAGTCAGAATTCGATAGGAAAGGGGGCCGATGTAGAGTCCAAAGGAGACCGGTTCTCCTGGTGATTGGAACTGAATCGCCGCAACCTGACGCGAAGGAAGTCCCTCCGGGTCGTGAAGTTCCAGATCGTAGAGCAGATCGTGGACGGGGATGATCGCACTCAGGAAGTATTTTCCACGAATCGAGAACCAACTGATCCTCCCGCTGGGCCTAGATTGCTCGAGATCGGCGAGTGATTCCCGCGTCCAGGACTCTACTTCCCCCCCCGCGCTGGTCACGACCTGGTCGTAATCAAAAGCGTAAAAGCCGCCCGACTCCTCTGTCTCTCCTTCTGTTTCAGCCGGAAATGTGTCCCATCCGAGTCGGATCTTTTCACCCGTCGCCAACCCCTCCGCCGACAGCGAGTACTCGACCCGGTAACGATTCCCCTGGAATACCACTCGAGTAACAACCGGACCTCGGGGAGAGTTGCCGCTGAAGGTGATCTCGCCCTGCTCGGATCCAGAAAGCGCCAGGGTCGTTAGACTGGGGACAAACTCCACATCCGTCAGGTCCTGTCCCGCGACCCATAGCCCAAGACCTGCAGATCCCGGTTCAACCAGTTCCAGAGGATTGCCGGCGCCATCGAGGTGTTCCTTCAAACGCCAGCTCGTAACGCGGCCCCCCCGCGTGGTGAAGACCGCGGCGTAGAGATCGGTTTCCACGAGGACTTCCTGGGCTTCGAAGCTCGTGACCTGCGTCTCAATCTGCTCTATGGTTGGGGGCTGGGTGGCCTGTGGCGGACGTGGATCCGATCGTAGCGAGGGGGTTGACGCCCGTGTTTCGGGTTGTGCGAGCTGGGTCGGGGCCGTCAGATCCGGGTTGGTGCCGAAATCTGTCGGATTGGGTGACAGGGGTTCGCCGTTCAACCATCGAAAATAGTAGGGCATGGCGAAAATGATGACGCCGATGAGCCCGAACGCGAGGAGAGTTCTTCTATCCATGGTTTTCCGATGAAAAGTCCAGATCGAGCGCTCTTGCCGCTCGTGAGAAGTCTTCTTTCAGATCCTCGAAGGTCGCTGAGGATGCGTGGTCGCTGACGCTAAGGAGGATGAGGAGGTTCGTTGGGTGAAGTAGATCCCTTTCGCGGCAAAGGTGCCTGAGCCGTCTTCGTGCCCGATTCCGGACAACTGCAGAGCCGAACTTGCGCCGAACCGCGATCAACGTGCGCGACAGATCGGACTGACCCACCCGTACGTGAAGAAGCCGGCCGCGATAGACACGGCCGGACTTGAGGAGAGCGCGTACTTCCTTTCGAAGACGAAGATCGGGCTTCCCCACGGAGGGCCTGCCCAGTGAACGTCAAACGCTGACGCGTTTGCGACCCTTGCGACGGCGCCGGTTGATGACGGCGCGTCCACCAGGTGTACTCATTCGTTTCCGAAAACCGTGCTTGTTCTTTCGCTTCCTGTTGTGAGGCTGAAAGGTCCTTTTCATCGCCCATTCCGGTTGTTTGAGAGCGTAAGTTCCAGAGAGACCTGAATTTATCGTCTCGGGTTGACAATGTCAATTTGAAAATGGGTTCTCATGGCCGGTGGAGGAGTTACAATACCACATATTGGTTGTAAAAAAACTGGTACACCTTATGTAGTGAAATTTCAATAAATTATTATATAACAATAGGTTAAGTTCCCTTCTCTTGTCTTGACAGCGACAGGACTGCCGCTTAGTTTACTGCCCGTTCAGATGCGAATATAGGCACGGGATTTCCTCCGGTTGCGCCTGCCAAGATCTCCCTGCAATCAGACGAAACGATCCCCATCGTTTCTGTTTTTCCGTGAAAATACACGCATCTGGGTTCCCCCCAGCAAAGTTTCCAACACTTCAGTGTTCAATCTCGTTTAAATCGGGCAAGACTTTGCGCTTGCCTTCTGGTCGGGTATACCCCTTTGCCTGATACACCAGCCGACGTTTGGCAGGACTGTCTGCCGACCATACGTTCGCTCGTCCAATCTCAGAGTTTCAAGACCTGGTTCGACCCGATCGAAGTCGATCGCTTCGACCCGCACGCGCTCGTGATCCGCGTACCAGATGCCTTCTTCAAAGACTGGATCTCGGAACACTACGGTTGGGTGATTGAGCGCGCTGTTTACGAGTGTAAGGGCTGGCGCCCTGAGATTTGCTTTCAGTTCGAGACGTCCACAGATTCCGACCCACCCGCTGAGTCTGCGTCGCCTCCGCAGATCGAACTCACGTTCCCGATCAACAATCGATACCGCTTCGACAACTTTGTTGTAGGAGAGGGGAACGAATTTGCCTTTTCTGCTGCCCAAGCCGTTGCCCAGGAACCCGGGAAGACGGCCTTCAACCCTCTCCTGATCTACAGCGGCGTCGGATTGGGGAAAACCCACCTTCTTCAGGCCATCGGTCATCATTGTCAGACGTCAGCAACCGCAAAACGAATCGTCTTCGTTACGGCTGAGAAGTTCATTTCAGATTACATCTCAAGCATTCGCCGACGTGATACGAGTGAATTCGTCGTGACATATCGGACAGCAGATATTCTCCTGGTCGACGATGTTCAGTTCTTCCTACAAACCGAAGGCAGTCAACGAGAGTTTTTCCACACCTTCAACACTCTCTTCCAGAACGACAAACAGATTGTCCTGACAGCAGACTGTGCACCTCCGAACCTGAAAGGATTCGAACCTCGACTGGTCTCAAGGTTCGAAAGTGGCCTGGTCTCAAGCATCGATGCGCCGAATATAGAGACCAGAATCGCGATCTTAAACCATAAGGCAGAGTCGCGTGGTACAACTCTTCCCGAAGACGTCGCCCGCTACATTGCAGAACGGCACGCCACAAATGTCCGCGAACTCGAGGGGGCACTGACTCGGGTTCTAGCTTTCGCCGAGTTGAAGCGCGAGCATCTCACTGCTGGTCTCGTAAGTCGTCTTCTTCCTCAACTTATCCAGAGCACCACGAATAGAAATCTGACCCTGTCAAGAATTCAGGAAACGACCGCTGAATTCTTTTCTTTGGCCGTCGAGGAACTCACAGGAGCGTCCAGAAAGCACGAACTCGCTCAAGCCAGGCACGTTGGTATGTTCTTGTGCAAATCGCTTACGCCGTCTCCATTGAAAGCAATTGGCACTTTCTTCGGTCGCAAGGACCACACGACGGTTATCCACGCGTGTCGGAGTGTTGAGAAGAGGATCGACGCAGATCCAGCATTCAGAGAGCTCGTAAGGCAATTGAAGGCAAAGCTCCTTAGAGAAGGAGTTGGATAAACAACGTCCGGAAAGGGGTTGCTAGAAGTAGACAGCGATACTTTATGAAGGTATCGCTGTTGTTTTTTTAAAGTAAGAGGTCAGGTAAACAACAGAAACAACAACAAGAGTGTGGAGAGTGTGGAAAGAAAGAGATTTTCTTCAAGAGATTCATTCTCTGGTGTGAATGAAGTGTGGATTCACGGTTGGGCCGATGTGGGGAAGAAAGTTGATATCCACAATCGGCGCAGCTGACTTTATCCACAACGATTATCCACATTGACTTTCCACACCGACAAGAGAGCCCGAAAAGGCCTTAAAATTCAGGAGTTATGAACGAAGATCGAGGGGATAGAATTCACGTATTTTCCACATTCAGAAATGAGGGTTATTTGGGGATCGAAACGGGGTTGAAAAAGGCACGAAAAATGGGGTCGTTTAAGAGGGTTCTGTTCGTTGACAAGTTTACTAAAAATCAGTATATTAGCTAAGATTTTGGGCAGGCTAAAAGAGGCCCCTAAAGGGACCCATTTTCGACGCGATTTCAGAGCTCGATTTGGGCCCTTTTTCCGTAGGTGTCAGAGCGGTCAAATTCTAGGGTCAGGGGAGGTCTTTCGGTGAAAGCGGTGATCGAACGCGAAGAGCTTGTTCGGGGAATCCAGGCGGTCCTCGACATCGTCCCCTCCAAGAGTACGCTCCCCGTGCTTTCGAACATTCTGGTCCACGCAAGCCCTGACGGAATCGAGCTCAGCGCGACGGATCTCGACATCTCCATTGTATGCGGTGTTTCGGGCAAAGTGGAAGAGCCCGGCTCGACTACGGTTCCCGCTCGCAAGTTCAGTGAAATTGTCCGAGAACTCCCCGACGAAACCATCACCGTTGTCGCAGAAGAGAACAAAGTGACCATCGAACGGCAGGCGGGTCTGGAAGGGACCTATGTGCTGATGTCTGTACCTGCGGAAGATTTTCCAGAACTGCCCGTGGAAATAGATGGTCCAGAAATGAATTTCGGTGGTGGTGACGAAGATGGAGGACTATCTGGCGACCTCCTCGGGGACATGATCTCGAAGACCGTCTTCGCTGTCTCCAGAGACGAAACTCGTCCGGTTCTCAACGGCGTTTTGTGGCAGGTCCGGGAAGGCCGAACAACGATGGTGGCCACAGATGGTCACCGATTGGTCAAATTTTCCAAGACGCTTCAAGGCCCTGAAGGAAAGCAGGTGGTGACCGAGGCGATCGTGCCTCCACGCGCACTGAATCACGTACTCAAACTCGTTTCGGGTGGAAGCCGACTGCAAAAGGTCGCATTCGGGCAGAACCATCTCATGTTCGAACTGATCGACTCCGAAGACTTCGACGGCGACGGCGGAGAGGACATTCGACTCTTCACGCGTCTGATCGAAGGGCCTTATGTCGACTACGAACAGGTGATTCCCACGGGCAACTCGAAGCGAATGTACATCACGAACAGTGCCCTTGCGCCTGCGGTCCGGCGCGTGTCGATCTTGGCAAGCAGCCAGACACACCAGGTCAGAATCGAGCTGGGTCAGAATCAGGTGGAACTCTCCGCGAATAGTCAGGAAATCGGTGGCGAAGCCAAGGAATCCCTCGACGCCAGGTATGAAGAGGACGCCATGGCCATCGGGTACAATGCGGGTTACCTGCTCGACATCCTTCGCAGGATCGAGTCGGACGAGGTTGTGTTCGAACTGGACTGCGCGGTGACTGCGGGCATCATCCGTCCCGTCGATCAGGCCGAAGGCGAAGACTACCTCTGTCTCCTCATGCCCTTGCGCCTGAGCGAGTGATTTGCATCTGAGCAGGCTGAAACTCACCGACTACCGCAACTTTGATCGAACGACTGTCGAACTACCTGTCGAGGGTATAGCGATCAGCGGCCAGAATGGCCGCGGAAAATCGAATCTTCTCGAGGCCATTTTTTTTCTGGCGATCGCAAAATCGGCGCGAGGCGCCCAAGATCGCGATGTCGTGCGGTGGGGCGCACAGAGCTTTGTCGTCGAAGGCTCTATTATTCGCCAAGACGTGCCGATAGAGCTTCGAGTTGCCTTCGATTCGCAACAGCAGAAAAAGAAAGCGTTCGTCGATGGCGAACCCCTGCCCCGGGTGTCCGGTATTGTCGGTCAGTTCAATGCGGTTCTGTTTTCCCCTGAAGACGTCGATCTGGTACTTCGTACACCTGCAGAGCGACGCCGACTGCTCGACATCCTCATATCTCAATCAAATCCATCCCATCTTTCCGACCTTGAGACGTATCGACGCGTGCTGGCGCAGCGAAACCGTCTGCTGAAAGATGAGGGGCACAGGTTACGTGTCGATTCAAGCCAGCTTGATGCGTGGGATTCACAGCTTGCCGAGGCCGGCGCACGGATCGTTTCCGATCGACTCGCCACGCTGTCCTTCATCGAGGCTAGGGCCTGTTCTTTCTATCAGCGGATTTCCTCGGAGGCCCAGGCACTTTCCCTCGCTTATCGGGGTGCGGTCGCTTCGAGTGCGGCGGATGCTCGCTTTTCGGATCTCCTGGACGCCCTTCGAAGCCGGCGCGAAGACGAGATTCGATTGGGTCACACGCTATCCGGTCCCCACCGCGATCACCTTGTCTTCCAGTTGGATGGTCGACCGGTCCACAAGTTCGGGTCGAAAGGGCAGATGAAGAGCGCGCTCCTTTCTTGGAAGCTGGCGGAGGCCGTTTACCTCGAGGCACATACCGGCCATCAGCCGGTCCTGTTGATGGATGACGTCTTCTCGGAACTCGACGCATCGCGAGCCAGCTCCGTTCTGGAGTTGGTTGACGATTTCGGACAGGTGGTCCTTACAACGGCCAGAGATCCGGACCTGGATATACGGGAGGGGCGCTATGGCGTTGTCGACCTCTAAACCGATCCCCGGGCGACTGGGGCACCCACAGCGACTGGGCGACAGCATCAAGGCTTTTGTGCAACGGGCCGGGCTCGAACGGCCTCTCATGGAACAGCGGATCCTGTCATCGTGGGAAGAAGTCGTAGAGGGAGTGACGGGGGATCGTGCAGGGGTCGTCAGTCGGAGCGAGCGTATTCAGGCCAACGAGCTGATCGTTCGTGTGAGCGATCCGGTGTGGCGCCATCGCTTGCGCTTCGAGGAGCAGCGGTTCGTGAAGATGTTGAATGAGATGGCCGGTGGACAGGTCATCCGATCGATTCGGTTCATCTGAAGGAGAATTGAATGGCAGAAGCACCTGATCAGTATCGCGCCGACAACATTCAAGTACTCAAGGGTCTGGAGGCCGTACGGAAGCGTCCGGCGATGTATATCGGTGATACCGGAGTCAAGGGTGTACACCACCTCATCTGGGAACTTGTCGACAACTGTGTGGACGAGGCAATGGAGGGTCACTGCGACCTGATTCGAGTGACACTGGGGGAGGATGGATCGGTCAGTGTGCAGGACAACGGCCGTGGAATCCCCGTCGACGAGCATTCGACGGAGAAGCGGTCCGCGCTCGAGGTTGTGATGACGGTCTTGCACGCCGGTGGAAAATTCGACAAGCAGAACTACGCAGTTTCCGGTGGGCTGCACGGAGTCGGTCTGTCGGTGGTGAATGGACTTGCGGCTTGGTGCGAGGTGGAAGTCAGCTCGAAGTTGATCGATCGGGACGGGCGTGTTTACCGCCAGCGGTATCAACGGGGCGTTCCCGAGTCAGGGATCCAGGTCGGTGAATCGACGGATGTCACCGGTACGATGATTCGGTTCAAGCCGGACGATACGATTTTCGAAACGGTCGACTACAGTCAGGAGACTGTCGCTCATCGCCTGCGGGAGCTGGCCTTCCTGAACCGCGGCCTGCAAATCCAGCTCAAAGACGAGAGAAACGACTACGAAGAGACGTTTCACTACGAAGGTGGAATCGAAGCTTTCGTCAACTATATCGACGAGGGAAAAAGCCAGCTTCATCCTCCGGTGCTCTTCGGGGGAGAACGCGACGGGGTCTGGGTAGAAATTGCCCTGGCTTACAACGACTCCTACGGGCAAAGCGTGTTCAGTTATGTCAACACCATCCATACGACGGAAGGTGGGACGCACGAAACTGGATTCCGCACCGCACTTACCCGCTGCCTGAACGCTTATGCGGCAAAAAACAACCTTCTCAAGAGCGAGAAATTCTCTCTGTCTGGCGATGACACGCGAGAAGGACTGACCTCGGTGATCAGCACGAAAGTGCCCGAGCCTCAGTTCGAGGGCCAGACCAAAGAGAAGCTCGGCAACAGTGAAGTACGGGGTATCGTCGAATCACTCGTATCGGAAAAGCTCAATGAATTCTTCGAGGAAAACCCGTCGGTGGTCAAACGAATCCTGCAGAAAGCCATCGAGGCGGCACGGGCGAGAGAGGCAGCTCGAAAGGCACGGGAGCTTGTTCGTCGAAAGGGTGTACTTGAAGGCGGCGGCTTGCCCGGGAAGTTGCTCGACTGCTCGTCGAATGAAAAGGGCGAGACGGAAATTTTTCTGGTAGAGGGGGACTCGGCGGGAGGTTCAGCTGCCCAGGGCAGAAACAGGGAATTTCAGGCCATTCTGCCCCTATGGGGGAAAATGCTCAACGTCGAAAGGGCCCGCATCGATCGTGTTCTATCGAACGATAAGCTTCAGCCGATGATCATGGCTCTCGGGGCGAATGTGGGAGAGGATTTCGATCTCGAGAAACTCCGTTACGGTAAGATCATCGTCATGGCCGACGCGGACGTGGATGGATCGCATATCCGAAGTCTCCTGCTGACGTTCTGTTTCCGTTACATGCGACCCATGATCGACGACAGTCGTGTCTATATCGCGCAACCCCCTCTGTTCCTGATCAAGAAGGGAAAGCGCGAGGATTACGCCTTCAATGAAGAGGAACGAGACAGCTATCTCGAGGAACACGGGGACAACGGCAAGGGTGTGACTGTGCAGCGCTACAAAGGGTTGGGCGAGATGAATCCCGAACAGCTCTGGAGCACGACCATGGACCCCGAGACGCGAACACTCCTGAAGGTTTCACACGAAGATGCGATGGAAGCAGAGCACGTGTTTTCGATGTGGATGGGAGATGATGTCAGCCCTCGTCGAAAGTTCATCGAAGAACACGCCCTCGAGGCGGAGGTCGACGTGAGCGGCCCCTGAACGAGCACGACTCTCTCACACTACTGAAATTCTCTTTTCGACTTAGGCCCTATAAAGGAACTTCGATGCTGGAGCGACAGCGCGTAGTACCGGTGGACATTGGCGACGAGCTCAACAAGTCGATGCTCGACTATTCCATGAGCACGCTCGTAAACCGCGCCCTTCCCGACGTGAGGGACGGTTTAAAGCCCTCTCAGCGTCGGATTCTGGTCGCCATGAACGACCTCGGACTACAACCCGGTCGGCAGCATCGAAAGTGCGCGAATGTAGCCGGACACACATCCGGGAACTACCATCCGCACGGCGAGGCGATCGTCTACCCGACGCTTGTGCATCTGGCCCAGGACTTCCGAATGCGCTATCTGCTGGTCGAAGGCCAGGGGAACTTCGGGTCGATCGACGGGTATCCACCGGCCGCAATGCGCTACACGGAGTCGAGATTGGCTGGCGCCGGGGGAGAAATGCTCGCGGACATTGACAAGGAAACCGTCGATTTCCAACCTAACTATGACGAGCGGCTCGTAGAACCCACGGTACTCCCTTCCAGGTTCCCGAACCTGCTGTGCAACGGCGCTGTCGGAATTGCCGTCAGCATGGCAACCGCGATTCCTCCCCACAACCTGAGGGAGGTAGTGGACGGTCTCCGCGCCCTGATCGACGATCCCGACATCTCGATCGACGGTCTGATCGAGCACGTCAAAGCACCAGACTTCCCGACAGGCGGCATTATCCACGGAATGTCGGGCGTTCGCGCCGCCTATCATCTGGGTAAGGGACACATTCGTCTACGGGGGAAGGCACACTTCGAAGAAGTCCGCGGCGACCGAGAAGTCGTGGTCGTGACCGAGATCCCCTACATGGTGGCCAAATCGACCCTGCTTGAAAAGATGGCCGATCTGGTTCGCGATCGTCGGATCGACGGCATTACGAATATTCGGGACGAATCGGACCGGGAGGGTCTCCGGATCGTGATCGAACTGCGTCGCGACGCCAATTCCGAAGTCGTTCTGAACCAGCTCTACAAGCACACGCAGCTCGAGACGACTTTCGCGGCCAACACGATCGCTCTGGTCGACGGAGTTCCGAAACAGCTGAATCTGAAAGAGATGCTTTCTCATTTCGTGGACCACCGGCATGAGGTCGTTGTCAGGCGGACCACGTTCGAGCTCCGGGTTGCCGAAGAGCGCGCGCACATCCTCGAGGGGCTGCGCATCGCGCTCGACCATATTGACGAAGTGATTCGAATCGTCCGCGGCTCCGAAGATCCCGCATCAGCGCGCACCGCGCTGATGGAACAGCTCGAGCTGACAGAGCGTCAGGCCCAGGCGATTCTGACGATGACGTTGCAGAGACTGACGAACCTCGAGCGGCAAAAAATCGAAGACGAATACCAGGCACTGGTGGAAGAAATTGGGCAACTGCAGGCGATTCTCGACAGTCGAGACCGACGGATGTCGATCATCCAGCAGGAACTGCTCGAAATCAAGGAAGCTTACGGGGACGATCGGCGAAGCGAGATTGTTGTGGCCGCGGAAGAAATCGACGTGGAAGACCTGATTCCCGTCGAAGATGTTGTGATCACGATCTCACACAGTGGTTATATCAAGCGGATTCCGGTCGATACTTACCGGAGTCAGAATCGTGGGGGTCGCGGGGTTGCCGGCATGGCGACCAAGGAAGAGGACTTTGTCGAGCATCTGTTTGTTGCTTCCACACACGACTACATCCTCTTTCTGACGGACAAGGGTCACTGCCACTGGCTGAAGGTCTACCGGATTCCACAGGGCACGAGGGTCTCACGGGGCCGGCCGGTGATCAACCTGATCGACATCGACGCGTCACACAAGGTCGCGGCGATCGTGCCCGTCAAGACGTTCGATGAGGATCGGTTCCTGGTTCAAACGACACGACAGGGGCAGGTCAAGAAGACGGCTCTGTCGGCGTACAGCCGACCGCGCCGCGGCGGCATCATTGCTATGAATATTCTGGAGGAAGATGAGCTGGTCGAGGCGTGGATTTCGGACGGTGATCAGGAGATCATTGTCGCCACACACCACGGCCAGGCCGTGCGTTTCCACGAGCAGGCCGTGCGCCCCACGGGACGCGGCAGCCAAGGCGTCCGAGGCATACAGCTCGAGGAAGATGACCGGGTGATCGGTATGGTTGTAGCCGATGATTCGGCTGGGCTTCTGACAGTGTGCGAGCTGGGCTATGGGAAACGCACAGCGATTTCTGATTACCGTCTTACAAAACGGGGTGGGAAGGGTGTTATCAACATCAAGACGAGCGATCGGAATGGTGGCGTGGTGGCGATCAGGGCGGTAACGGATACGGACGAGGTCATGATTATCTCCCAGGATGGTATCCTGATTCGGCTGGCGACGAGAGGGGTGAGCGTCATCGGGCGGAACACTCAGGGCGTGAAGCTGATCAATCTTGGAGAGGGCGATCGGGTCATCGACGTAGCTATAATCGACGAGCAACCGGATGAGGAGAGCCCGAATGCATCGGTTAACGGTTCGGAGAACGGTAGCGGAAATGGTTCGGTGTCCGGGTCTTCAGACGCAACCTGATGCCAACGGAAGAATCGATCCGGTAGAGTGAGGCCTTCGACCTTGATGGATCGGTTCGATGTTCCCCCAGACCGTCCATCGAGCGATCGGGGGTGGCATAGGGGTTGCTCCCGTTCATGCTGGATTCATTATGTCCCATGTTCTGCACCAATGTGTGGGCGCTCTCGCCCTGATCATCCTGACGACCACCTGTGGCGATTCCGAACGCCACCCGGGGCACCTTGGAACGGTGGCTGCTCCCGACATGACGCTCCACTATCTCGACGGTCGAGATGGGGAGCTATCCTCGCTGAAGGGAAGGGTGGTGCTCCTGAACTTTTGGGCGACCTGGTGTCCGCCGTGTCGCACCGAGCTCCCCCATTTTCAGGATCTCTACCAGACCTACAAGGACGATGGTCTCGTCGTCGTAGGCGTGTCGATGGATGAGGGTGGCAGCGAGTTCGTGAAGCGATTCGTGGATGAAGTCGGCCTGACCTATCCAATTGCCATGGGACCGGCAGCAGAGATGGAGCGAATCTGGTCGAGGATCGAATCCGTTCCAACCGTCACGGGGTTCGGTCACGAACCCCCCGGTGTTGCAAATGGAAGTGTCGCCATGATGCCTACGACATTCATCATCGACCGAGCGGGCATGATCTATGAAAAACACGTGGGACCAAGAACCCGGGCGCAACTAGAACCGAAGCTCCGTATGCTCATGGGGAAAGAGGAGCATCTCACAGCACGCTGACCGCACGATAGAAACCACAAAAAACGCGCCTGTCCCCCATCAAGGGACCGGGCGCGTTCTTTCTTGTATAACCTGGTTTATCGATTCAGGCTGGTGAGTTCTTCCTCAAACCGCTTGGCCTTCTTGTCGAGCGTCTTCTTCTGATGCTGGGCCTGTTTCAACTCGTGAGAAAGGGCCTCTTTCTGCTTCTGGGCACCTTTAAATTTTCCACGCGCGGTGCGAACGGTGCTCTCGGCCTCGATCAGCTTCTCTCTGAGGCGGATCGTGCGTACGGTGGTGCCGTATTTGACTCCGACGGTGGAAGCGAGTGCGATCACAAGGAAGATGCTGGCGAAAAGATCCATAATTGGCTCGGGTTCAGGTAAACGATTCGATACGCAACACCTGAGGCGTTTCCTTGACCGTCGGCAGTTCGCCGATCAGGTCAACGGCTCGCTGCATATCGGCTTCTCCAGCTTCGTGTGTGGTCATAATCAGAGGGACCGTGCCTCCCTCAACCTCGGATCGACCCTGCTGAATAACGGTCGCGATGCTGATGGTGTATTCTGAGAAAATGTGAGCAATTTCGGCGAGAACGCCAGGACAGTCCTGCACCGTGAAACGGCAATAGTAGCTCGTACGGATCCGGTCTTTGGGCGTGGGTGTCCCCGTTCGGACATCCACCAGGCTGCGACTGAGCTGTTGCCGGCCGGACGACCGACGATCCGCCTGCTCGATCAGATCTGATACAATCGCGCTGGCGGTGGGCAGGGACCCTGCTCCCCGACCGTAGTAGACCTGGGGGCCCGCGGTGTCGCCAACGACTTCCACGGCGTTGAATTCATCCTTGATGTTGGCCAGAAGGGTGTCCGTCGAGACGAGGGTGGGATGAACGCGAGCTTCGATGTGGGCACCAGCGTCTCGAGCAATTCCCAGCAATTTAATGGCGTAGCCGAGCTCCCGAGCGTATCCGATGTCGAGGGAGGTGATTTTATCGATACCCTCGGTCAGAATCTGGGAGTACGGCACGTCTGTGCCGAACGCGAGCCGACACAGGATCGACAGTTTCTGGGCCGCATCGGTACCATCAACGTCCATCGTCGGATCGGCTTCGGCGAACCCGAGTTCCTGGGCGGTCTGAAGAATCTCCTCATAAGTCCCGCCCTCGTCGGACATTCGTGTGAGTATGTAGTTGGTGGTGCCGTTCAGAATCCCGTAGAGGCTGTCGATTCCGTTGGCAGATAGACCCTGGGTCAGAGATCTCACGATCGGAATTCCACCGCAGACGCTGGCTTCGAAGGCTAGGCCGGCATTATTCTCGTGAGCGGTCCTGAACAGTTCGCCCCCGTGTTCGGCAATCAGGGCTTTATTGGCCGTGACCACGTCCTTGCCCGCTTCCAAAGCAGCTAGGCTGAGGGTCCTCGCCGGTTCCAAACCTCCGATGACTTCGACGACGATCTGAACATCCGGGTCCTGGACGACGGACGACGCATCGTCGGTCAACATCCCGGCAGGAATATCGATGGATCTCGATTTTCCCACATTCCGGACGGCTATGCGGCGGACGTCCAGCTGAAAATCGTAATGCCGCTCCAAGACCTGGGCGCGGTCTCGGAGGATCTGCACGACACCGGACCCGACCACCCCCAGCCCCAACAAACCGACACCGATGGACTTGCTACTCAAGTAAGGCTCCAGAATAGAGGATTTTCGTTCAGCAGGAAGGTGGAAATATACGCCGACAGGGTCGCAGACGCAACGGGTCGGCCTTCTCAGGATCGCGCGTAAACCTGCGAAGAACGGGGGTTTCGCGCACTTCACAAAGGTGAAATGGCTTGACACCCCTGAGAACCTATGTTACTTTCGGAATCCTTGACATAGGTCTTGGTGCGGGGTAGTAGCTCAGTCTGGTTAGAGTGTCGGCCTGTCACG
>DJHM01000053.1 GCA_002433075.1 Latescibacteria bacterium UBA6620
AATCTGGCCTTACTCTATCGGGCTACTGGCCGGAACTTGGAAGCCCAAGAACTTGAAAGCCGATTATCCGATAAGAATCAAAAGTGAGGTCGAGTTTTGGTCGAAATTTTTTTCAGATATAAAGGCACCTTGATTTTGATGTGCGCCGATACTGTTACTCAGCTTTGAGCTTATCACGCTGTGAACGTTTCAGTTCACGACCACACCTGAAAGCCCCCCCACGTCCCACGCACGCGTAACGCGCTGATTCTCTCCAACTTCCCACCAGTTCCGCACGGTTTGCACTCTATCCACATTCTGCGGTACGCTCAAGGCAATGCGCTGTATAGCAGGAGTGTGACCAGGATTGGCGGAAGGCTTGGTGCAAGGCGGAAAGTGGCCTGAGATTGATTGGGGGCGGGAAGGTCAGCGAACTTCTCGCCCCAGCTCATCTGGGACTCGTCGATCGGAATCGCCATCGTGTCATCATCCTCAACCTTGATTTGGGCATCGACCATTGTGATTGGATGCGGTCTGGAGTTGCCCCAGGCTTCTCTCGGTCCAAATCTGTCCATTTCCATTGCGTGGCAAGAGCATCTTTGGTAGTTTATTGTCGCCCCAAAGGTGCCCCCCACAGAAATCGGGGTCCCAGGTGGGTTCCGCAGTGGTCGCGGGGTGGAGCAGTCTGGTAGCTCGTTGGGCTCATAACCCAAAGGTCGGAGGTTCAAATCCTTCCCCCGCTACCAAAAAAAACAAAAGGCCGACGAGTAATCGTCGGCCTTTTTCTTTTCTAGCCTCACGCCGGGGCCATTGCCTCGATCTCCGCTTCATCCCTCCAGTAAGGTTCGTAGGGCACCGTCGGTTGGAAGTCCAGCCGATCCACCCCAAGCGCGCGCAATGTCACCCGTTCAAGGAGAGAGAAGTCGTTAGCATCATTTCGATTCAAGTTCAGCGGTTCCTTCAAGACAACGGGTGGGTTCGTCATCCAGCGAGGCACACCCAGCACGTTTTGGGACGAGGCGTGCAGCATAAAGGGGTGAAGGATCACGAAATCACCGATTTCTCCCGTAATCTCCTCGAATTCCGTACACCGCTCGATCACCTCACGACAAGGGATCTCTCCCGGAGAGGCCCCTTCGGGATGTTCCGCGTAGAACTGCGCAAGATGCTTCACAGAATCGGGGGCAATGAACGTGCCCCCGCCCTGGTGGTCCACGTCCGACCAATACACGATCGTCAGCAGCGCCTGCTCGCGGCTCGTCAGAAAATGTCTGAAGAACGCACCGTCCTGATGCCATCCCTCAACCTTCGCGGAAGGGGGCTCCCAGGGTTGGTCGGCTCCACGATTGAAATTGACGATGAACGCATCCGACCAGGTGAAGGCATCGATCTCCGCAAAGTGTCCCTTCACGACCATCACGCCATCCTCGATCCGGTCCTCTCCGCCGACCACATCACAGATAGCGTGCCACGCCCTTTGAGAAATTTCCTGGATCGGCTGCCGGTTCTCCGGATACATATGCACGAGATCCCTCGTCCACGTCGTGGGGTCGGCGGCATCGTAGCCAAGGCGTTCGTAGGCTCTTCGGGTCCAGCGGTCCACCAGTTCAGCATCCAGACACCCCTTCACGACGAGATATCCTCGCTCCAGAAACTGCTGAACCTGACCCGAATCGAGCACTTTGTATGGGTTCGTCATTCTTCTACTCACAAAGCGAGGCCGGCGAGTGTATCGCCGGCCTTCGTGATTGAGGCTCTGTCTGGCGTGTTGCTCAGTCCACTCAGGCCCAGAAGGCGATAATCCCCGACAACCCGACCGCCCAGCAATAATAAGCGAACCGCGACAGCTCTCCGCGGGCGAGAATCCCGATCAGCCATCGGATGGAAAACACGCCAGAGGCATAGGCCATCACCGCGCCGACTGCCAGCACCGACCAAGACTCCGAGCCAACGACGCCGGATGCCAGGCCGCCGATCTTCAATGCAGTCGCGCCTGCGATGACCGGAATGGAAAGCAGGAAAGAGAACGCAGCCGCCTCTCCCGCCTCCACGCGGCACCATAGACCAATCGAGATCGTCATTCCAGATCGCGAAATACCCGGGATGATCGCGGCCGCCTGTGCGACGCCAATGATCAGTCCTCGGGGAACCGAGTCGACCATCCCCTCACCAGAGAGACTCCGGGTGCTGAACAGGACGCCGCCCGTCACGATCAACATCAAAGACACAACGAAAGGATCGGCGAAGATCTCCGTCAGTCGATCTTCGAACAGGAGACCGACAACGACCGCGGGCACGGTGCCCAGCAGCAGCAAGAAACTCGTGATGAGTGCTTCCTGCTCGAGCCGGAGCACGCCGGTGATCAGACCCCAGATCCGTCTTCGAAGCACCGTGATGACGGCCAGCAAGGTCCCGAAATGGACGATCACCTCGAAGGTCACGTCTCCCGGATCGATCCCGAGCAAGGCTTGTCCAAGTGCGAGGTGGCCGGAACTACTCACGGGCAGAAATTCTGTAAGGCCCTGGATCAGGCCAAGCAAGGCAGCTTCAAGATGCGTCATTGGATCGGCTTGGTCCTGCTACGGTCCGGCGTCAATACTGAGTGGTAAATGAACTGCCGAGAATGCACGTGAAACGAGGCGTCGGTCTGAAATAGTAAGCTCAGTAAACATTCCAGTCAAACCGACGCGCGATCCACGCACCTCATAGCTCGTCCCCAAATTTCATTCCGAACGGCGGGCGGCCGTCGTCGTAGGCCAACTTCAAGTACTGTGTCATACTCGGAAACCGGTCCTTTATGTATTGGAAAGTCGTATTCAGGAGCTCCACGCGCTTCTTGGGTTCCAGATCGTCCCAGGGCTCGGCCTTGACCGTGGTCTCGATGGTGTGAACACCCTCTGCCTTCTTCAGTTCATCCGGACCGGGCGCATCCCCGTTTTCGTAGAGGAACCGGACGGATAGGTAAATTCCGGGAGCCAGGGCGAGCAGACCTTCCTCGAAGGTAAGAAAGACATCCTCCTCTTCCTTCTCGATCACCTGCTCTTCTATAACCTCGGGCTCCCGTTCAATCTCGGCTTTTTCCTTCCGCTCTTTCGCTTTCCTGTAGTTGCACTTCAAGACCGGGTCTTCACACGTCTCGCGGAACAGGGGGATCAGAAGGGCGGGCACAACGGAGCCGATCAAGCCGACAACAGCCATCAGCCCCATATTGCCGCCTTCGTTTTATTCATCCGCCAAGCCGAATCTCTCTGGTTGCGGGTGACATCAAACTCAGGGCAGGTCCGCGTATGCGAGGGCGTGCGGCACGATCGCGTCCAACGGCCATTGGACACACCATCCGGAAACCTGAGATGCGTATCCTGTAGATGTGTCCGTTTCGCCCTCCCATACAACATCCTCCTCGACCAATGCCGCAAGTTGCGCTTGAATCCTCGCCCCGGGATCGACAAGGGGTCGATCCAGCTCGATCGCCTCTCTCCCCTCCACTGGAAAAGGAGCATTCGCGATTCGGATTGGAACCGTGAGACCCTCACGCGTTCGTAGATGACGAATGACCGTACGCAGATCTTTAACACGTAATCCGATCGACGTTTCTCCCAGCATCAAGGCAGTGGCCGCTCGACTCGACCGGACACTCTGGGGCGCCTGTTCTTCATCCGTGGCCGCCTCGCCGATGCCACGCAGGTCAGGAAGGCAGACTGGGCCAAGTGCCAGTCGTTCCTCCACCATCTCGGTGTGATCTCTGAGAATCGACGATTTACCCTCCGAAGAAACGATCAGGGTCATCGGGCCGCTCTGACCGGAATCCAGGAGGATCACGGGAATGACCACCTCGCCTGCTTTGAGAGCGAATCGCTCGACGCCCTTACCGTCTTCTTCCTTCCGAGAGGCAAAGAGTACGTCGGGGGCCTCGACCGGGTCGCAATCCCCCAGAAGGTCTCGCCACGCCTCTCGCAAAGCGACTTCCGCCTCCTCTGGTGATTGCCAGGCAAGCGACCGGCGGAACTGAATCCCCCGAGACTGCCCGATCCCCTCCAGAATCGACGGGTAGCTCGCTGGCAGATCGTCCGCCTCCGCCGTCCTTTCGCCATCCAAACAGAGGAGATCCGTCTCGGGACGCCTCTCTTCCTTTTCTTCCGGCTTGTCAATCCCCAGCCAATCCTGGAGTCTGACGTGGACACGCTCGCGATGAGGCGTACCCACGTTGTTGCAGTGCGACGCTTCGGGTCGGCGTTCCTTGAGCAGCCCGAAGCCAGAGGTGTGATCCAGCCGATCTTCCGCACCGTACCACCGATAGATCTGCTGCAGGCGGCTCCAAACGGGGTCGCGCGCTTCGTCCCAGTTGAACTCGTGCGCGTAGATCAGATGACGTGGCGCGATCGCCCCCACGATCACCCAGGGTAGAAATCCGTCACGGCCCGATTTCGCCAGATTCCGGGTCGTTTCCCACCCCCCGGTCCCGAGGTAATTGAAGGAAGTCCTGGCATCCTCCGGCAGCGGGTACGTGGTTTCGGGTTGTGGACCGCCAAAATTGAATGGAATGGCCACGCTCACGCGATCGTCAAGGGCCGCCGTCACGGCACAGGGATCTCCGCCACCCGCGACCGATCCCATCATCACAACCGTTCCCACCCGGTAGTGCTGTTCGAGCAGGTCGATCCCTCGTCTCAGATCCCAGACCATCCATCCCATCAGACTGTCACCGATGAGCTGGAGCTGGATCCCCGAGTTGTATCGGTTCCAGTAGTCGTGACGAGGCCCCGCAGGGTGCTCCGCCCGCTCACCGTATGCGAACTGATCCATCACAAGAACGACGCAGCCCGCACGCGCCCACATTGCGCCCATATCCTGCAGTTCGGGCTGGGTCTTCGGGTTATGATGGCTGTGCACCAGCACGATTCCGGTTTCCTCGTTCTCTGCAAGCCCGAGTTCGCGCATCGTCTGGTGCTGGCCCGGTTCCGCCCCTTCGTCCGCGGGAGGTCGATAGACGTTCGCCGTGACCAGAACCCCTTCTCGAGACACGAACACAACCTTGTCGATCACGTAACCGTCCGCCTCGATCTGTCCCGTCAGCTCGAAGGCCAGCGTTTCGGGGACACGTGGAAAACGCCCCAGAGAGCGCTCCAGAGCCTTGATTCTGGGCTTCTTGAAAGCTTCCCAATCGCTTCTTGAAGAGAGGGCGTCCCAGTCCAGCCGATCTTGGCGGTTAACCTCTTCAACCCTCCTTTGAAGATAGCGGTCGAAGCCCATCGCAACGGCTTCACGATCGGCCTCGGGGACGACGTTGGGGTCAATGCTCATTTCTTCTCCAGGTGATGAGACCCTCCTCGCAGAAGGTCCGAAAAGGTCTTCCGAACCCGCACAACGTCCATATCTTCCGGCCCGGTCAAAATCCAGGAAACGTTAAAGTCAGCCATAAATCAAGTTGTGGCTGCGGGGTTCGCGTCCTTTTCCACCTAAAAGTGGCTCCGGGGCCACTTTTATCCGCTCGATCTACCACGCCACGTGGATCTCGTGACCGTTTCCTGGGAACCATACCCCATCCACGATCACTCCCAACGCGACCCCGGCCAGGAACCCCATCAGCATCCCCAGAAAGAAAGGGGCGATGGCGTTGTAACGCTCCAGACCCCCAATTCGGAGGATCAGGCTCTTCAGGACCCACACCAGGAAGATCGTCAGTGCCGTGTTTCGCAACGTCGAGGATGCGGAAATCGTGAAGCCGATAGGATGGATTGGGAACGCGGGGAAGCGATAACGAAGAAGGACGAGTAGACCGGCGAAAAGGCTGCCGACGCCCAGGAAGAAAATGCGCGTCCAGTCCGTGCCCATCACGCCTCCCTGGATCCGGCTCGCCGTCAGACGCCACACGGTCGCAGCCGAAATACCCCCGTCGCGCCATAGCTGTCCGATCCGAAGTTATAGCTTCCAAGCGCGTAATAGCCCTGGTAGAGGATAAACGCGAGGACGGCCGCCCCCCAGGAACGACCCGGCCATCACCGCGGGGCCCAAAGCCCTCCGGCTCTCTCTGGCCATCGCCATTCCAAGCCGCGGGACGTGCGACAGCGGGGTCATCGCGAAGGTCTTCGCGTCACAAAAGCTGGAGAAAGTGAGACCCACTGACACCGCGCTGGCCGGTCCCATTCCGAGGATGCCGAACAGATGCCACGTGAACGCCTGGGCCGTGATCGGCCCCCTCAGAAATACCAGACCGCTCTCGACCAGGATTCTGGCCAATCCCACGTAAAGCACCAGGGTCGCGAACCAGTAGGCCATTACCGGGGCCCATCCCATCCCGGTGTCGTGCAGCCAGAAAGCGGCGTAGACAAGACCCGAGATGAGCATTCCGACGGCCGTGCGATAGGACATCAGCTCTCCAGAGTCATCGATACGATCGTTTCCGAGTGCCTTTGAAACCACCTCCGTGAGATGATGGCGCGCAATCCAGAGTCCCCAACCGACAAAGACGATCACCCCTCCGAAACTCTGCCAGCCGATCGCTGGATGAAACGAACACCACGGGTCAGAGCTTCCAAGGTCCAGGCGATTGAATAGGCCGGCCTGCACGAGGGAAAGGATGTGAAAGAACCATATACTGAACAGGACATCCAGGCTCGTGAAGTAGCCGAAGATCAGCATGAGGGGGCTGAGGGTGAGTACGAAGTCGGGGAACCCCCGAGCAATCGTAATCTGCCGCAGCCCCTCGTATGCATTCAGAACCGGAAGCTGAGGCATTGCTACGAAGAACCACGTCGGGATGTTCCAGCAGATGATCGCTAGCATCAGACCGAACCCGATCCGGAAGAGCCTTGAACGGCATAGCTCGGCCAGGGTGCCCTTCGAACCGGCGACACCCGTCAGTCGCAGCAGCGCCCTCGCGACAGGGTAGGCCAGTCGCTCGTGCTCCGCCCACTGCCTCCTGAGAATGACGTTGATCGACAGGCCGATCCCCAGGACCGCGACCAGAAAGGTGCCCCACCAGAAAAGCGGTCGGGCCCAGACCAGCCAGGGGAATCCGGAGCCCGGTGGAAGACCCTCGTGGAAGGCGGCCGCAGCCTCACGGTCAGCGACCACCGTCCACGCGGGCATATGCGGCAGGATCAGATCGTCCCAGCGGTTCTCTGGCGTGGCGAAGTAGTGAGGTACTGCCATTTCCCTCAGCAGATAGTTCGCGAGCCATTCTCCCTGCATAAACGCCGCCACCATTCCCAAGCAGCAGACGGTAAGGAGTTCAGTCGGCGCAGGCCCCGGCCACGACGGCCGAGCAAAGTGTTGAGCGCGAGCAGAGACACGTAGGGGATCAGCAGCGCGACCGAAAGGTGGGAATAGTCGGCGTGCGTGGATCTGAGAATCAGACTCGTGTACGTGGGCCAAAGGGTGACCCACACAGCCATTGCCAAGCCGATGACGATCGCACGAACGGAGACCTGGGCTTCGGGTTCCGCCCTGTCGCTCGCTCTGTGGACATCGTTCGCCCGGGCATGCATTGAGACTATCCCGTCCCGCAACCGATGACGGCCACCGCCTCCACTTCGACGAGCAGATCCGGGTTGACCAGGACAGGCGTGGTGACTGTCGCGCTGGCAGGAATGTTATTCGGAAATGCCACTGCTCGTGCCCGCGCATAGTCGGCGTAGCAATCTATGTCTGTGAGGAAGGCCAGAATCTTGACGACGTCCTCCATCGTAGCTCCCCCTTCCTCGAGAACGGCCTCGATGTTCTTGAACGTCTGGACCGCCTGCGCGAACATATCGTCTCCCCCGACAAGCTCGCCGTGGGCGTCGAAAGCGACCTGCCCGGAAACGTGGATCGTGTCCCCCACTCTCACACCTTGAGCGATCCGAAAGTCTGCCGCCCAGGGCCAGTCGGGATTGAGCTCCTCTCGATCTGCCATATCGCCTCCTTTTAAAGGGTCGAGCCACCGTCTGCGCGTTCTGCAGTTTCACGGCCGGCTGGCGTGAGTTCGGCGCCCACCGAGGCCAAGAGATCCAGCGAAGTCAAACACGCAGCGGGCTCGAAAATCCAAACGGTTGTGATCAGCTCATCCGCTCCGGTTCGGTCGATCAGATCCTGCAGACCATTCCGAACGGTAGACGGAGATCCGACGCAGGAACACGAGAGCTTGTGCGCCACGGCGGATTTCTCGTGCGGAAGCCAGTAGGAATCGATATCCGCGACGGGGGGACCGATCGGATCTCGCTTGCCGCGGAACATATCGGTCGACCGCATCTGCATTGAGGTAAACAGATACCGCGCCTCGTCATCCGTCTCCGCAGCGATCACGTTGACGGCCACCATCGCGTAGGGCCGATCCAGATGCTCCGAAGGCCGGAAACCGGACCGGTAGGCTTCCAGCGCCTGCATCAAATGATCCGGGGCAAAGTGCGACGCGAAGGCATACGGGAGTCCGAGGTGGGCGGCCAGCTGGGCGCTGAACAGGGATGAGCCCAGAAGCCAGATGGGAACACGCAACCCCGCGCCCGGGACCGCCCGAACCGATTGCTCGGGCTTCGGGTCCGCGAAATAGGCCTGCAGTTCCATCACATCCCGTGGAAAGTCATCCGCAGAGCCCATCCGCTCGCGCCGCAACGCGTAGGCTGTCATTTGATCGGTCCCCGGCGCCCTCCCCAGACCGAGGTCGATGCGTCCCGGATACAACGACTCGAGCGTCCCGAACTGCTCGGCGATTACAAGGGGGGCGTGGTTGGGCAACATCACGCCTCCGGATCCTACGCGGATCGACTGCGTCGCCGCCGCGACGTGCCCGATCAGGACGCTCGTCGCCGCACTTCCGATACCCCTCATATTATGGTGCTCGGCCAACCAGTACCGGTTGTATCCGAGGGTGTCCGCGTGCTGGGCCTGTGCGCGCATCACTTCATAGGCCCGGGCGGCGTCGCTGCCGCTACGGATGGGTGCCAGATCCAGAATGGAGAGAGGTACCACGGTATTCTCCTACGGTCCGAGTTGCCTGTACAAACCCGATTCAAGATAGCCCTCGGATGGGCCCTGCCAAAACTCGTCGCGACGCCCGTTTTACTCGAACGGGGGGCCTTGGCCGTGGAGGCGTGTATGTGGTATCATTGAACTTGTATGACGACTCGATCGCTACAATCTATCGCCATCGCCGGCGCCTGGGGATACATCGGCCAGAAGTTCACCGAGGCAGGACTGGACCTCGGCCTGGACGTGTATGTTTTCGATCCCGGCCCACCTCCAGAGGATCTGACCTCATCGCGCCTTCATCGAGTTGAGCACGAAGTCGAGTTCTACGAGCTCGACACCGACCTCTACCACCTCGCCCTTCATCCACAGCATCGATCCACCGCCCTGTCCAGGCTGCTACCCCGAGCGGGCATTGAAGACATTCTCATCCTGAACGAAAAACCGATGGCGCAGCCCGAAACGCCATCAGAACCACTCAGGCTGCTCCGTGAAATCGGCGCCTCGGGAGCAACCGTCCTCTTCGACTTCCCGGAGCTCTTCGACCCGCTGACCCACCGGCTGATGGAGTTCCTGCTCGCATTCGACGAGGTGCGCTTGGACGAAATCCATATCCAGAGATCAAAAGACCGTGAAGCGAAGGACAATCCCAGAAACCGGAAGCAGATGGTTCACATCCAATATCAGGAATCCGTGCACTGTCTGGCTTTCGTCCTCAATTTGCTCTCCCAGGTTGGAGGCGGCACGGCCCGGGCTCTGGAGGATGGATTCACGGTTGAAGCGGCATCCGAGCCTTACGACGCGCCCAATCCCGAGGTCTACAGCTACGTCGTTGACGGGCGGTGCGACTATACGATGACGGTCGGGCAGACGAAGATCCACGGTCACACCAACTTTAAACGCCACGCCCCGTGGCGAAAGCAACGGCTGATTCGAGGCGTGGGCGACGGGGTCCCCTTCGAGATCGACGTCGACTACCTGGAAGGAGAAAAATACCTTCGGATTGGCGGCCGGGACCTGGATGTCGACCCCGCGGATAGTTCCTACGAAGCGGTGCTCCTGACCCTTCAGAAGTGGCGCAAGGAACGGTCCCCCGTCGATCTAATGGCCGGAATCTACCCCAATCCTTCTTTTGCGTTCCTCACCTACCAACTGTCCGGAGCCCTCTGGAAGGCCAGCAGAAAAGGCAGCCAGCTTCATTTCGACACAGATGCGGATCTCCGAGCCTTTCATCCCGGCTTCGAGGACGCGGTCGAAGCGTTCCCCACCTACACATAAGTCACAGGACGTCGATTTTCCCCCCCCGTTCCGCCGGCTACCCCAGTACGTATATTTCTGTTGTTGATCGGCCCCAGACCGAGAATGACGAGGTCCATATGGCACTATGGCTATTCCTGCTGGGTTTTGGCGCCCTCGGGTTCACAATCAAAGTCCTCATGGAACATTTGCGGCACGCGGAGGAAATCAACGACTGCATCACTGCGGCTGAGCGTGCCCGTTTAGAAGCCGGGGAGGCTCAGGCCGCCGAAGAGGCAGCGACGGCTGAAATAAAGGCCGAGTTGGAGCAAGCCAAAGCTGAGCTTGGAGAAAATCAATCCAATGTCGGCCAGCTCACGACTCAGATCAGCAAACGAAAAGAGGCACTGGCCAAGCGCGGAAAATTCAGAATCTAAGACCCCGCGTTTCCCGCATCGCAGATGCCCAACTGCAGTAATCTGCTTCTCTCCACCCATTTGAACTGCCTATCCATCCAATCAAAAAGATAAATTTCTAAAATTCTGCACGAGGGCGCATACTCGGGCATCGACATTCTTCGACCTTCTGACAGGAATCGAACCGATGCCCACGATCCGTAGTTATCGTCATCCAGGTCTCCCTGAATCTACCCTCTCCTCGCTTCGTCAAGCCTGCCGGCAGCAACTCTCACGTCCCATCGACATTGTAGATTCCGAAACCTGCTACTATCTCCAGTCCAGTTCAGCCCTGTCCCAGTCCGAGTTGGAACGCGCACACTGGCTGCTGAGTGAGACCTACGACCCTCAAGGCTGCCAGGATACTCCTTTTCTGACCGGCAGTGACGTGGTGGAATACGGGCCTCGGATGAGTTTCACCACGGCCTGGGCAACGAATGCAACCGCGATCTTCCACGCCTGTGGCCTGGAGAAAGTGGAACGGATCGAAAGATCCCGACGCCTCGCCCTCTCCGGCCTGCCAGAAGGCGAGGACCGGGTGCGTTTCGATGCCCTAGTCCACGATCGGATGACGGAACAACCCTACGCCACCCCCCTCACCTCCTTCGCTTCACCCGTTTCTCCAGAGCCCGTGGAAGTCATCCCCCTGCTGGAGGAAGGTCGAGCCGCACTCGAACGGATCAATGACGAAATGGGGCTGGCCTTTGACGATTGGGATCTGAACTACTACGCGGATGTCTTTCTCGATCGGCTCAAGCGAAACCCAACCAACGTCGAATGTTTTGACATCGCCCAGAGCAACAGCGAGCACTCGCGTCACTGGTTTTTTCGGGGAAAGCTGATCGTCGACGGAACCGAAATCGACCAGCACCTGATTTCGATGATCCAGGCCACACTGGAGGCGAACCCAAACAACAGCCTGATCGCGTTCAAGGACAACTCCAGCGCCATTGAAGGTTATCGCGTGACCACCCTCACTCCGAATCGGCCCGGGCAGCCTTCCGGATTCGTTTCTCACGAAGCCGACTATGGGATCCTCCTTACCGCGGAGACCCATAATTTCCCGTCAGGTGTAGCACCGTTTCCCGGGGCCGAGACGGGTACCGGCGGGCGGATTCGGGACACCCACGCGACCGGCCGGGGTTCTCTGGTCGTCGCCGGCACCGCCGGGTATACCGTCGGGAACCTTCGGATTCCGGGATACGACCTGCCGTGGGAAACCGACTTTGCCTACCCCAATAATCTTGCTTCCCCGCTAGACATCGAGATCGAAGCCAGCAACGGAGCATCGGACTACGGGAATAAATTTGGCGAACCCGTCATTCAGGGTTTTACGCGAGCCTTCGGACAACGGCTCCCCGATGGCGAACGAAGGGAATGGATCAAGCCGATTATGTTCAGCGCCGGCATCGGCCAAATCGACGCCGACCACACCGAAAAACACGAGGTCGAAGTCGGGATGCGTGTGGTCAAGCTCGGGGGCCCCGCATACCGAATTGGGATGGGCGGAGGGGCCGCATCCAGTATGGTGCAGGGCGAAAATGCAGCCGAACTGGATTTCAACGCAGTCCAACGCGGCGATGCCGAGATGGAGCAGAAAGTGAACCGCGTCATCCGAGCATGTATTGAACTGCGGGACGGAAACCCGATCGTCAGTATCCACGACCAGGGCGCGGGCGGAAACTGCAACGTGCTGAAGGAGATCGTGGAGCCTCTCGGTGCCCGGATCAACCTCAGGGACGTCCACGTTGGAGACCATACCCTCTCGGCGTTGGAAATCTGGGGCGCCGAATACCAGGAGAACGACGCCCTCCTCCTACGGTCCGAACACGAACCTCTCTTCAGGGCGCTCTGCGATCGTGAAAAGGTGCCCGTCAGTTTTGTCGGAGAGGTTACAGGCGACGGTCGGATCGTCGTACACGACAACCAGGACGACACCACGCCCGTCGATCTGGATTTGGAAAGCGTACTAGGGGATATGCCTCAGAAGACCTTCCGGCTGGATCACGTCCGACGTACACGCTCGCCTCTGTCGCTTCCTTCCGACCTCTCTGTTCGTGATGCCCTCGATCGCGTCCTGCGGCTCGTCTCCGTCGGTTCAAAGCGATTTCTCACGAACAAGGTCGATCGAAGCGTCACCGGCCTTGTCGCGCAACAGCAGTGCGTCGGACCACTCCAGATCCCCCTGGCCGATGTGGCCGTCATCGCCCAGAGTCACTTCCCCGCCGGCGACGGCACGTTCACTGGGGGGGCCACCGCAATCGGGGAACAACCCCTCAAAGGACTCATCGATCCCGCCGCAATGGCCCGAATGACGGTGGGCGAAGCCCTCACTAACATTGTGTGGGCCCGGGTAAGCGCCCTCCAGGACATCAAATGCTCGGGCAATTGGATGTGGGCGGCCAAGCTCGATGGCGAAGGGGCCGAACTTTATGACGCCGCCGTGGCCTTGTGCGAGACGCTGATCCAATTGGGAATCGGCATCGATGGCGGCAAAGACAGCCTTTCAATGGCCGCGCTGGCCCCTATCGGCGGAGAAGACGAAACCGTCAAGTCGCCTGGCACGCTCGTCATCTCTGCCTACGTCACCTCCCCAGACATCACCAAGACCGTCACGCCGGATTTCAAGGGCGCGGACCACCACATTTTCTTCATCGATCTGAGCGAGGGTAACAAGCGGCTCGGTGGGTCCGCTCTGGCCCAAGTGTTCGACCAGGTCGGCGACGAAGCACCCGATCTCGAGCGCACAGATTTACTCATCAAGGCATTCGAAGTCACTCAAAGGTTGATCGACGAACGAGCCATCGCCTCGGGACACGATCGAAGCGACGGCGGCCTCATCACGGCTCTCTTGGAGATGGGGTTCTCTGGAAACACCGGTTTTACAGCCGACCTCGACCGGACGGATGACACCTTTGGGGCCCTGTTCTCCGAAGAACTTGGCCTGGTTCTCGCAGTGCGTCCCGAATCGTCGGAGCGAGTGCGCGAGGCCTACGCCAAAGCTGGCCTGGTCTGCAACCTCCTGGGGTTGACGAACGCGGGGCCGGAGGTTTCCATCAGCATCGATGGAGAGACTGTGCTCGAAGATGACATTCGCGCCCTGAGGCAGGTCTGGGAGGCCACAAGCCATCAACTCGAACGGCTCCAGGCCCATCCCGACCGTGCGGACGAGGAATACACTCAGCTCCCCGACCGCACCCGGCCGCGATTTGTCCTGACATTCGATCCCGAGGAAACCGATCCCTCCCTGTTCGAAGGGAACAGACCGTCTGTCGCCATCCTCCGCGAAGAAGGCAGCAACGGAGATCGCGAAATGACCTCTGCCTTCCACGCCGCAGGGTTCGAAGCGTGGGATGTGACGATGTCCGATCTCACCACAGGACGCATCACCCTGGATCCGTTTCGGGGTGTGGCTTTCGTAGGCGGGTTCAGCTATGCCGACGTGCTCGATTCAGCCAAGGGGTGGGCGGGTGTCATCCGCTTCGACGATCGAGTACTCGACCAGTTCGCTGCCTTCAAGGGCAGGACCGACACTTTCAGCCTCGGCATCTGCAATGGGTGCCAGCTGATGGCCCTGCTTGGTTGGGTTCCCGGCGAGGACCTGGACGGGAATCGACAACCTCGATTCGTGCACAACAGCTCTGGTCGTTTCGAATCCAGATTCAGTAGCGTACGAATCGAGGAAAGTCCTTCAATGATGCTCGAGGGGATGTCGGGCTCGACCCTTGGGGTCTGGGTTGCACACGGAGAGGGCCGTGCGTTTTTCCCCGATGCTGCCGTACATCGGTCTATCGAGACGACGGGCCGGGTTCCACTACGGTATGTGGACGACCAGGGCAAACCGACAGAGGCTTACCCACATAACCCAAACGGGTCGCCCTGTGGAATCGCCGGGCTGTGCTCCGAAGATGGGCGCCATCTGGCTCTGATGCCCCACCCGGAACGCGCCTTCCGAACCTGGCAGTGGGGATGGTTGCCCGAGGAGTGGGCGAAACTCAGTGCCTCACCCTGGCTGAGAATGTTCCAGAACGCTCGCACCTGGTGTGATCGCACATAGGCCCACGAAGCTTAGCAGGCCCACCTGCGGCCTCTATCCGGGCTATTCAACCCCGGCACCATCCACGGCCCTGCACACGTAGACCTCGGCCGTATACTCACTTTTCTGACTGTACTGTTCTTCAACCGCACGGACAAGAGTATCCACCGCGTCTGCCTCGACCAGGTTCACGGTACACCCACCAAAGCCTGCGCCCGTCATCCGTGCACCAATCACACCCGAAGTATCCCACGCGATCTGGACGAGCTGGTCGAGTTCGGCTCCGCTCACTTCGTAGTCGCTCTTCAGGCTCTCGTGCGACGCTCGCATGAGCCCACCGAACGATTCGAGATCGCCGTTTCCCAGCGATGTAAAGGCCAGTTGTGTACGCGCAATCTCCGTGATCACGTGCCGACAGCGCCGGTATCCTTCCTCAGTCACGGCTCCCCGCCAGCCTTCGAGCGTCTCCAGATTAACGTCGCGGAGAGAAGGCAGATTCTTACCCGTTGCCAGGCTGAGTTGATGGACCCCACGCTCACAGGCCGATCTCCGCTCGTTGTAGGCCGAATCGGTCAGTCCACGAGTAACGCCTGAGTTGCAGATCACGATCTTGAGATCCTCCCGAACCAACGGCACGAGTTCGAACGAAAGATCGCGACAGTCCAGGAACAATGCGTGGTCCGCCCTTCCGTTCGCTGACACGAACTGGTCCATAATCCCGCAATTGACCCCCACGAAGTTATTCTCTGCAGCCTGGCCGATCGTCGCCAAGCGCTGTCCCGTCATCTGGATGTCGAACAGTTCGAGAAGCCCCTTGCCGATCGCCATCTCGACCGCGGCCGAACTGCTCAGTCCGGCTCCGAGAGGAACGTTCCCCGCAATTACCCCCTCGAAACCTCCGATTCGTAAATTCGCCGTCTGGAACTCCGACACCATCCCCCGTGCGTAGTCCCCCCAGTCTCCAGCCTTCTCCAAACGGCGGTTGATCGTGAAGGAAACGTCTTCATTGAACGAAACAGCGTGTAGATGGGCCTGATTGTCCGACCGGGCACGGGCTGCGAAAACGATCCAGCGGTCGATCGTAGCAGGAAACACGAATCCCTCATTGTAGTCCGTGTGTTCGCCGATCAGGTTCACTCTTCCGGGAGCCTGCACGACGGTCTCGGGCGCTTCCCCATATCGGGTCTGGAACGCCCGCACACATTGGTCGACGATTTCGTTCATCGCGTCCTTCTTCAGGAATCAGTCCTTATCGCCCGTCGGACCGCCTGCCGAATTTCAGCGGCCGATATCGCTGGATCGGACGGGTTGATGCTTCTGCCGAAAATGTCGGAGCCCACAACGTGTTTTCGCAGACCAGGACCACGGAGCAGGCTTGTCAGATGAATCTGCAGATGGAATTCGGGACACGACCCATCGGTAGGAGCCTGGAGGAGGGCGAGTGAGTAGTGGTAGGGTTCATCGAACAGCCCGTCGAGGCCCCCAAGGAGCTGCTTTAGCAGTTGTGCCAATGACTTCTTCTCATCTCCAGAACACGCCGTGATGGACCCCACGGACCGCCGCGGCACAATGATCACATCGTAGGGCATTACTGCGGCGAACGGAACGAAGGCGACGAAGTGTTCATCACGCCAGACGATCCTTCGCCCGTCTTCCTCTTCGAAAATCAGTGCCGCGGAAACAAAATCCTCACTCGAGAATCGTTCGATCTGCCCCGTGATCATTCGATCTGGCATCGACCGATAGGCGTAGACCTGGCCGTGGGGGTGAAGTTGTGAATTGCCCATCACTCCCCCCCTGTTTTCGAAGATCAGGACGTAGGCAAAGTCCTCGCTCAGACGGTCGTAGGTATCCGCCCAGAGGTCGATGATGGACGCAATCTCGTGAACGTCCATCGTGGCCATTCGTTTTGAGTGATCGGGGCTGTAAACAAGGACTTCGCATCGCCCGGCGGCAGGACGAACTCTGTATGGCGACGCGCAGCCGATCGTGACTGATTGATTCTCGGTCAGCGATGGGAAATCGTTCTCGAACACGTAGGTCGAAGCGTAGTCCGGATTCGCTTCTCCGTTCGCCCTCACGTTGCCCGGGCAGAGATAGCACTCCGCGTCGAACGAAGGTTCGGCGGTCTCCGAACGGTCCTCGACGCTCCCCGACCAAGGTCTCCCCGCGCGCCCTGCGGACATCGTCACCCACCGGCCGACAAAGGGGTTGTAGCGGTCCTCTCGAAGCTCTGAATACCCTTCCGGATGATGCCGGTACCACTGCCAGGCCAAGTCGATCGTGCTGTCCAGATCCTCTTTCGCCTCCCAACCGAATCGCGCCGCCGAATCGGTCAGGGCCACAAGCATCGCCGGATCACCCGACCTGCGCGGCCCAATCCGGCTCGCAATCTTACGCCCGGTGACCCTCTCGGCCGAATCGATGATCTCACGCACACTATGCCCGTTTCGCGTCCCCAGATTCAGTGTGATCGGATCCGGCTTCACCCGCAGGACGTCCAGGCATCTGATGTGCGCATCGGCCAGTTCACCGACAGACACGTAGTCCCTGATCGCGGTTCCGTCTCGTGTCGGATAGTCTTCCCCAAGAATTGTGACTTCACCCTCCAGGCCCAGTGCCACACGCAGAACAATGGGGACAAGATGGGTTTCGGGATCGTGATCTTCACCGATCAGCCCTGAGGAATCGGCTCCCGCGACGTTGAAGTATCTCAGGCACGCACATCCCGCTCCCGCAGCATCGGATCGTTTCTGAAGAATGAGCTCGTCCATCATCTTCGTAATGCCGTAGACATTGGTCGGAATCATCAGCTTCCGCTCGTCCCGATCCGTCACGCTGTAGCCGAGATCGGCAACCACCTCCCCAAACCGCCGTACCAGAGTCTCGAAGTCAGCGGCCGAAGGCATCAACTGGCTCTCATCGAATCTACCCTGGTCGACCACGTCATCCTGATAGCTCTCGGCAAGGGGGAGATCAGCGGGAAGAGGGTTTCCGTATGTCGCTGCCGTCGAAGATTTGACGATGGGAAGGTTGCCTGCGTGTTGAACAAGATTCTGAAAGCCGACCACGTTCGTGTCGAAATAGTCCCAGGAGCGTTCCTGGGACTCGCCCACAAGGCTCCTGGCGGCGAAATCGATAATTCCGTCGAGTGTATGCTGGCCGAACACCAACGCGACACCGTCGGCGTCCAGCAAGTCTGCCTCTTCGAACGTGAACTGTTCCGGACCGAACAATCGCTCGAATAACCTGACCACCTCGACGTGACCGGTAGACAGGTTATCCAGAATCACAACCTTTCTTCCAGCTTCGAGCAACTTCAGGGAGATATGCGAGCCAACGTACCCCGCGCCTCCTGTAACGAGAACCGCATCCCGCATCAGCTCAGCTTTCCCATCTCTACGAGTACGGCTCTGAGAATTTCTACCTGGTCCTGCGAAAGACGCTTTGCCGGTCGCCGAGGGGGACCGCCCGCGAACCCGACGAGGTCGGCTCCGGTTTTCAACATCGCGGGGTGGGTCCCCAGCGTGAACAATGATCGCAGGGGGGCCAGTCGGATCTGATGCCGACGAGCTTCGGGCAGGTCGCCTTCTGAATGCGCGTCGAAAATGGCCGCTCCGACGTCGGGAGCCACGTTGGCCGTAGCCGCAATCGCCGCTACCGCGCCCTGTTCGAAACCCGAGGCGATCAACGTGTCTCGTCCCATCACGAACCGAAACCCATCGGGCATCCCATTGATGTACTCCAGGGCTTGCGAAAAGTCACCGCTGCTGTCCTTGATCCCAACGATATTTCCATAGTCCGCCACAAGCCGTCGAACGGTCTCCACCTCCAGGGCGTTACCCGTCCTCGCAGGCAGATTGTAAAGGAGAATGGGGAGGGTTACCGACGTGGCGATCTCAGCATAGTGGTTGAACAGTTCCTCCTGCGTTGGCGTCGTGAAACTGGGCGTCAGAATAGAAAGACAGTCCGCACCCGCCGCCTGCCCTGCACGTGAAAGAGCAATCGCTTCCTCGGTCGAATTTGCCGACGTCCCCACGTAGGCAGGGACTCGTCCTCCCGCTGCTTCAACGGTCCATTCGTAAATCCGCTGCTTTTCTTCGAAGGACAGTGCCCAAAACTCGCCCGCCGTCCCCACGGTAAAGACACCGTGGACACCACTGTCGATCGTTCCGTCAATCAGCTTGACGAGACCCTCCCTGTCGAGCGCTTCGTCATCCGACATCGGCGTAACGAGGGCGGGGATTACGCCCCGAATAAAGGATGCATCCACGGTCTTGATCTCCTGAGGAATGGAACTGGCGGCCGTCGAGGTCCGATGATACCCCGCCCCCCTACCCTTGTCAACGGAAAGCCCAATCAGGCCGATTCACCTTGACTTTGGGGCCTTTCTGCAATAAGATACAGCCGTCTTCCGGGGTTTCGAGTTGCCACGAAACCCCCGGATTTTTTTTTGAGGAAATAGCATTGAATCGTGTCTATCTGACCAAAGAAGGCTACGAAAAGCTTCGGAGCGAGTTGGAGCAACTCCAGACCAAAGAGAGGCCGAAGGTCGTCGAAGCAATCGCGAGGGCCCGGGAGTTCGGCGACTTGAGCGAGAACGCGGAATACGCCGCGGCCAAAGAGCGGCAGATGCATCTTGAGAACCGCATCGCCCAGATCCACGAAAAGCTGACCCGGTCCGAAATCATCGACGAGGCCCAGATCCCAAAGGACAAGGCCTATCTTGGGGCGCTCGTTAAACTGCTGGACAAGAAGAAGAACACCGAGGTCACTTATATGCTCGTCTCGACCGATGAGGCGGACTTCAGCGAGAGCAAAATCTCTACCGAGTCCCCCATCGGCAAGGCAATGCTCGGAAAGGGCGTCGGAGACCAGGTAGAAGCGACCGTGCCCGCCGGCAAACTGGAATTCGAGATCGTCGATATCTCTCGAGCCTGAAACGAACCACAAGCTTAAAGAAAAGTGCGCGTTCGGAATTCTGTCCGAACGCGCACTTTTTCTTACCGCCTTTCCCTCAATCCCGATCGAGCCGCACGACCAACTCACAATGAGGGGTTTGAGGAAGCATGTCGACAACTTGCGCTGAGGTCGCCTCATAGCCGTATCTGCGTAGACGTACCACATCTTCCGAAAGGGCCTGCGGATTACACGACACGTAGACGATCCTGCGCGGTCCCAGATTTCCCAGCGCGGCCAAGGCCTTTGGGTGCATACCCGGTCGAGGAGGGTCTGTCACAGCCACGTCGTAGGACTCACCTGCCCCATCCAGTTGTGTCAGTAGCTCTTCAGCCGGACCGGCCATGAATCGACACCCTTCTACCTCGTTTTCCGCACTGTTCCTGACAGCGTCCTGAATCGCCGATTCGGAGGACTCGATACCTAGGACCTCGCCCGCATCTTCGGCCAGATAGAACGAGATGCCACCCGTGCCGCAGTAAAGGTCGAGGACCCGGTCGTCCTGCTTCAGGCCGGCATAGTCCTGCACTTTTTCGAACATCCGCTCGGCCTGGAACGTGTTGGGCTGAAAAAACGATCCCAGAGAGATGTCAAAACGATAGCGGCCCAGGCGATCGATGATCGACGACTTCCCGGCTACCACGTGCTCCACATCCCCTGTCGCGACCTGGGCCTTTCGTCCATTCACACTGTGGATCACACTCGCAACTTCAGGAAAGGTCGTCATCAGGGCGTCTGCGTAAGCTGCAGCTGCCTCAAAAGGCTCCTCCGACGTGGTAAGCGCGACCATAACTTCGCCGCTATGCTTGCCATCCCGCACCGTCAGGAATCGGAGAAGCCCGGTATGTCTTTTCAGGTCGTAGCTGGAGAGACCACGTGAGCGTACGAAATCGCGGGTCAGGCCAACGATCTGGTTTGAGAGCTCCGACTGGAGGTGGCAAGCATCAAGGTCGAACACGTGGTCGTAGCGACCACTGGCGTGGAGGCCGATCGTGGGTTCGCCCTCGTCGGAGGTGCCGATCGAAAACTCCATCTTATTTCGATAGTAGAACGGCGACGGTGCCTGCATCGGCGCTTCGAATTCCGGCTCGACACCCACATGGGCAAGACAGGTTTCAACCAGGCGGGACTTAAGAGCCAGCTGATCTTCGTATGCTACATCCTGCCAGAGACACCCGCCGCAGAGACCGAAGTGTTCGCACGGCGCCGATTTTCTGGGGACGCCGGGTTGGATCATATCCAGGATGCGAGCCTCAGCTTCCTTCCGCCGATGCCGCACTTTCCGGAGCCCAACCAGAAGACGATCGCCGGGCACGCCCCCCCTCACGGACACCGTATAGCCCTTCAGGTGGCCCAGCCCGCGTCCTCGGGCGTCCAGACCTTCAATCGTCAAATCCGCTCGAAGGCCCGACCGCGGCTTTGGTGAGGTTGAGCCTGTCAAGTCACCGATCCTCACCGAATCGGTCGGACAACGCGGTCACCAGTTTCGGTTGGTCGATCATCGTCCGGTAAGAAAAGATGACGAATCCATCCATGCCCGTCGCGATGGCTCGCTCCGCCTGACTAAGGGTATCTCGTGGCCGTTGGTTCCACGCCCCGATCCCCGCAAGGACGTACCCCTTTAAAGCGTAGCGTTCCACTGCTTCCATCTGTTCGGTCAGCTTTTCTATCGATCCGACATAGAACATAGGCACGACAAAGTCCACATAGCGGCGATTGAGCCAGCGCACCCAATCCTGTCCGTATCTTCTATAGGCACGAAGCATATCCGGCTTCACGGCTGCAGAAACGCGAAGAGTCGGACGTACCTTCTGTCGGAGCCGATGAACGCGTTGCACGAATTCTGTAACCTGCTCGCTCCGCCAGGCGAGCCAGGCCCGCCGGTCGGCCTCGTCCATCTTCCGCACATCTCGTCGGTAGGCTCGCGAAAACTCGTCGACTGCAGCCGGCCCAAAGTCATAGTGTTCGTTCGGGTATCGAACATAGTCCAGATGAATACCATCAACATCGTACGCGCGCACCAGTTCATGAAGAGCAACCAGCAGATGGCGGCGCGCGTCGTCGTTTGATGGAGAAAGATACCGGCCTTCCACGCCTCGGCCGACCAGGTCGTCCAAAGGCCCGGTGGTGCCCATATCAATTCCGTCTGACGACGAGGCAAACCACTCAGGATGCGTCGCAAGAATGTGATTCTCCGCCTTCGGCCAGCGGTCCTGGTACCACGTCAGGTACACATTGAACCAGGCGTGAACGGTCATCCCTCTCGTGCGCGCCTCAGATAACACGGCGCCAAGAGGGTCGAACCCTTCCTCGACGTCCTCGGCAATCGGGACGAGTGCACTCTGGTAGTAAGCGTCTCCCCGCCCTCGCACCTGGACGAAAAGAGTCTTCGTTCCAGCCCGATCCGCCGTGTCCACAACCTGTCGCACCCGCTCCGGAGTTGTAATGTCGTGCCGTACGACCCAGACTCCGCGAACAGAAACGGCCTCTACAGACGAGGACAACCACAGGAGTGTGAATATCAGAAAAAAAGGCAAGCCGGCCCCGTGGCCAGCTTGCCTCAGACGTAGACGATCTGATGGAATGATCACTTCTCCTTCTCTTCTCCTTCGCCGTCTTTTTCCTCGACCTCGGTCTCCGCCTCCGCCACAACTTCATCATCCGAGGCGGGTTCTTCCTCCGCTTCTTCGTCGACCTGATCCTCAGCCGCTACTTCTTCAGGTTCTGAAACAGCCTCGGACTCTTCGGTTACCGCATCTGCATCCTGAACCTCCGCGTCGGAGGCCGTATCCGCGAAGTCCGCTCGGCGTTCGCTACCGACCAGCTCGATCAAACAGACCTCCGTAGCGTCTCCCCTTCGCGGGCCAAGATTCAGGAGGCGAGTGTATCCACCCTGGCGATCGGAAAAGGACGGGGCGATCTCATCAAACAGCTTGGACACCACGACTTTATTCCGAATACGACGAAGGACCATTCTGCGGGCGTGAAGGTCGCCCCGTTTAGCGAACGTGATCAGGCGTTCGGCGACCTGCCGCAACTCCTTGGCTTTGGGACGGGTCGTACGGATGGCGCCGTGCGTGAACAGGGAGGTCGCCAGATTGTTCATCGTCGCTTTTTTGTGGCTGGCCGTTCGGCCGAGCTTTCGACCTCGTTTTCCGTGCCTCATAGCGTAACTCTTTTCCTCAGCTTAAAAGTCTTCGTCGATCACAGCCATCGGTTCGGACTTGGTGGCCACGTCTCTATACTTTGAGGTGTCCATACCGAATTGCAGCCCAAGTCCTTCCAAGATGGCATTCAGTTCGTTCAGGGATTTACGACCAAAGTTCCTGAACTTAAGCATTTCCGGCTCGCTCCGACCCACGAGATCATCGAGGGTAATGATGTCGGCCGCCTTGAGGCAATTCGCAGATCGAACGGAGAGTTCCAGTTCTTCGACCTGCATCTTAAGGAGCTGAGCGACACGCTGCGTCTCTTCATCCACAACTTCTTCCTCTTCCGCAGCAGGCTCTTCATCAAAGTTGATAAACAACTCCAAATGGTCCTTGAGGGTCTTGGCCGCGTGCGCGACGCCATCGTCGGGGCGAACAACACCGTTTGTCCATACCTCGAGAGTCAGCTTGTCATAGTCCGTTTGCTGGCCCACACGCGCATTGTCGACCTCATAATGAACCTTGCGGATCGGCGAAAATGCAGAATCCAGCGCGATCGTTCCCATCGGATGTTCCGTAGACTTGTTCGCGTCGGCCAGGACGTATCCCCTTCCGCTGCCGATCGTGATCTGCATGTCGAGAACACCGTCTTTGTCCAGTGTGGCAATGTGCTGATCCGGATTCATTATCTCGATCTGCGCATCGACTTGAAGATCCTTCGCGGCCACAGCGCCAGCGCCTTCCTTCTTGACCTGAATCTGCTTTTCTTCCCCGTCGAGCAAGCGGATGTTGACTTCCTTCAGGTTGAGAATAATCTCGGTCACGTCCTCGACGACACCGTCCAGGACGGAAAACTCGTGTTGTACGCCCTCGATCTTGACGGCCTTTACCGCCGCACCTTCGATCGACGAAAGAAGCACGCGTCGTAGTGCGTTCCCAATCGTCGTTCCGAATCCCCGCTCGAGAGGCTGTACCGTAAACTGGCCGAAGGTATCCGTCAGCGTCTCTTCATCGATCTGGACCGACCGGGGCATCTGGAAATTCTTGGGCTTCATGCAGGCGTTCTCCTTGGGTTTCGTCTGGAGAGATTACTTGGAGTAAAGCTCGACAATCAGATGTTCTTCGACCGCCGTCGGAATATCTTCACGCTTGGGCGGCTCGAGAAATTCCCCGCTCAGGTTGACCTTGTCGACCGCAAGCCAAGGGACCTGCCGCCCCTCACCCATCCGTTTAAGTGAGTCGTGAACGAGAGCGAGCTGCCTGCTCTTCTCGCGCAGCTGAATTCGATCGCCAGAAGCGACCTGAAAGGAAGGAATGTCGACTCGCTTGTCGTTGACCGTGATGTGTCCGTGTCGGGCGAGCTGCCGTGCGGACTTCCTCGACGGGGCGAAGCCCAGCCGGTACACCACGTTGTCCAATCGGGCTTCGAGCATCTGGAGGAGAGTTTCGCCCGTCACGCCTCGACGACGTGCAGATTCCTTGTAGTAGCCTCGGAACTGGCTCTCGAGGACGCCATACTGCCGCTTGGCTTTCTGTTTTTCTCGAAGCTGGAGCGCGAACTCAGACGGTTTTCTGCGCTGATTCTGACCGTGTTGCCCGGGCGGATAGCTCCGCCGGTCGACTGCGCACTTGTCCAAATAACACCGCTCGCCCTTCAGGAAGAGCTTCACGCCCTCCCGGCGACAGAGTTTGCAGTTGGGACCCGTGTACCTCGCCATTCAAATCTCCCTAAGACTTAGGCTCGCTATGTCCTGTCAAATAAGTAAAGAATAGCGAGGTTAATTGGAACCAGTACTGCGACCATCGGCAAGGCAACAGGTCTGGTCCGAATCCTCTCAAACGATGGGAAAAACTCTTTTAACTTCAGTTCCTCTTCCTTATAGTCACGGACTTTAGCGTATTTTAAGGGGCCATCGGAATCCAAATAGTTGGCAACTCGCTGCCAAAAAGCATCCTTGGTATCCGAACCCAACTGCAGAAAACTCGACAATTCCTCACAAACATCTCTTGGGGACTTCCCTACCCTCTCAGCCAATTTTCTGCGAATCCCTTGACGAAGGATCTATGAGAAGTTTCCCGTATCTGAATCAGGATCTTGAGATCCTTCTCGAGCTCCTCTGGGATCTCTATTTCATCGTATATGGATTCCATCTTGGACCAGTGCCTACACCCTGCGTCTTTTGGGGGGACGACATCCATTGTGTGGGATTGGCGTTACGTCCTTTATCGCCGAAATTTCCAATCCTGCGCCCTGCAACGATCGGACCGCGGCTTCGCGACCGACGCCCGGGCCCTTCACCCAGACCTCGACGCGGCGCAGGCCCATCGCCATAGCTTCCTTCGCCGCGGCCTCGGCGGCCATCTGAGCGGCGAAAGGCGTGCTCTTCTTGGATCCCTTGAACGCCACTTTGCCCGTCGACGCCCAGGAAATCGTGTTCCCTTCCTTGTCCGTCAGGGTGACGATCGTGTTGTTGAAACTCGCCCTGATGTGGGCGACACCGATCGCATCAACCCGCTTGGAGCTTCTTCTTCCTCTTGGTGGCAACGCCGCCTCCTCTGTGTGCCGGTCTAGGTAGCCACTTTGCGTCGGCCGACCTGGCCCTTCTTGGGGCCCTTGCGTGTCCGAGCGTTCGTCCGGGTCCGCTGCCCGTGCATGGGCAATCCTCGACGCCACCGTAACCCACGATAGCAACCGATATCCATCAAACGCTTGATGTTCATGGCCACTTCGCTACGAAGCTCACCCTCGACCTTGTATCCCCCCTCGATCACGCTGCGAAGCCGCCCCAGATCCTCTTCGTTCAGAGCTTCGACGCGCGTGTCGGGCGAAATTTGTGTCGTCTCCAGGATTTTTCGCGCCGATGCCAGACCGATGCCGTAGATGTAGGTCAGTGCGACTTCCACGCGCTTGTCCCTGGGTATATCGATGCCTGCGATACGAGCCATAGTCGCCAGCCTCCCTTTAGCCCTGACGCTGCTTGTGGCGAGGGTTCATTTTACAGATCACGCGAACCACGCCGCGACGACGGATAATCTTGCAGTGATTGCATCGCTTGCTGACGGATGATGAAACTTTCATAACACCCTCTCTCTATCCGCGGCGGCCGCGAATACGACCCTTCTTCATAAAGCCATCGTAATGCCGCATGAGCAGGTGGGATTCGACTTGCTGTAGCGTATCGAGTGCGACCCCCACGATGATGAGAAGCCCCGTGCCGCCGAAGAAATCTGTCAGTCCGGGGTGAATATTCAGACTTTCAACGACGAAAAATGGAAAGACCGCAATGCCAGCCAGGAATATTGACCCGGGAAGCGTGATTCGAGTCAGGATGCGGTCGATATAGTCAGAGGTACGTTTACCGGGCCGAACACCGGGTATGAACCCGCCCTGCCTCTTCATGTTATCCGCAAGGTCGACCGGGTTGAACACAATCGCCGTGTAGAAGTAAGCGAAGAAAATGATCATCAGGCTGTAGAGAATCCAATACGGCAGCGACTGCGCGGTACCTCCGGGTGAAAATGCCACGGCGAGCTGCTGCATGAATTCAATGTCAGGAAAGAAGCTCGCCAGCGTCGACGGCAGAAACATTATGGCCTGAGCAAAAATGATCGGCATCACACCCGATACGTTGACCTTCAACGGAATGTGTGTCGTCTGACCGCCATAGACTCGGCGCCCGACAACCCGTTTAGCGTACTGCACCGGGATCTTTCGCGTTCCCTGCGTCAACATCACCGTCAGCGCTGTCACACCCGCAATGATCGCTATAACGAAAATCTCGAGGAAGATGCTCTTGTCGTTCGTGACGAAGTCACTGTACTCCTGGCCCACTGCCCACGGTAGACGCGCGATAATGCCGATGAAGATCAGCATCGACATTCCGTTGCCGATGCCGCTGGCGTCGATCTGTTCGCCTAGCCACATGATGAACACCGTCCCGGCCGTAATCGTCAAGACGGTCAGGGCCGTGAATCCCCATCCGGGATCCACGACCACAGAGGCACCCGTGATCGGCGAACGCAGGGATTCCAGAAAATAGGACACCCCGAAGGACTGAGCTGCAGCAAGCCCTACAGTCCCGTAACGGGTATACTGAGTGATTTTTTTGCGACCTTCTTCCCCCTCTTTTTGCAGTTTCTGGAGGAAGGGGATGACCGCACCCATCAGCTGGATAATGATCGACGCGCTGATGTAGGGCATGATACCCAGCGCAAAGACCGTCGCTCGCGTGAAGGCTCCACCTACGAACATGTCGTACATAGAGAACAGCGTGCGATCGGCGCCCGAGAAAAATTCCTGCAGGGCGATTCGGTCAATGCCCGGAATCGGTACCTGTCCACCGATCCGGTATACGACAAGAATCCCGAGCGTGAAAAGAATCTTGTTTCTCAGCTCGGGAATCCTGAACGCACTTTGAAAAGACTTAAGCACCTATGCCGTCTCCTCACCGTCTTCTTCAGCCACTTCTTCGGTCCCGCTCGTCGCGCCCTCTGGTTCCGCTACTTCCTCCGAAGAGTCGGTGGTGTCCGCATCGGCCACCGATCCACCGGCCTTGGTAATCTTCTCCAGAGCCGTCGCGGACACTTTGATACCTGGAGCAATGTGGACCGCCCGGGAGAGGTCACCATCCCCCAGGATCTTGACCGGACGGCTGGCTGAGCCGATCAGCCCGGCCTCTTTCAGTGCGTCGACGGTGATCGCCCCCTCAAGCGACTTGCGTTCGAGGTCGGCCACGTTGAGCACCTGGTTCTTCGGCCGGGACGAATTGAAGCCCACTTTCGGCAGCCGCATCTGGATGGGCATCTGGCCACCTTCGAACCAGGGTTTTACACCACCCCCCGATCGGGAGTTCTGCCCCTTGTGGCCCTTTCCGCTCGTCTTGCCGGTTCCAGAACCTGCCCCGGTGCCCAACCGTTTCTTCTTCTTCAGGACACCTTCCGGCGCCTTAATGTTCCCCAGCTTCATGGCTAAACCTCTTCGACCGTGACCAGGTGCGACACCACGTCGATCATTCCCAGGATCTGCGGTGTACCCTCGTGTTCCACGCTGTGGTGGAGGCGCTTGATGCCGAGCGCTTCGAGCGTCAGCTTCTGCTTCTTCTGGCGCTTGATCGCGCTTCGCACCTGGGTGATTCTCATCTTTCCCATCGTTCTAGCTCGCAGCTTTCATCAAATCGGCTGGATCGACACCACGCAGTTCCGCAAAGGCGCGTGCGTCTTTCAAGGACAGGAGGCCGTTCAACACAGCCTTAACGGTGTTGTGGGGATTCTTCGAACCCAGCGATTTGCTCAGCACGTTGTTGATTCCGGCGAGCTCCAACACCGCGCGTGTTCCACCCCCAGCGATCACTCCTGTTCCCGGTGCAGCGGGCTTTAGAAGCACGCGGGCGGCTCCAAACTCGCCGACAATTTCGTGAGGAATGGTCCCATCGATGACGGGAACGCGCACCATCTGTTTCTTGGCGTTTTCCGATCCTTTGCGAATGGCCTCGGCGACTTCGCCCGCTTTACCCATGCCAACACCGACGTGCCCCTTACGGTCTCCAACTACGACGAGTGCGTTGAACGAAAACCGTCGGCCGCCTTTTCGAACGTGCGAGACACGGTTGATGCTGTTGTTTATGACCACCTCGGTGAGGTCAAGTCCTGCGGCGTCAATCTTGGCCAACACGGCCTCCTTGGGAAATTCTTAGGCTAAAACTGCAGACCACCTTCGCGCGCACCCTCGGCGAAGGCTTTCACCCGCCCGTGATAGAGATATCCGCCACGGTCGAAAACGACCTGCTTGATCCCTGCTTCGATCGCTTTTTCGGCCAAGGCCTTCCCCACTTCGCGACTCTTGTCGCACTTGCCCTCTAGGCCCGATACGCGATCGGCGAGAGCCGGAGAATAGCTTGCAACGCCCAGAAGGGCGCGTCCCGCATCGTCGTCGATCAGCTGGGCCTGTACGTGCTTGTGGCCACGAAACACTGCCAGACGGGGACGTTCCGCCGTACCCGCAACACTGTGGCGAATACGCATCCGGCGACGTTTCCGTAGTTCTCTTTTCGTTCTTCTTCCCATCCTGCTCTCCGGTCTCTCTACGCGACGGCGGTCTTACCCTGCTTGCGACGAACATATTCGTCCGCGTAACGTATTCCTTTGCCCTTATAAGGCTCCGGGGGGCGCACCTTTCTGATCTCGGCTGCGATCCGGCCGACCAGCTCCTTATTCGCACCCTTCACAACCACCGTAGCCTGGGCGCCTTCGGGTTCCGGCGGGGCTTGGTCGATCGAAAATTCGATGCCCGCAGGCGGTGTGATCGGCACGTTGTGGCTGAAGCCAACCTGCAGGTCTATATTCTTGCCCTTCAAGTCCGCCCGATAACCGATCCCGACAACAACCAGCCGCTTTTCGAAGCCCTTCGTAACGCCCTCAACGGCATTCGCGAGCAGCGCACGGGTCAGCCCCCACATCGCCCGACTGCGCTGATCCTTTTCATTCTTTACGGTGACCCGAAGGAGATCGCCCTCCTGGGTTACATCGGTCAGCGCGTTGATCAGAACCTCCAGAGTACCGTTGGGTCCCTTTACGGTCGCCGTGTTTTCAGCGAATCGTATATCGACATCACTTGGCACTGTGATAGGCTGTTGGCCGATCCGTGACACGTCTTACTCCTTATCCTCTACCAGATGCTGCACAGGACTTCGCCACCGACGCCCGCCTGCCTGGCCTCGTCGCCGCACAGGATTCCTGACGGCGTGGACATGACGGCGACCCCCAAGCCGTTCAGGACCCTCGGGATCTCCGTTTTCTTCACATAGCGCCGCAGGCCGGGGCGGCTCAGCCGCTGAAGCCCCTGGATCGCGCTCACCTCTTCATCGGTGTACTTGAGATAGAGACGAAGGTAACCCTGTCGATTGTCCTCGACGTGGGCCAGGTTATGAATGAAACCGCGCTCTTTCATGATACGTGCGATCTCTCGTTTGACGCGCGAACTGGGGATATCAACTTTGCGGTGGCCCGCCATCGTGGCGTTCCGGACTCGCGTGAGCATATCCGCAATGGGGTCGGTCATCATGGCTCAATACGTCCTTTGAGGTCTACCAGCTGGCCTTGGTCACGCCCGGAATCTCCCCTTCGAGCGCCATCTCTCGGAAGCAGATTCGGCAAACACCGAACCGGCGTAGATACGCTCGGGGGCGGCCGCATCGCTTGCAACGATTGTAGGCCCGAACCTTGAATTTCGGCTTCCTGTTCGATTTCGCGATAATGGATTTCTTGGCCACAGGGGATCCTTTCTCAGGCGGCCTGCGGGCGTTCGAAGGGCATGCCGAGGGCTTGCAGCAGTTCGAGCGCCTCTTCATCGGTGCCGGCAGTCGTCACGAACGTGATATCAAGCCCACGCACCTCGTCTATGCTGTCATAGTCGATTTCGGGAAAAATGATCTGCTCGCGAACACCCATGGTGTAGTTACCGCGGCCATCGAACGAACGGGTGGTCAAGCCCCGGAAGTCACGGATGCGGGGAACCGCGAAAGAGAAAAACCGGTCCAAGAATTCCCACATCCGCTCACGACGTAGCGTTACCGCACACCCCACGGGCATTCCCTCACGCAACTTGAAGTTCGACACCGAACGCTTGGCCCTGCGCACTGTCGGTTTCTGCCCTGCGATCGTCGTGAGATCCTGAATAGCACCTTCGATCGACTTCGGGTTTTGAACCGCGCCACCAACTCCCATGTTCAGCACGACCTTCTCGACGCGAGGGACCTGCATCACGTTGGCATAGCCGAACCGCTCCCGGAGAGCGCCGACAACTTCGTCCTTGTATTGAGTCTGCAGTCTTGTCATAGCCTTTCTCGCTACGCCTCACCGTCCGGAATCTGCTCTCCACTCTTGGCTGCAACCCGAACCTTCGTGCCATCGTCGAGCAATTTCCGCTGAACCCGCGTTCGTTCTCCGGTCTGTGGATCGACGAGCATCAGCTTGGAAAGATGAACCGCACCTTCTTTTTCCACGATTCCACCCTGCTGATTTCGTTGGCTCGGGCGTTCGTGCCGCTTTACGAAATGAATGCCCTCGACGATCGCACGCTCTCGTTCGGGAATCACCTGCAGCACCGTGCCGCGCTTTCCCGCATCGACGCCGCTGATCACCTCGACCGTATCGCCCTTCTTCACTCTCGACTTCAAGCGACTGCCCTTTCAGATCACTTCGGGAGCCAGTGACACGATTCGCATGAATCGCCGCTCCCGAAGCTCGCGCGCTACCGGCCCAAAAATTCTCGTGCCCCGGGGCTCGCCCTCGGGGCTGATCAGGACCGCAGCATTGTCGTCGAACCGAACGTAGGAACCATCCGCACGACGTACTTCCTTTTTCGTGCGAACAACGATGGCTCGGGCCACCTCGCCCTTCTTCACACCGGCGTTCGGTTGCGCACTCTTAACGGAAACAACGATTGTATCTCCGAGCCCAGCGTAGCGGCGCTTCGACCCCCCCAGCACGCGAAAGCACATCACCTTCCGGGCGCCCGAGTTGTCGGCGCAATTCAGTACTGTGTATTCCCTGACCATCGCTCTTCTCTCTCACCGGGCCCGTTCGACGATCTCGGCCACGCGCCACCGCTTCGTTTTGCTCAGCGGACGTGTCTCGACGATCCGGACTGTGTCGCCCACGTGGGCGTCGTTGTTCTCGTCGTGCGCGGTAAAGCGCGAAGAGCGCTGTACCACCTTGCCATATAGGGGGTGGGGAACGCGCCGGCTAACTCGGACGATCACCGTCTTATTCGAGCCATCGCTCACCACCTCGCCGATCCGGATCTTGCGCTGACCCCGTGTCGGTGCCTCGGCCATACGTTCTACTCTCTCCCTTCGCTGCCTGCGGAATCGCTGCCGCCCAGTTGATGAACACCCAGTTCGTGTGCTCGTAACGCGGTTTTGAGACGGGCGACATCGCGGCGCGCCTTTCGTACCGCCAGACCGTCCTCCAGTTGATGCGTGGCCAGTTGAAGCCGGAGGTTCGTGAGATCCTCCTGGCGGTCCTGGATCTGGGCACGCACTTCATCGGCGCTCATATCTCTGATTTCAGAAGCCTTCATCTAAAATGCCCCGCGCTCGACAAAACGGATCTTGATCGGCAACTTCCGTCCGGCCAACTGAATCGCTCGCGCTGCGCTTTCGCGTTCGACACCTTCAATCTCGAACATGATGCGTCCAGGCTTGATCACGGAGACCCAGTACTCCGGGCTCCCTTTGCCCTTACCCATGCGTGTTTCAGCAGGTTTGATCGTAACGGGCTTGTCGGGAAAAATCCGGATCCAGACCTTTCCGCCTCGACCCAGGGAGCGCGTAATGGCGATTCGGGCCGCCTCGATCTGACGACTCGTGATCCAGCCAGGCTCGAGTGCCTGAAGGCCATACTCGCCGAAAGCCACGCTGCTTCCGCCTTTGGCGCCCCCGCGCATCCTTCCCCGCTGTTGTTTTCTCCATTTGACGCGCTTCGGCATCAACATAGTCAGCTATCCTTTTCCCCCGTCCAGGGACTACGCCCCTTCGGCGGCCTCCTGGACCGACACGACTTCCCCGTGGCAGATCCAAACTTTGACGCCCACGGTACCGGACGTCGTATACCCCGTCGAGCGAGCAAAATCGATGTCGGCACGAAGCGTGTGCAACGGTACCCGTCCGGCAGGATCTGTCATTTCTCGCCGCGACATCTCCGCCCCACCCAGTCGTCCGGAGCAGATGATCTTAATGCCCTCGGCTCCCATTCGCAGCGCGGATGCGACCGCCCGTTTCATCGCCCGACGGAAGGACACCCGCTGCTCGAGTTGCCGAGCGATGTTGTCCGCCACGAGCTGCGCGTTTAGCTCAGGTCTCTTGATTTCCTGGATATTGATGTAAATCTCTTTGCCTGTAATGTGTTTGAGCTCATCACGCAGCTTGTCGACCTCAGCACCTTTCCGCCCGATCACAATGCCCGGTCGGGCAGTATGGATCGAGATGGTCACGCGCTTAGGGGCGCGCTCGATGTCTACCTTGGCCACACTCGCGCGTTGCAACCGGCTCTTGATGTACCGGCGAAGCATGCTGTCTTCCTGAAGCAGGGCTGGATAGTCAACCTTGGGAGCGAACCAACGTGACGACCAATCCTTCGATACGCCGAGCCTGAAACCAATGGGATGTGTCTTTTGACCCAAGCTGTCCTCCCTAAGTCTCGTCGGAGACGACGAGCGTAATGTGGCTCATCCGCTTCAGAATGTGACCCGCCGCGCCACGTGGCATCGGCCGAATCCGCTTGAACGCAATGCCCCCATCCACGAAGGCTTCCTTCACGAAAAGATCTTCTTCGTTGGCCGCATCCTCTTCCCGGTTAAGCGCGTTGGCCACTGCCGACCGAAGTGTCTTTTCCACGATCCGGGCGGCCTTCTTGGGAGTGAACTGGAGGATGTTCAGCGCCTCATCCACAGCCTTGCCACGGACGAGGTCGACGACCTGTCGCGTCTTACGTGGCGAAATCTTCGCGTACTTCAGGACTGCCCGTGCTTCCATCGAATGCCTCAGCTACTTGAGAGCGGTCGACCGTTCGGTCAACTGCCCACTGTGACCACGATACGTCCGTGTCGGGGCAAACTCGCCCAACTTGTGACCGACCATATTTTCAGTTACATAGACGGGAATGAACTTGTTTCCGTTATGTACGGCCAGCGTATGTCCCACAAACTCCGGGGAGATCGTCGACCGTCGAGCCCAGGTCTGAATCACTCGCTTGTCACCACTCTTGTTCATCGTTTCGATCTTCCGAAACAAACTGGGCTCGATGTAAGGCCCCTTCTTGATCGATCTGGACACGTTGACTCCTTACTTTCTTCGTCGAACGATGTATTTGTTCGATTTCTTTTTCTTCTTGCGGGTGATGTAACCCTTCGTCGGCTGGCCCCAGGGGGTGACGGGATGACCGCCCCCGGTCGCCCGCCCCTCGCCACCGCCGTGCGGGTGATCGATTGGGTTCATCGCCACACCCCGCACCTTCGGGCGTCGCCCTAGCCACCGCGACCGCCCCGCTTTGCCGATCACGATGTTCTCGTGATCCGTGTTTCCTACCTGTCCGACCGTAGCATAGCATTGCAATCGAACAAGGCGCATCTCGCCAGAAGGCATGCGCAGCTGAGCGAATTCACCCTCCTTCGCCATTACTCGAATTTCCGCTCCCGCCGAACGGCCGATCTGTCCCCCTCTACCGGGCTGCAACTCAACGTTGTGGACTGCCGTTCCATCCGGAATGCTGGCAAGCGGAAGCGCGTTCCCAATCTGGATGTCCGCATCTCGCCCGGAAACGACGGTCGATCCTATGGACAGACCCAGGGGCGCAAGAATGTAGCGCTTTTCGCCATCCACATAGTGCAGGAGGGCGATGCGGGCGGATCGATTCGGATCGTATTCTATCGCGGCCACGCGGGCTGGGACACCTGGCTTGTTCCGCTTGAAGTCGATCTTTCGATAGTGTTTCCGATGTCCGCCCCCCCGGTGACGGGATGTGATCCGGCCACGGTTATTGCGCCCCCCGCTCTTCTTCTTCGTATCGAGTAGCGACTTCTCTGGTGTCGACTTCGACACATCTTCGAAGGTCGAAACCGTCTTGAACCGCAGTGAGGGTGTGGTGGGACGAAAAGACTTGGCCATGGTCGGACTTCCTTAGCTCTCGAAATACTCGATCGTCTGACCGTCAGCGACCGTCACAACTGCCTTCTTCCAGTCCGGGCGGCGTCCAACGAACCGGCCCATTCGCTTGATTTTACCGTGAACGGCCGTCGTATTCACCTTCACAACATCGACCTCGAACAAGGCCTCGACGGCGCGTTTGATGTCTATCTTGTTCGCATCCCGGTCGACCTCGAACAGAAACTTGTTCTCCATCTCCTGGAGCTGGGTCGCCCGCTCTGTGATGATCGGGCGTCGAATGACCCGTCGGTTCGGCTTCACGAGCCCCCCCAGATCGACTGTGCCCGATCGAGCGCACCTTGAGTAAACACGACCGAATCGGCCAGCAGAACGTCGTAAGCACACACCAGGCCGATAGGCCGTACTTCCATGCCCGAAATGTTTCGACAGGACTTCGCGACATTCACATCCGGCGAATCCGTCAACAGGAGTGTTCGTGCCTGATCGATCTCCATTGCCCGCGTCAATTCTGCAATCGTGCGGGTTTGAGGCTTGTCCATGTTGATATCTTCAACCACTTTTACGTCACCCGATGAAGCCTTGAGTGAAAGGGCCGACTTCAGAGCAAGCTGGCGCACTCGCTTTGGAAGCCGCTCGGCATAGAACCGGGGCTGAGGGCCGTGAGCAACGCCCCCTCCCACACGAATTGGTGACGACGCCTTCCCGGCACGCGATCGTCCAGTACCCTTCTGTCGGTACATCTTGCGCTTTGAGAGGAACACTTCGGCTCGAGTCTTGGTCGCCGCTGTGCCCTGTCGCTGGTTCGTCCGATAGGCTTTCACGGCCTGGTAGATCGCTCCCTCGGACGGCTCGATGCCGAACACGCCGTCATCGAGATCGGCTTTGCCTACGACTTTCCCTTCCAGGCTGTGAATGTCCACGGTCGCCATCTCAAATCTTTCCGTTTAGTTGGAGCGCTTCCGGATCACGACGGTTGCCCCCCGTCCACCCGGAACACTTCCTCTAACCAACACCAGGTTCTTTTCGACGTTCACGCTGAACACAGACAGTCCCCGCACGGTGACATTTCGATCTCCCATATGCCCCGCCATGCGCATCCCCTTCATCACTCGCGAAGGAGTCGAGCTCTGCCCGATGGACCCCGGCGCGCGGTGCCGATCCGATTGGCCATGGGTCTTGGGTCCACCCTTGAAACCGTGTCTCTTCACCCCACCCGCGAACCCCCGGCCCTTCGACCGTGAAGATACGTCGATCGGGTCACCCGATTCAAAGACCTCAACGTTCAAAACATCACCCACGCTGTGTTCGGAATCCCCATCCAACCGGAATTCCTTCAGCACCTTGTGGGGGGCGATTCCGGCCTTTTCAGTGATCCCTCCAGCCGGTTTCGAAACTCGCTGAGCACGGGTCTCTTCGAAAGCCACTTTCAACGCGTGGTAACCATCGTTTTCGGCCGTCTTGACCTGAACAACCGGGCAAGGCCCTGCCTGGATTACCGTTATCGTTGTCAGGTCTTCGTTCTCGTCGAAAACCTGTGTCATTCCGACTTTCTTTCCGATCAGACCGAGCACATCACACCTTAATTTCGATATCGATACCGGCGGGCAGATCGAGCTTCATCAGTGCGTCGACCGTCTGCGGTGTCGAGTTGTGAATATCGATCAACCGTTTGTGTACCTTCATCTGGAACTGCTCGCGCGACTTCTTGTAGACGTGCGGAGATCGCAGCACCGTGTAGAGTGAACGCTTGGTCGGTAGCGGAATAGGGCCCGAAATCAGGGCTCCCGTTCGCTTTGCCGTCCGAACGATATCGTCCGCGGAGCGGTCTAGCGCCTGATGGTCATAGGCCTTCAGACGAATTCGAATTTTCTGTGCGGGCAACGAATCCCCCTGAATTATTCGATGATGTCGGTCACCACACCGGCGCCGATCGTGCGCCCGCCCTCACGGACGGCGAAACGCAGTTCCTTCTCGACCGCGATCGGGTTGATCAGTTCGATCGTCATGGTCACATTGTCGCCCGGCATCACCATCTCTACACCGTCTGGCAACTGGACCTGGCCGGTTACATCCGTTGTGCGGAAATAGAACTGCGGGCGATAGCCAGTGAAAAACGGCTTGCTCCGCCCGCCTTCTTTTTCGGTTAGGACGTAGACTTCGCCCGTAAATTTCGTATGGGGCGTAATCGAACCAGGCTTCGAAATCACCATGCCACGCTCGAGGTCGTCCTTGTCGACTCCGCGGAGCAGAAGCCCGACGTTGTCACCAGCCTGCCCTTCGTCCAACAGCTTGCGGAACATCTCGATACCCGTCACGACCGTCTTCCGCGTTTCGCGGATTCCGACAATCTCAACTTCCTCGTTGATATTGACCATACCACGCTCGATTCTGCCGGTCCCGACGGTACCGCGACCAGTGATCGTAAAGACGTCTTCGACCGGCATCAGGAACTCACGATCAACATCTCGCTCGGGCATCTGCACATACTCGTCGACTGCCGCCATCAGTTCCCAGATCGATTTACACTCCTCAGAATCCGGGTCGTCGGACTCGAGCGCTTGGAGACCTGAGCCACGGATAACAGGCACATCATCGCCGGGGAAATCATACTGGCTGAGAAGCTCACGCACCTCGAGCTCGACCAGGTCGAGGAGCTCGGGATCGTCGACCATGTCGCACTTATTCATGTAGACGACGATGGCCGGCACGTTCACCTGATGAGACAGGAGGATGTGCTCGCGGGTCTGGATCATTGGGCCATCCGCAGCCGACACGACCAGGATCGCCCCGTCCATCTGCGCCGCCCCGGTGATCATATTCTTTACGTAATCTGCGTGTCCCGGACAGTCGACGTGGGCGTAGTGCCGGTTTTCCGTCTGGTACTCAACGTGGGCTGTGTTGATCGTAATCCCACGCTCTTTCTCTTCCGGCGCCTTGTCGATGTCGTCAAACGGCATGAAGTCCGCGAAGCCCTTGGCGGCCAGCGTCTTCGTAATCGCCGCAGTCAGAGTGGTCTTGCCGTGGTCCACGTGCCCAATCGTCCCGATGTTCACGTGCGGCTTATCTCTCTCGAACTTCTCCTTCGCCATCTCTTGACTCCTCCTGTCGAGCCCTAAGTCAGGGTGGCTGGCCACCCGCTCTGAGAGTTACTCTTCGCTAATCCGACTCACGCACTTGCACGAAGTGCGCCTACTTTCGACATGATCTCTTCACTGACACTGTTGGGCACTTCCTGGAATTTTGAAAATTCCATCGAATAGATCGCCCGACCCTGTGTGACCGACCGTAAGGTCGTCGCATATCCGAACATTTCGCTCAACGGCACACTTGACGATATGACCTGCGCGTCAGCCCGGTTGTTCATCCCCTCGATTTGGCCCCGCCGGGAGTTCAGATCTCCCATCACGTCTCCCATATACTCCTCGGGCACGACCACCTCTACGTTCATGATCGGTTCGAGGAGGAAGGGGTCGCCCTTACGAGCCCCATCTCGAAATGCCATCGAACCGGCCACATGAAAGGCCATCTCGGAGGAATCCACGTCGTGGTAAGAACCATCGATCAGAGCAACCTCGATGTCCTCGAATGGATAACCCGCCAGAACGCCGCTCTTCATGGCCTCGTTGATCCCGTTGCGCACCGAAGGGATGTATTCCTGCGGGACTTTGCCTCCCACAATTTTGTTCTCAAACGTCAGCCCGGTCCCAGATTCCCCGGGGCCCATCTCGATCACAACGTGGCCATACTGGCCCCGGCCACCAGACTGTCGAACGAAACGACCCTCGATCTCGATCTTCTTCCTGATCGCTTCCTTATAAGTTACCTGAGGTCTGCCTACCGACGCTTCGACCTTGAACTCCCGAAGCAGTCGATCGACGATGATCTCCAGGTGAAGTTCTCCCATACCAGAGATGATCGTCTGTCCTGTGTCCTCGTCCGTCCTCACCTGGAAGGTCGGATCCTCCTCAGCGAGTTTGGCAAGCGCGCCACCGAGCGCATCCTGATCGACCTTCGTTTTAGGCTCGATCGCGACCGAGATCACGGGGTCCGCAAATTCCATCGACTCCAGAATCACGGGCGCGTCCTCAACGCACAGCGTTTCGCCTGTCCCCGTGTCCTTGAGTCCCACCACAGCGGCAATATCCCCCGTATTGACCTCTTCGATCTCCTCCCTCTTGTTCGCGTGCATCTGCAGCATGCGCCCGATACGCTCACGCTTTCCTTTGTTGCTGTTCGCCACGTAGGATCCGGCTTTGAGCGTTCCAGAGTAAACGCGGAAATAGGTCAATCGACCCACGTAAGGATCGGTCATTACCTTAAATGCGAGGGCGGCGAACGGCGCCTCATCATCAATGTCACGCACCAGGGGTTCGTTCGTCTTGGGGTCGTGACCTTCGACCGCAGGGATGTCTGCCGGCGACGGGAGGTAGTCCACGATGCCATCGAGCAATCGTTGTACGCCCTTGTTCTTGAACGCTGAACCGCAGAAGACGGCGACGGCCGTACCCGCGACGACTGCCTGCCTCAGGGCGACTCGGATCTCCTCTTCGGCGATGTCCTCGCCCTCGAGAAATTTCTCCATCAGCGTATCGTCGAAGTCGGACACCGATTCGAGGAGCTTTTCTCGATAGGTGTTGGCTTCTTCTTCGAGGTCGTGCGGGATATCGTCCTCGGTGAACTTTACGCCCAGCGGGTCCTCTTGATAGGAAACGAGACGCATCTTCACTAAATCGATCAGCCCGGTGAACATTTCGCCGGAGCCGACTGGAATCTGGACGGGTACGAAATTCGACCCGAGCCGGTCCCGCATCATTTCCAGAACCCGGAAGAAATCAGCCCCGGTTCGGTCCATTTTGTTCACGAAGGCGATCCGGGGCACGTTGTATTTGTCGGCTTGGCGCCAGACGGTTTCGGACTGAGGCTCAACACCTCCGACCGCGCAGAACACACCGACCGCGCCATCGAGCACGCGGAGTGAACGCTCGACCTCTGCCGTAAAGTCCACGTGGCCCGGCGTGTCTATGATGTTGACGCGGTGGTCGTTCCAGAAGCAGGTGGTGGCCGCAGACGTGATCGTGATTCCGCGTTCGCGCTCCTGTTGCATCCAATCCATCGTCGCGGCGCCGTCGTGCACCTCGCCCATCCGATGCAGAACCCCCGCATAGTAGAGGATGCGCTCGGTGGTTGTGGTTTTGCCGGCATCGATATGCGCCATGATACCGATGTTCCGAATGCGTTCGAGGTTTATCGATCTGCTCATCGCTGCTTTCTACCTTGCTCCTACCACCTATAATGTGCGAACGCCCGGTTGGCCTCAGCCATCCGGTGGGTTTCTTCTTTTCGTTGGATCGACCGCCCCTGGCCGTTGGATGCATCCATCAACTCCCCGGCCAGCTTCTGAGCCATCGTCTTCTCTCCACGCTGCCGCGCGAAAAGGATCAGCCACCGGATCGAAAGGGCCAGTCGTTCGTCCTGCCTCACCTCGACCGGAATCTGATAGGTCTGCCCTCCCACACGGCGGGAACGGACGTGAATCATTGGCTTGACACTGTCGACGGCCTTTTCGAAGACTTCCAGCCCCTCGCTACCCGAGCGCTCCTTGATGATATCGAACGCGTCGTAGATGATCCGTTCGCCTGTGCTCTTTTTCCCCTTCTTGAACAGACAGTTCACGAACTGAGTCACGAGCACGCTGTGGTGCTTGGGATCGGGGAAGGGAGGTCTTTTTCCGCCGCGACGTTTTCGAGCCATACTTTCCTCACAATAAGGGGGACTCATGCAGCCGGTGCTGCAGCGTCCCCCTCGTCATCCTTACGAAAAACTGACCGAGCGCTCTCGCGATTCGATCAGTTCGGCGCCTTGGCCCCGTATTTGGAGCGGCCCTGTCGCCGGTCAGAAACCCCAGTCGTGTCGAGTACACCTCGCACGATGTGGTAGCGCACCGACGGAAGGTCTTTGACACGCCCCCCACGAATCAGAACGACCGAGTGCTCCTGAAGGTTGTGCCCTTCGCCCGGAATGTAGGCCGTCACCTCCATACCGTTCGTCAGACGGACCCGGGCAACCTTACGCAACGCAGAATTCGGTTTCTTCGGCGTCGTCGTGTAGACGCGCGTGCAGACCCCGCGTTTCTGAGGACACCCCCTAAGGGCGGGAGCGGTGGAGCGCTTGGGTTTTTCCTTCCGTCCTTTTCGGACGAGTTGGTTGATAGTGGGCAACACAAACTCCTTAGAAATCCTTATGAGAGACTTCCAATATATAAGCCGTGTTCCAGACTGTCAAGCATTTCCTATGCGCCGGAATCCCTCTCCTCAAGCGTTAATTGGCGGTAATCCCGCACTCTCGACGACCTCTTCCTCCTGCTCGGGAAGAGCCGGTTCCTCGTCGAGTGGCTTGACCCCGATTTCCCGGTAAACTTCGGCTCCTGTTCCTGCCGGGATCAGATGTCCGATAATCACGTTTTCCTTCAGCCCCAGCAGTCGATCGACCTTGCCCTGAACCGCCGCTTCGGTCAGAACCCGTGTCGTCTCCTGGAATGAGGCCGCAGAAATGAAGCTCTCCGTCATCAGAGACGCTTTGGTGATGCCCAGAAGTACTGGTTCGAACGTGGCCGGGTCTCCCCCCTCTTCAATAACTTTGTCGTTCTCATCCCTGAACCGGAACCGATCCACAATCTCGCCTTCAAGGAAATTCGTATCGCCAGGATCGGTCACCTGGACTTTCTGAAGCATCTGGCGGACGACAGTCTCGATGTGTTTGTCGTCAATCTTCACACCCTGGAGCAGATAAACGGCCTGGATTTCACTGACCAGATACTCCTGAACCCGCTGGATACCCTGGATTCTCAGGATGTCGTGCGGAATCACCGACCCCTCGGACAGACGTTCGCCGGCCAGAACGCGATCTCCTTCCTGGACACGGAGATGTTTACCATAAGGAATCGTGTACTTTCGCTCCTCTCCGTCATCGGAGGTGACATGAACGACCCTTGAACCGCGCACCAACCCACCGAAACTGACTGTACCGTCGATTTCGGACACGACGGCCGGGTCCTTCGGACGCCGGGCCTCGAACAACTCGGCCACACGGGGCAGTCCGCCGGTGATATCGCGCGTCTTGCTGCGCTCCCTCGAAATTTTCGCCAGCGTGTCCCCGGATTCGACCTCTTGACCGTCGTGAACAACCAACCGGGCCCCGAGCGGCAGGATGTACTGGCCGAGTTCCTCTCCCGATGGCCCGACAACGACGATACGGGGTGAGAGGGTCCGATCCCGATGCTCGACCACGACCTGTGCGGCCATACCCGTCGTCTCGTCCGCCTCTTCGCGGTAGGTCACGCCGTCGACCAGATCCACGAACTGGAGGGTTCCGGCCTGTAGCGTTAGGATGTTGTTGTTGTAGGGGTCCCATTCATACAGGACGCCGTCCGTTTCGATCGCGTCGCCGTCCTGAACACGCAGAATGGCACCGAAGGGCACGTGATAATGTCCGCCCCGCGGCCGGCCCTGGTCGTCCTGGACTTCGATCTCACCGTTTCGAGTGACCACGACAGACCTGCCGTCCCCCCGCTCGGCCACTCGCAGACTCTTGAATTGCACCGTGCCTTCGCGTTTCGCCGTAATCTCTGCCTGTTCGGCGATACGACTCGATGTGCCACCGATGTGGAAGGTCCGGAGTGTGAGTTGCGTCCCCGGTTCCCCCACGCTCTGGGCCGCGATCACACCCACGGCCTCACCCGTATCGACGATTCGACCTGTGGCCGGGTTACGACCATAGCACTTGGCGCAGACCCCTCTTCGGGTCTCGCACGTCAGCACCGAACGGACGAACACCGTCTCGACGCCCGCGTCAGCGATCTCTCCTGCGAGTTCCCGGTCCAGCAAGGTGCCTGCCTCGATCAGGACCTCGTTGGAGATCGGGTCGAGCACATCGTCCTGGACCGTCCGACCGAGAATCCGGTCGGCCAGCGATTCGACGATTTCCTCCCCGTCCTTGAGAGCCGTCATCTCGATCCCGAGGATGGTGCTACAATCGTCCTCGGTAATGACCATGTCCTGTGCAACGTCAACCATTCGACGTGTCAGGTACCCAGCTTCGGCCGTCTTCAGAGCGGTATCCGCCAACCCTTTCCGGGCGCCGTGCGTCGAAATGAAATACTCGAGGACGTTCAGGCCTTCTTTGAACGAAGCGATGATCGGTGTCTCGATGATCTCTCCGATAGCTCCCGTCAGCTTCTTCTGGGGCTTGTTCATCAGACCACGCATCCCACCGAGCTGTTTCACCTGGTCGTCGCTGCCCCGTGCCTTGGAGTCCTTCATGATATAAATCGGGTTGAAACCGCCCCGATCCTTCTCCAAGACTTCGTTCATGACCATGGCGATGTTGTTCGTCGTGTGCTGCCAAACGTCGATCACCTTGTTGTAGCGTTCCCCTTCAGTGATGACGCCCATCGAGTACTGATCCATGATCTTCCCGACTTCGCCCTTCGCCCGATCGATCAGCTGATCCTTCTGAGGCGGCACGACGACATCTTCCATCGATATCGTCAGACCCGACCGCGTCGCGTAATCATACCCGAGGTCCTTCAATCCATCCAGGAAATCAGCCGTGACACGGTTGCCGTAGGCACGGTGGACGTCACTCGACACGCGCACGATCACGCCCTTGTCGACCACTTCATTCACATAGGGCACTTTTTCGGGAACGACCGAATTGAACACGGCCCGACCGGCGGTCGTGGTGATCCGTTCCCCATCGACCCTGACCTTGATCGCCTCGTGAAGCTCGATCTGCTCGAAATGGTAGGCCATCAGTGCCTCATCGAGTGAGGCGAAGGCCTTGAGGTTTTCTTCGTCCTTGCCGTGAACGATTTTCGTCAGGTAGTAGCACCCCATGGCAATATCGTGGGGCTTGTCGACGACGACCGGAGACCCATCAGCAGGCTTGAGCAAGTTATTCGACGACAGCATCAGTAACCGCGCCTCGATCTGCGCCTCGAACGAGAGTGGAACGTGAACCGCCATCTGATCGCCGTCGAAGTCGGCATTGAATGCCGAACACACGAGCGGATGCACTCGAATCGCCTTTCCTTCGACCAGAACGGGCTGGAAAGCCTGGATTCCTAGTCGATGGAGCGTCGGGGCTCGGTTGAGCAGTACGTGGTGATCCTGAATAATCTCCTCGAGAATATCCCAGACTTCCAGGCGCTCACGCTCGACGAGCTTCTTCGCGCTCTTGACCGTCTGAACGAGACCCTTCTCCTCGAGACGCCGTATGATGAACGGCTTGAACAACTCGAGAGCCATATGCTTGGGCAAACCGCATTGGTGGAGACGAAGATGCGGATCGACCACGATCACGGAGCGACCCGAATAGTCGACTCGTTTCCCGAGCAGGTTCTGACGGAACCGCCCCTGCTTGCCTTTGAGAAGATCTGACAGCGACTTGAGAGACCGGTTTCCATCTCCCCGAACGGCGCGGGACCGTCGCCCATTATCGAACAGGGCGTCGACGGCTTCCTGAAGCATTCTCTTCTCGTTGCGGAGAATGACCTCGGGGGCCTTGATGTCCATCAACTTCTTCAATCGGTTGTTCCGGTTGATGACACGGCGATACAGATCGTTCAGATCAGACGTCGCGAATCGCCCGCCCTCCAGCGGAACCAGGGGACGAAGGTCTGGCGGAATCACCGGGATTACGTCCAGAACCATCCAGTCCGGTCGGTTATCGGATTGGCGGAAAGCCTCCACGACCTTCAGCCGTTTGAGCGCCTCTTGTTTCCTCTGGACAGACGTCTCCATGCGGGCCTGAGTCCGCAGCTCAGCCGAAAGCTCCTCGATGTCGATCGACCCAAGCAACCGCTTCACCGCGTCGGCTCCCATGTCGACCTTGAAATTGTAGCCCCTGTCCTGCAGATCCATCACTTCATCTTCGGAAAGGAGGTCCTTGAACTTCAGGTCCGGCGCATCGCCTGGATCCAGGACGACATAGGATTCGTAGTAGATGACCCGCTCTAGATTCCGGATCGACAAGTCGAGCAGGTAGCCCATGCGCGAAGGCAGGGACTTGAAATACCAGATATGCGTCACAGGTACGGCCAGTTCGATATGACCCAGGCGCTCACGACGCACCTTCGACTGCGTCACCTCCACACCGCATCGGTCGCAGACGACCCCGCGATATCGGATACGCTTGTACTTGCCACAATGGCATTCCCAGTCCTTGACCGGGCCGAAAATGCGCTCACAAAAGAGACCGTCCCGTTCGGGCTTGAACGAGCGATAGTTGATGGTTTCGGGCTTGGTCACTTCGCCGCGGGACCAACTGCGAATGGTCTCCGGCGAGGCGAGCTGAATACGAATGCTGCTGAAGTCCGTGGGCCGTTTGTTGTTCTGATCTGCCACGTCAATCCCCCTTTAAGCGATCGTAGATCGGTGCACCGAACTCAGTCTGCTGCCTGACCATCTTCCAGGATGACATCCAGACACAGACTCTGGAGTTCTTTTACGAGCACGTTGAAGGACTCGGGAACACCCGGCTCGGGCGGGTTCTCCCCCTTCACGATCGCTTCATAAATCTTGGAACGTCCCGCGACGTCGTCCGATTTAACCGTCAGCATCTCCTGCAGCAGGTGGGCGGCCCCATAGGCTTCGAGCGCCCACACTTCCATCTCACCAAACCGCTGGCCTCCGAACTGGGCTTTACCACCCAGAGGCTGTTGTGTCACGAGGGAGTAGGGGCCGATCGAACGGGCGTGCATCTTGTCACTCACGAGGTGCGACAGTTTCAGCATGTAGATGTATCCTACCATGACTTCTTTATCGAAACGGTCGCCCGTGCGCCCGTCGAAGAGCACCGACTTCCCCGAATCGGGTAGACCCGCTTCGGTCAGGGCCGTTCGGATTTCCTCGAGGGAGGCCCCGTCGAACACCGGGGTCGCCACGTGCTTCCCGAGTGCGTGTGCTGCCCACCCAAGATGGGTCTCGAGAATCTGACCGAGGTTCATCCTGGACGGCACCCCCAGCGGGTTCAGGATGATGTCGATCGGTGTCCCATCGGGCATGTAAGGCATGTCTTCCTCGGGAACGATGATCGATACCACGCCCTTGTTGCCGTGGCGGCCGGCCATTTTGTCGCCCACCATCAGCTTCCGCTTCCTCGCGACGTAGACCTTGACCAATTGAACGATACCCGGGGGCAGCTCATCGCCCCGCTGGATCTTTTCAAGGTCTCGTTCGAGTTCGTCTTCGGCCTGTCGCTCCAAATCGAGAGATAGTTCGACTAGCCGGGCAATCTTTCGGTTTGTCGGCTCATCGTCGACCCACTGCTCCTCGGGGCGGTGCTTCTTGAGTTCGAGCCTGTCGAGAACCTTTTCGGTGAAGACCGTACCAGATCGAATGACGACAGAGTCATCCTCGAAATCACGAATCGTGTTGATTCGCTCACCATCGATCAGAGCCAGGATCTGCTCGTTGCGACTCTCTTCGATCGAGCGGATCCGGTCGGCCGCATCCTTTCGAGCGGCATTGCTCTTCTCTCGATCGGCCTTCCGGGTCTTTTCGTCACGCTCCTTGCGGGAAAAGACTTTGCGGTCCATCACCACCCCGTCCATCCCCGGGGGGGCCTTGAGTGAAGCATCTCGAACATCGCCCGCCTTCTCACCGAAAATAGCTCGGAGTAGGCGCTCTTCCGGTGAAAGCTCGGTTTCGCCTTTTGGCGTCACCTTACCCACGAGAATGTCCCCCGAACCGACTTCGGCACCAACCCGGATGATGCCGTGCTCGTCCAGGTTGGCAACCGCTTGCTCGCTCACATTCGGGATCTCTCGGGTGATTTCTTCGGTGCCCCGCTTCGTATCGCGCACCTGCAGCTCGAACTCCTCGATGTGGATCGAGGTAAAAATGTCCTTCTTGGTCAGCCGTTCGGAAACGATGATCGCATCCTCGAAATTGTATCCATTCCAGGACATGAAGGCGCAGAGAACGTTCGCGCCCAGCGCCAGGTCTCCACGATCGGTCGCGGCACCATCGGCCAGCACCTGACCCTCTTCCACACGATCACCTGTTTTGACGATCGGCTTCTGGTTAATGCACATATCCTGGTTTGAGCGCTTGAACTTCGTCAGATCGTAAATGTCTTCGTCGGTAAGCCCGACAAGCTCGCCCGACCTGTTACGCCGCCGTTTAATGATGATTCTGTCGGCGCTCACGTAGGACACGGTACCCGCGTGAGCGGCAGCCACGACGGCCTTGGAGTCGACTGCGACTTTGCGCTCCATACCGGTCCCCACATAAGGGGCATCCGTCCTGAGCAGTGGCACCGCCTGACGCTGCATGTTCGACCCCATCAGGGCGCGGTTGGCATCGTCGTGCTCGAGAAACGGAATGAGCGCGGCGGCCGCACTTACCAGCTGACAAGGTGAAACGTCCATGTAGCCAATTTCACCGGGAGGCACGATCGGATAGTCCGCACGACGCCTGACCTGGATCAGGTCTCCTTCAAAACTACCACGGGTGTCCACTGGCGCATTGGCCTGAGCGACGACCTGTTTATCCTCCTGGTCGGCTGTCAGGTACTCGACATCCTCCCCGACTTTCCCACCCTCTACCCGCCGGTAAGGCGTCTCGAGGAAACCGAACGGATTGACCTTCGCGTAAGTGGACAGCGAAGCGATCAGACCGATGTTTGGACCTTCAGGCGTTTCAATCGGACAGATCCTGCCGTAGTGCGTATGGTGGACGTCACGAACTTCGAACCCGGCGCGATCGCGTGTCAAGCCACCTGGGCCCAGTGCGGACAGTCGGCGCTTATGCGTCAGTTCGTCGAGCGGATTGGTCTGCTGGAGGAACTGCGAAAGCTGGCTGCTCCCGAAGAAGGACTGTACCACCGTCGAGACCGTCCTGGCGTTAACCAGGTCGTGAGGGGTCAATTGGTCTGAATCACGGAGACTCATGCGCTCTCTAATCGTCCGAGCCATTCTCGACAGGCCAATTGAAAACTGATTTCCGAGGAGTTCCCCGACCGACCGGACACGCCGGTTTCCGAGGTGATCGATATCGTCGGTGTAGCCTTCGCCCTTGAACAGGACGATGATGTAGCGAATGACCTTGAGGAAATCTTCGATGCAGAGCGTGGTGAAATCGAGCGGTATATTCATGTCGAGCCGCTCGTTCATCCGGTAGCGACCGACATCACCCAGGTGATAGCGACGCGGGCTGAAGAACTGGCGTTCCAGGAGCCCGCGGGCGGTTTCAATATTCGGCGGATCGCCCGGTCGAAGAAGGCTGTAAATCCGAGACAGGGCCTCCTCGTCGTTATCGCAGGGATCCTTCGCAAGGGTGTTCGACATCACGCCTGCGTCATCTTCTGGATTCACGTCGATCACCCGAAGCTTCTTGACTTTCTTAGCAACGAGAGCCTCAAGAAGCTCCTCGCTGATCGTCGTAAAGGCCTCGGCGATCACCTCACCCGTCTTCTTATCTACCACATCGTCGAGCGTAATCTCTCCGACCGTCTCTTCGTCGACTTTGATTTCCTTGTCGTCGTGGAACATCCAGAGGATCTCTTCGCTTTTGCTGTAACCGAGGGCACGCAAAAACGTCGAGACCGGAAGTTTCCGTTTGCGGTCGATGTGGACATACATGATGTCATTTATGTCCAGGCTGAATTCGAGCCACGCCCCTTTGTAGGGGATGATGCGAGCGGAGAAGAGGCGTTTGCCATTGGGGTGGATGTTCTCGTCGAAGAATACACCTGGCGAACGGTGAAGCTGGCTCACGATCACACGTTCGGACCCGTTGATGATGAACGTTCCTTCGTCCGTCATCAGCGGGAGCTCACCAAGGAAAACCGTCTGCTCGACGATGTCCTTGACCCGGAACTCGTTGTCCCCCAGCTTCTCCCGAGCAACGAGTCGAAGTGTCGCTCTAAGAGGAGCTGCGTAGGTCGTTCCTCGTTCGAGACACTCTTCTACTTCGTACTTGGGAGTGCCGATCGAGTAATCTACAAATTCCAGCGAAAAGAGATTGTGGGCGTCCGTAATCGGGAAGATGCTGTTGAAGACGGCTTGAAGACCGTGATCGGTACGTTCGCTCGGAAGCAAGTCCCGCTGAAGAAAACCATTGTAGGAATGGATCTGGATGTCCAGCAGGTTGGGCATTTCGATGGCGGCCGCGAGGCTGCCATAACTTATACGCTCGATATATCCGTTTTCGGCCAAGGTCGATCTCCTGTGGTGGGGTTCAGACCAATGGCCGGGAACGCGGAATCCACCTGGATCCGGCCCGGCCAACAGTCGTCGACGTCGAGGTACGGGTCACCACGTCGCGTTACTTGACCTCGACTACAGCCCCTGCCTCTTCCAGCTCTTTCTTTATTTCCTCAGCCTCTTCCTTGCTAACCCCTTCCTTAACCGGATTCGGTGCACCGTCGACGAGGGCCTTGGCTTCTTTCAGCCCAAGGGCGGTGATACTGCGTACGACCTTGATCACCTGAATCTTCTTGTCCCCTGCAGCGGACAGGATGACGTCGAATTCGGATTTCTCTTCGGCCGCGCCACCTTCTGCGGCTCCGCCTACGGCGGCAGGCGCTGCCACAACAGCCGCCTGAGCAGAAACCCCAAACTTTTCCTCGAGTGCTTTAACCAGCTCGGCCAGCTCGAGCACAGAAAGCTTCTCGATTTCTTCAATGATGTTTTCTACGGCCATCTCGGACATCCTCCATCGGACGAGGGTGTTGTGATAATAATTTTATATGATCTTCGTAATATACTGCGCTATTGATAGTTATGAAGGTTCGGATTGTTTCTGGTCAGCTACAGCCTGGAGCGTACCGACAAGACTCTGCAGGATGCCCGCCAGCGTGAAAACAAGACCGGAAACGGGGCTCTGCAAGCCGGTAACGATCTGAGTCAGCAGAACTTCACGGCTCGGCAATTCGGCCAGCGCCTGGATCTGATCCTCTACGAACAACTCGCCTTCGAGAATCCCCAGCTTGATCCTCGGCTTGCCATCGGTCTCCTTTGCAAAGTCGGACAGAAGCTTTGCCGGAGCGATAGGATCTTCTTCCGTGCAGACAAGGCCGGTGGGACCCTCGAGCGCGTCCAAGAGACCCTCGACGCCGGCCTTGGCGGCAGCCAGCTTGGCCAGCCGATTCTTGACCACTCGGAAGCTGACCTGCTCGGAGAACAGCTTTTTCCGAAGTTGTGTAACGGCTGGGACGTCCAAACCCGTAAAGTCCGCCAGGTAGACGCCTTTAGATCGCTGCAGCAACTCCGCCATCTCGTCGACGGCCTGTATCTTTTCTTCGGTAGGCATAGTAGCAATAAGCCTTTGCGTGTTCGCTCGTTCGGATTAGCCGAGGGCGCTTCGATCCAGGCGCACGCCCGGGCTCATGGTTTTGGAGATGGTCGCAGACCTGACGTATTGGCCTTTAGATGCGGCCGGTCGAGCCTTGACGATCACATCCAGGACCGAGCTCAGGTTTTCTGCGAGCGCGTCTACTTCGAACGAGGATTTCCCGATCGGCACGTGGATGTTCGCCTGTTTGTCGACCCGGAACTCCACCCGGCCGGCTTTCGCTTCCTCAACGGCTCTGGCGGGGTCCGGGGTCACGGTGCCGCTCTTCGGGTTGGGCATCAACCCTCTTGGACCGAGCACACGACCGATCCGTCCCACGGTACCCATCATATCGGGCGTAGCGATCGCCACGTCAAAATCAGTCCATCCACCCTGCACCTTCTCCGCCAGATCATCCGCTCCGACGTGATCAGCGCCGGCAACCTCAGCGGCCGCGGCCGGTTCCCCTTTGGCAAAAACAACGATCCGCACCGTCTTACCCAGACCGCGCGGAAGCGATACCGTACCTCTGACTTGCTGATCAGCGTGCCGTGGGTCGACCCCGAGACGAACGGAGAGCTCGACCGACTCGTCGAATTTCTTCTCGGGCATCTTCTTGAGGATCTCCACAGCCTCATCGACCGAGTATTGTGTTTTCCGATCGAACAGTTCTCTCGAGGCAGCGTATTTCTTGCTGGATTTTCCCATTACGGCTCCCCTGGCTATCCGTCGACTGTGATTCCGGCGCTTCGGGCGGTTCCCGCGATGATCCGCATCGCGGCCTCAACGGTCTGCGCATTCAGGTCGACCATTTTAAGCTCTGCGATTTCCCGAACTTGATCTTCAGTGACTGAGCCTACCTTTTCCCTGTTCGACTCGGGCGAGCCCTTCTCAAGACCGGCTGCCTTCTTGAGCAGAACGGCTGCCGGCGGTGTCTTGAGCACGAACGAAAAGCTGCGGTCGGCATAAACCGTGATGATTGCGGGAATGATCAGACCCGCCTTGTCCTGGGTCTGTGCATTGAAGGCCTTGCAGAATTCCATGATATTCACGCCGTGCTGGCCCAAAGCGGGGCCGACAGGAGGCGTCGGTGTGGCCTGGCCTGCCGGAATCTGCAACTTAATGGTCGTGAGAACTTTCTTTGCCATGGGAACCTTGCTGATCAGGCCTCAGTTACGGTCTCGACCTGAAGAACGTCCAGTTCAACGGGCGTATTCCGACCGAAGATGCTTACCATCACCTTGATCTTGCTCTTTTCGGGGTTGATGTCGTCGACCAGCCCGATAAAGTCGCTGAAGGGCCCGTCGGTCACTTTCACGCGATCGCCAATGCGATAGGGGATCTCCGCAACCTCGCGGGTCTGGCTGCGGTCGGCCTGACCAAGAATCCGTTGGACTTCCTCGTCCTGCAACGGCTGCGGCCGGCGCCCTGGCCCCACGAAACTGGTCACTCCGGGAACGTTGGTCACGAAATGGAGTGTTTCTTTGTCCATATCCATTCGGACGAGCACGTAGCTGGGCAGGAACTTCTTTTGAGAAGTTGTCTTGCGGCCGTCTCTCATCTCCACGACCTCTTCGGTCGGCACGACCACTTCCTCAATCTTTTCGTCGAGGCCGGCCCCCCCCTTGGCGTTGTCGATGTAGCTGCACACCTTGTTCTCATGCCCGGAGTAGGTGTGGACGACATACCATCGTTTAGCCATCGTATCGCCTCGTTGGTCCCGGGAGACTCAATTGAGAATCTGGTTCATCACGAAGGACAGCACTGTATCGGCAACGAAAATGAACAGCGCCAGCGCCACGGAAACCGTCAGAACCACCGACGTTGAGGTCGTCAGTTCGTCCCTCGTGGGCCACGTCACTTTCGCCATCTCGTTCCGCACTTCTTCAAGAAGCCGCGCAATCCTGCCGAACATAGTGCGATGATCGTCCTATTATGTAGGCCGGGAGGACCGAAAAACGAAGGGTGGCAGGCCAGACAGGAATCGAACCCGTAACCGCCGGTTTTGGAGACCGGTGCTCTACCAATTGAGCTACTGGCCTATCCCACTCCCAGGACCGGGGTTAGACCCGGCCAAACCTGGAGCCCACGACCGGACTCGAACCGGTGACCTCCTCCTTACCA
>DJHM01000031.1:0-783 GCA_002433075.1 Latescibacteria bacterium UBA6620
ATCCGATTCCGTCTACCGCCAGACCGAGCGTAGCGTCTTGGCGAGTTCGACCAAGCTTTCGAGGTTGTGCGCGGGCATAAAGTAATTCAGGTAGGGTAAGGCCGTTTTCATCCCCAGGCAGAGTGGCTGATACCCGGGACTTCCAAGCAACGGGTTGAGCCACATCAGTTTGTGCACCCGTCTTCGCAGACGTTCCATTTCCTGCCGCATCAGACCCGTGTCGCCACGGTCCCAGCCGTCGCTTACGATGATCATCACCGTCTTGGATCGCAGCATATCGCGGGCAAACACATCGTTGAACTCACGGATGCAGCTGCCGATGTCGGTTCCGCCGGCCCAGTCGTGAACCTGGTCCGAGACCTCCCGCAACGACTCTTCTACGCTCTTCGTTTTGAGCATTCGGGAAATGACCGTCATCCTCGTAGAGAAAACGCCCACTTCCACGTCCGGAATCTCGCGCTTGATGGCGTAGATGAACTGAATCAGGAATCGACTGTAGCAGTCCATCGAACCGCTGACGTCGCACAACACCATCAGCTTGGTCTTCTTGATTCGTTTCCGACGACGCGCCAGTTCGACACCATCCCGCCCCATCAGAGCGTTCCGCCGCCAGGTTCGCCGGAAATCGACTTCCCTTCCCGAGTTGTCGGGGAATCGGCGGCGGCTCCGTCTGTTCGCGATGATGTTGACGATCTCGGCAATCACCCGGCGCGCTTCTTCGATTTCCTTGTCCGACATCGCCGCCAGGTCCTTCTGCATCAGGACTTCGTCGGCACTCCACCC
>DJHM01000031.1:1116-1881 GCA_002433075.1 Latescibacteria bacterium UBA6620
GGATCCTCGGTCTCACCCTCGCCCTCCTCCGCATCTTCCTCTTCGGTCGTATCGGTCGTCTCGGCCATTTCCTCCAGCGCGTCCATCAGGTCGTTCTCGTCCATCTGCTGGGGAACTTCGACCTCGACCATCTGCGAGCTGACGCTCCAGTACGCGTCGAAAACCCGGTCGAACATCTCGATATCGTCGAACCGGGAAACCAGGGTCGCTCGGGCCGCCGCGTAGAAGTCCTGGCGATTCGACATCTCGATATGCCCTACGCTGTGGCAAAGGTCGATCAGATTACCGGAATTGACCTCGACGCCAGCGGCGTGCAGAGACCGGGTAAAGGCCACCACCCGGCCGAGCATCGTTGATTGATCTATCTGTAGAGACAAAGCTCACCCTCTCCCGCAGACTTCCTTCACGCTTTTAACCTATTGCTACCCTTGCTGTTTGGTCACCCGCTGGCGCAACATATGGGCCTTCTCTATGATCTGAGCGAGCCCATCTTCCTGAACCTTCTCGATGTCTTCCTTGTACTTGAGAATACATCCAAGGGTTGCGTCGACCGCGCTCGCCTCCAGGTCTTTCGTCTGCATCGACATCAGAGCGAGGGCCCAATCGATCGTTTCCGCCACGCCCGGCTTCTTGTAGAAGTCCCGGGTCCGCATCAGCTGCATAAACCCGCAGATCTGTCCGGACAATTCCGCTTCGATCTTGGGCACCCGGGACTCGACAATGTCCATCTCCTTCTCGAAGGTCGGATAGTCGATCCACAGGTAG
>DJHM01000031.1:2209-2528 GCA_002433075.1 Latescibacteria bacterium UBA6620
GTAGAGGCAGCGGCGTTTCAGCGCATCGTGCAGTTCGCGAGTCCGGTTCGACGTCAGCACGACGAACGGAACCTGGCTCGCGCCCACCGTCCCGATCTCGGGAATCGTAATCTGGAAATCCGAAAGTACCTCGAGGAGGAACGCTTCAAATTCTTCGTCCGATCGATCGACCTCGTCGATCAGCAGCACCGGCGGTTTGTCCCCTTCATACTGAATCGCCTTGAGCAAGGGACGTTCGAGCAGGAACTCGGGCCCAAAAATGTTCTGGCCGATCTCTTCTTTGTCCAAACCGCGCGCTTCTTCCAGCCTGAGCTCCAGC
>DJHM01000031.1:2841-15033 GCA_002433075.1 Latescibacteria bacterium UBA6620
GCTTCTTCCAGCCTGAGCTCCAGCATCTGACGAGGATAGTTCCATTCGTAGAGTGCGGTGTTCGCATCGAGCCCCTCGTAGCACTGCAGCCGGATGAGTTCGGTCCCAAGTATGCTCGCCATTACTTTGGCCACCTCTGTCTTCCCCACACCGGGCTCGCCCTCGAGAAAGATCGGCTTCCCGAGTGCGACGGCCAGGTAGATCGTCGTGGCCAGTGTTCGATCGGCTATGTAGCCCTCGCCGCCGAATTTCTTTTCTACGTCTTCGATCGATTCGAACGTCATCCGAAATGAGTCCTTTCGCCTTCCTGCCTGTTACGGGCGTTGCCCGGTTTTTTGAATCCACGTCTCGAGCGCCTCACGAGTCGATGGGAACGCCAATTCATCCCAGGGGATCTGGTCGACTGGAAAGGCCTTTACGTCCAGAGATTCTTCGTTTCCACACGGCTCGCCTGACACGACACGGCCGTCATAGACTACCAGAACGACGCGCTCACCACAGTAGGAGTAGACCCCTACCAGGTCAAGCACTTCGACCTGAAGACCGACCTCCTCTTCCGCCTCGCGTACCGCGGCAACCGTGGTCGGCTCCCCCGCATCAGTGTAACCGCCGGGGAAGACCCACTTGCCGTATCCCGGTTCGATCGCCCGCTTCAGGAGTACGACTCCGTCGTCCCACGTCACGATCACCCCGGATGCGACCTTGGGATCGACGTACACCACCCAGCCACATCCCCCGCACTGCTGGCGGGGACGCCCCTCGATCTCCGTCCACGCCAACGGAGAACCGCATCGCTCACAGAACCACGCTCGATGGACGGTATGATGGGAGGTCTCGTCGGCCACAGAGTCGTCACAATATACCACACCCCCCGAACCCGGCAAAACCGGGCGATCCGGCGGAGACGTCAGGGGCGCGAGCGGGAAAAAGTCAAGGCAGGCGCATCTGCACCTGCCTCCAGAGATCATCTATGAACAGGATATCGCATCAGGGTTCCGCAGGTTGCTCCGACGTCGTCCACCCCGCCGTCCAGTCGACCTCACTTCCCATCCCACCGATATAAGACACGGCCTGGAAGAATCCGTCATCCGGAGGTGTGGCTGCATTGGTCAGAGCCGGAGAGTCGGCCGATACACGAAAGTCAGGGGTTGTATGGTCGAACGTATCCAGGATCATCGGGTCCGACCCGAATCTGTTCGTCTCCTGCCCCACCAGCCAGAGCTCTTCACTGAACCCGTCTCCGTCAACGGAAAAAAATTTCCGATTCGTTGAACAGAATCGAATTGGCGATTGTCAGCGCACCAATCTCGGACTGGGTGAACGTTGCCGCAGAGTCAATGTCCACACCCCCCGCGCCGAATCTCGTGACGATGAAATTGCGGAGCGTGGCGGCTGTCCCTCCACCTCCCAGAACGCCGACATCGCCTCCGGGACCTGCCGGGTCCCCAATCATCGTCACATTGAAGATGGTCGGGTTCGACGCGGCTCGATGTCTGCGTCGTTCGGATCGTTGTCGGCTTCAATGCCGTTGTCAGCGTCATCGCCGCGCTGCTGCGCGATCCAGAACTGCCCCTTCCTCGTCCAACCACCCAATCAAAACTGTCATCGCGGTTTCCCGTACACAGAATGTGACTGCCGTTGACCGTACCTCCGAAGGAGGCTAAGCCATCATCCTGACTGAAGTGGACCTGAACGAAATCCACAACCGTGCCCGACCCGACACCCTGGAGCGTGATTCCGTTCAGCACATCGTCCAGCGCAAACTCGAATCCTACGAATTCCACTCGGAGATACCGCAGGATGCCACTGCTGTCTTCCGGATCCGTTCCTCCGTAAACACCCTGCCCACCCGGACCGACCGAGGTTTCACCTGAATTGATGGGCGCGTGCACGTTGACCCTCTGGAGCGTCGCTCGTCATCACGATGGGCGCCGTTGCCAGCCCATCGGCGATCAGAAGCCCGCCCTGCGAAATCGCGAGTCGGGCCGTCGATGCGCTCTCACCTTGGATCGTCGTACCCGGCATCACGATCAGCGTCGTGCCGTCTTCAACGAATACCGCACCCCGAAGGAGGTACGTACGGTTTGCCGTGAATACCCGATCCTGATCGATCGGCCCCTCCAGGATCTCCAGATCTGAAACAGGCGGGACCTCCGCATCGAAATGCCCCGTGAACTCGATGAAATCGCCGAGTTCGACGACGCCATCTCCATTAAGATCGTAGGTTGGATGATTACTTTCGAACCGTCCGGCGAACAGAACAAAGTCACCGAAGCCAACCGTACCGTCGGCGTTGAAATCGACACGTTCTGGGCCGTCCTGGGCGAACGCGTAGCCCATGATCACAAAAAAGAGCACTGCGGCCAACAGCGGCAAATGAATCCTTGGCAGTGTTTGTCCTTCCAGATTCCGTTACGAATAGCGACAGCCAATGTCCGGGCAACCTGCTCCAGTTAGGATCTAAGACAAAACACGCGCGCGCTGTTGGGAAACGGCTGGAAAATCAACGTTGGGAAGGAGATTCTGGAGGAACTGAAAAGGGTCACTCGCTCGGGCACGGCGTCGACGGCTCGTGGGTGCCGTCCCGTCCGGGGATTACATCGAATGACTTCGGAGATCCTACGACGAGGCTGGGACTCTCGCCTCGAGCGCTTCCTGCTCGCGGCGTCGACCCTGTCGGGCGGACTGCTCGATGCCCCGATACTCGGTCAGGGTCTCCCGAAGCCTTTCCTTCATCAACTGGCCCAGTCGGAGGACGATTCTAAATCCCAGTGCGGGAGAGTGGGTGGCCAGGTCCATCAGATCGGCTCTGAAAAATCCAAGCACGTGCGAACGGGCGGTGGAAACGACTGACGCAGCCCGTGGCTCTCCATCGAGCAGGGACATTTCGCCGAACATTCGCCCCGCACCCAGGGTTGCCAGCACAATGTCTTCGCCCTCGTCGTTTTCCAGGATGACCTCCGCCTCACCGCCAGCGATGATGTAGAGGCCGGCACCCGGGGCACCTTGCTGAATGATGACGTCTCTGGGGAAATAATCCCTTCGATGCAGGAGAGGGATCAAAGTGCGTAGTTCGCGCTCGTCCAACGTCTCGAACAGACGGGCGCCCTGGATGACCTGGATGACATCGTCGTCCCTCTCGGGTACGACGTCGAATACGTTTCCCCATTCCTCGTCCTGCACGACGAACTCCGTGTTTGACCGTGAACTGGCCCTGACAAAATAAGCCATCCCGCTTCATCGGGCCACCCAGCAGAAAGGCCGGTGCCCGATCAAGGACACCGGCCCTGAGCTTTCTGATCTACTTATGCTACAGGTCGGCGAGCACCTGCTCGGGGTGCTCGCGCGCAGCTACGTCGCCGTAGACAAGTTCAATTTTTCCGTCCGCCCCAATCAGGTAGCTGATACGCTTGGCGGCCCCGTCGCTCTTGTCCTGGCAGGCTCCATAACCCAGACAGATCTGTCGTTCTGTATCACACAGCAGCGGGTAGGGAAACGACTGCTCTTCTACGAACTTTGCATTCGCCTCCACCCCGTCGGTGCTCACTCCGACGATCTGCACATTCTTTGCTTCAAAGTCCTGGATTCGATCCCGGAATCCGATCCCTTCGGCCGTTCAGCCGCCGGTGCTGGCGCGCGGATAGAACCAGATCAAGGTCCGCTTCCCAGCGAAATCGGACAGCGTGACCGTCTTTCCGGTGTGATCCTGCACCTCGAAATCAGGTGCGCTGTCACCCACGTTCAACATCGTCCGCCTCCTTTTGGATGGTCGCCGTCGACGCCCTGTCGATCGGCGGTCTTGAACATAGCACAAGAAAAGGTCCACATCCAGTCCCGGAACCGAGAACCACAGAACCAGCTTGTCCACAGATTAGCCCAGATCCGACTTGCCTGAAGGCGTCGTCCCGTCGCATAATCTGGCCGGATTCTCAGCCCGCTCACTCTGGGAGACCCTGTGCGCATCGCCCATATTTCGGACTTCCACCTTCGACACCACCTGCCAGGCAACTCGTTGGCCTACAAGCGGAGGGGTCGCGCCGTTGGCGACCTTCTCGCGGCTGCCATCGAGGAAATCAACGGTCTGGCACCCGATCTCCTGGCCGTAACCGGGGACCTCATCGACTACCCGCTCCGGCGATTGGACGATCCCGAAACCGGGCGCCTAGGACTCGAAGACCTCCAACTTGTCAAGAATCTTCTTTCGAAGGCGAATTGCCCCGTTGCCCATCTCTACGGGAACCACGATCATCCGGAGCACTTTCAGGACTTGTTCGGGGACGAACCTCTGGAAAGGGACATCCGAGGCTACCGAGTCGTGACCTTTCTCGACGAAGAGGGCGAAGGTAATCATCCCGAACGAAAGGACCCGGAACGAGCCCGGTTCGACCAGGTGCTGGCGGACCCGGACACCAGGCCACAGATTCACCTTCAGCATTACCTGGTCTGGCCACGACAAGTGACCGGCTACCCCCACAGCTATCGGGATGCCCCTGCGCTGAAGAATGCCATCGTGGCTTCGGGCCGCGTCAGGCTCATCCTCAGCGGCCATTACCACCGCGGTTACAACCTGTTCGAAGAGGAAGGCGTCTGGTTCTCGACTGCGACTGCGTTCTGTGAGTTTCCCCACGCCTTCCGCACCTACGATCTCACCGACACCACCGTCACCGAACGCGTGCACACTCTCGAAGACCGGATGAAGCGAAAACCCGCAGTCTTTATCGATCACGATAGGCTTCTCGCCGGTCTCTCCAACTCCGTCACTGGCACGAGAGCGCTCCGTCGCCTGTCCGAGGCAGGGTATCTCCTGGTCGCGACGATTTTCGGGGACGGCGCTTCTCGGGGCGCCGTCGAGATCGAGGCTACGAGTGACGAACTCTTCGCCACGCTCGATCGTCAGGACATCGAAGTCGATGGCCTCATCTGTCGCTTCGATCAGGAACAGGACGTCGCTGAGCTTTTGTCCGATGTGAGTCACGCGATACGAATCAGCAGCGCCCATTCCCACTTCTTTACCCTGGATGAGGAGGAAGCCGGGCGGGCGCGTGACGCAGGCATTCCGAATACCCACACCGTCGCCCCAACCGTCGAAGACTTCGCCCGCAGGGCGCTGGAGATCTGCGGAGTCCGTCCGTGAAGGGTTCGGCGAGCGGCAGGTTAATCCCTTTCGGGATCGTTACAGCCTTCCTCCTGTTCGTCCTGGGCACCTTCACCCTGTCCCACATTAACGGGTTTCGAGCGGGGGCCCAAGGAACGTTCTTAAATCCCCCGCACCGCATCGACACAGTCCTGCGTCACGCGATAAGAATGGACGTGCACCAATCGCTCGCGTCGGCCCTGGCTTCGACTACAGAAAACCCTCTCGTTCGATTTGCAAACCGCACGGCTTATCTGATCCTATCCAACGCCATGTTAACGCGAACGGAAGCCGAGCGGCGTTTCGCACGTCAGGCCCGTTTTCATTTCGCCAGAGGTCGTGTCGTAACGGGCTTCGACGCTGCATCCCGCGAACTCTTCGGCCTTCCCCTCGAGCGTCTCTCTCTGGGCGAGATCGCCTTCCTCTGTCGATCGGCCCTCGACGGGCATCCCTTCCCCCCTCCGGACCGTGCGCTCATCGTGCGAAACCGACTGATCGACCGGTTGTACCGTCGAGGGGTGTTGTTGGAAACGGACGTCGAGCGCGAACTCGCGAAACCCTTCACGCTCGCTCCAGATCCCAGCCCGATCTACTAACAGGGCAGGAGTGACCATCGCGTCGCCTATGCACGCGTTGGACGCATTGAAATAGGTACCCGAGATAGTCGCCAACGTAAAGGCGCCCCTGTGCAGCAGCACGGGGGCGAGAGGGAGGCGGTGCAGCAACAGCCACACCTTCAACAGTGTGCCTACGAGGTGCGGTAGTTACAATTTCTTGTAATAGGTGACGTCTTCTCGGCGGATGTCGAATCCGGCTTTTTCGTAAGCACGTCGGGCGGGAGCGTGGCCTTCGTCCAGGCCGGTCTGCACCTCGGCGTATTTCAGACCTTCCCTGCGGAACATATCCAGGACGACGCGATACATCTCCGATCCGATGCCTGTACCTTGAGCGCGTGGATCGACGGCGTTGTTTCCGATCGTACCCAGAGACCGATCGCGGTCGATCCGGAACGTCAAAAAGGCCACGATCCCGTCCGACGCGTGTTCGACCACCCAAATCCACAAAGGATTTTTCTCGAAATGAGAGCGGATCTGGTCCGCTTTCCGCGCCTTCCAGTTAGGCGACAGGTCATCGAACATCTGTTGACTCATAATCTTACTGAAGCTGTCGTGGATGCGTTCCCACGCCTGCTTCGCGATCTCACAGGCCGCCTCCACATCGGCAGGTGCAGCCTCGCGGATGATGTAGCCCTCTCTCAGCTCTCGCGCTTCGATCATCTTGTCCCTTACCGGGTTGACTTCACACCGGACCGTGATATTTTGGTGCCCGACTTGGCGACTGAGACCGCCTGACGTGATGTTCCTTCGGTCCGCGAAACCGTACCAACCTGATTCGCATCGGGTTCTTTCCGTGTCTTCGCGCTTCCTGATTCACTCTAAAGAGATCGAGGCAATCAGATGAAACTGGGTTTCGTAACCTACCAGATCGGCAAAGATATGGACGTCCCTACGCTGATCGACGTCTGTCAGAAAACGGGTTTTCAGGGGGTCGAACTTCGCACGACGCACGCCCACGGCGTCGAATCCACCCTCTCCGCCGCCGAACGGCATGCGGTACGTAAACAGTTCGAAGATGGCGGCGTGGAAATCGCCGGCATCGGATCCGCCTTCGAGTATCACGCTGTCGAAGAGTCCGAAGTGAAAGAGAACGTCGCCGGGACAATCGAGTACGCGCAGCTTGCCGCCGACCTGGGATGTCCCGGCGTCAAAGTCCGACCCAACGGCCTGCAGGTCGAAAACGGAATCCCCGAAGAAAAGACCCTTGAGCAGATCGGCCTCGCCCTCCGGGAATGCGGTCAGGCTGCCGCAGACCTCGGCGTCGCCATCCGCGTGGAAGTCCACGGCCGCGACACGAAACGGCCCGACCGAATGCGCACGATGATCGACCACGCCGATCACGACAACGTCTACATCTGCTGGAATTCGGATTTCGGCGAAGTCGTCGACGGGACGATCGAGGAGGCGTGGAACCTGCTGGGCAGCAAGATCGGCCTCGTGCATATCACTGAACTGTGGAAAACCGAATACCCCTGGGCCGACCTCTTCGCTCGTCTATCCTCCTCCGGCTACGACGGCTACACCCTTGCCGAAATCCCTGCCAACGACGACCCCGAGCGCATCCTCCACTACTACAAGGCCGTGTGGGACGCGTATCAGCCATAGACATTGATCATCGAGTATCGGACATCGAGAATGTGGGCTTCTCAATGTTCTGTCTTCACTGATCTATCTTCAATGCCTCGGCCAGCCCGGCGTCTTCAAGCGCGCGTCTTAACCCCTCCATCCCGTCCTTGTCCAGGGGTCGCGCGGGCCTGATCGGGTCTCCACAGTCCACACCCTGCAGTTTCAGGATCGCGTGCACGGCTGCGTTCTGCCGGAACTTCTGACAGGTGTGAATCAGCAGATTCGCTGTGGCCTGGTGTGCGCGAGCGGCTTCGAGATCGCCCTGACCGAAGGCGTGGTAGATCCCGAGGAAAGCCTCGGGTAGCAGGTTGTAGTACGTGCCGATCCCGGCTCCGGCACCAGTCGTGATACCCGCCAGAAACGCCTCGTCGCTGCCGTTGAAGATGTGACTGCCCGGATTGGCGCGAAGGATACTCTCCATCAGGTAGAAGTTCATATTCGTGAACTTGAGCCCTTCCGCCCCCTCGATGGAAAGCAGTCGGTTCATCTGCTCCAGCGTAAACTCGACTTTCGTGATTCCAGGGATGTAGTAGACGAAAGTCGGTAAGTCCGCAGCATAGGCGATCTGCGTGTAGAATGCCTCGTGCTCCTCGAACGCGTATCCCTGCACGTAAGGCGGCAGGCTCGACACGCCGTCCGCTCCCACCTGCTTCGCGTGCTTCGCCAGGTCGACCGCGTCCGTCTCCGCCGGCGCCCCCACGTGAACCACGACTCTGCCACGCCCCTTCGACGCTTCGACCGCCACTTCCGTCAACCGTTTCCGTGCGTCGAGCGATAATAGATACCCCTCTCCCGTATTCCCGCACAGATAGAGACCGTGTACGTCCGCCTTGTAGAGATGGTCGATCAGCGCGACGGTCCGCTCCTCACTGAAGTGTCCGGCATCATCTTTCGGACTGACGAGCGCAGGGTAGACACCGTTGAATCCATCGATCAGCATTCTCTTCTCCTCAAGCGTCCACTGTTTCCGCAATGGGCAAGGGCTCTGAATATCCCGCCGGATCTGATGGGTGTCAATCCTGCTCCCTGAAAACGGCCGACCTGGAACCTGGATGGAATGCCTTCGCTTGAGCCAACCACCCTCACGTCCTATCTTCACGACTCATGAACCTCCGAGTCCTCTTTTCCCTTCTCAGCCTCGTCCTGATCGGCCTCGCCGCGATCTATGCTCCCCTGGACCTGACCGCCGCCGACCGAGTCATCATCACGCTTGCGCTCTCCTCCGCGATCCTGTGGACCCTCGAACCCGTCCCGATCGAGTGGACCGCACTCGCGCTCCTATTCGCGCTCCCGGCGACGGGACTCGTCACCTTCGAGCAGACGTTCTCCTCGTTTGGCAGCAAGGCCATCTGGCTGGTCGTCGCCGGGAGCGTCCTGAGTTCCCTCATCACCGAAACCGACCTCGCGACCCGATTGTCCTACTGGATCGCGCGCAGAGCCTCTGGCGCCAGCTTCATCGTCGTGCTCCATCTGATGGGGCTCTTCCTCGCGCTCCTGATTCCGTCCGGCGTCGTTCGCGTCTTGATCATTATGCCCATCATTGTCCGACTCCTGAAAGATCTCGGCGAACAGGCCGGCTCGAAGACGTCCGCGGCCATCGTTCTCTCCGTCGTGTGTTCGACCTACTACGGTGGCACCGGGATCCTCACCGCCTCGGTCCCCAACCTGGTCGTGATGGGCGTCCTCGAGGCTCGTGACACGCCCGTCTACTGGGCCAACTGGGCCCTTCATATGCTCCCCGTTATCGGCATCCTTCGGGTCGCCGTCGGAGCGGGTCTCGTCTATCTCCTTTTCCGTCCACAGTTTGGATCCATTGACCTGCCCCGAACCGATTCCGCATCCCTCGGACCTCGCGAGCGATCCGCCCTGCTCCTCCTCGGCGTCGCCGTGCTCTTGTGGTCGACCGATATTTTCCACGGGATCCATCCCGTCCTTGTCGGGCTGGGGGTTGCCGTCTGCTGCTTTCTCCCCCGTGTCGGACCACTCGACATCGGCGTTCTGCGGACGGTCAACTTTCCGATTCTGGTTTACATCGGAAGCGTGTTCGCCATCGGCGAAGCGATGGCCGTCGTGGGCACGAGTGGACGAATCGCGCACTCCCTCGAAAGCGCCGTCGACCTAAGCGGATCCACCGCATCCCAACTCTCCGCCATCACCTGGGCTGTCGTACCGTTCAATTTCATCGTGGACACGGCCGTCGTCGGGGGGGTGTTGACCCCCGCCCTGCTGGATCTGGGTGCGCAGCCCGGTTTGACGCCTCTACAGATCGGTCTCGCGACCGCCGTCGGCACCGGCCTTGTCTTCATCCCCTACCAGGGCGCGCCCTTCATCCTCGCTTACAGCTTCCAGGCCGTGCGGATGAGCCAGTTCGTCCTGCTGATGGTGCTCATCTGTCTGATCAACCTGGTGGTCCTCGTTCCCGTCAACCTGGCCTACTGGGACTGGCTCGGCCTGTTCTGACGGGGCCTTGACACGTCGAAACCGCGCGGGTACCCTCTTTCCAGCCTATCAACTCTGATCTTCGGAGAAAAACCAATGTCACGACAATACGTCAATGGCGAGCAGGCGCTCGCGTGGGGGGCCGTGGAAGCCGGTGTGTCCGTCGTCGCCGGATACCCGGGCTCGCCAGGCACGAACACGTTCAACGCCCTCCAGGCGATGAGCAAGGATCACGATCACCACACCGAGTGGTGCGTCAACGAGCGGATCGCCCTCGACATCGGGGCCGGTTCGTCCCAGGGTGGCAAGCGTGCGCTCGTCTGTCTCAAGAGCGTGGGAATGAACGTCGCGCTCGACACCCTGATGGTCCTGAATATGACTGGCACCCACGCCGGCCTCGTCATCCTGATGGGTGACGACCCGGGCGCCTGGGGGTCCCAGAACGAACAGGACACCCGCCCGATCGCCCCCTTCGCCGAGTTACCGATGGTCGAACCCTCGAATCCGGCCGAAGGCCGCGCCACGATGAAATGGGCGTTCGAATATTCCGAGCAGCATCAGACGATCGTCATCATGCGCATCACGCGGAGCTACAGTGTACAGATCGAGGAAGTCGACGCGCTGGACGCGCCTTCCACTAAACCTTCCCTTGAACCTGCACGCGAACCGTGGCGTTTCGTCTCCGCTCTCAAGACGGTCGATCGTAGCCACAGACGGCTCCACAAGAAGCTCGCCACGATCGAATCCGAATTCGAAACGAGCAGCCTCAACAGTTTCACCGGTTCCGGAAAGAAGGGAATCATCACGACCGGGTTCGTCCACACCAAGTTCCAAGAAGCCGTGGAAGGAGCCGACCTCTCCGACGTCGCCGTACTTAAACTCGGCACGATCTATCCCCTGCCAGCCCAAAAGATTGGGGACTTTCTGAAAAACCGGGATGAGGTGCTGGTCTTCGAGGAAGTCGACCCGTATCTCGAAGACGCAATCAAGACTGTCGGCTACGACGCGGGCGCTTCGGCGAAGATCCTCGGGAAGCGAACGGGAGACGTGAACTGGGTCGGCGAGCTCTTCCGCTGGCATATACAGGACACCCTGAGATCGTTCCTGCCCGGTTTCTCACCAGCGAATACATACACGGAAGAAAACTGGGAAGAGGAAAAGCCGTTCCGAAAAGCACATTGCTCGGGGTGTCCCTACGTCGAAATCATCCTGGCGTTCCGCGACGAAGCGGAAAAACTGGGTCAGAATCCTTTTATGGCTGGTGACCCCGGGTGTCTCGTCATCGCCGCGGAGTATCTGGACGCCAAGCTCTGTATGGGGTCCGCCTTCGGCGTGGCATCCGGATGGGCATCTGCCGGTGTCACCGAACGGACAGTAGCCGTCGTCGGCGACAGTGCGTTCTACCACGGTGGACTTCCTGCTCTGGTCCAGGCCCGCGCTACCAACGCGAACACACTTACGCTCGTTCTCGACAACGGCGGCGCCCTGACGACAGGCGGACAACCCACGCCCGACGGTGGCATCGACCTGGGCGACGGCACGGGCCCCACGGTCGGGATCGATAGGATCGCCCGCGCCTGCGGTGTCGATCCTATCTGGGAAGTCACAGAGTCCGATTCCGAGGAACGGATGAGGGAGGTCTTCCGCGAAGCGCTTCAGAACGATTCGCTCAGTATGGTCATCGTGCGGAAAGCGTGTAAGCCGGTGGACTAGCAGAGAAGGAGAACGGGAGGAAGAGAGAGCCCTCCATCGCTCTTCGAGCTACGGCGTGGCGGGCGGGTGTGGCCAAGGTCCCGTAATGACTGAACGATTTGAGATCCTCTGGATAGGAGAAGGTCACCCTTAGCGCGCCTGCCTTGCCGTAGCTCGCTTGCGAGCGAAGGCAGGAGTCGAAGGGCGACTTCCTCGCCTGAACACAAAGTAAGAAGGCCCCTCACGAACGAATCGTGGGGGGCCTTCTTACGTGGTACCCGGATCATTCCCGACCGGGGGTCGGTCCTACCCTTGCGGATGTTGATCGCTTCGGATAATAGGAGATCGATCCGGACCTGGAGTCGGGCCTACCCTGAGCTTGACTCTATCCAGTATAGTGCTGGGCAACTTTCCTGAACGCGTCGAGAAATTGCTCGATCACGCCGTCCTCGGGGTCCGTCAGTACGGGTAGCGTAAGCATCCGGGCCAGGGCCCCACGGGTTTGGGGAAACTCGTCGGGATCGTGCCCCTCATAGCCCTCCCACAGCGGACCTCTTCCGTGGGTGTAGATGTCGAACCCGCGGGCGAAGAGCGGCATCATATGATAGGGCTGGTGTCCACTCGGACCGATGCGATCCGGAACATCCTCACCTTCCTTAATCTGACCTGGCCTCATCTCTGTAT
>DJHM01000001.1 GCA_002433075.1 Latescibacteria bacterium UBA6620
TGTGGATACAGAGATGAGGCCAGGATCGCTACAAGCTGACCGTCTACTACAACCGGGACTACGGGGAATTGTTCGACCTTCAGGAGGATCCGGCTGAAGTCAACAACCTCTGGCAGGATCCCGCGTCTCAGGAGCTCAAACAGCACCTGATCCTCAAGACCCTCTTCGCCAAAATGGGAAAAGAGGAATTGCCGATGCCCCGTATCTGGGGAGCGTAGAGGAGAAACCAACACGATGTCATTAGCCCCTTTTGTCAACGGTCATCGGTCACTGGTCATTGGTCACTGACCCACAACCCCGCCTTTTCCTCTGGCACGACGATGCGTTGGCTGACGCCAAGGATCGAATCCTGTCAGGGGACCCCTCCATCCAGCCTTCCATCGATCGGTTGCGTAGCGACATCGATCGAGCGTTCGAATTCCATCCTGTCTCTGTGATGGATAAAGCAGTCATCCCTCCCAGCGGCGACAAACACGACTTCATGAGTCAGAGCCCCTACTGGTGGCCTGACCCTGACTCCGCAAATGGTCTGCCCTACATCCGCCGGGACGGCGAAATCAACCTGGAAGCTTCAAACTTCGATGCCGATCGCTTGAGAGCTACGTGCAGCGCAATCGAAACGCTCGCCCTCGGCTGGTATTTCCTCGACAGCGAGCTGGCGGCGCAGCACGCGTGTCGACTCCTCCACGTCTGGTTCACGGATCCAGCCACGCGGATGAACCCGCATCTCGAATACGGACAGGCCGTACCTGGAAGAAGCGACGGACGATCCGTGGGCATCATCGGTACGACCGCGTTCTGCAGGCTGATCGACGCCATCGGGTTGCTCGAAGTATCCGGCGCAATGTCCGATATGGATCGGGCCGATCTACTGATGTGGATGAAAAGCTATCGTGATTGGCTAATTTACAGTGAGCTCGGGAGGGGCGAGGCCAACGCGAAGAACAATCACGGGACCTGGTACGATGCCCAGGTGGCTTCAATCGCCCTGTACACCGGCGACCCCCGCATTACCCGGGCTCTCGCCGAAGAGGCCAGACTCGACCGCATCGCCCGTCAGATCGAACCGGACGGCTCGCAGCCTCACGAGCTCTCGCGAACACGATCGAACCACTACGTCGTTTACAACCTGCGGGCGTATCTCTCCCTCGCTCGGTTTGCCGAGTACACCGATACCGATCTCTGGCACTATTCCGCCGACGATGGACGAAGCATCCGGAAAGCCATCGATTGGCTCGTGCCCTATGCACTTCACCAGAAGGAATGGGCGTGGCAGCAGATCACGCCCTTTTCCCGGCGCGAGTACGTGCGCATATTCCGGCCAGCCCTTTCAACCTACAAGGACCCGACGTATCAGAATGTGCTGGACGTCCTCGACGCGCAGGGTTGCGCCGATCACCGCGAGCACCTGTTGTGGTGAGCCAGATCCGGCCGGCCTCATCGCGCCGCAGTTACAGGCCGAGTGGATTCAGAACGGCGCACCCTCGCCGCCGTCCCTGGTGTGCGCTCAAAGAGCTGTAAGGCGGGCGTATAGCCACTACCCTAGGCATGATTGAGGGGGACAAGGCTAGCTTCGTGCTTGCCGCTGGGGATCGCAATCAGGGCATCCCCTGCGTGCATCCATTGGGAGCCCGCGTCCCAGAGGCCGTGAATCGGTCCGGGGCTGTTCGCCCCAGCCAAGGACACTGATCAAGGGAGGGTGCGGTCAGACGTCCCGCTCCACGGAGGGAAGCGCAGATCAAAGCGTCCCCGAGCAGAGCACAGGGACGAGAGTGATGGCTTTACGCAAGCCGACGGGCGGGAGCCCGTCGGCAGGGAGCAAAAGGATGCCGAACATCAAGGTAACCGACCTTCACACCTGGGCGACAAAGACCCTTACCACGGTCGGCGTGAAAGAGAAGGATGCCGCTCACATCGCCCAGTGTCTCATCGACGTCGACAAGCGCGGCGTGAAGAGCCACGGCACGCGTCAGTTGCGTCGTTACGTGAAAGAATTCCAGAACGGCGAGATCAACCCGGCGCCCGAAATCCGCGTGCTGCGTGAAACCGATCAGAGCGTTCGACTTGACGGGGACGGAGGGGCGGGATACCTCGTGGCGACTCAGGGCGTCGATGCGGCCTGCGCGAAGTCGAAGGACGTCGGGATCGCCGTTGCATCGACCTGCAACCACGGCCACGTCGGAAGTGAAGGCATCTATGCTCGTCGCGCCCTCGCCCACGGCCTGATCTCATGGTGCGTCGCCGGCGGAACGCATTGGTCAAGGACGGACGAAGCGAATGCCACCGTCTGGAATGCTATGCATTCGCCTCCGATGTGTATGGCCGTGCCATCCGACGATGGCGGCCCTCCGTTGGTTCTGGATATGAACGCCAATCAGTTCGGCCGAAGCGACACTGCCGAGGCCGCCATCGCCGCTGGCTATGGAAAATCCGTCTTTGGCAGTCTCGGGATGCGCTTCATTTCCACCCTTGTCGGCGGCGTGCTTTCCGGCGACACCGGATCCGAAACCGAACGCGTCTATAAGGGCGCCAATCGGGGTTTCGTGTTCATCGCGCTCGATCCAGACACTGTCGGGGATGGCACGGCCTTCAAGAAACGAGCGCGTGAGGTCATCGACGAGAGCCTCACGTTGCCCCCGATGGCGGGCACGGATGCCTCCGCCCTTCCCGGCACGCTCGAATGGAGACGCGAGCGCGCCTGTGAATCGAATGGCGTCCCGATCCCCAACGATCACCAGGAAATGCTCGAGCAGATCGCCCGCGATTTCACCCTGGACCCGCCGAAGTGGATGTAGAGCGAAAGGACCTTCCTTTTGTCATTGGTCACCCACCTTCGCCACGGCCTTCGCTGAAGTTACGGCCCGTCAGGAAGGCTACGGCGCAACTGGCCTTTATTTCACTCTCGAGTATCTAAATGGAAGCGTTAACCTCCGAACAAAAGACCTTCTTCGACGATAACGGCTACCTCGTCCTTCCCGGCTTCTACGACGAAGCGACGATGGCGGAGGTGCGCGATCAGTTCCACGATCTGATCGCCAATACTGACGGGCGTCCGGCCGCGCTCCGATACAGCTATATGGATCCCGCCGAAGGATACGAGATCGATCCCTACAACCCGAAAAACGTTCGCGGCATTATGGATCAGACCCTTGCCAACGACTACTGGTACAACCAGTTTCTGGACCCTCGCATCATCGAAGTCCTGATCGATCTGTTCGGCCCCGATATCGACTTTCACAACGGCAAGGTCCGCAACAACCCGCCCGGCTTCGTCAACGACCAGAGCTGGCACCAGGACTGGCCGTACGAGCTTCACACGAAGCCCGAACTCGCTGCCGCCATCACCTACCTCGACGAAACGGACGTCGATCAGGGCGCCACATCCGTCATCCCCGGCAGCCACAAGCGCGGCGAATGGCCGACCCTAGAAAGCAGCCACACGATCCCCGATACCGAGGTTGCCGAAGTCGAGACCCTGACCGTCAAGACTCGACCCGGGGACGTCCTCTTCATCCACGTTCAGGTCGTACACACGGCCGGCCACAACTTCACCAACGTCTCACGCCACAAAATCATCAACGAGTACAAGACAAAGAGCGCCGTCGACTGCTGGGGGAACAGGTGCGCCTTCGCCGGCTTGCCGCTCGCCCGGAACGGAAAAATCGTCACCCACCCGGTGTAGCCGATCCCCGAATCCCTTGCCCCCACAACACCATCGCAACGATCTCTGACACATCGATGCCTGATCTGAACCTTCGCGAAGGGTACGAACGAGAAGGGTTTGCTGTCCTGGCCGATCCCGTCCTGCCGTCGTCCGTCGTGACCGCCGCACTGGATGGAATGAACTCGATCCGCAGGGGCGAATACGACCGTAGGGAGCCGCCAGAGTCCTCCTTGTGGAACCCGGGCGAAGACCCGGACACGTTGTGCAAGATCGAGCAGCCACAGAAGGCCAGTCAGGGTGTATTCGATCTCATCCGCCATCCGACCGTCGGGAAACTGGCCGCCGAAGTCACCGGCGCCGACTGGGTTCAGGTCTGGTGGGTCCAGCTTCTCTACAAGCCGTCCATCGAAGCATCCGATTCGGCCAGAGTTAACATCGGGTGGCACCAGGACCGGCACTACTGGCAGAGCTGGGAAGAAGGCAGCGAGCTACTGACCGCGTGGATCGCCCTCTCCGACGTCGGCGTCGACAGCGGACCGATGCGATTTGTGGCTGGCTCGCACGACTGGGGATTCCTGGACGGGGCGAGCGACTTCAAAGGGCAGGACGTGGAGGCGGTGAGATCCGGAATCCAGATTCCTGACGATCGCACGTGGGAAGAAAAGCCCGCCCTGATGAGGGCCGGTGGTCTGAGCCTCCACCATTGTCTTACATTTCACGGAAGCACAGCCAACCGGTCGGGCCGGCCCAGAATGAGTTTCGCCGTCCATCTGCGAACTCAGAACAGCCGCCCCGTTAACAACGAACGGAAGAGTCTGACTCGATTCATCGACGATGAGACAGTCTGCCCCGTGATCTACAGCAGCCGGTAAGGACCCCCTGCTATTTATGGCCACTTTGAGCCGACTTCGGTCAAGGCGAACTATGAGACGACGCCTCTTCATTTTTCAATTTCCACTACTCCTTTTGCATTCGTCTGCGCCAGCCGGCGCAGACGCGCTGTGGGATCGTGCAATCGGCGTGGCCACCGCGAACCGCGATCTTGTCCCTGGAAAATGGGTCGAGCGAAGAGAATCTTTCGACGTCAAAGGAGAACCCCACCTCACATCCTCTACGACCGTCGGTTTCACTCAGTCCGTCACCGGCGACATTCACATCAATCTCCTTGCCGCAGAGAGCAACGGTACCGACATCACTGAAGATATGAGGTCGAAGTTCGACGAGCAGATCGCACACTTTACCCTCCAGAACCCCGAGTACAACCCGTTCCACCCGAGTCACCAGGGCCAGATCAAAGCAGAGCAAGATGGACGGTCTCGTGTTGTCGGCGCACAGGTGCTGGTTGCCTACACCTATCGCCAGACGACGGACGAAGGCCAGTGGAGGGGCACCACGTGGATCGACGAAGTCACGGGGCGGCCTTCCGAGCTGTCTGTTCGGCTTCGCGGCCTCCCGAAAATGATCGGCGAAGACGAACGTCACGAATTGATCCTCAACGTCACCTTCTACAGCGGCCCTGAACCGATGTGGTATCCATCGCGAATCGTCACGCTCGAAAGGGCGACGCTCAACACCTTCCCCCACACGGCTTTCTACACCACAATTGAGACCTCGATCCGACTGACGGAATACTGGAAGATCGAGTTCCATTGACGAACACCGGTCCGATCGCCGGGCGATGGACCAAAACGCTCGCCTACTTCGCGTCTTTCGTTGCCCTGGGCCTTGCCCTCGCCGCGCTCGGGCCCACCCTTCCCTGTCTCGCCGACCTGGCCGGCGTTTCACTCAGTTCCCTCAGCACCATCTTTATTGCACGCTCCGGGGGTTACCTGGCCGGCGCAGTGACCGGTGGACGTCTGTACGACCGCATTCCCGGTCACGTCGTCCTAGGCACCGTGATCGCAGTGATGGCCCTCTGCCTCGCCCTCGTGCCCTTCGGAAGGTCGCTGCCGCTTCTCGCGCTCATTCTTTTTATCCTCGGATGGGGTGAAGGCGGTGTCGATGTCGGCGGAAACACCTTACTCGTCTGGCTCTACCCCTGCGGGCTGTCTCCGTGGATGCACGCCCTCCATTTTTTCTTCGGCGTCGGCGCTCTCGTCTCCCCTTTGATTGTGGCCTATACGATGGAATCGCACGGGTCGATCGCCAGTGTCTACTGGCTGTTGGCTGTGCTCCTCCTGCCCATCAGCCTCGTCATCCTCATTCAACCCAGCCCCCCGATCGCCGAACACGCGAAGGACCGCACCGCCTCGCTCGCCGGACACCGCACGAGTCTGTTGTTCATCGGTGGCCTTCTCTTCGCAGCCGCGGGGGCCGAAATCGGGTTCGGCAGCTGGATCTACACCTTCGCCATTCGACTCCAGCTTACAGACGCGCTTAGCGCAGCCGTGCTCACCTCGACCTACTGGACCGCGTTCACCATCGGCCGTCTCTTCGGGATTCCCCTATCTGCCCGCCTGAGTCCCCCAGCCATCCTGCTCCTCTGCGGCGCCGGCTGCGGCACCGGCGTTCTGTCTCTCTGGATTCGACCTGATGCGGCACTTTGGGCCGGTACCGTCGTCGCGGGATTCGCGGTCGGACCGATGTTCGCATCGATCGTTGCGCTCGCCGAGCTGACGATGCCCATATCCGGCCGTTCTACGGGGTGGTTCCTCGTCGGATCAAGCGCGGGGGCGATGAGCGTGCCCTGGATCATCGGCCAGTTCTTCGAGACGGCCGGGCCGCAGGTCACGTGGGTTGTCATCCTGCTCGACCTCTGTCTCGGTTTCGGTATCTATGCTATATTTGAGATTCGAAACCGAAAAATCACAGACCTGCCAGGAGCGCGACGATGAACATTATCGACCATATCTTTGACATCTTTAGACGCAACGGCGAAGCCCTCTATGATGGCGGTGAGGCCGTAACCCAGTCCCAGCACGCGCTTCAGGCCGCCACACTGGCAGAACAGGAAGGCGGATCCCAGACCTTGGTCGCTGCCGCCCTCCTGCACGACTACGGCCACGTTGCCGACGAATCGGAGGACACGCTCGATCGACCCGTGGACGGCAAGCACGAGCTTGTCGGACATCGCCTCCTCACAGAGCACTTTATCGATGCCGTCACGGAGCCCGGTCGTCTGCACGTCGCCGCCAAGCGATACCTCTGTGCGGTCGAAACCGACTATTTCGACAAGCTTTCACCCGTCTCCGTCCGCAGCCTCGAGCTACAGGGCGGTCCGATGACCGAGTCGCAGACTGCATCGTTCGAATCGAATCCTCACTGTAGGGACGCCGTTCAGGTGCGGCGTTACGACGAGCAGGCGAAGGATCCAGAGATGACCACCCCGGACTTCGAGCACTTCAGACCCTGTCTCGAAGCCGGTCTGCGCAAATGATCGACGTCATCCTGTTCGACGTCGCCGGTGTCCTCGTGGAGCTCACCGGCGTCGACCAGATGATGACGTGGACAAGTCACCGTCACAGCGTAGATGCGCTATGGGACCTCTGGCTCGCCTCTCCAGCCGTGCGCGATTTCGAGAGCGGCAGGATCGGTTCGGACACGTTCAGTCACCGTCTGGTTGAAGAGTTCGACCTCTCGGTAGATGCAGGGTCGCTCGTCGCGTCTTTCGACGCTTGGATCGATGGCCCATATCCGGAAGTGATTCCGTTGCTCGATCGACTCCGCGGTCGTTTCAAACTTGGCACGCTCAGTAATACGAACGAGCGCCATTGGCCCAGATTCATCGATGAGATGAGAATGGGACCCCGATTCGACGTACACTTCCCGTCTCACCAGACAGGCAGGTTGAAGCCGGATTCGGAGTGCTTCGACTACGTCGTGCATCAACTTGGCGTGGAGCCCGACAGGATCCTCTTCCTCGACGACAACGAAACCAACGTCACGGCGGCTCGTGCATCCGGTCTCCGATCCGAGCGAAGCGTCACCGCAGCGGGTACCGTTGACTGCCTCGAATCGATGGGCCTCCTGGCGTGAACCCGAAAGACGACCCAATGCACTTCACGGCCAGAACCATTCCGGAGTTTCTCGACCACTGGAGTGACACGCGCAACTTCCTGCTCGGCCCAGAGCTCATCTCCTTCGACCTCGATCTCCCCCCCACCGAGGAGATCGTGGATATTCTCAGGAAGGACACGGACAGTCGTATCCAGTTTCTGGGTGTCGAAGACGAAGCCGAGAAGGAGGGTCTCGTTCAGAAGTTCAAGACGCGCCCGCTCGAAGCCGTCATCGATCAGCCCTTCAGCCTGGCCAATTTTCATCTTCAGAATTTCTACGGCGCAGGGGCTTTCCTTCAGGGTTTCCAGCGTCACGTGATGGTTCCGTGGCGCACCTTCCTGTCCAGCACCGGTCTGACCTGGCAACGCTGTTATCCCATCATCTTCATCTCCGGAAAAGGCTGCAGTTCGACCTACCACGTCGACGTATCCCACGTGGTCGCGTGGCAGGTCCACGGCCAGAAGGTGTTCAATGGGTTCAAAGATCCATCGGGGTACGGGCCAATCCAGCACGTGGTCGACAACCGGCAGGAATACCTGGTCCCCTCACCTCCGGAAGTCGACCCCGACGACGTGCTCACCTATCGAATGGAGCCCGGCGACATCCTGTGGAACCAGCTGCTGACTCCCCACTGGGTGACGGCCGGAAACGAAATCGCGGTCAGTGTGAACATCTCGCACGGCGGGATCAGTCATCAGGGCGAGTTTTGCCCGAACGAACAGGTCCTTCGCAAGCGTTGGGACAAGCATCCGAAGGAAGCGTGGACGTTCGACCAGAGGTACTAGCGGACCCCGCTGGAACGTGCGATCTCATTGGAGCTGGGCATTACCACAACCGAACTCGAAATAGAGCGAAAGTTCCCGTCCTCCCCGATCTCGAAGGGGTTCCGTCAGCGCAAATCGTCCAGGGCTATCTGATCCTGAAAGACAGGGGTCAGACGCAGGCCCGGCTTCGCCGACAGGACGATACCCAGACGCTGACGATCAAGCATCCGGGCGGGCCCGAACCCGGACATCCGGAGAGTGAAATCCACCTGTCCCCCGAACAGTTCGAAGCGCTGTGGCCGATGACCGAGGGCAAGCGTCTGCACAAGACCCGCTACCTATTTCCTGCGAACACCGTGCTGGATGTTTATCACGAGGCACTGGACGGCCACGTCGTGGCCGAAGTCGAATTCCAATCGATCGAAGCTGCGAACGCGTATGTACCTGCCGACTGGCTGGGAGACGAGATTCGCGTCACGGATCTGCATTTCGAGGAAGGTCGACCGCACGTGCTCTACGAGCATCTGTAGACTGCCGCCGAAAGTCGAGCTTACCCCAACGAAAGGTCAAAATGGTTAAACTTGAAACATCCGAAGGCGATATCCTGATCGAATTTTTCCCCGAGGAAGCTCCGATCACGGTCGAGAACTTCCTGCAGTATGTCGATGACGGATTCTTCAACGAAACGATTTTCCACCGCGTCCTCCCAAGATTCGTCATTCAGGGCGGAGGGTTCACCTCCGAGATGGATCCGAAGGAGACGCGTGACAAGATCAAGAACGAAGCCGATAACGGTCTGAAGAACGAGAGAGGCACCCTCTCGATGGCCCGAACCGCGGAGGTCGACAGCGCCACGTCCCAATTTTTCATCAACCTCTCGGACAATGTCCCACTTGATCACGGCGAGCGGGATTTTGGCTACGCCGTCTTCGCGAAAGTGGTCGAGGGAATGGACGTCGTGGACAAGATCGCTCAGGTGGAGACGAGCAATTCGGGAATGCACCAGAACGTGCCCGTCGAACCCGTCATCGTCAACAGCGCGTCACGAACAGAATAGGCTTCTGTGAGTCGCCTCGTCCTCCTTCTCTGTGTTGCCACAGGGCTCGCCTCATGCGAGCGGTTTCCCCATTTCACACCTGGCGATACCCCGGGTAGCCTGACCCCGACCGACTCGTCGTCGGTACCCACGTATGACTTCGAGATCGTGAACGCCTATCCCCACGACGCGAACGCATTCACCCAGGGCCTCGTCTACCGAGACGGCGTCCTCTACGAAGGCACGGGACTGAACGGACGCTCCTCACTCCGAAAAGTCTCGCTCGAAACGGGCTCCGTCCTGCAGTCCATCGACATCGACGGGCAGTTCTTCGGTGAAGGCATCGCTTTGTTCGGAAACGAAGTCGTTCAACTCACGTGGCTCACGAACATCGGCTTCGTCTACGACCTCGAATCCTTCGAACAGAAACGAACCTTCAGCTATCCCACCGAAGGCTGGGGCATCACCACGGACGGCCACCGGTACATAATGAGCGACGGAACGTCCACTCTCTATTTTCGCGATCTGCAGACGCTCGATGAACTGGGGAGGATCGAGGTGAGAGGTGAGGACGGTCCAATTTCCCGGCTCAATGAACTGGAGTACATCAACGGCGAAGTCTACGCGAATGTGTGGCTCACCGACAGGATCGCCCGGATCGAGCCCGTGACCGGACGGGTGCTCGGATGGATCGACCTGACGGGCCTTCTGTCAGCGCAGGACCGCACCGGCACCGAAGACGCCCTCAACGGCATCGCGTACGACACGGACAACGATCGACTCTTCGTAACAGGCAAACTCTGGCCCAAGCTGTTCGAAATTCGCCTGACACCCTGAGAACTTTCCAATTTTCTAATTCCCCAGTTTCCTGATTTCTTAATGGCCGTCTCCTATTCCACGCCGCTCCAGGTCCGTCACGCAGCCCGTGCCAACACGCTGGAGGGGGTTGCCTCTCGCGCCCTCCCTGGCTATCTGTGCGTCAACGTCGCTTTCCTCCGCGAAAAATACGCCGACGCCTTCGAGGCTTTCTGTCTCGCCAATCCCAAGCCCTGCCCCCTCATCAAACGCTTCGATCGACCCGGCCAGACGGATTGTCCCGAATACGCAGAAGACCTCGACATTCGCACCGATCTGGGCTCGTACGACATCGTCCGGCACGGTGAAGTCGTCGAGCAGAGGAAGGATATCGTCGATCTGTTCGACCAGGCCCCCGTCTCCTTCCTGATCGGATCCAGCGTATCCTTTGACGGTCTGCTGGCGGAGAAAGGTTATGCGGCGGCCTTCGGTCCGACGATTCAGCTCACGACTGTTCCCTGCGAACCCGTAGAGCCCTTTCGCGGAAATATGGCCGTGACGATCCGCTCTTTCGATCCTGCTCTATGCGATGACGTGTGGGAGTTCACCAGCCACTTTCCTCAATGTCACGGCGCGCCAGTCGGCAAGAACAACGCGGCCGAACTTGGAATCGAGGAAGACGTCAACCTGAGCGGTCAGCCCATCGAGGTACCCGCCGGCACGGACAGGCTCTACTGGGCCTGCGGCATCACCCCTCGCATCGTTGCAGAGCAGGCAAAGCTTCCGTTTATGATCTCCTACACTCCCGGGCACGCGATGATTACGGACGTACCTACCGAGAGCCTCTACAGGGAGTAAACTTCGTGACGAAAAGTGCGGCGTCAGTTCGAGCGTAATCGAGAACACGCCCAACATAAAGGATCGAAAACGCTGTCGAGTTCCGCGGCGATGGCCTTTTCACGCCTGACTCTTTTCATTTCCTCGTCTACTTACAAGTCTTCCTTATCTGACCTCCAGCGTTCTGTCCCATCCCATTCGCGCCGAGGCTCTATGAAACTGTCGCAAGAACACCTCGAGGCCGTAGGGCGTCGGCGTCGCATCATCTTTCAGGATGATGTGCTTGCGACACGTGCGTTCCGGAAGGGAGACATCTCACCCGAGCGGTGGAATCGAATCGTCGACTTCTATATGAGTCGGCTCGATGCCGCGCCCAACCAGATCGACAGTGTTTGGCACGAGTGGGGCGAGGGGAACACCGCCGTCTGGCCGAGTGAAGTGATTCCACAGACCGCGAACCGATTCCCCGACTGGTGGGACATCGGGATCGATCCCGTCCTGGAGCTCCTCGACGAAACCCGAAAACGCGGACGAGAAGTCTTCTTCTCTTACCGAATCAACGGATCGGACAATGACGACCTGTTCGATCCGCCCCACGACTTCAAGGACCCCGTTCCTCACAAAGCCGAGCATCCGGACTGGTTGATCCAGAAGTGGCACGCCTACTGGAACTTCGAGATCGAAGCTGTTCGGGCCCTCAAGCTGGCGATCCTGCGGGAAGTGGCAGCGCAATACGACTACGACGGCATCTCGATCGACTTCGCCCGAGTTCCCCTCCTCTTTCCTGAAGGACGACAATGGGAATGCCGGAATCTGCTGACGGACTTCGTCCGCGACGTACGGGCAACGATTCTCGACATCGGTGTCCAGAGGGGAAGGCCTTACCTGCTTGCCGCCCGGATCCCCGAGGACCTGTCCGGCTGTCATTTCGACGGAATCGACGCTGAGACCTGGGTCGAGGAGGGGTTGGTCGACATCCTGGTTGTCGGTGCCCGGACCGCCCAGGCGGATATCCCTGCCTTCCGCAAACTCACATCTGACACACACGTTCGCATCTACCCGAGTTGGGACGATCATCACTCGTCCGACGGCTATCGCCATCCATCTCTCAACGTCTGGCGAGGCGTCTGCGCGAATTGGTGGCGACACGAACCCGACGGGATGCACACCTTCAACCTGATGAGTCCGTCTCCAGAAACCCATCGCGCGCTCGAAATCGACATAGCACGCAGACATCGAGGCGGACCCGATGATGAAATCGACATCGAGGCCGCGTGGGAGCTTCAGCGTCACGTCTTCAGTGAGATTGGTGCGGCCGAAACGCTGGAGGGAATCGACAAGGTCTTCTACGTCGAGCGAAGAGGCGGCGGCCACGGCGAGGATTTCGTCCCCAATCCCGACAACTGGTACACCCCCAGGCACGCCTATTTCCAGACGAATATGAGAGCCTCCCTCCCCGTCCGTCTGCACGATGACGGATCGTCTGACGCCCTCCTGGTTCTCGACGTTGCAGACGACGTGAACCGCGTATCAGAGTCGATCGATCACCTTTCCCTGCAGGTTGCATTCTCGTGTAGCGATGGCGAATCCCCCGGCCCGGAGTTCGTCGATGGGATGGAGGTCGAAGTCCGGGTTAACAACCTGTGTCTTGACGCACCCCACCAGATCGCTCAGCCCCCGACCGCACTGAATGCGCACTTCACGGAATGGCTCGAGTTTCCCGTCCTGCCCAGCCAACTCGCTGTCGGCGAAAACCTCGTGGGTATCCGCCTGGCATCCAAATCCGAGGCCCTGACAGAGCCCATCCGCGTCGAAAAGGTTGAACTCCACGTGCGCTATAAGCGATAACCTTTTCGAACCTGACTTAATTGTGGCTCCGGGGCCACAATCTCCCGACGACCCGTTTCGGGTCGACCCTACCAGCGGTTGGCACCCCTGGCTATTGACGATCGCCCCTCCGGGGCTCACCAATGGCCCAGCCCCATCCGCCGCTTCAAAACATTGGCGTCTGCTTCGCGCCATTGTACATTGGCCACCGATTCCAGCCATCCACTCCATGTCTTCAAGGCTCGCTGATGCCAGTCACCAAATTCACGATCTCCCGCGACGACTCGGTCTACGAGTGCTTCCCTCATCTGTGCCGCACGAAGTCCGGCCGCATCCTGGTCGCTTACCGTGAGAGCAACGGACACGTCGCCAGCGAATACTGCCGGTTGATCGTTCGATACAGCGACGATGCGGGTCATACCTGGTCAGACCGGAACGTCGTCATCGACGAATCCCTTTCCGACGGGGTCCTCACCACCTGGAACTGTCCAAAGATCCAGCAACTCGAGGACGGTCGCATTCTGCTCCTCTCCGAATCGCTGCCCTGGCCGCCGGGCGAGTGGCACGTCGAGCACACCGCTCGGGTCTCCCTCTGGTTCAGCGACGATGACGGGTCGACCTTCGATCCGCCGCGGCAGACGACTGTCCCCGGTATCTGTCCCGACCAGATCACTGAAATGCCCGACGGTCGCTGGCTCTTTCTCACCAACCTTCGCATTGACGGCGCGGACCGCCTCACCCAGGTGCTTCACGTCAGCCACGACAAAGGCGTGACCTGGGATGACCCGCAGCCAATGAACCTGAATCCCGATCACGAACTGGATGAAGGCAGCATCGTCCGAATGCCCGGAGGAGAACTCGTCTCCTACGAACGAGAAGACCTCGGGCGCCCTCTGCAAAAACTCATCTCGAAGGACGGCGGTTTGTCCTGGGAAGGGCCGTACAGTACGCTGAATCCAGCCGCTATCGGGATGCCCATCGCGGGATTGACCCAAGACGGATTCATCGTCATCACAGGTCGTTACGGGCTCCGCTCGAACTGGCGCGTAGATATGAGTGAGGAGACGTTGCAGAAGCGGCTGGCGAAACGCACGATCGTCATCCCTAAGATCAAGGGTCATCCGGAAAACGAGCACTTCGTAGCCAGTATCCAGCCCCGACGTGGGACGGTCGAGACGGATGATGAAATTGTGATGGCGGCCGGAGGCACCTCCGTGCACACCTTCGCGTTCCTCGAACCCGTCGACAGCGCACTAAGCCCCGATCTCGCCGACCAGAAGGGGTTGCTATTGCCTCTAGACCTCGACAACAGCCCCTTCGCCGACAGCGGCTACACCGGCTGGGTCGAATACGAGCGCGGAAAGTTCCTGTGCGCCAACTACATCAACGACGACGCCCCGCTGGCTCAGATCCGTGGCTATCGTTTCGGGCTGGACGACTTCTGATCAAGTCAGACTGGGTCTTTCATCGTCTGTACCTTTCTTCGTGTCTTCGCACCTTCGTGTTTCATCCGTACCGTTATCGGAGATCCCCCAATGACCACTCAGGATTTGCTAAATCATCTCGATATCGAGGGTTACTGCATCATCGAGAATCTCATCCCCGCTGATGAGGTCGTTCAGGTGCGCGAGAACATCGCTACCCATCTTCGCGCAGCCTACGCGGAAACCGAAAAGAAAATGGCCGAAGTTCGTGGAAAGGGTCATCGAATCGGAGGCGCCGGTGTCCAGGCCCATTCTGGCATCATCAACGACGATCAGTCCATCGCACCCTACCTGACGGACGCCCGTATCCTCGAAACCGCCCAGGCGTTGTTCGGCGACCATCATCGGATCTGGGGCATCGGGGCCATCGCCAACCATCCCGACAACGATCGAGGCTACTGGCACGCGGACTGGCCTTACAACCAGACCAACGCCGCCCACATCCCCGCACCCTATGCGGACACCTGCACGAAGCTTTCCTCTCTCTGGATGTTGACGGAATTCAACGAAACGACAGGGGGCACCCTCGTCATTCCAGGATCGCATCGAAGTCAGACCAACCCATCGGGTGGAGACCTGTTCGATCGGGAGGCGCGGCACCCCGCAGAGCTGCAGATCAGCGCGCCCGCCGGGAGCGTGATGCTCTTCGACAGTCGACTCTGGCACTGCGTGGCCAAGAACCACAGCGACGAACCGAGGTATGCGGTCAACGTCGGCTACACTGCGTGGTGGCTGAACCTCCAGCCCACCTGGATGGGATCCACCGACTACACGACGATGGTCGTCGAGACCGACGGCAAACCGAACGTCACCCCACCGATTCCTCAGTCGACCTACGAAGCACTCCCATCTGAGCTACAGCCACTCATCCGCCACTGGGTCGCGAACTGACACCGGCCTCTGGTGCTTGCCAGGGAATGATCACCGGTACGACACGCCCCGAGACTGATGGAACCCGTCCGCATCGTCCCTGAAGCAGGCATCGACATTCCGTCGAGTGTCCGCGCATCTCTCGAGGAAGTCGTCTCGGACCTGGGCGCGAGAATCGAAAGCCTCTACGCCTCGCTCGACGATTCCAAAAGGCAGTGGCTGCCCGACATCGAGATCTACCACAACGCAGTACGCGTCGCCCTCGATCAGCGCATCTTCCGTGAAGAGAGCGAGTTCGAAATCGCCGAAACGCTCGTCGCCCAGGGAAACGAACGAGCCGATCAGTTGCAATTGGGCTCGCCTCCGTGGGTCTCAGCCAGGGGACTCGTCGTACGTGGCTATCGGTCGAAGATCGACGGGTCGGTCCAACCCTACGGCCTGGTCGTGCCTGAATCCTTCAATCCCCGGTCGAACGAAAGGCTTCGCCTGGATGTATGGCACCACGGACGGAATCTGACCGGGACAGAACTGAGATTCCTGAACGTACGACAGACGCAAATCGGCACGTTCGCGCCGGAGAATACGATCGTGCTACACACGTTCGGCCGTTTCAGCAATGCGATGAAGTACGCAGGCGAAGTCGACACCTTCGAGGCGCTCGAGCACGTGTCACGCTGCTACCCTGTCGACTCCGATCGTATCTCGATGCGTGGCTTCTCGATGGGCGGTGCCGCCACCTGGCATCTGACCGCACACCACCCGGATCGCTGGGTGGCCGCCACACCCGGCGCAGGGTTCGCTGAATCCGCCATCTATCAGAATCTGATGGAGAAGGATCCGAAGCCCACTTGGTGGGAACAGAAGCTCTGGCGACTCTACGACGTTACCATCTGCGCGGGCAACCTCCGGCATACACCGACCCTTGCCTACAGCGGAGAGAACGATCCCCAGAAGCAGGCGGCCGACCTGATGTCCGAGTGTATGAAAGAAGAAGGTCTCGACCTGCCCCACATCATCGGTCCCGAGACGGGACACGCCTACCATCCAGATGCAAAAGTCGAAATCGAAAAATGGCTCGGAAAAGTCGACGACGGGGGCCGCGAAAAACTGCCTCATCAGATCCGTTTCACGACCTACAGCCTGCGGTTCAACCGTTGCCACTGGATCCGCGTCGACGGCCTCGAACAACATTGGGAGCGAGCCCAGGTCGACGCCGACATCGACGGACACACAGTTTCCATCGCAACCCGCAACGTCACCGCCCTGACGTTGACGATGTTGAACGATCTCTGTCCGTTCACCCTCGGATCTGTTCCGGAAGTGACGGTCGATGGTGATCGACTCTCAATCTCCGAAGTCACATCCGATGGCTGGAACATCGAGCTCACAAGGAATGGCCACGGTTGGACCACGACCCCACTCGATCGGACAACCCTTCGCAAACGTCACGCTCTCCAGGGTCCGATCGACGACTTCACCTTCGACAGCTTCGTGATGGTGACTCCAACCGGAAATCCGCTGTTCAATGGGCAGGTGGCAGAGTGGATCGACGATCAACAGACGGATGCGGCCTACCAATGGGAGATGTTCTTTCGCGGTCGCCCGCGCGTGAAGGCAGATAAGGACGTCACGGAAGACGATATCCGGGATCACAATCTCCTTCTCTGGGGAGATCCTTCGAGCAATTGCATCTACAGGCGCATTGCCGATGACCTGCCGATCGTATGGAACGCCGAATCCATCACCTCAGGCGCAGCCACGCATACGACCGACCAGCACGTTCCCGTTTTCATCTACCCCAACCCACTGACCCCGAACCGATACGTCGTCGTCAACAGCGGCTTCACCTTCTCCGCCTACACTGCGGACAGCAACGCCTGCCAGACCCCGAAGCTTCCCGACTGGGCGGTCCGCGACATTACGGCAATAGACCGACTGCCAGACGGTGTCGTCGATTGTGGGTTCTTCAACGAGCAGTGGGAGCTAAAATGACAAATCGACCAGGACCGCTTTCACCCGACCAGATGGAGGCGTACGATCGCGATGGATTCGTCGTGGTCCAATCCGGATTCAGCGAGGACGAACTGAACGCCCTTAGCCTGGCGGCGGACGAACTGGCCGAACGGATGGGACCGCTTACGCCCGACAATCCTCGCGCGCGGTCCGAGGTCGAGAAGGTCGGGGGTCGCATCATCCTCCGGAAGGTCGAACCCATCATCGACGTGGTTCCCGCTCTCGAGACCCTCGTCTACGATCCCAGGATGACCGGACCCCCAGCCCAGATCTTCGGTGAGGACGTCTTTCTCTTCGAGGACAAACTCAACTACAAGCCCCCGCTTGTGGGGGAAAAGTATGACCTACACCAGGACTACGCCTACTGGCAGGACTTCACCGACCGTTTGATCACGGTCACTCTCCTGCTCGACGATGCCACTCCCGAAAACGGCTGCCTGCGCTTCATTCCGGGAAGCCACAAGAACGGCCTGATCGCAAGAGAGAATGATCATCCGAGACTCATCACGGAACAGATCGACGACCCTTCGATCGCGGTCGATGCCCCGGGACAAGCCGGCGACTTGGTGGTGTTCAGTTGTTACACCGCACACCACTCGTTCGCGAACCGTACCGACAAGGGACGTCGTGCCGTCCTCTATACCTATAACCCGCTCTCCAATGGCGATACCTACGCGACCTACAAGGGTGCGCAGGCCGAGCAATGTCGCGCCTGGGAAGCCGCGCAGGACTCGTAGCGCAGAATAACTGACTCCCTTCTCCCTCCTCACTTCTGCCTTCACTGGAAAGACCACGATGATGGAACTGGGCACGCAGCAGCCAAGAGGAACGCGAAGACTCATCTACGTCTCCGACCCCTCCAACACCACCTCCCGCCTCGGCGATCCCACGACGGAAGAAGACCTCCGGAACGTCGTCCGCAACTACGCACGCGGCAAGATCGACACCGCCGTCCAGGAGATCTTTGCCGAGTGTATGACGATGTTCTGGCGGAACGACATCTGTCCCTACGACATCCGTCCACATCATCAGCGAATGGTGCCGATGATGGACGCTGGAACGATGCCGGTCGAGATTTACATCGACGAGTGTCACAAGCAGGGCATGGAATTCCTCGCCGGATTCCGGATGAACGACCGTCACGGCCACCATCCAGAGTACTTCAAGATGTTGTGTGAGGAGAAGCCCGAGTGGGTGTTGCGGGAGTACAAGCCTTCGTGGCGAGGAGCCCCTCAGGAGAGTCACGAGTATGGTTGTTCGTTGAACTACGCCGTGGAAGGGGCACGTGAGTTTCTTTTGTCGATCATCGAGGCCGCCGTTTCGCGATTCGACCTCGACGGCGTCGAGCTCAACTACACGCGGCTCGTCGAGTGCTTCCCCAGGGATGAGGCCGCCGGGAGCAGCCCGATTATGACCGACTTTATCCGTCGGGTTCGAGAGATTCTGGACGCGAAAGACGGTCGCAAGCTCATTCTCGGTGTTCGGGTTCCCCAGCAGCTGGCCGGTTGTCTGGCCTGGGGCCTCGACATCCCCACCTGGATGCGAAAGGGACTCATCGATTTCGTCGCCCCCGGCGATTTCGGGTTCACCGACTTCAACGAAAAGTGGGAAAACTTCACGTCGATCGCCCGGGAAACCGACTGCCTGGTCTACCCCCAGACCCAGCCCAAAATCGGGATCGAGCTCAACCGGACGACGGTCATGTCCTACGCACAGTATCGGGCCGCGCTGACCAACATCTACGCGGCCGGCGCCGATGGCTTCTCGGTGCAAAACCACTTCTTCCACTGGGGTCTGTTTAACGTCGGCACGGAACCCGATGGAAAGGCGCCAGCCTATCCCCCCAACGTTGGCGGCTATCCCGAGCCGTTCGACGATATGGCGAAACTGACCGACCCCTCCGCGCTCGCAGACGCTGAGCGACATTACACGTTCCTTCCTCTGTGGGGCGATCGCCAGGACGGACGCGGGATGAGCTACATCTACGAGAAGGAAGAAATTCGGCTGAATCGTTCGGAGGAGAAGCCGACCGGGAGCTTCCGATTCCGCGTTTACGAAGAGATGCCGAAGCGGAAGAGCGAAGGCTGCCGGCTGATCATTCAGGCGATCGGGCTCAATGTGACAGATCAGCTCGTCGCTTCGATCAACGGAATCGCAGCGGACGACATCGTGTGGGATTGCGAGTCAGATCCAGCGACCGGCACGATTCTGATCTCCGACCCGCCGTTCAAGAGGGGGGACAATGAACTGGGTCTTGGCCTGGTGGCGTGTGACACCAAGGATGGAGAGATCCTGGTTGAGCAGCTCGATTGCTACGTTACATAACCCTGCCACCGATGTAGATCTGTGTAGGGCCACGGCATGCCGTGGCCCTACCCGGTTGGGTTCCCTTACGAGGTAAACTGTGTCATCAAACTGCAGTCGATACCAGGGAAAGACCGCGCTCATCACGGGCGGTGCTGCCGGCTTCGGCCGTGCGACAGTCCATCGCCTTGTCGATGAAGGGCTGGAAACCGTGCTCATCGTCGATCGCGACCTGGAAGGCGCAACGGTTGAGTACGAAAAGGTGAAGCAAAGAGGTGGGAACGCCCACGTAATCGTCTGCGACGTATCCGACCCGGCTTCGGTCGCGAAAATGGGCGACGAGGCCGCGACGAAGACCGATCGGCTGGACGTGCTCGTGAACAGTGCCGGGATCGGTGGAGGTGGCGCGGGTCGTCTTGAGGGAGACTTCGAGTCGACGTGGGACGACGTGATGAACATCAACCTGAGAGGAACACTCCTGGCCGCCAAGGCAGTCTTGCCCCTGATGAAGGAGCACGGTGGCGCGATCGTGAACATCTCCTCGGACGGGGCTTTCCGCGGTCGCCCCGGCGCGCTCGTCTACGATGCCAGCAAGGCGGGCGTCGTCCAGGCTACGAAATCGATGGCGTGCGATCTTGTGAAATACGGTATCCGTGTCAACAACGTCGCGCCCGGGTGGGCGGCCACCGAATTCCACTTCGCGAAAGCGCCCGATTCGGAGGCGCGGAAGAAAGAGCTCCTTGAAATGGAGTCCGACACCTGCATTATGCGACGGTTGGCCCGGCCGGAAGAGATCGCCGCAGGCATCGCCTACCTCGCCAGCGACGACGCGTCTTTCGTCACAGGCACCACGTTGTTTATCGACGGTGGGAGGGTGGGTCTGGATACGCGTCGGACCTGATCACATACTACCAAGACGGATTTGTCACCCCGGTATGCTTCCTGGCCGGGGTGACATTTCCATCTCCATTAGGCTTCAGTGTGCTCTGTCTTCCTCAGTGTGCTCTTTGATCTCAGCCTGCCTTGCCAAGTCCCGCCAGAGCTTTAGCGGCGGCGGAAGCAGCTTGCTGCGAAGGAAGGTGGCTGTCTTTGCCTTTCCTATCGCAGAATCGTCTGGTCGCTCAGGTCTTTCGCTCCGATCGTCCTGACGACCGAACCACTGACGTATTTCCGAATCTCGAGATCCGCGAAGGTATTGATGATGTTGTACTGCGTCGGCAAGTCTTCCCACCGCGCTCGATGCCATTCGATATACCCGTCGCCCGCGAACTGCTCCACGACTTTTCTGTGCCCCCCTGTGGCCGGCGTCATCACGGCATAGCACACATCTTCCGTGCCCCAATCCTGCGTCTTCGGCATGTACTTGTAATGGAGCATTCCATCGACCAGTTTCCCGGAAGCGGGCGGCCCGTCATCGACTTTCTCCTTCAGATTTTCGACTCCCAGATCCATAAAGTTGAACCCTAGCCAGCTCGCCGACGCATAACCCCCACCCTGACAGAAGCGAGGCTCAGGAAGCTCGCAGTAGATCTTGGAGAATCCGATGTCCTCGCGCCCCGTAATGATCGGATCCGTAAGATTCTCCCAGAGCACCGTGAGAAACGGACCGTGAGCGGTGTCTTCTTTTCCCTTGAACGTCGCAGGAAACGTCAGCCCCAGCGTGTTGTAACCACGCCCCGCCAGCCACTCGATCTCCTTCATATAGGAAGCCGTAACCGTCACGATCGGGTCGTCCAGCTCGAACCCCTCCGGCAGCATCTGGCTCAGTTGATCGGGATTCGATTCGAACGAAACCGAAATCGACGTTGTCTTGGGGTTGTCCTCGCACTCGAACTTCCGACCCTCCGGTCCCTGGCGAGGCCCCAGGCTGGGTCCGAAGTGTGTCGGCATCCGATACATCATTCCTGGCTTAAACGTGTAGGCCATCACATTTCCTTCCGTGGTAGGTCACAGCATACCGTGAGCCTACAAGTGTCTAATGCGAACCTATTCCTTCACACGATACCTTTCAATCACATCCTCATCCAGTTCCACCCCCAGGCCGGGTCCATTCGGGACGCGAACCATTCCATCCTCCAGCTGCGGCAGGTTGCTCACCAGATCCCTCATCAGGGGAGACGGCGACCTCGAATACTCTACCAGATCTCCCGTCGGATGCGTCACAATCCACTGGAGGGATCCGGCCAGATTGATCCCCGTGCTGTAGCAATGCGGGACCACCCGAATGCCCTTCCGGGTAGCCATTTCACCCACCCGGCGACAGACCGTCAAACCTCCACCGATCGCGACATCCGCCTGCAGAACGTGAACCCCGCAGTCGACCAACGCCTCGAACGCGTGGTGGGTCGTTTCCATTTCTCCCGCCGCGATTGGGATCGACGAGCGGGAACACAGCTCCCGGTATCCCTTGAGATCGTCTTGACCCAGCGGCTCCTCGAGCCACCCAAGGTTGTAGGGTTCGAAAAGCTCGATCCGCTCCAGGCCGGTCTCCCAGTCCCACGCGCAACCGGCATCTACCATCAGTTCCCGATCGTCCCCAATCGCGTCCCGTGCCGCCTCGATGTGCGCAACATCCAGGTCCGGATCCTTGCCGAACGGCCCCCAGCCGAATTTCGCTGCGGTCAGTCCCAGACCGACGGCCTCCACTGCTCGGGTGTGGGTTTCTTCCGGCGTATCCCCGAAAAGATGGCTCGCGTAGGCCCTGACCCTCTCCCGTCGGGCTCCGCCCCATAGGTCGTGGATCGATCGGCCTTCGGCTTTTCCCTTCAGATCCCAGAAGGCCAGATCCAACCCACTCATCGCGTGGATGGCGACACCTCGCCGTCCGTAGCGGTTGGTCCCGACATACATATGGTCCCACAGCGCCGTCACATCGTCCACCGTCCGCCCGACCACGACCTCTCGCAACCCGTGACGTCTTTCCGCAGATCTCGGCGCCTCGATAATGGCTTTGCAGACGTAGGACTGGCTGCTCACTTCCCCGATCCCCGTCAACCCCTCATCCGTCGCCACCCGCACGATCAGCACATCCTGGGTCCCGTCCGCCGTCTCCGCGACCTCAGGAAGGCGCAGATGGATAGCTTCCACATCCGTAATCGTCATACCCACCTCATCCAAAAGGACTGGCAGAGCCCCAGATTCGCCTTCACCTTGAGGGCCGGTTGCCGTCTCAACCACCTCCCTGCCGAATCCAGCCGTGAAGGAGGGTTCACCCAGGGCTTCGGCGTGCACACCTTCTACAGTCAATCTTCAGGACGTCCAACAGGAGTTCAATGATGCCTTCTGTCAGAGAGATCTACAAGTTCGACGAACTCACGTGGCCCGAAGTCAACGAAGCTGTCGAGATGGGGAAGATCCCCATTCTCCCGACCGGGGCCGTCGAGCAGCACGGCCATCATCTCCCCCTCAAGGTCGACCATCTTTGCGCCAACGCCGTCGCCACCGAAGGCGCTCGTCTTGCGGCCGAACACAGCCTCGTGCTTCCCCCGGTCAGCTTCGGCTACGTCCACCACGTGATGGACTTCCCCGGGTCCATGAACATTCACTTCGAACACTTTATCCAGTACGTCCTCGACATTCTGAAGAGCCTCGCCTACCACGGCTTCAAGAAGATGGTCATCGTCAACGGGCACGGATCCAACGGCCCCCTCGTCGAACTTGCTGCTCGCCGATTGATCGTCGAGACCGACGCCAGTTGCACCTTCTGCAGCTGGTGGCAACTCCTGACCGTCGATCCAGACTTCAAGGAAAAGTGGCGAGAGAGTGTCTTCCCGGGAGGCTGTTCACACGCTGGCGAACTCGAGACCTCGATGCTTCTGCATCTCTCTCCGGAAAGCGTTCGGAAAGACAAGATCAAGAGCGAAATCGCGAAGACCAACAAAATGGGATCGAAATACATCTGGGGCGACCTGTTCGGGAAGAGCTCGATGGGACTCATCGAATGGACCAGCCAGTACTCCGACAGCGGAGTAATGGGGGAAGCGGAGAAAGCCACCGCCGAAAAGGGCAAGCTCGTCTTCGAGGAAGCGAGCAAGAACCTGGCCGAGTTCATTCACGAATATCACGCAAGGGAGATCGCGGATCGCACTCCGCACCAGGCTCAGACACCGACCATTCCGTTGTCTTTCTCGACCGATTGATCGACGGGCGCCCAGTTTGCGTCAAGACTTGGTAAGACGGAGCCTCCCTTCACCTGCCAGCTTTCCATCGCCGCCTGGTCACCTTATTATGGGGTCCCACCGCATCCACAATGGAAGGCTGACGTGATACAGGCAACGATCTCCGGTGAACGCGAGGTCGGATTCGTCGAACTCCCCGACCCGGAGCCACAACCGGGTTGGGCCCTCGTCAAGGTACACGCCTCCGCACTGTGCACAGAGTACAAAGCGTATCTTCAGGGCCTCACGATGGATACCCCCGGCCACGAGGGCGCTGGCGAAGTGGTGGCCGTCGGGGACGACCAGGGTCCCGTGGACGTCGGCGATCGCGTCGTCATCCTGCCCCAGTACCCCTGCGGTGCTTGCGACCTTTGCCTGTCGGGGGACTACGTCTATTGCGAGAACAACCAGGACTTTGCCGCCGTCAATGGATCGAACAACGGAAAGGGAACATTCGCCCACTACACCCTGAAACCCGGTTGGCTGCTCCCGAAGATTCCCGAAGGGGTCACCTACGCTCAGGCCACGATGGCCATCGACGGTGTCGGGGCCTCCTTCGGCGGCTTTCAGGCCATCGGTATGGATTCACGGGATACCGTGCTCATCACCGGGCTTGGCCCTGTCGGGCTGGGCGCCGTCGTCAATGCCCGTTTTCGCAATGCCCGGGTGATTGGCGTCGAGCCCGCCCCCTGGCGAGCGAATCGAGCGCTCGAAATGGGAGCGGAAGTCGTTCTCGATCCGGACGATCCGGAGATCCTCAGCACGATCCGGTCGATGACGGGTGGACGAGGTGTCGATTGCGCCGTGGACTGCTCGGGTGTTCCTTCCTCCGAGCGGTTGTGCATCGACGCCACAAGACGTCGCGGCAGAGTGGCTTTCGTCGGGGAAAGCAAAAGCGACCTCGCCATCCAGGTCAGCCGCGATATGATCCGAAAGGGGCTCACGATCAAGGGCTCGTGGCTATACAACCGGACCGACTACGCCGGAGTGATGCGCGTCATTCAGGAATCCCCGCTGATCGACCTGTTGATCAGTCACGAAATGCCGATGAGCCGGATCGGAGACGCCTTCGAGGTCCTTGGAAAAGGAGAAGCCGCTAAAATCGTCGTCAATCCGTGGGAATGAAGACTCTGGTATTCAGAGTCCGAAAAGCCCTCGACTCGTAGGGTCGGTTCGCGAACCGACCCCTGCCTTGCATTTACGCAGTCCAGCATCAAACCGAGCCGTTCATTGACCCGCAGCGACGGCTCCTACCCATCAGGAGAAGAAAATGATCAAGATCGGTTCGAATTTCCTCAGTCTTAAAGACACCAGCATCCACGACTTTATCCAGACGTGCTACGATCTTCGCCTGGATTGCGTCGACTTTCACCAGCGCGCATTCGAGTCCAACGACCCGGCCTACCTGGGATCGATCAAGGCGCTCTGTCTCAAATACGGCCTCCCCATCGGATACCTTGGCGTCAGCGGTCTGTTTCACGGCACATCCGACGAGCGAGCCGAACACGCAAGCAACGCAAAAGAAGCCGTCGATCTCGCTGCCACGCTCGGTTCACCCATCATCCGGCTCTTCTGCGCCAAAATGCCTGAAACGAACGGCGACGGGGATCCCCTGTGGCCCACTATGATCGCTGGGTACCAAGAAGTGGCCGACTACGCCGCAACCAAGGGAATCCAGATCGGCCTGCAGAATCATCCGGTCACAGGCGACGAGATGGTGGCCATCCGGGAGGGCGTCGACCGAGAGAATTTCAACTTCATCATGGACACGGGACAGTGGACCGGTTCTCCGGGCTCGGCTCCCCGTGGGGAAACGGATCCCGCCCACGACATCTACAAGTACATGGAACAGACGGTCAACGATGCGATGTATATCCGCTGCAAGTTCTACGACAACGAGAGCGGGACGGAGCAGTGGCTCGACTACAACCGCATCGCCGGTATCATCAAGGGCGCGAATTACAACGGCTGCATCTCGATCGTCTACGAGGGCGAGCACGAAGATCGTGTGGAGATGGTCCGTCTGGCATCCGAGCAGTTGCGCTCACTGTTGAACTGAGAACGGTAGGAGGCAGGAGGCAGGAGGCAGGCAATAGATCATCTGAGCCTATTTGAGAACCTCCGCCCTCTGCCCACCGCCCACGGCTTCACCGGATTTCCTATGACACGTCCCCTCGTCAACCCCGGATCTCTCTACTGGACTGGCCAGCACTGGATGGTCTACCTCCGAGAGCCCGGCTCGGATCAGGACACGGGCCGAGTCAGCGTCTGGCATACCCACTTCTGCGAGGCGGGCGAGGGCACGGTCATCTACGTCGACATCCCTGGCGCCTATCGGGCCGCGTGTACCGACAATCGGGAGGTTGCGGGGTTCATGGATCGTTGGGTACGCAAGCTGCCGGGGCCCTATGACATTGACCACCTGGTCGACGCGAGGATCGAACGGCGCGGCGACATCCGGCAGGATCCATCGTGGTTCGTCGAAGCGGAAGACCACACGATCTTGACGACGTGGACGGAGATCGAACCTCCCGTGATCCTGGATGGCCCGGCCCCGAAGTTCAAGGAGGACCAGGATGTCTATTCCTACCTCTTCTTCTCCGGCGGGTCGATCCTGTTTGATGAGAAGCCGGTCCCCGGAGCCCCGTATATCCGAGACACCTGGAACGCCAGTATCGGTGACGATCGCAGTTCGTGCGTGATCGCCCTTTCGGAAACATTCATCGATAGACCTTGATTCTGATCGTCGGAGAGGTAACTTCCGCGCTGGAGGAGGAACCATGACCATCACCCAGGACCAGATCGCGGCCTACGGGCGAGACGGCCAGGTCGTCGTTGAAGACGTCGTGACGCGGGACGAACTCGAACTTCTTCGGAAGCGGACCGAAAAGATCGCAACGGGCGAAGTGGACTATCCGCGGGATGGACTCGAGTACGAGCCGACCGCAAAAGGGGACGAACGCTCACTCGAGAGCTTGCGCAAGATCAACAAACCGGGCCGGGACCCCGTCTTCGCTGCCCACTCGCGACACGCCGGGATTCTGGACATCGTCGAAACACTAATCGGTCCGGACGTCAAGCTGTTCGGCGACCAGTTTTTCATCAAACCCCCTGGCGGCATCGAAAAAACCTACCACCAGGACTCACCCTACTTCTCGATCCAGCCGATGGCCCTCGTCACCGCTTGGACCGCGCTCGACGACGTCACCGTCGAGAACGGCTGTATGTATGTTGTGCCCGGGAGTCAGGCCGGCGGGCCTCTCGATCACAGCGAACCCTGGATGGTCGGCGATCGCCAGGATATGAAGATCCCCGACAGCCAGATCGATTTTTCCGCGGAGCGCCCGGTCACCATGAAGTCGGGCGATGTTTCATTCCATCACAGCCTCATCCTTCATCGATCCGGCCCAAACAACACCACCAGGTTCCGTCGTGGTCTGGCAGTCCATTACATGACAGCCCGATCCCGTTGGACCGGGGACCCCTCCGACAAGCCCGACTACAAGCTTCTACGCGGAGTCGAGCATCAAGGCTGTGTCTGACCGGTTTCCTCCCCGCTCACGGATTGAAAGGTTCCCCTCCCCATGAAAATCGCCATCCTCCACAGCCCTCGCGACCTTCGCATCGAAGAGCAGCCCCTCGATACAAGCGACCTCGGTCCGGATGACATTTGGGTCAAAACGACCATCAGCGCATTCAAGATCGGCACCGATCGAGGGAACTACGAAGGCGCGGAGCAGGTACCCGGCGCGCCCGACTATCCCCGATGGGTGGGCGACAGCAATCTCGGCGTCGTGCAGGCGGTCGGAAGCAACGTCACCCAATTCGAACCGGGTGACCGGGTCGTCAGCCAACTCTACCATCAATCCGAGTACATCGCAGACCTGAAAGATCGACTGCGAATCGTCAAGGTTCCCGACGGCGCCTCCGACGAGGACGCCGTTTACGCGCACCTCTACGCGCTCAGCGCCCACTGCTACCACAAGGCATTGTTCAGACCGGGAGAGACGGTCGCCGTCGTTGGTCTGGGTGTGCTGGGACTGGGCGCCGTCGCACTCGGTCCTCTGTTCGGCGCGCGTGTCGTCGGCCTGGGAAATAGTCCTGTTCGGCTTGAAATGGCCGAACGGATGGGCGCTCACGCCGCCTACCTCTCGGACGATCCCGACCTCGAGGAAAAACTCGACGCCTTCACCGACGGGAAGGGTGTTGACCTCGTCATCCTGACCGCCAACCCGTGGCCCGCTTATCAGACCGCCATCGAGATCGTTCGACCGAACGGACGGGTCTCCATCGTCAGCCTCCAGGGACGCGGCGAACCCGATCTCGACTTCAACCCGCTCGCGATGGAATGGTTCTACTTCAAGGGCATCTCTCTCATCGCCGTCTCGGGCAGTGACGCAGCCCTGTTCCCGAATGAAGAGGCCGATGCGGCGCTGGGGCGCTGCAATCACGTCCTCTCTCTGATGGCGGATGGCAAGTTGGAGCCGAGCCGCCTCATCACGCACCAACTCCATTATTCAGAAATGGCCACAGCTTACGAAATGGCCTATCACCGCGAGAAATCCATGCTCGGCGTCATCTTCAACTGGGATGAGGAGTAGTCATGTCCGACAACCATAGCGTAGCAAAGTCACTTGAACTGTACGAACGCGCAGGAGAGCGAATCCCTGGCTGGGTTCAACTCATCAGTCGTCGCGCCGAGCGTTTCGCCAGAGGCGTAAGTCCCCTCTACATCGAGCGATCGAAAGGCGCCCGCTTCGTCGACGTCGATGGGAAAGAATACATCGACTGGACGCGCGCACTGGGCGCCATCATCCTGGGCTACGCCGACCCCGTCGTCGATGCCGCCGTGAAGGAACAGATCGACAAGGGCAGCCTGCACTCGATGAACAGCGGCCTCGAGATCGAACTGGCGGACGAACTCGCCGACACGATTCCGAGTTGCGAAATGGTCCGCTACACCAAAGGGGGCGGCGAAGCCTGCGCCGTCGCCGCCCGACTTGCACGAGGCACCACCGACAGAGACATCATTCTCTTCTGCGGCTATCATGGCTGGCACGACTGGTATCAGTCCGCCAATTATCTCGTCGACCCCGACAGTGGTGAGTACCCTTTCGCCGGCATCGAGCCGATCGGCGTCCCAAGGGCGCTCGCAGGTACCGCGGTTCCATTCTCCTACGGCGACCTGGACATGCTCGGGCGTCTGTTCAGCGAGCATCAGGGCCAGGTCGCGGCCATCATGATGGAACCCGCCCGCTCGGAACCTCCCGAGCCAGGATACCTTGAGGGCGTCAAGGAAATGGCACATCGCAACGGGGCGCTCCTGATCTTCGACGAAGTTTCCTGTGGCTGGCGCGAATCTCTCGGTGGAATGCAGAAAGTCTTCAACGTGATCCCGGATATGACCGTCGTCGCCAAGGGCATCTCGAACGGGTATCCGATGGGCGCGGTCGTCGGAAGTCGCGAAGCGATGGAAGAGGGCAGGCTTATGTTCGTCTCCAGTTCCTACTGGTCGGACAATGTCGGCCTGGCCGCATCGCTCGCCTGCATCCGGGAACTCAAGCGCCGCCACAGCGAGACCGTGCTGAAAGAAAAGGGCATCGCCACAGCGAAGGCGGTCGACGCAGCGGTCGCTTCATCGGGCCTGTCGGGCGCCTGCCAGGGATTCCCGACCACGCCGGGACTCGTCTTCGACCTGCCCGAAGGCGCCGACGCCGCCAAAGTGCAGACCCTTTTCATTCAGGAAATGGCCAAACGAGGCGTTCACGGTTACACGGGCTTCGGCCCCACCCACGCGACGACCGATGAGGACATCGCCATCACCGCCGATGCCGTCGAAGCCACCTGCCGCGTCATCAAGGAAGGACTCGAAAACGACAGCATCGACGACCTCCTTACTGCTGACACGAGATCGGAACCCTTCCGCCGCATCGTCAGATAGCTGAAAACCCTCGTGCAAGTTCGAGGCGAGAGCATCCATGCTGATCACCACGCTCTTTCCGGCCAATGAAGCCGGCTGCAGGCGCCATCGCATTCCCGCTCTCCTTGTCACCACGAAAGGCACGGTCCTGGCTTTCTGCGAGGCTCGACGCCGGACCGGGGCGGACGATGACGAGATTGACATCGTCCTCAAACGAAGCTTCGACAATGGGAAGACGTGGAGCGATCGTCAGATCGTCGTCACCGATGGCGATCGCACGTGCGGAAACCCTTGCCCGATCGTGGATCGGGAAACCGGCTCGATCGTCCTGCTCTTCTGCAAGGAGAATCAGACCGTCTTCGTCACCCAGAGTGAGGACGAAGGCGAAAGCTGGACCACGCCCGTAGAGATCACGGCTGACATCAAGGATCCCGCCTGGACCTATCTCGGCACTGGTCCCGGCCACGGCATCCAGCTGGCCGGCGGTCGGCTCCTGGCACCATCGTGGAGCGACGAAAGCCCCGGCCCCGCCACGTGGCGCCCAGCCGGCTGGGGCAAGATTCAGTCCTCGGTCGTGTTCTACAGCGATGACCACGGTGCGACCTGGCGGTCCGGGCCCAAAATGACCACCGACGCCTCTGACGAATGCGAAGCCGTCGAGCTGGCGGACGGTTCGATCTACGGAACGCTACGAAGCCGCCAGGATCGATTCCGCCGGGCTTTCTCCCGAAGTCACGACAGCGGTAACAGCTGGACCGATGTTCAGTACGACGATGCACTGCCCGAACCCTCCTGCCAGGGCAGTATCGTAGCGCACGAAAACGATCGGGTTCTGATCGCGCATCCCGCGGCTACGGACGAGCGTGCCCGACTCACCGTCCGGATCAGCGAAGACGGCTGCCGGACCTGGCCCGTGGCTCGGGTACTCTACGAGGATGCCTCCGCCTACTCGGACCTCACCGTGACGTTCGATGACCACCTGCTTTGCCTCTTCGAAGCCGACCGCTACGAGCGCCTCGCCCTCGCCAGATTCCGCGTCGACTGGGTCGAGCAAGGCGAGTGAATCGGGCGAAACCACTTTGACTCTTCGATCGAATTCGGGACACCCATGAAAATCACCGACGTAAAGCTCTTCCTCATCAACCAGCCCCATACGTTCAACTGGGGCCCGGGCAATGCCGGCAATCACGCCATCGTCAAGATCCTGACCGACGACGGGATCTACGGAATCGGTGAAGCTTTCCATAGCCTCGAGGACATCATCGAGGGATGCGTCCGGAAGTTTCGTCGCTGGCTCCTCGGTCAGGATCCGACGAAAGTCATCCATAACTGGAACGCCATCTATCGAGGAATGAGGTATCCCCTCGGAACGGGCGAGCTCTCCGCGCTCAGTGCAATCGAACAGGCGCTCTGGGACATCGCAGGAAAATCATGCGGACTTCCGATCTACAAGATGCTCGGGGGACCTGTTCGAGACCGGATCAAGGTCTACGCGAGTGGCAATGCCTGGTCGCGGCTGCCCCAAATGGAGGGCAAGGCGCTTCACGAACAAGCAGTAATCTTGAAGGAAATGGGCTGGACCGGAATGAAGTTCGGCCCGCAGGCCATCGACGTCGAAATGGATCCGCCGAGCGTCGTCTGGCGGGAAGTCCCGAAAGCGCCCATCCGCGAGTTCGAGGAATCCGTCGAACGGGTCCGGCTGGTCCGCGAAGCGGTCGGACCCGATTTCAACATCTGCCTCGATTTTCACGGCAAGAGTTTCAGCCCGGCCGACGCGATCCGACTCGCGAAAGGGATCGAGCCCTACCATCCCTATTTCCTCGAAGAACCCGCATTGACCGAGAACCCCGATCAGCTCGTCGAGGTCAAGGCCCAGACGAGTATCCCCATCGCCGGCGGGGAACGTGTCGTGCACCGCGATCTCTTCAAGGACGTCATTGCCAAACGCGCCGTCGACATCATCCAGCTCGAACCCACGGCTTGTGGAGGCATCCTCGAGACTGTCAAACGTTCGGCCGTCGCCGAGCTGTCGAACATTCAGCTCGCCCCCCATCACGCGTGCAGTCCCGTCGGGCTCAGCGCCTGTGCCCACATTGACGCCGCCGTCCCCAACTTCCTGATTCAGGAGGTCAACAACGACGTCGCGTCCGCCTTCAACCAGGAGCTGTTCTTCCCCTCTCTCACGATCGAGAACGGCTACCTCGAACTCCCCACCGGCCCCGGTCTCGGGATCGACCTGAACGAGGAAGCCGCGGCTGCCTACCCACCCAAAGACTGGGACCGCCCGGTGATCATCAAACCCGACGGCTCCATAGGTCTCGAGTAGAGTTCCTTTCGCATTCAACGTGAACGCCGTGAACACCCCCAAAACCGGAGCCTCCCTGTGAAAATCACCAAAGTCGAAACTTTCCTGATGGGCGTCGGAGATACGCCACGCAACTGGCTCTTCGTCAAGGTCCACACCGACGAAGGCATCACCGGTGTGGGTGAAGCCAGTGGATGGCCCAAGGTCATCAAGGCTGCCATCGACGACATCTCCCCGATGGTCATCGGCGAGGATCCGATGCAGATCGAAAAGATCTGGCAGCTGCTCTTCGTCGGTATGATGGGTCACGGGATGACCGGCGTTGTCGGGTCGGGCGCCATCAACGGGATCGAAATGGCGTTGTGGGACATCAAGGGCAAGGCCCTCAACACGCCCGTGTGGAATCTGCTTGGCGGAAAATTGCGTGACTCCGTCCGCGTCTACGGCCACGCCTTCCGCTACAAAATGGGAGTCAGCGCGGAGGACGATAGAACCGGCGTCGTCGAGCGGGCACTCGAACTGAAGGCTATGGGCTACACCGCCGTCAAGACCGGCCAGGGCGTCGACTCCATTCAGGCGGTCCACGATGTTCGCAAGGCAGTCGGCGACGACATGGACATCATGGTCGAGTGCGCGCCACCCCCGTGGCTTCAGGTCAAGGACGCCATCATCCTCGCTCGCGCACTCGAGCCGTATAACATCACCTTCTTCGAAGACGCGGTGGCGCCTGAGAATCTCAAAGCTCTCGCCAGACTCCAGGACGCAACCGATGTACCCATCGCCGTCGGCGAACGCCACTCTCACATCTGGGGACTACGCGAACACATCGAGAACGAACTCGTCGACGTCATCCAGCCCGACGCGGGCCGCATCGGTGGAATCTCACAGCTCAAGAAACTGTCGGCGATGGCGGAGGCGCACTACATCACCGTGGCGCCCCATTCCGGAACGCTCGGCCCGATCGGTGAATTTGCCGCGCTTCACGTGATGTGTTCCATCCCCAACGCCCTCGCTCTCGAACGCGTCGAATTCGACGATCCTCGGCGCTATGAAGTCATCACCAACCACATCCCGACCGTCGACGGTTTTGTCCCCGTGCCGAATGAGCCCGGACTCGGCGTCGACATCATCGAAGAAGCGATCGCGAAATACCCGAGCAAGCACAACACACCGGGTCCCCGCCAAACCGAGCCCGGAATGCACAAGTGGGAACCCGGGACCTACTTCGAACAGATCTACTTCCAGCCCCGCTTCCGGCGCCAGGCGACCATGTCTCCGCCCAAGGAGGACTAAGGCCTGCTTGAGCACGAATCACGTGGATAGCGGGAACCTGCTACGGGTTCCCGCGCTTTCATTTTTCGTGTGTTTCGTGTCTTTCGTGATCATCTTTTCAGTATGGCCGACGCAGAACCCTTCCCCATCCTGGACCGTCTCAGACGGGGTCGCTTCATCATCACAGCGGAGCAGGCGAATCCCGCCCAGATGAAGCGCTACAACAGCCTCACCCGTCGGGGCGTCATCGACGCTGTAACGCTTCCCGACCTGCCCCTCGTCGCACAGTTCCGCGATATCCGTTCGGCGCTTTCCGGATCCGCCCCTTCCACCGATCCGCTCGACTCGATCGAGGGTACCCGGCAACCCATCGCCACTATCTCCTCGGCCCTCAGAACTCAGGGCACCGTGTACAAGCGTATCACCACGGCTGTCGAACGAGGTGCCAAAGCCCTGCTCGCTCTGTCGGGCGGCGGTCTTACCCGCAGGGCCCTGGGCCCTTTCGGCCGGGTGACCCTCCCCATGAACGCGTTTCGCACGCTCGAGCTCATCCAACGTCTCAGAATTTCGGGTGACATTCCGCCTGACATTCCTGCCTGGGCCGTTGAGAATCCCCTAATTCAGTCTGTCGACCGACGAGTCGATCGCCTCGCCCGGAAGATCGATGCCGGCGCCGATGCCATCCTCACCCAGCCACCCTTGCTGTGGGATCGCTTCGAGAGCTGGTGGAATGAGGCGGATCGACGCGGCCTTACCCGGACTCCGATTCTCGTCGGCATTCCGGTGCCGCGGACGATAGAGTCCCTTCGAATGTGGTTCTTTCTCGTTGGAGTCGGCACGGGCGGCCGGGAGGGGCGTCAGGTCCTCGATTCTTTCAGGGAGGCAAGTCGGCCCGATGCTCAGGACTTCGATTCGTTCTGTCTGGACTGGACAGCCAACCTGATCGAGAAGGTCCTTAGTCTGAATGACGTGGCCGGAATCCATCTGATGCCCATTGTCGGATCGGGTGGACTCGAGGATTTGCTGTCGAAGGCCAAACTCAGTCCGCACCAACGAGCAAGGACGGATCTCGACGAAGCGATCGCCGCCCTGGGCAATGATGGCATCAGCGTCGTTCACGAAGCGGGGCTCATCGACGATCCGCAGATACGCGGGTTTCTGCACCATCTGGATGCCTTCGCCGATGCCCGACGGTCCGCCGCGCCGAACAGCTCGTTCAGTACCTACTGGAACCGCATCACCTACCGACAACATTTCAGGAGGCCTCTCGCTCGCCGGCCGTTCACCTCCACGGACGAATGGGAACTTGCGGTGGACCTGCGTCAATGGGACACCCCCCAGGCGCTCCGCGAAGCCATCGAGCGGACCCTTCCCGGCTATGTCGGGGGGGGCAGCGAGAGCGAAGGCGGTGTCCTTATCGGAGACTTCGTCCCCTACTCCGACAGCATCGTGTGGCAGTTCAACGCCTCTTTCTGGAACCTCGTCATCGACTTCGTCGGGGCCCACGGCAGAGACTACCGGGACGCCATTCAGGGCTCGCCGGACGCGAACCTCGAATTTATCCGGCACAACGCGTGCCGTTTCTACGACCAGATCCGGAGCATTCGTGAGACCGATCCAGAACGGATCTGCTACGTCGAGATCGGGGTCGCCAGCATCGACTACGCGCGCGCTTTCATCGATACGCTCACCACGCTCGCCCGGTCCGATGGCTACAACCTCGGAGACGTCGCCTACGTCCTGTCCGACACGAGCGAAGCCGTTCTCGATCACGCGAGAGACGAACTCGGGGCCGAACGTCGTGGCATCACGCTGGAGTATGTGCACGCCAATGCTGCGTCGCCCACCGAGGCGCTCGAGCCTTTCTCCGGCCGCATCCTGCGAGTTCACGTCACGAACGTCTTCGACAACCTGCCGGGAGACAAGCTTGCGCAGATCAACAACAAGCACTTCCTGATCGAAACGCGCCTCTATCTTCCCGAGGAGGCCGTCATCCCGTTGTCCGAGACCTACGGATTGGATGCTTCACGGTTACGTATCGACCTGGCCTCGATTCCACAGACTGGCGTCGAGCGATTTCTTCTCGACTACCGTACTTGTTTTCACGAATGCCACGGTGAAACGAAAGGAAACCTCGAATTCTACCGTTTCTGGCAGGATCTCTACGGCAACCCCGACGTCCGGGATACGGGATTGAAGCTCGAGGAGCGCTACGTGGAGATCGAACCATCCCGATTCGACTTCATCCGACCCGACCTTCTTCCGTCGGGGATTCGGCCACCTGACATCCTGCGAGACGTCCTGAAGGAATACCCTCACAACGTCTGGCTGCACCTGTCGAACCGCGGGCTCGAGAGCGGCCTCCTCCTCCTTAACCTTCTCCATCCCCGAGGGGCCCTGGAAATCGTCGACATCATCGTTCGGCGAATTCAGGATTACCACGACGTCCCCCAACGAATGACGTCCAGGGGAAAGCGCATCTACCGAATGGGTTTCAAGGGGCCGGCGAAGTACGACGGCTCGGCCGTCGACTGGTTCAACGGGCGCCTGCTGGAGGCGTTCGCCAGAGCCGCCTATCCAGACTGCACGGTGTCATACGAACAGTTGGATGCTTTCGGCAAGCCTCAGATGACGCTCATGGAAATCCGCCGATCGTAGGCTGGCTCTAAGGGAGGAAGACGATCGTGTCCACAAACTACCGGGTTGGCATCATCGGTTGCGGAAACATCGCGGAACGTCACGCTCGAGGCTACATGAGCGTGCCCGGAATGGAACTTGTGGCCGGAACCGAGGTCGATCCGGATGTGTCCCGTTCGTTCCAGGAAACGTTCTCGATTCCAACGATGTACGACGACGCCGAAACGATGCTCGACGAGGCGTCTCTCGACGTCGTCAGTATCTGCACGTGGCATTTGCTGCACGCTCCCCAGACCACCCTGGCCGCGCGGAAGGGCGTGAAGGCCGTCCTGTGTGAAAAACCGATGGCCATTGGACTCGATGAAGCCGATCAGATGATCGACGCGTGCAGGGACAGCGGCACGAAACTAGCCATCGCGCATCAGCGTCGATTCTACCCCGGATGGACCGAGGCTCGTCGCCTTGTCGAAGAGGGCGCAATCGGCCGACCCGTCCTGGCCACCGGCCACGTCATCGACGGCATGCTGAACACCGGTAGTCACACGGTCGACGGAATCCGTTATGTTCTCGGCGATCCACCAGCTGAATGGGTGATGGGCGCACTCGAACGCCGGTCGAATCGGTGGGAGAGAAACGTGCCCATCGAGGATGCGTGCGTGGGACTGATGGCCTTCGAGGGCGGCGTCCAGTGTCTGTTCCAGTCGGACCTGACGACCCGGAATGAGCCCGACCAGATGACGGTCCAGGGCTCTGACGGTCTGATCGAAGTCAGACCCGATCACCTCAGGGTGATCTCTCACGGCCACAATCCCGAGCCGTTCCCTGTTTCCTGGGATACGGAAATCGAGACGTCCGCGAACGACGCAGGACTGGAGGGATTCTTCCGCGTGGCCTACGCCGCGCAGGCCAGAGGGCTCAAAGCATGGCTCGACGAGGCCTCATCCTACTGTAGCGAGGGTACCCAGTCACGCCACGCGGTAGAGTTGATGATGGCCCTGTATCAATCCGCCCGGAACCACGAAATCGTGCGTCTCCCACTCAACGAGAAGGGATACCCTCTGTCACAGATGCTTTCCGAAGGCAGAATCTCTCCCGAATTTGAGCACAAGTACGACATTCGCAACCACGAGCGCCGGTCCTGGGAGCATTGGGAGGAATACACCCGGCTCCGCACATCCGGTCTCAGCCACCCCGAGATCATCACGCGAATCTTTCGCTGAACTCGGTTTCACCGAACACCGAACAAGAGGTTCCACATGCCAAGTTTCACCTTGGACGAACTCATCGACACCATCTCCAGAATCCTTGCCGGGGCGGGGACCTCCCCCGACAACGCAAAACTCGTCGCGACATTGCTCGCTGAAGCCAACAGTACGGGTCACGACTCCCACGGACTGATTCGCATCCCGCAGTACCTCGACTCCGTCGAGAAGAACGACATCGTTCCCAACGCCGAAATCGAGACCGTCCAGGAAAATCCGATGACCGCAACCCTCGACGGTCACTGGGGATTCGGCCAGGTGACCATGACACGTGCCGTTGACATCGGACTCGACAAAGCGAAGAAACACGGCCTGTCCGCCGTCACCGTAAGAAACTCGAACCACATCGGGCGGCTCGGCAGCTACGTCGACCATATCGCGCGACAGGGCATGATCAGCTTCCTGTTCGTCAACGCTGTAGGCATTCCCGCCTTCCGGATGGCGCCCTGGGGTGGAACCGAGCCTCGTCTCGCCACGGATCCCATCGCTTTCGGGATTCCGCATTCCTCGGGCGAACCGATTGTCATGGACATGACGTCGACCGTCGTCGCGGAGGGTAAAGTGCGCGTCAAGCGGAACCGCAATGAGCCCACACCCGATGGCTGGCTCCTCGACTCGGACGGGAAACCGACCAACGATCCTCACAAACTGTATGGCGATCCTCCCGGCAGCATCCTGCCTCTGGGAGGAACGGCTGCCGGTCACAAAGGCTATGGGCTCAACGTCGCTATCGAGATCCTCGCCGGCGTGTTGAGCGGCACCGGATGCATCGGGAAAGACCAGCGGAACAGCAACGGCGTCCTCCTCATCATCGTCGACGTCGCTCAATTCCTTCCGATCGAGGAATTCTACAAGGAGTCCGACATCTTCATCGCGCACGTCAAATCCTCCCCTCCCGCCGAAGGATTCAGGGAAATTCTCCTTCCAGGTGAGATCGAGGCCCGCGTCAAAGCCCAACGGGATGCGGAAGGCATCTTCATCGAAGACGGCACCTGGGACCAGATTCTCGAGTGGGCGCAAAAGCTGAACGTGGAGTTGTAGCTCGGGATTCGTGGATCTAAATGCGGCAGGGATTCCGTATCCGTTTGTCGGAAGCAATGATTTCAGTCTAACCCGGTTTCTCGCGGTTCAACCATCGAAGTCGTCGTCTGGTCGCTTGTTGGTCTCTTCGCGACTTCGAGCCTTCGTGTTGCCTTGAGGTGTACATGTCGAAATCCATTAAAGTCGCCGTCCTCGGCGCCGGAAACTTCTCGAATAACCAGCATCTTCCCAACCTGACCTCCATCGACGGTGTCGAGATCGTAGCCATCTGCGATCTCGACGAGCAGAAAGCGAAGGACACCGCAGGGCGATTCGACATCCCCCGCGTCTATACCGACGGGCACGACATGCTCGATAAAGAGTCGATCGACGCGATGTGGTCGATCGTCCCCGCCTTCGCCCGGACCGACATCGAAGCGACCGCGGCCTCGAAGGGCATTCATTTATTCAGCGAGAAACCTCAGGCCATCGAGATGTCTGTCGCCCGCCGTATCGACAACGCCGTGCGCGAGGCGGGCGTCCTCAGTACCGTCTGCTTCCGTGAGCGGTATCGACCGATCTTTCAGGAAGCCAAGCGCCTTCTCGAAGGCAAGGAAGTCACCCACATCCGATTCCAAAGCATCCGTGACGTCCCCGACGTTCGCAGCAGGGACACCTGGCACGGCGTGTTTGAAAAAGGCGCCTCTTCTTTCTTCGACTGGGGCCCCCACGCCGTAGATTATGCCAGGTTCGTCAGCGGCCTCGACGTGGCCACCGCCCAGGGGTATCTCAAGCACGATCCCGAGCGCCATCGCTCTCCCACCTCGGCGTCATTCAACTTCTTGATGTCGAATGGCGGGACCATGACCCTCGCTTTTATCAGCGTTACTCCAACCGTTCCTCCGAACGAGCCCTATTTCCTTTTCTACTACGAAGGGGGCTACCTCGCCATCCATCGATACGATTACATCGAGGTGAACGGCGAGAAAGTGTTCGAAGGCGAAGACTTCAACCCCTGGCACGAAATCGATTTTCAGTTCTGCGAGGCTATCCGAACGGGTAAGGATGACGGTCTGCTCAACGACTACCACGACGGG